>NZ_JBQEPM010000003.1:0-688382 GCF_052045595.1 Pedobacter sp. 22163 | reverse complement strand
ACGACGAAGCAATCTTTTATACACAGCCATTTTTGCTAAAAAGATTGCTTCGTCGGCTGAAAAAGCCTTCTCGCAATGACGATAATTGAGTAGATTTAGTTCAGGATCTTTTTAGGAACACTAAGCACGATAGATCCTGAAACAAGTTCAGGAGGACGCGTAATTAAAATATCACTTGCAGTTATTTTGCTGATAAAGTAATTCAAGCGCTTTAAGGTTCCCGCCCGCGCGGGAATGACGACCGTGTTTGAATTAGACGGATTATGTCAGTTCATACTAACCATCGCTTTAATCACCCCGTTCTTTGGATCTAACCAGCTTTCAAACTCATCCTTTACTTCCTCAAATTTAACCTGATGCGTAATATAGTTGGTAGGATTAACCAAACCAGCTTTCATTGAGCTGATTACATGTTCAAAATCTTCAATGGTGGCATTTCTACTGCTCATTAACGTCGATTCGCGCTTGTGAAACTCAGGGTGGTTAAAAATTAAATCTCCTTTTTGCAAGCCGATTAAAACGAACCTTGCGCCATGTGCCATGTAGTTTATAGCATTGTTAATGGCCTTCTGATTACCTGTAGCATCGATTACAACCGTGGGCATATCACCATTGGTAATATCGCTAAGTTGTTGTGTAACATCAGGCGAAAGCGCATTAACCACATGTGCTACCTTTAATTTATCTTTACAGAAAGCCAGGCGGTCTTCGTTAATATCTAACGCGATTACGTTGGCCCCGGCAATTCTGGCGAATTCCATCGTACCCAAACCAATTGGCCCGGCACCAATAACCAGGACAAATTCTCCAGGCTGGACATCTGCCCTACGCACACCATGCGCGCCTATAGCTAAAGGTTCAACTAAAGCGAGTTCATTATAACTCAAGCCCTCGCCATGTAAAAGTGTTCTCGATGGAACCTGTAAATATTCGCGCATGCCACCATCAACATGTACACCACAAACCTGCATTTTAACACAGCAGTTTGGTTTGTTCATCCGGCAGGCAATGCATTCGCCACAATTAAAATATGGGATAAAAGTAACGGCCTCTCCTATTTTGAAACTGTTGGCTCCATCGGCTTCTACCAATTCGCCAGATAACTCGTGACCTAAAACTCTGGGGTAGTTAAAGAAAGGTTGTGTGCCTTCAAAGGCATGTAAATCGGTTCCACAGATACCGATTCTTTTAATTTTTATAATGGCATGGTCTTTTTTAAGTTCAGGTTTTTCTGTTTCTGAATATTCGAAAGTTCCAGGTGTAGTGCAGGTAAGGGTTTTCATTGTATTTAATGATTGAATTTTGAATGAATGAATTATTGAATGTTGACAGCGAATTTGGAATCATTCTATCATTCACTCAATTTATCATTCAATAATTAATTTTCTAAGCGTTCGCCAAGGCTCTGTCTAAATGAACATAACCGCCATCAACATGGATAATCTGCCCAGTGGTATGGCTTGATTTACCCGACATTAAAAAAGCTGTCATGTTTGCGATTTCTTCTGCAGTTGTCATTCTATTTTCCAATGGAATTTTTGAAGTGATTTCTTTTAGTTTTTCTTCCGCATTATCCAAAGTCTCTATCCAGGTTTCGTAAGCAGGTGTCCAGCATTCGGCAACCACTACTGCATTTACGCGGATGCCATATTTTAATAATTCAACAGCCCACTCGCGGGTTAATGCATTTCTACCGCCATTTGCAGCAGCATAGGCCGAAGTATTTCCTTGTCCTGTTTCAGCCGTTTTTGAAGTGATGTTTACAATTGCTCCTTTGCTTTTAATCAATTCTGGCAAGGCATGGTGTGCCATCAGATAATAATGCACTACATTTTTATGTAATGAAGCCATAAAGTCTTTATAATTTCCACTTTCTAAACCTACTCCATCGTTAACGCCGGCGTTATTCACTAAACCATCAATCCTTCCAAATTTAGCAACGATTTCTTTAACTACTTTTTCGCAATCATCCGGATTGGAAAGTTCTGCAACAAATTGTTCTGCTTGTTTGCCTTGTGCAACAATCTCATCAACTACTTTTTGGTTATCTGCTGCTTTTCTACCTACGATTACGGCAATTGCATTTTCCTTAGCAAATACTTCTGCAATGCTTCTACCAATGCCTTTTGCAGCACCGGTAATGATAATAACTTTTTCTTTTAATTGTAAATCCATGTTTCTTTTTAATTAGTGAATGAGAGATTGAGAGAATGAGTGAATGCAAAATGCAATTCAATCATTCAAAATTCGATCACTCTATCATTACTTTTATATCTGCCCTTCTTGATTCAGGCCATACTTTTAAATCTATTAATTTTCCATTCTTCAATTGTCCTTCAACGGTGGTTTGATAAGGCGCATAGAGCTTGAAATGTACATCCCACTCTTTAGGCCATGCAGGGTAAAGATAAATCTTTTTCCCGTCTACCTGCATCAGCATTTCCTGTAAACCGATCATACCGGAGCCGCCCCAATTATGGTCTGGCGTCCAGTCGAAGCCTGGTCCCCAGAATGCCGGAAATCTCCTTCCCGAGTCTTTTAACTTTGCGGTGGTTAATTTTGCAGCATCTTCAGTTAAACCCAATCTTGCTGCAAAAATATTATCCTGTTTCCAGCCTATAAAACTGCGGAATTTCAATAGATCAGTATCGTATTTAAAGGTATTGATGGCGGTGTCTAAACCAGGTTTACCAATTCCATAAATGCCCCAGGGGTAAACGGGATACAACTGTGGGCTTTCGGTATTGTTAATGCGTTCCCAAAGTTTTGCCGGAGCAATTGTGGTGCGGCCGTCAAATGCCCTAAAACTGATGGGTGGAATGGTTTTTAGCATGGCTTTCCATTCCGATTTTTGCTTTTCAGCTAAATTGCGATGCTCCAGAAGTCTTTCTAAAACGGTTTTTAATGCGGCAATGGTTGAAGTGGCGTTATAGGCCATTTTATAAGTTTCGGCACCAGATCCAGGATACAGAACCAAATACCCATTGGCATCTAAAGCTTTTGCTCCCCGTTGTTTAGCTAAATAAGTATAATGTTCTTTGAAAAATGTTAAAGAACTTTCAATCAATGGAAGATATTTTTCGATGTTATTACCATTGTACCTTTCTGTCTCCAAAATCATCATACAAAATTCTAAAACGGTATCCCATTCATATTCTAACCAAGCATTGTATTCCATGCCTTTGTTAAAATCGGCAGGACGTTTCCAGCCATATTCTGCTGGGTTTGGTAATCCAAAATTTTCCAATTGCTCTGTAAAACTGGCGCCGTTATGCCCCCAGGCAGATTGTGTCCTGATTTCAGCATTTTTTAACAAATTCATATAGAAATCGAACTGAGGATTCATCATTTCAAAATCGCCGCTTTTCAACATCGGCCAATAAACTAAACGTTGGTTTTGTGCGGTGTGCGTACCTCCTCCCCAATTCCTGAAATCGGGTGTATATTTCAGTGCCGTATCAGTAAGTTGAGGATCGAAGGTAAATAAACCGCCATTAAATTTCGTAGGGTATTTGCCAAAGGCATTGCAACCTAACATATACCTGAATAACTGATAATTTTTAGCCGATTGATTGGCCGATTCATCTTTCGAATTGATGTAAATGAAACTCTTTTCAAAGTAATCATTCCACCATTTTATACTGGATTTATGATTGTTATTGATTTTTAGTGAGGTTAACTGTTTTTCCCAATCAGAAACTGATTCAGTTTTAACGGTATGTAAAGCAATGGTAATGTGACTTGAACGCGAAGCTTTTTTACTTTTCAGCGTCCACGCTTTAAAAGGCGTATTTAAATAGACACCTTCATCATTCCCTGCCGGAAACAGGTTATCGCCCTGCATTGAGCCGCCGAAAATCAGGTTTTTTAGCGGATTGAACAATTCGGCCTTTCTATCATCAAGACCCTGCTGTTTTACTGCAATATCGAATACGGTTTCGGCTTTATTTTGATGGTAAAATTGAATGGTATTGTTTTTAAAAGCAATTTCATCTTTAAAGGTTTTTACAATGCCCTGAGGCGCCCATTTATACGAATTTTGGTTGTTCTCTTTGCCTTTTGTAATGCGGTCTTCAAAACGCCAGCTTTCATAACTGGCTTCTGTTGTGGTATTTTGGCTTGATTTAATGTCTAAATGAATAACAGGATTAAAAACATCTACCCAAACATTGATTTTTGTGTTTAATTTACCATTTGAGCCTGAGATCTGCGCGTAACCATCTTTTAAGATCAGTTCTTGTTTAAATGATTTCCCTAGAAAAGGGTTTGGTGATAATTTGAGTTTTACGCGACCAAGTTTAAGCAAGGTATTGTTCTCGTCGAAGGTACCGCTTTTGGATAGATAAAGGTAAACATTGCCATTTTCTACCCAGAGGTTAAGGCCGATATCGCCACCACCTACAGGCATGGATGCTGATGAATTGAGGCTTTGGGTATTCCAAACTACGTTATTTGAGGCTTTTTCTTGAGAAAAGGCGCTTGAGGTGAGTAACCACAAAGCCACGGAGCACACCAAGAAAAGGTTGGTTCTTTTTGACCATATAAGACATATAAGAGCATTTAAGGTTCTAAAGGGAATACTTAGTGTGCTTGGTGTCTTTGTGGTTAATGGTTTTTTGCATATGGTATTTGACCATATAAGAATATTTAAGTTGCTAAATGAAATACTTAGTGTGCTTTGTGTCTTTGTGGTTAATGTTTTTTTGCCTATTGTATTTGACCACCTAAGACAGCTGAGCACACCTGAGGCATGGTTCAAAAATTTTGACCATATAAGGCATATCAGAACATTTAAGTTCCTAAATGAAATACTTTGTACTTTTAGTGTCTTCGTGGTGAAATTCATTTTATAATTATTAATTCTCCCAATCATCGGTACGGAATGAAGAAACGGGTAAGCCATCGTTTCCGAATAAATCGCCCGTTACAAAATCTTTGAAGGCGTAGCGAACAGCCACCGGTACTTTAACCTGCACTGCTGAAACAGTGATGCTACTTCCGGTTATAGTGGCTTTGGCAGGGTAAAATATATGGTCTGCCCCCGCTACTTCAAATAAGGCCAGATCTTTGCCAAATGAAGTTAAGCCATTTGTTACATTTTGGAACTTGATCACCGCTTTATTTTTATCGATGTTCAAAGATTCATAGTTCGGGCTTAATGCACCAAAACCTTTTATACCGTAAGTTTGAGACAAGGCCAGGTAAGCCAAACGTGTTCCTCCCTGTTTTTTGTTTGCGGGATGGATGGATTTTTCCTCGCCGATATCCATTAAAACAGCCATCCCCGAAGTTGGAATTTTAGTTAGGGATTTACGTTGTGCATCGCGTAAAAAGGCCGAGTTAAATTTCCCACCAACATGATAAGGCGGCAATTGGGCATAGTTGTAGGGCGCGATTTGCGCATAATAGAAAGGAAAATCACCATTATCCCAATTTTTTCTCCAGGAAGAAACCATCGCCGGGAATAAGTCTTCGTAGCGGTCTGGACGTTCATAATTTGATTCGCCCTGATACCAGATGGCACCTTTTATGCCATAGCCGATTACAGGATAAAGCATGCCATTGTATAACGTTGTGGGCGTTCTGCTTACTTCTTTTATGCTGTCGGTTTTTGAAGGGATTTTAACCTCGGGGAATGCTTTTAAATCCTCTGGCGACATCCAGGCCTCAATTGTAGAACCGCCATAACTATCGTTGATGATCCCGATAGGAACATTTAACATTTCGCTTAATAAGGAACCAAAATAATAAGCGGTTGCGCTAAAATTGGCAACGCTTTCTGGTGCAGCTAATTTCCATTGCGAAGCTTTGCTGTTTTCTTGTCGTTCGGTAATGGAAGAACGCGGAACAGTATAAAGCCTGATGTTTTTATTGGTAGATTTTAGAATGACCTCATTGGAACCAATTATCGGCTGACTTTTAAAACCTTTCATGGGCATTTCCATGTTTGATTGGCCACCACAGAACCAAACTTCACCAATTAGAATATCGGTCAGGATAAGTTTTTCACCATCATTTAATTCAATATTGTATGGACCACCGGCTGATGGAGTCGCAACTTTTATTTTCCATTTACCGGCCTGATCAGTAATAACGCTATAGTGCTGTTTGTTCCAGGAGGTATTGATTTTTACCCTGGTAGCGGGTTTGGCCCAGCCCCATATAGCAACATTGTTTTGTTGTTGTAACACCATGTGATCGGTAAAAATCGATGCAGGCTTTACTGTGGCTGATGCAATAAGGCCACATGCGAGGTTTAAGAATATGAAGATTTTTAGTTTCATTTTTTTAACATTAAATATTTGATCCAATCAATTGATAGAATCTTGTAAAAGAGTCGTCATCTCGACCGGAGCAACGCGAAGTGGAGAGATCTATTTAGTTAGATTTCTCGACTGCGTTGCACTCCGCTCGAAATGACGACCGCATATTATCTACTCACAGGCAGCCACACCGACATTTCTGAATGCCCTCTGTTTCCCCAGGCAAAGTATGGCACCAGTTTAATTTCTGTTGTTGTATTTTTATCTTCAATCGGCCTGTACAACACATTTTTCCAGTTGTTTGTCGTTACCATTTTTGCATTTCCTACTAAACTCATCATTGCAGTACCATCAATGTTAATGGGTTTGACCTCAAATTTGGTTGAAGCTGGGATAAAAGCATTAAAAATACTTTTACCAGGTAAATCTGTCGATTCCAGGCAGTAGACAATTGGTCCGCGTTTTATAGCTACCTGGTTCCTGTTTTCTTCGACCAAAGGATTGGCTTCAATCAAAGTGGCATCCATAGGGAGATTTAATTCTATTACATCACCTTTTCTCCAAACGCGGCTGATTTCTGCATAAGTTCCGGAAATGGCTTTAAGATTTTCAGTTTTCCCATTGATTGTGATCTGTGCATCATGTGTCCACGACGGGATTCTCAAAAATAAAGAATAAGCTTTATTTCCTATTTCTTTAATGCTGATTTTGATCTTGCCATCCCAGGGATAATTGGTTTCTTGAGATAAAGAAATTTTCTGACCATTTGTTAATGTAGTATTTAGGTTATTGCCACCATATAAATTGAACCACAAGCCTTTATCTGAAGTACTGTAGGCATAATCGCTAACTTCTGCAATCGTTCTGACTACGTTTGGTGGACAGCAATTGGACAATGCGATATAAGGCACCCTATCTTTCGACCAGCGTTGTTTAAAAGGTAAATCGTCTGATTGCGCCAAAGGATTGGTGTACAAAAAGTTTTTTCCATCCAAACTAATTCCAGACAGAACGCTATTGTGTAAGGCCAGTTCCATTACATCAGCATATTTTGCATCGCCTGTAATCTGCAACATGCGCCAGTTCCAAAGTACGTTACCAATGTTGGCACAGGTTTCGTTGTGTGCCGTAAAATTGGGCAATTGAAAATCGCGACCGAAGGCCTGGTGGATTTTCTGCACATCGGCCGGATTATAGGATGTGCCATCGGGCGAAGTTCCATCGTAAAGCGAGCCACAGCCACCCGTAATGTACATTTTGTGCTGATTGACATCATCCCACATTAAATTCAATGTTCTTAAAAGTGAATCTTTACCCGTTTCGGCATATAAATCGGCTACACCCGCATAAAGGTAGTTTGCACGTACGGCATGGCCCATGGCTTTGGTTTGTTGTAGAAAAGGAATGCGATCCTGGTTATCGTCTGTGCCATCATCAATTTTACCTTTTATGGCAATTAAATGTTGGGCCAGCTCTAAATACCGTGGATCTTTCGTGGTGCGGTACATTTCTATCACGCCCATGTAATGCGATGGACAAATGGCGTTTCGTGCCAATGTCGGTGAAGCAGATTTATAGAAATTATACAGATAATCTGTCGCTTTTTTAGCAATGTTGAGCAAAGTGATTTTTCCGGTTGCCCGGTAATGAATGCAACCTGCCGTCATTAAATGGCCAATATTGTACGATTCGAAGCTTAACCGATCCTGAAACTGGTTTTTAGATCCTGTTTTGCGCTGTTCGATCATGGCTTTGGTATAGATGTAGCCATCGTTGCGTTGTGATTTACCGATTACCACAATGGCTTTATCCATCATTTCGTTCAGTTTCGGGTTTTTGGTTGAAGCATATAAAACAGCTACAGCCTCCAACGTTTTGTAATAATCGCCATCATGGAAAGATGGACCAGCATGCGAGCCCGTATCTAAACCTGCTGCAATTTTGAAATTTTGAAAAGCGTGACTGATCTTCGGATCGTTATAAATGGCCCACATGTTAGGTACCATGGTTTCGGTGGCCACTTTAAAGCGGTCTGCCCAAAATCCTTTTGTCCAGGTTACATCTGTCATATTGATGCTGTGCAATTTCGCATAAGGCGAATTTGACGTATTAACCAAAGCTTTGTCTTGTGCTTTAGCGCTTAACGTTAGAAAAAGCGCTGTACAAATAGTTATCTGAAGTCGTAAAGTCTGCAGGACAAAATTTTTGGTTATGTGAGGTAGCTTTTTCATTATTCTTAAGTTTTTAACCTGGAAATGTTCCTGGTTTATTATTATTAATCTAATTTATTGCCAAAAGTCTTTAGATTCTGAAGCGTAGGTAATGGCCTGATCACTATTTTCTTTGTATTTTTCTTTAAGATTTTTTCGGAACCCAATAACATTGTAGTTTCAGTTCTTACTCCTGTTATAAGGTTAAATACAGTCTCGGTTGTCGAATTTTGCCCATCATAAACTACGCTAGAGGTTTGAATCAATTGAAAAACTCCATTTTTGTAGATGAATTTATACTCAAAGCGAACATCATTTTTTTCAGCGTTCATTAATAAAAATCCGTTTTCAATAAAAAAAATATGGAATTGTATTTTTAGTATGTACACCGTTTACATATTGGGGTTCAATTACATCAGTTGAAGAGAAAGCCATTTTAAATTTCTTATTTGGCTGTAAAAAGAATATTTGTAACCTTAATGGAACGGCTGTATCGATCGTATCCATCATAATTACGGTTTTGTCGATCAAACCATCTTTATTTAAATCGCCCTTTTCCAACCTGATCTGGACATTAAAATTATCCTTTACCTTCTTTTGTTGAGCGTAAACAATCGTTTGGGTAAAAGCCAGAATTAATACAATTATTTTTTTCATTATTTTGAAATATTAACGCCCATTTACTCTTCCACTTGTATCACTACCGGCCCTAATAATCCCGCAGAATTTAAAGGCTTGCCTTCTAACCGGAAAGGTGCAGTTGTTTTGGTAATTCTTTTATTTTCTGGTAGTTTGCTATCACCAATTAAACGGTTAGCCCAGGTATTGGTTACTTCAATGGTAATTTGATTTTCTCCCATTTTTAATGCTTTACTAATTTCTAAATGGTACGGAGCAGTCCACAAAGTGCCGCAGTTTATACCATTGATTTTTACTTCGGCAATGCTGAAGAATCCGCCTAAATCAAGCCAGATTTTCTTTTTAAGATCTCCGCTGAAGGTGAAGTTTTTGCTATACGTTGCAGTTCCTGAATAATACTTAACCAAACTATCGGTGTTTTGTGTCCAATCAGTTAAATCGTTAAAAACTATGGGTTTTGATGGACCTGCATAAGCCGTATCGAATTTTGTCTGCCATGATCTGGAAATATCTATATCTGTCTTTTTAACTTTTTTTCCTTTTGCGTCTCTTAATTCCTTCTCTGCGCTTTCTGAATAGAAAGAATAAACACCTGGCGTATCTAAAATCACAAAGATTGATTGATTTGGATACATCGTTAAATTTAAACTTGTTCCGGCAATAGTATTGTTGACCCTATGAAGTGTAAACCAGGTATTACTCACCGCATCGTAAGTTTTCACTGTTTTTTTGCCGTTCCTTAAAGTTAAATAAAGTTCTCTTTTTCTATTTTCCTGATTAGTAATAAAATAAATTTCCTTTTCTCCATCAATTCTGTGCGCGTAACCTATACCCTTTGCATAACTTCTACCTGCCTTATTATCTATTTCATCGTTCACATCCAAATCTCTTTCCAAACCCAGGGCATCAAAAGTTTCTCCATAAAATGGTGCTTTAAAAACTTGGCCTAAACCTAACTTTTTCTTATAAACTGGTCGACCATTATTTTTATAAGACTCGAAATTTCCTTCCCAGATTTCTTCTACAATTCTATCAAAAGAAGTTTTGTTAACTTGTTTAAATCCAGATTGATACAATGGCTTATCTCCAATAATTACTTTAGCGCCAGCCTTGATTAATGCTGAGAGTTTTTTAACCGTAGAATAACTCATATACTGGTAATTAGGGTTCATCTTCATATTACCCGGTATCACCAAAATTTTGTAAGTTGCGTTACTCTCAAAAACTACATTACCATCTTTTACCGTTGCTGTACTTAGTACATCGGGATTAAAACTATCATAAGCATAACCCCGTAATGGATTTACCCAATTTTCGGGATCGGCCATATTTGCCGAATGGGTTACACCGGCCGGGATTTGCCTTAAAGGTTCACCAACATTTGCAAGTCGTTTCTGCTCTGCTTCTACTACAGCTGTGCCAAAAATGCCGGGTAAGGTTTCAACCAAACGATCAGGCAATACGGAACGGCGTGGTAATTCTTCACCGGTAAAAACGGCGATATCGACAACTGGCTTGCCTTGTTGTAACAGGTTTTGTGTTCTTTCCGCATAATCTATCCATGCTTTACCCGCCTTCCACCAGGTTTGATCGCGTTGAAAATATAGGCCAACACCATCTAAGGTCATTCCAGGTTTCCGATCTGTCCAGGGGTTGTGTGTAAAGACGTGATACACCAATTTATTGATCCCTAAAGCATAATTACGATCCTGTAGGGTTTTCATATTGGCTGGACTTTCGTTCCAGTCCATACGAACGGTGGTAAAAGCCTCGGCCTGGATGATGTTTTTACCATAAATATGAGCGCCCGAAATGGCATCCAACATATCGTTCGGTTTATCGTGTGTCGGGCTGTTTAACCAAAACTCGCCCATGGGGATGTCAACCGTTTTGTAATGCATCAATCCGTCACTCATCATCGTTGGTGCAATACTTTCCGCCGTAAAAATTACGCCCTGATCTTTTGCCAGTTTAGCCAGCGTTTTATAAAACTGGTCGACAACCAATTCTGAAATCGTTTTTCTGATATCATAAAGGAAATTTTCGGACACCGATACATTCTCTAAAGGCAAACCGGTCATGATGGGTAAATATGGCGTTAAATCATAACCTCTACGCTTTAAAAATTCTGCTTTAAATACCGGCGACCAATTCTGGCTGCCACATTCCCAACTGTCTACATGGAAAATGCTTAAAACTTTTTTGGCTATTTCTGGTCCGCCATGTTTTAAAGCTTCACCATACCAGTTGGCGAATTGTAGTTTTACCGCTTCCGGATTAAATTTGTCGCATTCCAAGCCCTTTCCGCCGCCACCTGTTGCATTGCTATGCCCTGTAGAAGTATGGCCAATCCTTAATATTGTCCAATTTCCTTTTGGCGCTTTCCAGTTTAAAGTTCCATCTGGATTTAATTTATCCGTTAGGTTAATGATCTTATTCAATGGTACACACAGGTTTTTGGCAATTTCTGTTTCTGTGCTTCTTTTACTGATCCGCCAAACTGAACCATTTTTGCCTTCGAACTGATTGAGCTGTGCTTCAGAAGATAATTCGAGGTTTAGGAGCTTTAATGATGGTTTCCATTTGGCTGCATCTAAATCCTCTGAGCCTGGTTCGGATCCCTTTTTATCATAAATAAACCTGAAAAATTTAGCTGTGGCAGGTACAATGGAATGGGTAACATCTTCATCGGTATCCTGCCAGCCATGTCGTGGGGCTACCAACCTACCGATAGATCGAAAATTTTTCCCATCATCACTTACCTCTATCGCTAAACGTTGTGCCTGATAGTTATTTCCACTTACTTTAATGGTTATCGTTCTGCAGGTGAAAGGTTTTTCAAATTCGTATTGAATATAACAGGATTCATTTGAACCAAAGTTTTTCTTATTCCCAGGCTGAACGAGGCCAGTGGCATCAGCACCATTGCTGGCTGTAATTTTTGGGCTAACCGTTCTTGTTGAAATGCCCTCACCAATTGGTGAAGGGTAAGCGTAAACGGCAATATCTTTATAATAATTTTCTTTTGATTCTGGTTTAGGCAAATTGATCTTAGTAACTGTATTACTGATGTTTATTTTAGACCAAACTACTTTCTGCATCGATAATTCAGGGGTTATCCATGGGCCACCTGCTAGCGCGAAACCATCACTCACATGCATGCCTAATTTCAGATCCAACCGTTTCGCCTCACTCATGGCAAACTCAACCATTTTCCACCATTCGGGTGTGAGTTGTACGGCAGGCGGCGAATAAGCTGGGACTTTATCAGGGCCTTGAATGCTCATTAAATAAGCACCCGCGATGCCATTTGATTTCATGGCTTCCAGATCAGCTGTGATGCCCGCTTTTGAAACCGCACCTTTAACCCAATACCAAAATACCCAAGGTTTTGCACTTTCGTTCTGTTGCGCAAAGAGGCTTGCTGAAAAGTCAAAGCAAAACAACAGCATGAATATAAAAATCTTGCTAAACCTAAATTTCATTTTTTTTTATTTTCTTATAAATACCAAAGGTGGTTTTCAGCCCGCGAAACAATCTTTATTCGAGAATAGATTGCCACATCGTTCCTCCTCGCATCCGATAGCTATCGGATGACGTTAAATTTTATTTGTGTGCGATTTTATAACCTCGCAAGCCGAAATAAAGAATCACCAGGAAACATGCCAGCGGAATGCTGTAGCCGATCTGTACATTATCGTTGTTGGCATCTATTACTGCGCCCATGGTTAACGGTACCAAAGAACCACCAATGATAGACATGATCAGCCAAGAGGAACCAGGTTTTGTATCATCGCCAATCCCCTCAATACCCAATGCAAATATGGTCGGAAACATGATGGACATGAAAAAACCTAAACCACCTAATGCATAAACCACAATTGGGCCCTTAATTGTTATTGCAATTAAACATAAAAGAATAGCTACACAAGCATAAATGGACAATAATTTTGGTGATTTTACATAAGCTAACAAAGCGGTTCCTGCAAACCGACCTACCGTGAAAAGAATTCCATAAATAAATAGATAAATGCCTGCTGTTCTTTCATCGAAGCCTGCTCCTTGTTGCGCAGCTCGGATAAACGAGCTGGTAACACAAACCTGAGCGCCTACATAAAAAAACTGAGCTACAACCGCCCACCTTAAATGTTTGTGTTTTAAGGCGCCCAGAAAGCTACCTTTAGCTTCTCCATCAATGCTTTTGGTTTTTATCTCGGGGAATTTAATAAAGCAAAAAGCAATTGCAATAAAAACTAAAACTGTACCTAAAATAATGTAAGGTGTTTTTACAGATGATGCTTCGGCTAAACGGATAGCCTCTGTCATGTTCATTAACTGATCTTGGGTATATGTTTTTCCTGATAGGATATAATGCGTACCCACATAACCAGCTACGGCTGCTGCCAGGCCATTAAAAGAAGCAGCTAAATTTAAGCGGCTCGCAGCCTTAGCTGGATCACCCAATACTGCTGCATAAGGATTTGCCGACGTTTCTAAAGTAGCTAAACCACAGCCAATAATAAATAATGCAATTAAAAACGTAACATAAGAAAGGTTGTTAGCCGCAGGTACAAATAAAAACGCCCCGAATGCAAAAACCAATAAGCCTACAATCATAGTGGTTTTATATCCCCACTTTTTAAGGATGATTCCAGCAGGTATTGCCATCAAAAAATAGGCTAAAAAGATCGATGTATCAATTAACATCGATTCGAGGTTGCTCAGGTTAAAAGCTTTTCGCAAATGTGGAATAAGGCTGGAATCGAGGTTATGTGCCATTCCCCAGAGGAAAAACAAACTGATAACAAAGATAAAAGGCAATAGATACTTCTTTCCTGACGGATCGCCCTCAGTTACAATTTCTGGCTGTGTGGTTGTTGGTTCATTAGTCATTGGTTCATTGGTTAGGTTATTGGTTCATTTGTTTAGTTCGATAGTTGATTAGTTTATTTATCACTGGTTCATTAGCCATTGGTGCTGTAATCATGTCTGGTAAACTGTCGCTATAGGCGCCCAGACCAATGAACTACTGACCATTGAACTAATGAACCTTTTTCACCACCAAAAGATGGTCGCAGACTAGGACAACTTCTCCATGTTGGTTGATGATTTCTACATGCTCGGTTACGGTGCCATATTCTGGCCTTTTGCTCTCTCCTTTTTCAGAAATGGTTATTTCGGAGTGAATGGTGTCGCCGATAAAAACAGGTTTTACGAAACGCAATTTATCATATCCTTTACTCATGGCTTCAGGATTGATTTCTGAAGCTGTTAAACCGATCCCAATGCTAAAAATCATGGTTCCGTGGGCGATTCGTTGTTTGAAAGGTTGTGTTGCACACCATTCGGCATCCATATGGTGGGGGAAGAAATCGCCGGTATGGCCAGCATGAACTACAAAATCGGTTTCGGTTATCGTGCGACCTAAGGTTATACGTTTATCTTGTAATTGATAATCTTCAAAAAATGTTGATTTGAAATACATAGTTTTTAATTTATAGCGATACAATCGCTTATCTCGTACATCCTCGTTACAAACGAGGACGATATTATAATTTTAATTGTTAGCCCTTCAACTAATCTTTATTGCACCTTAAATTTTACATTGGCATTTCCATCCAATAAAGCCTGAGTAGTACACCTACGTTCTACTTCAATCCGGCCTAATAAATTTTTCGGATTGCAGTTCCTAACCTAAGCAGAAACGTTAAAAGAAAAATTTTAAGCCGGGAGTTTTGTTTTTTCAAGGGCGCTTATGTTTTCAACTGCATTCAAGCTAGCTCTGCTGGTCTTTTGCGATCAAAAGAAAAGAGCCCGTCTGGCCAAGACATAGTGAATCAGAGTGCTTCGGTTCGCTTATTCCCTGCCTCACAATAACGATTTAATTATTTAATCGTTCTTCTACCTTCACACCTCCAATATCACTCGATTGATAGGCACTTTCTACCACAGCCATGGTTTGAATCACATCCTCCACACTGGTATGTAAAACATCGCTTGAACCTTCATTATAGCACATCAAATTGGCCATTGTACCAATAAAAGCCTCTGGAAACCAAGATCCTTCCAATGTTACGGTTTGCCATTCTGGTGATTTCCCGTCTTCCACAATACAGTATTCAAAAACATCAGGTACACCATGGGGATAATCCATCAATAGGCCAATTTTAGCTACTATTGCGCCTTTGGTTCCCTCCCATTTAATATAACTTTCCTGATGATTTGGACCGAAATCGTGGTCGTGATTGGTGTTGATTACCGCGTGCATGGTGTCTCCGTAATCAAATAAGATTGTAGAACGAGATGATGACAAACTTTTCGCCGGATGTTTTAATGTTTTTGCTAAAATACTCTCAGGATTACCCAAAAACGAACGGATTAAATCGACATAATGAATGCTGTGGTACTGAATTTCTAAACGTGGATGAATAATTACGTGCGGAAAAATCTCCCATGGTGTTTTAATTGTTACACGGACTTCCATATCGTATAATTCGCCGATTAAACCTTGATCGATGATGGATTTTGCGGCACTTACAAATGGCGCAAAACGCAACTGAAAGTTTATAGCCGCTTTTAAATTCTTGGTTCTGCAGAGTTCGAGAATTTCTTTTGCCTGTGTAAAATCATCGCCCATGGGTTTTTGAATTAACACCGAACTTCCATCGGGCAACTGCTTTAATGTTTCGATGTATTGCTCAGGCATGATCGTTAAATCGTAAACTGCATTTGCTGGAGCAAGTTTAACCGCCTCATCAACAGAATTATAAACGTTTGGAATTCCAAAAACATCAGCCAATTTCTGTGCCCGCTCTTTTGTACGATTTACAATGCCATGTACTTCAAAACCAGCAATTTTATATGCTGGGAGATGGGCATCTGCCACTATTCCCCCCGCACCAATAATAATGATGGGCTGTTTGGTTTGTGGCAGGTCGGGTTTATATTTGATATCAATACTCATTTGTCAATTTCATTAATCTGGTTCTGTGCGAGCTGGATGAGCGATTCGGTTGCGGCATCGGTATTGATGGCCTGTAAAACCATTTGGTCGATAATGGCAGCAATAGCAGCCCAATTTTGTTTCTGTGGCAACATATTCGCCACCTCGTGCAATTGTTCTAATTTATGGTAATAAGGAATAACCTGGTTGATCTCTTCATCTGCCCAGGTCGAAATCCTGCAGCCGATTCCTCCTGCTAACGTGAGCTGTTTATCCTGTTCTGCAGCCAGTGCAAAACGGAGAAAATCGTAGGCAATGTCTTTATTTTTACTACCCTTTGCAATGGTGTAAAGCCAGTATACATTTAGCGAAGCTGAGTTTTTACCTGGATCGGATGGCAATCGTTCCACATCAATTTTTCCTTTTACCTTGGAGTTTGCATCTACTTCGCACATGGCCGCAAAACCGAACCAATTGATCATCATGGCGGCTTCACCTTGTGAAAAGGCTATCCCTGCGGCTACTGATTCGAATGCTGCAGATTTTGGATGAACAGCAGTTTTGTCGTTAACGATTTTACGGTAAAAGTTTAAACCATCAATGGCTGCCTGGGTATTAATCTGAATAAAACCATTTTTATCAACCAGTGTCCCGCCTCTGGTCCATAATTGCAAAGCAAAATCGAAAACGGTATTGTGACCATCGGGATAACAGGCGAAAATACTGCCATATAAATTTTGTTCAGGACGGTTAAAAAAACGGGCAATCTGATGAAAATCTTCCCAGGTTTTGGGTACTGCTAAGGCTTTTCCGTATTGCGCCAAGTAATTAGCTTTTTCGGTTTCATTTTCGAATAGATCTCTTCTATAAATAAAACATTCCGGCCCATCATGAAATGGCAAGCCAACCACTTCCCAGCCGAAGCGCTGCAGCCCTAAAAGCGATTTGCTCCATCCCCTCGGGAAATCGTCGGGTTTGTTTTTGTTGATGTAGGGATTTAAAACTTCGAAATCATTGGCTGAATAGCCTTCCAAAACCCAATCGGTACTGATGTGCGCTAGATCAAAATCGCCTTTTGCCAAACCTTTTTGAGTGATGGTACTGTCGTAAAGTTCGTGCAGGTCCATTACCACCATATCTAACTTTAGTGTGCAGCCCGAACGGATACAATATTGCTCCCAGAATTTCTGCATGGCAGCTTCAAATGGCGCAAATTTACGAACGGCTATCCTGAAAGTTTCTACTTGGTTATGCATTTGCAATGGTTTGCTGTGTTATAAACTCTTTGATAATTTTTTCATTATCCTGTCCTAATTTTGGCGAGCCTATTGCTGAGGTCAATAATTCTCCATCAATACGGATCGGGCATCTTGTGGTTTCATATTTGTAACCATCTATCATTTCCACTTCCTGAACCATCTTCAACACCTTAAAACCCTCATGGGCCATTAAAGCATTCCAGTTTAGTACATCGGCACACCAAATATCGGCAGGTTCTAAAATGGAAAGCCATTTTTCGGTAGTCGCCGATAAAAGATGATCGGCCAAAATGGCTTTAATCTCATCACGTTTATCAAATGCTTCGCTTACTTCCACATATTCTTCCAATTTCTCGCAGTCAAGTAAATTTCCCAACTGTGGGATTGAACCCATCGCCAGGGCTAAATATCCGTTTTCTGTTTGATAAATCCCATAAGGAGCGCCTAAATATGCATTTGCGTTGTTCTTTTTAGAACGTTGGGGTAACGATCCGCCATCATTCATAAAAGTGGTGATGGTTTCAAACTGGAAATCGTAAGCGGACTCCATCATGCTGATCTGCACAAAACCACCTTCGTTTTTTAACGCCTTTCGGTATAAACAGGCCAGGATTCCCTGCGCCAGGTGCGCGCCCGCCAACATATCTACAATGGATAAACCCATTGCTACAGGGCCACTACCGGCATTTCCGGTTAAAGCGGTTAAGCCTGTAACGGATTGCAAAAGTAAATCCTGTCCAGGTTTGTTTTTCCATTCCGTGTTGTTGCCATAGCCTGAAATTTCGCCATAAATTAGGGTTGGATTTAAAGCGGCAACGGATGGATAATCGAAACCCAAACGCTCCATTACCCCTGGTCGGAAATTATGGATCATTACATCTGCCTTTTTAAGCAGTTCGCGTACCATTTCACAATCTTCTTCGCGTTTTAAATCAACTTCAAAACTCTCTTTATTCCTGTTGATGGCATGAAAAACAGATGATTCGCCATTCATAATCAGATTTGAAGTGTAGAGCGTGCGGCAAATGTCGCCAACACCCAAACGCTCAATTTTGATTACACGCGCACCCATATCGGCCAGGCGCAAACTTGCTGATGGCCCCGATAGGAACTGGCTGAAATCGATAACTAAATAATCTTCAAGCGGTAGCATAATTTTGTTTATTAAATCGTCACTTTCCTAAAGCGATCGTCATCTCGACCGTAGCGGAGAGATCTATTAGGTCTTTGTCCTATAGATTTCTCCATTCCGCTGCGCTCCAGTCGAAATGAGGATCATTTGTATTAATTCAATTCAAACTCTTTATTAATATCTGAAGTATTTCCTCCCAATTTTGGCGCTGCTTTACTGGCAAATAACTTTTCATTATCCAATCTAATCGGGCTTACTGTTGTCTTTATTTTTTTGCCTTCATCTAAATCCAGTTCCTGTTCAATATGTAGGCTTTTATAGGTATTCAATGCTGTAGCGGTTTGATAATTTAATACTTCTGCACACCAAATACCATGGCCTTCCAAAAGATCAACCCAATGTTTTGTATCTTCTTTTTTAAAGGTTTCGGCGAGGCGGACAATTAATTTATCGCGGTTTTCGAATGCTGAACCTGCCTCCACATACAGATCAGTAATATCACAATTAATGATTGCGCAGATATTTGGCAGGTTGCCCATGGCCATGGCAATATAGCCATCGTTGGTTTCGTACATGCCATAAGGAGCGCTTAAATAAGCGTGTGCACTGCCTTTTGCTCCACTTCTATCTGGCAATTTACCACCATCGTTTAAATAGGTGGTTAATACTTCAAACTGTACATCTAAAATGGATTCGAGCAAACTCACCTCAACCAAAACACTTTTATGGGTTTTTGCCCTTTTAATCAAAGCAGCTATAATACCTTGTGCCAAATGGTTTCCGCACATAATATCCGAAACGGAAAGTCCGAAAGGAACTGGTCCGTCTACATCAACACCCGATAAAAATGTTAATCCGGAAACAGATTGTACCAATAAATCCTGGCCTGGCTTGTTTTTCCATGGGCCTTCACTTCCATAGCCGGTTACCATCCCGTAAACAATTTTCGGATTGATTTCTTGAACGTTTTCATAATCCAGACCAATTTTCTCCATCACACCAGGACGGAAATTATGCGTCATCACATCGGCCCTGCTGATTAATTTTTTAAGTCGTTCTAAATCTTCCGGATTTTTTAAGTCGGCGGTATAACTTTCTTTATTCCTGTTAATGGTGTGAAAAAGCAGGCTGTCTTCATCCACAAAAAGATTCTTGATGGATAAAGATCTGCAGGCATCGCCTGTTTTTGGTCGTTCGATTTTAATTACACGGGCGCCTAAATCAGCCAGTTTCAAACCAGCTGATGGTCCTGCCAGAAATTGACAGAACTCTAAAACCAAAAGTCCTTCAAGCGGTCTGTTCATGATAACACTAAACTTTTAGATTGCTGATATAATTTGTTCATGGCTGATAAAACCTGGATTTCATCTCCACCATTTATTAAATAATCGCGCACCACATCGCCTGCATGATCTTGAAAATACATCGAACCATGGTAACGTGGACGGAGAAAAGCTCTTTGTAAGGCCGGTAAAGTATTCAGAAAATAATGCTGACTCTGTCGGTTGACTTCTTCATTTTTCCATGCGGCCAAGTGCCCTGGTTGACCACCACTCTCAAAGAACAAAGTAGCTTGACAGGCGGGCGAACCTACAAATTCTACATATTTGGCAGCCATCTCCAATGCCTCGCATTTAGCAGAAATGGCCAAACCTGTTCCACCCAATGTGCTTCTCAGATTGGTTTTACCATCTAAAGAAATCATATCGTGAAAATGCAGGGTCTTGCGGGCATAACCGTTACGCGAATAGTTCGAGTAGCCATAAGCAAACGGACAATACGCAATTTTATCGGTTAAAGTCATTGCTTCATATACCTGGATCGGGTTTCTATCGAAGTTTGCCTGATCTATTTTGGAGGCCAGTTCCCGGTACATTTGCAAAGCCCTAACACCAATTTCCTTAGAAACCACCTGCTCATCACCTTGACAAGGATCTTCACCCAAAGAACAGCAGATGGTGTAAAAATTCATTAGAACATCGATGGGAATACCTGCAAAGGCAACTAAACCTTTATCGGCAAGTGCCAATAGATCTTCAAAAGATTTAGGTAATTCTAAGCCTTTTTCAGCAAGTAAATCTGGCCTTGAAGCTGCTACTGGAGTTGCCGCATCTATAGGTAAGGCCCATAAGTGTTCATTATAAAAATAACTCTCGTATGATTGGCCAACAGAATTTTCTTCCTGATCTTTTAAATATTCTTGAGAAAGATAAAGATCCAAAGGCACAATTGATTTAGTTTTTGAGGCAAAACCTGCCCAGGGATGATCGATCACCAGCAGATCAAACCGTTCTGCCAATTCCTGGATTGAAAAATCGGCAAATTGCTGCAAACTTCTTTTCTCCCAGGTGATATTTACATTTGGGTATAATTCAGAAAATCGCTGTGCCGTAGCCACCATCGGCAAAAGCCCGCGGCTATGGTTCCAGGTTATTCCTTTTAAATTTATCGTCTTCTCCACTGTATTTCTTCTTTTTATTTCTTTGTCATTCTGAACGCAGTGAAGAATCTTTCCTATTTCAGAAAACCTATTCAATTGCTGCTTTAACAGAGCCAATTTCCTAAGTTTGAAGATTCTTCGTTCCTCAGAATGACAATACCTTTTTATTTTATCTAATGATTGGTGTCTCAACCAACCATGTTATTATTTTACTTATTTCGGTCGGTGAGACACCAACCGATAGGTTTTAATTTGTGGTTCGTGATGACACGAACCACGGCCAATGATTTATTTCTGTTATTCTATTTACCTGTTTTTATAATTATCGATGATGATGTTAAACCAGCTGATGAAGCTGTTAATTTTATGGTTCCGTTTTTTTCCGTTGATTGCAAAATGGCCAAACATAAACCATGGAAAGCTTTGCGGTAGTTGGCTTTAAAAGGCTCTAAGCTGGCCTGAAACCCATTATCAACACCTGCAATAAACCCAACACCTTCAACCTGAAAATCAACCAGATTATCTGCATTTGGGACTACGTTACCAGCAGCGTCTAAAATGCGAACGGTTACAAAAGATAAATCCTTACCATCAGCTTTAATGTTTTTCCTGTCTGCAATTAATTCAATCTTTACCGGATCTCCTGCGGTTTTCACTTCACGTACTAAAACGTCTTTGCCTCTTTTACGGGATACTGCTTTTAAAGTTCCAGGTTGAAAAGACACATTCCAAAGCACATGTAAATCATCGCCCTGTTTTGATTTTTTCCCTAACGATTTTCCGTTCAGGTACAATTCTACCTCATCGGCATTGTTGTAATATGCCCAAACTTCAACCGATTTTCCTTGTTTCCAGTTCCAATGAGGCAGAAGGTGCAACACAGGTTTATTTGTCCACTCGCTCTGGTACATGTAATAGGAATCTTTGGGAAAACCTGCTAAATCAACGATTCCAAAATACGAACTTCTTGCTGGCCACGGATAAGGTAAAGGCTCTCCCAGGTAATCGAAACCTGTCCAAACAAATAAACCTGAAACATGATCATATTTTTTTGCTGCTGCCCAGGTTTCTTCGTGTGTAGAACCCCAATAAGCTGAAACATTATCGTAAGCCGATGCCGACCACTCGTTATTTCCCTCTGTAAATTTCGTTTTTCCATCTTTTGGCCAACGACGGATGGTATCTGCTGTGTCGTAAAAGCCCCTGGTTTCAAGTGCTGAGGTGGTTTCTGTAGCCAAAAACTTAACGCCAGGATAATTTTTAGGGAAATCTTTATACAGTTTGTGGTTGTAGTTTAATCCATAAACATCTAATGCATTGGCCTGATAGATAAAGTTCTTTTCGGCTTTGGTTTCTGTCAAAGCAGAGATTACAGGCCGGGTTTTATCTAAATTTTTAACAATGCCAACCAATTCTTTGGTAATCGCAATACCTGTACTGTCAAACTGTTCACGGATTTCGTTGCCGATGCTCCAAAGGATAATGGATGGGTGGTTACGATCGCGTTTGATCATATCTTCCAGATCTCTTTTGTGCCAGGCTTGAAAATCGAGGTGGTAATCGTTTTTGGTTTTCTTTTTCACCCACATATCGAAAGCTTCGTCCATAACCAGGAAGCCCATTTTATCACATAGATCTAAAAACTCAGGTGCAGGTGGATTATGGGCTGTACGGATGGCGTTCACGCCCATTGCTTTCATAATTTCGAGCTGACGTTCCATTGCTCTTACATTCACGGCAGCACCCAGGGCACCTAAATCGTGATGCAAACAAACGCCTAAAATTTTCATTGGTTTTCCGTTTAATGAAAAGCCTTTAGCTGCATCGAAATTGAATTCACGAACCCCAAAAGGTGTTACATATTGATCAATAATCTTTCCATCGGCTTGCGCAATTTCTACCACCAACTTGTACATCGTAGGGTGGTCAACAGACCACAGTTTAGGATTAGTTATTCCAAGGCCGCTAATCTTCATTGTTATAGCAGTTTCACTTGTATGGAGTGGCCATTCCTTTTTTTGCAATTGGATATTTTTATCATCCAAAATGGTCGTTAGGATTTTATAAGCACCTTTTGTGTTGAATTTATTTTCAATCTCGATTTCCGCATTTACTGAAGCGATACTTTCACCAGGTTTTAATTTTCTGCTTTCGTTACTTTGATCTTTATCGCCGCTGATTAGGAAGGTTTTCACAAAAGTGCCATTGCGTTTGATTGAAACTTTTGCAGCAGATGTAAGCCATACATTTCTGTAAATCCCCGAACCCGAATACCAGCGCGAATCAGGCTGTGCTGAATTATCAACTTTAACTGCAATGGTATTTTTCCCAGCTTTTAAGAATTTGCTGATCTCGTAAGAAAAAGAGCTGTAGCCGTAAGGCCTTTTGCCCAGATACTGACCATTGATCCAAACCTCACTGTTTTTATACACGCCATCGAATTCGATGGTGATTAATCTATCCTTAAAATTGGCAGGAGCTGTAAATTCTTTTCTGTACCAGCCAATCCCTGTGGGTAAACCGCCACCTTCAGGTTTTGCAGGGTTTTTCTCGTCGAATTTCCCCTCAATGCTCCAATCATGCGGTAAAGTGAGTTTTCTCCATTTAAGATCGTTATATGCTGGGGATTTTGCATTTGCTTCGTCTCCTAAAAAGAATTTCCAATCTTTGTTAAAGCTGGTTCTGATGCGGGGTTCAGGCCTAATCTTATCTTGATTGGTCGTCATTGCGAGGCACGAAGCAATCTTACTACTATGGGTTGGCCGTTCTTTCGCATTAGGATTGCATTCCCGAAAAGTCGGGACGGGCAGTGCCTCGCAATGACGGGACGCCCACAAACCGAATGTCAGAAAAATTACAACTTTAAAATTAGGTAGCCTCTTCATCTTAATTCTTCTTTTCACTTACAAAATTCATTCTACTCTTACCCAAATCTTTCGATGTGGCCACAGCAATGCCGCGCTGATCTAGTTTGTTTACCGCACAATAAAAATGATACACCGTGCCCTTATATTTCAGCACGAAAGATTTATGTGCGTATAATTCATCATATTTTTCTGACGACTCAATCAGGTTATCACCGGTCCAATCGGTCCAGTTTACCAGGTCGTTTGAGGCAGCAAAACGGTTAAATGAACCCTTTCTATCTTGCCAGAAAGCACCGAAGTAAAACATTATCCAGGTTCCATTAATGTTTTGAATTACAGCATCTCCTGTAATGCCCACAGGGTGATGAACAACAGGGTTTTTATTGAACCGCTGCCAATGAACCATGTCATCAGAAACCGCCATACCGATGCGTTCGTACCAGCGTGTTTTTTTATTGTTTGGCAAAGAATCGCCTACAGCATTATAGTACATTACGAACCGATGTCCTGTCAACTTCTGTTTATCTTCAATTACTGTACTTTTAAAAAGTTTGTTCCGGTTTTCCCACCAACGTACATCTGCATCACGCGAAGTCAAAACAGGTTTATCAAGCCTATTCCATTCTTGAACCATTGATGGATCTTTCGTGGTATAAGCCATTCCGATTGATAAAGGCTCCACTTCATATCCTTTTTCTTTACCTCCGAAATACGACATCCAATATTTGCCGTCGAATTTATTTACGCCATAACTTCCGCCCCATTTGGTATCTAGCAAAGCGTTGTAACCCGCTTTTTGGTTGTCATCCCAATGGCCAGCATTGCCAAACGACATCAGTTTGCCCTGATTTTCCCAGTGTAATAAATCTTTACTTTTTGCGAGCCAGGTTTCGTAACCACGGCCGCTAAAAATAAGATAAGTCATGTACCAAAACTTCCCCCTACGGAAAACCGTTGGGCAATCCATTTTATGGTCTTTATCCTCAGGAACCATTACCAAGCCATATTTATAAGGCGTTTTTACTTTCTGATAAATCTTTTCCATGGTTTCGGCCGAAACAGGATTAATGGTCTGAGCATTTAATTTTAATGCACTTACAAAAAGGAAAAATGCGATGATTATCTTTTTCATTTGTACTTTAAATTAAACTTATAATAACCTGAACCTATAACAACCTTAGCTTTCCCGTCTGCTATTCCTGCATCCGTAAATGTCGAATTGTTTTCTTCGGAGATTTCATACTTCGGCAAAACAGGAAAGTAAATTGTTGCTTTTGTATTTACCGGGATATTCACCTCCAGTGTAAACGTTTGGTCTGTTTTTTCCCACTTGCACGAAATTTTGCCATAAGGAGAATTGTAACGCACATCAGCCGAGGTTAAATCGCCCACCACTTCGGGCTCGATTTTAATATGGTTAAAAGCAATTGAATTTTCTTCCTGACGGATCCCACCAAGGCCACTATACAACCATTCCATTAAGTGGCCGAGCATAAAATGATTGTTGGATACGGTTGGCAAAGCGGCCCACGATTCGGTTAAAGCCGTTGCACCTTTGGCCAGTTGCATGCCATAACCAGGTACATCAGAACGGCTATTCATATCAAAAATCACATCCGATTTACCGGCATCTTCTAAAACGCGCAACACATAGCGATAACCTATATCGCCTGCTGTTAAACTGTTTTTACGATCTCTGATATCTTTAACCAAGTTCTCGATCACTGCTTTTTTATGCTTTTCTTCAACCAGTTCCATATAAACCGCCATTGCATTTGCAGTTTGAGATCCTGTTGCATATTGTTTGCTTTTTGCATCAAAGAATTTATGGTTAAATACATTTTTCACTTCAATGGCAAGTTTCGCATAGGCCATTGCATCAGCCTTTTTGCCCAAAAGCGTAGCCGTTTTTTCTAAAATTTTTAAATCATAATAATAAATGGCTGTACCCGTAACGCCCATTGGTGTTAACTGAGAAACGCCGGGCGGTTTTGGCCCCAGATCATACCAATCGCCTAAACCTTGCGATAAAATGTGGTTATTTGCTTTAGTGCCCAAATAATTGATGTAACGCTGCATCATTGGGTAATAATCAACCATAGCCTGTTTATCGCCATACCACTGATACAAATACCACGGCATTAAGATGCCACTACTGCCCCATTCAGGCGAATCGCGGAACATATCGCCGCCCCATTCAAATTTTACATACTCAGGTGCAATTTCAGGGATCAAACCACTAGCCAATTGCGAGTTCTTCATATCCTGTAATGCCTTTTTGAAAAGCGGCGCTGCATTGTAATTATATTTTACAGAACTGCCCATTAAATGCAATTCCTCTAACCAGCCCAATTTTTCACGGTGTGGACAATCGGTAAAAACACTAACCATATTGCTTTTAACCGCCCAATCGATCAGGCTGAAAGTTTTATTGAACAACTCGTTCGAGGATGAAAACCTACCTACCTGCTCAGCGCCATTTCGGATGTGCAAGGCTTTTAAAGCTTCTATGACTGATTTGCCAGATGGATTTGCCTTACCGCTTGGAACAGCTCCTTTAACCTGCAGGTAGCGAAAGCCTGTATAAAAGAATTTAGGACGCCAGGTTTCCAAACCATCTCCTTTTAAAATGTAGGTAAAATAAGATGGGCTGCCGATATTTTTTTGTGTTGCCGAACCATCTGCTTTTAATAGTTCGGCTGGGGTAATGCGGACCGTATCTCCTTTTTTACCCCGTACTTTCAATTCGATAATTGCAGAAGCGTTCTGGCCCATATCATAAACCCATTCGCCATTGGCAACCGGGTTAATATTTTGAGGTGAAAAATTTTCAAAAATCTTTACAGGTTCTTCTTTTTGGGCATTTAATTTCGGACCATCAATCAATAATGATGATTTCCATTTGTTATCGTTAAAACCTGCTAAATCCCAGCCTTTTTGCTCGAGGTTGGCATTATAATCTTCACCGCCATAAATGCTTGAAAAAGTTATGGGTGATGGCGCGGTTTTCCAACTTTGGTTACTGATGATATTCGCTGAAGTTCCATCCGTATATTCGATCAACAACCTGCAGATCATTTTCGGATAACCATAGGCTACTTTTAATTTTCTATACCGTTCTTTAACAGGAGGAATATAATAAAAACCATTGCCCAGCATCACTCCGATTGCATTTTCGCCTTTCTTGAGCTGTTTGGTTAAATCATAAGTGAGGTATAATGCCTCTTTATCATACTTCGTCCAGCCGGGTGCTAAAAAGTCATCACCAACTTTCGCTCCGTTTAAACTCATTTCAAAATGGCCTAAACCAGAAATAAAAGCTGTTGCTTTTTTAATTGGCTTCGTCACCGTAAAACCTTTGCGGAACATTGGCAAGATGTTATTGCCACTGAATTTGTCTTTTTTACCATCCGTTGGCAAACTATTTATATTAGAATCCGCCAGTTTTTCATAGGCAATCCATTTTGCACCTTTCCATTCGGCTGTGCTGAGCAATCCCATTTGCCAAGAAGCCGAAGCACTCCAGGCAGATTCATGTCCGAAATTATCCCAAACACGGACTTTCCAATAATAGGTTTTGCTTGATAATAACTTTTTACCTTGATATTTAATCTGTAATGATTGGCCTGAGTTTACTTTTTGAGTATCCCAAACATCCCCAATATTTTTATTTAAATTGCTTAAACTGCTAGAAACTACGATTTGATAGCCTGTTTGCATGATATTGTGTTTAGCTGATTGCAGTTTCCAGCTTAAACCCGGCGAAAGAACATCAATGCCAATAGGATTATTCCGATACGCACAATCCAATTGAGCAACCTTAATATCTTGCGCAAAAAGCGGAATGCTTAACAGATAAAGCCAAGAAAATATTACAAGTTTGCTCATTCACTATTGCACACCGTTTCGGATGTTTTGGTTAGGTTTATAAATGGTCATCAGCGATAATTTTTTTCAGAAATAAATTCTCAATTCTATAGAATTAAGCCTTTTAAATTCCGTAACTTTAAAATACTATCTCTAATTCAAATATAAATGTTTTTTTTAAATATGAAAACATATATTCGTATTTAAATTATACAAAATCTTCTCTTGGATAAATAAGAAAGCATTTTGTATGTTTGAAATTGTAAAAAATACGATACAGCCAAATTTAAACCCGCATGAACGAAAAAGAATCGAAGTACCAAGCCCCTGCTTTGGATAAAGGACTTGATATATTGGAGTATTTATCAGCACAATCTATCCCATTGTCTCAAACTGAAATTGCTATTGGTATTGAGAAAACGCCAAACGAAATTTACAGGATGTTGATGAGTCTGGAAAGTCGTGGCTATATTTTACGTGATGAAGTTTCGGGCAAGTATAGGCTATCGTTAAAGCTTTTTTACCTCTCGCACAGGCACTCGCCTATTGATGAGCTGCGTAAAGCTGCCCAGTTTCCATTAGAGGAACTGGCAAATAGTATCCGTCAATCTTGCCACTTGAGTATTTTGTACATGAACCAGGTAATGGTGATTATTCATGCGAAAAGTCCGGGGCCGATTGCGCTTTCTATCGAAGAGGGAAATTTGTTTCCATTGCCTTTAACTGCATCAGGAAAGGTTTTATTGGCTTATATGCCCGAGGCTGAGCGTAGCACAACATTAAAAAACAATTCCATTTTTAAAAAATATGCTAAAGCCCAGCAAGAAGATTTTTTGACCTCATTGGAAGATATTCAGCAAACTGGCTCTTATTTCAAAAATAGTGATTCAGTTTCTGGTGTTACCGATCTTTCGGTACCAATTGGTATTAATGGCAATAATGGAATTATCGCCTGTTTAACCATTTCGATGTTAAATGCGATAAATGTAGATCAAGCGATTGAAAATGATGTAATCCTTGCCGAGGCCTATAAATGTGTTAAAAAGATTGAGCAAAGGATTGGGGTTTAACCCCCGACCCCCTAAAAGGGGGCTTTGACTTTCTAATGGTTAATATAACTGCAATTGCCAACTGATTTGGGCGTTCCCCAAGCTACGCAAGGGTCCGGGCTTTGCAGGGCTGCGCTTCGCTCCGGTACCGATGAAAAATCGGTACTGAACCCTTACAATCCCTAACGCGAAGCTACCGTATCATGATATTTCGCTTAATTGCTTGCGCTCGTTTCTCAACGAGTGCATAAATAACTTTACGATTTTATCGTTTGTAAACGACAAGCTATTCAACGCTCGTTAGAAACGAGCGGTAGCCCAGAACCTTAAAATCCCTAACGCGGTATCTGTCGCAATAAGCTATAGATAGGGTGATGTAGCCAAGAACAACTGAGTTTGGTTAAATAAACCTGATAGAACGGAAAGCCCGGATCCCGATTTTTTCTATCGGGAGAGGACTTGGAGGGAGAGCAGGGCTTTCATAACCTAAAAGCACTGAACCACGCTTTTCTAAATAATATGACCGGCTAAATAAAACCTCCACTTCGCTCCGGTACCGATGAGGAATTGGTACTACCGTATTGAGATTTTCGTTTCAAACCTCGCAGGTTTATAAGCTTATCGTCATTGCAAGGAAGAATGACGAAGCAATCTTAAAGCGGTCGCTATAACCCATAGTAGTAAGATTGCTTCGTCGGCTGAAAAAGCCTTCTCGCAATGACGAAACTACCCCGAATACTTCACGCTATAATCCTTACCCTTTTCAATTGTTACTTCATAAATTCCCTTCGATACTTCTTTAACTTCAGCACCTTTTACAACTGGTTTGCTTTTGCTTTTTATTTTTAGTTTACCTACACCTGTTGGAGAAGAAACCTTGATTTCTTTTTTACTACAAAACACTGAAATATCACCATTCGCTGTTGGTACTTTGCCCTCCATCCAGGCTAAGCCACCCAAATTAGGTTCAATGGTGTAAGTTTCATAACCTGGTGTGGTAGGTTGTACGCCTAAATAATATTTTCCCAATAAATAAATCGGACTTGCACCCCAGGCATGGCAAAGGCTTTTTCCAAACGGGCGGCCGTACATCGCCAAGTGTTCGGTTCCCTTTTTATCCGGGTTGTATTCCTCCCAAAAAGAGGTTGCACCCAATTTTAACATGCCACCCCAATAATTTTTCATTTCCTTTAATACATAAGGTTGTTCGCCCATGGCACATAATGCTTCAAGCTCATAAAAACGCATATAAGGTGTGGTAATTTTGGCTATTTTATCGTTTAAGAGTACATTTTTCTTAACGGCTAGTTTTTGCTCCGGGCTAAAATAATCAAAGAAAATCCCGAACATGTTGGCGTAGCGGGTTACATTATCTGTCTGTTTATCGTCAATCCGGCTATGAACCAAAGCACTTTTTTGCTGATTCCAATAAAGTTCAAAAATCTTGTTTTTCAGTTCTTTAGCCTGCTTATCGTATTTGGCAATACCTTCTGTATCATTGGCTAATTTGGCACATAAAGCCATTGTTTCTAAACTCCTGGCATATAACAACTGTTCGAAACTTACTTCACCATCTTTACTCAGTTTATCTGCCCAGTCGATAAAAATCCAGTCACCAGGCATCCATTCTAACAGGCCATTTTTATTCTTTCTTCCATCAATATAAGTCATTAGCGACTGCATCCGCGGGTAAATATCCTGTACGAACTTCTGGTCGCCGGTAAATTTATAGTAATCATAAATTCCTAAAAACCAATAAAAAGAGTAATCCATAATGGTATTGATGTGCGCCGTTACGGGATCTTTTCCACGCTGAGCCAATAAAGTCCGTTTTACAGTTGGTGCATCAAAAAACGAGTAATAGTTCATCAAATAACTTTGATAAGCATCGCCGCTCCATACCCAGCGATCGCGTTTTATCCCATCGATAAAGAATTCGCGAGTATTTAAATGGAAGGTATATTTGGCTACATCGTAGATTTTGTTGAGCTCCTCATCCGAAGATTTAAAACTTCCTCTTTCTGTTACTGGTGAATACTCATATAACATGGAAATAGAATCGACTGTTACATCTCCAGTTGTTTGGCGGTTCACATATCTAAATGCTTTCGAAAGTGGCATAATGGAATCCTTTTTCACAGCCAAATCAATATCCACATAATCTAAAGTCTCACATTTATCTTCAGAATAAGCTTCTTCAGCAGATTCACCATAAAATAAACTCAATCTACCTTTACCTTTTAAACCATGAACCTTAATGAAGCCAAAAGTTTCTTTTCCAAAATCTAATAGTTCTCCCCCCTCATTCTTTTTTCTACTTACCGCGGCAATACCTTTAACAGGCAATTTAAACTGTGATGGCAATTGAGTTGGATCAGTTAAATTCCATGAGCCTGCCGAAACAAAGGTAGTTCCCGATTTATCAGAGGTTTTCCCACTCGCATCGATCCATTCTTTATCCTCGAAAGTAGTCAGCCAGGTTTCATCAGAAACTACCGTTTTACCCTGAACAAAAATCGCCGGAACATGTGCCTGGTTGTAAACCTTCAAACTCAATTTGTGTTTTCCTGCAGGAATTTGAATGCTTTTTGGAAAACCGGCAATGGCCTGACCATCGATTTTAACATTGTAAGTACCTTCTACAAACAACTTAACCTCTTCAGATTGAGCAAGATTAAATTCTTTGTGAAAATCGACCAAAACATAATGACTATCCATTTTCCAGAAGACAGGGAAAAAGGAGCCTCTTTCGGTTCTGCGGTTCTGCATCACATTGCTCATGTAGATATCGAAATCGCCTGGGTACCAGATCCATGAAGCTTTTTGCGCGAAAAGTTGTGCTGCCGAGCAGGTGAAAATAGTGAGGAGGATTATTTTTTTTAAGGTTTTCATTTTGCTTAGTTTTTAGCCACAGATTTTATATTGGTTTCTTATTTTTTGCCACGGATGGACACAGATAAACACGGATCTTTGCATCTGTGTGCATCCTTTTCATCCGTGGTTCATTTGTTACTTTCATTTTTTAGTTCGGCCGTCATTCCCGCGCAGGCGGGAATCTTAATGACAATTGCATCATGATCCCGAATTAATTCGGGATGACGATTACCCCATTTAATGTCCATTAAAGAAAAGGTAAAGTGCAATCATCACAATGGCCAATGCAATCCACGAAATCCAAACTGTTCTTGCTGGTTTTTCTATATTGGCCTGGTGTTCTTCATTAACCGTGTAAATACTTGGTGACCTATCCAATAAAGAAATCAAAATCGCGATGATCATTAATCCTGCGAAAATGAAAAATGATAACATCAGGTAATGTGGCCAGAAAGTGTATTTATCCGATGGTAAAATCCATAAATAAGTTACCCCAACGCCCAAGCTTAAAATTGAGCCGATGGAAAGTGTAAAATTCACCGCTTTTCTTGTGGTTCTTTTCCATAAAACGGTGAGTAAAAACACGACCGATAATGGCGGCGCAATAAAGCCCAAAACCGATTGAAAAACATCGAATAAATTCAATCCTTTAATATTATCGATGGCCAAAACCACTACAACCGCAAAAATACATCCTGCAACAACTGCCCAGCGGCCAATGCGGATGATCTGTTTATTACTCGCCTGTGGGTTTATTTTCTTTACATAGATATCCATGGTAAAAACGGTACTTAAAGAGTTTAAAGAAGAGCCAATTGTACCTACTAAAACCGCAATCAGCACAACGATTACCAGGCCATTCATACCGGGAGGAAATAAATTGGTTACCATGGTCATATAAGCTTCGTTCGGATCTTTTAAGCCAGGAAATAACACATAGCAAAGGATTCCTGTTCCGATAAACAACGGTAATGAGAGTATTTTTAGCCAGCCAATAAAACTCACGCCCAATTGCCCTTGTTTTAAGTTCTTAGCACCCAGAACCGATTGAACCATCGATTGATCGGTACAGAAAAAGGCCACAGCTGCAACCGGATACCCCAATAAAATGGCGTACCATGGATATTTTGGATCGCTGGCGGGTTGGATTAAATTCCAGAAATGATGTGGTGTTTTTTGATATAAAGCAGAAAGTCCACCAACTTTATTCAGTCCCAAAAGCATGAGTGATAATGAAACGGCAATCAATAAAATCATTTGGAAAACATTTACTTTGGCAATGGCTTTTAAACCGCCGAAAAAGGTAAACAATCCGGCAAAAGCGACCAATACGGTAACCGATTGCCACATGGGTATGCCTAAAATTTGTCGGACCAAAAAGCCCCCGGCAAACAAACCGAGCGATAACCAGGAGATTAAAATCTTAACCAGCGCATACCAGGCGAGAATGTTTTGCGTAGAATCGCCATAACGGTTGCCCATAAACTCGGGCATGGTACTTACTTTGGCGGCAAGGTATTTAGGTGCGAAAACAATGGCCAGTAAGAATAAAAAGATAAAGGCATACCAATCGAAATTAACGGCCACGATACCAGTGCTATAGCCAATACTGGCAAAAGCCAATAACATCGACGGACCAACATTTGTACCCCACATATTGAAACCGATGCTGCTCCAGTTTAATGATTTATTGGCCAAAAATAAGGTCTCATCATCGTTCTTCTTTTTAGAAAAACTGGCCCGATAACCAATGATAATCAAGATAATGAGGTAAGCAATTACGATAAAGTAATCTAAACTGGTTAATCGTTCTACAATGTTTCCCATTAGGTTTATTTGGTTAGTTATTTAGTGTTGCCACGGAATCACGGAATTCACGGAGCATTCATTTTTCGTCATTGCGAGGCACGAAGCAATCTTAATGCGATCGCTAATCACCCCATAGTTGTAGGATTGCTTCGTGCCTCGCAATGACGATCTTTCTCATTACCGGTTCGTGAGACACGAACCATGGCATGGCGCATTATGTTCCGTGTTTTCTGTGTCTCCGTGGCAAACAATTACAATCCTATCGATTCCCTTGTAATGTGATTTGCTTTCAAAATTTCATCAACTTTTACTGGCAAACCTGTTGCTAGAGATTGATCCATCGCCTGTAATAATGCAACGGTTCCGATGCCTTCTTTTAAATCAGGGTATGCGGTAAAGTTATTGTTGATGCTATCTGCAAAATATTCCAGGTAATTCTGGTATTCTCCGGCGTGATGGCTTTGTCCTTCGAAACGGAAATAGTGCTTTAAAGTAGAGTCGCCCCAGGTGATGATCTTTTCTTCGCCTGTTTTGGTTGTAACCGAATAACGCAGTTCGTGGTAATCGGCCTGGCTAGCGCCTTCTGTTCCACGCAGGATACAGCTCATACCACTATCGCGACTTGCGGGCTGTGTTGGGCCAGTATAAGCACCACTTACCCTCGCAATTCTTCCATCTTTTGCTTTAAAGATAAAGTGCATGGTATCCTGGTTTTTCAGCCCGGCTTTTAAACCATTACTGCTTAACATACCATAGCCCATAACTTCTTCAATATCGGGCATGTACCACCTGATAAAATCAACAGGGTGACTTAAACCACCATACAGCCACTTAAATGATTGTTTTAACGACCAACCTTTTTCTAGAAACCAGCGATGATCGGCATGGTAGTGACTTTCGATCGTAATCAGTTCTCCGATTAAACCTGCATCAAAATCTTTCTTCTGGCGCATGGCAGGCTCAAAAAAACGAGAGCTTTGCCCGACGAAAATCTTTTTTCTTGATTTCTTGGCTAACGCCAACAGTTCATTGGCTTGACCTAAATCATCGATAAACGGTTTGGTACACACCACATGTTTCCCATGCTCCAGTGCAAGTTTAATGTGCTCAAAATGCAGATGATCTGGTGTGTAAATCGCAATCATATCGATTTTGTCGCTGGTTAACATATCCTCGTAGTTGGTTGTCCAGTTTTGAAAATCAAATTCTAAAGCCCGTTCTTCGCAAAGCTTTTTATTGGCATCGCAAATCTGGATAAGCTTAAACTTTTTGCTTGCCAATGATGCAGAAATGGTACTTCTGCCCTCTCCTAAACCTAAAATCCCTAATCTTAACATGATATTATTTTTTCTAAGCGTTATTGTTTTCCTCCCCCTGCCCCCTCCAAAGGGGGACGATAAGTCTTTTATTCTATCGGTTTAAAGAAAACCCAAACCTCTTCTGGTTTTGTTCCTTCAATTCCTTCCTGGTATTTTTTCATGATGGCATTCCATTCGTCTACTTTTGGATTGTTCTCAGTGGTTTTTGGATTCAGTTCATCTAAACTTTTTCCTTTAGGAATACTGATAATCAGCATTAACTGTCTATCGTTTTTAAAGATGGCTAACCGTTGAAACTCGGCCTTACAGAATCCTTTTGATATCTCCGGCCATTTTTCGAACTGTGTTTTGTGATAGGCCAGATATTCTTTCTGGAGTTTTTCATCCTTTACCAAATTGGCTGATAAAATGATGTTATCCCACTCTGCTACTGGCTTATCGCCACAATTCTTTTCCCTGTTGAAATCGTAAAACAGATTATCGTACAATTTAACTTCTGTCGCGTTTAAACGTTTTAAAGTTTGCCGCAAGCTCTCCACCTTTAAACTTGAAGTATAAATTACCAGTCGGTTGTTCCATTTATAAATTGAACCTGGCTGGAGATTATTTTCTTTTGCAAAAGTTTTTAAGACATTGTTACCTGGCAGATTCTCAGATTTAAAAACCAATTCGAATACAACAGATTGATCTACAGCCTGATTGGTGCCTCTTTTTGAATAATTGGTTTTCTCTTTTAATAAATATTGAAAAGGCTTTTCTAAACCCGCACTTTGCCTGATATGAATGGAAACTTTTGGTCCGTTACTTTCCCATAAATTGCCTGGTCCGTTGGCATTTTGAAGATACTTTTCGGTTGGCGTCCAGTTGTTTTTGATGGTAAAATACGAAGAACCTTCATCGGTATAAAGATAAAACCAATGATCAGGGAGGTGCGGATATGGCGCTTTGTAAATGCTATCGACCACATTTTCGGTAATGAATGATCCTGGCTGAGCAGATAGTGTATAAATTCCGGCTACATCGTACATGTGTTTTCCGTAGTGATGAATCTTATTGCCGCTGATGGTATTGTTTTCCATCGCATTTCGGGTTTTCGTCCATCCCCAACCCACGCTGATGCCCGAATAAGACACATCGTTAATTTCGTTATGCCGAATTTTAATCCCCCGAACATAACCTGCGCCTATACCGACGGCACCCCAATCTTCGTTGGTTACATCGGTAATCAGGTTGTTTTCGATTTTATTGTTCGTCGAAATTTCTCGTTGATCTGTAGGATTGTAAGGCAAATGTACTTCGGTCGCTTTATCAGAGAAAGTTCCCATTAGAATGGCTGAACCACCAATATCTTTGAATAAATTTCCTTTGATTTCGTTCTCAGCAGTTCCTTTTTTATAATCCAAAGCAGTAGAAGCCATGTGCTCGAACCGGCAAGATTCGAAAGCTGTGTGATTGGCATAACTTACTTCAATTGCAGCAGCCGGACGACCAACCCAGGCCTGATTTTCTAGCGTAGGTTTGTCTGGTGTTCCTGCTTTTTCTAGTTTATAGGCATCAAGCATGTACATTCCCGCCTGATGAGGAACATGCCCCTGTTTTGATGGTCTTAACCATGTAGAATGCTCGAAAGAAATGTTCTTAAAATTTACAAAAGAAACTGGTTGATCAATCGTTCCCTCTATTTTAACCAGGTTTTCTAAAGCGGGAGCAATCACTTCAGCATTTAGCATATTTTCTGATGCTTTTGGCCAATAATAAAGCTTGTGATTCTGTAAATCTTCAAACCATTCTCCAGGTTCATTCAAAAACTGGATCGCATTGCTTAAATAAAAAGCAGAATTCCCTGTTTTGACTGAAATCCATGGTGCTGGCCATGGATGCTCGGATTGGATCCTGCTTTCGGGCTGCATAAAAGAAAGTTCCGCCGCATTACCTACAATTTTAACAGACTTTACACGAAGATTTGCAATGGCCCACCATTGATGAATGAGCATTTCCATTCCTTTAATATTTGCTAAATTGATGCCTTTTTGTAATGGAATTCTACAGGTTTGCTTTTCGTTATCCCATGATAAAATTCTCCCCATTTCTTCACCATTATAATTTTTTGCGCGGATGGCTTTATTGCCATTTACCCATAGCTGCCTGAACTGCAGGTCGCTCCCATCTAAATTTGGAACATCAGCTACCCAAACTTTCCCGTTAGATTCTTTTGGCAGACCAGCAATTGGGCGGTTTAACTTTTTCCAGTTTTTTATCTGAATGCCTCCACTCAAAATAACTTTTTCGTTAGGTGCGCAAATAATTGTTGTCGGACTATCTTTTGTGCCAGAATCTTCAGGTCGAAGAACTACGGGTTCGTGCAATTGATAAAAACCCTTCCCGATTATAATCCGGATTCCATCCTTAGTAGAAACATCATTTAAGCGCCTCAATTCGCGAGCTTTTCTAATAGCAGAATGTAGCGTGGCCAAGGGGTTTTCCTTGGTTCCTACATTAGTATCATTACCATTTATGGATACGTAAATATCTGCTGCACTTACTTTTAGATGTAATAAACTTAGCATTAGTAAGATTATCGAACACCTTTTTAAATTCAAGTTGTTTGATGGATAATATTTTGCTCGATTGGTCTGTGAGGACACAGACCAAGGAGAGAAAATTAAAAATGGTTTAGTTTGTTTGGTTCGTGGAGACACGAACCAAGGCATAGATACACCGCCACGGTACGTGTCTCCACGTACCGATAGATTGTAAAAACCATAAATTTTTCTCAAAAAGTATTTCATTGTATTTATACTATTTCGGTTGAAAAACTGATTTCAAATAGCTTGTATTGGCACTGAAATTATATTTTACATTTGTTGGCTGTTTGGCATCCCGGCTTCTTTCTACAACCAGCCATCCTTTCCAACCCATATCATCAAGTGTCGATTTTACTTTATTGAGGTCGATTTTGGGATCGTTCTGTAACCAAACACCATCTTCATTGGTGGCATGAATTTGAATGATGTTTTTCCTGCCCAAAATTCTGAGCTCTTGATGTAAATCTCTTCCATTCTTTATGGCGTTCGAGAAATTGAAGTAACTTTTAACATGCTTGCAATCAATATCTTTTAATAACTGTAATTCGCCTTTTGCATCTAAAGCACTTTCAATTCCAATTGTAATTCCAGCTTTGGTAGCCATTTTTCCGGCAACTTTTAACCGTTCAACAATAGGTTCGCGCAGTTCAGGATTTTTAACTAAATCACCTTGAATACCCAATGGAAGAAATACCACCTTAATCTTCATTGCTTTAGCAGTATCCAAACAATCCTGGATCATTTTCTGATAAGTTGGTCGCTTGGCAAATGATTGCGCATAAAATCCGGTCATCGCCAGCGAGCAGATTTCGAGGTTCAGCTCTTTTGCTTTATCCAGATACTCCTGCCTGATTTTTGGATCGGCCAGTTTATTGTCAAATGTTTCCCGATTACCCAGGCCGCCCATGTCAATTTCCAATCCGTCAGCACCGATTTCTTTTGCGAGTGGCAAAGCACTGATTTTCTGACGTTTTAAAATCATTAAATCTATCACGGCAACTTTATAATTGTTCTTTTCTGCTGCCAAAAGCAATTGATTGGGGATCATTAAAGCGCCTGTAAGCAACGCAACATTGCCGATAAAAGATCTTCTGTTTTGATACTCCATATCCATTATTTGCTTGTACTTAACGGGAATAATTTTTCCAGATTTTCAAATCCCATTACTGCATTTTTAGGTAATTTTTCACCTTTATCCCCAAAAACGTAAAGGGCATTTTCCTTTTCAATGGTTACTTTACTTTCATCGTATTTACCTGTTTTAGCTTTAACTGCAGCACCATTTAGTTTGAAGTTTTTGATCAGGAAATCGTAAAGTGCAATACGCTTATTAATGCCGAAATCATGTTTTTCATCAGGAAGGTGAACATTCTCGACCTTATCTTTCACACCATAATAACTGTACATTTTTTGTAAGTAAGGAAAATCGTGTTCGGGTGTGTGTGCTGTCCAGTCGCTACCATCTGACACCAATAACTGGGGCCGAGGTGCTGCCATTGCAGCCAGTTCTACATTATCAGTCCCGCCGCCACATTGATGGATTGGCATTCCGCTTTCGCAAGGGCAGCCACCATAAAAATAAGACGACATCGCCACTACGGGAGCACTTAGTTTAATCCTGTCATCCATGGCAGTCATTAAAATAGAATGGCTTCCTGCACCAGAACCTCCACTGATGCCAATTCTGGTTGTATCAGTTTCTTTTAGCGCACTGAAGTAGTCTAAAATCCTGATTCCCCCCAAAGCCTGAACAGTTTGCGCCAAACTTTTGCGGTGATCTTCATATTTAAACTGTAGCATCGATTCGCCCCAGGCAAATAAGTCGTAGCTAAAAGCCATAGCGCCCATTCTGGCAATCATAGCACAGCGGGTCTGGCAATCGGGCCTAAAACGCTGCTTTTCCCAGTGCCCGTCCGGACTTAGCACCAATGGGATTTTTCCTTTAAAATGTAACGGTTTATATAGTGAACCGTTAATCCAAACCCCAGGTAAAATCTCCAGTGCAATGTTTTCTACTGAATAACCGTCAAAAATTCTTTTCGTTGTGATAATCGGTTTTGAATTTGGTTTGGCAGGCAATGGTGACAACAATAAGGCTTGATATAACTCGGGCTTTATTTCTGCCTTTCGTTTTTCCCAGCTAGCCTGGTCGTGGTATTTTGTTGCCAAACTATCCAGATAAGCCCATCCATCCTGGACCTCCCAACGGTAATATTCGTATTCTTTCAATTTGTAAACACCTGCCTTTTCTTTGTTTACTTTCATATCCAAAGGGGCAAGCACATTTGCAAGGGTTTCATCAACATTTGCACGGAAACGCCATTCTGCATAGTTCACCCATTTATCCCTTACCTGTGGTTCGGAGTATTTGATTTGAACTTTAAAGCGCGTTTGAATCTCTTTCAAAACTTCTACAAGCGGCTTTTTATAGAGGTTATCGGTGTTTTGGGTTTGAGCGGAGAGATGATTAAAGGCGAATAAAAAAATGGCTACTAAATATCCACTCCTCAAAATTCCTCCCCCTGCCCCCTCCAAAGGGGGACGAGTTCCCTTACTTAAGATTTCTCGGCTACAGTGCGTCTCTCCTCGCAATGACGATCGCCAAAATCTCGAAATGACGTATCTAGTTAAATCTATCATCTTAACCCTCCTCATTTTTAGTTTCAGTAATTACCGGTGCGGTATAACCTTTTAGTTTCGGCCAAATGCCATTTTTGATTTTCTTTAGTTTTAACTTCGATGGATCTACCACCACATGTTTGATCTTTTCTCTTCTCCAGGTATAAATGAAATGTAACATACCATCAGCGGTTTGAATCACTGCAGGATAAGAATACTGACTGATCGGCGAATCTTCTAAAATCAATGCGGCCGACCATTTTTTACCGTCTTTTGAAACCGAAACATTTAATGGAGTACGTGGCCCTTTAGCTAAATCGCCCGGAGGCAAAACATGGTTGTAAACCAATACATGGCGGCCATCTTTCATTGTTACTGCATCTGTACCGGAGTTGTTATTTGGTAAAAATGTTTTGGTTAATGCAGACCAGGTTTCGCCATTATCTTCAGACCAGGATTCTACAATGGCACGGTTGGCGGTTCTGGCCAATAGTTGCAATTTACCATTGCCATGTTGTAAAATGCTCGGTTGAATGGCTTTAATTCCATTTTCAGGCAATGGTCCTACGGTTCTCCAGGTTTTACCGTTATCCTGAGTTACCTCGAAGTGGATTTTCCAGCCATCGCCTTCTCTGCTCGATGGCGCAAAGAGATTCCCATTGCTTAACAAAACAGGTTTATTTTTTACAGGGCCGATATAACCATCGGGCAATTTTGTAGCATCCGACCAGGTTTTACCGCCATCTTTTGAGGTTCTCATCATGCCCCACCATTCTGATGGTTTTGGCCCGATTTTGTAAAACAACAGTAAATCTCCACCGGGAACCTGATATAAAACCGGATTCCATGTAGGTAATCTTTTACCATTAGGTTGGATACCGTTAGCGGCCGAAATCGGTGCCAGCCATTTTCCATCAACAAAACGGCTGATGTAGATTTCCACGTCTGGATTCCGTTCTTTGGTTCCTCCAAAAAACGATGCTACTAAACCGGTTGGTGTTTCTGCTATTGTTGCGGAGTGGCAGGATGGGAATGGTGCTTTATCGTATAAGAATTCTTGTTTTACGATGCCTCTTTGCCATTTTTCTACCTGAGCGTTTGCACAAATGGTGAACGCAAAAATTAGATTGATGGTGATGTATATTTTTTTTAATTTCATATTTCTTTCTCTTCGAGGTGGATTACACAGATTATTTGATTGCACAGATTTGCTTTATTACTCAAAAACTGAAAACTTTTCACTGGAAATTGCCTACTGTTTCGCTGCTTTCTCTTCCTTTATTTTTTTAGTGTAAGCACTGTAAAGCGCTCTCCAGCTGCGACCATTGTTATTTAACATCTGCTCTGATTTCGTTTTGTAAATTTCAAAAATGGCTGAAATCTGCTTCATGTTTTTATAATCGACAGCTTGTTCTCTGGCTTGTTTCAAAAAAGCCAAAATCTTAGCTTCCTCATTGGCAGTTAAATCCGGAACAATTGCTTTGTAACCTTTCATCGTGAAATCAACCTTTCCGATGGTGTATTTGTCTAAAATGGTTTCTACCTGCTCTGGTGTTAAATTCTTTTTCAATCCGTCCATAAGCGATTGATGAACGGTTGACGGCATAGCAGAATCAGCAATGATCTGTTTGTCTAAATCACTTAGTTTACTGCCTGTAACCGGGTTTATTCCATCAGGAACGGTTGATGATGGATGATCGTTATGCCAATCTCTAATGGTGGTTAAATGAACCGCAATTACATTTTCGACAGCGGATTTTTTTGTTCTGTCGGTTAAATTTAGTGCAGAAGCCCATTCTTTTGCCTTTGTTAGGATTTCTTCTGGCACAACAATATCTTTGGTTTGGCTGAATGCATTTACTGAGGTGATCAGTAAGGTTATCAGCATAAATGGTTTAAAAAACTTTCTCATAATTGTGTTTTAATTATTGTTTCGGTTCGTGAAGACACAAACCGAGGCTTATATACAGTAATCCTTTCTCGCCATGGTTCGTGTCACCACGAACCGTTATTTTATTTCCGCTCCACCACAAAAGCATAATCTCCAGAACCAAGTTCATAAACAGCGCTATTATGCTCCATTTTTACAAATTTTAAATCCTTAATTGACTTATTTTTTTCTGAAACTTCATTTTTATTATTTGCAGGAATATAAACCAACGCCGTTGTATTTGCTGGGATGGTAATGTTCCAGTTAAACTGGTTAGCCGTTTTGCTATAACTGCTTTTGATTAACCCATAAACCGAATTGTAACTTGCATTTACCGAGTTTAAACTATTGATCATTTCAGGTTTCATGATAATCTTTTTAAAAGCAGCCTCTTCAGATTTTATACCTGCAAGGTTTTCGTAATACCAGATCAGCAGATCGCCTAGCATCATCACGTGGTTCTGCGAATTCATTTTCGGATCAGCCGTATTGCCATTCCATAATTCCCAAATAGTTGTTGCACCATTATCAACCATGTAACCCCAGCTTGGGTAGGTTTTCTGTGTTGCAACTGTATAAGCTAAATCTGGTCGGCCATAATCGTTTAAACAGCGCATTAACCATTGGATTCCGACCAGACCATTACTTAAATGGCCTTTATTTGTCACTTCAACAGTATAAGTGACATTCTTAAAAACCTGATCTATTTTATTTTGTGGAACCATTCCGAAATAAAGTGGAATGATGTTATCCGTTAAGGCATTAGAAGCATAATAACCTTTATCGTTATAATATTTTTGATTAAAAGCATCTTTGACTTTGTTCCCTAAAAGTTCATATGCTTTTACATCTTCATCGTTACCGCTTACCTTAGCGAATTGTATCATCAACTGCGTGAAATGATAATAATATGCCGTTGAGATTAATTCGGAAGGATATTTCTTGTCTGCACTTTTACCCCGCCCAAATTCGATGGTAATGGGTGGCATACACCAATCGCCGTAACTATCTTTAGTTAAAATGTAATCTTTCATGTAGCGGTCTTGCATGTAAGTAAGCCACTTTTTCATTGCCGGATAGTTGTCCTTTACGGCAGAAACATCACCAGTTTGTTTGTATAACATTTCAGTAACCAAAAGCATTGCTCCGGGCCAGGTCATGTTGTCGCTGTAGTAGCGCCAAAATGCGGGTGCAACATCTGGAATGGCGCCATCCTCTTTCTGCGAGTTTCTGATGTCCTCTAACCATTTGGCATAAAATCTGCCGTTATCAAAAAGAAAACTTTCTCCGTAAGCCACAGCGCCCCTATCGCCAAGCCAAGGCATCCGCTCGTTACGTTGAGGGCAATCAACCGGAATCCCCTTATAACTTCCGGCAATTCCCCACCATGCATTTTTGAAGATCTGATTGGTTAAAGCATCTGAAGTTTCGAAAGTTCCAACCGTTTTAATGTTATCATAAATCATTTTGCCAAGAAAATCATTCACTGATGGCTGGTAAGTATATCCTGAAAGTTCTACGTATCTAAATCCGCGGTAAGCAAAAGTAGGCTCCCAGGTTTCTAATTCTCCTCCTTTTAAAGTGTATAAATCGGTACATTTCGCATTGCGAAGGTTAGCTGTAAAGAGTTCGCCATTATCTTGTAATGATTCTGCAAAGCGCATTTTGATTTGTTTGCCCTTTATGCCTTTTACCTTGATCTGTAGCCAACCCACCATGTTTTGACCCATATCCAAAATATACCGGCCACCAGAAAGTTTAGTAATTGAAACAGGCTTAATTGTATTCATCACTTTCATGTTTTCATTCATCTGGGCTTCAATGGTTCCCGTTGGTTCTTGCACAAATTCTGCTTTGGCCCACTTGCTATCATCAAAACCTACCTTATTCCAGCCGGCTACTTCTTTGGTTGCATCGTATTCTTCACCATCATATTCGTTATTGGTTCTGATTGGTCCATCCGTTGTGCCTTTCCAGCTATTGTCGGTATCAATATTTGCTGTTGTTCCATCGGTGTAAACAATGTTGATGTTCATCAGCATTTTCGGGAAACCAAATGTTTTGATTTTATAAGGTTTTTCATTTTGGCGCATGGCGAAGAAACGGCCATTTCCAAGTATTGTGCCAACTGCATTTTTACCATTCTGGAGGTAACTGGTTACATCGTAAGTATTATATTTTACGTTTTTAGTGTAATCCGTAGGCGATGGAGATAAAACATCATTTCCAACTTTTTTGCCGTTGATGTAGAGTTCATACAAACCTAAACCTATGATAGATGCGGTGGCTGATCTTACAGTTTTCGTACTCTGAAACTCTTTTCTGAAATATCTGGCAGATAAACGCGAATCGGTTTTGATATTGTCCCATGCGAATGCCCTGTCAAAACCAATCCAGCCTTTTGGCCAATCTTTATAGTACAGCAAACCCATAGAAAAATAGTTGTTAGCAGACCATTCACTTTGCCCAACATTAGTCCACACTTTAACTTTCCAATAGGCTTTCATCCGGCTTTTAAGCATTTTCCCGTTGTAAGCGATATGAATAGATTCTGGTGAGTTAATCTTTCCAGAATTCCATAAATCACCCTCATTGGCATTTAATTTCTCTGGCGAAGAAGACACCAAGATCTGGTAAGCCGTTTGCATTACATTTCTTTCATTTGATATGATATGCCAGGCGAAGCGAGGTTTTACAACATCAATGCCCAACGGATTTTCGAGCATTTCGCAGGTGGTATTTTGCAACGAGACTTGCGCCATCACTTTTGAAAAGGATAGGAACCAAATGCTGATGATCGCTATGTAGATTTTAATGTTCATTACGCTTCGCGGTTGATTACACAGATTGATTGATACACTGATTTTTTTACTTCTATAATTACTCTTTCTTCTTTGCTTTGCGAAAAACTTAGCGTTCTTTGCGGTTAAACATTTATTTGTTCCCGCTGATTTCGAAGATTTACGCAGACCAATAATTTCTCATCTGCGTAAATCCGCGTTATCTGCAGGCTATTCTATTGCACTTCGCGGTTGATTACACTGACTTAGTTATTATTTATTGCTCCCGCTGATTTCGAAGATTTACGCAGACCAATAATTTCTCATCTGCGTAAATCCGCGTTATCTGCGGGCTATTCTTTTGCTTTGCGAAAAACTTAGCGTTCTTTGCCGTAAAACCTTTTAAACCTATCTACCTGAAAAATCAAAATATAAGGTCATATTTAGTGCCCTACCTGGGGCTTTATCAAAATCGTAATAAATATTCTTCATTCCCATTGGGCCTGTTGTTTCGGGCTTTTGGGTTTTTGTGCCAATTGCCGAAATTGCGTTCATAAATGAAATATCACCATTCGGAAATGTCGGACTCATGTTATCATATTCTGTATCTTTCGATTTTTTCGGTGTAAACAACCTTAAAAATACATCTTCCCTATCTGTAAGCACTTTAAAGGATTGTTTTTTACCAATAAACGCACACCAATACATATTCGAATAATAGCCTTTAAATTCAGGGTATTGCCAAGGTGCTTCACCAGTTGCAGAATTATTATAATCCTTTTTCCAGATGCCAAGCTGTGTGCCCTTCATTCGGTTTTTCCAAACGCGGTATGGTCCGTTACCTTTGTATTCAACCGCTTTAATTTCTGATTCAGGATAAGAGAAGTTCAATCCTACGAAAGTGGTAAAGTAATCTGATGGAAAATATTTCACTTCCATTTTTAACCAGCCGGATGGATAAATCGTCCATTGTAAAGTATTCCAACTTTCTTTTTTATCAAATTTTGATGAAATCACTAAATTTTCACCATCCATTTTTTGAGTGAAGTTTTTAAAATTATTTACACCCTCCTGTAAAATGGGGCCATTTGAAAACGGAATTACACCTTTGGCATTCTGAACCTGTTGCAGCAAACCTGTTGTTTTATCGAATGTTAAATCGATACCGTTGGCAGATACCCAATAAACTTTTGCATCTTCTTTAAGATTTACCTTTGAAGGACCTGTTTGTACAACAATTTTCGCTGCATCATCTCCAGGCAGCGTTATCGGAAAACTCCAGGTAAACAATTCCTTGCCATCGGGTGCATTTGCGGTGAGATAAAGTGCATCAAAGCTTCTCCAATCTGCTGGAAGATTAACTTGTAACTTTCCTTTTTCGAAAGGTTTGATATTTGGTGCATCAGCTTTTCCAGATTTGAATGCTGCATCTGTTCCCGCTTTTAATCTCTTCAATTTCCAGTTGAATGTACATTGATTGAGATTGGTAAATGCATAACGGTTTTCTAATGTAAACGAACCATCAAAACCAGCTGTCATTTCTCTCTTCTCTACAAAAACAGGGCTCCAGACTTCTTTAATGGTAAAGAAACTACCTTCTTTTTCGTGGTAAGGTCCAACAATTCCATCAGGGCCATGATTTCCATCGGTATCTAATTCGCCATTTTTATCTGTACGCACTACAGCCTGATCGGCAAAATCCCAAAGGAAACCACCTGCAGAAAGTGGATTGTTCCACATGGCATTCCAGTAATCTTCAATACCTGCGCCATGACCGCCATCCCACATGCCATGCAAAAATTCAGTAGGCATTAAAATATTATGACCATGATCGTAATTGCCAATCCCGTAGTTAAATTCGCGGTAATGGGTGGTTTCGAAACCTCCAAAAACTTCCCAAGGATGGACTAAAGGCCTTTTTTGTATATCTTCTTCTGCAAAAAGATGATCGAGTTCGCGGTTGTGTCCGCCTTCATTTCCATTTGCCCAAAAGATGATTGACGGATGATTTTCATCATTCAGCATCATTTCTTTCATCAATTTTGTTCCCGTAGGCGTATCATAAGTACCATGCCAACCTGCCAGTTCATCCATTACGAATAAGCCCAACGAATCGCAAATATCTAAGAAGTGCCCGTCTGGTGGATAATGCGACATCCGAACGGCATTCATGTTCATTTCTTTCATTAGCAATACATCGGCAATGCTGATTTTTTTACTCGTAGTACGGCCTGAGGATGGATAAAAAGAGTGACGGTTTACACCTTTGAATTTCATTTTCACCCCATTTACATATACACCATCGCGTTCTTTTACTTCAATCGTTCTAAAACCAATCTTTTTCGAAACCTGGTGGATCTCTTTCCCATTTTTACTCAGGGTAAAGTTTGCATTGTACAAGTTTGGAAACTCTGAAGACCATAATGCTGGGTTAGAAAACTGATGATTCAACCTTATCTTTTGTATTCCACTTTTCAATGTGGTGCTAAATCGATCACCAAGTCTTTTTCCATCTTTTCCTAAAAGCTCGATCTCAATTTTATCGGCATCGCCAGTGTAAGCCAATTGAGCATCTAAATTGCCATCAGCTTTAGCATCAATCTGAATTCGATCTATATGTGTTTGGGGCAGCGATTCCAAATAAACTGGCCTGAAAATACCGCCAAAAATCCAGAAGTCTGCTTTGCGTTCGGCTTCATTAACTGATTGATTGGCTGAATGTTTGGATACTTTTACCTCAAGTAAATTATCGCCGCCAAGTTTTACCAATTTAGAAATATCGTATCTAAACACATAAAACGAACCCCGATGTGTTTCTCCGGCCAATTTGCCGTTGATTTTAACCTCGGTATCTGTCATCGATCCCTCGAAAACAATATTAATTTTTCGGTTTTTCCAATCTGTAGGCACCTTAAATTTATACTTATAAAGTCCTTGTTCTTTGCCTTTGTTTTCCTCTTTGTTGAAACCGTAGTTATATTTCCCAAAACCTTGCAATTCCCAGTTTGAAGGCACGGGAATGGTGGTCCATTTGCCTGAATTTGCACCAGCCGTACAGAAGAAATCCCAGTTAACGGTATTGTCGTTTCCTGTTCCTGATAGGTATAATTTCTCCGTTTGCTGTGCTTTAAGGGAGCAAAACATAGTTGTTAAACACAAGAAAAGTATAAATCTGCGTTTCATTAATTGGTTTTAAAAGTTTTAGTTAATGGATTATCAGTTCTAAAAGGCAATGCAGGTAAAGCATTACTGTAAAAATTTCCTGATGGATTTTCTGTCCAGTTGTAACGCACGGCCACAGGCGCTGCAATTTCTTTTGCTGAAACAATAACTTTTCCGTCTTTAACAAAAGCGCCGGCACTGATAAATTTTCCGTCTTTTCCAGCTATGGTAAAGCCATTCAGTAGATTTGATGCATTCGATTTTAAATAATCAAAGTCAAGCAAAGCTTTTCCGTTTTTAAACGATACACTTTTATAAACCGGACCTGAAAAATCATTTTTTTGATTGTAAGTGTTTGCTAAAGCCCAATGCGCCAATCTTCTGCCCACCTCCCATTTGTATGTTGGATGTAGGTCTTCGTTTGAATCAGTTAAATCATTGGTAGAAACCATACCTGTATTCGGTAATCTCAACAGCTGAGTCTGTGCTTCCCAGAATTCAGGTTCGGTATTTTCATCAACAGGTACTTTGCCTTTGGTTTTAGAATAATTGAAAGGTGCAATCTGAACATAATAAAAGGGCAGTTCCTTTTCTTTCCAGGCTTTCCTCCAGCTATTGATCAGTACTTTCATTTTATAAGCGTAGCTGATTTTCTCGTTCAGAAAACAATTGGTTTCGCCCTGATACCAAAGAAAGCCGCGGATTTTAAACTGCGTTAACGGTTCAATCATGGTGGGATAAAATTTACCTGGATCATTACTTACTTTTTGATTTTTGAAGTAATCTTCCTGCGCAAATGCATTTTCTGCTATCCAAGGTTCAATGGCACTGCCCGGAATGGCCGAAGAGATCATGCCTACGGGAATACCTAATTTTTCCTGAATTTCTTTCGCGAAGAAATAACCTACGGCCGAGAAAGCACGTAAAGCGGAATCTTGGGCGACACTCCAACTTTTATGAATGGAATCGGGTTTGTTTAATGTTTTGCGGTTAACCAGGAAAATTCTGATCTGATTGTTCTTTGCCTTCGCAACTTCATCAGATGGAAAACCCAATTTTTCATTTTTCGGTTTCGGAATTTTAGCGAGTTTGCGCATGGCGTACTCCATATTGGATTGACCTGAACATACCCAAACTTCGCCAACCAGAATATTGGTTAGTATAATTTTATTTGAGCCTGTGATAGACATTGTTTGCGGCTTTGCTGATGTTTTGAGTGGAGCTAAAACAAGAAGCCAATTCCCGTTTTTATCAGTTATTGTCTGTTTTTTTTGTCCGGCAAAAGTGACTTCAACTTTCTCATCCGGAGATGCAAAACCCCAGATATTGATGGGTTTATCCCGTTGTAAAACCATATTGCTCGATAAGATCTGAGGCAAGAGGATTTTTGCGTTTGCAGAGAAGGAGAATAAAGCAAGAATGGCTAAGAGTAAGAAAGATTGCCACGTCGTGCCTCCTCGCAATGACGATGAGGCGATCGGAATAACGAACGCTTTAGAACGTAACGAGGGAAAAACTGAAAACTTCAAACTGAAAACTGCCAACTGTCTCAAAATCCCTCCGTTTTTAAATACTTAATCGCATAAACCGCTTCCTTTTTCTCTGATTCTCCAGCATTTTTCAAATCATAGGTTTGATCCGCAGGTGTATCTACATCAGGAAAACGACGAACATCGCCGGTGCGGAAAACAATTCTGGAAACATCGGCAACTGGCTGAAAGGCTAAACTGGTTAATACATCTTTTCCATTAACAGTGATGGTATAAAATCGGGTAAACGCATCTAATTTTAGTTTGATATCATAACTTTTACCTGCCTCATATTTCATGAAGTTTTTATACCGTGCACCAGCTTTTGCGCTTAAAGTTCCTGCAGTATCAAAAGTCAGGCGTACAGTTGCCATTCCTTTCGCATTCTGCAATTCGATTTCCAGTAAACCAAAATCATTTTGCTTTGGCGTAACCGAAAACGAAGCAATAATTTTTCTGGATGCAGGAAACAATCTTTCGGCTTTCGCATAGTCGAACGGATCTTTATCTTTTAAAACCAAAGTACCTTTATCAACTTTAACAGGCGCCCAAAGCGGACTGTATATATTCCACATTTCGAGTGCTTTATCAGCCGGCATTTTTCCAAAATCATCATTTACATGTTGTGTGGCCTTATCGGTAACAGGTACCGGAATCGAAGAAACCCAGATATCTTCTTTATTCATGCTGTAGGTTACCCATAACTTCCCATCGGCAGGTTTTCCATTCCCTTCTTCAATACCACGAACATACTGCGGACCGTAAGATTTGTAATTGCCTCCGTAACGCATTGGCGTAATTTCACCATGCACCAATAAAAGATTGGTATAATCGAGTCCGTTTTTACTGGTTGAAATGGCTAAAGGCCACCGGTACTCAGATGGATTATAAACCGTTGCGTAGTTGCCATCAGCAGTTTTTTGTCCCCATATTTTGGCATTACTGTTTACAAAACCCGGTGCACGCGATGCGTTTTCAGGCCAGCTTTTGCCGTTATCATTGCTGATTGCTGTTAAGGCATTTTTCCATAAACCAACTACTCTTCCATCAGGCAAGTGATAATAACTGAATGCTTTATATTGTTTCTTTAAAGTGATTAATGGATCTTTTCTGTCTGCCTCTTCATTCCATTGCTGTGTCATTAATTTGTTAGTTAATAACTCATTACACGCCTCAATAAAAGCTTTACTTTTACTTCTGGTATACAACGGGTATTTGGTGTTTTTCTCCGAGTAACCTGAATTGTAATGGATGAAATAAATTGGACCGTATTTTCCATCTGACTGAATTTCTCTTACTGCCCTGCCAATTCCGTGACCATCGTTTGGATCATCTTTTGCATCAAAACTGATCGCGTAAAAACCCAAAACCAGGAATACATTTTTAGTGGAAACATAAAAGCCCATGCGTTGGTGCATCACCGCGTCTAAATCTTTCGCCACATCAGTTCTGCCCTCTTTTGTGGTGCCATCAGGAATCCGGTAGATTGGAAATACTACTTCTGGTTTCGTCCAGGTGTAGCCATCTTTCGAGGACTGCAATAATGTTTGTCCTGGCGGGATACTTTCCCCAACTTTATCGCTCAAATATTCGATATAATATTTGTTGTTCCAATAAGCCAACATCGGTGCATGGTTGTAGGTCCAGCCGAAGTTTTCGGCCAGTTCTGGATGTTCTCTGTTTGCCCTGAAAGTTTGGATGCTGTGTACGCCCATCACCGGCGAAAGTTGGCCATGATGATAATCTGCATTAACTAAGGTTTTACCTGTATAACGCACCGTATCCTGCGCCTGCGAGTTTTGTATCGCAAATGCCAATAGTAAGCTTAAACAAAGTATTTTAAATATTTTCATGTTTATATTTTTTACCACCAAGACACTAAGGCACGAAGTTTTGTATTCGTTCGTCGTTCCTTCTCTTAATGACGTTTTTTTCTTTGTGCCTTGGTGTCTTGGTGGTTACTATTTCAATAAATCCTTAATAACTCTTCTTTTCACTTTTATAATTGTTCCATGTTTATGTCCTTCGGGGATTGAAACCTCCGCAGTTACGTCCTTAAAAGACTTAAAATCGGCTGTTTTATAAGCTGAATAAATCTTTTGTCCGTAGGCATCGAAATAAATCAGCCAATCCTTTCCAACTTTAACAACCGTTGGTCCTTCGGTTAATTTCGGACTAAACGTCTCCGAAACATTTTCGTAAGGACCTAAAGCATCCTTTGCAAAAGCAACTTTTAAATTCCTATTTGGGCGGGTATTATCTTTTAAAACCAGTACATAATCTTTAGTTGCCCGTTTCAAAATAACTGCATCAATCACACTAAAACCAGGATCGAGAAATAGCTTTGGTTTGGAGAAAGTCTCAAAATCTTTGGTTGTAATACCATACATCCGGTGGTTATTTTCCTCTTCCTCTATTCCTTTAGCGAAGCGATACGGTATGGTTGAAGCCCAGATGATTACATATTCTTTTTTCTCGTTATCGTAAAAGATTTCCGGTGCCCACACATTTACCGTTTTTGGCTCACTTTCCATTACCGGAAGAAACTTTTGTGCACTCCAGTTGATCAGGTCTTTAGAACTTGCGTAACCGAAACCTTTATCACCTTTCCAGCTGCAGGTCCAAACTAAATGAAAGGTTCCATCCGGGCCTTGAACGATTGATGGATCGCGTAAAACTTTCTGTGTTCCCACTTTAGGTTTCAAGAAGGTTTTATTTAAATCTGTCCAATGGTACGCATCATAACTATACAAAAACCTCAAGCCTTCGTTTGCTGGCTCATGGAAGGAGGTAAATATATAAGCCTGTTTTGTGCAGGATGTTAAGCCACAAAGCAGCATACTAATAATAGCTATGCGAAATGATAATATGGAATTGGGTTTAAACACTGTTTTTCTTTAATTATTTCTTTTTTGCAATTGTCAGTCTGAGCGTAGTCGAAGACCTTTTCTGTAATTTGTTAAAAAGATTGTCCTTCGACTACGCTCAGGATGACATCTTTTTAGTTTCACGTAATGACGTTTCTCATGAATCGTCATTCCCGCGCAGGCGGGAATCTTAATAGCCTTGTTGCTCAGATCCTGAAATAAATTCAGGATGACGATCACTGTAGATTTCTCCATTCCGTTGCACTCCAGTCGAAATGACGATCTTGTACAGACTCAACGCCATACGCCTATCGCTATCCGCTTCCTCTATATCTCCTCCAACACCAATACCCAATCGTTGCCATTTGCAGGCTCACCTGGTGGGTTAAACTCTTTTATTCCTTTATTTTCAAATTCTCCAATTGATGTAATTTTTCCCGTTCTTGGATCAAACCATGATGCTTTTACTTCGTCACCATCAATTTTGCCCATCTGCACGCTAAAATTGTGACCTGTATAGGTGTAAAGCATTGCAAATTCTTCACCTCTTGTAGCTATAACCCGTTCGTATTTTTCGCCGTTCTTTCCAGCTACTAAAGTCTGATCAGGAACACGATCGAAATAAGAATGAGATAACATTAAATCTTTCAAATACTGCATCTGTTTAGCTCCTGGTGCATTTATAGCCGTTATCCATTGATCTTTAGGACCATAAGCAGGTTTTAAATCTGTTTTTTTATACATCTGCATCACCGAATTATGACCATAGGTATAGCCGAAGGCACCCGCGAAAACCGACCAGTAACCATATCTTCTCACATCATTATCTGTCCAACGTGGTTGGAGCGTATCGTGCAAACCTTGTGGGATATCCTCATAAGAAGGCTCACCATCAATTGTCGGCTTAGTTGGTTTCAGTTTATAATCGGCTTCAATGTATTTCCAGTTATCTTCTCCATAATGTAATTTCTCATTTTTAGAGGTATCCTGATCATATCGGCGGTGACCAGATTGAACCATATCAAAATCGCACCATTTTGCATCCTGAAACCACTGTGATGAGGCTGTTCTTCCTCTAGGGTGGAAAGTAATGAGGTGATTGGGATCATTTGCCCTTAAGGTTTCGCCAATGGTATTCCAAACTTCTTTTTTATCGCTGCCTTTAATATCGCCACCATTGAGCCAGATGATATTCCATTTTTCTTTATAACGTTTTGCCAAAAACTCAGAATAAGCTTTTGCTTGTTCCGTTTTAACTTTTCCAGCTTTAACATTTGTACCCCAAACAGGCACTAGTGCCATATAAAGGCCTTTTTCTGCTGCCTGATCAACGATATAATCTACATGATCCCAATAATCATAAGCCAAAGAATCTTTTGGGTTATTGCCCGGCGTAAGCATCGGCTTTGAAACATCTGCATGCACAACTGAGGAATCCAGATATACATTTCTAGATGGAACATCATGTAATAACATCACCTGGATGACATTAAAACCTTTTTGTTTACGGTCTTCGAGGTAAGTATTTGCTTCTTCTCTTGTTAACCTGCCAAACAACAACCAGCCTGTGTCGCCAAGCCAGAAGAATGGTTTGCCATCACCAGTAGTTAAATACCTTCCATTCTCTGAAACCAAGAGACTTTTATCACCAAAATGCGGTTTTTTCTTACAGCCAAGAGCTAAGCAAGAAACCACAACAAGCAGAAATATTTTAGATTTAATGTTCATGTTTAAATTTTATTGATGATGATGACTTCGTCTCCTGATCCAAGCTTCTCTAACTTAGCAGTAGCGCCGGCATTAATTCTCTCTTCTTTAAGCAGCTTTCCTGTTTTCGGGTTGAGCACTTTTACATTGAATTTTCCAGATACTTTGCTCAAATCGAGATTGATGGCATTTGCCGAAGCGTTATACAAAATATATGCCTTGCCTGGATTTTCTAAACCATATTGTTTTGCTGATTTATCTGCAGGTAAAAAGGGTTTCATCGAAGATGCAGCGGTTAAAATTGAAGCATCAATTCCATCGACATTAGAAAGCGAACCACCTGCCATTAAAATTGCCCAACCGAAACTGTCAAAGCTATCGCCCGAATACATCACAGCCTTTTCTGGGAACTTATTCTTATATTCTGAAACGGCATGATAAACTTCTTCGAAAGATGTTTTTTTAGGTTTTAACAAACGTGCATGCTGCCGTGGCGCCAAACTTAAGCCACCTTGTGGCGCGTAAGCCGTTCCATCGGCCTGATAATGCCAGTACTTGATATCGATCAGGTCTACCACTCCGGCACGCTTTGGATCAGCCAAAACCGCATCCTGAACATCTTTTGTTACACTTAAGCCGATAATCGGATGTTTACCAGTTTCCTTTTCCCATTCTTTTATGGTATCGATCCAGAACTGAACAAAGTGCAACGGACCGGTAAATTCGGCGCCGATTAACTGGATAACGCCTGTATTTCCATCAAAATTCGCTAAACACTTTCTGATGTAAGCTTTATGGATCGCCTTGCGGTGTTCGTTGCTGATATCGTAAAACTGTTCGGCCATAAAAATGCGTTTGTCGCCAGCATACGGCACTGGTTCCGGGAAACCTGTATTGTTGATATTGTTTGCGGTACGCCAAGGAAAATCGGCGTAATGTGCGCCAGCCTCGATAATGTTATGTTGAAAATAGTTCTCGTGGATTAAAACCAGCCCTTTTTGATCAGCCAGATTAGCAAATTGCTTTAACCTATCCCAATACCAAAGGTTGTATTTGGTAATATCATATTTGCTCAAACCATCCCAGGCTTTATCCTGTCCGCTACGAGCGAAAGGCAATTCATAAAAAGGTGCCCAAACTTCGCCATCCATACGACGGATGCGCTCATGGTCATCCCTTCTTCTGTCGTACCAAAGGCCATAATTGTGATCTATCACTTTAACCTTACCGTTTTTCATGGCATCGGTCATCGAATCCAGATCATCTGTTAAACCATTACCGGAACGACCAGGAACGAAACGTGTGATATGAAACTTGGCATTTTTTAATCCATACGGACGGGCGCTTCCGTTCCACCAGGGCACATCCTGACGACCGCCGAGAACGATTTCGCTGCCACGGACCAACCAACCATTTTTGATGCCCATCGCACCTGCAGGAACAGGTTGAATAACTTTATCTAAGCCGATCTTATCTATGCTTTTTGCAGAACCGGCATCTGTCGGGATTTTATTCCTGTCAGGTGCTGCATCTATATATTCTGCAACGGTTAAAGCAGGTTTGTAGGCCAATTTGGTTAGTTTTAATGCGACATCTACAGGCGGACTGCTTGATGCTTCGGTTTCAACAGGTAGTACAAAATTCCTGCTATCCACCTCATTTCCCAATCTATCTTTTAGTTGCGCATAATATAAACTTCGTGGCTGGATCTGTTCGTTCGACATATCCCAATAGCCATTTCCGGCAAATTGAGACCAGGTTCCAAAAGCCCAGTTTTGAGCTGTAGGCGGCTGAAAATTATCAACCCTTGCAGCACTACATTGCCAGAATACACTATTTGCAGCACTCCAACCAGCACCTTGTCCATCCTGTCCGCGGTTTAAATAACTTAAAGCTTGTCCATCGATATTTACGATATCAAATAAAACGCCCGATGCCCAACTGTCAATTGCACCGCTAAAACTGAAAGGAAAATAAGACTGGCACTGCACAAAAACATTGGGGCCTGGAGCGCAAAAGCCAACAGCAAAATCATGGTAACCATATTCTGAATACAACCTTTGGAAAAGTGTTTGCTGACCAGTTGTTAAAAAGGTAAAACGGCGCTCGCCACCGATTTCGGAAATTGGAGCAAGCGATTTACAATCTTCAACAGTAATCCTTTTTGAAGTTTCCAAAACATTTACTGCAGAACCTGCAAAATGCTCAAAAACCACCTGACGGACCCAGGCATCTTGTACATTTTCTAAAGACACAGCTGTCCAACGGTGATATTCGTCTTTAATATTTTCTTTATGATAATCTGATTCGATTTTCAGGTTTTCAACGCCTGACTGCGCAATTCTTCCATCCCATTTATATTTCGAAACCGTTGCGCCACCATATTTAGCATCTAAAGCTGTAGTGATTGGCACATCGAAAGTTATTGTATTGCCGTTTATGGCGATAATTTTTCTATCCCAATGAATATCTCTTGTCCCTGGTTTCCATCCCAAAGCACTTTCACCGCCACCAAACTCGATCGTTTTAAGGGTTTCGATCCATTCTTTAGTTGATGGCCTGTTAATAATAATCTGATCACCTACTTTAAATCCATTGGCATTAGACAGTGTAATTTTATTTGCATTAACGGGCACATAAGGATCAGTAACCGCGATGGGCTGTTCTTCTATCCTGTTTTTTTGACCTAGAATCCTGATTACCCCAATCCGGTCTAAACCCGTTGCAAAAATCTTTGTGCCATTTTCGCCCATTCCACTTCCACGAAGCACCACTCCAGAAGTTGATAACCTTAATGTTCCGGCAACTTCGTAAGTTCCTTTTTCTAATAAAACGGCGCCACGTAATCCATCCTTACCAAGGGGTAATTTCGAAACATAATTAATAGCCGATTGAATTCTTAAAGTAGCATCGCCCTTTGAAACAGGAACAATTACCTTTATTGCTGCATTAGGAATGACTTTTTCTCCTGCCATGTAACCAGCATAAGAAAAATCGGGAATCCGGTTTCCATCTGGATCCGGTGTATAAGCCATTTTACCGTCCTTCCCTTTGAAGATAGGCTTTGGTGGCTCTATCGGCTTTGTTTTTTGAGCAAATGAAAAGTTAGTCGCTAAAAGCGCCATTACCAAAAACGGCAAGGTTTTTAGCTGTATAACTTTTAATATGTGGTTAGTTTTTGGCATATTTTAATCATTTGACTACTAAGTCACCGAGTATTCCCCATCTTAATTTCGTCATTTCGAGCGGAGTGCAACGCAGTCGAGAAATCTATTTGGATAGATCTCTCCATTCCGCTACGCTTCAGTCGAGATGACGATTTTGGATAGAGATGCTCAGCCTTTCAGCTGGTCTTTCTCCTTTAACCTTTCTACGGCCTCACTTTATTAACATCAACCAAACTATTCAAATAAACTTCGATATTGGCATAACCTGATTTCGAAATTTTCGAAGCATTCTTAGCGTCTTTCGGGTTTAGCCCGTTTTTAAGTTCCCAGGCATCCGGCATTCCATCATGATCGGTATCTACATAAGGTTTTCCTTTATATTCAGGATATCCCCCAACTTGTGCAATATCGGAAATGATTCCCTTTTTGTATGAATCAGCAGGTAAACGACGTTTTACGTAACTTTGTTGAGCTGGCAGTTTCCCATCCTCAACATGATCAATTTTACCAGTGCTTACCTGCCTGATAATGCGTTGATCAACAGCATCTCTAACAGGAAGAGATGCACCAGCATTGGCCAGAACATAATCATAAGCTTTTTTGGTATCAATGATGGAAATTTTAGCCATTGGCAAAGGTTTATCCACTTTCATCGAATCTAACAACTTTTGTTTATCTCTTTTGCTTTCAGGTTGAACACCACCATCCCAATTGTTTTTGGTTACCTTTTCGTTTCCTTCTATAATATTTCCGGTTACATAAGCTTTACCAAATTCGTTGGCAAACTTTTTATCTCTGCCCGATTCAGGTTTTAAGATACGATAAGAAATCGGTTCGCCTGCAGGGGTAATCGGCCCTGGTTTATAATAGTTGTTAATGAAACTATAAAATGAAGCATTATCGCCACCATCGGCACTTCTATTCCACCAGTTAAAGATCACATTATTGGCAAAACCAAAATCGCCATACATCCCAACAGATGGATTCCGGCTGATATTTGATGCCCAAAGGTTACGCATGAAAGTTGAATTCAAACCACCAATTGTACTTCCGAAAGCATGGTTATAGGTATCTAAAGCCTCTGAAAAGATCGAATTTTGAATGGTAACATTTACGGTAGGTAGTTTTACAGGTTTGGAACCGTCTTTTGGATCGTAAACATGGCGGTAAATCGACATATTTTCATCCAATCCCCAGCTTGCCGAAACGTGATCAATAATGATGTTTCCGACAGGATTTCCGCCAATGGCATCATCTCTACGGGTAACATCGGTTTCACCACGACGGAAACGCATATAACGGATCACCACATCATGGGTATTGATCCAAACTGATTCGCCGGCTACACAGATTCCATCGCCAGGCGCACTTTGACCTGCAATGGTAATATATGGTGCACGGATAATCAATGGTGTTTTTAATTTGATAATCCCCGAAACGTTAAAAACAATAATCCGGGCACCGCCTTGCTCGCAGGCCTCGCGTAAAGTTCCGCTGCCCGAATCTTCAAGACTGGTTACTACGTAAACTTTTCCTCCGCGGCCGCCAAAAGAATAAGCACCACCACCTTCAGCTCCCGGAAAGGCCACTGTTTTAGCTTGTGGCAAATCGCCTGGTTTTGCTGCCCATGGAATATAAGGTTTTCCATGTTTGGCTTCTTCATCTACAATGTGTTTTACTTTTAAAAATTGCAGTTCAGATTTTTCTTCAATGCTTTTTAAAAGTGAATCGGCTTTCTTTTCCATAGCCTCTGGGATTACCGGATATTGCGCAAAAGCTACATTTCCAATACCACAAAGCACTACTATGCTAAAAATTAATTTCCAGGTACGCATATTAGTTAGGTTTAACAATTGAAACCGGAACCACACTATTTAAATATACTTCGATGTTCGCATAACCACTTTTTGTAATTTTAGCAGCATCAGATGCATCCTTAGGGTTTAAACCATTTTTAAGCTCGTAAGCATCAGGCATGCCATCATCATCACTGTCTTTATATGGTGTGCCTTTATATTCTGGGTAACCTCCAACCTGAGAAACTTCTGTAATGATGCCTTGTTTGTAAGAATCACCTGGTAATCTGCGGTGTTCAAACTGAAAAGCAGATGGTTTAGCGTCAGGATGTACTTCAATTTTGCCTGTGGCAACCTGTTTAACTACGCGGGTATCAACCGGATCTCTTTTTGGTAAGGTGGCACCAGCATTTGCCAGTACATATTCTTTAGCTCTTAAAGTAGGGATAATGCTAATCTTAGGCATTGGAAACGGATTCTTAGCTTTCATCGCAGCGAAATATTTACCTGCTTCTTCGAAAGACATTAAATTTCCTTTTTTATCTTCCAATTGAACCCCTCCATCCCAGTTATTTTTAGTTACTTTTTCATTACCGTCAATTATATTTCCAGCCACATAAGCCCTGCCAAAAACAACATAGGGTAATTTACTACGTCCAGATTCTGGTTTTAAAATGCGGTAACTGATCGGATCTTTTAGTTCGGTAACCGGACCTGGTTTATAAAAATTATTGATGATGTTATATTGTGCGGTATAATCGCCACCATCTGTGGAGCGGTTATTCCAGTTAAAGACCACGTTGTTAGCAAAATTGAAAATTCCATTCCAGCCGATTGACGGGTTACGTGCGCCATTATCAGCCCAAAGGTTACGTACAAAGGCGCAATTTTCGCCACCTAAAGTACTACCGAAAGCATGGTTCCAATAATCTAACGCCTCTGAGAAAATAGAGTTTTGGATCGTAATATTAACGGTCCCCAATTTCTCTTCTGTTTTGCCAGTACTATCATTATACATGTGGCGGTACATCGACATGTTTTCATCTAATCCCCAACTTGCCGAAACGTGATCGATCATAATGTTACCTACAGGGTTACCACCAATGGCATCATCGCGACGGCCAACAAAGGTTTCTCCTCTTCTAAAACGCATAAAACGTATGATCACATCATGCGTATTTAACCAAACCGATTCGCCAGCTACGCAAACACCGTCACCAGGTGCGGTTTGACCAGCAATAGTGATATAAGGTGCGCGAATGATTAATGGAGTTTTTAATCTGATGATTCCTGAAACATTGAAAACCACAATCCTTGCACCGCCTTGTTCACAGGCATCACGCAAAGAACCCGGTCCCTTATCGTTTAGGTTTTTAACTACAATAACCCTACCGCCATGGCCACCAAAACTATAAGCACCTCCACCTTCTGCACCTGGAAAAGCCAATAAATCTGATTGTGGCAAATCAGTTGGTCTACCCGCCCAAGGAATATACGGCTTGCCCTGAGCTGCTTCTTTGGCAATAATAGGCTTTGCTTTCTCCCAGGCAATATCAGATTGATGATAAGCTTCTTTCATCATCGAGTCAGATGATTTTTTAATATTGGCAGGAATGTTTGGATATTGTGCAAACGTATAATTTGCGGAGAGTATTAATGCTGTTGTTAGCAACAGATTTAAAATGTTCTTTTTCATTTGTGTTGTTCGTTGGGAAGAGAAAGAAATTACGAAATATTTTTAACTAGCAGAAAAAATCTAATCGCTGATATTGAAAATCGTGGCTCATTTCTTTGTCTATCCTTGTAAGTAATTTTGGTTAGAAAGTATATTATCTTTCAAATTTGCGTGCAAAAAGCACCTGTTTAATGTATAATTTTGGCTATCTATTGTATCATCTTATCAATTGGCAAAAATGCCTGTAACAAATTAAATTCATTCTCGCAGCCATGTTACAAGATAGGAATAAAATTCATATATAAATGTAACATTCTTAAATAAAAAAAAAGGAAACAAATTAATGTCCCCTTTTTCCAAACCAAATATAAAAAAACCGGGGCGGTGAGCAAACCGCCCCGAAAAATTGCTAACGGCTAAAGCTGAGGATCGAAACTTCCTCCCCAACCTATAGTTTGTTCAATTTTCGGATTGTTGGCAATCGATGAGGTTGGAATACCAAAGAAATAATATTCATCTTTCCAATTGATCGTATAACCGTTATCTAAAGTTTTAGGAACTATACTCATGTAAGTGTAAACCTGATCTGTAGAAAGTGCATCACGCCCCACATATGGTGAAGTGGAAAGGCTTGCTGGAGCACCTGTTGTAATAAGATTAAATTGTTTTCCTGTTCGGATTTTACCGTTTAATACAGTTGAAAATAATTTTCTTCTTCTTAAATCCCAGAAACGTTTCCCTTCAAAGGCAAATTCAATTTGTCTTTCATACATTATCGCATTAATTAACTCGGTTTGAGTCATGCCTGCTTTAAGCCCGTATAAATTATCGGTTCCTTTTTCAATTCCTGCCCTTGCTCTGATCAGAATTAAATTGTCATAAGCCTCTTGCAAACGATTTGTTGCCGCTGCCGATTCGGCCAGATTTAAAACAACCTCAGCATATCTCAGCTCCATCCAGTCGGTACCAGAATAAATCACATTATTCTGCAAAACAGTTGGATCAATGGCTTTACGGCAGTAAAAACCTGTGCTGCTAGCTGTTCCTGGCTCAACTGTTCTGTTGTTTACAAAATATGTCCATAGCCTGTAATTCTGGTTGCCAACAATTGGCCAGGTTGCGCCATTATAAGCAATGGTTTTATCGAATCGGGGATCTCTGTTTTTATAAAAATTCTGATCACTGTAAACATACTTGGTTGATGTTCCCGGTACTTTACCATCGAGCATTGGATAAGATTTGACTAATTCCCAAGTTGGTTGATAGCTTCCGCCCCCGGTTCCCAAATAAGACGGCCTTGCGCTATTGTCGTAACCGTTATTTTTGCTTGTGGCCGTATTAAAATTATTGTAACCCGTTACTAAAACTGCTTCAGGATTATTTACTTCTGTAAACCACATATTATCGTATGATGTGGCAAGTTTCCATCCGTAAGCGGTTAGCAATGATATAGCTTCCTGATTTGCCGTGTATGCTTTCTCCCAGCGTTCTACAATTGTTGCGGGATTATTGGGATCGCTTGTTGCATTTGTAACAAATTGCGGGCTTGCATATGTTAACAGTACTTTTCCTTTAAATGCGGCAGCAGCTCCTGCGGTTACTCTGCCCCAATCGGCCGTACCAGCCCACTTTTTAGGGAGATATTTAATACAGGTATCTAAATCTTTGGTAATTTGCGCAATACACTCTGAGGTTTTGTTTCTGGGCAGCAAGGCTGCATCTTTGGCTTCATCGCCAACAGCCTGAAGTGGGGTTAATACCAACGGTACACCACCATATAGCCTTACAAGATCGAAATATCTAAACGAACGGAAAAACAATGCCTGTGCTATTAAACGATTTTTTGTGCCTGCCGGTAAAGTACCTGCATTAACATCCCTGATAAAAGTATTAATCAGACGGATTTTACCATAGTTATTTGAAACATTTACTGCTGTTCCAATATCGCCAACATCATTATTACTGAGTGTGCCCCTGAAAAACTTATTGTCATTATAAGCCTCATCTGACAGACCGCTAGGATTGGTAATTGCACTACCTGAGTTTACCCCTGCCCATGATGGCAGATTAGAATCGTACAATACATTGAGGTTTAAAACAGCTAATGTAGAATCATTAAAAATCTGACCTGCAACGGCATAATTTTCATCAACATTATCAAGAACTTTTTTACAGCTACTTGCTCCGGATGCAACAAGTAAAGCGAATATTAATAATTTATGTATTTTCATTTTCGTAAAATTAAAATCCAACATTTAGTGCAAAGGACACGGATTGAAGGTTTGGATAAACATTATATGATGATGCATTATCTCTATAAGTGTAAGGATTATAGAAGTTAAAAGGATTTGTGGCGATTACCGAAGCTTTTAAACTACCTATGCCCATTTTCTGGGTAATTTTAGCCGGGAAACTATAAGCTAAATTGATGTTGCTTACCCTGAAAGTATAACTGCTAACAAACCAGAATGATGAATTCAAATCGTAGGTAGCACTATAATATGGGCTAGGGTATTTGGCATTCGGATTTTCAGGCGTCCAGTGATCTGACCAGAAAGCCGGGCGGTTAACTGTGCTGGTTGCACGTTTTCTTGCATCGCCTTCAATAGCATCTTGTCCGCCGAACGACATACCCATAGTAACATTAAGTGAAATGCCTTTATAAGCACCTCCAAAATTTAAACCCAAGGCATAATGATTACTTGATTTATCTGTTAAATAATCTTGATCATTTTCATCCACTATACCATCTGGTCCGGTATATACACCGTTAACTTTTGGCCCTCTAACATCTGCATAATATAACATACCTGCCATTGGCTTTTGGCCTAACACGGTATATTTTGGGTTAGCAGCAGCAAATGCATCAGCTTCTGACTGAGACCTGAACATGCCTAAATAATGATAACCAAATGCTCCTCTATCACTTGATTGACCTAGTATATCAAGATAAGTACCTACATTCCCCAATGGTTGATCGGCAATTAGTAACTTATTATCATTCCATGTAAAAAATGGATTAAAATTATAGCTGAAGTCTTTGCCGATTTTATCACGCCATCCTGCTGATATTTCGTATCCAAAGGTATTAACTTTGGCAAAGTTCTCTGTAGGTGGGTTTGCGCCAATAAGTACCGACACAGAAGAAGTAAGGGCCGAAAGCATATTGTAACGGTGTGCGAAAAAACCATCTGCTGTTAATGATAACCTATTATCTAAAAACTGTGCATCAACACCTAGGTTTGTGCTTAAATTGCTATCCCATGTTGTATTTGCATTGGCGATGATAATGTTTGGTGCATAGTTTAAACCCCTATCATTGTTGCCGCCAAAAACAGCTGATTTGCCCGTTTCCAATTTATAATTTTCCTGGTATAAATATGGTTTTGAACTATCATTACCTAATAAACCAACTGATCCTCTTATTTTCAAAAAGTTAACAAACTTAACCTTATTCTTAAAAAAACCTTCTTCAGAAATTACCCAGCCTAATGATGCTGAAGGGAAAAATCCGTATTGCTGCCCAGGTGCGAAATTATTATTAGCATCTGTACGTAATGAAACTTCTAATAAATATTTATCAGCGTAAGCATAATTTATACGCGTTGCATAAGCAAGTCGCCCAAATTCATTTAGCCTTCCTACCTGATCTGTAGCCTGTACCCCAGTGGCAAAATTCATATTATCTAAACCGCCAACTAATGTTCCCTCACGAGATACGGCAAGGCTCTCTCCTGAAGTGTGCTGCTGCTCAAATAAGGCAATTGCCGAAATATCATGCTTTCCGAATTTGCGGGCATATGATAATAATCCGTTTAACTGGTAAACATCTACACGCCCTGGTGTGAAACGAACAATATCTCCATTTTTTGCCGATATAATGTTGGTTACTTTACCACCAACAATATGTTTATTATCACCTAAACCTTCAAATTGGTATAAATTATACCTTGTGCCGTACTGTTTGCTGAAATCGTTGTTGATGTTTCTATTGAAATTTAAACTTGCTTTTAAACCCTTTACAACAGGAATTTCATACTCAGCAGTAGCCTGTAGATTAATACCTGTAGTATTTTGAAGCGTATAATTATTTAATCTTTGAACTTCGAAAAAATTTGCTCCTTCAACAGTGCCTGTATTTGGTGCCTGCAACACAGGTAAACCATCTACATAAAAAGGAACAAACTGAGGAGATGCCAGTAGCGATTTAAAATCATTGTCTAAACTTTCAGACCCTTGCTTAAAATAATATCTTTTGTTGTAATTTATATTACCACTAACCGAAACGCCAACTTTTAAGCCATTGGCAACTTTAGCATCTGCGCTTGCCCTGAATGTTAACCGATCGGTATTTACGCCTTTAAAATTTGAGTTCTGACTGGTGTAACTTCCTCCGGCAAAATAGGTTGCCTTATCATTACCCCCAGTAATATTTAAAGCATGGCGCATAATGTATGATGACTGCCAAGCCTGTGCGAGATAATCCTGACTGTTTTTGCTAAAATAATCAAGTTCATCAGGAGTATAATAAGATGTTATTTTTGTGGTTACACCTGTAGCAGGGTTTGTATAATTTCCATTGGGCTGTACAAGGAAGTTATTCTGCGCCTGGGTATAATCATTTAAATAAACAGCCTGATCTAAACCATTCATCATTTTGGGTAGCATTGTTGCATCAGTTAATCCGTAAGATCCACTGTAACTGATTTTTGGCGCTCCTGCTTTTCCGCGTTTTGTTTTAACAACAACCACCCCATTTGCACCTAAAATACCGTATATAGCCGCTGCTGCATCTTTTAATATGGTAATACTTTCTACCTCACTGGCATCAAGGGCATTAAAATCGGTAATGGTTCTTTGGATATCGTCAATCACATAAAGTGGATCAGTTTTTCCGTCTTTCGCAAAAAATATTGGATTTCTGATGGTAATTGTAGCGTTTTCACCAGGGCGGGATACGCCACCGGCCACACTAACAGCTGGTAACTGACCTCGAAGTGCAGCTGCAAGGTTTGTCGTAGGGATATCTTCAATATCTTTCATATTAACAGTAGAAATTGCACCTGTTAAGCTGATTTTTTTCTGCGTACCGTAGCCTACAACCACAACATCCTCTAAACTTTTATTATCAGATACCAGGCGGATATTAATATTAGTTTGTTTGCCAACCGTAATTTGCTGGCGAACATAGCCGATAAATGAAAATACCAATACATCAGCATCTGATTTTACTTGGATGGTAAAGTTTCCATCCGAGTTTGTACTCACATTGCTTGGAATACCTTTTAGACTTACATTTACTCCAGGAATTCCCTGCCCATCTGCCTGATCGACAACTTTACCCGTAATCTTTCGGTCTTGAGCAAAAAGGATTGTGCTTGCCAGTAGCATAAATAGCAAGGACAAAGAAATTTTGCGTAAAAATTTTAAGTTCATCTTATTATTTGGTTAGTTTTTAATTCTATTTAGACAATTTACCGTCTGCGTTTAATGTTGTAATCTTCAATGATCAAAAGTTTTCAACTTTAATCTACTGAGCAATTATAGTATCGTTTTAACTTTTATAAATGGAGCGTATTAAGAGAGCAGAGAAATAGATGAAAAAAATTATTTTATAAAAAAAGAATCAACCAAGATTTCTAATAAAAAAATCGATGATAATATGGGATGTATTGGCTCATTTTTTACTTTGATCTTAATGTTTATTCTGGTTAGAAAGTATATTATATTTCAAAATTGCACGCAAAATATCACTATTTTATGTATAATTTTGGCTAGCTATTGTATCATATTACCATTCAGCTCCATTCTCGGTGCCAGATTGTATTTAATTGATATAATCATAATACAAGGTAGGTATAATATTCATATATAAATATAGTATTTAAATAAAAAATATCTATAAACTAAAAACTAAACTATTCCACCCCTTTAAAACGTTGTTCATACGTTTATTTCAAAGATTTGGTAAGGAAATATTTACAAAAGAAAAGGGAACATTATAAGTGTCCCCGTTAAAATTCCCTTAAAAATTATGTTTTAAACAAAAAAAGAGAGCAATAGCTCCCTTCTTTCAAACCAAATTAAAAAATTGTTAAAACGTTAATCCGCTAATTAAAGCATCTTATCGCTGAACTTTAATGCTGACATTAATGTAAGGTCTTTTCTGTAAATCGGAAGTAACAGCATTTATGTATAACATACCGTATTTACCTTCAGGAGTAAGGAAAAACACTGCATTACCTGCCGCCAAACCGTTAGCTGGAAGCGTTTGAGTAGTTTCGTTAAAAGTAATTGCTCTTGCTTTAGCCAAAGTCTCAATAGAAGAGCCAGAAATTGCCGTAGTCAGAAATGCATTGGCTTGTCCGGTAACAGGCTGACTAAATTTAGTCGTTCTTTTAGGACTAAAGCCACTAATATCATAAACAGTTAATGGATTAGTAGCAACACTTGGAGAATATAAATTCACTACCCAGGTTGGCGTCTGAACTGTTGAATTGGAACCTGGTTTTCTATATATACCAAAATCTATCTTCCCCGCATTAGCTGATGCGTTTGTATAACTAAAACCTGTAGCCTCAGTAAGTGATAAAAAGCTTGGTAAAGATTTTGCAACGGTATCTGGTAAATAAATATCCCTGTTGGCATAAATCATAAAACTCGGATTTACATCAACTGTTACTTTTTTATATCCATCACCAATGAACACTCCCTTTTCATTTAACGCACAGATACGATAGCTTTGTTTACCATCACGAAGTGCAGCTGCTGGAAAAGCGGTATTTGGAAGTTTAATAATTGCTGAAAAACTTCTGCGTTTGGTAGGATCGCTGATTGCAATTGTGTAACGTGTAGCCTGGGCTGTACCTGCAGAAACCTCAAACACATAAGAATACATATCCTCATTGGCAGAGTTTATGGTAAAATCAATCCATACCTCCTCTTTGTCGTTAATTACCTTATAATCGGTAACGCAACGAGGATCGCTATTGTTAAAAGTTACTGTAACATCTTCGAACATGTTAAAGATGTTCGCCGATTCTTTTTTACAAGAAGCAAAAAGAATTAAACATAACCCGATGAGTAATTTATTAATATATCTAGTTTTCATTATTTTAATTTTTAATCAGATAAACTGAAACATTTATGCTTTAAATACTAATCAAGTGGGTCAAATGTACCACCTGCCCATCCAGTTGTTGGAAGAATTTTGTTACCGAAACTCACAAAATCATTATGGAAGGTATAGAAGTAATGAAACTCTGGTACGTTATATGGTAGATACGTTGTGTTTGTCACAACAACATTTTTAAAATACTTGGTATAAGTTGCTTTATCGTTAATGTTTAAAGTTTCTCTGAATAATGTTGTACCCCCCGGAACTGTTGGATCTTCTAATACTTTTTTATCTTTTTGGTCTGATCCTGACGGAGGATTCACTAACTGAACTTCCAATTTTGACATATTCCCGGTTAGCAAGTGCATGGTGCGGGATCTTCTTAAATCTGAATTACGTTTGTTCTCGAAAGCAAATTCAATTTGTCTTTCGTTAAGAATTAAGTTTCGCAATTGTGGTGTGCTTCCTGCCAATGCGAGTCCGTAATCTGAATCACCTGCTACTACTCCGGCTCTTTGACGGATTTGTCTGACTAAATCTTTTGCACCTGCGATATTTCCTGTTTCATTCATACAATCGGCATAATTCAACATCACCTCTGCAAATCTAAGTTCAACCCAATCCATACCACTTCCACCACCAACAGAACTATTGTAAACAGAAGCACTTGCTATTAAACTAGGCGTAGAGAAACGCTTAACATACACCGCATTTCCACTGCTTTCGCCAACTGCTAAATTATAATTCCACTGTTTTCTATTTGCGTTTCCACTCAATGGATATACCGATCCGTTTGTTGCAAACGTAGCTTCAAACCTAGGGTCTCTATTTTGCCAGAACATGGTGGCGTCATATGGAAAAGCCGTAGATGTGTTTAATGGTTTTCCATCTCTCATGGGATAGGCATCCAGCATTTTTGTTGTAGGCATAAAGTATGTATTAGGACTTCCACCTTCAGAAGTTGGCCTTACACGCTGCTCAGTTTGATTGCCTCTATTTGGTACTGTATTAGAATAAGTTCTTACCAGAATGGCCTCAGTATTGTTTGTACCTTCTACACGGAAAATATCTAAATAATTTGGCATTAATTTTTTACCTGCCGAAACACACATATCATAAGCCTCTTTATTGGCAGTTAAAGCATCAGCCCATCTCGAAGCCTGGTAAGGATGTTTTGCATCATTGGTAGGATTAAACTGAGGACTAGCCCAGTACAATAATACTTTTGCTTTTAAACACGTAGCTATCAATTTAGTAATTTTACCTCTTCCATCGGCATCGTTTGGCGAAAAACCCTCTAATAGGATAATAGCATTATTTAGATCGCTTAATATTGCCGCGAAACACTCTTTAGCAGGCCTTCTACCTTCATCGTAAATACTATCACCACCTTGCGGTGTTAACGGAAGTGGAACACCGCCATAAACCTTAACCAATTCGAAATAGGTTATCGCTCTTAACGCATAATATTGTCCAAGCAATTCATTCTTCTTTTGGGTGAGCATTGTACTGCCAGGAAGATTGGCGATCGCATCATTACATCTGGCAATATCCCAATATTTATTATTCCCTGGGTTGCCTCCATAGGTATTACCAGTATACCTCACATCATTATTCCCCAACACACCTTGCAATCCAAGTGCTGCTTTCGCATTTGCATCACCATCAGGAAAATAGTTCTCATCACTGGCATAGTGAACACCAAAACGATCAGGAACTAGCTGCAATGGAAATTGATACATGGCTACATCGTACACCCTGTTAAGGTGTAGTTGTACAGAGCCATCATTATCCCAAATAGCCTGATCGATGCCGCCGGTATCCGGTAATAAGAAAAACTCATCTTTATTTACGCAAGCGGGCAAAAGTGCAGCTAAAGTTAAAATAGCTACGGCCTTTTTTATATTGTTTTTTAATTGCTTAATCATTGCTCAAAAAATTATAGGTTAACACTCAATCCTAAAGAAATCGTTCTCAACATTGGATAATCCCATGCACTTGAAGTATAAGGATCTTTATAAGGTAAAGGATTTACAATGGTCCAAAGATTATTTCCGGTTAGTAGAATACGGGCTCCGCCGATCCCTAATTTGTTTGCAAAAGCTGTAGGTGCTTTGTAACTTAAAGTCATGGTATTGATACGGATCATTGTTCCGTCAACAGCCCAAAAATCAGAGTTTATTCCTAATGATGGATCATCAAATCTTGGATATTTACCATTCATCGGATTTTCTAGCGTCCATCGATCTGACCAGATATCCAGCGTATTTCTTGTTTTCGAAGGAGCTGTTCTCGCTCTGCTATCGTAAAAGATTTTACCACCAAATCGTGCATTGATATTCGTGTTTAAACTGAAGTTTTTATACGTTAAATTCAACGAGATACCAGAAGAAAAAAATGCATTGGTGTTGTTATACAAAGGCGCCAGATCGCTATCAGAGATTACACCATCAGCATTGGTATCTTCATAATATAACCACCCAGCTTGTGGGATTTTATCGTAAATCCTATAATTGGGGTATTTCGCCATCCAGGCATCAACTTCTCCCTGAGTTCTGAACATGCCCAGGTTGGTTAAACCATAATTGCCGCTATTGTACTTCCGTGGGTCTGTACCGAACAATTGTAAGTTAGGAAATGTATTGTTAATCAAAAACCCTGGTGTATACAAAATCCTGTCTGTAACCGAGTTGCCATAAGAGAAGTTCATGCTCGCACTAAGATTCCAGTCTGTTGCAAGCTTTGCTTTATAGCCAATGCTAAATTCAGAACCCCAGTTATAAAGCTGTCTGTAGTTTAATACGGGAGCCTGTGTACCGAAATATTGTGGATATTGATTATTTGCACCCAGTTCGAAACCATCATAAGTATAGTTTTGGAAGGCTTCAATACTAATATCTAATTTATTGTTAAACATTGAAGTTTCTAAGCCAACATTAATGGTTCTTTTCTTCTCCCAGGTGATTTCAGGATTAGCCAGACGGGAACGGTTCAAACTATTCCCATTTGAAGTTCCATAAATATATCCATTGGTTACATCAATCTGGAATCTATCCTGCCATAAACGAATGCCAACCCTGTCGTCACCCGTAATACCAACATTTGCTTTTAATTTCAGAAAATTAATAAAGCTAAGGGCACTACTGTTTTTAAAGAATTTTTCCTGACTCACTACCCATCCAATTCCAATATTTGGCGATACACCCCAACGATTCCCTAAAGCGAAATTAGATGACGCATCAATACGGGCAACCCCTTCAATTAGGTATTTCTTATCAAAATCATAACTAAAACGAGCAAAACCCGAACGTTTGGAAACTGCTGTTTGCTCTAAATTTGATGCTACTAAAGTATTGATATCGTAAGCAAAAAATTGATCTACACCGGGTATTAATTGGTTTGAATAACGAACAGCTGAATTTTGTGTATTACCCTCACTTTGCTCGGCACCAGCTAAAACACTAAAAGTGTGTTTCGCAATAGTTTTATTGTATTGCAGTGTTAGAAAGAACTGATAGCTATTGTTATCAGTTAAGCCAGGTGTGAAAGTAGAGCTTACTGCACTTGTTGGCTGAAAAGTAGGTGCAGTAGCAGTTGGTAATTGATTGGTGAACAATTCTTGGTTATTCCCTCTTTTTACAAAATTGTACAGCGTGAAAGGTGGTACATACTGCGTGTTCTTTGAAGACCCACTGGATTGCGAAACCTGACCGCGAATGACAAGTCCTTTCAGGAAGGTTGGTTCGTAAGTTAATGAGGCATTAATACGGTATGACTTATTTGAACCATTATTATAATAACCAGATTCAGAAATGGCTAAAGGATTTATATTAGCAGAATTTACTCCGTTAACATTGTAGTTAACAAATTTTCCGTCGATACTAATTGGAACCCATCTTGGAACTGTTATGAGTCGTTCAAAAAAGGCTGCATCATTCTCCTGGGCATTATGGTGCAGTTCTTTCGTGCCATAATCAACGTTAAAATTCACATCTGCCTTTAAGCCGTTCGCCACGGTGGCAACCACACCACTTCTGAATGAATATTTGTTAAATTTCATTCCTGCATAATTTCCATTTTCCCCCTGGTAACTTCCTCCTGCGAAAAAGGTAATTTTATCACTACCACCAGAAATGCCGATATTATGTCTTTGTGTGGTAGCCGCTTGCCATACTTCATCGTACCAGCTTTTATAGTCCAGCGTTTTGATATAGTCCAAATCTTCCGGAGCGAAGTAATCGGATGCAGCAGCACCCTGAGAACGGAATGTATCATTTAATAATAATGCATGCTCATATCCAGATAACATTTTTGGCACCTTGATCGCATCTGAAATGCCCAGATAGCCATTGTAAGTAATGCTTGGTTTGCCGATTCTGCCTTTTTTTGTCGTAACCAGAATAACACCTTTAGCGCCGGCAGCACCATAAATTGCAGCAGAGGCATCCTTTAAGAAGGTTAAATTCTCAATCATAGAAGCATCTATATTATCGAAAGCTTCTCTTGTTACTGTAATATTATCTACAACATAAAGTGGCTCATCTGTGGTACCAGCCGCCGCAGTGGTTGTAGTAGAATTTCTAATATTAAAGGTAATTGGCGCGCCCGGACGGCCAGATGCTTGGCTCACTCCCACACCCGCAATTCTGTTTCTCATGGCGCCTGCCAAGTTAGGTGCAGGAACATCTTGAATTTCAGCGCCACTAATAGTTGCTACAGCACCAAGAATTTCTGATTTTTTCTTGGTTCCGTAACCAATAACCACCACATCATCTAATGCGGTATTATCCTCTGCAAAGTTTACAGTGATATTGGTTTTGCCAGCTAAGGGAATGGTCTGTCTGATATAGCCAATAAAGGAAAAAACCAATGCATCAGTTGCAGGATCAGCTATTAATGCAAATTCTCCTTTATCGTTAGTACTTACATTATTGGTTTTGCCGCGTATCCCAACGGTTACGCCGGGAAGCGCCTGCCCATCTTTCTTGTCGACCACTTTACCGGTGATCTGCTTTTGTTGGGCAAAAACAGCGGTATATGTGATTAGCATGAGCACTAAAACCCATGAGGTTTTTCGTAAAAATTTTGAGTTCATATTCGTTATTTGGTTAGTTTTTTTACTAATAATGCTAATCTGATATCATTCACGCATTGAGCTTGATTAATTTCATTAGCATATATAAGCTGTAAAGGCAATTGCTTTATACAGTTTATATTAGTGTTTCCGGTTAAGGAAGGGTTTGATTGTTTGTTTGTATTTGCTTTTTACAGCTTGCTAGTTAGGCATAAGAATTAGACAGCGTTATTTTTAAAATCTATCTAACATTAATTGTCTTTGTGATGGCCCATATTTCTGTTTTGGATTAAATAATTATTGGTTAGAAAGTATATTTTATCATTTAAATTAATGAAGTAAACCCAGTTTTTAAGCTAAATAGTGCCAGTTATTATACAATTTTATCAGTGTAAAATAACCTTCTGGCTATAAACTATTTAGTGATTTTATTCACAATACAATATAAGTATAAATTCATATATAAATGAAATATTCTTGAATAAAAATATAAAAAATAATGGAGCGTTTAAATACGCTCCATTAGCCATGCTAGTTCGATTGAGCTTTCGCTTTTCTACGCTTCTCCCACTCTATTCCCTCTTTCTTTAAATCGTATCCGGAGGCTGATAAATAATTATTTATTCTGCCTTTATATTTCCCAAACCAGGCATGCTTTTTATCTGACGATTCTGCATCCATAGCATGTTCACGCGCTTCGGTAAGCCAAACTAAGATTTGTTTTTTCTGATCTTCGGTCAGTGTTAAAATTTCTTCCTGGTAGGCTTTGTAAGTAATTGGCAATACATTATAGGTCATACCGTTTTTAACCAGCTCTACCTGCTCATTAGTTAATTGCGCAGAAAGTTTGCTGATGTATTTTTTATGGAGTTTAGCCAATGATGCTTCTACCACATGGCTATCTTTAGCAAGGGCCGAATCGCGTTCCACTTTATTGTCTTTGTTTTTTTCTTTAATTGCTTTTACACGAATGTCGCGTGCAGCATAGATGTCGTTTAAATTGCTATATTGATCTCTGATGATTACCGTCACTTTCTCGTTTTTCTTTGCGTCAGTAATTCCAAGATTGGCAACAATTTTAGCCGAGCGCTCGGTAATCATTTTCACATAGGCTTCTTTATCGTTCACAGGATTGTTCTGAGCAAAAATTGCTGTAATGCTCGAGAAGGTTAACAATAAGGCTAAAATTGATGATTTCATGTCTTTATATTTAAATTGTATTTATTTTTTTTAAACTCACATCTCCGCAAAAATGCACTTTTAAGCCAAGTTCATCCATTGCAGCTGCTTTAATGCGGCAAGCTTCGTGCGCGCCGGCTTCATAATTGGTATAAACCACCTGAATGTGGTTGGCTTTATGCCTGGTCATTAGCTGATCGCGGCTTACACCTTTTAAAATGGCATGCATAATCGGCCATTCGGGTGTTGTTCCATTCCAGCGTCTTTTGGTTTCTTCCTCAGGCAAAGCTACTACTTCCCCTACGCCCAAATCGCAATGTAATTCATTATCCATTACATAAACCCGGCTCCAAACAATGAAACCTGGTTTACTGACGCCTTTTAAAGATCCACCGCCTAAACGGAAATACATAGCAGGCTGCCTATCACTGCTCGCTCCGGCATAGCCATCAATAAAATGTGCAGGTGGTGCTGCTCCTGAGATTAAAAAAAGCCAAACAAAACCGTCAACATCATCATTTTTGTAATATTCGCCCCAACGGATGTCGTGGAGGGTGTTTTCTCCGCTCATTCCTAATTCTTTCCAAAGATTGTAGGTTACCAGGGCATCTAAACCGGCACATTCATCTACCTCGTTAAAATGTGGTAAAGCGCGTTTTGGATAAAGTTCTTTACCATCTACAGAAAATACTGGCGGACGGTCTTCATTATTTAATAAACCCTCTACTAAATCGCTTGCTACAGTTAAATCTTTCAACCCTTGTTGATACTGGATTCCAATAGTATCGCAGCTAAAATCATCCGCAATCCTCAGGGCGGCGATATACATTTTACACTGTTCGAGGGTTTGGTTTTTAGTTAATTGTGTCTCCTCTTCAGTTCCCCAGTTAAAGGTCATTCCTTTTTGCAAAAGCCAATCTAAAACAGCCTCTGCTTCACCATTGGTAACCTGCAGCATACCTGCATATAATGCCGATTGACTCAGGCGCTCTTTAAAGAAACCAGTTCTGTGCAACAGTTCGTCGGGAATGATAGCATTGTACATACCCATGCAGCCTTCGTCAAACACACCCATGATCACTTTTCGCGCTCTTAAGCTTTTGGCAAAAGTTCTTCCTTTCTTATCGTCGCTTAAGGGGATCTTACTTAAAGCAAAACTTTTAACATGACTTTGGTCGTAACTAATTTTACCGGTCGAGAGCCATTCTTGCAGGCCATCGGTAAAAAAATCATCCGTAAAGTTTTCACTCCATAAAGTACTAAAAGTTATAGCTGCTTTGGTTAAACAACCGTTCAGATTTAACATGCCTACCAAACCAGGCCACTGTCCGCTCCAGTTGGCTACGGTTAATATCGGTCCGCGATGTGTGCTAAGCCCCGCTAATACATGATGTGAGTATTGCCAAACACTTTCTGCTACAATTATAGGTTGGTTGGGATCAATATTTCTAAAGATATCCATACCCATTCTTTGCGAATCGATAAAGCCATGTTTTTTTGTTGAATTGTATGAATGGGCACGTTTAACTTTCCAGCCAAATTGTTCGATGGCTAAAGTTAACTTTCGCTCCATTTCGACTTGGGCAGCCCAGCAATTTTGATTTGCCGAAAGCCGTAAATCACCACTTGAAACCAGTAGAATTTCTCCTTGTTTACCTTGTCTCATAATTTATTAATGAACAAATAATTTATATAAAAATAATTTGTCAGCTTATATTTGGATTATGCCTTTACGGCTATATACAAAACTCAACAATGAAAAACACTATTTCCTGATAGTTTTTATCAAATTAATATAGGATGTTATCATTAAACTCGTTAACTTTAGGCCGCTGTGGCACAATTTGTAGAATATTGTAATACAGTTCTAACCAAATATTTATTTTTACATGAAGCCTCATTTTCATAAAGTTCCAATTACCTTACAAAGTTCCTTTAGTATCCGTCATGATATCAAACCCGATTTTGGGAATATCTGGCATTATCATCCTGAGCTGGAATTGCATTATGTAATCAAAGGAGAAGGCGTTCGTTTTATTGGCGATAACATCAGTAATTTTGTGCCAGATGAGATGGTGCTTTTGGGCGAAAACCTACCTCATACCTGGCGTTGTAAAGATGAATATTTCCAAAATAACCCCGATCTTACCACCGAAGCCATGGTGATTCATTTCTTGCCCGATTGTTTGGGGAAATACATGCTTACTTTACCTGAAGCTTATCTGATCCCGAAATTATTCGAAAAAGCAAAAAGCGGAATGGTAATTAAAGGGAAAGCTAAAGATAAACTGGTTGATTTGATGCGGGCTGCAGTTGATGCAACCAATTTAGACCGGATCATTATCCTCTTATCTATCTTAAAAACATTGGCTGAGACGGATGAATTTTCGACAATTGTAACGAGCAAAAATACATTCTATCAAAGCAACGAGTCTGAAACGCTCCGGATCAATAAAATATGCAATTATACCTTAAGTAATTATAAAAAGGATATTACATTGGAAGAAGTAGCTTCATTAAGTAATTTAAGCGTAACTTCTTTCTGCAGGTATTTTAAACTGATGACGAAGAAGACCTTTTATGATTTCCTGATTGAAATCAGGGTGAGTCACGCATGCCGTTTTTTAATTGAAAACAAGCTTCCTACCGAAATGATCTGTTTTGATTGTGGTTTTAATAATGTATCCAATTTCTACAGGCACTTTAAAAAGGTTACGGGGATGACCCCTTTGGACTATAAAAGGAAATATTTGAATTAAGTATTAATTCAGACCTTATAGGTTTTTAAAACCTATAAGGTCTAGCAAAATAGATCCTGAAATAAGTTACCAATGATAGATTCAGACAGAAATTCGTCATTGCGAGGAACGAAGCAATCTTAATGCACACGCTAATAGCGACCGTTGTAAGATTGCTTCGTCGGCTGAAAAAGCCTTCTCGCAATGACGATATATCGAAGTTATTCATCCTTAAGATCGCGTCATTTATATTGATTTTATTCAATAAATTGCCCATCAGGATGACGACTGCGCCACTATATAAAAACCTTTATATTTAAATTATTGCGAAGCAAGGTATAGTCATCAAACAATGTTTCTACTTCTTTAACTACGCTTGGCGTAAAAGAGCCAACGTTTCTTCGGGTGAAGGTTGAAATATTTAAACCACGCTTTTGCAGGAAATATTTCGACACTACGGGATAAACGTTATGCATTACGTCCATGTTATCGATTAAAAACTGTTGTACCACTTGTACTTCATCTTTAAAAGCTTCATCATTATAATGGTCGCAAAGCCAAACAATCAATTCAGGGAAATAATTCCCCTGAATACAAGACAATCCCGATGCGCCAGCTTTTAATGATTCCACCGCATGTACAATGTAGGCATCGTATAATCCAAAAGTCTTACCTTCTGTCAGTTTCAGTTTTTCTTTAATCTGCCCAAGATCCAGGCAGGTATCTTTATGGTAAATCACTCTTCCGGTAGATACAAAATCGGCCAGTTGAGTAGGTTTCAATACCCTTTTATAAGGCACCGGACATTCGTAAAAACCTAATGGAATTTTACCTGTTTGATCGATCAGATCGAAAACACGATCGTTAAAAACCTCATCTGTTTCGTTTTCTTCGGCAAGTAAACTGGTAATCGCAATTACCGCTTCTACTCCCGAATCGCTCACCTCTTTCACAAAATCGGCCTGTTCGGTAATAGGGCCACCAAAAGTTCCGGTGGCTACCACTGGCACGGCACCGTTAACAACTTTGATCACATGTTTTATGGCCTGAATCCGTTCTTTGCCGCTCAATTCGAACATTTCGCTCGACAGACAATTGGCAAATAAACCTGATGATCCGGCCTGTAAATAAATCTCGGTAAGCTGTGTAAGGGCTGGATAATCGATGTTCCCGTTGCTTAAAAAAGGCGTGAGCATCACCGGGATGAACCCTTTTTGTGAGTTTTCCATTATATTCTGATATGGTAAATTGTTCTATATAATTGCCTGATCAAACCAGAATGGTTTTTAAGTGGCTGTTTTAATCTTTTTACTTTTAATCTTCGTGAGGAAAAGTCCTGCTAAAAAAATGGTTAAAGTGCCGATCACGATAATCATGTTTTTATGTAAAGGATTTCTAAAAACTTCATATTCTGGAGGAAGAAGTGAAGAAAATGTCATCCATATAATTACGGCAATGCCGATTATTGTTGCTGTTATGGCTTCATGGTTTTTAGTTTGCCTACTGATGATCCCCAAAAGGAATAGTCCTAGCATTCCTGCAGCAAAAATGCCTGATAACTCCCACCAAACATCTAAAATACTTTTTACACCAATCATGGCAATGCCAGCAATCATACCCAATAAACCAAAGCCAATAGTGGCCAAGTGTAACAGTGATAAGTTCTGCTTTTCGGTTACATCTGGCTTAAAATATCTTTTATAAATATCAACCGAAAACACCGTTGCTGAGGCATTCATTCCGGAACTTATTGTACTCATTGCAGCGGATAAAATGGCCGATACAATTAAACCAACCAAACCTATAGGGATTTTAGTCACCATAAAATGTGGCATAATTTTATCACCATAATCTGATGGCTGTAATGCATGCTGCACCTTCAACACCTCTGCTGCCGAAGCATGTAAAGGCAAACGTTCTATAGCTACCTGGTGTTTAATCGACTCTACCAGTTCTGGATTGATTTCATAATAGGCATATAAGCAAGATCCTATAATAAAAAAGAGCAGCGATGCAGGAATATATAACCACACACACAACCAGATCGATTTCGAAGCCGCTTTACTTGATGATGCCGTATGATAACGCTGGATATAGTTTTGGTCCATTCCGAAGTTATTCAGGTTGATGAAAAAACCATAAAGCAACACGACCCAAAACGATGATCCTACAAAATCGAGTTTAAAACTACCTAAACTAAATTTATTGGCCGATTGCCCGATCTCTACAATCTTCGAAACTCCTCCCGGCATATTCGAAATGATTAAATACAGAATAAGCAGGGCACCAAAAGTTTTCACTACAGCTTGTACCACTTCTGTCCATATTACCGCTTCAATTCCTCCTAAAACGGTATAAACAATGATACAAATGCCCATTACGATCATAATCATCTGCATAGAATAGCCTGTAAGTGCTTGTAAACTCAGGGCAATCCCAAAAAATATAGATCCCATCCTGGCCAACTGTGTCAATAGAAAACAAACTACTGCATATACCCTTGCCCATGCACCAAAACGTTTTTCTAAATGGGTATAGGCTGATATTTCGCCGGTATTACGGTAAAAAGGAACAAAGTATTTTGAAGCGATCCAAGCGGCCAAGGGCATCGAAATACTGAATACAAAGGCATTCCAATTGCTACCAAAGGCTTTTCCGGGCACACCTAAAAAGGTATTACTACTTAAAAATGTTGCATAAATTGATAAACCTATCGCCCATCCGGGGATCAGGCCCGAAGCTTTTGTAAATTGCTCGGAGTTTTTATTTTTCCTCGAAAAATAAACCCCAACTAATATCATTCCAACAAGATAAATGAAGATTATTGCAAGATCGACTACAGGAAGTCCTTTCATTATTTGTTGGCTCGTTTATTAATTTGGTTAAAACAAATATGCATGTCTAAATATCAGTATTAATATAAGATTTTGGCCACATATTGTACCATCTTATCTTATTGAACATCTAAAGCATCAACTGCCAGTCCTTTAGCTTCTGTAGCAATCAATTTGAGTTTATAAGTCCCGGCATTAATCATGCTCCCGGTATTGGTACTGAGGTAGTTCCATTTTCCGGTTTTAGTTGGTGCAAATTCGACCATTTCTGTTTTCATTAATGTTCCATCTGCCGATAAAAACTCGAGTTTCCCTTTCAAAACCTGCGCTGATGGATTATGGTATTTTAGGGTTAAGGAATAGGTATCGGCCACGCCGACTGATAACTGCCAGGTTAAGTTCCCTTGGTTGGCTGCATTAAAAATCACGCGTTGTTTATCCATTAAAATTGCTTTCACAACCTCCTTGCCTTCTAAAATACCATCAATAGCTTTATAAGTAGTGGTGGTTTTTAAATCGTAAGCGGGCTGTAAATGGGTAACCGGTAATACAAAAACGGTGGCTATTCTACTGTCAAAAATTATACGTTCATTCGGATTAAGTCTTTTCCGATAAAGACCGAATATCTCATCCTTATTATTGCTTAGTGAAGTTTTGGTGTCTTCGAATCCCTGAGGTACACTACTATTGATATTCAGTGCCACAAACGTATCGACAGTATCAGTTGCGGTAAATTCGATACTTTCCTGTCCGCGTGATGCCTTTAGCCACTCGGCGCCATATAAATTCGAAGGTAGATCAGTAAAGGTTAAATTTTCACCTTTAAACTGTTCATCTCCAATATCCAACCAATCGCATGGTGTTGCATTTTTAATTTTGCTCAGGAGTGATTTACTTGATGGTGCAGCTTGGATGTTTTGATTTAGACCTGAGATTGCAATGGCCGAAATCACAGCCTGACCAACCTTTACTTCTGGGAAATTAATGTCCAAAAAGCCACCTTTAATAGTCGTTTTGATTGTTTTCTTTAACAAGGTATTACATCCTGCTTCTTTCCAGATATCTAAATCTTTAATTACCGTTATTCCATTAAATGCTACATCAAATAAACGCATGGCTTTGGCATCAAAGCCTCCGCCAATACCCAGCCAGGGTTCTATAAAATAGAGTTCAACCAGATACTCACCGTCAGAAAGTGGAAAATGATATTTCAACTGATCTCTGCCATATCTGAAAGTTTGAAAAAGCTTCCAATCTTTAGTCCCGTCTATAGGTTGAAAAGTACGGCGTTGACTGGCAAAAAATGTTGGAATCCCGGCAAAATCCGCAGTCCAGGAGGTTGAGCCAAAGTTATCAGGACCACTTAAATTTCGATCGGCAGACCATTGATTGCCATTGGTATCTTTATAATCGCCACCGCCACAATTTACACGGTACACATATTTATATCCCCGCGCCGGAACGGTTAACTTTTTATCGCTTATTAGAGCATTAAAATTTGGACTTTGAGGCAGATTCTGCAATACCATTTGATCTTTGGCAATAGCTTTTCCATTTACATAACCTATGGCATACAATACATTATACTGGATATTCGGTTTATTCCATTGGAAATGTGTGCCGATTGCACCGCGTTTTCTTCTACCTAAAGATTTGCCGTTTACGTCATTAAAAAGTTCTACTTCATCGCAGTTAGAATACACCACAATACTGTCTTTTATACCTGGCTTGTTCCAGCGGTTAGGCCAGGTATGTGAAACAATATACACCATAGGCTCAGTTTGTTTTGGCGCATAATTTGCCCTGAACATATAAAATACATCAGTTGGTTCTTCCCAAGGCGTAAACATGCCCTTGTAATTTACAGGGCCAACCCGATCCAGATCTCTCAATCCTTCTCCCCCCTGCACCCTGCCTGGATTATCATGTGAACTGTACAACCAGAAAAAATGACCCGCAGTTTTATCTTTTACCGATTCGGCCAAACGCACCTTGGTTTCCATTAAATCGGTCATTCTGTTCTCTGTGTACCCTTTTCCATTGGCATCGGGCTTGTGAAGATCAATTGTTCTCCAGGCACCGTATTCGCCAACCAAAACCTGCCTTTGAAGATCTTCTCCATAAGTTAGGGGATTACCACCATACGTGCCTGTCCAGTTTTGGGGAACATCCCAATCCGTTCCTTTTCCACCATTACAAGTGGTAACTTTTCTTTGTGATGAAGCAGTTGGATCCAGTTTTCGGATCAGTTCTGTACATTCTTTTGCGAAATCTTCTGGCAAAGTACTCTCATTTTCCAAACCCCATAAAACAACTGCCGGACTGTTTCTGCGTTCTTTTACCCAGTCTGTTAAAAGTGATTTAAAGTTCTTTCTGAATTCGGGTGTATCATACCAGATATGAGCAGCCATTTGGGTCCAGCATAAAGCCCCTTCTTTATCCCAATAATCAGAATACAATAAGTTATGTGGTTGATGTGCATCGCGGAAAGCATTAAAACCTGCTGCTTTAATTTGTCGCACTCTCGAACTGATCTGTTCGTTACTAAAAGCATGGCTCTGCCCAATTAGATGTTCATATTCGGCAATACCGTTAATAAAAACCGGTTTTCCATTTAATAAAAACTGTTTCTGGTTCACTTGTTCGCCAATGGGCCAACTGATCCATCTGATTCCGTAAGGCGTTTTCAGTTCATCTACAACCTTTCCATTTTCTATGATAGTGGTTTGTAAAGTATAGAGATATGGATTTTCCAACGACCAAAGTTTTGGATTGATGATCTTGTCGGTCTGCTGATCGATCTGAATTTCTTTTCCGACAGGAACAACAACAGATTTTTTCAGTTCTTTGATCTGTTTTCCGTTCCGATCCAGCAATCTGTTTACAACGCCTATATTTTTAGGCTTTAAACTATAATTTTTAACTGTAGTACTCAGATTCAGAATGGCCGCCTTTTCTGAGATTTTATTGTCGTTCCAGATGTGGATACCAAAAGGTTCTACCCGAACTTCATTGGTTACAATCAAATGAACCGGACGGAAAATGCCCATCGGCTGCGAACCTTCTGAAAAACCGCGTTCTGTAGAACAACCGCCGTCAACCCAAGGTAAATCCTGGATATTTGCCGGATGATCTGCTCTTACCGCCAGCACATTTTCCTGGTTATTTAATTTGATGGCTGAAGTAACATCCAAAGTAAAAGTTGTTCTCCCACCAGCGTGGTAGCCCACTTTTTTACCGTTTAACCAAACTGTTGCATACGAACCCACGCCTTCGAAATACAGAAAAAAACGTTTTCCAGACTTAATTTCGCCGGTTTTAAATTTTTTTCGGTACCAGGCATAGCCATGTTTATTACCATGAAGTTTGCGTTGATAGCCTTCGTACTGATCCCAGTTGTGCGGAACATTTACATTCTTCCAGTTTATGGTTTTGTAGCTGGCTAACTGAAGACCATCAAAAACATTGCTGTTTTTTTCGTCGGCAATACTGAGCCAATTGGCGTTTAATAATATATCTTTCCTGGTTTGGTTTTGTGCATAGAGTGAACTCACGCCATAAAAATTGATGAAGAATAACAGTAATAAACACAACTGTTTAAATTGAATTCTTTTTGGTTCGTGTGGCCACGAACCAAGGCACCTAGCCAAGGTACGTGTCCACACGAACCTCTTAGGAAAATTTCGCAGGGATGTGTACAGGTAAATCTGGAGGGTGTTAATCCAGCCTAAAACTGACGAAATTTTCTCCCGCTCAGTCCTTTTAGATTTCGTAAGTTGATTCATCGCGCTTTCAGATCTCCATTCAGTTTATAACTTTCACCGGCTCTAGTTTCGAACGTTGCGTTGTTGTTTTTGTAGCGTATTTTACAGTTTCCTCCTGTTTTAGATTTTACGATTAGCGAGGTAAGCATACCCTTCTCCCAGGTTAAATTCAGTTCAAATCCACCTCGTGCCTGTAAACCTTTAATTTCTCCACTGGGAATAGCCGTTGGCAATGCGGGTAAAATATCTAAATAACCCTGGTGACTTTGCACTATCATTTCGGCGATTCCGGCTGCACCACCAAAGTTTCCATCTATCTGGAAAGGCGGATGCGCATCAAAAAGGTTTACATAAGAACCTGCACCATTATTGGCTGGCTTCATTAACATTTTAACTAATTTCATGGCATGATCGCCATCTTTAAACCTTGCCCAAAAATTGATCTTCCAGGCCAAACTCCAGCCTGTAGCGTCATCTCCGCGGTACAACAAAGATTGTTTTGCCGCCTGCATCATCTTCTCGTTACTATCCCAGGTAATATCATTTCCAGGGTAAACACCCCACAAATGAGAAACATGGCGGTGTTTGCTTGCCGTATCGTCTACATCGGTTAACCATTCTTGTAACTGTCCGTATTTACCAATCTGATTTGGTGCCAGCTGCTTAACTTTTTCAGTTAGCGATTTTCTAAATTCGGCATCTACATTAAGCGTTTCGGCTGCTGTTATACAATTTCTGAAAAGCGATCTGATAATCTGGTGGTCCATTGTTGGACCAGCCACTAAACCACCATTTTCTGGCGAATTAGATGGTGTACTAATCAACCAACCTGTTTTCGGATCTTTCACTAAAAAATCTTCATAAAATAAAGCAGCCTGTTTCATTAAAGGATAGGCTTCGGTTTCCAGAAATTTGCGGTCTTTACTAAATTGATAATGCGCCCATAAATGATCACTTAACCAAGCACCCCCACTTACCCAAATACCATGATTTGAAGCGTTGATTGGCGCTGTTCCATTCCACAAATCAGTATTGTGGTGCAAAACCCAACCACGGGCATTGTAATATGCTTTTGCCGTTTCGGCACCAGTTTTAGATAACCCCTTGATTTTACTAAAAAGTGGCTCGTTTAGTGCCGATAAATTAAGAATTTCAGTCGGCCAGTAGTTCATCTCGAGGTTAATATTGGTAGTATACTTGCTTCCCCATGGTGGTGTAAGCAAATCGTTCCAAATCCCTTGCAGATTGGCCGGCTGAGTACCCGGCCTCGAGCTTGAAATTAACAAATATCTTCCATACTGCATATATAAAGCAGCAAAAGCAGGATCGTTAGCCGTTGCAAATTTTGCTAGTCTTTCGTCTGTAGGAAGATTCTCATTATCCGATCGGCCAAAATCGACACTAAAGGTGTTGTAATAGCTTTGATATTCTTTAATGTGCTTCTGTTTGATTTCGGTATAGGTTTTACCTTTTAATCCATTCAAAGCTTTAATGTTTGCTGTTGCCGGATTTCCGGAAACATCCTGCGCATTGATAAAATTCGTTCCAGCTGTTAAATAAAGTGTTACTTCATCTGCCTGATTGATGCTAATTTTGCCATTAATCACCTTCACAGATCCATTTTTGATTAAAGCGGTTAATCGGCTTTCTCCCTTAATCGCGCCATCTTTTACCTGAACAGATAAAGCAATTACATTATTCGCTAAAACTTTCACAGATGATTTTCTGTGCGCGCTTGAAAGTTCAGCATCGAAACTAATGGATGCCTTTTTATCTGCCGTTAAATGGACTACAACAGCTTGATTCGGCTGGCTGGCAAAATACTCACGCACATAGTTTACGCCATTTAAAGTATAAGTGGTTTTTGCAACGGCGGTACTGATATCTAAAGATCTTTTGTAATTAGATTCAATCGATTTGGTCTGCTTGAAATACAAATTTAAATCACCAAAAGGCTGATAACTGCCCTGGTATTGCGGTACGGCAGGTGGGTCTTCATCCTGGATTTTATATTTCCAATCTTTAACTAAGGAGATGCCCTGCTCCATACTTTCTCCGGCAGGATAAATGCCAATCTTTTTTGAGGTGTCTTTATAACCGGCCAATCCGCCTTTATCAAAGTAGTTGAGTACCTGAATAGCGATTACATTTTTACCCTTTTTAATCAGCTTTGCAGGAATAGTATATTTTCTTGGCTCCGTATTATCAGTATTGCCAACCAACTGACCGTTTATATAAGTGAAATCCTGATCACGGATGCGGTTAAGATCGAGTACAAGATCTTTCCCAGCCCAGTTTTCTGGCACATCAAAAGTGGTTCTGAACCAAACGGCACCGTCTAAATTGGCCAAGCCTACCGTTTCCCAACCTTCGTAGGCAGGTACTTTTATGGTTTTCCAAAGCTGGTCATCAAAATTTGACAGAGCAGGATTGCCCTGAATGCCTTTTCCGGCTTTCATTTCATTCACCCAAATTTTTCTGTCGCCTGATGTACTTTGCAAGCCCATAAAATGTTCTTGGGCTAAAGCTTCTGCTGCTGCCTGTTTTCCTTCAAATAGTAATTTCCTGATCTCAGGTAGGTATTGAAAGGCGCCTTTTCGGTTGTAATCCCTTGGTTTACCTGTCCAAACGGTTTCCTCGTTAAATTGGATATGATCTACAGCCGCTCCAGCGAAAATCATGGCGCCTAATCTACCGTTTCCGATCGGTAAGGCATCAGTCCACTTTTCTGCCGCCTTATTGTACCATAAAGTATGGTTGTTTTCTTGTGTAAAGCTACCAAAATGAGCCGCTAATATTAAAAATGATGTACTTAATAAAAGTTTAAACCTCATATTATTGTCCTTTATCTCCTGAAATAATTTCGATGTTACTGCTTACTTCTTTTTCTTTTTTAACGGCTTCTTTCACTCGTCTAAAATTATTGTTTCCTAAGAATATATTTTTAGACTCGGCCCCGTTTAATTTCAAATAGGTAACCGTTTCTTTCGTTGGGAAAGCATTGTACAGGAACAGATCAGATACGTTTGTAAGATCAATTACAGCCGCATTGGCATGAGGTTTATTACTTTTTAAACCATCAAGAATTAAATTATTCACCTTTAATGCCTTTATCGATGCACCTAATTCGGTATTCACCGTTATATTATGAAACTCAATATTACTGGAATTTTGAATAGAAAAGCCGGTTTTGGCGTCCATATTAATATCATTAAAGGTAATATTATCAATAGGCATTTCTTCTAAACCATTTAAATAACCTGCCTGGTTAACCTGACCGGTGATATTACTAAAATGGATATTCCTAAAAATCGGTGTACGTTCGGAAACAGCTTCTACATTTGTTTTTGCATACTGCATATCGAGCACAATAGCCTGATCTTTAATGTTTTTCATGATGATGTTGCTCACTCTGATCTCTTCAACCACACCACCCCTGCCACGGGCTGTTTTAATGCGGATCCCCCTATCGGTTCCATCAAACACACAGTTCGATATGGCTATTTTACGTACATCGCCCGACATTTCACTGCCGATAACTACTCCGCCATGACCTGATAACATGGTACAATTGGTAATCACATAATTTTCTGCAGGAACAGCCATTTTTCTGCCTGGCGCATCTTTGCCCGATTTGATGGTGATGCAATCATCGCCCACACTGATGTGGCAGTCTGAAATGTGTACATTTTTACAAGATTCAGGATTAATGCCGTCTGTATTCGGCGAATGGGGATTGTTGATGGTAACAGCATGAACCTTAACATTTTCACAAAATTCTGGATTGATCGTCCAAAAAGGCGAATTGCGGATGGTTATCCCATCGATCAGCACATTTTTACAGAACATGGGCTGTATAAACGGTGGACGAAGAAAACCGCGTTTCATTTGCTTAGGATCATCCGGCAAAATAATATCCTTATTTAAACCATCAAATGTGGTTTGCCATTTCGATCGTGGTTGCCCTTCCTTATAACCTTCTACAAAATCCCACCATTTTTTACCATGTCCATCGATAATTCCCCTACCAATAATCGAGATATTTTCTGCTTTATAGGCATAAAACAAAGGCGAAAAACTGGTTACATCAACACCTTCATAGCGGCTTTTTACCATGGGTAAATAATCGTCAAAATTATCGCTGAAATGCAATTCGGCACCTGCATCAATTAATATAGTGATGTTACTTTTTAAGTGGATCGCGCCAGTGAGGTATTTTCCCGCAGGAAAATAAACGGTTCCGCCACCCGCTTTTGAAGCCGCATCTATCGCATTTCTGATTGCTGTTGTAGCCAGTTTACTGCTGTCGTTTTTTGCGCCGTATTTAATTACGTTATAATAAGACTGGGCATTAACGGTTATTCCACTAAAAATTGCAAGAACAAAAATTAAGGTTTTAATTATATTGATCGAATATTTCATTTGGTTATTGTGTTTCTAATTTTGCCCTTTTTATATTTATCGTCCTTGTTTGTAACGAGGATGTTCGGGAACAGCGATTTTATAGCTTTTTACTCGCAAGCCTTGATTCGTGTCTCCACGAAACAAGATTTAAGTTTCGGTCTGTGAGGACACAGACCGAGGCCCTTCTTTTTAATTCATCTGAACTTTTAAAGGCTTCAAATCCTTTCCTTTATAAATCTCTTTACCATCTACAAATACCAACAATCCTTTGCCTTTATTATATTTTTTTCCGGTTTTATCCCACAAAATAGTCAACGTTTTATGGTGATACGAAACTTGATCTAACATGAACCAATCCCACTGGTTTTTAGGGATTAATGGAAAAATCTCAAGCACATTATCCTGACGTGGCTTTATGCCGATCAGATCATTAATAATTAAATCGTTAAATGTAGAGTGGTTGTAAAAACTGCTCCGTGGATTATCACCCTTTAACCATTCTCCTGTTTTCTCATCCTGGTATTCACCTATGTAAGGTTTTCCGTTTTTAACATGAGAAGCAGCATACTGATGTAACTCCTGATAAAATACTCTGGCATTCATTTTACCGTGTTTTTTATAATTCGTTAGCAGATTGGCCAATCCTTTTAAAGTTTGCGAGCTGGCAAACGGCCAGAGTGCACCATCCCATTCGCAGCTATGTCCTGTTCCCCTGGTCCTAAATGTTGGGTTTCTTCTTTCGGCGGTTGTTAAGCCCCAGGGTGCTTTAAATCCTGCAGTATCTAATAATTGATCCCAGGCTTTTGCATATTTTGACTGATCATCAGGCAAGTTAAATCCCCATGGCGTAAAACCGATGGCCTCTCTAACATCAGATGAACCTCCTTTGGCTTTTCTCGTTTCAAAAAACGAAGAAGAAACATTCCATAAACTATCCTGAACCAATTTTTTCAGTATTACTGCTTTGTTTTTGTATTTGTCGGCCAAGATTTTATCACCTAAAAGAACCGCAATTTTATCTAAAGCCATGGCATTGCCATACATATAACTGTTTATGGTTGGTCGCTGGTTCTGGTCTTTCCGTGAACCACTGATCGATTCTTCCATGCCATCCTTAACATCATGTTGCCAGAACAGGCCGTTTTTAAGCTGCCTTTCTGCTTCCCATTTGGTGTAGTCTTTATCCAATGCAGGCAATATCTCCTTCAAAAATCCCTGATCGGGCTGCACCAGATAATTCTGATAAACGGCATCATCTATCCAACTGCTAAATTGATGGAAACGTTGTTTCGTTTGGCCAACATCGGCATGGTAAAGCCAGAATTTGATATAATCTTTTAAATAAGCATTGTCCTTTAGCCATCTGCCTTCGTAAATATGGTGACCTAAGGCGCAGCTGATGGAATTGTATTTCCCGGCATGTTTAACTGGCTCGATAAATTCGGTAAAAATGAATCCTTCAGGCGTTTTAACCAGGTGTTTGCGGTAAGTCCACCAGCGGTAATAATAGTTTTGCTCCAATACCGAATCGGGGCATTCAAATAAAGGTGCCTGCTCCGCTAACCATGTAAAGGCGTCGGCATTGAGCACATGATTTTTAACCGCCTCGGTATCGATCGAATTAAAATAAGTAACATATTTCTTCAGCTTTTCGGTACCCAGAATTGATTTCTGCTGTGCAAAGCTTGTAATTGTCAGTACCGACAATGCTGCTGTTGCAATTAAATTTCTTGTATTCATCATTATTCAAATAACCAATCGATATCTTTTCCTCTACCATCTAAACCTGCATTAAAAATCCGCAGTTCCTGTTTGTCATCAATAAACCCTAGAACCAGGCAGGCTCCTTTACCTAAATTTAAAGTATGTGTTCCAGCAGGAAAAGAATAAGCATGAACATTTACCGGTGGAAAACCATAAGGCACCAACGCATTCGATATCTTGATTTCAGACTGTCCATAGTTATTGGCACTTGCATCTGTTTCCAGCTGTGGAGGGGCAAGATATTGAGGATCTTTCTGATTAAAAAAACCTATCAGCAATTTTACAGGTGCTTTGGTGCTGAATTTAATTTCGGTTCCAATTTTAATCTGCTTTTCTTTTGCAAGTTTAATCCCCTTTAAACCCACTAATTGCGCTGCAACTTCTTTAATCTTAATTGCAGTATCTGAAAAAAGCGGTGCATCTTTGGCTATCACATAACTTTCTGTTTCGTTTAAGACTTTAACATCAGCACTTTTGTAAGGCACAATTGCAGTTACCGTTCCTTCTTTTATTGATTTCAGAGAATCGATACTTCTTTTAAAATGATTAAGTTCTTTGGTAAAAACAGGTAACATCTCTTTCCAATGGATAAAGGTTTTATCTACACCACGCATCGGGATTTTACGCTGTTTGGTTTGCATGCTATTGGCATACAGGTAACTGTGTTCTGTCAATTTAACCAATTTAGCATAATGATCTACGCTTTTTTGGAGAAAAGGCAATGCCTGTTCTAAATCGGCTACCTGATTCGAATTTTTATATCGCAGTATCCACAGGGCTGCCTTAACTTTTTCAGCATAAAAATTAGCCATTTCATCATAACAGTAGATATCATTTCTAAGTCGCTTAAATTCTAAGGTATCTTTCGTTATACTAGGTGCAGCCTCATTAATAGATTGAATGGCTTTTTTGCCATGTTCAACCACTTCGCGTGCCACCTGAATTGGGGTTTCGCCAATATGGCCTTGTTTCTTCCACTCTTTTTCGGCGTATTCGATAATCATTTCACCTTCAGGCGCTTCCGATTCGTACATTAAGGTAAACAACCCATAACGTAACGGATTAATGAGCTGCGTCATCAGCATGCCCAGCGTCAGTGTTTGTCGGTTGCCATCAGTAATGCCATACCTGCGCAAAAGTTTAGGTGATATCTCACCCGATTCTTCGTAGGCATTCAGAATAGCTTTACCTCCAGTTAAATTAGCACCATATTTATTGGCCAGCTCATTTCCCCAATAATTGATTTCTTTTGTACGGTCTCTCTGCGAGTTCCACGAGTACCTTGCCCATTCCTTGTACCAGATCCAGTCGCGGTCTACTTCCAACAATCTTCCTTTTACCTCATCAGCCGAATAAGGCCAATCCCAATAACTGGCTTGAGGATATAAATGCAAGCCTTTTGCGCCATAAATCTTGTTCATCGCCTGAACTGATTTCTGGATAAAGTCTGCCGAACCGTAGCGAAAAGGCTCTAAATTAGCTAAAATATGGACGTTAGAGATATTGATCGTTCCAATAGCAGCTAATTTCCTGTTTAACTCGGCCCAAGCCCCACGCGGGGTATAAGTAGTTAAAGCCTCTCCATTAAACTTATTTTCGGTATATAAATTCTTATATAAAGGTAAAGCTGCTTTCATCACACTTGGTGCATCGGTATCATGGGCGCGAAGTACAATCGGAGGCTCTTCCTTAATGCCAGCGGCTTTTAGTCCATCTTTAACCCCGGGGATAATCGTTTTGGTGAACCAATCAATATCATCCTGACCAACACCTTCCATTGCCTCACCTAAAGCCACCATCAGGCCAACATTGGGATACTTCTCTACAAAAGATGAAACAGATTTTCGGGTATAATCGGCGATTAAAGGAATAATCGGACGGTTCCGATCTTGTGTTTTCAGGCCGTGTTTATCTGCAAATGGTTTTGGAATAATGATATTGTAAAACATCTGGATCACCCAGATACCGCGTTTATCGGCTTCATTCGTTAAAAACTGGAAGATTTCTTCGTTCTTTTTTAAAGTAGCATCATCCACCTCTACTGCATAAGGATAATCTTTTAAGCGCAGCAGCGACGAAAAAGGATGTCCGTTCCATAAGTAAAGCGAATTATAGCGGTTTTCGACCATCATATCCAGGTACTTAATCCACAAAGTTTTATCGTAAAGCCATGGGAAAGTTTCCGGGGTATAAGGATATTCGTAAACATCATGGCCAGGCAGGTAATCTGGTTTCTGCAGACCGATACAGGTACCTCTCAATACCATTTCAGGTTGATCGGAAAATGACAGCTGCGCAGGTAATTTACCGCTACTCTTGATTTGATCTGCTAGTTCTATACAGCCATATAAAGCACCGGATGCATCATTGCCGATTATATAAAGCGCACCGTTTTTCCCGCTATAAATATGAAAGCCCTCTTTTTTGGTCGTTGAAATCTTATTTTTAATCGCTGCTGGAAGGTTATTGACAAAAAGTTTATCAGAAAACACACCAATCGCAATAACACTGCTATTTGAAGCAAGTTTATCTTTTTGCTCGATTTTGGTAGAATAATTCAAACTAACTAAAGCTTTTGATAACTTTTCGGCGCCAAAACGCACACGAACATGATTTTCCGTAGAAATTACAATTGTTTTCGGCGCCCGAATACTGGCATTAGAAAATGATATCGATAGAAAATAACAGGAAATAAAAATCAGAAAATTTCTCATTCAACTTGGCTCTAATAACAAAACCTATAAGCTAGGTTTTTATGTAATATTTGGTTAATACTTATTTTTAAATATAAATACAATATTCAAATATAAGTAATAATACCCAATGGCTTTGTAAAATTTATGCAAGGTAAGGCCATTAGAATGTCCAGAATGATATATGACAATATCTGTTAATATTTAGGCAAGAAGATAAAATTTTTAATCAACAATATTTATTTTATTTGTATTCGTATTCTAATCAATTATAATTTATAACCATATACATGTTTTCACTAAAAAACAAAAAAGCCGTAGTCACAGGCGGGGGAAGCGGCATAGGAAAAGCTATTGCAACCATTTTAGCTAAACAGGGTGCTGAGGTGCACATCATCGAACTGGGAACAGAACACGCCCAGGATACTTTAGACGAAATCAACAAAAATGGTGGATCGGCATTCAGCTACGGCTGTGATGTTTCAGACCATAATGCGGTTCACGAAGTTTTTAAACAGATCGGAAATATCAATATCCTGATCAACAACGCGGGTATTGCACATATTGGCAAAGCAGACACTACAGAAGAAGCTGACTTTGACCGTGTTATGCGCGTAAACGTGAAAGGCGTTTACAACTGTTTGCATGCAGCAATTCCTCAGATCCGTTTAGCTGGCGGAGGTGTAATTATTAATATGGCCTCAATTGCCGCGCTAATTGGTCTTCCAGATCGTTTTGTTTATAGTGCAGCAAAAGGTGCTGTGAAAGCAATTACCATGAGTGTGGCGAAAGATTATATTGGCGAAAACATCAGGTGTAATTCAATTTCGCCAGCAAGGGTTCATACGCCATTTGTTGACGGTTTTTTACAGAAAAACTATCCGGATAACATCCCTGAAATGTTCGAAAAACTTTCTAAAACACAACCTATTGGCAGAATGGCCAAACCAGAAGAAGTAGGTGCCCTGGCTTTATACCTGTGTAGCGATGAAGCTTCATTTATTACAGGCTGCGATTACCCAATTGACGGTGGATTTACTACTTTAAACAATTAATAAATATTTTCAAATACAATAAAGCATTTTATAATGAAATTAATACGATTTGGCGAAGCCGGAGCTGAAAAACCTGGAGTAATTATAAACGATAATTATTTCGACGTTTCTGCATTGGTTAAAGATTATAATGAAGAATTTTTTGGTGGTGATGGTTTGGAGAAATTGAAGGCTGCCATTCAATCTGCTGATTTACCACAGGTTGATAAAGGTGTACGCCTTGGCCCTGCTTTGGCCCGTCCCTCAAAAATAATCTGTGTGGGCTTAAACTATAAAGACCACGCTGCAGAAACCAACGCTCCTATTCCATCAGAGCCCATTTTGTTTTTCAAAGCTACTTCAGCGATTGTTGGACCTAATGATGATCTGATCATTCCAAAAAACAGTAAAAAAACCGACTGGGAAGTGGAATTGGCGATTGTGATCGGCAAAAAAGCGAGTTATGTTGCTGAGGAAAATGCTTTAGACCACATTGCTGGTTATGTTTTGCATAACGATTATAGCGAGCGCGAGTTCCAGATTGAAAGAAACGGACAATGGGTAAAGGGAAAAAGCTGCGATACCTTCGCACCTATCGGACCATTTATCGCTACCCAAGATGAAATTGCCGATGTGCACAACCTTCGCCTTTGGTTAACGGTAAACGGAAAAACCTTGCAAGATGGTAATACCTCAAATCTGATTTTTAATGTTCCTTTTATGATTGCATACATCAGTCAGTTTATGACGCTTTTACCAGGTGATGTTATTACGACTGGAACACCGGCTGGCGTAGGCTTAGGTCAGAAACCTGAACCTTGGTATTTAAAAGCTGGTGATGTGGTAGAATTAGGTATTGATGGCTTAGGCTCGAGCAAACAAACCGTTAAAGCCTACAGCGGGAACTAATATGAAAAGATACTGTTTAACACTCGACCTTGTAAATGATGAAAAGCTGATAGAAGAGTATAAGCAGTACCATCAATCGGTTTGGCCCGAGATTAAAGAAAGCATTACTTCTTCTGGCATTGATGATCTGGAAATCTACTTATTGGGAAACAGGCTGTTTATGATTATGGAAGTAAATGAAAACTTTTCTTTTGAGGAAAAATCGAAAGCCGATTTAACCAATCCAAAAGTGCAGGAATGGGAAAATTTGATGTGGAAATTCCAGCAGGCACTACCAGGTTCGAAACCGGGAGAAAAATGGATCCTGATGGATCAGATTTTTAAACTTTAATTAATTTTTATGATTGATACACACGTACATTTTTGGAATTTCGATCCGGTTAGAGATAGCTGGATAAATGAAGAAATGACGGCCATCCGCAATGATTTTTCTCCGAAAGACCTTATAGCCGTATATAACGATCTTCAAATTACAGGATGTATTGCTGTGCAGGCCAGCCAATCGGAAGAGGAAAACCATTTCTTGTTATCACTGGCAGCGCAAAATGAAATTGTAAAGGGAATTGTGGGCTGGGTAGATTTACTCGATCCAAATTTAGACGAACGTTTAACTTACTGGAGTAATTTTAAGAAAATTAAAGGCTGGCGACATGTTTTACAAGCTGAAAACAGTGATTTTATCCTGAATAAAAAGTTTATTGCAGGCATTAATCTTTTAAAAAAATACAGTTACACTTACGATTTATTGTGTTATCATAACCAATTAGCTGATATTATTAAAATGGTTGATCAAATTCCCGATCAAGCATTTGTATTGGATCATTGTGGCAAACCAGATGTGAAAAGTCAGGATTTGAAATCATGGTCGGCAAACATTAAAACCCTAGCCTTAAATCCAAATGTAAACTGCAAAGTATCTGGTTTATTGGCGGAGGCTGATTGGAAAAACTGGACTGAAAAAGAACTTTTTAACTGTTTTGATGTGGTGTTCGAGCATTTTGGTACAGAAAGAATCATGTACGGCAGTGATTGGCCGGTAATGCTGATCAGCCGGCCATACGAGGATTGGTTTAATTTAGTTACTAAGTACACTGAGCGGTTCTCTGCAGCAGAAAAGAAATTAATTTTCACTGATAATGCGGAAGCTTTTTACGGAGTTTAACGACATATCTTCGACCCATTGTCATCCTGAATGCAATGAAGGATCTTTTGATGTAACTTTATTTGAAAAGGATTCTTCATTGCGTTCAGAATGACAGATTAAAACCCTAGGAAACAATACTTTTTTACGTTCTCCATAACCAAAATTAAACCATTTGTCATCCTGAATGCAATGAAGGATCTTCTTGTGTGGCTTTATTTACAAAGGATTCTTCACTACGTTCAGAATGACAGATCAAAACCCTAGGCAAAGTAATTATAACTGACTAGTGTAAGCAGATGACCAATTATATCCAACATAAAACGGCAAATACAAAATAGCAGATAGAGCAGGATGGAAAATATAATATAAAATATTAGTTTTCGCTTTCTAAAATAGAATCTGACCATCACAATATTTAAATATGAGTAAAAAGATTACATTCCCTTACAACCCTCAATTCCCTTCTGTAGCCGACTTAAGAAAAAAGGCAAAATCAAGGATTCCGAAATTTGCTTTTGACTACCTGGAGGGTGGTTGTAACGAGGGGCTTAATTTATCGAGAAACGAGAGCGACTTCGATAATATTTACCTTAAACCGAATTACTTACGTGTTGGTGGAGATATCGACATGTCAGTCGAATTATTTGGCCGTCGTTACAGTGCTCCATTTGGGGTATCTCCAATTGGTCTACAAGGTTTGATGTGGCCTAATGCGCCTGAAATTTTAGCTAAGGCCGCCGCTAAAGCCGATATTCCTTATACATTAAGCACCGTATCTACCAGCAGTATCGAACGAATTGCCGAAGTGTCTGAAGGAAAAGCATGGTTTCAATTGTACCACCCTACAGAGAATAGCTTGAGAGATGATATCTTAAATCGCTTAAAAGCTGTTGAATGCCCGGTATTAGTTGTTTTGGTAGATGTGCCTGCATTTGGTTTACGATATAAAGAAATTAAGAGTGGCTTATCCATTCCGCCAAAAATGTCAATCAATAATATCCTGCAGGCTTTTGCCCGTCCGCTGTGGGGAATTAAAACCCTGCAACATGGAATTCCATCGTTTGCTACCTTAAAACCTTATATGGAAAAAGGAATGGACATGTCGCAACTGGGACAGTTCATGAACAAAACATTTACCGGTAAGGTTGATATTGAAAAGGTTGCTGCCATTCGTGATCTTTGGAAAGGACCTTTAGTACTGAAGGGAATCGCGACTGATGAAGATATGCAGGCTGCTATCCAAATCGGTGCCGATGGTGTGATTGTTTCCAATCATGGCGGCAGACAAATTGATGCAGGAGAATCCTCAATCAATTCGCTGATCAAATTGGCGAACAATCCACTATACAAATCAAAATTGAAGATCATGTTAGATGGCGGTATCCGTTCAGGTGTTGATTTAGCAAGAGCACATGCCGTTGGATCTGAATTCAACTTTATGGGACGGCCTTTTATGTATGGCGTTGGCGCTTTAGGTAATGAAGGAGGCGATCATACCATCAATATGTTCAAAACTCACTTATACCAGATCATGCAACAATTAACCATTGAGAAAATCACACAATTTCCTGATCGGTTATTGGCAGTATAAAAAAGCTGTATCATAAATCTTAGTTTTTCTAGAAGTTTGTCACCTTGAGCCTGTCGTTATGCCCCATCCGGCATAACGACAGGCTTTCTACAGGCTATCATTTACGTTATTTTACATCAATCAGCATTTTAACTGCTGTCGCATTTCCATCCAGCTAGGCCATAGCAGGTATCCCCGTTCTACTTAAATCCGGCCTAACAAATTTTTCGGGTTCCACTGCCAAAGCCAACCTACTAGCTTCGAAAGAAAACGGCGAAGCCCTCATGAATGCAGCTGAAAACTATAGTATGAATGAATAAATTTTCAGCCGGCATTTTTTGTTTCTTTTTGATGCCAAAAAGAAAGAACCCTTCGGCGGCGGCGAGCCGAGGCAAGACCGCACTGTAGGGCAAGGGAAAACAATTCTACGTCACTCATATTGATTTTTATAGAATAAATTACCCCTCAGGATGACAATTCTATATGTATGATACAACCCGTTAACGTTATTTCAAAAATTTGTATGTTGTACTTGTTTTATAAGTTTCACCTGGTTTAAGCACTGTAGATGCAAAATTTGCATGATTTGGCGCATCAGGAAAATGTTGTGTTTCTAAGCAAAAAGCAGAACGGTGAGGATATGATTTACCACCTTTACCATCTTTATCAGCACCTGTTAAGAAATTGCCACTGTAAAACTGTAAGCCTGGCTCTGTGGTATAAACTTCCATTGTTATTCCTGTAACGGGACTTTTAACGGTCGCAACAGCCGTTTTGCCATCATGGTGGGTTAACACAAAATTATGATCGTAACCTTTGCCGAACTTTAACTGCTGATCATTTTCTTCGATCGATTTTCCGATGGTTTTCGCTTTGTTAAAATCAAATGCTGTTCCGGTTACAGGCTGCAATTTACCTGTTGGAATAAGCGTAGAATCTACTGGTGTGTAGGCATTTGCATCAATTGTTAATTCATGATCCAAAATCGTGTTGTTTCCCTCACCATTTAGGTTGAAATAAGCATGATTGGTTAAATTTACAACAGTCATCTTATCAGTAGTAGCTAAATAATCAATCTGTAAAGCATTATCATCAGTTAAAGTGTAAGTTACCTTCACATCTAATTTCCCTGGATAACCTGCTTCGCCATCATTCGAAACATAACTCAACTCTAATTTTTGTCCATCTAATTGTTTAGCATCCCAAACTTTCGAGAAAAAGCCATCCGTACCACCATGTAAGGTATTAACACCATCATTAAGCTGTAGCGAATATTCTTTTCCTTCCAGCGTAAATTTACCTTTACCAATGCGATTTCCGTATCTGCCAATTAAGGCACCAAAAAATGGCTCACCTTTTTTGCGATAAGCCCCCACACTATCATAGCCTAAAACCACATCGGTTAACTTGTTATTTTTATCTGGAACTAAAAGCGATACTACCCTACCTCCGTAATTGGTAATAGAAACTGAAGCGCCCTGCTTATTTTTTAAAGTATAAAGTTTCACACTTTTCCCATCAATGGTAGTGGTGTATTTTGACGAATCAGTTTGCTCAGTTGTTTGTGTCCCTTTATCTGATTTTTGGTTACAAGAAGTAAAAGCTACAGCTAAACATAATGTAGCGAAGGGCAATGCCTTAAGAAATATTTTTTTCATGGATTAAAAATTTGAGGAAGCAGACCTGCAATTGCGCACAAAATCAGAAACGGCTTCATATTGATTTATTTTTGGTTAAGGCTAATGTAGGAAAAAATTATTAACGTTAGAGTAACGATTATACTTATTTTTTCATAATATCGGTGAGGATTCTAAACAGTAAAAAAAATCACATAATTTAGCAGCCATATGCATAATTTAAATTTCAAGCCAAAGGCTTTTCTTTTTGATTTGAACGGCACTATGATTAACGATATGGAATACCATACCTTGGCCTGGTACAGCATCATGACGGAAGATCTAGGTGCTCAACTTGATTACGAAAACGTAAAAAAGGAAATGTATGGTAAAAACCACGAAGTTTTAGAACGCGTTTTCGGAAAAGATAAATTTAACGACGAAGAAATAGAACGCCTTTCTATTGATAAAGAGAAGCGCTATCAGGAAGGCTACATGCCGCATTTAGCACTGATTGAAGGACTGGATCATTTTTTGGAACGCGCAAAAGAGGCTAACATTCCAATGGCGATCGGATCGGCTGCGATACCTTTTAATATAGATTTTGTAGTAGATGGATTGAATATCCGTCGTTATTTGGATGCAATTGTGAGTGCAGATGACGTAAAAATGAGCAAGCCAGACCCCGAAACTTTTTTAAAGGCAGCGGCAGCATTAAATATAAGACCGGCAGATTGTCTGGTTTTCGAAGATGCACCAAAGGGTGTAGAATCGGCTTTAAATGCAGGTATGCCTTGTATTGTATTAACCACAACACATACCATCGAAGAATTTGAAGGTTATCCGAATATCTTGGGTTATATTACGGATTATAACGATGCTAAATTAAATACGCTATTTTAACATGGGAAAATATTTAAATCAAAAACCTGTTCTTGTTGCAGTAGACTGCATTATTTTTGGTTATGACGGCGATCAGCTAAAGCTTTTGGTAATAAAAAGGGCAATAGAACCTGTAAAAGATCAATGGAGTTTAATGGGTGGTTTTATTGGTGAAAGTGAAGATCTTGATGGCGCGGCCAAAAGGATTTTATTGGAGTTAACAGGATTACACGATGTTTACCTGGAGCAACTTCATGCTTATGGTAGCCCTGATCGGGATCCTATCGAACGTACGGTTTCGGTCGTTTACTTTGCACTGATCGATATTAATAAATACAGTAAACAGATCAATGACCAGTACCATGCCGAGTGGTTTAAACTAAAAGAAGTTCCCGAATTAATTTTCGACCACGATATGATGGTTAAGGCCGCTATGGATAAAATCCGTTATCAGGCAGCCCTCCATCCTATTTTATTTGAGCTTTTACCAAAACGGTTTACCATACCGCAATTGCAGGCTTTATATGAGCAGGTTTACGATTCACCGATAGATAACCGGAACTTTATCCGGAAGATTACAGCCAGTGGATTGTTAATTAAACAAGCCGACAAGGACAAATCAAGTTCGCGCCGTGGGGCCTTTTATTTTAAACTGGATAAAAACAAACACAAGGCGCAGTTTCAGTCTTTTCTCAATTTTATCCCAAAAGCGAGTGAATAGGCAATGATTTGAGAAAATTTTACTCAAATAAAAATAAATTTTAAAATTCTTTCAGGGCCTATAAAATTTAAAATCAACCAGTTAGAAGCGCCAAATTTACATGAACTAAAAAACACTAAAAACATTTTCAAAAAATGTTTGCAAGAAAAGGATAAATCCCTATATTTGCACCTCCTTAAACAAAAGGAAATGATTCCGTAGCTCAGCTGGTAGAGCATTACACTTTTAATGTAGTGGTCCTGGGTTCGAATCCCAGCGGGATCACAAGAAACCTCACAGAAATGTGAGGTTTTTTTGTTTTATTCCTATTTTTTTCCGACAATTTGTTATCTATAAAACTTAGGGGAAAATCAGTACTGAAAAGCTCCCGGGTCTGAATCAATCTAAATACATTACACCTTCCATTACAATTATAGAAGATCCGCTTATCCAAATTCCATCGTCCACTACTTCTGCCTCAATAACGGAGGGCCTCCTAATATGAGCACCTTGTAAGATGCGATAACTTTGGTTTTTTTCCACATAGCCAAGATTTTCAAGATAACCGGTTAAAGGCCCCGCTGCAGTTCCGGTAGCAGGATCTTCATCGATACCAATACTGGGGTTAAAAAAACGTGTTTCAGCAAGAAATTCACTTTTACCATGTTCAGTAGTAAAAAGATAGCAACCTTCAAATCCGAATTTGGAGGAAGCTTCTTTCAAAAGACTTTTACTCAATACTGCTTTGTTTAAGAACTCCGAATTCTTTAGGGGAACCATCAGGTGTCCCACTTCTGTCTTTACAATATTGATATTCCAATCCTTAAGGGTAAGATCGTCAGTACCTAGTCCAATGGCTTCGGCAATTGCGCTGGCAGGTACAGTCACCATAACTTCAGCAGGCCGCTGTTTCATGCCAACATAAGGAATTCCATCCTTCTCAGTGATCTTAAGGGGGATTTTTTCACCCGCCATTAACACCCAAGTCTGTCCATTTTGTTCGCGGAAAATATCCCATTTTTTTAAGATAGCCAAGCATACTGCACCCAAAAGATTATGTCCAGCTCCGGTAATCTCAAAATTCGCTGGCGTAAATGACCTTACGCTAAACACTTTTTCAGCTGCCGAATAATTTACAAAAGAAGTTTCTGAATATCCAAACTCCCTGGCGATGTCATAATATTGTTCCAATTCCAATTGTTTCTCAATATAAACTACAGACAACTGATTTCCCTTAAATTTTTGATCCGTAAAAACATCCAATACGTAATAGTCAACTTTCTTTTTCATTGTTTTCATTTTTATGATTTCAAAATTAGGACACAAAACTTTAAGTTTGTTATCGGTTAACTAATGGTTACCGGTTACCTTCTGTTAACTATCAAATATGGAAACACCAATCAAACGGGAAGCGACCTGCGAGCAGGAGCTGGCGGCTATCCGGGATAGTCTGGAAATACTTGGCGGCAAGTGGAAACTACGGATTATGCGATATCTTAACAATCATATAAATGAAAAAAACACATTTAAGAAGATCCAGCGCGAGGTTGAGGGTATATCTGCAAAAATGCTGTCTAAAGAGTTGAGGGAACTTGAAATAAACCTCCTCGTTACCCGAACGGTTATGGAAACCAGGCCTGTTACCGTGAATTATGCAATGACAGAATATGGGCTAAGTGTTTTCCCTGTCACCGAAACATTGGTTGATTGGGGATTAAACCACCGTGAAAAAATAAAGTAGCATTCAAAAGCATTATACCACAGTTCCGATTCGGTTAAGAAAGGGCTAAACGTTTAATACATAACATTCTAAAAAACAATACTGCTCGCGATCGGGTTAATTGATACAGCAGGCAATTGATAAAATCGGATACAAAAGTATTCGAAATAATGCCGGGAGTACCATCAAAATATCTCGATAATTTGAATAATCTCAAAGCCGTTTTATCGCCTCACTATCCGCGCTGCTCCGACACAGCTCTACACCAACAATACCTTACGATAACTTTCTCTTTACATTTCATTTAGCTATTGTTAACACGCTGATCTAAAGCGACGCAAATCTTTGACTTATCTGATCTACACCAGTGCCATAACTCAACCGAAGCAAGTGCGAAGCAGTATGCAAGCAAGTACCTACCAGGCCTGGCCGGAAGGTGGCCTAAACGTGGGGTAAATGTGGCGTAAAGGTGGACTTTAGAATATTTTTTTTTGTGGATTTTTAATCAGATGGATTGGTTTGGGTTACCATCCCTTTTGATTATCCTAATATACTAAAATTATGGCTGTTTGGGATGGATTATCAAATTAACGGGCAAACGGGATCTTGTTTTTTTACAAATGTGGAATTAAGCTTTGAACTTATTTAGTACCAATTTCTACCTTACCACCATTTTTAAACAGATCGTGGGAGATGAAATATCCGTTATTTGCTTTCCCGTTAACCTTAATGTTGGTGATACCCCTTCCCTTCCCAGGCTTGCTTATCGTTAACAATTTCCCTGTACTGGTTTTCCATTTTACCTCATCAAAAAGTGGAGCAGTAACCAAATATTCGGCATCTGTTGCGGAGAATGGATATAAACCTAAAGAGCTGAACACATACCAGGCAGACATTTCACCAGCATCATCCATTCCTGAAAGTGCCAAACCATCAGTCCCTATACCATATAGCTCATTTAAGATTTTATCGATTATTTTTTGCGATTTGTCTGGTTTCCCGATAAACGTATATGCAAAAGGCGCTTCATGATCGGGCTGATTTCCCTGGCAGTATTGACCAATCATGGTTTCAACATTCCTAGCGATATATTTCGGATTCCAGGGTACAGTGAACAGGGAATCTAATTTAGATTCGAACCCTTTTGCACCACCATAAAGTTCAATTAAACCTTTCATATCATGAGGCGCATAAAATGAAACCTGCCAGGCGTTGGCTTCCCTGTACATATATTCGTAATAAGGGTATTGTGGATTAAAAGGTTTGATCCAATCGCCATTCTCTAATCTGCCCCTCATAAAACGTGTACCCGGATCGAACATATTTTTATAGTTTTTCGATCTCGCCATCAAGGTGCGGTAATTGCTGCTATCACCTAGTTTTTTGGCGATTTGGGCCAGCGAATAATCATCGTAAGCATATTCCAGTGTTTTAGAAACGCCTGCTTTGGCTTTGGTCTCAACATGTGGATTTTTAACATCGGGATCTGAAATATAACCCTTCTCGATATATTCTTTCACAAACGGACGGGCACCACCATCTACATTGGCATTACGCAATAAAATCTGATAAGTATCCTTAATATCGAAATCATCTATCCCCCTCAAATAAGCGCCTGCAATAGAAGATGCACCATGGTCGCCATGAAAAAACGTGGGGATGAAACCTGTTTTATCGCCAACCTCTTTCATCGATTTAATTACATCAAGGGTAACCTTAGGCGTAATTAAACCCAGCAGTACATCCTTATTGCGATAAGTATCCCAAAGAGAAGGTTCGGTATAATAGTCGAAATTACCCTTTACTGTATTGTGCTTAGCGTCTTTAAACTCCCCGTTTACATCACTCCGCAAAGCTGGCCACAAAAAAGAGCGGTACAAACACGAATATAACATTTGCTTCTGTTTTTCGGTACCACCCTTTACTTGTATGGTAGATAAAAGTGTTTCCCATTTTGCTGTCGCTTCATTATGGATCTCCGGAAAAGTTTTGCTGCCAATCTCTTTTTCCAGGTTTTCTTTCGCGTTAGCCGTGCTTACAAACGATAAGCCGATTTTAAGTTCCACAGGCGCTGTACTACCATCAGCCAGGTGCATAATCGCATAGCCAGAGCGTTTACCCACATCGGTCTGATTAAGTTTTTCGATCCTGGCATTTACTGTTGCGTAGAAATATACATTTTCGCCACCTTGGAAGCCCTGTATGGCAGAAGTACCAACTTGCTCGATGTTCCATGTAGAAACCCTGCTGTTGGCCTTTCCCATGTCGAAAAGAATCTGTCTGTTAGTAGGATTCTTATAGTCATATTGATGAAAACCACACCTCAAAGTTGAAGTAAGCTTTACATTTATCTCATAATCATTTAGATAAACCTGATAAAAACCTGGTGCCGAACCCTCATTTTTGTGCGAAAATTTAGATCCGAATTTACCGTTGGCATTAGATAGTGGTAGAATTGGAATGTTGCACAGGTTCCAATGTCCTTTATTGGTGTGTGCAAAGCCATAAATGGTATCATCTTCATATTCGTAGCCAGCTCCAGACCCAAATTCGGTAATCGGACTTAATTGCACCATAGCATTAGGCAATGAGCTACCTGGAAAAGTTAAACCCGCCCACGATCGCCAACCCTGTGGCAACTCATAACCTAAAATTTTAGGATCGGTTAAGGGCGCTGTACCAATAAAAGTATTTACATATTTGGTGAAAGATGTTTTGGATTGACTTTGAGCAGTATATACGCTCATAAGGTTCAAAAACAAGATTAAGGTGAGCAATTTGGTTAGTGATTTCATTTTACATAAAACGTTTTAGCGTGTTGTATCAAATATAGAAAATCTATTAAAACCCAATCTAAAATATCATAATAGTTACCAACTAAAATTTCGCTGGTGCAATTATCCGATGCTTAAATAATTGAATAGTATGCCAATAATCGATATATATTCACCTACTTAGCGGGCAGCGCAATCGTTTGATTATCTATATATTTGATTACACACTAATCAAATAACCAACATGTTTTTTAATTGCAAGCAAGCTATTCTCTGCACGCTCATCTCATTTGCAGCCTTTAGCTTTTCCACGTCAGTTTTCGCGCAAAAGAAAGAAAAACCATCTTTATTGCTTTGGGACGATAAACCTGCAAAAAACTGGATGACAGAAGCCTACCCCATTGGAAACGGTCGCATTGGCGGCATGATTTTCGGCGACGTTAATCAGGAACATATTCAGTTTAATGATAATACACTCTGGACCGGAGATGAAAATGATCGCGGTATGTACCAGGCTTTTGGAGATATATTTATTGATTTCGATAATAAAACACAAAATTTCAGCAATTATACACGGAAATTAAATCTAACGGATGCGGTGCATTCCATCAGTTACACTCAAAATGGGACCAGCTATAAACGTGAATATTTCTGCAGCTTTCCGGATAAAGTAATGGTTTTAAGGTTAACTGCTGGTCAAAAAAAATCATACTCAGGCACGGTTAGACTTAAAAACGCACATCAGGGCAATATCACCGTAAATGGAAATACCATCCAGTTTACTGGTAAGTTATCCAACGGAATGCCTTATCAGGCCACTGCTTTGGTTAAAATCGAAAATGGTAGCAGCCATGCCGTTAAAGACAACGATGGCGAAAAATTAAAAATAGAAAATGCCGATGCCATAACCGTCCTCTTTACCGCTGCTACTAATTATAGTAACAAACGTAGCCAAAATTGGAAGGGAGAAGAACCTGCTTCCAAGATAGACCGTATCCTAAAACAAGCAACAGCAAAATCATATCCAAGTCTTTTAAAAGCACACATTCAGGATTACCAGCAATTATTTAACCGTTTGGCGATTAACTTAGGTGAGCATGATATTAAAAACAACAGTTTACCAACTTATCAAAGACTTATCAATTATAAAAAGACTCCTAATCCTGCCTTAGAAGCCTTAATTTTTCAATACGGAAGATACCTGCTGATCAGTTCATCACGACCTGGAGGTTTACCTGCCAACCTGCAAGGTTTATGGAACGAAAGCAATACTCCGCCTTGGGGCAGCGATTATCATTCTAACATCAATATCCAGATGAATTATTGGCTGGCAGAGCCGACCAATCTTTCTGAATGTCAGCTCCCATACCTGGATTACATTAATAGCATGCGGGAAGTGAGTGCTGTAGCCACACGCAAACAATATCCGAATACCCGTGGCTGGACCGTAAAAACAGAAAATAATATTTTCGGGGGAATGAGTTTTTTGTGGAACACCCCTGGTAGCGCGTGGTATGCACAAGCACTGTGGGAGCATTATGCCTTTACAAAGGACAAAGATTATTTAAAGAATTTTGCCTACCCGATTATTAAAGAAATATCTGAGTTTTGGGATGACCACTTAAAAAGAAGACCAGATGGTACTTTGGTATCGCCATTAGGCTGGTCGCCAGAGCATGGGCCAACTGAAGATGGCGTAACGCACGATCAGCAAATTGTGTACGATCTCTTCACCAATTATATAGAAGCAGCCGAAATTTTAGGCATTGATGGTGATTACAAAAACTACATTGCAGACCTTAAAGCACATTTATTAAAGCCTAAAATTGGTAAATGGGGCCAATTACAGGAATGGGAAACCGACCGTGATGATCCCAAAGATCAACATAGACACATTTCTCATCTGTTTGGCCTGCATCCAGGGGGAGAAATCAGCACCATTAAAACACCAGAACTTGCCAAAGCCGCAAGGGTAACTTTAACTGCACGTGGCGACGAATCGACAGGATGGTCTATGGCCTGGAAGATTAACTTTTGGGCCAGGCTACAGGATGGAAATCATGCCTACAAAATATTACAGAACTTTATTACACCAGTAGGTGGCTCAGGTACCGATTACAATAAAGGTGGTGGCATTTACACCAATCTTTTCTGTGCACATCCACCCTTCCAGATTGATGGAAATTTTGGTTACACTGCAGGCGTTTCAGAAATGCTTTTACAAAGCCAGGCTGGTGAATTGCAATTTTTACCTGCCCTGCCCGATCAATGGTCAACAGGAAGTATTCAGGGTTTAAGAGCCAGGGGTAACTTCGAAATTACCGATCTGCAGTGGAAGAATGGTAAAGTTGTAAGGCTGTCAATCAAATCGTTATCAGGCGAAGATTGTATGGTGAGATCTCCTAATGCGTTAAAACCTAAGCTTAAAGGCACCAATGAAGAAAAATCCGGAAATGACTTTAAATACAGTTTTAAGACACAGGTGGGGAAAGTATATAGTTTTGAAGGTTAAAGCAAATGAGAGAATTATTGAATGATTGAGTTTTGAATGATTGAATGTTGGAGTAACCTGTTTAACCATTCCGTCATTCAATCATCCACTCATTCAATCATCCACTCAATCAATTACTCTCTTCCAAACATTTCTCTTCAAATTTTCGTTTAATCGTAAATAGATTTTGTTATGAGCACATCCGATAAACTATTAACTGAACATAATGCTAAAGTTGTTGTACTTGATTTCATCAATGCCTTAAACACCGAAAACTTTGAAACGGCCAGAGCGCAATTACATGACGATATGACTTTTAAAGGTGTTATGGGTGAAAGAAACGGCGCAGATATTTACATCGGAGACATGAAGAAAATGAAATTCAAATACGATGTTAAAAAAGTATTTGTAGATCAGGAAGAAGTTTGCCTTTGGTACGATATCAACATGGGTGAAAAAACAATCTTTTCAAGCGGCTGGTACAAACTGGAAGACGAAAAGATTAAATCGTTCCAGGTGATTTTCGATCCGAGACCAATTTTATAATTAACACACCTGCTTAAGCTTCCTAACAATGATGTGACTACCTTCCAGTTGAAAAAGAAACATTAAAAACTCATCCGTTTCACTGATTTCAATACTTTTAACGCTGCCAGATTGGCCCTTTCCATCTGTTATAACCTCTCCTACCTTAATTTCTAAAAGTGTAGAAGTAGGCAAATGATCATTTATTATTGTCATTCTGTTAAAGTTAAGTGCAACGTGAATATTTTTTTTAAAATGTTGAAGATACCTTATTGTTCCATTATGGGCATTGGCAATTTCTGATACAATGTATGTAAAGATAAAACAAAACCGTATTGATTGGGAATTGAACTGATGTCAATTCAGTCAGTACCAATCAATACGGCCGGTTATATTAAGCTTTTAATAAAGCTGGTTTTTCGTGATAGGTTCTCCAAAGTAACTCACCAAATAAGGTGTTAGACCAGGCAAACCAAGCCCTTGTAAAGTTTGCAGGGTTATCTTTATTGAAAGACTCGTGCATAAAACCTTTGCCAGCATGTGTTTTGCGTAACATTTCGATACAGGCTTTAATCTCGGTATCATCTTTTGAGGTTAACGCACGCATGGTGATACTCATTGGCCAGATCATATCCTGACCAGCGTGTGGCCCACCAATTCCCTCGGCAGCTGTACCCTTGAAGAAATATGGATTGTCTTTAGAAAGGGCGAATTTTCTTGTATTTTGATAAATCGGATCTTCAATTTTCATCGCACCCAAATAAGGTAAGCCTAACAAGCTTGGCACATTAGAATCGTCCATCAGATACGAACTTCCAAAACCATCTACCTCAAAAGCGTAAATTTTGCCATATTTTGGATGATTAACGATAGCGTGTTTCTGTAGCGCCGCACTCACTTCATCAGCCAGGTTTAACAAACTGCTTTCCAGCGCCTGGTCATGCTGTAAAGCTTTAATCATTTCTGCTGCCTGCTTTAAGCTCGATACCGCAAAGAAATTAGAAGGAACCAGGAATGGAAAAATGGTGGCATCATCACTCGGACGGAAAGCAGAACAGATTAGTCCGACCGGATTTACCGGAAAACCATAACCGGCCATCGGTAATGAATCGGTAGGCTGGGTAGTTTCGCGTTGAAAATGATACGGCCCTTTATCCGTTTTTCGTTGTTGTTCTTTAAATGTTTTTAAAGTAGCTTCAATTCCTTTTTTCCAATCGGCATCAAAAGGTGTTTTATCGCCTGTTTTTTTCCAGTAATGGTAAGCCAGGCGGATTGGATAACATAAAGAATCTATTTCCCATTTACGCTCATGAACACCAGGCTGCATGGCCGTTTTATCGGTTTTCCACTCACCTACCTTTGTCGCATCGCCATAAAAAGCATTTGCATAAGGATCTTTTAAAACACATTTTGTTTGGTGGATAATTACGCCAGCTATCAATTTTTTAAGTGCTTCATCTTCGTTTACGAACTGAAGATATGGCCAAACCTGTGCTGAGCTATCGCGCAACCACATCGCATCAATATCACCGGTAATTACATAAGTATCTGGTCTACCCTCTTTTTCTGAATGATAAACCGTAGTATCTAACGTATTGGGAAAACAGTTTTCGAACAGCCAGGCCAATTCGGGGTTTTTAACGTTTGCCTGGAAAGTTTTAATTGCAGCATCTACAGCTTTACTTTGAAAGTGTCGTTTTGCAGCAGCTACACGTACCACAGGAAATTCTGGTGCAAGATTAGCGGCAAAAGAAAATTTCGATGCGACAACTCCTGCCCCTAACAAACCTGTGTTTTGTATAAATGTTCTTCTTTTCATTATGATGTGTTATGATATTTTAGTTTAATTTCTACTAAACGAAATCTATACATTATCGATTATGATAAGTAATAATGGTAAGATATTATTCGGTTAGCGCTTAACAAATATTATGATAATTTTTCGAACATCAAAATCATTATAGTCAATTAAACTATTCCTAAATCGATTTTCTTATACATCATACTGAAATAGATTCAGATCACATTTTTGACGGAGCTAAAGGTAATAATTATGCCGGTAAAAATAATTTTGAATGCCTATATTTAAATAACCAAACCTATTCTTATGAATGCTGATAACAGTACTCTATCTAAACGCATTTTATCTATCGATATACTCCGCGGATTAGTGATGATCATTATGGCGATGGACCATACGAGAGATTTCTTTCATGTTGGCGCCATGACCGGCGATCCGCTAAATCCAGATACGACTACAGGGATGTTATTTTTTACCCGTTGGATTACGCATTTCTGCGCACCAACCTTTGTTTTCTTATCAGGATTATCTGCTTATTTATCGGCACAGAACAAAACAGCAACTCAGGCGAGTTCATTTTTATTAAAACGGGGCTTATGGTTAATCCTGATCGAAATTGTTGTGATCACATTCGGGTTAACCTTTAATCCATTATATAATTTTATTATTCTTCAGGTGATCTGGGCCATAGGCACCAGTATGATATTCCTCGGATTGGCCAGTCGCATTTCTTATAAAACTGTACTCATAACCGGCCTGATATTGGTTTTTGGGCATAATCTTTTCAATTTATTCCCTGCACCAGCAGATTCAAATGGCGGCTTGATCTTAAAAATATTTTTCACGGCATCAGGCACCGTTGTGCCGCTTTCGGCCAATCATTTTGTCGGTGTATTTTATGCCATCCTCCCATGGACGGGTGTGATGTTTGTGGGCTATGGCGTTGGCGCCTGGTATAAAAAAGGTTATACTGCCGATCGCCGGCAACGCAATTTATTAATTGTAGGTTTGCTCACTATCTTTGTGTTTATCTCTTTGAGATTGATCAATATATACGGCGATCCTGTTCCCCGAAAAGAATATCACGATTTCTTTAAGAACCTGCTTGCTTTTTTTAATGTAAACAAATACCCCCCATCTTTACAGTATATCGCGATGACTTTAGGTCCGGCCATGCTATTTTTGGCTTTTACTGAAAGCTTAAGCAATCGGTTTACCAGAATAGCTTCTGTATATGGTGCTGTCCCCTTCTTCTATTATGTACTGCACTTTTATCTGTTACACAGCCTCTTAATTGTAGTGTTTTTTGCCACAGGACATAGCAGCAAAGAAATTGTACAGGTTCCATTTTGGTTTAGGCCTGCAACTTTTGGCTTTGGTTTACCAATCGTGTATTTAATATGGCTTTGCGCAGTAGCTGCTTTGTATCTCCCTTGCAGGTGGTTTAAACGATACAAGGAAACACACCGACAATGGTGGTTAAGGTATGTTTAAAACCAAGAGGGTATTCATAAAGGCGATTTCGCTTCACACGCTGTCTTGTTATCCAAAAGGACTTCTACGGCGAGTCTGTCGAAATATCTCAAGCCCTATTTAAACGAGCCATCGACAGGTTACCATTGATGTTATTCTATAATCATTTAAGTATAAACGGTTTGCGGATTTTGTATTTCCGCCTAGCTAGGCCGTAGCACGATATCTCCGTTCTACTTCATTCCGGCCTAACAAATTTTTCGGGCTGCACTGCCCAAGCCAACCTACTAGCTTCAAAAGAAAAATTTTCAGCCGGTGTTTTTTGTTTCTTTTTGACATCAAAAAGAAAGAGGCCTGTCCGGCTAGGACTAATAAAACACCCCGTCCTGCGGACACCCCTCTGAAAGAGGGGAATTACATATCGCCCAAGACCAATAATTAAATATCATTTATATTGATTTTTATACAATGAATTATTCCTCAGGATAACAAATCTATATTTGATACAACCTTTTTGTTTAGCCTTTTTTCCATTTTATTCCACAGCCAACAGCTTTAGTTGATGCAATTGCAGGCTTTTTACCGATAGATAATTCGTTAACTGCATTTTTAACATACTCCACTTTTGTACTGTTTGCTTCTTCGGGATCGTTATCTATGGCACCAATGTACTCAACCACATTTCCTTTACCGGTTTTGTTCAGCACAAAAACATGGGGTGTTCTGGTAGCGCCAAACTGTTTGGTTACTACATGGTCAGGATCTAACAGATAAGGGAAATTGAATTTCTTTTCTGAGGCCAGTGCCTGCATTTTTTGGAAACTTTCATCTGGAACGGCTCCAGCATCGTTTGGATTAATGGCCACAACAGGATAACCTTTTGCGGCATAAGTTGCATTTAAGGCCGAGATACGCTCCTGATAAGCTTTTGCCACCGGACAGGTATTACAGGTGAAAATTACAATATAGCCCTTTGCATCCTTGTAATCGGCCAAGGCAACCATTTTGTTATTTACGTTTTTCAGCGAGAAATCTTTTACTACATCGCCCACTTTATAACCTTCAGTCTGGGCAAATGCGACTCCTGAAATCAGCATAAAAGCCATTAAAATCAATCTTTTCATAACGATCTATTTTAAGTTTAACAAAGTATTTTTCAGTTCAGTTTCTGTAAATTCCTTCTCGTAAAAACGCCTGGCTTTCTTGTTTACAAATAATGTAGCAGGAATAGCGCCCGACCATTTTTTGTCGATCCGTTCAATATACGCTTGCTGATCGGGTTCGTTTAAAAGAAATACCTCAGCATTAATTTTATTGTTCAACACAAATGGAATCACTTCCTTTTGCAATTTTGACTTGAAATCCAAACTCACTAAAAGCACCTTAACGGGCTTTTTTAAATTGGCTAAACGTAATTTCTCGAAATTCGGCAACTCAGCTACGCATGGCGAACACCAGGTGGCCCAGAAATTGATTACATAAGTTGTATCTTTTCCATTGGCAATGCGTTTATCCAACTCATCCAATTTGAGCAATGTTACCTGCGCAGTAGCGCAATAAGTAATTAAAGATAAGCAGATTATGAAAAATATACGCATAAATGAATAACGAAATTTAATGGGGATTGTTTTGTCATTATTTGTCATTCTGAGCAAAGCGAAGAATCTTTTCTTCACTTTAAATTAAAGATTCTTCACTGCGTTCAGAATGACAGTAAGAAACTAATTCACCGATCCCGATTTAACCAATACACGTTGATAAGCAGGGAGTGTTAAATCATCAACAATTACACCTCTGGTAGTGCTGGCATGCACAAAAAAACCATTGTTGAGGTATACCCCTACATGATCTACATCATTGCCGCCAAAAGAGAAAAACACCAGATCTCCTTCCTTTAAATTATCTACATTTTTACGCTTCACCACATTGGCCTGCTCGCGTGAAATACGCGGAAGTGTAACCCCATAAATTTCTTTCTCCAATAAAAACGCAAAACCAGAACAATCAATACCGCCTTTATCTAATCCGCCAAACCGGTACCTCACCCCTGTCCAATCGGTGATGAAACGATAGAGTGGTTTGCTTTGTAAATTTGCCATGGCATCAGCAGCTTTCGAAGCTTTTGTATCACTTTTGACCGTATACTTACGGGTACCGCATGACGAAAGAAAAAATATAATTGCTATTAAAAAGAATATATTCCTTTTGAAGTGGAAGGTAAAAGGTATTAGGTTTAAGGTTCTTTCCATCGTATAATATATTAGTTGCATGTGATCAGATTTAAAACCTTATGCCTTAAACCCCACACCCTACAGCCTTTCTTAATTCTTGATTAATCGTTGTATTTCATCCAGTTTCAATAAAGCTTCAACAGGTGTTAATGCGTTTACATCCAAATTATTCAATGTATCACGGATTTTCACCAGCACAGGATCATCAATAGCGAACATCTGTAACTGATAAGCCTGGTTCTGCACTTTTTTTATGCTGTCTTTTATACTTTGTCCTTCTGTACGGTCTATTTCCAGTTTTTTTAGTATCTCATTCGCGCGACCAATTAACTTGGATGGCATACCGGCCATTTTAGCCACGTGTATACCAAAACTATGTTCACTACCACCAGGAACGAGTTTCCGTAAAAAGATTACCTTATTGGTCATTTCTTTTACCGATACATTAAAGTTTTTAATGCGCGGCATGGTGTTAGCCAACTCATTTAGCTCATGGTAGTGCGTGGCAAATAAGGTTTTTGGTCTGGCAGTTGGATGCTGATGCAAAAACTCGGCAATGGCCCAGGCGATCGAAATACCGTCGTAGGTACTTGTTCCGCGGCCAATCTCATCGAGTAAGATTAAACTGTCATCCGAAATGTTGTTCAGGATACTGGCCGTTTCGTTCATTTCGACCATAAACGTACTTTCTCCTGAAGAGATATTGTCAGATGCCCCTACCCGGGTAAAAATCTTATCGACTATACCAACTTCTGCATCTTTGGCAGGAACGAAAGAACCCATTTGCGCCATCAGTACAATCAGTGCCGTTTGCCTTAAAATGGCCGACTTACCCGCCATGTTGGGGCCGGTAATCATAATAATCTGCTGACTTTCGGTATCCAGATATACATCGTTAGTAATGTATTCTTGGCCAACTGGCAATTGTTTCTCAATTACCGGGTGGCGCCCCCCTTTAATATCAAGCACTTTATTTTCGGTAACTTTTGGCTTGTTATAATGGTTTTTGGCCGCTAACTGTGCGAAACACAATAAACAATCAAGTTGTGCAATTAAAAACGAATCAAGTTGGATGGGTTTGATGTAACTGGCTGTTTCGTACATCAGTTCGTTGTATAAACGGATTTCGATAGCCTGTATCTTCTCTTCTGCACCCAAAATCTGATCTTCGTATTCTTTAAGCTCTGGTGTAATGTAACGCTCGGCATTTACCAGCGTTTGTTTACGGATCCAGCCCGTTGGCACTTTATCTTTATGGGTATGCGTAACTTCTAGATAATAACCAAAAACGTTATTAAAAGCGATTTTTAACGATGGTATTCCCGTTGCCTCTGCTTCGCGTTTTTGTATCTGCACCAGATAATCTTTACCACCAAAAGCTATTTTACGCAAGCGGTCTAAATCTTCATCAATTCCATCTGCAATTACATTTCCTTTAATCAGCAAAGCTGGTGGTTCGGGCTGTAATTCCCTTTCAATTCTCTCCCTAATCGCTAAACATGGATTTAACTGATCTGCTATTTTAATCAGGAAAGGGTTTTTAGAATCGGCAGCCAGTTTTTTAACGGCTTCTATATGGTAAAGTGCACGTTTTAAAGCAACCAATTCTCTCGGACCAACACGTTGAAGGCCTACTTTAGAAATGAGCCGTTCTAAATCGCCAATCTGTTTAATATTATTTAAAAATTCGCCTTGTAATTCTTCATGTTTTACAAAGTACTCCACCATTCCAAGTCGCTCCTGGATAGGCTTCAATTCTTTTAATGGCATAATGATCCACTTTTGCAACAAACGTGCACCCATCGGGGTACAGGTATGGTCCAAAATATCGAACAAGGTTACGGCATTGTCGTTAGGCGAATTCACCAATTCCAGGTTGCGGATGGTGAAACGGTCTAACCACATATAACGGTCTTCCTCAATACGGCCGATAGAACTGATGTGTTGTAGATTACGGTGCTCCGTTTCGCCCAAATAGTGTAGAATAACACCAGCAGCTACAATTCCACTCTGTAAACGCTCTACACCAAAACCTTTTAACGAAGAAACCTCAAAGTGTTTCATCAGGGTTTCGGTCCCAAAATCAGTGGTAAAAGGCCATTCGTCTAAACCAAAAGTGTAAAAACGGTCGCCGAAGTGCTCTGTAAATGCCTGTCGTTTCGATTTCTGAAAAATAACTTCTGTTGGCTTAAAGCCCTGCAAAAGTTTATCAATATAATCACTATTGCCCTGTGCAATTAGAAATTCACCTGTCGATATATCTAAAAATGAAACGCCGAGTTGTGTTTTATCAAAGAAAACACAGGCCAGGAAATTGTTCGATTTTTGGTTTACAATATTATCACCGTAAGCTACTCCAGGCGTAACCAATTCTGTTACACCACGTTTAACAATGGTTTTTGTGGTTTTAGGGTCTTCCAGCTGATCGCAAATGGCTACCCGTTGCCCCGCCCGAACCAGTTTGGATAAATAATTATCTAACGAGTGATGCGGAAAACCAGCAAGTTCTAAAGCACCGCCATTAGGTCCGGTACCTCTTCTGGTTAATACGATGCCTAATATCTGTGCCGTTTTAATGGCATCTTCGCCAAAGGTTTCATAAAAATCGCCAACCCTAAATAGTAAAAGTGCGCCCGGATACTTCGCTTTAATTGCGTTGTATTGCTGCATTAACGGGGTTTCTTTATTCGTGTCTTTAGCCAAAACTGAAATTAATTTACAAAAGCCATAAAGATAACACGAATAAGCATTTTACAGCTGTTTTGTTGAAAAGTTAAAAGATTGTTAGTTTGTTTAACCGGTTTACCGCACAAGTAGGCTAACTGAGGTATATTACGGTGAACCGATTTCTACAGTTTAAACAATTAAACATTTCTTGAAAATTAATGGTTCTGTACATTTAGGGGGCTGTGGCCCTGCTTTTTGCTTGTAGTCCCTCTTTTCAATCGGGAGCTACCGCTTCAATCAGGTTTATGAACAAGGGTCTGTTTTAACCCGCTGCATAATAGTTTTCTTTCTTCAACAGCTAACCGATTTAAACAGTTTCAAACAATTAACCATTATTCAAAAACGTTTCTCTCAGTTGTGTGTTACATTTATATAAATTTAACTTAATACCTTAATTATGACGATCCAATTGAATACCGACAAAAACTTAACCATACACCAGGAATACGACGAAAAAATCCAGACACAGTTAAATGAAGGCTTGAGCAGATACAGCGATCTAATTACGCGCTTAGAAGTTCATTTATCAGATGAGAACGGCAGTAAAGATGGCTTGGATGATAAAAGATGTTTGTTGGAGGCCAGAATAACCGGAAAAGACCCTATAGCTGTAACCAATATGGGCAATACCTACGATTTGGCTATTACAGGCGCTTTAACAAAATTAAAAAGTACACTCGAAAAAGTGGCTGGTAAAATGAAAGCGCATTAGATTTCTTTAGCGTGGACGTCATTCCCTCGCAGGCGGGAATCTTAAAGCACAAATAGCAAATGCATTAAGATTCCCAATCAAGTTGGGAATGACGCCTTATAAAAACCCCTAATTTATAACTGCTCAATATAGTTAATCGTCATTTCGAGCGGAGTGCAACGCAGTCGATAAATTTGATTATAGATCTCTCCATTTCGCTGCGCTACAGTCGAGATGACGATTTTATTTATATACTTACTTTTTCCAATTCTTCAATATATCCCAAAAACAGATTTAAAGCTTTCTTTCTATCATCGGTAACATCAAATTGAAGTTTATGGTACAGGTAATCTTCCAGGTCGAAATTAGGCACTTTAGGTAATTCCTGCAAAACTTCTTTTCTATGCGCTAAGCCAAATTTTAAAGCGGCATTAAATTCAGCCTTAAATTCTTGTGAGATTTCTTTGTTAGCCACCCAGGCTGCATACATAAAGGGTAACCCGGTAAAGTTTTTCCACTCCTCTCCCATGTCATAAGCATAAGCGAAGTCTTCTTTTTTACCAAAGGTTCTATCGCCGATTAAAACAAAAGCATCGGTTTTTGCAGCAGGATCAGTAGTAAACTCCACTTCTTTTTTCCAATGGAACTTAAGCAATACTTTGGCTAAATTGTTCGATGTACGCGAGTGGGTATCCAATTTTACAGTTTTAATTTCCTGAGCAGGAACTTCACTGAAAATGAATACGGAATTTACGCCTCCATCACTTCCAATACAATAATCGGCTACAATATTGGCATTTGGAACCAAGGGAATAGCGGCTACAGGCATTAAACCGATATCAACCTGACCGTTAATTACTTTAGCTGCGCAATCTGAAGGGATATCTAAACTTAAATCAATTTTATTTATAATGTCCGAATGTTCTAATCCGTATATAAAAGCTTTGGTATTGGTATAGGCAACAGCCGATATTTTAATCTTATTCAAGGTGTTATGTTAATATTTTGCGTTGCGCGCTTGGCGTTAAGCGGATTATTCAATTACTAAACCGTCTAAATGAACGGCACTATTAAATTCAAGAACAGTAAATTTTCCATCTTTGAACCCCATTTTATAAAGCACTGTATTCTGATGTGGAAACTCAGTCATTTCGCTCAGCGGTTTGCCTAACAATAAACACAAGAAAACGCGCATTGCTCTACCATGCATGCAAAGTAAAACTGTTTTTTCTTCTGGTCTGCTCATCAAAACTTCCATCGGTTGTTTTAAACGTTCGTAAACATCCTGAACGCTCTCGCCACCCTCGAAATGTGCTGTATAATCACCATCCTGCCAGCTTTGCAGCATATCACGAAAAGCATCACGTGCATCTTCTGTATTTGGTTTCCCTTCCCAAACGCCCCAGGCCAATTCGTCTAAACCCGAAAGTTTTTCCCAGGGTAATCCCGAATCAATAAACTTCTGGACGGTTTGCCAGGTACGTTTTAAATCCGAAGTGTAAATCTTATCAAAAGGGATATTTTTATAGGTTTGGTAAAACGCTTCTGCTTGTGCCCTACCTAAATCATTTAAGTCAGAATTTATACCTCTGCCCTGTACTATGCCTTGTCTGTTAAGTTCCGTTTCGCCGTGGCGTATGATGTATATTTCTTTCATCTAATTAATTATTGAATGAGAGATTTTTGAGCGATTGAATGTCAAATTTAACGCTCAATATCCTCATTCACTCATTCTATCATTAAGTCATTCAATCATTAATTCACAACGGGTAGCTTGTAATATTGAGGTTTCTTTTCTTCTTCGAAAACTACATGTTCGAAATCAGTAACCACATTATATAAAGTATCGCGCTCTATTGCTTTTCTCCCCACTTGTTTAATCAGATTCACCAGTTCTTTGGTGCTCATTCCAGGCGTTTGCTCTTCTGCACCGGCCATTGAATATATTTTGGTGGTATCATCTAAAGTACCGTCAATATCATCAACACCATAATTTAAGGATAACTGAGCTGTTTCGCGGCTGATCATTGCCCAATAAGCTTTAATATGATCGAAGTTATCCATGTAAATACGGGCAATGGCGTAATTCCTTAAGTCTTCAATCACTGAAGATTCAGGTACATTGCTCATCTGGTTATGTTGATTTCTGAATTTTAGCGGAATAAAAGTCTGAAAACCACCTGTGCGATCCTGCAATTCTCGTAATTTCTCCATATGATCTACCCGGTGCCAATATTTTTCAATATGACCATAAAGCATGGTGGCATTACTGCGCATACCGAGTTTGTGCCATTCTTCATGTATATCTAACCATTGCTGACCAGTACATTTATCTTTAGCAATCTGTTCTCTGATTTCAGGGTGAAAAATCTCTGCTCCTCCACCTGGTATTGATTCTAGTCCGGCCTCTTTCATCAAACGCATACCTGTTGCATAATCGATTTTGGCTTTCTTAAAGATATAATGGTACTCCACAGGCGTTAATGCCTTCACGTGCAAATCAGGGCGGTGCTGTTTAATAGCGGTAAATAAAGCAGAATAAAAGGCCACATCGTATTGTGGAAGTACCCCACCAACAATATGCACTTCGGTTACAGGTTCGCCATCATATTTTTTAACGATATCGAGCATCTGCTCCATCGTTAAGGCCCAGCCTTCTTCTTTTTGTTTGATTAAACGCGAGTAGGAGCAAAATTTGCAGTCGTAAACGCAAAGATTGGTAGGTTCTAAATGGAAGTTTCGGTTGAAATAAGTTTTATCACCGTGTTTTTGTTCGCGGATAAAATTTGCCAGAACACCGAGGTAACCCAGTTCTGCATGTTCGTACAAATAAACGCCTTCATCAAAGGTAATACGTTCTCCATGAAGGACTTTGTGTGCTATGTTTTGTAATTCAGTTGATAAATTGGTATCAGCTAATATTTTTTCAACTTGCTCAGTTGTATTCATTCCTGATTTATTTTGAACAAAAATACAATAATGAGCCGATTTGAAAATCATTTTCTTGTAACAAACCGCGATTTTTGAATGTTGTCCTTGATAATTAACCACAGATTAACACAGATAATGATTGCTTTTTTAGGTGAGCTTAGCTGTAGGCGTTAATATTAGCCACGGAAACACGGAAGTCACGGAAAAATAACTATCAAACTTCCGTATAAACTGATGTTACCCCGCTTGACGGCCAGGTATGTAACAAAACCTGATTCTAATTTATATCTGTGTTATCTGTGGTTAAAAACCTCCTATAAAAGAGTCTAAGAAACTCCGTGTAAATCCGTGTTTCCGTGGCAATCCTAAAAGACGGTAACAAAAAAAGCACCTCTTTTCAGAAGTGCTTTATATGTTTTTCACAGGAAGATATTTTTAGCTAACTATCTTGCTGCAGGTACAAAAGTTAAAACGATGTTTGCAGTTTTGCCACCAAATTCAATCGGCGATTTCAAGATCATTTGTGTGCTGGAAAGATCAGTTAATACTAAACGGTAACCTTCTGTTACGTTTTTAGCTTTATCCCCTTCAAATATTTTCTTAAACTGGAAGGTTTGATCTTTAGGTGCTGCCGACCAGAAAATAGTCTGCATTACCGAACCACAAGCACTTGATGCTGGCAAAGTGTAAGAACCATTACCGCTATTGGTTAAGTTCCATGTACTTCCCTGGAAACATTTGTAAGATTTCTCTCCAAATAAACCTTGAACAGCGCCATCAGGCAATCCTTCTAAAGCTACATTACTCACTACCCATTCGCGAACAACTGTACCTCTGCTACCTGTTACACCTGCAGTTACTCTTTTTGCAGTATTACAACTTTGTAACATTACTAAAGTAGAACATGCTATTGCGATAGCTATAAATAATCTTTTCATTTTTGTTTAATTTAATTTCGTCAAACTTGTTACATAAATCTTGCCAAAACCATTACGAACCTTAAATTAGCGCCAAATTATTAAATTGCATCACCATATCACTTCGATCAAAATCAAATATTATGAAACCCGAAACCCTTGCTATTCACGCTTCTAATCTTGTAAAAAGCATTACCGGCGATGTTACCCTTCCTATTAATCTATCGACAACTTTTTTTCGCGACGAAGATGGAGGTTATCCAGGAGGCCATATGTATAGCAGGGTAAGCAATCCAAACCGGTCTGCTTTAGAAAACACTGTAGCCAAATTAGAATATGGCGAAGATGCTGCTGCTTTCTCTTCGGGCAATACCTGTGGTATGGTTTTGTTCCAGGCCTTAAAACCCGGTAGCCATATTATCGCTCCTGATGATATGTATTGGGGTATTAAAAAACAATTATTGACTATCTTTAACGATAGTTTGGAATTTGATTTTATTGATCAGACTGATCTAGACCTGATCCAATCGAGCATCAAACCTAACACCAAATTGATCTGGATCGAAACCCCATCTAACCCATTATTAAAGATTACCGATATAGAAGGAATTGCCAAAATAGCTAAAGCTAAAAACATTACAATGGCCTGCGACAGCACCTTTGCTTCGCCTATTTTACAAAACCCGATTTTACTGGGTGCTGATATTGTAATGCATAGCAGTACCAAATACCTGGGGGGGCATAGCGATGTACTTGGCGGGATTTTAGTAACAGCAAAAAAAGACGCGTTATGGGAGAAAATCAAAAACATACAGCAAACGGGTGGTGCGGTTCCTTCTCCCTTCGATTGTTTTCTGTTAACCAGAAGCATTAAAACCTTAGCCTATCGCATGAAAGGCCACTGCGAAAATGGAAAAATCATAGCTAACTATTTAAACGGACATCCAAATGTTGAGACTGTTTTTTATCCAGGTTTGGAAAGTCACCCACAGCACGAAATTGCAAAGAAACAAATGAAAGATTTTGGTGGAATGATGTCGTTTTTGGTTAAAGGGGATGTTGAAGCGGCCCACAAAGTGGCAAATAAGGTTCAGTTATTTGCACAAGCGACCAGTTTAGGAGGTGTAGAGAGTTTAATTGAGCACCGTTATTCGGTTGAAGGCCCTGATAGTAAAACGCCAAAAAATTTACTCCGTATATCTGTAGGCTTAGAACATGTGGATGATATTATCGCTGATCTAGCGCAGGCTTTAGGTTAAAAAAAATCGTCATTGCGAGAAGGCTTTTTCAGCCGACGAAGCAATCTTACAACGGTCGCTACTAGCGTGCGCTTCAAGATTGCTTCGTCGTTCCTCTTCGCAATGACGAATATTTGTTTTGAAATCTATTTAGGATTGCAAATCGTAGTCAACTTCAACGAATAATTTGCTTCTAATGGCTCATTGGTCTGTGCTAAACGTTGCGAACCTGTATTAGCCGGGCAGGCAATGTCACCAGCAGCATCATATATTAATTTTGTACCACCAGCTAATAATTCTTTAGGTACATAAACCTGTACCTTGGTAATCGAATAACCAGAAGGAAAATAACGCACATAATAACCGTCAGGGTGTTTGGTCCAGATGCCGCTTGGCACATCGCTTCTTGGTGGCGCCATACCCGCTATAATCGCATATTTTTCCATGTCGGCATAAGTATAATTTCCAGACGACACCAATTGACGGATATTATTTTCTGCTTCAAAAACAGCCCTCACCCCTGATGGTAACTGGTCTTTAGCCTTCTCCATTACATCGAAAGGCAAAACACCTAAAGCACCACCTTCCAATTGCGTAAGTTGTTTCGGTGTTAACAATTTAATGGCAGTTACTTTAACCTGGCCATTAAAATCGGCAAATTTTGTTCTTGCAATGATTGTCCAGAGTAAAGCCTGAATATCATGTTGGTCTACATCAGGATGTTTCTCAGCGCTTTTGAGTATAGAAACCACAATTTCTTCTTTAGGGCCTAAAACGGGTGCAAACATGTAACCATCACCCTTTGAAGGGGCGAAAGTTCCAGCTTTTAGGCAATAACTTTTATTGGTCATTTCGTAAAGTCCCTCGCAAAGCACAAAACCACCATCTGGATTTTTAGGCAGTAAGTACAAGGGCTGGGCTTTTAAATTTAATGAGTTAATAAAATCAGGCAGCTTTTCGCCTTCTCTATTTACGTCTTCAAAATTGGTGGTAATGGCAGCAGGTTGTTTTAAAAACTTGTCTACCCCTAAAGCTTTGGCGCCCTGGGCAGTGCCCACTTTTAATAATTTATCTTTTAAGCCTCCGAACTGAGCGTTTACATTATTTAAACAAGCGATAGTAAACAACAGGCCTAAACATAGGGATTTTGTATTTTTCATCATAATTAATTTAGATAGGTACCACAAACTTAGAATTTTAAGCGTTAATTCAGTATTAAAATTTCAGATTGTCATCGCATCATAAAAATACATAATTCATTTTCAATGAGTTAATGTAATTTCAAAATTTTATTTTGTGGATTAAAATTAAATTCAGACATTTGGAATATTATTTGGCAAATAGCTAAATAAAAGTCAATCTTCACGGGTTGATTTATAAAGAAGTGGCGAGAGACTGGCTCGATGACCCACTGGCAACCCTCAGAAAGAGAAGGTGCCAATTCCTGACCGGATAACATGGTGTTATTTGGAGATATAAATTAGAACTGATGAAAACATTAAATCTTCAATCGCTTAGCGAACCCAGTGCAGACCTTAAAAAGGTAGAACAAGCTTCTATTTCTTTTATTTGTTGCGATATGCATGCGATTACTTGTATGTTCTGTTGCATACAGTAATTTAAAAATCTTCCTTTTTTGTTTCTTTCAAATTGGAAGGTCCCGGAAAACCGGGATACGCCCTGCTAGGTTTTAGGATTATCCTAATTCTGTTATCTAATCACATCAACTAAAAAAATAGAAATTATGTCAACATCATATAAATTCGAAACTTTACAACTACACGCTGGTCAGGAAATAGATCCAACAACAGGATCAAGAGCTGTTCCTATTTACCAAACCACATCTTATGGATTTAAAAATGCCGAACATGGGGCTAATTTATTTGCATTAAAAGAGTTTGGCAATATCTACACCAGGATCATGAATCCAACCAACGATGTTTTCGAAAAACGTATTGCCGCTTTAGAAGGTGGCGTAGCTGCTTTGGCAGTCGCATCGGGGCAAGCCGCTCAATTTATAGCGTTAAATAACATATTGGAGGCTGGTGATAGCATTGTTTCTTCATCTCACATTTACGGAGGAACCTATAATCAATTCAAAGTAGCTTTTAAACGCTTAGGTATTCATGTCGATTTTGCAAATCCAGATGTACCTGAAGAATTTGAAAGCAAAATAACTGATAAAACAAAAGCAATCTTTTTAGAAACCATTGGCAACCCAGCATTTAGTGTGCCTGATTTCGAAAAAATTGCCGCAATTGCAAAAAAATACGATCTGCCTTTAGTGGTCGACAATACTTTTGGCGCAGGCGGGTATTTGTTTAAACCATTGGAACACGGAGCCAACATTGTTGTAGAATCTGCAACGAAATGGATCGGTGGTCATGGAACAAGTATTGGCGGTGTTATCGTTGACGGTGGAAATTACAACTGGGGCAATGGGAAATTCCCTCAATTCTCTGAGCCTTCAGAAGGTTATCATGGTTTGGTTTTCAGCGATGTTTTTGGTATCGGCGGACCATTTGGGAACATCCAGTTTATCATCCGTGCCCGAGTAGAAGGATTAAGAGATTTGGGACCTGCCCTATCGCCTTTCAATTCTTTTCTTTTATTACAAGGATTAGAAACTTTATCACTCCGGGTTCAACGCCATGTAGATAATGCATTAGCATTAGCCACCTGGTTAGAAAACCATCCATTAGTTAAAGAAGTTCAGTACCCTGGCTTAGCCAGCAGTAAATATAACAACCTGGCTAAAAAGTATTTAAGCAATGGTTTTGGCGCAGTTTTATCTTTCGAATTGGCTGGAAGCAAAGAAAATGCAACACAGGTAATTGATAACTTAAAACTGGTATCGCACCTGGCCAATGTGGGTGATGCAAAAACGCTGATCATTCAGCCTTCTGCCACAACACACCAGCAATTGAGCGAAACAGAACAATTAGCTGCCGGTGTTAAACCGAATGCGCTGAGGGTTTCTGTAGGCATTGAGCATATTGATGATATTAAAGCCGATTTCGAACAGGCATTTGCAACCATTAATGCCACAGTTCCGGCAGAGAATTTACAAGCCTAAACCCAAACCCCTTAGGGGCTTTTAACAACAACAACATTACAAAATGCATAATAGTAAAAACGACAATGTAAAATCCAATTCGGGGAATTTTGCGTCAACATATAGTTATAATAAACAGTTCAAATTAGAGAGCGGAAAAAAGATCCGTAACCTGCAAGTTGCTTATCAAACTTATGGCAAATTAAATGCAAATAAAGATAATGTGATTTGGGTTTGCCATGCACTTACTGCCAATGCTGATGTTTTTGAATGGTGGGAAGGTTTGTTCGGTGAAAATGCTTTGTTCAATCCGGAAGAACATTATATTGTTTGTGCTAATGTTTTAGGTTCACATTACGGCAGTACAAACCCATTAAGTACCAATCCCGTAACCGGCTTACCTTATTATCTTTCGTTTCCACAGTTTACCATCCGCGATTTAGTGTCGGCACACCAGTTATTGGCTTCGCATTTAGGTATTGATTATATTAAATTATTAATCGGAGGTTCTTTAGGCGGGCAACAAGCTGTTGAATGGAGCATTTCTGAGCCGAATAAAATCGAAAACCTGATCTTGATTGCCACTAATGCAGCACATTCTCCATGGGGAATTGCATTTAACGAAAGTCAGCGTTTGGCCATTACTACCGATAGAACTTTTTATGCCAACCAACCAAACGGTGGTAGCAAAGGTTTAAAAACTGCCCGTAGCATTGCACTTTTAAGTTATAGAACCTACAGCGCTTACGGCAGTACACAGGTAGAAAGCGTAAACGATAAAACCGACAATTTCAGGTCGTCTTCTTATCAGAACTATCAGGGAGAAAAACTGATCAACCGTTTTAACGCTTACAGTTATTATTATTTAACCAAAGCAATGGACAGCCACAATGTGGGCCGTAACCGCAAAAGTATTGCCGATGCACTAAAATTAATTACGGCAAATACTTTGGTAATCGGGATAGAAAATGACGTCTTGTTTCCTTTATCGGAGCAAAAATACCTGGCTGATCATATCCCAGGAGCAGAATTTAGTGCCTTGCACTCAGATTATGGTCACGACGGATTTTTAATCGAAACAGATGCCTTGACTAAGGTAATTGGAAACTTCATCAAGGAAAGCCGGAATAAAAAAATAATCAAACTACAGCATACCGCTTAGAAAGGCATAAGGTTTAGGGTTTTAGGGTTAAAATAAAGAGAACAACTAATATCTGTACCATCAAATTCAACAAAAAAATAATATAAAATAAATACAGTAAATCAGTGTAATCTGTTTATCTGTGTAATCACTTAAAAAAATGAGTAAGAATTTAAAAATCGGTTTATTTGGTTTCGGTGTTGTAGGACAAGGGTTATTGGATATTATCCAAAGCCAGAGCCTGAACCTGGAGATCATTAAAATTGCAATAAAAGACCCAAGAAAGAAGCGTACCCTTAATAAGGATCTGTTTACCACTGATCGCAACGAAATACTGAACAATACAGAGATTAATACGATTGTAGAATTAATTAATGATGCAGATGCTGCTTACGAAATTGTAACCACTGCATTAAAAAACGGTAAAAATGTAGTATCTGCCAATAAAAAAATGATCGCCACACATTTAAAAGAACTGGTAGATCTACAACAAGAGTATGGTACTTCTCTATTGTATGAAGGTGCCGTTTGCGGCAGTATTCCAATTATCCGTAACCTGGAAGAGTATTACGACAATGAATTATTCCATGCTTTGAGTGGAATTTTTAATGGCTCATCTAATTACATTTTGTCGAAAATATTTAATGAGAACCAAAGTTACGACTCGGCTTTAAAAGAAGCACAAGATTTAGGTTTCGCAGAAACCGACCCGATTTTGGATGTGGGAGGCTACGATCCAAAATATAAACTGGCTATTGCCACAGCACATGCATATGGTTTATTTGTAAACCCTGATGCCATTTTAAATATTGGCATACAGAACCTTTCTAACCACGACATTAAATATGCACGTGAGAAAAACTTTAAAATTAAATTGGTTCCTACGGCACGTAAAGTGAATACAAAAGATATCGTAACTTATGTACTACCGAAGCTGGTAGCTAAAGATGATTTCCTTTACAACGTAGAAAACGAGTATAATGCAGTTGCAGTTCAGGCGGCTTTTGCTGATAAACAATTTTTCTACGGTAAAGGTGCTGGAGGCCACCCTACTGGTGCTGCTGTACTTTCTGATATTGCCGCTTTGCGTTACGATTACCGTTACGAGTACAAAAAATACCACTCAGAAAATGGTGTAAAACATACCGAAGAAATTTTATTGGAGATTTACCTGCGTTATGCGGATGAAGATCTGATTACACTATTAGAATTTGACAACATCAGCGAACGTTATGCTGCAAGCAGCTATAAATATGTGGTTGGAACAGTTAAGCTGGAGAGTTTAATTAAAAACCGCGACTTGCTTTTGGATGAATCTGTTTTTGTGGCTTACACAGGCAGACAGATCTACAAACAAGAGCAATTGAGTGAAAATGTTTTTGCCCAGGAATTGGCAAGCCTATAATTTATTTTTAAGGTTAATTTTTTTATTTGTTTTGTTGTTAAGCACAAAGGTCGGAGCGAGTCCGACCTTTTGCGTTTATTTAAAATTTTCTAAGATCCTTTGTTTATCTTCATTTTCTTTATCATTTTTATGATAAAGTTCGATAAAAACTATCTTTTCTTCTTTTTCAAAGTAAGCATAAATTAATCTCAAACCAGAGTTTACCCCTCGACCTTTTAAACTATCGCAGGTAATTTTTTTAATCTTAATTACACATGTCGTAATGCCTAAATTATTAATTCGAAAACTAAAAGGATTGCGCTCATCAGGTTTTACCCTTAAAATTATCTTTACATCTTCCAAATCAGATTGCAGACTTCGATATCTTTTCAAAAGCTTTTTTAGATCCTTTTCAAAATCGTTTAGTGATTCAAAAACCATAACTAATCGTTATCATCTTCATCATAAACCCGAACAGAATATGGTAGTTCCCGATAAAAAGCTAAATTATAACTAATATCCTTGCCTTCTTCAGTAACTTCCCAAGGCAAATCCTTATGCGAATAATCGCTTATAGCCGTAGCCGACCAATCGCTCATTTGTTCGATAACTTTATCTATAACATCTTTTTCACTTGCCTTGAGTAAGGTTAAATTAGCTTTTTCAAGTGGCAGATAGCGCTTTTGTGGGTAACCTTTAAATTCTGTTTTTATTCGTTGAAGCTGATTTGCATCTATCATTTGATTGATAATAGCATCTAATTTTTGAGGGACAGGGCCATAAGGCAACTTTTTATACTTCGCACCTGTTAAATGCTCTTCATATAATTCGTAATAATTAAAATCAGAAAAATAAAGGAGTTTATACAGTACAGTTTCGCCAACATTAGGCTTACCTGCACAACGTTCTAAAATATAAAGCAAAACGTTTTTAAACTTATTTATATTTAAGGTTGGAACAGAAATTCGTTCCTCTACAACCTCATCGTTTATTTCATCAGGTAGTTTTAAACTTTGATTGGCCAGGAAATCTTTAGTCATGAAATCATCCAGAGAAAAACCCAGAGCTATAGATAGCTTTTGCATTTCGCTTAAGCTAACACTCCTGTTTCCCAACTCTATTTGTGCCAGGGAAGGCCTTGAAATCGCAATGCTTTTTGCCAGATCTTCTTGAGAGAAACTTTTTTTTAAACGTAGTTTAGCTATTCTTTCACCGATTTCCTTTTTAGATAGTTCGTACCTCATAAAGCAAAGATACGTTTTGTTTTAAAACAAAACAATAACATGATCTATTTAAGAACAAACCCTTTAATAAACATACATGACAGTTGTTGAGTCTTAAATTTATATAAGCTTAACTACTTTACCTTAATGTATTTTTCGATGATCACCCGGTCTACCCCTGCTTTTTCTACCTTCTCAATACCTTTCTGAATCAAAGTATCTTTATGGATAGCGAGTTTAAACTTAAAAGTCTTCCCTTCCCAATCTTTGTTTTTATAGTATTCTAAATGCTCGGTATAATCATCTTTATCTAATACAAAGCTTCCTCCGCCAGCATCAAAACTACTGGTATCTTTAGGATTAAGGCTATGTTTTAAAAATGCAAAATGAGTGTTATTAAATATCTTGATCATTTTCAGCTCGCCAGAATAATCCGTTGTTTGGCTTGTTCCATTTTCGATTGTTGTAGCTGATAATAACTGCCAGGTACCCTGAATATCAAGGTCTGAACCTTTTTTGCTTGCATCTTTGTTAACACAAGAAAATAATGAAAGTACTGCCAATAGCATTAAAATGTTTCTCATAATGGTATGTATTAATTTGGTTATTAAGTTCTTAAGTATTTATCCCCTTCCTGCCATTTTGATCAGCTTATGTGCGAGGTCTTTTCCTAAGTAACCATCAATTATGGCGTGTACGATATATAAAATCGGGGTCATTAAAATGGCCACAACGAATTTATAGGTATATCCTACTAAACCAATAGCAAAAACCTGTTGCCAGCTGTAATGGTATTGAGGATTTATATAAAATGCGATAAAAATGACCACAAAACTATCAATAAACTGAGAAACCAGTGTAGAACCAGTAGCGCGTAACCAAAGTGCCCGCTCCCCTGTTATTCTTTTTATTTTATGGAATATCAATACATCAACCATTTGCCCGATAATAAAGGCCGTAATCGATCCTACAATAATCCACATCCCTTGCCCGAATATCCCTGCAAATGCATTATTCATATTGAGGTCTTCCCCGTTTATATTTTGATGCACCCAGAAATCAGCAGCAGTTAAATGCATCGATCCCCAAACCACAAGAAAGGCAAATGCAATTAATATGGAGGTAAGAATAGACAAAAACCGAACCTGTTTAACACCAAAATATTCATTGATAATATCCGTCATGATAAAAATAATGGGCCAGGTTAATACTCCCGCCGACATTACAAAAGATAAATGCGGAACACCCAGTAAGTTTATATCGAACTTTTTAAAACCCAGCGTTTCTTCAACACTGAACAATTTAACTCCAATAAACTCTGATAATATAGCGTTTGCTACAAAAAAGCTACCCAGAATGAGTAGTAAACGGCTTTCTTTTGTCTTAAAAGTCATAGACTATAAATCTAGAAATAAATAGCAGATTTAGCATAGCAATCATCGTATTTTTAACAGAGATAACACAAAGATTACGCATCCACCCTATTGTATAATTGGTTTTCACTAAAAATATGATTTTTACAATCGTTCGACGGTAAAAATAGGTTAACAAATTAAATCTCCCAATCTTTGCGGAATCAAAACCTGGTAATCTTCATGGCTAAAAAACAACACTTTTATCTCATACTCATTTTAGGTTCATTGGCGGCACTCGGCCCCTTCTCTATCGACATGTACCTGCCTGGTTTTGTTGATATTGCAAAGGATTTGAGAAGTAACGAATCAACGGTAGCCCTATCATTATCAAGCTTTTTTATTGGGATTTCGGCCGGCCAGTTATTGTATGGTCCACTCCTGGATAAATTTGGGAGAAAGAAACCGTTATATTTTGGTTTAGCACTTTATATCCTGGCCTCTTTTCTTTGTTTGGCTGTAACTGATGTTAACCAACTAATTGTTTTACGTTTTGTGCAGGCCATTGGAAGCTGCGCCACTGCGGTTGCCTCAGTTGCCATGGTTCGGGATCTGTTTTCGGTAGAAGAAAGCCCGAAAGTATTTGCTTCCTTAATGCTGGTAATAGCGGTTTCACCTATGCTTGCCCCAACTGCAGGTGGCTATTTAATTTCGGCCCTGGGCTGGAAATATGTGTTTGTGTTTTTAGGATTGATGGCCGTTTTAATGCTCCTGGCTTCAATTTTCAAGCTACCGGAAAGTTATAAACCAGATCCAAATTACTCTTTAAAACCAAAGCCGATTTTAACCAATTTCTTAACCGTTTTAAAAGAACCTCAATTTTATACTTATGCATTGATTAGTTCAATTACCTTTTCAGGATTATTCGCTTATGTATCTTCGTCGCCTCAGGTATTTATGAAGATTTATGAGGTAAGTAAAACAGGCTACGGCTGGATCTTCGCACTCCTATCGGTATCTTTTATTGGCTCAAGCCAGGTAAATAGCCTGATATTAAAATGGTTTACCAGCAAAAATATTGTAACCTATGCACTTATTGCCCAATGTATTTTTAGTCTAATCTTTTTAGTTTTCGCCTTAAATAACTGGTTAAATTTATATTCTACCATAGGCTTTATCGCCTTATTTTTGGCCTGCTTGGGTTTAATTAATCCAAATGCGGCTGCCTTGTCGCTCGCTCCGTTTACCAAAAATGCGGGTAGTGCATCGGCCTTAATGGGTGCTTTGCAAATGGGGTTAGGTGCACTGGCCTCGGTAATGGTAAGTTTATTTAGCGAACACTCGGTTGTGCCTATGCCTTTGGTAATGACAGCAGCTGCGTTTATTGCTTTAGGCTGTTTACTAATCGGCAGGAGGTTTATCACCACCGAAGTGGAGGCATCGTCTGATGCTGCTGTTGCAGCGCATTAATATTTTACCACAAAGACACTAAGAACACAAAGAGATAAATCTCAATGCCCTCAGTGTCTTTGTGGGTAACTTATGGTACAAATAACTTGTAAATCAAATAGCAAACAATTGTACCCACTGTTGCGATGATAAAGCCGCTTAGTCGCTTCTTTTTGATAAAACAGATTAAGATAATTCCTGACATAGACACCAACGTCATCAGCACGGCAGAGATATCGATAATCCACGACCAGGCCTTACCAGAATCTCTTCCTTTGTGCAAATCGTTAATCACAGCCACAGCGCCAAATCTGGTTATGGTTAATTCATATTTACCAGTTTCGCGGTCTATAAAAGAATCGGCAAGATAGCCGGGGCCATTAAAGGTTAAACTCAGCTCCCTGTCATCCATCCTAAAATCGCTCAATGCGCCTTTAACCTCATGTTTACCCCTAAAAAACTCAACAATTTGTAACTTATTGATCTTATTCGTATCCGGTTGGTTTACCCATTTTAAGTCTACTGACCCAGAATCTTTAGCAACCACTTCCTTACCGGAAGTAAACCAATCGGCATGATTTAAAGTTAAACCCGATACTGCAAAGAACAGCAGAATCGTAAAACTTACCATTGATAAATAAATATGCAGCCAACGTGATAAACCGGCTAAACGCTTTTTACCCTTACCTTTTCCGTTATCTTTTTTAACCTGCTTTTTTCCTATGCCGCTAGGTGCAGCCGTTATCTTATTTTTTTGCGGTTCCGATTTTTCTGTAGTCAAGAGATGCTGATGTTAGTTCTGTATTTGGCGTTAATTCTATCTTTTTTGCAGAGCCGGTAAATTTCATTTCCTTAGCAATTACCTGATAAGTTCCATGCTCGCGGGCTACTTCAATAAAAACGGTGTAATTACCTGCTTTAACCAATTTACCACTATCGTCTTTTCCATCCCATGATAAGCTGTATTTACCTGGGCCACGTGTTGCAGAGCTTGTTGAACTCAGTTTTCCCTCTGCTCCTTTTTTAAACTCATCACCATTGGCACGGCTCCACGATTTTAAATCTGGCAACCAACGTGGTTTGTTATACCAAATAGCCAGGTTGCGTACAGGTGTTTTAGCGGCATCTTCAATCCATATTGCCACAAACGGACGACGGACACGTTTACCATCTGTAGATTCTATATTGGCAATTTCTAAGTTTACCACTAATTCATATTTAGTATTCCAAAGTTTATCCGCTTTGCTTGCTTTTTCCAAAACAGTAGCTGGCTTATTTAAAGCAAGCTCGTGATTAGCCCATTCTTTGCTTCTAATTTCTTTGCCATCTTTAGTGATTAACAAGTAGGCAATGTCATTTCTAGTCGCAGTTAATGCCTCAATCTCAGTAATAGAAAGTACATTAAAAGAAGTAGCTAAGGCACCTGCTTCACTCGCATCGGGACCAATAACCGTTGCACTGATTATCTCTGAAGCAGGCTTTCCAGTACGTGGATCAACAATATGCGAATACCATTTTCCATTTACATTAAAACCCCTGCGGTAATTACCACTGGTTGCCACAGCCATATTCGACACTTTGATTGTTGTTATAGCGGCATTGTTCTCGGCGTCAGCTTTAGGATTTGCAATTTCGATACTTTCTGGCTGGTTTCCTTTAATTACCATATCGCCACCAATATTCACCACCACGTTTTCAATTCCCGGGCTTTGAAGCGCTTTCTCAGCAGCTTTATTAATGATATAACTTTTTGCAAAAGAATTTAATGCCAATGGTGCATCATCTAAACGGGTAACCGTTTTATCCCGTTCGTTTAACATGTAGTGTTTTTGTTTAACCAAAGTAACTGCATTCGCTAACGCTTCAGCAGATGGTAAACGATCTTCGGCAGCTGCTTTTTTCCAAACATCACCTATTACTTTAGCTGATGCATCAAGCGCGCCATTTGTTAATACTTTATAATTCTCAAATTGCTTTAAGACTTCAAACAAATCTGCTGAAACTTTGGTGGTTTGTTTACCATTGCTCATCCATTTACTAAACTCGCTATTGGCTTTATAAGCACTTAAAATATTATCAAGCCTATCTATTTCATTTAATGCGCGCGTTTCAGCTAAATCTGCGTCGGCCTGACTGGTTGTTTTAAATTTTAATTCTAAGGATGTGCCCAATACATTTTCGTAGTTGGAAACAAATGTTCTTAAAGCTTTTTTTGGGCTAACAAATGCAGATGCACTCATTACCAGTAAAAAGGCAACGGTTAAGTGTTTAAACTTCATATTTAATCGATAATTGAGATTTTAATTGCAAAGAAAGGGCTTTATCTGGAATAATTTTAAATAAGGGGAAATATATTTGAAATAATACAAATTTGTCGATCTAAAATTCACTCATAGCCACCTGTTTAATGCGCTGTTTATTGATTTTAATTTAAGGTGAGGTTTTAATGATTCTTAAAAAGTTTTTCTTTATGCACAATTGTAATTGCACAACCCAGTAGCTGGGCTCTTGGCAAGGGTTTTTACGCTTTAAGCTTTTTTTTCCCTATTTTCGCTTATAAGATGCTTAATATACAATCTAAACTTCCTGGTGTAAGTACCACCATTTTTTCGGTGATGAGTAAACTTGCCGCTGAACATAATGCCATTAATCTTTCTCAGGGATTTCCTGACTATGCCTGCGATCCCAAACTAGTTGAATTGGTAAATAAAGCCATGCAAGATGGTTTTAATCAATATGCACCAATGCCTGGTTCTACTTTTTTAAAAGAAACCATAGCAGAAAAAGTAGAAAAACTATATAACATAAAATATAATCCTGAAACAGAAATTACGGTTACAGCAGGTGGAACACAAGCTATTTTTACTGCATTAGCCGCCATTATCAATGCTGGTGATGAAGTTATCATTTTTGAACCAGCTTACGATAGTTACGCACCTACCATTAAACTTTTGGGAGGCCTGGTTAAAACCTACGAGCTTGCTCCGCCGAGTTATGCCATTGACTGGGATATGGTCAAAAAATTGTTTACGGCCAAAACCAGAATGATCATCTTAAATACACCACAAAACCCAACGGGTAGTATTTTATCCTCAGATGATATGAAATCGCTTATAAAATTGATCACGGGTACCGACATTTTAATCTTGAGCGACGAGGTTTATGAACATTTAATTTACGATGAACAAAAACATCAAAGTGTAATGCTTTATCCTGAATTAAAGCAAAGAAGTTTTATTGTAGCCTCTTTTGGTAAGCTCTTACATGCTACTGGCTGGAAACTGGGTTACTGTTTGGCACCGGAGAAACTAACCAAAGAATTTAGGAAGGTACACCAATTTAATGTTTTTAGCGTTAATAGTCCCATGCAGCAAGCCATTGCCGATTATATCAAAGAACCTAAAAATTATACTGAAATAGGCACATTCTTTCAACAGAAAAGAGATTATTTTAGAGACCTTTTGGCCGAAAGCCGTTTTAAGCTTTTACCTTGCAACGGCTCATATTTCCAATGCGCAAGCTACAGCAGTATCAGCGATGAAAAAGACACCGATTTTAGCATGAGGCTGATCAGGGAATTTGGCGTGGCAACCATTCCGGTTTCTGCATTTTACCAAAAAGCTACCGATCATAAAATTATCAGGTTCTGCTTTGCTAAAGAAAACGCTACACTTGCCTTAGCGGCTGAGAAATTAAAAAACGTTTAACCAGACTAAACCTATATAAAATGGAAGCACCTGTTTACACTCAAATAGAAAATCTGAAAGTAACTGTCTTTCAGGCCTATCTTTTTTGGGAAAACATTGAGAAAAACCTTTTGAATCTGGCACTTAGATTATCGATGGGTGTAAGGGAGAAAACCGATATTATTATTTTACCCGAAATGTTTAACACAGGTTTTAGCATGAACTCTGAAGCCTTAGCCGAAGAAATGGGTGGAAAAACGATGCAGTGGATGCAAAAAATGGCACACCAGTACAACTGCGTTGTTACAGGGAGCATCATTATAAAAGAAAACAATCAATATTTTAACCGTTTAATCTGGATGGAGCCAGATGGCAAAAACCAGCATTACGATAAACGCCATTTGTTTGGCATGGGTGATGAAGATCACCACTTTAGTCCAGGTAAAGAAAAACTTATTGTCGAACTTAAAGGCTGGAAAATCAGATTGGCCATTTGTTACGATTTGCGTTTTCCGGTTTGGTTGCGCAATGTAGACCAGGAATACGATATCTTACTTTTAGTTGCCAATTGGCCAGATAAACGATCGGCACATTGGAAAGCATTAATTCCGGCCAGGGCAATAGAAAACCAGAGTTATGTTATTGCCGTAAACCGCGTTGGACATGATGGGAATCAGATTTACCACAGCGGATTATCCATGTGCTTAGACCCTTACGGTAATACCGTTTATTATAAACCTGAAGACGAAGATTTATATACATTTAGTATCAATTACGAAGAACTGGTTAAAATCAGAAGACAATTTCCATTTTTAAAGGATGCAGATCGGTTTACTATTAGTTAAATTATAACCAATAATCAAATTACAACAATCAAACTTGAGCGATCGGTTCAACAATTTACCAATCAGAACAATGTAACAATTGAAAATAGTGGTCGATCCATCAATTAACTATCACAAACACTAACCACACACATGTTTAACCGCCGCAAATTTATAAAAGCATCTGCCCTATCGGCTGGATTGCTGGCCATTGATAAAAGTAGTATTGCTCATGTAATTCCACATGAGGAAACAAAAGCAGAAAATTTCCCGATTGTAATTTCCACCTGGGACTTTGGAATTGCGGCAAATGCTGATGCATGGAAGGTTTTATCAACCGGTGGGCGTGCCTTAGATGCTGTAGAACAAGGCGTTTGGGTGCCGGAAGCTGATGAGAATAACCAATCTGTTGGATATGGTGGTTTGCCAGATCGCGATGGACATGTTACCCTCGATGCCTGTATTATGGACGAACTTGGTAACTGTGGTGCCGTTTTAGCGCTCGAACATATTAAACACCCTATTTCGGTTGCACGTAAAGTAATGGAAAAAACACCGCATGTGATGTTGGCCGGTGATGGGGCCTTGCAGTTTGCTTTGGAGCAGGGGTTCAAAAAAGAAAATTTACTTACGCCCGCAAGCGAAAAAGCCTGGAAAGAATGGTTAAAAACGGCGAAATATGCTCCTGTTATGAACGTCGAAAATAAGCTTTACCAGAAAGCTGCGCCACAAAAACTTCCTGGAAACCAATATAACCACGATACGATTGGTATGCTCGCTATTGATGCTAAAGGAAACATATCTGGTGCATGTACAACCAGTGGCATGGCCTATAAATTACATGGAAGGATTGGTGATAGCCCGATTATTGGCGCTGGCCTTTATGTAGACAATGAAGTTGGTGGTGCAACTTCAACAGGTGTAGGTGAAGAGGTAGTCAGAAACGTTGGATCTTTTTTGGTAGTAGAATTAATGCGTCAGGGTTATAGCCCCGAAGCCGCCTGTAAAGAAGCGGTAATGCGGATCATTAAAAAGAAGCCCGAAACTGCTAAGAACATACAGGTAGGTTTTTTAGCCATCAACAAAAAAGGCGAGTATGGTGCTTATGCCATTCAGAAGGGTTTTAGTTATGCCGTTTGCAATGCAGAAAAACAAGACCTTTTAATCAAAGGAAAAAGTTATTATTAATATGTTGAATTTTCCCAAACGATTAACAAAAATGAAACGGTAAATGGGATTATTATCTAAGATTTTCGGAAAGAAAAATGTTGCCGAGCGCGAAGGTGAGCCAGACATGGTTTATGTGCCGAGCGAAGATGAACGCATGAACTGGGCGATCGAAAAAGCCAATTTAACCCTTTGGTATTTCGAAGAAAGTTTAAAAAACCAGCAACCTTATCAGAACTATTTTTCGATTAAAGTACTCATTACCGATGGTGATGAAGGCGAACATATTTGGTTAACAGATCCACATTTTGATGATGAAGGGAATTTATTTGGTACCGTCGGAAACGAACCGGTAAATATTCGTTCCGTAAAATTTAATCAAAAAATCGGCATAAAGCGCGATTTAATCTCGGATTGGATGATTATTGAAAACGGCCGGTTAATTGGCGGTTATACCATACGCGCCATTAGGGATGGCGTTGCAGAAAAAGAGAAAGCAGCATTTGATAACAGCATAGGTTTATATATTGATGAGGGCGTTGATCATTTTAAAGCCAATCTCGAAACACCAGAAGGTGCGATTCTGGCGATAGAAAAAGCCTACAACAATAAAGATATTGATGCCGCCATAGCCTGTAAAGATTTTTTTGAAGAAGCTAAATCCTTACTCTCTGTGATGAAAATGGAAATTGATCAGGATATTATCAACGAAACAGCCGAAGTGCTTAAGCTATCTTTCATCAATAATATAGAAGAACATGGTTTTCCTGATTTTTCCACTATCCAGAATGCTTTTCCGGAACGTAAAAAAGTTGACGAAACCCACTGGGTAATTACAGAGGTATGCTGGTATCCAGATGGTGGAAAATCAGTGCAATTACTTAATACCTACAAATCGCCAAAGGGATGGGTGGTTTTAGGACCGGCAGGACCACAGGAATAATATAAATTAATTTAATCTAATATAATGAGTGAAGTGGCAATTGGTTGCTTGGAAGTATGTGCTAATTCTTATCAATCGGCATTGGCTGCGCAAAATGGCGGAGCGAAAAGAGTGGAGCTTTGCGATAACCTGGCCGAAGGTGGTACTACACCAAGTTATGCTCAAATTGCCTTGGCTAAGAAAAACCTATCCATCGAAGTTTGGCCAATTATCCGCCCGCGCGGAGGTGATTTTTTGTATTCCGAAATCGAGTTTGAGTTAATGAAAGAAGATATAAAAATCTGCAGATCATTAAATTGTGATGGTATAGTTACCGGAATACTTAAGGCAGATGGAACTATCGATAAAGAAAGGTGCGCTGAACTGATTGAACTGGCAAAACCTATCGAGGTAGCTTTCCACAGGGCATTTGATATGAGCAACGATATGGATCAGGCATTGGAAGATTTAATTGCGCTCAACATAAAAAGGGTGCTTACCTCCGGAGGTGCTTCTTCTGCAATTCAGGGAGCCGAAAAACTGGCACAGCTTGTAAAAAAGGCCAATGGCAGGATTACCATCATGCCTGGCGCCGGTATAAATGAAAACAACATCAAAAATCTTATTGATCAAACAGGTGCCAGGCAATTTCATGCTTCAGCAAAGGAATTTGTGCCAAGTAAAATGGAATTCAGAAATACGGAAACCAAGATGGGCAGTATTGAGGACGAATATCGATACGAACTCACCTCAGAAATAAAAGTGAAGGCTTTGGTTGATGGTATAAATAAGGCTGTTATTTAAGTTTGCCGAAATTTATATTACCGGCAAACTCTTAATCAAAATGAGCTTGAATGCTCTTATATTTCTTATCTGGTAAATAGTTAGCATCTTAGTTAAAGTGTCGACAATCAGCATAATGTAGTTTTCAACATATAAGAAATTTAAGAAAACATAAGTTAAGACGCACTAAAGTGTATTAGCTGGTCAAAATTAAGGCTTATATTTATCAATTAAATGATTTAATTACCTTAAAATCATCCTCGTTGCAAACGAGGACGATAAACACAACTTTAAATTAATGCGCTAACAAAATGAAAATAATTTTCAAACCCTATAACTTCCTCGTTCTAATTGCTACACTTCTTTTGGCAACTTCGTTATTGGCGCCGGCATATAGTCTGGATTTCAATATACACGACACTTATTTTATGGTCGGTAATATTCCACTCATCAGGTGGTTTGCTATATTTTTATTCGTTTTTGCGTTATTCTACAAATTGTTAAAATCATTTTTAGCATCCAATACTTTGAGTTGGGTTCACATATTGTCATCTATTTTATTCTTTTTCCTTGCTTGTTATTCCACCTATAGTTTCAAAAGGTCACTTACCCTAGTCGAGCTTACCAGCGCAGACTCGACAGATTACTCACAAGGATTCAAGAACAGCACCGCTGCATTGCTATTGGGATTTCTGCTTGTTCAACTATTACCGATTGTAAATCTTGTAATAGGCTTAATAAAACGAAAACGTGCTGTAAGTTAATTTATTTAACCAGTCTATTTCAGTATGTAAACCCAGGAACAAAAACTGTATACATTCAATTAATATTCAAGTAATTAGTTATATTTAATCAAACCAATAAACTAATTATCATGAAGAAATTATCATCCTTGATCATGGCTTCCTTAATTTTTGCAGCATGTCAAAATAAGGAAGCTAAAACTACGGATATGGCAGCAGTTGCAGATAGTACAAAGTATCCGTATACCATTAAACAAGTACAAAACTGGGAAATGAACCCCGATTCCAAAAATGCGGTAACTGCAATGACACTTATTAAAACATTCGAAAATCTAGATACAGCCAGTATGAGCAAGGTGCTTGCTGACCGTGTGGCCTTAGACCTGGATGGTTACAAATTTAAAGGGACAAAAACCGAGCTCCTGAAAGAATTACAGGGCGAATTCGACAAAATGAAGGCTTTTAAAATAGACATGCAAGACATGGAATCGGTTGTGAACAAAGATAAAAGTGAAGAATGGGTGAGCCTGTGGTACAACCAGGTATCTACAACAAAAGAAGGTAAAACCGATACAGTGGCTTTATTTAATGATATTAAATTGAAAAACGGAAAGGTGGTGAGACTGTCTGAATATGTTCAGCATCGAATGAAGAAATAGTTTAAAAGAAGGTGTATCATAAATATAGATTGTCATCCCGAGGGATAATTTATTCTATAAAAATCAATATAAATGGCATGAATTAAGAGAAATAATATCGTCATTTCGACCGCAGTGTTCCAAAGGAACCCCTTCGGAGGAGAAATCTTTTAAATTTGATTTCAATAACTTGGTACAAAGATCTCTCTCCCGAAATTTCGGGACTGCGCTACAGTCGAGATGACGACCATTCTTTTGGACCTGTTAATGGTAGGATAATTTATTGCATAAGAATCAATATAATTGACATGGTTTTAAGAGAATGAATACCTCGGGGCATCGTCATTGCGAGAAGGCTCTTTCAGCCGACGAAGCAATCTTTATGGCAGGATCACTAGCATGAAAGATTGCTTCGTCGTTCCTCCTCGCAATGACGGCCTTTTTGGAATCTGTCAATGGTAGCCAGTCGAAAGACTAGATTAAATAGCCTTGGCAGCGTGTTTCGACTACTTGCCCAATTCATCGGGAAGCTCAACATAAGACAACCTGAAGAAAAATTACTTTTATGATACCACCGCTTTTTCTCTATAGCTTATTAATCTCCACTTCCAGGAACATAATGCAAACCTGGCGTAAGGTAATGAAGCAAAATAACCCTCGAATAGCGGTAATTAATTGGAGATAACAATAAAACACCCGTTAAAATTAAACCTACATAATACCACAGGTTTTCATAAATTAAAGGCAAACCTAAAACATACGATGCTACACCAATGGTAATGATTTCTGCAACGTTCATGGCATAACTTACAAACATCGCTACATAGAAAAATCCCGGTTCGCGCTCAAACTTTAAGTTGCAATGCGGACAGTTAATATTCGTTTTTTGTAATCTGAAAGAATAAGCGCTCACCGTAAAGATATCTCCTTTGCGGCAACGCGGGCATTTACACTGTACAAAAGCTTGAAATTTGGATAACTCAGCCATAATCTTATAATTTAATACCACAAAGATAAGTCCAAAATTAAATACTAATTTATGATCTACATCATGTTTGAGGGTTTAGGATATTGGTTCATTAGTCATTTGTTCATTGGTCACTGGTCATTGCACATTTATTTATTGATTCCCAATAAAAAGGCTAAAACTTTACTATTTTCCCTTTAATGGTTTTAATCAGGCCTTTTTCGGCCAGTATTTTAGTTCCCCGAATAACTGTTTCTACCCTTAAACCAGTCATATCTGCTAATTCTTGCCGCGTTACCTTTAAATGTTCACCTACAGCAATATCGTTAAGGAGGTAATTGATAATCGTTAACAATCGATGCTCTGCTTTTTCGCTTGCCAGTTCTTCCAGCATCATTGATTTATAAAAAAGGCGGCTACTTAGCGTGCGGATCAGATCCATACTAAAATCAGGTTCGTTTTTAATCAAACCAAAGAAATCTTCTTTGTTTACAGCAATAATCTGCGAATCTTTATTGGTGATCGTATAAGCTAAATAAGGCCGGTCGATTAATAATGCAGGCTCGCCAAAATGCTGTCCCGTTTTAAAAACCCCTTGAATAAATTCCTTTCCATCATCGCTAACCGTAACCATTCTTACCTCCCCTGATTTGATAAAATAAACATAGCGCGGATGCATACCGGGCTCATAAACAACCGAATCTTTTGGATAGCTTTTAAGTTTTAAACCTTTATCAATCAGTTTCTGGAAGTTCATCATAATTTAGGCCAATAAGTACTGGAGTAGGTCTATAAAAGATCTTAAAGATCATTTTCGATATAATTGTCATTTGTCATTCTGAACGAAGTGAAGAATCCCTAGCAATGAAACACCTAACCTAAAACTACCTCGCTAACAAATCCAATAGATCATAAAAGCATGCTAATATCTTAAAGATTCTTCATTGCATTCAGAATGACAAAGTTCACGAAAACTATCCTAATGTTTCTTTCATTAAACGGGTATAAAACGCTTTCAACGTAATACCCATTGCCGCTACCTGTTGTGGGATAAAGCTGGTTGCTGTTTGCCCGGGAATGGTATTGATTTCGATAAAATAAAACTTACCGGTTCCTTCTTCCAGGAAATAATCGACACGTACCACTCCCCTACAATTTAGTTTCTTATATATATCCTTTACCACCTGTTGTACGCGGCTCACCTCTTCTTCATTCATTCTGCCTGGTGTAATTTCTTCAGTTGCGCCTGGAGTATATTTGGCTTCGAAATCAAAAAATTCATTTGCCGGGATAACTTCTGTAGTTGGCAAAACAATAATCTTTCCCTCAGCGCCAAAAACGCCGATCGAAAACTCCCTGCCGCTCACAAACTCCTCGATTAAAATCTGGGTATCTTCCTTAAATGCCTTTTCAATGGCTTCTTCGAGATCATCAGTATGTTTTACCTTACTCATGCCAATGCTACTACCCCCGCTATTTGGTTTAACAAAATAAGGCAATCTTAGATCTTGCTTAATTTGATTTAAACTATAGTTGCCACCTTTAAATATCTGAACAGATTTTGCGGTGTACAGGTTATCAATGCCTGCTACAACCGCTTTGGTATAACCTTTATTCATTGTAATTGATGAAGTTAGTGCATCGCAGGCAGTGTACCGGATACCTAACATATCAAAATAGCCCTGTAATTTTCCATCCTCACCAGGCGAACCATGAATAGCAATAAAAACGCCGTCGAACTTAATTTTTCTTCCTTCAAGTGTTAACGAAAAATCATTTTTATCAATTTCAATTTTAACAGAATCAGCAGGCTCATAAAACCAGCCTTTTTCGTTCAGCATAATCTTATACACATCATATAAATCAGGGTCGATATTTTGAGCAATAGTGGCTGCGCTTTTCACCGAAACAACCCATTCGCCTGTGGTACCGCCTGTTAACAATGCTATAGTTTTCTTCATGTTAAAAATCCTTTTATAAATAGAAATTGAATATAAATATATCCTCAAAAATATAAATATCTTTGTGCTTTAGTAATATTGGAGAAGAGAATTATTGAATGATTGAATGAGGAAATGGATTCTATAATTCAATCAATCATTAAAATAGTTACATTTGAGCTTGTACGCATAACCCAAATTAAGATTCATGTCTAAATTTATAGATTATTTAAAAACCAAATCGTTTAGAAACAATATTTTAGCTGCAATAGTAACCGTTATTGTGCTCCTACTGGTCGCTTTTTTTAGTTTAAGGTATTACACCAAACACGGACAGGGCCTAAATGTGCCTATGGTAAAAGGCTTATCTTTTGAGCAGGCAGTTAAGAAACTCGAAGATGCCGGACTAAAATATGAAGTAGATTCTGTTTTTATTATGGATCAACCTGCCGGAATTGTAATTGATCAGGATCCTGATCCAAATACTTTTGTTAAAGATAACCGTACCATTTATTTAACTATTAACGCCGGTAAAACACCAAATACAAAATTCCCTGATATAGCGTTTAAGACCTTAAGAGAAGCACAGGCCATTATAGAAAGTTCGAGATTAAAACTCGGAGATACCACCTATAAGCCAGATGTAAGCCGAGATGTGGTTTTAGAAGCTTCTTTTGGCGGTCAGCCAATAACAGTCGGACAGATTGTGCCTGTTGGCTCGAGAATTAACCTGGTATTGGGCGATGGACGTGGGAACGAAGAAGTGGATATTCCACAACTCATGGGATTAACGATGGATGAAGCCAAATTTAGCCTAAGAGGTTCGAACCTGAGTTTAGGTACCATTATTTACGATGGTCCGATTACCGATAGTGCTGCTGCTATTATTACTAAACAAGATCCTATGTTGGTTGATTCGTTAACCAAAGTGGCTATAGGCACAAAGATTAACATTACCCTATCTAACAAACAACAATAAAAACGTATCATATTTACAGATGACTGAAGTAGAAAAAAAGAACATGAGTACAGGCAAAAAAGTGGCAATAGTGATTGCACTTGTTGTTATTTTAATTGCCGGTTACTTTGCATTAAATATTTACAGGCTTTACTTTGCCCCTAACGTTACCGAAAATCAAAAATATTTATACATTAAAACCGGAAGTAGTTATGACGACCTGACCGCAACGCTGAAAAAGCATGGTATCGTAAAAAGCATCTCTTCTTTTACTGCAGCTGCCGGAAAAATGAATTTAGCCACAAGTGTTAAACCCGGCCGTTACCGTTTAACCAAAGGAATGACCAACCGCAGTTTAATTAACTTAATTAAAGCTGGAAATCAGGATCCGGTTAAATTGAAATTCCATAACATCCGCAAAAAAGAAAACTTTGCTGCATATCTTGCCAGCAATCTGGAAGCCGATTCGTTAAGCTTTATCAATGTTTTAGATTCTACAGCGCTGATTAGCAAATATGGTTTTAACCAGGATAATGTGTATGCCATGTTTATCCCGAATACTTACGAAATGTACTGGAATATTTCGCCGGTTGATTTTTTTGAGCGCATGCACAAGGAATATGATAAATTCTGGACAGCCGACCGCAAGCAAAAAGCAGCAAGTTTAAACCTGACTCCTGTACAGGTATATACCCTGGCCTCTATTGTTGATGCAGAGGCCCTTTACGACAAAGAAATGCCTATTATAGCAGGGTTGTATTTAAATCGTTTAAATAAAGGCATATTGTTACAGGCTGATCCAACGGTGATTTTTGCAAACAACGATTTTACGGTAAAAAGGGTAACCGGAAGATTACTACAGGTGCAGTCACTTTACAACACCTATAAATATGCTGGTTTGCCTCCAGGACCGATTATGATGCCAAGTATTAATGCAATTGATGCCGTACTAAACCGCGACAACAACAATTATATTTATATGTGTGCCAAAGAAGATTTTTCCGGCTACCATAACTTTGCTGAAAATAAAGCGCAGCACGAAATCAATGCAAAGAAATATCGTGAAGCTTTAAACAAAAGAAACATTTTTAAATAATGTATAGCCACAGTACAAAAATCAGGGTTCGATATGGCGAAACCGATCAAATGGGTTATATGTATTACGGCAATTATGCACAGTATTACGAAGTAGGCCGGGTAGAAATGTTACGCAGTTTGGGTATGAGTTACAGCTCGATGGAGGCTGATGGAATTATGATGCCTGTTTTGGAATTAAAGTGCAAATACATTAAACCTGCACTTTACGACCAGGAAATTACGGTAAAAACAATCGTCAAAACCTTACCGGGCATCAGGATCTTTTTTGAATACGAGTTGTATAACGAAAAAGAAGAGCTCATAAACATTGGGGCCACTACGTTGGTTTTTGTTGATATGAAGAAAAATAAACCTACAAATCCACCAGAAAATTTTATGCAAAAACTATCGGTGTTTTTTAATTAACAAATACAATGGAATGGTTACACAGGCAATTATTACATCTTAAACTCTATTCTAGATTTATCGAATGGACGAAGGGATGTGTTTTGCCTGGTTTTAGCCCACTTCCATTGTATACTGTAGCCACATTTTTCTTTCGTGAAATTGGTAAAGATGCTTTGGTAAACAAGTCATCATCATTAGCTTATAGTTTCATGCTGGCCATCTTTCCTGGCATTATCTTCTTATTTACGTTAATTCCTTTTATTCCAATTAAAGGCTTCCAGGATCAACTATTAAACTTAATACAGCTTGTACTCCCGCACAATGCTTTTGATGCCTTTGAAACCACATTAAAAGACATTATTAAAAACCAGAACAGGGGCTTATTATCGTTCGGTTTTTTATCAGCCATATTTTTTGCCACCAATGGGGTTAAAAACTTAATGAAGGCTTTTAATAAATCATCATTGATTATCGAAACCAGGGGTTGGTTAAAACAACGCTTAATTGCACTGGTATTAACTACGATTATTTGTTTTTCCATTATCATCTGTATCAGCGCCATGACGCTGGGAGAAGTTTTACTGAATAAGATCACAAACGAACTCCACATTAAAGGTAGTTTCCTGGCCTTTGCCGTAGAGTTTACCCAGTGGGCACTACTGGCTATTTTATATTTTTTAACGGTATCTATCTTATATCGATACGGGCCGGCACATTCAAAAAAGTGGCGTTTCTTTAGTGCAGGTTCCTGGCTGGCTACCATTTTAGCTTTCCTTACTATTTGGGGCTTTTCTTTTTACATTAACCATTTTGCTTCATACAACAAAGTATATGGTTCTATCGGAACATTAATCGTAGTCATGATCTGGCTTTACCTTAATTCTTTGATTTTATTGATCGGTTTCGAACTAAATGCCAGCGTTGATGTGAGCAAAAGAAGTGTGAAGATTATCCGCCCTACCTTTAATTTGTTCAAAAAATCTGAGCCAATTGAAGAAAATATACAGAAGAAATAATTTTTTCTCCCTCTGTGTTAAGTAATTATCAAGTTTATATAAAAAAAAAGCATTCATAGTTTGCAGTTTTAACCGGAGTTCGTACTTTTGCCTCCGGAAAGCTGGCAGAGTGGTCGAATGCGGCAGTCTTGAAAACTGTTGACTGTAACAGGTCCGGGGGTTCGAATCCCTCGCTTTCCGCCAAATAGAAAAATGGGTCTTATTAAGGCCCATTTTTTTTACGTCTAAAAAAAATGGCTAATTCGTGGCTATTTTAATTTCGAAAGGTAGAAAAGCAGGTTTTATAGTGCTAGAAAAGAATGGGTTCAACTCCCTTCCTCTCTGCAGAAATACAAAAGAAGATCTCTTCTTAGTGCGAAAAAGCTAATAATGCCAACAATTTTAAGTAATTGCAGGCTTTTCCTTTGCCAGCCGGTATGCCATAATCTTTATGGCTAATCTGTAGCTATTCCTTTTGAGGCTAAAAATAGCACAGAATTTACCTTGATCCAATCCAGAACGGCATTAATTCAACTTTACTAACATTTAAAATTGTTGAACTATGCTAGAAAACAGTTACGGGTTGAACCTTCTGAAAACAAGCTAAAATGTAATAAGTTTTATGGATAACTGCTGATTAATCTTATTCAATACTTTTTGAAAAACTCATCAACTTTGTCGATTGCTGGTTCAAGAAATTCATCATTATCATATAAGTCCATATGAGTGGCACCTTGAATATCCATCCATTCTTTTTCCCCAGCAGCCATATCATATACTTCTCTGTCCATGTCATGCGTAAATGCTTCACTGCCTGCTATAACGAGAAAAGGTGTAGTAAAATATTTTGCCTGGTTCATAAAAACTCTTGAGGGATCAACAGGAAGGCCGATTGTAGGGTAGTTTGGAGTATAGTTAGGAAATTTATCCTGTCCGGCCCGTACAAAATAATATTGATATCCATCTTTCATTGCCTGTGAAGCGGAATCTGGAGGCGGTAAGGGCATCCCGCCGAAAATCGGTGCCATTTCATACTCTCCGGTTTCATAATATTTTTGTTTTGCTTCAGCAGCGGTTTCTAACATCTTATCAAGAATATCTTTCGGGTAAGCACCAAACAAACTTGCAGCCGCATCAAAGTTGCCGACCAGGGTGGCCACTGCCTTTATGCGGGCATCTCCGATAGCTACGTTGCAGATATAAGGGGCGCCGGCACAGGCACCCAGACCATAAAATCTAGCTCGATCCACAAATTTTAGCGTCCGCAAAAAACTGATAGCATCAGTGGTATTAGGAACCATATTATGAATCGATTCATAATTTCTTACCTCACCTTCACTATCGCCGAAATTTTTTGGGTCAAAAACAAAGAAAGCGTATCCCTTTGAAGAAAGTTTATTTCCATAAATTGCACCTGTCTGCTCTTTTACCTGGGTGCCAACACGTGTGTATATAACCGTTGGATAGGTTTTTTCATTGTCAAATCCCTTTGGCAGATATAGGTCTCCGGCAAGTTTGCAGTCTAAACTCATAAAGTAAAGCCTGTTTTTCCCTTCTTTTAGCTGACTATAGTTAACTGCATCAACAGTTTGATATTTTTTCATTTTATTACTTTTAAGCATTATTTACTTGGGTTTTAAATCCAGCTTTGAATACATATGATAATTGCAAAGCGATCTCTTTACCTCATCTGATGAAGAATCAAAATATATTTACAATAGTCAAAATTATATGAAAAACAGTATATATTTGATACTTGTATACAAAAGGATACTTAAATAGAATGGAGGAGCGGAATTTTAAGGATAAAATCAGATTTGTACAGGATACCCAATTTGTACTTGGCGGTAAGTGGAAACTGCCCATTATCATTTCTATTTATCATGGAAACAAACGGTTTAACGAAATTCTGTCATCAATTCCACCGATTACCAACCGGGTACTGTCGAAAGAATTAAAACATCTTGAAGAAAATGAACTAATTTCCCGAAAACTTTATGGCGATTACCCGATAAAAATCGAATATAACCTTACGGATTATTGTCATAGCATTACAGAAGTATTGCACGCAATGGAGAAATGGGGAAAACAGCACAGGGAAAAAATTAAGAAAAAGTAATCCCAATCAACGAAATTTTGAAATACCCAACAGCGTTATCTTAACTTACGGCAAGAGCACCCAAATATCCTACCACGGGTTGCCACATTGCTTCTTTTCCTGGAATAAAGAACCAATCATTGAGCCGCATAAAAAGAGAATACAAATAAATAAAGCGGAATTAACTTCTTTAAGTTTGGCTTGTTTTGGTAACCAGCCAATTATCTTTACAGCTGTAAAAGTCATGAATCTGGTTAATATTTGATTCTATTAAACTATTTAAAGATACCGATGCCAATATAGCAACTAGCGTTAATATCTTCGCTAATTGAACCCGCAATACGCCTTTTCGCAAGGTAATGTTAACCAAAGAATTAGCGTAACAAGAAAAAAAAAGATTGTTACGGTTAAGGACAGATCAAATAATCTGTCCTACCATCATTACGGCATCGAATATTATTGTTATGCCAGACTTTCTGTAAAGTTTTTTATATGAAGGGTTACGCCAAGGTGGCTTTTTTCAAGAACTAAAACTTCATCAAAAGACTCAGCTGCCAATTCCAGCTGTTTTAAACCCAAATAGCCCAAACCCTGCATATACAAGCAATGTATTTTATTACGGTGATCCAGATCATCTTCCCAAATGGTTAAATCAGGCAGCGATACGGCAAAATAATCGATGGTTACTTTATCATTTAAATGTTCCCTCGCATAATTGACCAATTTTTCGAAGCGCAAATCTGCTTCAGGCTTCCTGTTTAGTTTAAGTAATGCCAAACCCTGGTAAAAAATCTTATCAGGTTGCTGGTCATTATAGAAAATAGCTGCAGCTGGTTCGCTTAATCCGGTAGCCGCTTTTTCCCAATTAGCGCTGGCAGCACTTAAATCATCCAATTTTTCGAAAGCGACGCCCAACCAATAAAAAATATCATTTTCCTGTGCTCCGGTTAACTTGCCCTCGGCCAGGTTATGTGGATAATGCTGTGCGTCGTTAAGGTTTTGGATAGCTCTAGCATTGTCCCCGTCAGCAATGGCCTGTTTTGCCATTTCTACCAAAGCAGTTACATACTGAATAGCCACTTTACCCTCGCCCCCTTCCCATGGGTGGAAAATCCTGTTCTCTAATAAATCAAGGGCCTGCTGATGTTCGCCCATAAGGTTTAACAGGGTGATGAATTCGAGGTAAACATCATCCCGCTGGTTTACAAGGTCCTTGTTCTTTTCAAGGAAATCGAACCTGAAATTAAGATTTTTATTTACCCGTTTATACAATTGATCCAGCTCCATTAAGATACGGGCGTCATTGTTATCAAGCGAAAATGCCTTTTCCAATAAGGCAACCGCCTGCTCCTGTTTATCGGTTTTATTGTAATAGGCCAAAGCCAGGTTGCGGTAAACAGTTGGGAACTTCGGATCTATGGCAATTGATTTTTCCCAACAAGCTATTGCTTCATCATAATTTTTAAAGGCATACCAGAAATTACCTAGATAATAAGGTGCTTTGGCATCGTTCGGGTTTTCCGTTATTGCATGGTTCAAAGCCAGAACTGCTTCGATCTGATTTGGAAAACAATACTGCGGATTGGCGCCAGCGGCTTTATAAGATGTGCTTTTTGCCAGCTTTTCGTTGCCGTTTTTACTGTAAAACAAGGCCAGATAATAGTAAGCCAATGGATAAACATCTTGCTGCAGTTCGATACCTGAGTTTAAAAGTAAAATGGCTTCGTTATATAAACCTGCACCTGCATAGTCAAGCGCATATTCAATATAATTGTGAATATTTTTTCGGATCAATGCATGTATTTCAGTTAAATCGCCTGGCTTTTCTGATAAGAGATATTTTTCAAAACGGATACCAAAATTAAAATGGTCGTTATTCAGATAAGCTTCTGAAGTTGCGATAGCTTTTTCAGTTCTGCCCAGTTTGCGTAAAATCGTTACGTGTAGGTGCAGTGCTTTTTCATCGTGGGTGTTTTTCGAAATTGCTTTTTCGACATGCATTAAAGCACTTTCCAGATCACCTTTAATCACATCAAGCTGTGCGATATTAAAATAACCCTGGTTCTGCCAGGCGGCATTCCAGATCGATTTATAAAAAGCATCGTAAGCTTCTTCAAATTTATCCTGAAACTTTAAAGATAACCCCAGATTAAAATAAGGTTCGCCATCGTAAGGGTTCGGATTACGTGCGGTAAGGGTTTTAATGGCCTTTCTAAAATAAGCTTCAGACTCCGAGAACTTTCCCCTGCGTAACTTTAAAAGCCCTACAGCATTGTTGCACCTGATGTCGCCATCATCCCTTATCAAAGCTTCGTTGTAATAATCTAAGGGATTGTAAATGGCATGACGGTATTGTTCAAGATGTAGCCCAGTTAAGAAAAGTTGCTCGTTGTTGTCGATATCTGCCGGGGCCTTTGCAGGTTTTGCCGCTTCGGGAATATCGGTTTCATTCACATCTTCCCATTTCCAATCTACTAAAACGCACCCTTTTTCATCGGTAACACTGATTTCTAATTTTTCTGGATTTCCTTCAAAATCGATCTCTTTTTGATAAGATACTGTTGGCGCTGCATCATATTGATCGTTCAACAACTCGCGGTTACCATCTTTCAATACAATTTTAGTATGGGGATAAAGCCCCGTGGTATATACCTTAACGGTCAGTTTTCCTGCTGCGTGTTCGATATTGAGCATTGCATTTTTAGTAGCATTTTTTACCACTCCCAAATCGCGATATGGCATATAATACTGTACAAAATCTTTATATTCACCCGGCATAATCCACGAAAAATCGGGCTGATTATCTGTATAAACACCGCACATCAGTTCGATATATGGCCCGTCCTCATCGGTAAGGTTTCGGTCCCAGGCTTTCCCGAAATCTCCGTTGCCCCATGTCCATTGTTTTTTACCGGGAGAAATATGGTGATTGGCCACATGCAGCAGACCGCCTTTGCTATCATTTTCATATCCGCCGACAAAATTATATTTAGACGAAACCGCCATATAAGAGGTTGGTACAGGGATGTTTTTATAACGCGAGATATCGGTACCCGGAGAATAATCAACTTTATAGTAAGTTCCCTTTGCAATCGGGAAAGACGAAACATCGCGTTTTCCATGATCGAAAACTGCATTTACATCGGGTGGGAAAACAGACTGATAATCGTCATTAACTTTTACCGCAGGATTTGCCCACCACAAAAATGTTTGTGCAAAAGGTGTTCTGTTATATAACTGACCTTTAATCTCGAGGTAATTTTTATCGGGATAAAGGGTAAAACCAATAGTTCCTTTAGTACGGAACATCCTTTCCACCTCACTGCACCAAACCGTTGCACTGCCATCTTGGTTTTCTTCAAATAAAAAGTCAACCGGATCAAAAGTTGATGGCCGGTGGTGCTGTGGCCAGTTAAATTCGATACCCCCGGAAATCCATGGACCGGTTAAACCAACTAAAGCCGGTTTGATCACCTGGTTGTAATAGATAAAATGACGGTTTTTGGTCTTATCAAAAGCCATCTGCACCCTTCCGCCCAGTTCTGGCAGGATCATGATCTTTACAAAATCATTCTCAAGATAAACTGCATGGTAAGTTTTATCTATTTTTTCATCAGCAATTTTCTCGATCACAGGGTATGGATAAACAGCACCACTACTCCCCTGATACACTCTTTTTTCAATAAATACCGGATTCTTTTCCGGCAGGCCAACTTCATAGGTTGGGATAATAACAGGTTCTGTCCAAACTTTAACTTTCATATTTCGAATGAGCATTTTATATTTTTGATTGGGATTTTTATGAGGTTCTTGATATCTGGAAAGTGTTTAAAATCAATGCCCGATTAAGGTGGTTTCGAGTTCTTCTAACGTTTGTCCCTTTGTTTCTTTTACTTTACTTTTCACGAAGAAGAAACCTGCCAAACAGATTACCGCATAGAGGTAAAACGGACCAAAAGCACCGAGCCATTTGGCCAGAATCGGGAAGGTAAAAACCAGCACAAAATAGGCACTCCATAAAGCAACAATTGCTACTGACGAAGCTTTGCCCCTGATACTGTTTGGAAAGATCTCTGAGATCAGCACCCATGTAACCGGGGCCAACGAGGTAGCATAAGTGGCAATAGCCAAGAGTACGAAAACCGAAACCAGGTTAGCCTGTGCGTTGCTCTGCAAAAGGAAAGCCAGGATGATATACAATATAGAAAGCCCCAAAGAACCGATGAGCATCAACGGCCTGCGGCCCAGTTTATCTACCTGCCACATCGCAACGATGGTAAACACGAGGTTCACGATGCCGATAGCAACGGTTTCAAAAAGCTGTCTGTCTAAATTGGCACCTACTGCTTCGAATATGGTAGAGGTATAATTAAATACCACATTAATACCACATAATTGCTGAAAAACAGCTAAGGTGATACCCACCACTACTGCCGGACGGATGGCCTTTGCAAACACAGCGCGGTAAGTCTGTTTTTCTCCCCCGCCATCCATTGAAGTGGTGATTTTGGCAAAAGTCTGTTCTACAAAAGAAGAATTGCCAATTTTATTCAGTACTTTTTTGGCCTGATCTATCTTCCCCACTTTAATTAACCAACGCGGACTTTCAGGTAACCATAATACACCTAAGAAAAACAGGGCGGCAGGAATTGTACCTAAGCCGAACATCCACCGCCAGGCATTAACGCCATAATCGGCCAGTTTATAATTAATCAGATTGGTAACTAAAATCCCGATTACTACGGTAAGCTGGTTAATCGCTACATTTCTACCACGCTTTTCAGGCGGGGAAACCTCTGCAATATACATAGGACTTAACATCGAGGCCATACCTACGCCGACACCGGCAGCGAAGCGCATGAGGATAAAAACAGTAAGGTTATGAGAGAGGGCCATCCCGATTGAGGATACGGCAAATATTAATGCAGCCAGCATCAAACCTGGCTTGCGGCCTTTATTATCGGCAATATTTCCAGCCATTACACAGCCTAAAATACAGCCTAACGCCAAAGAACCTGTAAGAAAACCCTCCCAATAGGCATTAAGCGCAAATTCGGTACGCAAAAAAGGTAAAGCACCTGATATTACGGCAAAATCGAAACCGAAAAGGTATCCCCCAAGGGCCGATATAAAAGATATGCCTAAAATGTAAGTGTTATTGTAAGAAACAGTTTGATTGTCCATTATGACTTGTATTTGGTTAGCAGATCAACAATATAATCTGACATTCAAAACTAGTTATCCAATATTAACAATCAAATAGCCTATCAAGGCAATTTAATGGATAATCAACGCAATCACATGGACAATACTATCTAGTTAAATAATCGCAATCTTCGGGCTTAAAAATAAAAAATAGTTCCTTCGAAGTGGATCTGATTTCCATGACCACATAACTCCGCTGCTTGAACCGATTCCAATAAAAAAAGCCGCAGAACCTGGCAGGTCTGCGGCGATGAGCGTAAATACAACCCATTTTATAAGGCTGAGCGTATTTTTTGTTATCTAAAGGACTTCTATCTTTAAAACTACACTGGTCCTACTTTGGTTTACATCAGGGTTAAAACCTATTTTCATCAGGAAATCTCCTGTATAGGTTTTGGTATCATCTATTGATGATTTGGTTCCGGGATAAACGTTGATCTCGGAGATTTTATAGTTTTTAGCAGCATCCAAACCATTAAATCTTATCGGCAGTTTACTCCCCTCCCCATAGCGGCTGTTTACAAGATAGTTGAATACGATACCTGTTTTTTTATCTTCGCTGAGGTACAACATCGAGGCCACACTGCTTTCCCTTGGATTCGAAAGTCTGTACTGATCGCCTTGCCAGATCACCGGTTTGACATTATTATAGGTTTTAATGGCATCCTGACAAAATTTTAAATCGTTGGGTGATAAATGACTCACTACAATATCAAACCCCATTTTACCCATCATGGCTACATCAGTGCGAAATTTAATGGGCTGCTTGCCCCAATCGGTAACATGGTTGGAACTCGAAATTGCCGGATAGAAATACGAATATTCCCATTGCATAAAAATCCTTTCTAAAGGATCGGTATTATCGCTTGGCCAAAACTCAGTGAAGTACTGTAAAGCACCATAATCTACCCTACCACCGCCGCCTGAACATAACATCATCGGTACGGTTGGATATTTTTTTCTGATACGCTCAAGCACTTTGTACAATCCGCGCACATATTCGATATAAAAATGTGACTGGTTTTTAAGCGTGGCCGAATGCGCATTATAGATTACAGCATTACAGTCCCACTTAATATAGGCCAGTTCTGGGTTTTTGGTAAAAAGATCATCTACCACGCCGAAAACAAAATCCTGTACATTCGGATTGGTTAAATCGAGCACCAATTGGTTTCTAAAATAAAACTCTTCACGCTTGGCTTCTTTAACCACCCAATCAGGATGTTTTTCGTAAAGCTCGCTTTTAGGATTCACCATTTCGGGTTCAATCCAGATCCCGAATTTTACATCATTGTTTTTAGCTTCTTTAACCAGTGAAGCGATTCCGTTAGGCAGTTTCTTTTTATTCTCGTCCCAATCGCCCAAACCGGCCACATCGCCGTTCCGTGGATATTTGTTCGCAAACCAGCCATCATCCAGTAAAAACATATCGACACCTAGTTTCTTGGTATCTTTTATCAATCCGAATAATTTATTCTCGTCGAAATCGAAATAAGTGGCTTCCCAGTTATTTAGCAAAGTCAGGCGTGTACCTTTCCCGTCAAGCAGGCGATAGTTGCGGGCCCACGACTGCAGATTCCTACTTGCAGTACCCTTACCTGTGTTCGATAAGGTCGTAAGAAAGGCAGGTGTGGTAAAAACCTCATTCGGTTTTAGGGTATATGCCGATGCGTAATTGTTGATCCCTGAAATGATTCTCAAATTATCGAGGTGATCGAGTTCCAGATCGGTGCGGAAGTTACCACTATAAGCCAGGGTACCATAAAGTACAGTGCCTTCATTTTCTGTAGCAGGATTGTCCATCGACACCATAAAAACAGAGGGTTGGAACAGGTTGGCACGGGTACCTAGTTTTGAATCGAGTGTTTTTATCCCGTGTGTGATCCTGGTTTCTTCGGGCTGCATTTCTTTTGCCCAGTCGCCATGGTATTGGGTAAGGAAAAATGAGCCTCCCCTTAAATAAAGATTTGCAGAGGCGAATTTGTGCAGGATTACATTGCCTTTCTCCTTATTTTTGATCTCGCTCCATTGTTCTACTACGTTCTCGTTATAATAAACCTTAAAGTATAAGATAGCTTCAAGGTTATACGCAGGGTCTTTTAATACAATACTGGTGATGGAAACATTAGCGGATTCTTTTTTTATGCTGTGGCTAATATAATGCAGATCGAGCGAGTTGTTCCCGTCGCTATGGGTAACGGTAATGGCTGGCTCGAATAAATTTCTTGTTCCTGAAGTGCTGTAGGCGGCATCATTAACCTCCGTATAATCGCTTCCCTGCTTATATGCGTTTGTGATGTTGGCATAATCGCTTTGCTTAGCCAGCTTTGGGCCGTAATACACCATTTTAACGTTAGTTTTGGGATCTGCCTGAAGCACAATGGCATTTTCTTTGGTTTCGATAGGGATAACCGTTTGTGATTTTACCTCAAGTAAACATAAGATTAGGCCCGAAAATAAAGTGACTGATAGTTTCATATAATATTGGTTCTCTGATAAACGATCTGTAATTATTGGTGGATGATAATAGCAAAACCTCCTCCTTTCGCCATACTGACAGGCAAAATGGTTTTTTGGTTTACTGTGATAGTTTTGTAAGAATAGGCTGTTGCATCGGTATTGGCGCTGGGTCCATCTGCATAAATTTCGGCCTGGTATTGCTTTGATGGCTGGAGAAAAGAAAAGTCTACGTTAACTTTGTGTTCATCCCAATTACCCATACCGCCAACGAACCAGGTGTTGCCTTTTCTTTTGGCCATCACCACCTGCTCACCAACTTTGGCCGACAGGGCTTTTTCTTCATCGTAAACGGTTGGCACTGCCGATAAAAACCGCATAATTGTATCTTCTTTCATATAAGCGCTTGGCGAATCGGATAACATGGCCAGTGGCTGGTGGTAGATGACATACATGGCCAATTCGTGGCACCTGGTTCCCTGAGCTGAAGGCAATCCGGGATCAATCGGTTTAAAAGTTGATTTGGTTTTATTGCGCATTGCGCCAGGGGTATAATCAAACGGCCCGGCAAGCATCCTGATAAAAGGTGTGAGCAGGTGCAGGTCCGGATTGATCGTATAATCCCATTTATCAGATTCTGCACCTCTTACGGCTTCGTAATTCACAATATTGGGGTAGGTTTTTTCCAGTCCCGTTGGTTTACTGCAACCATGAAAATTGATCATCAGTTTCCTTTTTGCCGCTGCTTTTGCAATCAGTTCAAACCATTTTATGGCCTCCTGGTCATCGCGGTCGATAAAGTCTACTTTTAATCCGACTGCACCTAAGGATTGAATAAAATCGAGGTTCTTATCAAGATCTTTAAGCAAGGTAGTGGCTACACACCATAAAAACACCCCCACATTTTTCGACTTCGCATTGGCGATCACGGCCTTGATGTCGTTCTTCGGGTTGATTTTGGTGAGATCATAATTGTCAGACCAACCTGCATCTACCATTAGATATTCGAGTTTATACCTGGCGGCAAAATCAACGTAATAATTATACAACGCGGTATTGCGGTTATCCATTCCTGATGGGATAGCAGCTCCCGGCAATAAAGCATCATGCCACCATTCCCAGGCTGCTTTTCCGGGTTTGATCCAGTTTTTATCTTTAATTTTTGATGGTGTTGCCAATTCTGTAACCAGGTGATTGGTCAACAATTGTTTATCATCTGTAGCAATGATGGCTACGCGCCATGGATAACTTCTCGCTCCTGTTGTTTTTGCGATAAAAGGAAACCTTTGTTTCACTACTGAGACAAAATTGCCCCAGCTTCCGGGCACAGCAAGTGATGGTAATTGTGCCCATTCGCCAACAAAACCCGCATTTTCCTTTTTAACGTACATACCTGGATAATCGAAAAGATCAGATTCGGCAACAATTACTTTTGTTCCATCTTTATCAGCAAAAAATGCAGGCGTGGTAGCCCTTTTCCCTGCTGGAATAGTTTCAACAGCGTTCGATTTAGTATAAACCCCTTCCCAGGTGGTATAATTATCGGTTTCTTGCAATATGGCTGCCGCACTTGGTTTAACATTAAAGGTGGCCGTTTCGTTAATAACCTTCACGGAATCTTTTAAATGGGTGATAAAACGATAAGCAAAGCCCTCATTATATAACCTGAAAACCACATCGTAACGTTTACCAAAACTTAAAGTCAAAGCATTGTAGCGCGCTGTTTTCTGGCTCGAGGTTTTATCCGGAACATCACCGCCGCCGAGGTTCTCGTTATCCATTTCCATGCCCATCGGCGAAAATGTAATAATTTCCTTTTGCTGCTTTAGCATAACCGAATAGCCCAAAGTTTTGCCTGTGGCTATGATTACATTAATATTCCCATCTGGTGAAGCCAGGTTATAATTTTTTTGTGCAAAAGTTAACTGAGCAATCAAAAAAAACGCTGAAAAAGTAGGCAAAAAATGTTTCATCATCATATTGTATCGAATTGGTAAATAATTTTCTGTTGGTAAACATCACCTTTCTTTAATGCCACTTCTGGTGCAATTTCCTGATTTGGAGCATCAGGATAATGTTGACATTCCAAGCATACGCCATTAAATGCGGCATAGGGCCTGCCATGATGGCCTAGAGCAGTGGTATTCAAAAAATCGCCCGTATAAAGCAATACTCCGGGGCTATCTGTAAATACCTGTAAGCGCCTGCCCGAGGTGGGGTGTAAAAGCTCAGCAGCCAAAACAAGCTCCGCTGATGCCTTTTTCTTCAACAGATAATAGTTGTTTAACCCTTTGTTTTGACCAATCACATCTGCCAGCTGCTGCCCATTAAATGTGTTGGTTAAGGTTGGTATAATTTTTCCGGTAGGAAGATAATCCTTGTCCATTTCCAACATTTCTTCTGATGGGATGCTTAAACAATGGTCAAAAATACCAGTATGTTTGCCGCTCAAATTGAAATACGCATGATTGGTAAAACTGACGATCGTTTTTTGGTTAGAACGGGCCTGATAGCTGATCAAAACTTCATTATCATCGGTCAGTTCGTACGTTACCGAGCAATGCATATCACCTGGAAAACCGCCTTCACCTTCGTAGCTGTACAGGGCAAAAACCACCTTATTGTCTTCAGTATGGTAATTAAATACCTTATTGCTAAAACCAAAAGCGCCACTGTGGTTGGTGTGCAGTCCATCGTTGGTGTGCAAATGAAAGGTTTTGCCATCAAGCATAAATTTTCCATTTGCAATGCGGTTTGCAAAGCGGCCAATGGTTGCCCCCAGGTAATTCCGATCATCAAAATAATCTTCCAACCGGGCAAAACCCAGTACTATATCTGAAAGCAGACCATTTTTATCGGGCATCACCACCGACACCAATGTGGCGCCATAGGTACTTAACGAAATAGATGCACCATGCCTGTTGATTATTTTAATGAGCTTAACTTCATCTACCGGACTGCTTAAGCTATCGTCTTTTGTATTGGTATTGTTCATTATATATTTTTGGCAGATATAAGCAATAAGATCAGCGCGTTAGCCTGCCTTTCTTAAAGAAACTGTAGTGATCAGTTTCCCATTCACTTTAACTTTTATATGGTTTGCAGTAGGTGAAAAAATCTGGTAAGCGGTAATTACACCGTTCTTCCAGCTAAGGTTCACCGTATAATTCCCCCGGGCTTTTAAACCCTTCACGCTTCCATATTTTTTCCAGGCATCGGGTATAGCAGGCAATAAACTGATGTAGCCTTCGTGGCTCTGGATCAGCATTTCAGCAATACCCGCAGTAGCCCCAAAATTTCCGTCGATCTGGAAAGGAGGACCGGCTGAGAGCAGATTATCGTACACACCACCACCTGCTCCATAATTGATATCGGTACGCTGGGTAGGTTTCAACAGTTCCCTAAAAAGTTTAAAAGCCCTGTTTCCATCCCTCAAGCGTGCCCAGAACAACAGTTTATAAGCAATTGACCAGCTTGGTCCGTCGTCTCCCCGTACGTTCAAAGTCTTTTTTGATGCTTCAGCTAAATCGGGCGTAGCATCAACGGTAATCAATGAAGCCGGGTAAACCCCATACAAATGCGAAATATGGCGATGCTGAGGATCGGTTTCTTTATAATCCTCGATCCACTCCATAATCCGTCCGTCTTTGGAAATTCTGCCCGCAGGCGGCAACAGACTTAATTTATCCTGAAGTGATTTTTGCAGCTCTTCATCCCTATCCAACTTTTTGGCGGCATGGATTACATTAGTAAAAAGCTCACGCACGATCTGGTTATCGATGGTTGGGCCCATGGTTACATTGGCAGTTTTTCCATTTGGCATGTAAAAGCTATTTTCCGGCGAAACCGAAGGGGCAGTCACCATCCAGCCTGTTTTTGGATCAGCAATCAGCACACTGCTGTAAAACTGAGCCGAACCTTTAATAACGGGGTATATTTTTTTGAGGTAATTTACATCTTTGCTAAAGGCATAATGGTCCCAAAGATTGTTGCAAAGCCAGCCTGAGCCTGCATTGGCAACACCCCATGAAGCGCTTTCGCCAGGTTCTGTAAATCCCCAGATATTGGTAATCACGTGGGCAATCCAACCATCTGCATTATAATAGGCCTTTGCAGTTTTTTGTCCACTGGGCACCATATTGGCTACCAGATCGGCTAACGGAAGATTAAGTTCGGAGAGATTTACCACTTCCAGCGGCCAGTGGTTCATCTGCACATTCACATCCAAATGATAATCACCGTTCCATGGGGTGTGGATCTGGTTGGCCCAAAGTCCCTGCAGATTTGGAGGCAAAAGCCCAACCCGTGTACTCGAAATGCTAAGGTACCTGCCATATTGAAAAAACAAAGCTGGCAACTGTAAATCGGATTCAGGGTTTTTGTAATACAGCGCTATACGTTTATCAGTGCTGAGCTGACTGTTCTTGCCAGCTCCAAGGTCAATATCCAACCTGTTGAATAATTTTTGAAAAGCCTGACGGTGTTTTAACTTTCCTGCGGTATAATCTTGTTTGATCGCTTTATCAAGGAGCAGTGTCGCATTCTGCCTGAATTCATCATCTTTATAACTGGTTTTGCTGGAAAGATAAATGGTAAGCATATTGGCTTTTGTAACTACAAGTGAATTGCCATCTTTAGTGATTTGTCCTCCGGAAATTACAGGCTCCAATAAGCTGAGGTATTGCATACCTTTACCATCTATACCGTTATCCAGTTGTCCGGAAAGTTCAATGCGATTTGCTTTAACTTCACTCTCACCACGTTCAGGCCGGCTCAGCGATAATTTACAGTTAATCTGCCCAGGCCGATCGGCAGTGATCCTGATGATAGCCACATCACCACTGAAACTGGTAAAATATTCTCTTTTGAAATGCACATTATTCAGCGTATAATCAGTTGTAGCAGTGGCATTATTAAGCATAAGCTCCCTTTTATATGTAGTCGGCATTTTTTCCTTTCCCTCATGCTGGTATTGGATACTCAGGTTCCCCAACATCTGAAAGCAGCCCCAGTTGGTACCACCAGATCCTTTTCCGGTACATACAAAGTTTTGATTGACCAGATTTTGAGCCTCATCGTTTTTACCTTCCAGGATCAGTCTTCTGATTTCAGGCAGGCTTTTATTAGCCTCATAATTGTTTGCATCTTGTGGAGCGCCAGACCAAAGGGTAATATCGTTCAGCACAATCTGCTCATTGTTTATTCCACCATCGGGCATCATGCCCAAACGGCCATTGCCCAGGGGCAGCGTTTCTTCCCACCGGCCTGCAGGTTTATCGTACCAGAGTTTAAAAGGTCTTATTTGAGCAAAACTTTGGGACAGGCCAAAAAGTAAAATAAGCGTGGTGTAGATCAATCTTTTCATCTGAAGCAAATAGGAAAATGTGGATCGGATTTTTAAGTTACGCCACCTTATCCATCGTTAAAGGTGGCGTAGCAAAATGAATTAGTTACGTTTATAAAAGCTGAGTTCACTAAAATGCAGGTAGCCCTCACCTCCCCAGGTTTCTAGCACCTTAATTCGGATGTACCTGTATTTAGGAATCGCCGTAGGGAAAACAAATTTCTCACCTGCCTGGGCAAATGCTTTATCCTGATCAGTATTCTGGCCTTTGGGCAGTCCTGATGGTTTAAATGAGGTAAAGGTCTGGAGTTTCGTCCAACTCTCCCAGCTACCGTTCGCGTTAGGGCTATTGCTGGCCCAAACTTCGAACACCTTGATATTGCCAACGTTATACAAAGCGTTTTCGCGCTGCCAAAGCCTAAAGTTATCCAGCTGTATCTGTTCACCTATATCCAAGCTAAACCATTGCGGCATGCCCGATCCCCCGGTATGGAAACCCTGATCCTGCCCTTTAATATTATCCCAAACGCGTGGCAATACCCAGCCATATTCTGACTGAACATCGGTTGGGAGGTTTAACTCTTTAAACAGCGATTTATCGCACTCGGTCACTTTGATAATGGTTGGAAAATCAGAAAACTGGGCTGCATTAAAAGCATCAATGGAACCTGCTTCGGGATAATAAGAAGACCTGTACTGAATGGTAGTACCGGTTTTATAATTAGGGATCACAATAGAATTGTCATCCGGTAGCAGCTGCCGTTCCTCTACCGTACCCAGAATATTGGTGTAGCGGATGGTAGTAGCCACATTCATGGTATCCCTTTTATTAAAGTTCAGCTTCAGGGAACCATCAGGCTGGAACACGTAGGGTTCGGTAGCATTTACGCCCCTGTTTAACAATGTGGCAATGTAAGCTGCACCATATACCCTTACATTGTTGATTTCGGTTGCAATGGATTTATTGCCGTCGCTATCGTACGACACCACCGAAAAAGTGTACACATACTCATCGAGGTTGGGTATGATCACTTTTACCAGATCGCTGGAATTATGCAAAGTAGCCGGCACCTCGAGTGTATTGGCACCGTTGTTCCAGGTAATGATGTATTTGGTAATACCCGGATCGGGGCTGGGGTTCCATACCAGTTGTGCACGCAGGTTACCTGTATTGTAGCCGGGCTTTGAAATTTTACCCGAATATTTGATCTCTTTATTATCCAGAAAAGCCTTATAATCATCGGCATATTTTTTACAGCCAAAGAAAAGAATGGACAGCAAGCAGATGAAAGTAATATTAAATATAGTTTTCATGTTCTATTTCTTAATTAAATACTGGTTATTACAATGGGCTGCCATACAAACTGATTTCCATAGCATTTACATAATCCAACCCACCCCAGGTTTGGGTACACTCATATCTGATGTAACGCACTTGCTGTGCTGCCCGTGGCATTCTGAAATTAACGCCCTTGGCTACAAAATCCTTATCGGCAGCATTGGCCTGGTTGGGCGCTAAACCCGAAGGTGGATTCGGGAAAACAAAATTGCCCAGGTTAATCCAATCGCCCGCTACAGTTCCCTCAGCCGAATTGCCAGGCAAGGCTACATCAACAGGATTGGTTTTATTTGAGCCCCAAAGGGTAAACTTGCGGGTATTCTGGTAGCCATAAAAATCAGACGGCCTCTGCCAGATCACAAAACGGCTTATTTTTGCTGATACACCAAGACCGAAAGTACCTATGCTTTTAGGCGAACTTAAAGTATGCCATCCCGGATCGCCAAGGTTACCATCAAAGAAATAGCGGAATTCCCAACCATACCCGATTGTGGCATCACTTGGTAAACGATAGGTAGCAAATTTGCTCTTATCCAACAGGGTTTCGAATAATGGTGTAACAGTTTTAATCACCGTATCGGAAGTATTGCCAAAGCGATCTTTAGTGTATACGCCAACTTTGTAAGGCACAGGATTAAGGTTTCTGATGGATACATCAATCGTATCCGAGCTTACATATTCGGGCTCCTGCTCATCAAATGTTTTTGTTTTATCGTTAAAGACTAAAAGATGAACGGAAAGCGATGCCCTGTTTTTATTCAGTCCGAAGAAATTGGCTCCGCCAAAGTCGGCTGTGATGTTTAAGCCTGCATTCACGGCAATATAATTAGGGGTTTTAGGGTGCACTTTTACCACGACAGGATCAGACATTACATTGGCGCGGCTTACCGCATATAAAGTAACTTCGTAATCTTGTTCCTTTGCAAACCCATCTACCATAACCGTATCAGTATAATAGCTTGATTTGGTTTCTCTTACCCGGTTATCGTTAATGGAATAACGTGCCAATACATATAAAAGGTTTTTCGAATTGGGTAAAGTATAGGTAATCCTGGCTGCACCGTCAATGTTCTCTACTTTGGCATTGCTTACCGGGCCTGGTTTTGTCATATCGTCAGAAATGGCTTCAAAACTATTTTCTGCTGTTTTACAAGAAGCAAAAAACATAGTAACCAAGGCGATTGCCAACATCAAAAACACGAGACTTTTTCTGTAATTAATTTTTTTCATAATCTATAATTGAATATTCATCTGCAAAATTGATTTTATCTACCAGAACGGGTTCTGTACCAAATTTTCGTTGATCACTACTTCCGAATTTCTGATCGGCCAGAAATAGTCCTTTAACCCAAAAAAAGGTACGGCAACAGTCCTCGGGCGATAATAATTTACCGCACTGCCTTCGTTTACGTTCCAGCCCTGCAGCGGTCTGCTCAATACACCCTGCAACTCTTTCCAACGGCGTAAATCCCAACCACTCTGTCCTTCAAAACACAATTCTATGCGCCTCTCCTGGTGAATAATCTCACGTCGGCCTTCTTTGGTATCTGGCTTGGTTGGATTTTTCGAATAGGTTTGCCAAGAGGTGGCAACACCCTGTAAACCAGCCCTGCTGCGTACTTTATCTACCCATGATAGGATATCGGTTTTAGATGCAGTTCCTTCTTCATTTAATGCCTCTGCATAAAGCAGGTACAGGCCACCAAGACGCACCACCGGCAGATAAAAAGTTTCAAACTCGACACCATTATTCATGATAGACAGATAATTAGCCAATTTTTTAGGCCAGTATCCAGTAATGTTGGTTGCAAACTGGCTTTTTGGTCCGGCGATGGCAAATGGGCCTCTTGCCTGCACATAAAATGCATCACCTTCATTGCGTTTATCGTTTCCGAACCAGATCCCTCCATCAAAACCTAAATCGGCATAAAACCTCGGCTCACGGTTAAAATTCGCTTTTGCGGTTTCATAACCTTGTTTGATGTACGATTTGTTGGCATCATCACCAAACTGCGGTGTATTGCGGTTGGCATAATCGAAAACGCCAGTATTATCCTCATTGATTGGTACTCCATTTTTGGTGTAAAACAGTTCGGTGGTAGAAAGCGGCACCGACCAGTTAGAAGGCTGCTCGTTACCAAACGAAACCGCATCCGAGGTAAGCTTCGGAAATACATAACCCTGATAATCAAAACTATATTGCGAACCCCAGATCAACTCCGGATTTTGGTCGCGCTTTTCGGTAATAACCGATTGAAGTGTCAATACACGTTTTAACTGATCAGAGACATTTTCGACTTTCTCGGTTGGTATCTTACTATACAGAATACCTCCCTGGGATTCAAACTCATCGATGGCCGCTTTGCAAGCTTTTGCGGCAATGCTCCATTTTTGGGGATCAACGGCAGTAGAAAAAAGATTTTTACCATCTTTATTCTTAAAGCTTGCAAAATCGGGGTTACCGTTAAACAAGGGGCTTGCAGCAGTGGTTAGTGCCTCTGCTTTTAAAGCCATTCCCATCGATTTAGTAGTACGACCGTACTCTAAAAGTGGATTTACAACAACAGATGGCAGATCAGGAATGGCCTCGTTGAGCAATTGATCTACATAAGCAAAAGATTCATCAACGGTTGAGCGTTTGACTTTTGTATCTTCGATGGATCCATCAATAGGACGGTTTTCTTTGATCAATACAATCGGCCCATATAGCCTGATGAGGTAATAATGGTAATAAGCCTTTAAGAATTTAATTTCTGCAATCCATCTTTTCTTTTCATCATCTTTCAGGTCGAAAGGCTTGTTAATGTTCTCGAGCATAATGTTACACCTTCTTAGTGCAATGTAAATGGGCTGTCCACCGTTACCACCCGTCCAATAATCGATTGCCGGATTTGATACATTCTGTACGCCACCTCTAATCAGTTTAAAACCTGGACCCGTAATTTTATTGAAAGGGTTATCATCAAGATTCGGGTATATAATTTCGGAAGAAGTAACAAACCCTACATTGTTGACCACCTCCCGGTTTAAGTTCTGAAAGGTATTGTAGCAACCGAAAAGATAATTTTCAGCTTCATTCCTGTTCGAAAAAGCATAATCAAGCGTGCCCACATTATTGGGAACAACATCCAGGTATTTTTTACATGATGTGCCTGCGATACAAAGCACAAGCAGACAGATTAGTTTATAATAGAATTTCATATCTTTTATTTTTTCTGTTTTCATTACAAATTCACGTTTATACCGAAATTGAATACTTTCTGGATCGGATAAGCGAATCCATTGCCACCCAGTTCAGGATCCCACATTTTAAATTTACTCCAGGTAACCAGGTTGAGACCGTTCAGGTAAAGGCGGCAATTGGAAAGCCTCAGGGTTTTCAAGATACTTTTCGGAAGGGTATAACCGATTTCTACCGATTTTAACCTGATAAAACTTCCATCCCTCAACCACCATGAGCTTGCCTGCAGGTTGTTTGCGACAACTGCCGAGCTGGTGCCCAAACGCGGATAGGCAGCAAACAGATCCTGATTTTCTTCTGACCAGTGGCTATCTGCAAAAGCCTGTAACACCTGGGCCCTACCTTCTACATAAGCTACATTGCGTTCAAGAAAAGGACTTGTTTTTCTGGGATCGATAAAGAACGAGACCCTGTCCTGCCCCTGGAAGAATGCGGACAGGTCAAATCCCTTATAACCTGTTGAGAAACCAAAGCCATATACAATTTCCGGCGTGCTCGGATAGCCCATAAAGGCCATATCGAGATCATCTATCCTGCCATCGCTGTTTAAATCGCGGTATTTGATATCGCCTCCCCTCGGTATAGCACCGGTAATCACGTTACCATAAGCATCACTCGTATTGAACTGTTGGGTAGGCGAATTTTTTACCTCTGCATCATCAACAAATAACCGTTCGGCAATGTAGCCATAACCCCTGCTTATCGGTTGACCGATAAAATGCCTCCAGGTTTCAGGATAGTTGGGTTCTTCTATATAACCGTATTTGTTGGTTGAATAAGTAAAGTTCCCGCGGATTGAACTCCAGAGGCCATTGTCAAATGTCTTCTTGTAATCGAGCGATAAGTCTATCCCCTTGGAATCTACCTCACCAAGATTGGTAAGCACATCGGTTTCGAAACCTTCGGTAGCCGGGATATTACGTTTGCGCAAAATATCGTAACGGTGGTTTTTATAAAACTCAGCCACGATATTGAAGTTTTTCAACAAAGTAATTTCACCTGCCAGGTTGGTCTGCCTTGATGTTTCCCAGGTAATATTGGAATTCGCATAACTCCTGATGAAAACCCCGTTAAGCTGGTTTCCGTTGTTGATACCGAACTGTGCAAAATTTCCTCCATTCAGGTTTACGTCCGAAAGGTAGAAAAAGCGTTGCGAGCCGATGGCATCATTACCGACCAAACCGTGACTGAAGCGTATTTTTAAGCGGTTAACAATATCGTTCTTAGGCCAGAAAGCTTCGTTTGAGGGCACCCATGCACCGCCAATGGTTGGGAAAAAGCCATAGCGGTGTTCTGCAGAAAAACGTTCCGATCCGTTAAAGCCGAAGTTGAATTCCACAAAATACCGGTCTTTAAACGAATAGGTTGCCCTGCCTGCCACCCCCATGTTGCGGAAAGGCAGCGAATAGGGCAATGTGGTGGTATTGGTCCGTGGGTCTTTCGCACTCGAATACAGGGTCTGCTGTGCGGTACCAATGATGGTTGAGCTTACGGTATGGTTTCCGAATTTCCGGTTATAATCTATAGCACCCTGAAAATAGAAAAAAGAGTTGGCGTTAGGCTCGCTCCTGTTATATACCAGATATTCTGTTGGAACATTATTGGCTACATTGTTTTTTGGATTGAGCCAGGTCAGCGCATAAGTATTGGCTACTTTATCATAACTATCGGCGCTATAAAAATAAGGCGAGTAGGCTAACTGCGAATCGAAATAAGAATACCTGTTGGTATTGAATACCGTCCTTAACTTAAGTCCTTCGGTAATGAATTTAAAATCCTGGTTAAGTTCCAGCTGTGCCGACATACGCGATTCTGAAGAGCTTTTATGCCCTTTTAAAAGCTGTGCGTAAGGGTTTCCGTTGGGATAAAGGATACTGTTGTTTTTTGTTCCGTCAGGACCACCTACGTTTCCAAATAAAATATGGTTTGCACCTGCATTTGCTGCATCGGCCGGATAATATGCAGGAAACAACACCGGGCTGGCATGAGAAGCGATGGCATATAAATCTGAAGCAAATGAACCGTCTAAAGTAATCGGACCGTTATAATCGCTAAAAGTACCCGAAAGCCTTACAATCAGTTCGGTTGTTTTACTCAGGTTGATATTGATATTGGAACGCAACTGATAGTTCTTAAAATTGACATTGTTCTCATTGTTGTTGCGGATATCCGTTTTTAATATCCCGTTATCAATATTATATGAACCCGAAATGTAATATTTGGCTACACCGCCACCGCCGCTGATACTTAAATTGTTACGCTGGGTGCTGGCCCTGTCCTTAAATAACATATCAATCCAGTTCACCGCGGGATATACATAAGGATTACTACCAGGGCTACCGTTTATTGTAGCACGGGTATTGTTTATCTTAGTCTGGTTAAAAGGCAGCGGCAAAGATGGATTACGTGTTAAGGACGCTTCGTTAAAAAGTTCCATATACTGGATCGGATCAACCAGATTTAAGGTCTGGGTAGATTGCGATAAGGAATACTCTGTACGGAAATTAATTTTGGCCTTACCTTCCCGACCTTCTTTTGTACTGACCAAAATTACCCCGTTGGCGCCCCGCGCTCCATAAAGTGCTGTAGCACTCGCATCTTTTAAGATCGAAAAACTGGCAATATCATCAGTCTGTAAACGCGCAAGATCATTAGGTGTTAGCTCAACGTTATCGATCAGGATTAAAGGATCCTGTTTATAACCGAATGTAGTTACCCCACGGATAAAGAAAGAGGCGTTATCCTGCCCGGGTTGCCCACTGCGTTGATAGGCAATAATACCAGCTGCCTGCCCGGCAAGTGCCGCGGTAAGGTTACTGGCAGGTATTTTTAAATCAGCAGGTTTTATGGTGGTTACCGAACCTACAACAGCTTCTTTACGTTGCTTTTGGCCCATTGCGGTAATCACCACCTCATCGGCCATCATGACCACCGACTCTTTTAACACTACATTATAAACGGTGCTTTCGGTTACCACAATCCGTTTTGCGGTATAACCTACCAGGGCTACACGAAGTGCGCCTCCTTTGGCCACATCGATCACAAATTTACCGTTGTTATCGGTCTGGGTACCTGTTTTCGTATTTTCAACTGTTATGGTTACACCTGGCAAGGCTACACCTGTGGTATCTCTAACAGTTCCGGTAACAGTTGTTTTGGTTTGCGCAGTTACCTGGATACCAATAAAAACAAAGAACAAAAACGGGATGCACTTTAACATATTTAAAAAAACATGTTTTCGGCAGAGCCACCTAATGTCTGAATTAGTAAAAAATGACTTCATAAATTATTTGGTTAGTAGTTAAAAATTGTTTGGTTTTTATTTTCAGTTGTATCCATCTGTCTGATCTGCTTGATATTTCAAAGAAGCTTACCACAAAACGGATCGCAACGGAATAAGGATCTTAAATAGAACGGTCATAATCTAATTTATATTTGCAACTGTAAACTTAGGGTAGGAAAATCCTATTACAAATGGATAAATACAAATAAATGATGGATTATACGATCATCTGGAAAGAATCTGCAAAGCCGATAAATATTTATCTTTTTTTATTGCTTCTATTCTAATTATTGAACTGAAAACTCTTATTTTGCACTATTAAAGTAATATATGCGGGGCCATGGTTGAAAGGAACTGTATTCATTACTTTATAATTTCTCAACCATCATTATGGAGCAAAAAATCATTGAGCCCAGGAAAAAAATCAAAGAGGGATTCATCGGACAAAAACGTATAGTCATCCCCCCGAACATCAGGAAGAAAATCCTCAACAACAAAGTTGCGAAAACCTTTTATCTGACAGCGATCGGCCATTATCCCCGTGCAACCAACCACCATATCGAGCGCAAATCAGGTAGCAAAGACTATATCTTTCTATATTGCACCGAAGGCTTTGGCTACATCAATATTCTGGGCAAGAAACTATTGCTGAGTCCAAATTCCTATTATATAATCCCCAGAAATATCAGCCACCAGTATCAAAGTCACGAAAGTAATCCATGGAGTATCTTTTGGGCTCATTTTAGCGGTGAGATTGCTGAAAATATCTTTGACCGCTTTGCAAACGGCAACCTTACACAGATTCAGGAGATCCCATTTGTAGAAACCAGGATTAAACAGTTTAACTTGATTTATGCCCTTTTGGAGCGTAGTGTTGATGATAAAGACATGGAGATCATCAACATTAAACTATTGAATTTTATTTCTTCTTTTATTTATTACAAAGACCTTGACCCAGATGTATACAACATAGATTCTATCAGTAAATCTATAATGTACATGAAGAAAAACCTGAGGAAAAAGTTTTCTGTTGAAGATCTGGCCCTTCAGCAAAACTTATCAGCATCTCACTACCTGCGCTCTTTCAGGCAAAAAACAGGTAGCTCCCCCATCAATTATTTCAATCAGCTTAAAATACAGGAATCCTGTCAATACCTGTATTTTAGCGATATGAATATTAAGGAAATCTGTGCAGAACTGGGGTTTTCAGATCAGTATTACTTCTCACGTCTGTTCAAGCAGATTACTGGTACTTCACCATCCCAGTATAAAAAGTTACACAAAAGGTAATCAAAAGATAGCGAAACCCTAGCAAATTGCACCTGATAAAGAATTTCAAAACTGCGCTCTTATTTAGTCAACATCAAAAAAATTTTTAGAACAAGTCGTTCTGACCAATAATGGAAAAGGCAATTTCCATTCCCGGAAACTGCCTCTTCTCCTAAAAAATGGCGACGACTTAAAAAATTATTCTATAGAAGGCTGATTAGGGGATAACCCTTTGTACCGATAAAATTCACCGTGGTACAACATTTATACCCTTAACATCTACTCCCATCTGTAAAAAAACGAGATAAACATCAAATACGCCTTTAATATTTTCAATTTCAGCAAGCGCTTTATTTCCGATGCTAAGGCCTGTTCGGCCTATAATCCTTCCGAAAGGAGAGCCCAAATGAACCTCTACCTGACCTGGGACTGCTTTATCACCGATTATCTCAATCGCTTTTAGATCGGTAAGGTCTGTTTTCGGGAACATTAGATAAGCTCCCTTCTCCGAAACTGTAGCAATTAACCTGTCTTTACTGAAACTTAGGCCTTTATTACTACCCGATTCATTAACCGAAAGGTAAGAGTTCCTAAGGATCACAACATCCTCAGATAACTGTGAGGCTAAATTTTTAGCTCCTTTGTCTCTATATGCTGCCCTAAAAATAAAACTTCCATGGTTTGTCTGGCCAGGCTGAATACCAGTGGTGTAGGTACCATTCACCGGAAGATTCTTTTGGGCAGTCTGTTTATCGCCGAGGCTAAGAATGTATTTTACAATGGCATCAACCTCGGCCGCTGGCAGGGAAGAATGTGCGGGCATCATCGCATCACCCCAAACACCTGAACCGCCATTGATTACTTTTTTGACCAAACGTTCCCGGGCAGTTTTATCGCCTTTGTATTTTTGGGCAACAAGGGTGAAAGCAGGGCCTAATGATTTAGCCGTTAGGTCATGACAAGCTTTACAGGTGCTTTTTTTCATGAGCGCCTTACCAATTTCAAATTGTGCAGATGCATCGAAGCGTTGCTGATTCTGTGCAATGGTCGTCATATCATAACCTTCAGAGAGATAGTTGATCGATACAGAAACCTGCGAGGGCTTAATTCTTCTATCCGCCAAGCTTCCGTCTTCCTTATCGCTTACCTTTACACTATAGGTAATGGTCTTTCCTGGAAAGTAAAAACTGGAATTTCCCTTGATAAAATTGAATTTTACTACCGGAGATGCATTACCGGCTGATATTTCGACTGCTTTACTGTTTTTTGCACCTGATGGATCGGTAACGGTAAGTGTTGCTTTGTAGATTCCAGGAGCAGATAGCAGTATTTCGGGATTTGGTGTTCTGTAAACAGATTTGAGTACCCTGTCTTTAGTAATACGCCATTCAAATTTCAATTGATCACCGTCATAATCGATTGTTCCTACTGATGAGAGCTTTACCTTCAGGGGCAGTGCTCCTGAAACCTTATCCGCTTGCACTTGAACCATGGGCTTCCGATTACCGCCGTTATATTCTATTTTAATAAGTTCTGCTTCGGGATTGTCTTTAAAATAGCCGTTACCATATTCAAGAATGTACAGGCTTCCGTCCGGACCAAATTTCATATCAATCGGACCCCTTAAGGTGAGATCTGGCATAAAGCGCTCCATAGATTTATAGTTCCCTTCCTCATTCATTTCTACAGTGAGTATCCATCCCCGCACCCAGTCTGTAATAAACCATTTGCCTTCATAATAGGAAGGAAAAACATTTGGAGTAGCAGAAAAGTCAGCCTGATGAAATATCGCCCCCCCAACTGCACTTCGCCCTCCACTTCCCATCAATGGAAAATACTCACTTGCCCCATAAGGATACCATATCAACGGAGTTTCCGTAGGCGGCAGGACATTTAAGCCCGTATTGTTTGGAGAATTATTAACCGGACGGCGCGGATCATAAAGTTCCCCGGATTTTTTTGTAGCAAAATCATAATATCGGTAAGGCAGGTTGTTCCCAATAAAATAGGGCCAGCCAAAGTTTCCGGCTTTTTTGGCCCGGTTAAACTCATCGTATGAGGCAGGCCCTCTGGATTCTGATGCATTGGAGCCGTCGGGGCCAACCTCACCCCAATACAGCCAGTTTGTTTTGCTGTCCAGGCTCATCCGCCAGGGGTTCCTGTTGCCCATAGTGTAAATCTCAGGCCTGGTCTTCGCTGTTCCCTTTGAAAATAGGTTGCCTTCCGGAATTGTATACGTCCCGTCCGGTTCCGGATGGATCCGTAGGATTTTGCCTCTTAGATCATTTGTGTTTGATGAAGATTTCTGTGCATCGCGTGCACTTTCGCCAGGACGCTCATCTATTGGTGTAAAACCGTCTGATGATCTCGAAAAAGTATTATCGCCTGTACTCAGCAATAAATTTTTATCCTTGTCGAACAACATCCCTCCTCCCACATGGCAACATTCTTCACGCTGTACTGGCACTTTCAACAGTACTTTCGCAGATAATTGGTCAACTTTGGCTCCTTTCCAGGTATACCTTACCAAACTGTTAACAGCTTCACTACCCTTTACAGAGTAGTAGGTATAGATCCAATGATTCTTTTCAAAATCCGGATCCAATATCACGCCCTGAAGGCCATCTTCACCTTCTTCCCTTTTACCGTTCTTATCAACATATTCGGTACTAACAGGAATTTCTGCAATAATATCAAGATTCTTGGTAACCGGGCTGTATACCTTTAGCTTTCCTTTTCGCTCGGCGTAAAGAACCCTCCCATCTTTCAAAACCTGAAACTGCATCGGCTCTTCCAGCTTTTGGGCCAGCACTATCTTAGTAAATCTATTTATTTCGGGTTTATTTACTTTTTGGGCACTGACAAAACATTGAACAGATACGCTAAAAAAAAGTAAAAGGAGAAATCCTCTCAAAAAAAATGTGGTCATTATTTATATGCATTAAGGTTTTTGAACAGATTCGCGAAAATAGGCGACGCTTTTTGCAACATCAGCAGTATTATTATCCCAATTATACTCATATTCTGCAGATATGATGCCTTTAAATTTTTGTCTTTTTAATTCTTTAATGATCGCATCAACGTTAGTGGCGCCGGTTCCCCAGTGCACATCGTGTGCATTTTCATCCTTTCCGTTCATATCTTTCATGTGCAGGTGGAGTACATGGCCTTCAGCCTTTTTTATACAATCAAGTGGGGCAAGGCCTGAGTGGACCCAATGTCCGAGGTCTGCACACAGCCCAAGGCGTTTGCTTTTTCCTTTAATGGCATTCAGAATGATATCAGGGTTCCAATATCTGGAAGGTTTAGCATGATTGTGGATCGCAACATTTATTTTATATTGATCACAGAGGTCTGAGAGCAGTTGCATATCTTTCTCTTCCGGCCCTGCTGTTATCGTCTCTAAGCCCATTGCCTTCCCAAACTCGAATATTTTAATCCAATCTGCTTTATTGTCTGCTCCGATAACACCAAAGGAGGCCATTTTTACATGGTATTTTTTAAGCTGTTCCAGAATAAGGATCCTCTTGGCCGGCTCCATACGGTAGTCCATTTTCCCAGGAATCCCTCCCCCTATTTCCTGTCCGGGAAAGGCTTCAATATAACTCAATTTACAGCTATCCGTCTTGGCCGCGGCCTCCATAAAACTGAATCTGTTAAAAGTAAATGCCTGTGTTCCCAATTTCCAGCCCAGGCGTTTTTCCTGGTACCCCGTTGTAGCGGTCGTGGTAACACCGATAACCCTGCAGCCAGCGGCTACTGTAATCAATAAAAGTCCCATAGCATAAACCAGGCGGGAAAGTTGGTGTTTGTAAAAAATCATATTGTTATCTGTAAATTGAATTATTTATAATAGGCTTCAAAAGGCTGGAGCCCGTCGATTTTTAGCTGGTTTAATTATTGGAATATCCTGGGTTTTGATCTGCTTCGGATATATCGTCATTCTGTTTAATTTCCTGTAGCGGAATTGGGTAACGGTTGTGGAAAGGCTGAACAGAGCCGCTCTCTTTTGTCCATTTGTTACGGGTTTTCACAAGGTCTACCAGCTTCCCTGTTCTGATCAGATCCATCCTTCTCCATCCCTCAAAGCAAAGTTCGCGCATACGTTCGTCCATAATAGCCGTTCTGAAATCCTGCTGTGACATTGCTACGCTCCATTTTTTTTCATCGGGCAGATTATTGTTCCAGGCCCTTCTTCTTACGGTTGTATTCACAAGATCAACAGCTTGTGCGGTCGCCCCGGTTTCATTCAAAGCTTCTGCATAACATAAAAGCACATCCGAATAGCGCAGGTAAAAAATATTCTTGCCCGAAAGCCAAAAACTCAAAGTGCCATCTGTTCTTATATCTTCATATTTTTTAACATGTGGATCGAGTTCATCCCCGCCAAAGGCTGGGTTTAACACAGGTGTTTTTCCTTTATAGTTAAAATCGTAACGGATGCTTTCGCTTTTCCTAACATCTCCAGCTTCCCAGAGTCCTCCTGCAGTTGCATCTTGATAGCAATATTGCGTTGGCACCATCAGGTCATAACCGCCAAAATAAGCATATTGATCGATTTCGGCCAACGATCTCGATCCCATTTGCCATTGGGTTTGGTTATTGTCCGGGTAAACATTGTTGAACTGAAACTCGTAGATAGATTCACTGCTGTTGGGTTTTGCAGGATTCCAAAGGTCGGCGTAATTGGCTACCAGCTGGTATGTACCTGCATCTACGATCTGTTTAAAAGTATCTCTCGCTTTAACAAAATCGCGTACTCCTGAACTAACAGGTGCATACATGTATACTTTGCCCAATAGCGCCAGTGCCGCACCCCTAGTGGCTTTACGCTTGTCGGTTTGAGATGTAGGCAGGTATTTTACTGCGTTTTCGAGATCTGAAACGATGCTATTGTAGACTAATGTTAAAGGTTGGCGTTTAGTTCCATATTCAGCAAATTTCGCCTGATCTATTAGCGGTATTTCGCCCCAATACTGACTCATTTCAAAATTAAGCGCCGCCCTGATAAAAGAAGCATCACCCAAAATCCTGTTTTTGCGTTCGGGGTCTTCCGTATTCAGGCTTAAGGCATAAATTACCTTAGCCGCAGCAGAAATCACAGGCCAGCGGCTATTCCATTGCTCGGCAAGCGCTGTATTGCTCGCGGTTAAGAAGCCATTATAACGGTCAAGTCCTGCCTGCCGGTCGTCGGTTCTAACCTGGTAAGCCCCTTGTTGTGCTTCATCAGTGCCCAAGGTGAAGACAAAACCTCCCCTGTCTTTTTTGGTATTGCGCCAGCTGGTATACAGGCCCAAAACCAAAGGTTCGATATTATCAAGGCTTTTAAAAACCTGCTCTTCGGTAAGGGCCGTCTGTGGTTCTTCTATTATAAATTTTTTACAAGACCCGCTTAGTATTACCAATAAGGCAAGCATGATCAAACTGTATTTCTTTTTCATTGTAATTTCTCTTAAAGTCCAATATTAACACCAAAAACAAACATTTTTGAAGTTGGATAACCATCACCTCCTTCAGGATCATAACCTTTATATTTGGTTACGGTTAACAGGTTCCTACCGGTAACATAAACACGTAGGTTGCTTAATTTTGCCTTTTTCATAAAGTCCTGCGTAAAATTATAGGCCAGCGTTAAGGCCGACATCCTTAAATAAGATGAATTCTGTACAGCATAGTCGGTTTCTCCAACACTATAACGGCCACTTCCGGTATAAGCTCTCGGGATGTTGGATTCAGTGTTGGCCGGTGTCCAGCGGTTAAGTTCATCTTCATGGCCCGAATATTCACCTGTACCGTTTAGTAAGCCTTCATAAAGTCCGCTGATGGCCTTGCCGCCATAACTATAATTAAAAACCGCGTTCAGTGTAAGATTTTTATAGGTCACATCAGTAAAGAACCCTCCGTAAAATTTGGGATCTTTTCTCCCTACAACAATACGGTCGGCATCATCAATCTTTTTATCGCCATTTACATCAACCGGAACAATATCCCCCGGACGAATGGTGCGGCCTCCATAATCAATACTCTGGATACGTGTCATATCGGATTGTTGCGCAATTTTTTCGAACTTATAGGTATAAATAGAATTAAGCGGTTGGTTGAGGAAGAAGTTACCTTCTCTTTGAATCTCCACTCCGGTAAATCCGCCATAATTATAAATGGCATCTACATTACCATAAAGCTTGGTAATTTTACTTTTATAGGCAGAAATATTGGCACCCATATTCCATTTTAAATCATCGCCTTTTAGTATGACACCGTTGATATTAAAATCGAACCCCTGATTAAGCAATGAGCCTACATTGGCAATGGTATTATTGAATCCTGATGTGGTTGACAGCGTTCTTCTCATCAACAGGTCGTTGTTGTGAATCAGAAAATAATCGGCATTAAAAGTTAGTCTATTATCCAAAACTGCGATATCCAGTCCCAGGTTAAGTTGTTTTTGCTTTTCCCAAACAAGATCAGGATTCCCTAAACGACCATCTGACACATGGGTAACAGATCCGTTGGTAAATACCGGTCGGTAAAGGGAACGGTAGGCAAAATCATCGATCTTCTGGTTTCCGGCAATACCATAACCCGCACGGATTTTAAGCATGTTGATTCCCTTTATGTCCTTGAAAAAATCTTCGTTTGCAACATTCCATGCTAGTGAAAGTGAAGGAAAAAGCCCCCATTTGTTGCCATTTCCAAATTTTGAGGAACCATCATACCTTCCGGTAAGGGTTGCAAAATATTTGTTGTCGTAACTGTAATTGAACCTGGCCACGTAGCTGATCAATGAGTTGGTTACAAAATCAGAAGATAACTGGAATTGATCTTTCAGGTAAGCCCCGCCAAGGTATTTGTAAGAAAAATCGTCGGTAGCAAAGCCTGATGCATTTACCTGGTTATAATTGTAGTTGTTCTGGCTCAATCCAAAACTCAGGATACCCGAAAAGCTATTTTTGCCAATGGTTTTATCGTATGAAATCGAATTATCCCACTGCCAGTTTACCCAACTTTCTTTTTTCTGTGTGGCACTACCGTTGGTCGAATTTCTAAGCGACTGGCCTAAACTTTTGGGAATGTAGTTGTAATAATTTTGATTCCTCACATCAAGGGCTATACTCGAACGTACATTTAATCCCGGGATGAGGGTAGCCACAACATAGTTATTGGTTAATAAACGGTTTAAATTGCCTTTTCCATCAATATTTAAACTTCTGATAGGATTGTATAGATCGGTACTTTGAATACCCTTCCAGCTCAAGTAGGTAATCTGGTCATTGATGGGTAAAAGCGGATTCGCATTGGCAGCGATACCGAACACACCTCCATCGATATAGGATTCCTCAGTACGCGAGAAATTGGTATTGGTACCGATTTTTAACCAGGGTTTTATTTTCTGATCGAGATTAATTTGTCCGCCATAACGTTTATAGTTGGAAGTTTTCAATAGCCCCATTTGATCAGTGTAATTAAAACTCACATAGACTGCACCATCAGGACCACCTTTAGAAAATGTTGCCGTATGGTTTTGTTGTATAGCCGTGCGGGTAATTTCATCGAGCCAGTTGTACGATTGGCCGCTACGGTACACATTCAGTTCATCCTGACTGAATGCTATAGAATTTGTACCCACCAATGAATTGATATAGGTCTGACGGTCTGCAGTCGGATTATCGTCCATATATTTGTTGGCATAAGCATCGATACGTAAATCGGCAATCTGCTGGGCATTTAGGTATGGAATGTTTTTGTTGAACGACTGTACGCCATACCACCCATTGTATTCTATTTTCCCATCGCCATTCTTGGCCCTTTTAGTAGTGATCAGTACCACACCGTTCGCACCTCTTGAACCATATATTGCAGTTGCAGATGCATCTTTTAAAATGTCGATACTTGAAATATCATCAGGGTTGATGGTATTGAATGCTTCTTCGATCACCAGACCATCTACAACATAAATCGGGTTTGAACCATATTGTATGGAATTGTTTCCGCGCACCTTAATGGATACAGCACCACCGGGCCTGGGATCATTACTTTGCACCAGCACACCGGCAACACGCCCCTGAATGGCCTGATTGATATTAGTTACGGGCATTTCTTTAATTACCTTTTCACCAACACTGCTTACCGAACCTGTCAGATCACCCTTTTTAATCGTTGCGCCCACTACGGTAACTTCCTGAAGTTCGCTTGTTGTAGCAACCAAAACGATATTCATGCCCGCGGCTGCAGATCGTTCAGTACTACCATAACCAAGGGAAGAAAAAATAAGGATAGCACCTGTTGGAACTTTGAAACTGAACTTGCCATCCGGATCAGTAGAGGTCGCTGTCGTAGTGCCTTTTACTTTGATAGAAACACCTGGGATGGACATTCCATCATCTTTACCCGTAACTTTCCCTGATGCTATTACCTGCTCCTGGGCCAAAAGCTGGCTACCTTGTATTAACGCCAAAAACATCAGTAAAGACGCCATTTTGGGCAAGGATTTTACAATATAAATTAACATAAAAAAGATATTTGATTAGTGTGGTTAAATTTACAATGAAAATAAAACAGGGTAAATGGATAATCATCACCAAAACATGGACAATATGATCACTTCAACTGAGACGCAGAATTACCAGGAGGAATAGACCCGAATAAAGCAAAATGTGCTTCAAAAACGCTGGATTTAAAAATCCTAGCCAGGTAAAATGGCCTTCATTAATCTTTGTCAGTACCTAAAAGTTCCTCCAGATGAGAATTGTTTATTTAAGGAAGTTGTAAGATTTCAGCAGAAGACATTAAGATGCAACTAAAAACACAGCGTTTTTAAGCGCATGTAGAAAAAACAGATTGGATCATCCCGATAATAGAAAGTTCTCCAGGTGCCAGGGTTTTAAATAGCCAGCGTGCCAGTTAAATAAGGAAAGTCCTAAAATTATTAACAGCCCTTATCTCTTACGATGATCAGAGAGTTTAGTACTAACCTGCATATACCACAGATATGCTTATCCAGGAATACGCACTAAAAGGATAGAACAAAAAGCTTTTTTATAATTCGGGATTTGACTTTTTAATTTCGCACCAACAGCCTATTGGGGAACTAATATATTTCAACCCCTTATAAACTATAAAAAACAAGAAACGCTGTTTGATTTAAGATCTGAGGGCTGTTGAAATTCATAATCGACATTAGATTCAATATGGAGGCACTTCGGGTTTTCATATTTACGAAAAGAGCCTCCGAATTAACGAAAGCCCTTAACGATCAACTAAACTACCCCTTTTTTAGCCTAAGTACAGATCCAAGAATTAATTTACCGGATTCGTATTAACTGCTTTTTCTTTAACTTCTGTTTTCGTTTCTACCCTAACTTCCACACCATATACCGCATTTCCATCTACACTTTCGGGAAATGTTGCAATAATCTGATTGTCTTGCCAGGAAGTAAGTGTTGGATCTGCAAAATAAGTTTTAGCTCCATTAATGATACGGTACATCCTTACCGAGCGCCTATCTTCAGTATTTCTTCCAAAGCCCGAGCCTGTTATCGTTACAGCCCTAATTCCCCTGCTCACTGTAAAATCGTTAATTACTACTTCCCTATGGAAAGCCGACGCAAAACTGCCCCATTTATTTCTCACCAGGATAACGTATGTATTTTTAAAGAACGTAAATGGTCCGCTTGTGGTAATCGTTGCCCTGTTACCCGAAACAGTTGTATTGTACGCGGTACCATCAATTGTAAATTGTAGGCTGGCATTTGGCGCTGTGGCATTGTAAAACTGTCCATCAACGGTAAAGGTGAAATTATACTGCCCGTTGGCTATAGGCGCAGCTGTAAATGTGGATGTTAAAATTGTAGGTTCTACGTAGGTAAATGTTAAGTTGCCATTAGGGTATGTGGCCTCTACGTTGTCTAAATAGATACGGATGCGCAATAAGTTTTCGGTACCGCTGAACGATGGTGCATTAAAAGTTATACTTCCGTTATCTATCGCGGTAACAGCTGCATTAAAAGTACCCACAACTACTTTTACGCGGCTGGCATCTGTGCCGAAATTTGCACCTTTCAACACGACCTGAGTACCATCAATACCTGATACATTTTTAACTACAGGATTTTCCTGTGTTAGGCTCCTGGCAATAATATTTTGTGCATAGGTAAACATTATGCCGTTGCTAACCACCCCGTCTACATTAACCGTAATATTACCTGTGGTAGAAGAAGGGATCCTCACTTTAACGTTGGTATTGGTATAATTTAACACGGTTGCCGGTACGCCGTTAAACGCTACTGTCGGTGCATTTGTACCATTAAAGTTAGTGCCATTTATGGTTAAGGTATCGTTGGCAAAGGCCGACGTTTTGCTTAGACCGGTAATAACCGGAGAAAACTTATAGGTAAAAGCAAGCGGGTTACTGTTTATGCCATCAACATTCACCAGCACATTACCACTGGTTGATGCTGGTACTTTTACCTCCATACTGGTAGCCGTAACCGATATAACTGGTGCCGTTACACCATTGAATGTAACCAAAGGATTTGGTGCGCCATCAAAATATTTACCGGTAAGGATTATGGTATCATCTACATAACCACTGGTTTTATTTAAGCTGATTATCTGAGGGATAAATTTAAAAACCGGGCCCTGCGAACTTATATTATTTGACACAACCGTAATGCGTCCGTTTTTCGCCTCGGGAATTGTGGCTCTTATCTGCGTAGCGGTAGATGAGTTGACTAAAGCCGGGGCACCATTAACATTTACGGTATTATTTGCCGAGATGGCACTAAACTTCCGACCGTTAATGGTAATTTCTGTACCAGCAATCCCGGTTAGCGGGGCAACGTCGAGTATTACGGGTGCATCATAATCATAGGTAAAAACAGGACCGGCGATATTCTCTCCATTAGCCAGTAAGGTTACGGTACCTGTTCCAGCTTCGGCAGGTACCCTGACCAAAACAACATTATTGGTTGATCTTTCTATGATCAGGCCGGCCTTTGTATTAAAAAAAGCTCTTAATTTTGCCGTATCAGCCGGAAAGTTTTTCCCGTAAATACGCACTTCGGTATTTTCTGTTCCGCGGGTTGGACTTATACTGTCAATTACCACAGCAATACCGGTTGGGTTAAATTCGTATTTTTTTGCACACTGCGAAAAAAAACATCCCAATAAAAACACCAGGAAACAATTTTTAAAATTTACCTGTACCATAGCTTTTAGTTTATTCTTTGCCATTAATTTCTTCTTATCGATTTTTCGATCCCTGGTTTACTTTCGCCGTTCCTGGTTTTTGCCACGATATGATAGGTATACAAAATGCCTTTTTGGGCTGTGGAATCGGTATAAAAAGTATACTGATTTACTTCGGTAATTTTTTTAAAGCCTACATCTGTTAGGGCTTTACGATAAATCACATTAATAACCTTGCTATCATCACCCTGTGGCCAGGAGATAAAAACACCCTCGGCCTTATTGGTAAGGTATAAATTGGCCGGAGGAGCCAAACTTGCCGAAGTTGGTACAGTGAGTTGCGTTAAAGGCGATAAAACGCTTTGCACATCTGAACCGTTTACCGAGGTAACACCATATTCGTAATCAGCACCTGGCCTAGCAGTTGTGTCGTTATAAAATGGCAGGTTTAAGGCTTGTTTATTAAGCAAAGTGAAAGTTTTATCACCCTTGGCCTTTCTGTAAATGCGGTAGCCAACAATGTCGTCGTATTTTTCGATCATATTCTCCCATTGCAGTTTCACAATAGATTCGGCAAAGCGAGCACTGATACCTGATGGATATTGCACAAATACGAGTTTTAGGGGTTTTATCATTGCGATATTAGATTCATCGCTCATTTTTTGCGAAAGGTTCATCAGTTTTACGGTATACAGATAGGTACTTTCACCATCTAAATTTTTAAGCGAATCGGTATACCGGTTACTGCGTAACGCCGGGGAGACGATCTGCATGTTATTTTTATTGGTTCCACGCAATACATAATAGGCAAACTGGTCTATTTCGGGGTTAAGTTCCCAGATCAGTTTTACCTGCGCGGTGCTATCCTGGTAAACTTTTAAGCCCTGTGGGGCAAACGGAATATCGCCTTTGTTTTTGATAGCCACATTTGTAGTTGCCGATGGCAGCAGCTTCCATCCTTTTGGCTGGATGATTAAAGGCCTTATCTGGTAGTAATAGATTACATTGGGCAGCACCGCTTTATCGTAATAAACACTATCGGTTGGCGAAATAGTGGCGACTTCTATAAATGCGTTATTGTTTTTTCTCGATTTTAAAATCTGGATACCGGTGTAAACACCCTCATTGGGTAACGCACGCCACGATAGCCACGCACCCTTTAACGAATCTTTTGCCTTAAAATCTGTGATACCCTTTACCGAGCTAAACGATTTGCTGATGGCAAAAGCGGTATCAGATGGTAAGCCCTGGTTGCCGGCAAAATCTTCGGGGATAATAAAATAATTAAAAAGATTACCCGGATTTACCCTTTCGGAAAAACTAGTTTTAGAGGTATCGCCAGAACTAAAAACAAAGCTGGTATTTATTGACTGGTACTTCTGTTCGTTGTTCGCTTTTCTGTAAACCTTTGCATAATAAACCGGACTGTTCAATGTTTTGCTCATCCAACTTGCCTGTACCAGACTATCGGTCGTACTTAAATTTTGGAGTTGATATTTAGGCATGGGTATCCTGGCGATATCAGCTGTTTTTTGGGTAAACAAAACCTCTTCTTTACCGTCATTATAAATCTTCATTACACGGTAAACCGTTTCCGCGGTATTATCCTTTATTTCTTTATCCTCCCAGGCCATACCGATCCCACTTAAAAAAGACTTAGATAAAAAGGCAAAACCTATTTTTTTAGGATCGCCGGCCCGAAGAAGCTGATATGCTTCATCATCGGTTTTAGCACTTAACAGGTTTTTTACCTCGGTGGCGGTAGCCTCACCAACGCGTTGGGCAAAACCGGCATAAGAACTGGGAAAAGTTACCGTGATAATTTTTTTAAAATTGCCCTTACCACTTGCATCCTTGTAAATATCGTACTGTTTTATTGCCGGCAAATAAGCATTGTATGAGTTTTCTGTCTGCCCCATCAAAACTCCACTAACACTATTTGGCCCGGGCATTACGTTGCCAAAGGGTACACCGGTAGGGGCCAACTTAGCTTGTTGTGCCTTAACCTGCATAATAAAGGCCAGAAAAATAATTAAAAATATAGTTTTCATATTGTTATAAATTATGGGCAAAATGGAGTACCACCAACAAAAGCGCTCAATTTCAGACCCCGTCTTTGAGAAAAACCAACTTCGGCACCGCCTTTGGCACAAAGTTTAAACCCTGCACAAAACGGTTTTATCGTCCAGTCGTTACAATCCGGGTTGCAACCACCTACTTTTAGGTATACACTACCTGCAGCTTTGCCGTTTATAAACCAGCCATCGCTGTCGTTGCGGCCTCCCATAAACTCGTAACAGGCATCGTATCCAAAACCGGCACAGGCAATACTAAATACACAGAATTCAAAACCGCCACCAAATCTTCCGCTCAGTCCGAACAGATAATTGCCTTCGGCAAAATTTAAGATTAACTTGGCATTTGATTCTGTGTAACACCAGAGTTTCGCGCTGGCAATTTTAAAATCGAAGCCAATGGGCCGCTCTTTAGGAATACCCATTTTTGCCGTAGTGTTTATATATACTCCCGAAAACATATCGCCCACGTAACGGGTATCAACGTTTCGAAAATAATAGCTGATCCTATCGGCCCGGGTTGATGGATTACGTACACCTATTCCCATTGCGAACTCACCGTTTGATTTAATTAAACCCAATAAATTTATATCCATAGCTGCGCCTATAAAGAGGTATTTATCATCATCTTTTAGACTGATGATCAAATCGCCCTGTAGTTTTGCGCTTGCCACACCTTTTATCGGTTCTATCTGTGCATCAACAGTTATACTAAAGGTAGATTGTGGGATATCAAGTTTAATACTGGCATCGGCCACATCCAGGGCGGTACCTACAATTAAATGGGCATAACCTTCTATTACCGGACCGCTGCTTACGGTAAGGCCAATAGGATCTAATTTTATGGCCGAGCCTAAATTGGCAATGGAGACTGCACCATTAATATTGATCATAAAATCTTTGGTAGCGGTATTATAGGCAAAACCTCCGCCAACACGTTCAATGGTTACAAAACCTATCGGGATCACTACACCAGCACTGAAACTTGCACCAAAATCTATCCCACCCTGAACTTTAAAGTAATGGAAATCGATACCGGCATTTATCGGCGTACCGGGTATACTTAATTTACCTGCACCTGCGAAGCCATTATCTTTTAACTCAACTTCTATATCGGTTTTTAAAACCGGAACATCTAATGAGGCTTTAATTTTACCTACCGATACATTTACTCCACCGCTAACCGCTTTAAAAGTAATATCGGCGGCCGTAAATTTTAATATCGGTACATCAACCGAGATAGCACCCTGCACACCTATGTAAGGCGTGCTGCTCACACTATTAAACTGTATAGCCTGTACCTTAATTTTGGCAAAAGCTAAACTGGCTTCGAAATCAACAGGTGCATCAACTAAAAATTTGCCACTGGTATGCACTTCAAAAACCGGGATATTGATTACCGAGGTAAGAAATTTTTCGAACTGTATTTTGCCAGAGCCGCCTAATTTATATACCCCAGATTGGTTAGGCACCTGCCCAAATGAAATCGGTGTATTGCCTTTCTTCAACCGAACAACATTAAAAATATTGATGCCCTCGGTAGGGATGGTAAAAGTCCCCCCAAACATCATATCCTTTGCCAGGGAAATGTTCGAAAATGATACGTTTGAGGTGCCTGAAGCAGGTACTTTTATTACCATATTGCCACCCAGTTTAAACCCATCCTCATTAAAGAGTAACGATGCAATACTGGCACTCCAATCCATTATTTTAATAGATGGCAGGTTGGTTTGGCCCAGTTTTACTGTTTTCACTGATAAATCTGCTCCGATATTAAATTCTTCTATGGTAAAAGATGCAGATTTAATGGGACCCAGATCTGGTGTATTCAGCTTGCCTTTTAAGTGTAGTCCATTATTATCGATAAAGGCTGCGGATGTTTCTACCGAGAGTTTAAAGCCGTAAATATCGCCTTGCCAATTACCTGCTGTTGATGAAATTTTATATTTTGGTGAACTTGCAGCGGTGTTATTAGATGTAAATACGACAACCTGCTGTGATGCTGAATTGTCCGGAACGAGAAAAACATCGGCAGTTTGTAAAGTCCATCCCCTACTGCCCTGTATTGCGCCCATATTGAGCGCCAATTGTCCGGTAATCTTACCACCATTATTCCCATCGCTTTCTACAGCTATGCCGTTGGCGGCTTTTAAGGTAACCGGTAAATAATTTAACAGTTTAAAAGGAATAGAAAGCTCATCGGTTACTATTTTGTTTCCCTCCGGGATGGCATTATTCTGCGCATCGAAACTGATCTTGATATTACTAAACCGCAATTGCGTTTTACTACTGCTTTTTAAATCGCTTAAGGATGGGTTTAAGTTTACAAAAGTTCCGCTTACCCGGTAGGAAGCCCCCTCAGCATCCATTTTATCTAATTCTACATCAAACCCCAGTATTTTGGCGATATTCCGCTCGCCACCACTGCCCAGTTCGAAATTCAACTGTTGTGGTGTAGTGCCTATGGTTACACTTTTGCTCTGTGCAATATAACCGGATTTTGATGCCTTAACCTGCAGCGCACCCTTAGGTACATACAACGTATATGCCCCGCTAGCATCGGTTGTGGCCTGCAGGTATGGCCTATCTTCTACTTTTACGATAGCTCCGTTTACAGCTGCATTGCCGCTTCTTACAAACCCACTTATTGCCGTTCCTTTTTGCAGTTTTATGGTTTTAACATTTTCTACACCATCTTCATTTACGAGTACACTTTGTTCGGTTATAATAAAAGCAGTACCTGCCTGTGGTGTGACCCTTACTGTTGCATTGCCGCCAAAGCCCTTATAAAACCATTCGCCTTTACTATCGGTTATACCTATGGTATCAAAAAGTGCAATGCTGGCATTGGCAATAGCGGTGTTTGCCTCATCAACAACTTTAAACCTTATTTTACCGACTTTTCTTTCCAAAAAGCCAATATCACCCAGATCAATTGTCTTTTTGCTGTTTGATCCATAGTTAGAACTGGTTAATGGGCTGTTAAAAACATCCGCCATTGCATCGCTTATGTCGAAGCTGGTCTGTTTAACCATATTATTCCCACTGGTTTTGGCTCCTGAAAAATCGAATGTTGTACCCCCTGCCGGGCTGCTTTTGGCCTGCATCTTTACGCCATCAAGTTTTAAACCGCCAATACCTGATGCACTGACCGCCGTATTGCTCTGCGCGCCGGCAACACCAAACAATGCAGGCGAAAAATTGCCGCCATTACTGGCTATTGACTGTTGCACAGTAGGGGTATTGACCAGCTGTGCAGTCAGGTCTATTGTATTTGCTACCGTATTTTGTGTATTTCGGTTATCGCCAAAGATGTTTTTGGTATCCACAATATGATTACCTGTTAAAACATTATTTGGCAATTCGGTTACCGCAAGGTTCCCCTGATCGATGGTTGGTTTTTTCGTTATTTCAGCAGGTATATTTACGGCTATGGTTTTACCTACATAACCCTCTTTCTCAATAACAAGCTGATGATCTCCGGGAAAATAGGTAGCTGTAAAAAGTCCCGTTTGCCCTGTTAAAATAATATTGGTGGAGCCTTTGAAATAAAGCCGTGCATTGTTTAAAGGTTTTTTATCTGCATCAACCACTCGGCCTACAATCTGTACCAGTTCTGGTTTTATCCTAAACGATACGTCTTTTTGTTCCCCGTCTACCAATCTGGCCACCACAATGGTATCGGCAGGATCTACTTTTAAATATTTAAATTGATTGGGCACTTTAATTAACCGTACCGTAAAAGTTGCGCCTTCTTTTAATTTTGGCAGGTTGCTGATCACATAATTGCCTGCGCTATCTGTGCGGGCACTATATGGTGCCAATTGGGTTTGCTCTTCAAAATTGGTCAGTGCATTACCGATAAAAGTGGCGCTGGCTTTAACACCTCCACCAAGGGCAGAGTTTAAAACATTTGAGGAATAAAAAGACGGGGAATTAGATGACAAAGCGGTGTTTGCCGAGCTTGTTGATGGCGATTGTGCCTGTACAACCATGTTATTATATGCCGCGAACTGCGTATTTAGCTGGGCGCTGTACGGCTGCTGGTTTCCTAAAACTGCACTCAACCCGGTTTGGTTGGTTGCGCCGACCAATATATCTTCTTTTTTAAACTCGACCCGGACTATGGCATTTTTCACCGATGCAAAACCATTATCCAAAGAAAGCTGTACACTACCTATTACAGATGGTGGCGATGCCGTTAAAGTATATGTTGGCTTCACATTTAAAACTTTATCTGGGCTTAAATCATAATGCGCTACCTTTAAACTACCGGTTTTTTTATCAATCTGCCCGTTTGCGCTAATTTCTACCATATATTGGGCATCATAGAATAAACGCGAAAATTTTATCAGACCGGCAGTTTTTACATTTACACTATCAGTAGCCACCAATACCATTTTCTTGCCATTGATGGTTATTTTCTGTTTTGCCTCCGGGGCAAGGTTGCCATCAAAAGCTAAATATGGATTAGCCATTGAGGCTGATTCTTCACGATAGATTTTAACTTTCAGATTTTTATTGTCGCCAGCATTTATTTCTGGCATTTCTATGGTGGGCGTATAGCGGTAGGTATTGGCCAGACAAATTATCTCGCCCAAATCCAGATCAGGGTTTTTAAGCGAATCGGCCGGTAAAATTTTAGTTTCCTCTAAATCGCCCTGCGTAACCACTACTTTTATCTGTTTATAGTTGTTCCCTCCGGTATAGTTTAAATCGGCAAAGTTAATATCGAAATTTCCATTTGCATCGGTACGGCCGGAAGCGATTAAATCTTTCTCTTTCGGGTAAGCAATTATAGGGCTTGCACCAGATGCTTTTGCAGGTGCGGTGTTGTCCTTTCCGCTGTTGGCTGCTGCATTATTTTCTTTGGATTGATTTAAATTATTCCCGGGCTTATTATTTTGCGGTTTGGGCACAATACCAAATTGCGAGTTGCTTTGTTCCTGCTTTTCATTTTTCTCTTTTTGAACTTCTGTTTGGTGCGGATTTAAGATCCTAACGGTTTCAACGGGAATGCCTATGATTTTTACTACAGCATTGGCCAGTGGGATTTTATTGTTTGCAGAGATTGCAGATGTGGCATCAATTGAATAATCGTATTTTTGATAGCCCGATGCGAAGATAAATGAGCTTGCCGTTTTTTCTTCGGCAACTTTTTGCACCGCACTCATTGTATTGCCCTTATTATCGGTAACCACCCGGGCAAATAGGGTTCCATCAGTGGACATTGCATTTAAGAGGTTATTTTTATTATCCGTTAGCGGGTTTGCTGCACCATAGACTAATCCGCCCATGGGAACTCCATTATTACTGCCGCCAGCTACCGTTTTATTGCCCGTTTGCACGGCTGTATTCCCCAAAACCGGGGTCAAATTACTGTTGTATGCACTATTATTACTTAAAGTGGCATTAAAACTGGGAATTGTAACGTTTGCGGCACCAATACTGCCCAGCATGGAGCCGCTTTTGTAGCTTTCTTCGCTTGCCTTAAATGCCCATAGTGCTCTGCCCTTTATAGAATTTGTAGTAAGCGGTTTTTTCGGTTTCGAAGCAGTATCTGCCGTTTTTTTTCCCGGGCCGTTTTTAACCAGATCGCCAACAAAAGAAAAGGCTACAACCTGGCTGTTGCCATTGTTCCTGAAAGTATAGCTATTATTTGGATCGAAAGCACTGATAACCAAGGCATAACGCCTACCCGGGGTAAATTGCGGGTCGGCAGGATTATATACATAAACGTTTCCCATAACCTCTTTTTCGAAGAAATAAGGTGGCAGGGCGGTCATCACCGCATCGTTGGGATTGCGGTTGCCAATCACTTCTATCATCCGTATTTTATACTTTACCGATGGTGGTGCGCCTGGAGGAGTTGTCCAATTTATGGTAAAAACTTTTCCGTTTACATTGTTTAATTCATCGCCATCGGCAGGACGTATAATTAGTGGTGGTTCTATGCTACTTATCGTAAAACGGTTGCTACAGCCCGTAGGTTCCTCCCCGCTTATTGGCAAATTGGTATTATAATCGTAGGCACGCATACAAACCTGGTAACTACCCTCCGGCAAACCGTTTCCACGTATAAACTCGCCTTTGGTAATGCCGGTATAGGTAAGCTGGTTATAATCGAACAGGGTAACCAGATCGGCCCCATTTAAATTTCTTACCTGCCCCGGGGTTAACGTTATTGCCGATGGACTTTTATAATTTTGACCTACCTCCAACCTTATCCCATTATCGCCGACAACAGACGCCCTTAACTGTACATTCTGTGTAGCCGTTGATTGGTTAACCAGTGTAATTAAAACCTGCTGTGGTTTACTCTCGTAATCGGTAATACGGGTTGGATAAGGTGGCAATATCCTTATCGATATACTTACCTGAGCATTTACCCGGCTTAAGGAAAATAGCAAGATCAAGGATGCATGTAAAAGGAAATATAATTTTTTCATCAGTATATAATTTAGTTTCAATTGTGATGAAGCTATCAGATTTATTCATCCCCTGTGGGGTTTGAAAAATCATGATGGTTTCATAACGTTAAAATTTTAATTGGTAAGCCAGTTCACCGCGCATCTCTGTATATTTTTGTTGTAGGCCAGTTGTATTTTTTGGGTCGTTGCGTAATAGGTACAGCCCAAAATCAAGTGTATGCCGTCTATAAACCGTGTATTTTGCATTTATAGAACTGTTAAAAATCAAACTTCTGCCCTCAGGCTGTTTACCGAAAGTGATCGAATGGTTGGTATAGGCCCTCAGCATAGATTTAAGCAAAACCACATCTCCACCGAACGAAATACCAGTATAGGTCTGGTCGGTACCCATACCCTTCAACCGTGTGGCATTGAGGCTGGTATTCAGGTTAAAACCATCTTTTAAAAAACCAATATTATAATTAAAGAAAAACTGCTGTGTATCCATATTTCTACTAATGGCTGCATCAGCAAAAAACTGGTTAAAATCGTTCAGGTTGCTCAGTGTCGCAGCGGCAGAAAGTGTATGGCTATATTTATCGGTGGTAAGCACATACCTTGGCATAATGCTATACATTTGTGTGGTCTGCACAATTCTAAGGGAATCGGCAAAGCGGACCGTGTTAGGGCTTTGGTTATTGGCGTAGTTGCTGTAGCTTAAATCGAAACCCAGTTTATCGTTCAGTTGCAAACTGGCATTCCCCGCTCCGATAAACCTTTTGTTGGTTGCATTTTTTTGATTTTGTAAATTATCTTTTTGCAGGCCAATGCTACCGGAAAAGTTCAGCCTGTTTTTCCATGCAATAAATGATGGTGTTATCGTCCACGCCTCAATATCAGAGGTAATAAAGTACGCGCCCATCGATTTAAATTCAGGATCGATGCGTTTATAGTTTACTTTCAGTCCGTACTTTTTATCCCGATACCCGACCCCAACACTAAATGCGGTATACAGTTCGCTGGTAGCATTTATAGGCGCAAATTTTTTCAGTGTTTTTAGTATCGGATCATTCAAAGAATCGATAGGTATAGTTGTATATAAATTCCGGGTATATAAACTTGCCGCCGCCTCACTTTCGATCAAAAAATATTTTAAAAATGTAAGCTGCCCTCTATAGCCCAAAACGGTATTCCCGGCAGGTGCGGTATTAAAACTTGTTATCTGCCTACTCCTGTCAAAACCGGTACTGTCATCTTTTGCTTTTAGGTAATTAATATCGAAATAGCTTTTTTCTGTACCATAGCCTACTTTTATGGCATAACCTTTACGGGTGAAAGATTGCGGTACCAGCGCCTGGGTCAGTGTATCTATTGCTGTGGCCTTGTTTAACCTGCCATACATAAAACCAAGTCTAAACTTTTTTGGCGTGAGTTCTACTCCTGCTCCAAGCATGGTATGGCCGCCCAGGGTATATGGCGAAAAGCTTACATTGCGATAGCCCGCATGCAGGGTGATCCATTTATAAGTTGGACTTAAACCGAATTGGTTGAAGGGCTGTTGAAAGCTGGTATGTTTATCGGTATAACTGATACTAAAAGGTACGTCCCAGCCATAGATACTTACGGTTGGGCTACCACTTACTATCAGCGCAAAAGGGTTACGCCGATCGGCTGCACCGCTCATCTGGTAGCCTATGGTCCGTACCTCCAATGCACCGTTAAATGTGAAAGGTTTCTGATTTTTGATATCATTTAAATTTTGGGCACCAACCAGTATCGGCGCCAACATAAATGCAAAAAATATGTTTACCAGCTTTATCACTACGTATTGCTTTAGTTTATAAATTACTGTTATGGGGGCCCTTTTTGGATAAAAGAACCTGCTACATCAATAAATTTACGACCTCAATAACGCAATTGGCCGGCTAATGAGCGAACAGGGACTATGGTCTGGTGAACTACGTGTTTTACTTAGTTAATGATCAAATGCCCATAAAACCCTTCTCATTTCAAAAAATATGATCAGAAAAATCTGGGGCATTGCAGCTAAATTTTCAGAATTCAATATCAATTTAAAGGACCTGGGTATTTTCCTGGTTAATCCACAGCTTAATATCCGCGCTCAGCGGAACTACGGTTATAGACAAGAATGAAACTTGTAATTTTAAGTTTTAAGGTAGAGATTGCGCTTTATGCAGGTCAGCGTTCAATGAACTGCGTAACCGCTTTCGATTTTAAATTGGAGATATATCGGATGACCGGGTTAACGTTCCAGAAATATGACTGAACGCCCATTTTCAGATATGGACAGCGGGACTAATTAAAAATGACTTCAGATTATAGATTGTCTCATCTGCAGATCTGTAATTCAAAATAACGGATATTTCCGCATACATGTACGGGCTGGATAAAGTACCTGTTAAAACAATTTTTGAAGTAATATTTCCTTTTTTTGTATAGATACTTCTATTTCAGTACCATCAGATAGTTCAATGGTTCCACCGTCACCTTTGCGATATTTGACCACATAGCTTAAATTGATAATTACTGAGCGGTTAATTCTGGTAAAGAACTCGTCGTCCAATATCGCTTCAAACTCCTTAAGGGTTTTAGAGACCACAATCTTTTTGTTGTCGGCCAATATGAATACGCTGTAGTTACTCATCGCTTCAACCCTGATAATATTGGTTTTATCGACAATATAAACGCCTTCGGCGGTAGTTAATGCTAATCTATTGCTATTAACTTTCTCTTTTTTTGACGATCTGTAGTTGGATTTTTCGATTACCCGCTTTCTTAACCTAACGATCGCGGTTTTCAGCTCTTCCTCATCAATTGGTTTAAGTAGATAGTCAACCGCACTTAAACGCAGTGCCTCTAAAGTATAGCTGTCATAAGCGGTCGTAAAAATAACTTCGAAATTAAAGGTTCCCAGGCGTTCTAAAAACTGAAAGCCATTCATACCCGGCATTTCCACATCCAAAAACAGAACATCCGGAGAAAGCTGGGTAATAGCAGCCAGGGCTTTCGCAGGCTCGTTAAAAACGCCTACAACCTGAAGCTCATCTTCAAAAGATTCTAGTTTATGGCCCAGCAATTTGCTGCCCCTGATTTCGTCGTCTAAAATTACCGCTTTTAACATGGTGTAAATATCTATAGCTAATTTCGCCTTTTAATTGTTCCCGGGCAAACTCTTTTTTATTGCAGAAGCGGTCAGGTTTATCCGACAGCTTTTGTGAAACCCTTATTGCCTGGCGGCAAGAAACCGATTTATTTTCGTCTATATTATATTTGCCTGCTATGGCCACAATACATTTATCGAAATCTTCGCCAACCACTTTGGCGCTATTGTTCCAATCGATAGTGCCGGGTACTTTAATATTGCGGCAGCATATCCATTGGCGGCTGCCTTTTCGCAGATTTCAGTTTCAGCCCCACCGGTTAAGCCTCCTTCCATGGGATTGTTCTCATCATTACCACTACCCATTACCAAAAATACCTTTAAAGGTTGTAGCATTTTTTTCTGTAAAAATTTTATAGGTAATGCCATTGACTGTTTCTACCACCTCTTTCAGGTTGCCTTTAACTACTTCCTTTTCTTCAGTTGTTTTATCTTTTTTACAGAAGAAAACAATCAGGAGGAAACAGGCTATCATTAAACTGATTTTTTTCATGGTTTTAATTTACATGGATATAATTAGATTATCGTTTTGCCGGTACAATATTAGAAGAACCTACAGTGTTATTTTTCGGGAATGATTGGAGGACAACTCTCAATGAGCGGGAGATCTTTTATGATGAGGGAGCTTGGGTGCCTCACAGATCATGTTGGCTCAAAAGCTGATATACATGAAAGGAATGCCCGATTAAGGGCGCTTTTAAACCCGTGTTATGCGAACATGCCTTTTAAATGAGCGAATAGGTCTTTTCATTTAGCGAACGATAAAAGAAATATGTGCCATTATCAGTTATTTTGAACAGATATGATAACGATGGTGGACAGCTCGGTAAAATTTATCCTTTGTTCCCTTTTTCTTTGTTCCGCAAAGGGAAAAGGTCTTGCCCATGAAAAAATAAAGAGTTAGCCTCTAAAATCGGGTATAAACACGGAGTGATGTTATGCATCAATGATATTGCCACCATACAATTAAACGTTAGACGTCGGCAAAAACGGCGAAGCCATAAAAAATCAAAAAAAGCGCTGGCTTCAGCACAGAAATTAGAGGGATCGAGGAAAATCGATAGGTATACAGTCTATCCGGGAAAGAATAGAAATGATTAACTTGCAGAATCAAAACGGCACTGCCATTTTTTTAGACAATCTGAGGAAGCCGGAAAGGGAACCGTTGCAATACTTTGTCTGCCAAACTATAACCTGGCTGCCTGACCCAATTAACGCTTACGATACGCCACATAATACGATTAAATGAAAATTCGAACTGGCCTATATCTTATTTTAATCTTATTTAGCCTGAGGGTAAGCGGACAGTCTTTTCCCAACCTAAAATTTAACCAGCTCACAGTAAGGGAAGGATTGAGCACCAATGCCGTAAAATGTACCTATGAAGATAAAAACGGGATTATCTGGATAGCAACCAGCAAAGGATTAAACCGCTATGATGGCACAGGGATAAAAGAGTTCAGGCATTTGGTTAGTGATAGCACCTCCATCTGTAGTGATGCATTGGTTTACATCGCGGGTGATCCGGAAGAGCATTTATGGTTAGGTACGATAAGGGGACTATCGCGGTTTGATCCAAGGACCGGAAAAGCTGTTAATTTTTTTCATGACGCCAATAACAAAAACAGTTTGGCCAGCAATTGGAACTGCATACCCTTTTTTGATAGCAAGGATAGGTTATGGGTTGCGACCGGTGCCGGTGTGCAGTTCTTTGATTATAAAAAAAATATTTTCACGACCTATCTCCCGCCAGCAGTAAGTGGGGCACAAGAAGACTACAATTCATTTAACGTGATTAAAGAAGACAGGGAACATCGACTATGGGCACTGGGAGCCTATGGCCTGTACCTGATTGATGAAAAAAATCAAAAATTGATCCCTTATCATGAAAAGGATTATAGTATTACCCTCCATCAGGCTACAAATGGTACAATCTATCTGGGGCAGGGAGACGGCGGTCTTAAAAGTTTTGATCCGAAATACCGCATGCTTAAGCCTGTGGTTTCGACCTTTTTCAACAAACCCAATACCAGGGTAAACGATATAATTGAGTGGACGGATAACCACCGGAATAACTGGCTATGTATTGCAGCCAGTGGAGGCTTTGTACTAAAGGATTTTAAAAGCAACAGGCTAAAAGAATACGTGTCCGATATTTTAAATCCCGCTTCTCTAAACGCATTTAACATCTATCATATTGCAAAAGACAGGCAAAACCGGTTATGGCTATCAACAGATAACGGGATCAGTATTATCGACCCCAACCTTCAGAATTTTGAAAACATCCCTTTGTACCAGCAGCTAAAATTAAACAATCCCAAGCTTTTCGGGCTGCCCAATAACATGCTCGAAACCAAAGACCGTTTTTATATCACAGGCTACTATGCAAAAGGTATTTATGTATTTGATAAAAACTGGCATTTTTTGTCGCATATTTTGCAAATACCCGAAAATGCCAAAAGTGCGCTCAGCAAATCAATAAACAGTATTTACCAGGACGATAAAAAGAATTTTTGGTTCAGCACAGATTCAGGTCTGGTTAAAAAAACGGGTTCTCAGTACAAGCTCTATTTCCCGCCGATAGATCTGAGCAATAAAGACAACCTTGCCGTATCAAAAATCTATAAAAGGAAAGACGGCCAATTTTGGATAAGGGCCAGGCAGAATGGCATTTACCTCTTTAACCCTGTCAAGGGAACATTCATTAAACAGTACAAACCGGATGGTAAAAGCATAGATGGTGCAGTATATTCTTGCCTAATGGATAAGGAAGGTGATTTTTGGATAGGTGCCACCAAGGGTATCAGCCGTTATGTTCCTTCAAAAGATGCTTTTAATAAAATTGCCGTTAAAGGTATAGATGGAAAAGAACGTGAGATCAGTTGGGTAACCGACATTACAGAAGACAGAGAAAAAACGATATGGGCCGTATCGGATGCTGGCCTGATCAAGATCAACAAAACAAGTGGAACCGGATTGCTGATCGACACCAGATCAGGGCTGCCGGAAAATTACCTCAAAAGGATATTGATAGATACGCTCGGCAATTTATGGATCCCCTCACAACAAGGCATCATCAAATACGATAGGAAAAAGACATTTACCTTTTTTAACATCAATAACGGCCTTCCTTTCCAATACGAAGGGCATGGTTTTTTTGAAATTGACAGAACAGGCAATTTCCTGTTGAGCTTCAGTGGTTTTGTAACCCGCTTTAATCCTTATCATGTCAAAACAAATACGGCCATTCCACGGGTTATTTTTATGGATATAAGTGCTGATGGCCATGAAAAGACGGTGCAGGTAAGCGATAAAGAAAAGCACATTACACTTGAGGCAGGAACCAAAATCGTTAATATCCACTTTGCCACTACTAATTTTACGGCACCTCAAGAGAACAGGTATTTCTATAAGATAGGCAAAAATGCGCACTGGCAGCAGGTAAAGAATGGCGACATTGCTCTGGGAAGCATGGCCAACGGCAGGTATGAACTCTATATAAAAGGCTGCAATAACGACGAGGTGTTCAGCTCGGAAGAAAGCCTTTTTATTACCGTTTTGCCCTATTGGTATGAAACAAATCTGTTTACTATTTTATGTATTATCGCCATAATGGCGCTTATTCTTTTTTTATGGCGGAGACGCATTAGCTATATCCGTAAACAGTTCAGTTTTAAACAGCGCCTGTCAGAGAGCGAGTTAAAGGCAGTCCGTGCACAAATGAACCCGCATTTCATTTTCAATGTGCTCAATTCAATAGAGTCGTACATTATGGAAAACGACAAAAAAATGGCATCTCGGCTGATCCAGAAATTTGCCGGGCTAAGCCGGTTGATACTCGAAAATTCAACGAAAAGTCTGGTTACGGCAGACCGGGAGTGGAAGGCCATAGAACTCTACACCGAATTGGAGGCCATGCGATATAACCATGCATTCATTTACGATTTTGACCTTGATAAGCATATTGAACTCAAAAAACTCTTGTTACCGCCAATGCTTATTCAGCCTTTAATAGAAAATGCAATTTTGCATGGCCTCATTATAGACAATCAGCCCGGTGCGAAACTTAAAGTAAGTTTGAGGCAGGGCGAGGAGAAGATTTGTATTACGGTAGAAGATAACGGCAAGGGCTATCATCCTGCACAGCAAAAAAACCTAAAAATGGGAATCAAGGAAAAATCAATGGGCATCGATTCCATTCTGGAGCGGATAGAAATCATCAATTTTCAAAATCAAACGAACTTGGCAAATTTCAATATCCGTGCAGGAGATGATGGCAAGGGAACAATTGCAACATTATGCCTACCAATTCAATATTTACCTAAGTACAGTTGAAAGTTTTGGGGGAATGTTATCATTTACTTTATCACCAGCACCATACTCCTTCAGACGATGGAGCTCCTGAATAACATTCAGATAGGCAGCGTTTTCGTTGGTCCGGTCAGCTATAGCTTTTCCGTGCTTCGCACAGCTTTCATTTTCCAAACGGAGAAGAATGCCAGCCACAAGGCTGGGTAATAACCGGCACAATGATTAATTTCTGCTGCGCCTTAGCAAATTCTATTTCATAACAATAGTTGGAATTTAGATAATCAGGACTGACTAGGCTATAAAGATTTCTGCGGCAATAAGCTCCCGGCTGATTTCCCTCGTTCAGATCGCCACTGGTAAGAATATCACACATTCTAATAACGACACTATAACTGGTTTTTACAAAAACTGCATTGTAGCGCTTAAAATAATTGCATTCCGGCTAATAATTTATATTTTAGCCCATTCAATAACCTAATTAACTTCACATCCCATGCCCATACTTCCGGAAAGCGGTTCAATGGCGAGCTCCCCTGAAACTAAGGGTAAGGCTTTTGAACTGGCTTTTGAAAAATATTGGGCCCAGCTCTATCACCATGCCCTGCGAAAGCTTAATGATCAGGACCTGGCCGAAGACCTGATACAGGAATGTTTTGTCGTACTGTGGAACAATGGAGAGATGTTAGCGAAGGAAGATGAACTTCAGGCGTATCTTTATGGAGTACTGCGTCATAAAATTCTTGACGTTTACAGAAAGGATGAAGTTCGTTTGCGTTACGCAGATGGTTTCGCCAAAAAACCACAAAACTATGCTTTGGCAGCCGATGAACAAATGATTGTGGGCGAACTGCAAAAAATCATTGACGATGAACTTGCCCTGATGCCACCACGGATGGTCGAAATTTATCACCTCAAACGTGAACTCAAACTTTCTATATCGCAAATTGCCCAACAATTGGGTATATCAGAGCAAACCGTAAAAAACCAGAGCCACCGTGCGGCTGAACGTTTAAAACAGCGGATTATCGCTTACGATTCTTCGCTTTTAATGCTCGCAATCTCGATGCTTTTAAGAATAAAAGCATAACATCTCCTTACAACCATTGCTTCTCATAAAAACCTTCATTCAATATTATTTTTTAGTTGAAGTAGGTTAATTCTAATCAATCCGATATAATTTAAGTTTTTTTCAACTTTCTAAAAAAAACAATAAATGGATGGTACTTTTTAAACCAATAAACGATATACCTTAAAACCTATAGAAAATTTAACGTGCAACAAGAACTCATTAAAAAATATTTTGAAGGTACAGCAACCGAAGAAGAACGTACGGAAGTAGAACTCTGGTACGCTTCAGTACAGCTGCCTTTACAACAAGGACAAGACCAGCAAGCGGTGCGCTCGCGCATATATGCAAAAACCAAACAAGTAATAGATGCGGAACCCATTGTTAGAAAATTCCCGTGGCTTAATTGGCGCTTATTGAGCGCAGCAGCAGCAGTCCTGCTGATTGCAGGTGTTGTTTTTTTGATTTTTAACAGTCAGCAAAAAACGGAACGTAATGCTTTATTGGGTAATGCGCTAATGGGACACGATATTGCTCCGGGCGGCAATCAGGCGGTACTTACCCTTGCAGATGGACGCCAGATTTCTTTGGATACCGCTGCTGAGGGAAAATTAATGGCCTCAACTGGTTTGCAGGTCAGTAAAAAGAATGGGATAATTGTGTATTCGCCAACAAATGCAAATGCTTCGCCTGGCAGGTACAATACTTTAAGCACACCAAAAGGTGCACAATATGAATTGGTGCTACCTGACGGATCGCATGTATGGCTCAATGCGCTTTCGAGCATCCGTTATCCTGAAGTTTTCAGTATGAACCAGCGTAATGTTGAAGTGAAGGGCGAAGCTTATTTCGAAGTTGCCCATCAGCAAACGAAAGATAGAAAATTGCGAATCCCGTTTGTGGTAAAGGCGGGCACCGAACAGATTGAGGTATTGGGCACACACTTCAACGTACATTATTACCAGGGTGACCCGATGCGATTAACCACCCTGTTAGAAGGAGCTGTAAAAGTTTCCTCACGTGGAAAATCGGTGTCGTTATCACCAGGACAGGCTGCAGGAATAGAAAATGGAAAACAGGAAATCCAAAAGCTTAGCGATGTAAATACCGAATTGGCTGTGGCCTGGAAAGAAGGCGAATTTCAGTTTGAAGATGCCTCCGTGCCGGAAATCATGAACCAGGTTGCGCGTTGGTACGATGTGGAAGTAGTTTATCAGGGCGAAATTCCTCAAGAACATTTTAGCGGCAGGGTATCAAGAACAGAAAACCTTTCGCAGGTAATAGAAATCCTAAAACGCGGGGGAATCCGCTTTAAAATAAATGAACGTAAAATAACCGTCTATTAGATAAAATAATTCAGCTTGATCTTAAACTGGCCAGGCCAGTAAAAGATTACCGGTGTTTTGACAAAAAAACCGGAATGTACGCCAATACATCCCGGATAATATGGTCAGGCATCGTTTTTAAAAATCGACTAATTTCTTACAACTATCAACCCAACCAAACAAAAGTATGCAAATTTCTACTTTGTATCAACCATGGTATGCACTCAACAGATGCTACCGTAAACTATCGAAGATAATGAAGATATTTACACTGATTATGCTCATATGCTGTATACAGGTTAGTGCCACAGTGTACAGCCAGAATATCAGTATATCGGAGAAAAACATCAGTATTGAAAATCTTCTGGACCGGATCGGAAGACAGAGCGGCCACACTTTCTTCTATAATTCAGGGCTTTTCAAAAATTACCCGCTAATTAAGGTCAGCTTAAAAAATGTACCCTTAAACGAGGCGCTGACGAGGATTTTATCCAGTGCAGATCTCGATTTTTCCGTGGTAAATAATACCGTCGTTATCAGCAGGGCGGCGCCAAAACCCCTTGGCGAAGCCACTGGAATGAAAGCCAATATGCTGGTTACGGGTAAAATTACCACAAAAGATGGCAACGCACTGCCTGGAGTAACCATTACCGCAAAGGGCACCGGCGGTAAGCAGGTATGGATTTCGGATACCAAAGGGGTTTACACGGCACTGCTTACCAACGGAAATACCAGCTTGGTATTCAGCTATTTGGGCTACCTTAGTAAAGAAGTTAAAATTACAGAAAGCCGCAGACTGGATATTACCCTCGAAGAAAACAACAGTCAGCTCGATCAGGTACAGGTTTTGGCTTATACCACTACCTCTAAAAGGTTAAGTACTGGTAATTCTTATACCATTACCAGCGAGGAACTCGCAAAAAGCCCTGTTCCCAACGTATTGCAGATGATCCAGAACAAAGTTCCCGGTTTACAGATTATACAGAATACAGGGCAGGTTGGCGGATCGTTCAATGTAAAAATCCGCGGTATTAATGGTTTCAATAATGTTGATCCTTTATATATTGTTGATGGTGTGCCCTACCCTGCCGGAGGAACCAACTTTAACCCGAACGGAACATCGGGCGGGTTGCCAACGCTAGGCAATAACCGCAATGCGGGCACCCTTGCGCAACAGGGTGGAAATGCCTTAAATTACCTTAATCCAGAAGATATTGAAAGTATCGACGTATTAAAGGATGCTGATGCGACCGCAATTTATGGATCGAGGGGTGCTTATGGGGTAATTTTGATCACCACTAAAAAAGGCAGCTATAACAAAAACGGCGATCCATCTCTAAATATTAACCTCGACCGCGGTTTAAGTGTTGTGGGTACTTTTCCAGAGTTGCTGGGAACCTCAGATTACCTGATGCTCCGACGAGAAGCCCTTAAAAATGATGGCCTGGCTGTTGGTCCGGCAGATCTTGATCTTAATGGCACCTATCCCCTGGATGCAGAAACCAATTGGTCTAAAGAACTTACCGATTATAAGGCCTGGAGTACGCGTGTAAACCTGCGTTATAGCGGGGGCAGCGAACTCACCAGCTATTCGGTAAGTGGAAGCTTTAACGATCAGGGCAATGTTCTACGTTCAAAAGGCTATAACCGAGATGGTGGTCTTAAGGTTGATCTCAGTACAAACACCAAAGATAAAAAATTCAATGTAACGGTATCTACCCTGTTCAATTCTACGGTAAATACGATGCTGCCTTATGAATTTTCTGGCGATGCAGCAACTTTGCGTGCTCCAAACGGACCTTCTTATTTTAAACCTGATGGCAGCTTAAACTGGATCTCAAATGCAAACCCATATGCTTATATCAATACAGATTACCGTGGCGTAACCAACAATTTGCTAGGTAATACCACCCTACTTTACAAACCTGTTAAAGGCCTAACCATTAAAGCGCTTGTGGGATATAACCTGCTTACAGGTAACGAACTGCGCCAGGTACCCACAACTGTATTTGCCCCAACTGACATAACTGCAACAGCTCAGGCAAATAGTGCCAGTAATGTATATAACATCCGCACCTGGTCTTTCGAGCCATATGCCAGCTATATTACCGCATTGGGCAAGCGCGGGAATATTACCGCGATTGCAGGTGCTACCTACCAGGATAAAATGATTTACCAGAATCAGATTACCGGAGCAGGTTTTGTGGCTGATGCCCGTTTAAATAATCCATCGGCAGGGACAACGGTAACCACCAACTTCAATAAATCGTTAACCCGGTATATGGGCTATTTTGGGAACCTGAACTACAACTGGGCAAATAAATACATTGTTAACTTTAGCGCGAGATACGATGGATCTACCAAATTTGCGCCCGAAAACCGTTTTGGCTGGTTCGGATCAGTTGGCGGAACATGGATTTTTAGCGAAGAAAAACTCATTAAAGAAAACCTTCCTTTTTTAAGTTTTGGTAAACTGCGTGCAAGTTATGGTACCACCGGTGGCGATGGCATACCAAATTACTATTACCTGGCTACCTATTCAACTGGAACGCCATACTTAAACAATACGGTGTTTACTACCAGCGCATTGGCAAACAATACGTTGCACTGGGAATCGAATAAAAAGCAGGATTACGGAATTTCACTCGGCTTTTTAAAAGACCGCATTTTGATTGATGCAAGTTATTATAAAAACAAAGTCTCAGATCAATTGATCGGCCAGCCCCTTTCCAATGTAACAGGATTCTCAAGTGTTACGTTAAACTCTCCTGTTCTCATTCAGAATACCGGGCTTGAGTTTAGCTTATCAAGTTCCAATATCCGTGGGAAAAACTTTAGCTGGTCTACCAGTGCGGTAATGACATTACCCAAAAGCAAAGTAATCTCGATGCCTGAGCAATACCTTACCCCAAACTTTAATTATGTATTGGGCAAATCGGTCAGCAATATTAAAGTGTTTAATTATGTTGGCGTAAATCCTCAAACCGGCGAGTACAACTATCTTAATGCTGCAGGTGTACAAGGTGCCTATTTAACCGGGTTAACCGTCAGCGATAAAAATATTAATATAGATCTAGCGCCACGTTATTTCGGAAGTGTATCCAACTCATTCACTTACAAAAGTATCTCTTTAGACTTTTCGGTAGCCCTGGCAAACAAAATGGGCAGTAATTTTCAGGGACAATTAAGTTTCCTGCCTGGTTATTTCGATCGAAATACCACTTCATGGGCGCTTGACCGCTGGCAAAAACCTGGTGACGAAACAAACGTACCAAAGGCAACAACCAGTTTCATTAGCAGCGCCTTCGGTATGGCAACATTCAGACAGAGTTCCGGTGCTTACGAACGGGTGACCTATGCACGTTTGCAGAACCTGAGTTTGTCTTATTCGCTGCCTAAAGAATACTTAAAAAGGTTGCATGTAAATAACCTACGCATTACCCTGCAGGGCCAGAACCTGTTAACGATTTCCAAATACCGCGATCTGGATCCAGAGAATCTTTCGCTGATTTCGCTTCCACCATTAAAAGTATTTAACCTGGGTTTAAACGTTACGCTTTAATTTCAACGATATGAAAACTATTCAATCCTATATATTCATCATTTTTACTCTTTTCAGCATTTTTTTGAGCAGCTGTAAAAAGTTTTTGGAAATCCCATTGCCTACCGATCGTTTTGCCACCGAAGGTGCTTATCTGAATGATAACTCGACCGGCGCCGTACTTACCGGTATTTTCAGCACTGCCGCAGGGAGTATCCTTTATAACGGCACAAGTAATACGTTTGAAACCATTGGTTTCCGTACAGCTTTGTATGCTGATGATTTAACACAGATCCAGGCGGCCAGCGTAAATTCTATTGCTGCCACTACCTCGCAGTTTTACCTCAATGGACTTACCTCTACCAATTCTACACAGTGGATTACACTTTACCGTCAGGTTTACAACTGCAACCTTACCATAGAGAATATTGAATCGCATAAAAGCAATCTTGCCCGTTATAACCAGTGGATGGGTGAAGCATTGTTTATGCGCGCCTTTAGTTATTTCGATCTGGTAAACCTATACGGCGATGTTCCACTGGCATTGAATTCGGATTATGCTGTTACCAATTTTCTTCCAAGGGCACCAAAAACACAGGTATATGCGCAAATGGCGGCTGACCTTTTGAGGGCTGAAAGTTTATTGGGTGAAGCCTACCTTGATGGCCTTAGTGCAACTACCCCCAACCGCACCCGTCCTAATAAATTCGCGGCCGCTGCGTTACTTGCACGTGTTTATTTATACATGGAAAATTATGCCGGAGCAGAGGTTGAAGCCACTAAAGTAATCACCAATAGCGGGCTTTACCAGCTGCCAGCTCCTGCAAACGTATTTTTAGCCAACAGCAGTGAAACAATATGGGCCATTGCGCCGGTTACCGGAAGCGTGGTACGTGATTATTACCTGTACACCACGGCTCCTGCGGTAAACGCAACACAGGTTGCCCTCGCAAACATCAGTCCGGGTACAATGAGCACTACACTTTTAAACAGTTTTGAGACCAATGACCAAAGAATAAGCAACTGGACGGTTTTAAAAACCACTACTGCCGCGCCAGTTAATGGCCAGTTTTATTATCCGGCAAAATATAAATCGGTAGTAAACGGAACCGAATTTTTGATCCAGCTGCGCCTTGCAGAACAATACCTGATCCGTTCAGAAGCCCGTTTGAAACAGAATAACAACGTAGCCCTGGCTGTGCAGGATCTTAATATTATTCGCCAAAGGGCCAGGCCGGCTACTCCTACCAATGTTCTTCCTGATTATCCCGCAACAATTTCGCCGGAAGCCTGTATGGATGCCATTTTAAAGGAAAGACGCACAGAACTTTTCAGTGAATCGGGTCACCGGTTTTACGATCTGAAACGCACCGGTAAAGTTGATGCGGTAATGACTGTAGCTGCAGCGGCAAAAGGCACTACCTGGGCAAGCTGGAAACAGATCTGGCCAATCCCTTTAAATGATGTTCAATTAAACCCGAATTTAACACAGGCCCCAAATTACCAATAAAAACCTTCGGGCTACTACATTCCTGTAGTCCGATTTAACAAACTTTCATGAAAAAGATCCCTTACCGACTTTATTTTAAAGTCTTTTCGACCCTTATTGCCCTATATTTCTCCTTTTCTGCTGCTGCGCAGGTAAAAGACAGTACGGCAACCAATAGTGCAGGTGCCCGGATGCGCGTTTATAAAGCACTCATTACCAACAAAGCAAAGACCTACAGCAGTTTTGTGCGAGTACACCAGGTAGATGATAAATATTACCTCGAAATTCCCGATTCGCTTTTGGGCAGGGAAATCCTTACCGTGAACCGTTTGGGCCGTGCTGCCGCTGATTTCCGCTCGGCAGATAGTCCTTTCGGTTATTCGGGCGATCTTATTGGCGAAAATCTTTTTCACTTCGAAAAAGGCGCTGGCAACAAACTTTTTGTAAAAATGAAAAGTTACAAAGAAAGGGCAACCGATACCACCTTTAATGGCATGAAACGTTCGCTGGAGCGCAACAACTCCGAATCGCTCTTACAATCTTTCGCCGTTAAGGCAACAAACGACAGTACGCACACCACCGTAATCGAGCTTACCGAATACCTTAACCAGGATAATTTACTTTTTGGTTTCACACAGCAGGTTAAAGCAGCCAGCGGGCTCGGCATGATGCTAAACGATCGTTCTTATATCGAATCGGTTAAAGGATATCCCGACAATCTTTTCATCCGAATGGTGAGAACTTATAACAAGCCAATTTCTAAGGGAAGTTCGGCAATGGCTCCATTTACCTTTGAAATCAACAGTTCGATGATCCTGCTGCCAAAGCAGTTAATGGTCACTCGCACCGCTGATAAACGTGTTCCTTTTCAACAGGTTGATTATATAGATTTTGATCAGAATCCACTTGGCGTGGTCAACCTGGGTTATATTTACCGCTGGAGAATGGATCCTGCAAACTTGACAGATTATAACGTCGGAAAATTAAGCAAGCCAAAAGCTCCGATCAAGATGTACCTTGATGCGCATATCCCTAAAAAATGGCTTCCATATATTGCGGACGGGATTTTAAGCTGGAACAAAGCTTTCGAAAAAGCTGGTTACCAGAATGCTATCGAAGTGGTGATGCCCAGTGCAGATGCTAATCAGGTTTATCTCGAAAACGCTAATTTAAGCGGGGTAGTTTTTAAACCAGGTTTGGGCGATAGTTGGGGCAATATCATCCGCGATCCCCGCACCGGAGAAATCCTGCAGGCACAGCTAAACTTTTACTTGCAGGATCTAAACAAACTTTACAATCTATATCTTATACAAGCTGGTGCACTGGATCCGCAGTCACACCGCCCCACGTTTACCACTGAGCTAATGGGGCGGCTGCTTGCAGCATACATGAGCCAGCAGATGGCAAATGCACTTGGTTTAAAATCTAACTCAGGAGCATCTGCAACAATCAAAATCGCCAACATCAGAAATAACAGCTGGCTAAATAACCATGCCTTTAACGGATCTATTACCGACCAGGGCCTGATCAATTATCTTGCCCAACCGCAGGATGGTATCGATACTAAAAATTTATTGGCCAGGGTTTCGGAAAGCGACCTGTGGACCATCAATTGGGGCTACCGTTCACTTCCTTTTCCTGAAACTAAAACATTGAATAGCCAGATCCTTGAAAGAAGTAATGAGGGCTTGCAAATGTATTCGGGAGAAGCCCCTGCAGGTACCAATAAGACCATTCTAGATCCAAGGATACAAAGTGGCGATTTAAGTAATGATGCCATCCAGGCAGGAAAACTCGGTATTGCAAACCTTAAAAAAGTCGTAGCAAACTTGCTATCGTGGACCATCACCCCGGGAGAAGGCTATCAACCAGCAGGCGATGTTTATAAACAATTGGTAGCCCAGTATAATCAGTACCTACGCCATACGGCCAACCAGATTGGCGGTGTGTACATCGACATTAAAAACAGCGACCAAAAAGGTGATGTTTTTAGGTTTGTATCTTTGGCAAAACAGCAGGAAGCTTTGAGATTTATCCAACAGGAAGCTTTCAAAACGCCCCAATGGCTAAATTCCCCTAAACTTTATGCACGTACCGAAACCGATTTTGATATGGTGGGCAAAGTACAGAAAGAACTTTTGGGCGATTTATTGGACGGTAAAACCCTGGCTAAACTGGTAACGGCCGAAAGCAGTGGCGAAAAAGGTTACAGTCCGTCTGCTTACCTCAACGATTTATCAAACGGAATATTCTCAGAGCTTTATCGTCAAACCCCATTGGATAACAACCGCCGCGAACTACAAAAAGCATATGTGAATAAGTTGGTTGTACTGGTGCAGGCCATGGCGAAAAGCGATTCTGATCTCTCATCTGTGGTGCGGATGCATGCTACATCGCTGATGAAAAAAATCAAAGCTGCCAGTTTAACTTATAATGAAATCGCTGCAGCACACTTTACCGATCTTTACGAACGCCTTTACCTGGGGTTGCACAATCCTGCACAACCCGAAAGAAGCAATACTAACCCTTTTTCTACCTTACGATGAGAACCTATTTTTTATCCGCAGCCTTGTCGCTTAGCATCGTTATTACCTGCTCTTTTAACGGATCGGCACAACAGCGTAAAAATGCAAAAAAGGCAGGCGCTGCCCCTGCTGTAGCCCCTGCCACACTTCCTAAACCACCAGTGGTTCCAGCAAATCAGCCTAAACCCTACAAAGAGGTAATACCCGATGGCACCAAAACCAGTAAAGGTTTTATGCTTGTACATCAGGTAGGCGACCGTTATCTTTTCGAGATCCCGGATAGTTTATTCGGACGTTCGATTTTTACCGTTAACCGCCTTACCAAATCTGCCCAAGACTGGCGCAACCCACTTGGCGGATTATGCAGCTATGGTAACGATTGGATCGGACAGGCAATGTTCAGTTTCGAAAAATCAGGCCAGGATAAAATCGCCCTTAAGCTGATCAGTACCACAGATCGTGTAACGGACAACGACCCAGCCTTAGCAAAAGCCATTACAGAAAACAATTTTGAGCCTATTTATGCTATTTTTCCTATAAAAGCATACAATAATGAAGCAAAATCAGTTGTAATCGACCTTACCGATTACCTGAACAGTGATAATCCCATCTTTGGATATTTAAGCGGGCTAAAGTTATTTGCCATGCCAGGTACCTTCGTCCCTGAACGTTCTTTTTTAAGTTCGGTAAAGGCTTACCCAAAAAACATAGAGGTATCCAGCGCCCGCACTTATACTTCAGGAAATACCGTATTAACCGGCGAATACAACAGTTCGATCATCCTGCTTTCCAAAATACCGATGAAAAGCAGGGCGCTGGACGAACGCGTAGGCTTTTTCGGTATTACCCCTGCAGATTATAAAAGTTTTGATGCAGATGGCCATATCCGCAACCAGGCCAATATTTGGCGCTGGCATCTGGAACCAAAACCTGAAGACCGTGAACGTTATTTTAAAGGAGAACTGGTAGAACCCGCACAGCCCATCGTTTTTTATATCGATCCGGCAACGCCAAAAAAATGGATACCTTATTTAATTGCAGGGGTAAACGATTGGCAAAAAGCCTTCGAAAAGGCGGGCTTTAAAAATGCCATTATGGCTAAAGAAGTAGCCCCTGCCGATTCTACCTTCGATATCAACGATTCGCGGCACAATGTAATGGTTTACAAGGCTTCGGCCATTGGCAATGCCATGGGGCATTCGCTACAGGATCCACGCAGTGGCGAAATCATCGAATCGCATATCCAGTGGTATCATTCGGTGATGGAGGTACTTTACAAATGGTATTTTGTACAGGCCGGCGCCATTGATACCGCAGCACAGAAACCGCAATTTAGCGATGAGTTGATGGGGCAGTTAATCCGTTTTGTTTCTTCTCATGAAGTCGGTCATGCTATTGGCCTACGCCACAACTGGGGATCATCCTCTACCACCACCATTGCCCAGCTCCGGGATAAGGCTTGGGTAGAAGCACACGGCCATACCCCTTCCATTATGGATTATGCCCGTTTCAACTATGTTGCTCAGCCGGAAGATCAAATCGCCCAAAGCGGCATTTTTCCAAGGATTGGTGATTATGATACCTGGGCAGTTGAATGGGGTTACCGGTTAATGCCAGATAGCTTAACCCCTGATGCAGAGAAAAAAGCACTCGATAAATGGATTACCGAAAAGGTAGGTGCCAATAAAAGGCTGCGCTTTGGTATTGGTGATGACGCTACGGCAAAATATCCGCAGAACCAGCGCGAAGATCTGAGCGATGATGCAGTAATGGCCGGAACCTACGGAATCAGAAATTTGAAATTGATCAAAAAGAACCTAATAAAGTGGACCCAGGTTCCCGGTGCTTCCTATGATCGTACTGCCGATGTTTATAAGGCATTGGTCGATCAGTACGATTGGTACATCAAGCATGCCATCGCCTACATTGGCGGTATGGAATTTACACCAAGCAGCAATACCGATAATGCAGCTGTTTATGGCTTTGAGCCATTATACAAACAAAAACAGGCGGTCGCGTTCTTAAACCGTGAGTTATTTACCACACCAGAATGGTTACGTGACGATAAACTTTATCGTTTAAGCGGTGCTGATTTCAGTAGCATCCAAGCGATCCAAAAAAGGTCTCTACAGCTGTTATTGGATGAAAAGCTTTTTGATAAACTTCGTGCAACAGAAAATGCTGTTGGTAATAAAGGCTATGCTTTGAACGCATTTTTAAACGACCTATACAATGGCATTTTTTCCGAAGTAATCAAAGGCGGTCCGATCACTGCAAACCGGAGGTTTTTACAGAAAATATATGTAAACGAATTGATTGGCCTGATTTCTCTACTTTCAAAATCAGACGGAGACGGCGGATCACTGGTGAAAGCACAGGCTAAACAGTTGTTTATTGCATGTAAGGCCGATTTAAAGAAACCAATGGGCAACATTGAACGTGCTCATCTTGATGACCTGATAGTACGTTTGGATGATGCCTTAAACAGACCGCTACGGCTTAAGAGGTAAATTAATTATATGTAGAAGTAGTTAGTTAATAAAAAGGCGGCAACCTGGATGGGTGCCGCTTTTTATGCCCAATAAAGCAATATAATTTCTTAACTACCAACACAATAGATTGGCTGATAGCTACTTAACAGCCTTTACATTAAAAGAAAGCATAATACAGGGATAAAAACTCTTAAAGTTGGATATATTTTCCTTGAAGAATTATGTTCTCCTTGAAGCTCACCTGGTCTTTTGTCCGTTTAGTCTGTTTCTGAATATCTGCCTCTTTATCATTGCGATCAATCATGTATCTGACAACGGAAGTTCTTACCAAATCAGTCTGGCACTTGTTGTAAACAAAATGTGTTAGGTTTCCAGTTTAAAAACCCCTAATTTCACTATACAAAAGTAAGTGTTTTTAGGATATTCAGTCCTTATTTCGGTATTGCAACAAGATGGAAAAATTATATACCAAGGAAACATTACAAACTATGATCCAACCCGTAACAGATGCTATTTATGTGCTGAACGGCAAGTGGAAATTAGCAATTCTCATCTGCTTAACCTTTGAAAACATGCGTTTCAGGCGGTTGGCAGATGAAATCCCTCAGATTACCGACCGGATGTTATCCAAAGAGTTAAAAGAATTGGAAACGAATCTATTGATCAGACGGACAGTATCGCCAGCTGCCCCGAAAAGATTTGAATATTCGATTACCGATCATGGAAAATCACTGCATAATGTGGTTGTCGAGCTGCATAAATGGGGATTAAAACATAGAGAAGAGATTTTTAAAAGGTAAAAACCAAGCCGTTATGAGCAACAATAAATCAGACTTATTCTATACTGAGCTTGAGCAATCCAGCCTCCCGCTTGCAGAACTGTTTTCGTTAGATTCGGCCTTTAGTACGGTGCCAAATGACTGGAATGTTATTTTAACAGACATCAAAAATTCAACGGCAGCGGTTTCAGAAGGCAAGCATCAAACAGTAAATCTGATAGCTACCTCCACCATTGTCATAGTGCTTAACATTGCTTTTGGCAAAGAAATCGATGTGCCATTTTTCTTTGGGGGTGATGGGGCGACTTTCATTGTCCCATCCTCGATAAGTGGAGACATTATGGGGGCGTTAGGCCGCTTTAGGGCCAGCACGAAAACAAATTTTAATATTGATCTTAGGATTGGGAACATTCCTGTAAGGGATATTTATGCCGCCGGGTTTAAGCTGCAGATTGCCAAACACAGCAGATCCTCTGTTTTTTCAATGCCTGTTATCCTTGGGAACGGATTAAGCTATGCTGAAGAGCAGTTAAAGGGTAATACCTTTGATCCATTTAAGGCTTCATCCACTACAGTGGAAGCTGATTTAACTGGGATGGAATGCCGTTGGGACCAGATCCCTTTACCGGTAAACCAAGAGGAAGTGCTCACTTTACTGGTTATCGGAAAAACCGAAAGCCAGGGGACGATCTTAGGCAAGGTACTTGCAAGAATTGATGCCATTTATGGCAGTGATAAGCAGCGCCGTCCCATTTCAACAAAAAAACTTAAACTTAAATCGACCTACAATAGGCTTCGGAGTGAACTACTTGCGAAATACAATAAAGGCTGGCTTTCCCTTTATCTTGTGAACGGGATTTCCGGTTTACTGGCCTATTTTTATTTCATGACCAGTTCAGGTAAGCGGTACTTAAGTGATCTGGTGGAAATGTCAGATAACCTGGTGCTTGATGGGCGGATCAATACGGTCATTTCAGGTACAAGGGCTCAAAGGATCCAGCTTATCGAAGCCCTGGACAAACTAGAATCTGAGGGTGAGATTATCTTTGGCAGCCATATCAGTACTTCATCCATTATGTCCTGTTATGTCAGGGATATGAAAAACGCACACATTCATTTTGTCGATGGCTCCCAGGGTGGTTATACAAGAGCCGCCAGGGAGCTAAAAACTAAGAAATTAAAGAGCCCACCAGATATGATCTGATGGGCTTCAGGAGAGATGCTTCTGCGTTCCAGAGATTATCCGCCATAAGTAATGGCTAGTGTAACGGGTACATTCAACGCTTTGGAGACAATGCAATTTGCCTTTGCACCTTCCGCTATTTCTGTAAATGTTGCCTCACTCACCCCATCAATAATGCTTGCTTTTAATTCCAGATGAATGCCGGTAATGCTTAATGCCTGCATGTCAAGGTCAACGATTGCATCAGTATAAATATCGCCTGGGGTAATGTTGTGATGTTCCAATGTTGCGCTAAGGGCCATCGAAAAACAACCTGCATGTGCTGCTGCAATTAGTTCTTCTGGATTGGTACCGATGCCATCGGCAAAACGGGTTTTAAATGAATATTGGATCTGATCAAGTACGGCACTTTGTGTGCTGATTTCTCCTTTACCTTCTTGTAAAGTTCCGTTCCAATGTGCTTTTGCTGTGCGTTTCATAATTTTTAGTATGATATAAAAAGAATACGTTGTTTAATTTTTATTGATTTATTTTTATTATCTGCTTTCGGTAATTAAGATATCGGCCAATTTAACCGGCATGGAAATGAATGGGGTATGGCTGCTTTGAAGGGTGTATACCTTTGCCACTTTACCCATCTTTACCATGTATTGCTGCGCAGGATAGCTGATCGCATTATCATTAACCGTATGAATATATACCTTTCTGATGCTTCCGAAATTTTTATCGGTCAACTGTACAGGTGTGGCAAGTGGGGCTAACGGTTCGGCTTTAATATGGGCAGCAAGGTACTGCTTAACCTGCGCAGGTGCATCTGCGGCAAAAATGTCTGCTACGGCATCTTTTGCGATTATTGCTGCACCGTGCTCCTGGTCAATGGTCAGGGATTTACCGATATGGGAAGCAGGATCCTGTTTTGCCAGGGATAAAAGACTGTCGCCGTTATGTGGTAAGGCTGCTGCAAGGAAGATCAGGTCTTTAAACTGGGCTGGAATTTCTTCCGCTACCTGGCTGATTACAAGACCGGCGAAACTGTGTCCTACTAAAATCACATTGGTACGGCTTCCGATGGCCGCCTTTACCTGATCAACATAGGTTTTGAAAGTAATGCCTGCAAAAGAGGTGCTGTCTTTCCCGTGGCCTGCAAGATTAACATTGATCACTTCATCACCCCCGGCTTTTAGCAGAGGGGTTACAGCATCCCAGGAAGATGCATCCGACCACGCGCCATGAACAAGCACAATTGTTTTAGCATTTTTGTGGGTTGCTTTTTGGGCCTGAGCAGTAAAACCTAGTACACTCATTGCCATCATTAATATTGTTGTTTTCATCTTGTTTAATGCCTAATTGTTTAGGACAATACAAACATCGAGAGATGCCGCAGCAATAAGTTTAACCCAGGTTAATATCGAAGAATGAGCTAGAATTCTGAAAAGGCATTTGGTTGCTTTAATGTTTGCGCCTGCCAATCAACAATATTGTTACCCCAACACTATACTGTATGTTAGTATTCTATGCATTTAAAATCTATAATTTTAGGGCATGTTAGAGCATACAACAGAAATAGATTTATTACGCACGGTTTTGGGATCTGCCGGTATGAAGCCGGAAGCATTTGAATTGTCCCTGCCCCACTGGAAAGTGAAACAATATAAAAAGGGGGAGTTTTATAACGAATATAAAAATGTCTGCAAGCACCTGGGTTTTGTGATCCATGGCGTGTTTAGGATCTATCGGGTAAACAGTGAGACGGGTGAGGAAAAGAACATGCTGTTTTTTACCGATCGCCAGTTTGTGGCATCCTACAAAAGTTTTATGAGCCAGACCGCCTGCGAGTATTATACCGAGGCCATGGCTGATTCGCTTATCCTGTACATCCATATCGATCACCTCAATGCGCTTTACGGGCAATCACACCAGTGGGAACGCTTTGGAAGGATCGTCGCCGAAACGGCTTTTCATGAGGTAATGACCAATACAGAAGGGTTTTTATTTAAGACCCCCGAAGATCGTTACAGGGAAATGATGGAAAAACATCCAAATATTTTTAATTCGGTACCCGGTTACCATATTGCCTCTTATCTGGGGATCCAGGGGCCTTCACTGAGCCGCATCCGTAAAAGAATGGTTGGAAAGTAAGGCTCATTAACTTACCTCGCTCCCTGGTTTCTGGCTTGCAAAGATCCGCTATTTTTTTTAGGGGATTTTCGATTTTAACCCAGGTTAAACTTATCCGCATGTTATATCCGGATGTTTGTGATGTCCTAAACAATTAGGCATCTCAGATCATGAAAAAAAATATATTAACCTTACTTTCTGTAGCTACTGCTACTATTATGTTCTCATCTTGTTCAAAAAAAATCTTGATGATATGAAACCCACTGCCAAAAATTATGTTCTAGTACACGGTGCATGGCAGGCTCCCTATGTATGGGATGCGGTAAAAACAAGCCTGATCAATGAAGGCAATAATGTGACGGTGGTTGAACTTCCGGGCCACGGCAGCGACAATACTGTTCCTTCAACAATTACTTTAAATCTTTACAGGGACAAAGTGGCTGATGCTTTATCAAAAATAAACGGCAAAGTTATCCTGGTAGGCCATAGCCTCGGTGGTATGATCATTTCAGCCGTTGCCGAGCAAAATCCTTCGAAGATTGAAAAGCTTGTTTATCTTGCTGCTTACTTACCGACTTCCGGACAATCGCTTTTTGACCTGGCCGGTACCGACGCAGGATCAAGCCTTGGAGGTTCAGTTAACGGACAAAAAATACTTACGCAAAACGATGCTAACGGAACCCTGGAGGTAGCACAAGATCAGATTGTAAGCATATTTATCCAGGATGGGTCCTCTCAGGTTCAAAACCTTGTTTTAAAAAATTACCGTCCCGAACCAGCCATTCCATTTATTACACCGGTGATACTGACTGCTGCTAATTTTGGTTCTGTTGAGAAAGTGTATATCAAAACCTTACAGGATCACGTGGTATCGCCATCACTGCAAAACCGTATGATTAGTGCCGCAGGTGTAAAAACGGTATACCAACTAAACACAAGCCACTCTCCATTCCTTTCAAAACCCGATTCTGTAGTTGCATTACTAACTAAAATAGGAAAATAAAAGCCGGATTTTAATAATATATCATCCGTGAAACCGCCTCCTAAGTTAATTATGGGGCGGTTTTTTTGAATTAACACACACTAAAGAGGCCTAGTAATTTACTCTACGGTAGTGGTATAGGTTTTGGTCTCCCATTGTACCCTAACAGTTGTACGCTTGTTTTTGGCGACAAGAATTTGAAAAGTTGGCTCAGCACCTACACCCAGGTGTAAGTTTACAGGTGTTTGGTTTTTAAGGATATAAAAGCTGATTGGTCCATCTTTACTATGTTTCACTGCAGATGAAAAATCATTTTCAATGGTACTAAAAGGTACTGCAGTATCAAATCTGAAGCCACTTAACTCACTGGTAATTTCAATGCTATAATCAGACCTATCTGTTACGATAACATTTAGTAACCCTACAATTCGTTCCATGATTACTTCTAAAGTTTGATTTTTATTGATGACTATGCCTATTTGTTTAGCAAAAAAAGTATCTGATGTTTTATAACGTTTATCTAAAGAGGAGAAAGACGGTTGCCAATACTGAAAGTTTGCTTGTGCATAGGGAGAATAAACCGGCGAGTTTTTATCAGCTTCATAAAACTGATTAATACCAAATTCGCTTTGCGAGCCAATAGCCACAAAATTATAGGTACCACTGGGAAGTTCGAAACTGATTTGTCCAAAGTTCGGTGTGCCAGGCAGCTGGGTTTGCCGTGCCACTTCGGCGCCAGTTTGTGTGTTGTAAGCCACAATACTTAACTGTTGGACGAAATTTTGAATAGGCTCGGTTGGGAAGCCGACATTGGGATCTCCTACGTTATGGTTGAGCCCCCCAATCTTAAAATCAATTTTATAATTCCTGATGATCACTACCGGTTCTCCAGGGAATTTTATACATGCCGATAGCATCAGTACCACCGTACATAAGATTAACATGGATTTTTTCATAAGGCTTTTTTATGTTCAATATAAGGATAACACAAAGGAAATCAGGCGATGTAGATCGACTGTATCGTTAATTGTGAAGTTTGGGCTAGGATTTTACAACTTTTTTTGATGCAAGGGCTGAAATGAGAAAAGTTATTTGAAGAGAGAATTATTCAAGAAGGAAATAAAGAATTGTACCATGTTTAAGATACATGCAGAAGACAGGATAGCTTTTTTGTATGTTTGGGTTAAACCCACTCAGCTAGCGCAAGTAACCCCTAATAAAGTCGCATTAGCCCCTATTGTGATTGATTTTTTACTACCATCTTTGTTAAGACAATGGAGCAGTAACCAATAAAAACGGGCGAACCGAAAAGCCAGATGAGTAGGATCAGAAAAAATCTATATTATGTCTAACAACCAAGTTTCCTTACACAGAGTAATTAAGGCATCTCCTGAAAAGTTATATCGTGCATTCATCGAGCCTGTAGCGTTAGCTTCCTGGATGCCACCTTACGGTTATCTGGGTACGGTGCAACATATGGATGTAAAGGTGGGTGGTACTTTTAAAATGTCGTTCCAGAATTTCACGACGGGTAATAGCAATTCTTTCGGAGGAGAGTATCTGGAGGTTAAACCGAGTGAGCTGCTAAAGTTCACCGATAAATTTGACGATCCTAACATGCCAGGAACCATCGTAAATACGATCAGACTAAAGAAGACTTCTGTAGGTACAGAATTGGAAATTTTACAGGAAAATATACCAGCTGCCATACCTGCCGAAATGTGTTACCTGGGTTGGCAGGAATCGTTAGAAAAATTGATTAAATTGGTAGAGCCAGAAATACCTGAGGGTTAATTCGTTTTAATGGCAGTTATTTCTAATACATGGGACTGTATCATGATATAAATTATAATCCTGATACAGTCTCTTTTATGTCAGCGACTATATTTTAGGCCTAATCTGAAAATTTCTCCTTTAAACTTTTAATGGTCTCTCCCATCATTTTTTTGAGTACATCGATATTTTGCCGGATAATTTATTGACATAAATACAGCCTTTACCCATTTTGAATTTCCCTAATCCCCTATTACTTCGCTCAGATTTATAGCGATGAGCGCCAAAACCAATCATGTTTGCACTCCAAATTCTGGCTTCAAAACCAGTATGATAATCTTACACGATTTTAAGTAAAATGCATTATATTTAATCGACTAAGGAACTTCTAAAAGCTTTAAGGCTTAATCCTCTCTGCGATTTGAAAAATTTATTCAAATGACTTTCGTCCGTAAACCCCAGCTCATATGCAATTTCATTGATCCGCATGTTACTGAAACGTAAACGTGCCTCAACCAGTTTAATCCTTAAATTGGCAATATATTGCTGAAGCGTTTCGTTGGTATGTTTCTTGAAATACTTACCAAAATAATTCTCAGAAATACCAAACTGGCTGCTCAATTTTTCGGCCCTTAATTTCTCCGGGTTATAAATATTCGCCTGAATATAGTTTAGTAAGGCCAGCGTTTTCTCTTCAGCATCTTCTTTAATCGCGGCAGGCAGGTATTTGGCAATATTTCTGGCTACTACAACAATCATCGTATCTACCATTTTTGCAATTAGCTCTTTGTTATACAGATCGCGGTTTACATATTCGGCAATCATCGCATCAATAAGCGACCTGATAAAAGGTTTATCTGAAAAGTTTTTTAGGATACAGCCTGGCTGATGACTGGCATTCTGCAGAATATATTCCATCCGCTGTACATCATCGGTACGGAACGCTTTCGACCGGATATATACATTTCCGAAACGGAGAAAGAAAAATTCGGTAGTGGTTTCGATCTCAAACGAATGGCAATCTTCAGGCGTAATGAGAAACATATGGCCGGCAGAGTAATCAAATTTATTGTTATTGATACATTGTTTTCCCGTACCTGATAAAATGTATACCAGTTCGAAAAATAAATGTTTATGTCCTTCTTTCGGACATTCATCAAGCTTTTTATAAACAATTTCAAAAGGTTCGTATAGGGTTTCTTTATTCATTTTGTATTAACCATAGCGCAAATTTACCAATTAAAAGCAAATTTATACTGAATAATAACACTATATCAGTTTATATTTGCCTTACAGAAATCATAAAAATTGTATATTAATAATAAAGAGACAATGAAAGCCATAGGATTTAAAACCTCACTACCCATATCAGCAGAAGAAAGTTTTATCGAATTTGAAACAGCTGTTCCACAACCCAGCGGACGCGATATACTGGTTAAGATAAATGCAATCAGTGTAAATCCGGTAGATTATAAAATACGCCAGAACAGCGCTAAAGATACTGTATTGGAAACGCCGAAGGTGATTGGCTGGGATGCTACCGGAACGGTAGAAGCTGTTGGAGAAGCAGTTACTTTTTTTAAGCCAGGCGATGCGGTTTATTATGCTGGCGACCTTACGCGCAGTGGCAGTAACGCCGAGTATCAATTGATAGATGAACGTATTGTAGGCTTAAAGCCAAGCACACTCAGCAATGCCGAAGCTGCTGCTATGCCCTTAACTGCACTTACAGCATGGGAATCGTTATACGACCGTATCCGCATCAGTGAGCAAAAAGATAAAGGAAAAAGCATACTTATTATTGGAGGTGCCGGTGGCGTAGGTTCTATTGCCATACAGCTCGCAAAAAAAATAAGCGGACTAAAAGTAATTACCACAGCCTCGCGTACCGAAACGAAAGAATGGTGCCTGGCTATGGGAGCCGATCTGGTAGTAGACCATAAAAACCTGGTTGAAGAAATACGTACGGCAGGTTATCAGGAAGTAGACTTTATACTGGACTTTGTCGATTTAAATGCGTATTGGGATGTTATAGTAGAATTGATCAAACCTCAGGGACATATTGTTTCCATTACCGGTTCAGCCACTCCTATTGCACTGAATAAGTTAAAAAACAAAAGTGTTACTTTTTCGTGGGAATTGATGTACACCCGTTCGATGTATCAAGCCGATGATATGGAAGAGCAACACCATATTTTAAACAAACTTGCCGAACTTTTTGATAATGGCACGCTTAAAACGACGTTAAATACCACATTGAGTGGATTTACAACAGAAAACCTAAAAGAAGCGCACCGCTTATTGGAAAGCGGAAAAACAATTGGTAAGGTTGTAATCGAATATTAGGGATTTATAGGTTGCGAGGAATCGTCATTGCGAGAAGGCTTTTTCAGCCGACGAAGCAATCTTTACAGCAAGGATCACTACATGAAAGATTGCTTCGTCGTTCCTCCTCGCAATGACGACTTTTCTTTAGAATACATCAGTGGTAGCGTGTTGATGGACCGGTTTTCATCGAGAGGCTTATTGTGACGAATTAACATCGATTATAAATCATATTACAGCCTTAATTGCTTTCGCTTAGCCGTAAAACAAGAAAAGGCTACTCCTTTCGGAGCAACCTTCCCGTATTTTTGATCGATAAAATAAATTGGGCGGGTTATTTTTTCCCGCTCATATCCAGAAAAATGGATTTAATGCCTTCTAACAGTTCTTTTCTTTCGCTTGCCAGCACCAATGGAAACCATTCGTCGGTGTGTAATTCTACAACATGCTCATGAATCAGGTAATGCCTGCCGGATCTAACCCTTCGCCGATTGCCTGGAATGATTGTTCCAGATAACATTTTGATTATAATTTTCGTAATCATCCTGATGTATTTCGGAGAATCCTCATATTTACAATCAATAAAAAGGATCCACAATCCGTTCATCGTATTGTATTGTATACTTGCTTTCATTTATGAAGCTTATTAAAGATGATTACTAAGGAATACCCGTTTTATAAACTGAAGCCCCAGGCGATTCTGAAGCCTACAAAGTTGTTCGTATGGTCGCAGTGATAGAATTTGCCATTGCTTTCATAGCGTAATCCTGCATCGATGTAATTATTGTTGTGCAGATAAAATATCATTCCTGCCTGCGGCGCGTATACAAATGCAGCTTTTTTACCTTCAACACAGTTTGTTTTATTTAAAAGGAAGGAGAAACCTATTTCCGACTGCAGATAAAGGTTACTTCTGTAGAAATATTTTAAGCCAGCTTTAACTGGTACAAGCTGTAAATCATCAACCAGGCGGGAGTAATTGCCCGATACAAAAATGTTATTGAATCCGGTATTTACTGAAGCATATAAAATTCTTTCAGTAATGGGAAACTCTGCCTGAACGGAAACGCCAAGTGGTGCCTCGTACTTTTTGGCCAAATAGCCAGTTGCCAAACCTGTTTCGATACCAACGGAATACCGAATACCTGTACCACCGTAAACCTGCGATTGTGCTTTAGCGCCTTGAAAAGCAAACAATGGTAACAGTAGAGTTAATGCGTTAATTGTTTTCATGATTTCGAAATTTTTGTGAATAGAAATCCATCACCATAAGTATACTTATGGCGAATTATTTAGAGAGATACTATAAAAAAGGGAGAGTTTACTGAATGCAAACCCTAAGAAGATTGGTTATAAGATAAATTAAAATACCTGCAATAGCTTAAGAAATAGACCGATTGTTATTTCTTGGCATAGTATGATGTGAAACCGTTTCTGAAACACTTTTTTCTATGTTATTATTGCTTAATATTTCGTTGTATTTTTCAAGTAACTTGATGTATTTATTCATCCAGAAGTATACAGAATTTGCATCACCCCTGGTTTGATCCCCTGTAGGTGCATCAAAAGCTTCATGGATATGGTTACTGTTTTTGGCAAAAGTTTCGGGTAACTCAACAGAAAAATCATGACCGATTACGGTACCCACTTTCCAAATAATTTCAGGATTTAGACTTTTCTGGTCAAACCAATTGTAAATAGTTCTTCTACTTACATTTAATTTCCGGGATAATTCACTTATTCCCATTCTGTCTCTGCGCACAACACGCTCAAGAACTTGGCCTACATTTAAACTCATAGCAGTTAATTTAATTTAAAATAAAATATTTAAATTCGATCAACAATCTGGGACGACTATTACTATTTAATGCAATTTAATAATTATTTCACGAACAAAAGTTAAAATAATTATATTAGGGTATTTTTACGGTAATCAATTGGCAACCAACAGGTCTAATTCTTCAAATCTTGAATTATTACTGATGTAATCAGGTATAATTTCTTTCATTTTCTTCACCATATTTAAATCGTTGCCATCGTTATTCAGCACAATCAGATCTTTAATAATCTGATTAACGAACAAATAATTATAAGCTACTTTTTGCGATATTTTAATTTTTGGGTGATGGGTGGGTATAATTTCTTCATCAATAAGCAAAAGTTCTTCATACAGCTTCTCTCCAGGCCTTAAACCGGTAAACATGATATCGATATCCACATAAGGCGTTAAACCCGCTAATTTGATCATATTTACAGCTAAATCGACAATCTTAACTGGCTTACCCATATCGAAAAGATATATCTCTCCTCCTTTACCCATTGCTCCGGCTTCCATTACCAATTGAACAGCTTCCGGAATAGTCATAAAGTAGCGGGTAATTTCCGGATCTGTTACTGTAATGGGGCCTCTTCTTTCTATCTGGCTTTTAAATCTTGGAATAACAGATCCATTTGAGCCCAAAACATTTCCGAAACGGGTAGTTACAAAACGGGTGCGCGAAGCTTGTGTGGTAATTTCGCCAGTTGAAATAATCTCAGGACTGTTTAGCGACTGAATATAAATTTCGGCCAAACGTTTAGATGCCCCCATTACATTGGTTGGCTTAACGGCTTTATCGGTAGAAATCATTACAAACTTTTCTACGCCAAATTCCATTGATATATCGGCCATGTTTTTAGTGCCCAGTACATTGGTTAAAATGGCCTCAGCTGGATTATTTTCCATCATGGGAACATGTTTATAAGCTGCAGCATGGAAAACAATTTCAGGTTTATAGAGCTCGAATAATGTTCTGATCCGGTTTAAATTTTGCACATTAGCCATAAATATCTTCACATTCGCGTCCTGGAAGTTATCTTCAAGTTCGAGTTTTAAATCGTGAAGCGGTGTTTCTGCCTGGTCGCAGAGAATTACAGATTTAGGATTATACTGTAAGGCCTGCCGAACAATCTCCGATCCGATAGAACCCGCAGCGCCTGTAACTAAAATACATTTACCACTTAAATCTTTCAGGATATTCTTTTTATTGAGCTTAATCGGTTCACGTTCCAGCAAATCTTCAATTTTCAGGTCGCGTAATTGGTGCGAATCTAACTTCCCGTACAACCATTTATCTGATGGTGGCACCATAATTACTTTCATCCCCTCGTTAACACAGATATCGATAATTTTCTTTTTGTTTAAAGTGTTTAGTGCATCTTCTGCAAAAAGTATCTTTTTTATGTTATGTTTTTCTTTTAATAACGCTACTGAACAAGAGTGGTATACTTTTTTCTGTTCGAGGTATTTATCAACCCGATCCCTGTTATCATCAACAAAGCCAATGATGTTCAGGTTAGAATCTCCATTCTGTTCTATTGCTTTTTTGATCAGGATTGCTTTTTTTTCGGATCCATAAATCAGAATATTCTCTTTTGTTTCTGATTTGAGTTCCTTAAAAAACAAAAACACTCCTTTTACCAAAATACGCATGAGAATAAGCAGCGACGAGGAGATGAAAAAGTTTAATATCAATGCTTTATCCATTTGATGCCAAAGCAATTGAAAACGTTGCGAGAGTATTTTATTTACACTAACAAAGAGTAAGCTGGTTACAAAAACCGCAAGGAAAACCCTCAGAATATCTTCGGTATTGGAATAACGGATAATACCGGTGTGTATTCTTAGTGAAATGAAAACACCCGCAGCAATGGAACAATAAAGTGCCACGTATACAGCATTGCCTGAGTTAAAAACGTCGGTGTAGTTTAATGTATTGGTTAATACAATGGATATAAACAATGTCCATACAACGATCATCTGATCAATCAATAAAATTAACCACCTTGAGTGTGCCCTGTCTGGAAAAAAGAAATTTTTCATAATTGAGAATCATTAAATATTTGTTTAAATTTTATTGAGGTATCATTCTATAGAGGGGGAAAAAGTCTATATCTGTATGTAACTGATTGCCCGATTTTTCTACTAACTGATTGTAAACAGCTTTATTGGCAATAAAACGCCAACTGCAATAATCTAAAACCATACTCGAAAAACCCAGTTTCCATTCAAATAGCGAATCTTCTTTATAACCAAGTCCGCCACCTAAATGGTAGTATTTCATTTTCCATTTGCGGCCTAACTCGCTAATTTCATCAACCAAAAATTTAGCCGGAGAGTTTTTAAGATAATTGGCGTTGGTGGCAATTAAGTGGCCTTGGATAATGCCTTTGGTACACATAATGATGCTGCCACAAACTAAATCATTGTTTGAATAAACCAGGATTAACTTACAATCGAATTCTGTAGCCTGAACAAGTTTGGTGAAGTATTCTTCAGTAAAAAGGTAAAAATCAGTAGCACTAATACGGTTCATATTAGATTGATAAAGCTGTGTGAAAGCAGCGATATCTTCCTGATTGACAGCCTCTACAGCAACATAACCAAACTTTCTACATTTCTTAATGCTATCTCTTGTTGTTTGCCTATACTGTTTCCGCTGTTCTTCTATACCTTGTTGTAAGTTAATGGCAACAGTTTTTCCATTTTCATATATGCTATCAGTTTTTTGTAACAGTATATTCTGATCAAAAAAAGGGTGAAGCCTCGAGAAAACAGAAACGTAGCTGCCTTTATATAAAAATGCTGAAAAAGCATTTAGAAAATTTCCTCTCAAATTATCATTCATATCGGTAAATTTCAGGTTAGAAACAGGACCTGAATACCCGTAAACACAATGCAGATCGTAATATGGTGTATCCTGGATTGCACGTTCCAATAAAGGGATAGCAATAAAATTATTGACCTCGCAATACACAAACAAAATGGGCCTTCCGTTGGTTGCCATAGCATGGTAATGCCAGGTATGATAAAAATCATAATCGGCAGCCAGGCTAATATACTTTACCCAATCGTCTTTTTGTTGTAAGGTTAATTGCAAAGTAGTGCCTGTAGCATTATTCTCAATCAGCATATCCATTTTATTAAAAGAAATAATAATTAATTACGAAGCAAGTACAGGACTACGGTAGAGCGGAAAAAAATCAACAGTCGAAAAAGGATCAAGCGACCTTTCGTTTAAAAGTGTATTGTATAATTCGTTATTGGCAATATACCGCCAACTATTAAATTCAAAACATAAATTAGAAAAACCCATCTTCCAACCAAAAAGGTTGTCTTCTTTAAAATTGACACCACCACCCAGGTTAAAATATTTATAACCCAATTGCCTGCCAATTACGGTAATTTCGTCAGTTAATAATTTAGCTGGCGATTCGAACAGGTAAGCGGTTCTTGTAGCCAAAAGGTGCACCTGCATAATTTCTTTGGTACAAACTACAATGGCGCCTGATATGGCTATTCCATCTTTATACACCAAAAAAAGCTTGCTGTCAAATTCATCTGAAGAAAGTAGCGCCACGAAATAGGCATTATTAAAAAGATAATGGTCTTTGGCGCCAATTCGAATCATATTTTCTGTATATATTTCAGAAAATACACTCGCATCATTAATATCGGTCGAAATTCTGACTTCATAATCGCGTTTTCGCAACCGCCTGATTTTTTCTTTTACGCTCTTTCGGTAACCTGCCCGTTGACTTTCAATGGTTGTGGTTAAATCAATTGCCACTGTTTTCCCATTGGCATATACGCCAGAAAATTTTTCCATTAACCTTTCCTGATTAAAAAAAGGATGCAATCTGGAAAAAACGGTTACATTTTGACCAGTCTCGAGAAACGCTATAAATGTATTTTTAAAGCGTTCCATAAAATCATCTTCCAAAGCATTGAAGTCCATATTTGAAATGGGCCCTGTATATCCATAAACCGATGTAAAATCAAAAAAATCGGAACCGGGGATGTTTCTTTTCAAAAGCGGAAAGGCAATGTAATTCTCTCCTTCCTCATACACAAACAGCATGGGCAAACCACTTTTATCTAAAGAGTGATAATACCAGGTATGATAAAAATCGTAATGCAAAGCGCGCTTTACATATGCAGACCATTCTTGTTTATCATCAATTGTAATAATCTTTCTCATTTTGAGCCATTAAATTAGGGTAGATTTAAGTAAATAGTTCAGTTTGCAGTAAGTAAAACAGAAGAATTAATTACCATTTTTATGAAATCTTCATCCTGCGAAACAGGTTGAAAGCCTACCTTTTTATAAATAGAATAAGCAGCCAGGTTATCTGAATGTACTTCTAAGAAAATGTGTTTAAGGTTAAGGTTATAAAAGGCATATTTTAACAACATTAAAGAGGCATTATAGCCAATACCCTTTCCCCAGTATTTCTTTTCGCCGATAAAGAGGTGAAATTCTGCACTATCGTTTCCGATATCGAGCAACTGAATATTGCCTATATATTCATTCGTAGTTTTTACACAGATTGCGAAACGTTTTTCGTTCGTCAGATTTAGTTTATTTGTTAGCCATTGTTTTTCAACTTCGGCGGTAATTGGATCTTTTAACACAAATTTGGTATACGACCATACTTCAGGGTCGTTTCTCCACCTGTACGACACATCAGCATCTTTTAATGCTAATGGCCTTAAGTAAATTTGAGTCTTCATATGAGCGGTTTTAAAGCTTTAACAATTACTTTCATATCCGCTATACTGTAGCGGTGATCAATTGGTAACGAAACAAGATGTTTAGCCAGAAAGTATTCATAACTATCTACATGTGCCCATTCGTAAACATTAGGCCAATAGGTGGCTACAAATATTTTTTGATTGATGAGCTGCTGTTTAATTGACGGATCTTCCACCAGGAGTGGATAAACCATCGGCACATCTTCTCCTGAAAAATTTAGTCTCAAGATATTTTCTTGCCCCAGGTGCTCATCCAGATAAGCAAAATTCTTTCTTCTGATATCGGCGCACTTATTATAATCGATGCTGGAAAGAATGGTTTTTGTTAATACCGACATCTTTTTGATTTCGTTATTGCACAACTGCTTGTTGTTTTCTATATAATCGGCATAGCCCTCTTCAATATTGATATCGATACTTTTAATGAGGTGAGTAAAACGATCTGTAGATAGATCCTGCTTTAAATTTAAACCCAATGTGTTAGAGATATTAAGATAGGCACCATCGGGTACGCCAAAAAACTTACGGCATGAGTAGAAGGTATCACAATTGTTTATCGGTTTAGAAAAAAATGCCTGGGCATTATCTATAATCAGATTCTTGATTTCTTTGGCTAGCTTTTTAACGGTTTCCGTTTTAACTCCGAAGTAATTGGTATAAAGTAAGCAGCAATGTTCGCCTAATTCAAAATCTATTACCGGATCTAAATCTTCGTCTATATGGTAAAAGTGATACTGTACATTTAGTTTTTGCAGCGGTTCCAGCAAAACCTCGCAGGTATAGTATGGAAGATATATAGTGGAGTACTTTCTTGTCCTTAACACATACTCCAGTGCATTTCTGCCTGTATTAAGTGCGATTAATTCAGGGTAATAAACTTCGCCTTGTGATAATTCGAGCGGGATGTAGCCACCAATAGATTTGGGGGAGTGCGTTTCTTTTTCCATCGTTTTATCCTCTACCCTTGATCTGCTTTATACATTCTGCCTTCTACAGGTCTGTAATATTCCTGTAAACTGGCAGGTACCCTCGCATTGTAACCAATAATCTGCCTTAAATCGCTATCTATTTTTTCGCCAAATTCATATCCCAAAAATCTGGGATAATCGAATTGTTGTTTAATGTAAGGTTTGGTAAAACCTAAGGTAAGGGCCCTACGCTGTTTCCGGGTGAAGTTGATACCACCTGCATGCCAGATATTAGAATCGAATAATATAATGCTTCCTTTTTTGGCAATAGCTTGTTTGGCAAATGCTTTAAAGTGCTTTTCTTCAGGTTTAATATCTAATTTATGAGAACCCGACAAAAAGTGTGTGGCGCCATTAAATATGGTAAAATCATCAAGCACAATAATCATCTGGATCATAAACTTAGATTCTGATGAAAATGTACGTACATCCCGATGGATATTCTGGATATACGACTTGCTCTTTTTGGTGTTAATCACTCCATTTATGCCATTAAGAATATAGTTTCCGCCCAGAAAATCACGGATTTCTCTGTGGCAGTAAAGCTTGCTCAAAAGCTCGATTGCGAAATTATCTTTCTCAAGCAAATGATGTAATGTTCCCTCCATATTTTCTTCAATTCCATTTAAAACCTGTATTTCTCTTCTTAACAGATAAGAAGTTTCGAAACCGGTGGTTATTTCTGAAATTAATTTCTGATTGATTGCCTTTTCATATACAACCCATCCATACTCATCAATAGCTTCCCTAAAGTCGGCTAAAGTGGCTCGTTTATAAATAAATGTATTGTTCACAATTTTAGGTTTAGTTTATTTATTTGGTTAGTTACTGATGTGTAAAGGGTGGTTAAGCCTGTAAATGCATAATCTTAAAGAGTTCTGCGTTAACGATATTCACATCAAATTTAGTTTTTGCAAATTCATGTCCTTTATTTCCAAAGGCAATAATATCATCACTATTATTAATAAAATACTCCATTTTATTGGCCAGTGCACCGGCATCTTTAACCGGAACAAGAAATCCATTGGCCTGCTTAGGGTCGCTATTAACGGTTTCACGGCACCCTACAGAGTCGCAGGTAATTACTGCCCTGCCTATAGCCATTCCTTCGAGCACACAGCGTGGAACACCTTCTCCATAATAAGAAGGGTGCACCATTACCGAAGAGCGCTCAATATCTGGCCGCACATCATCAACCTGTCCGATGTATTGAATGGTATCTCCATTGGCAATTTTCTCGTACAGCTCGGGTGCAATAGCGTCGATATTCGGATCGTATGGTCCAATGAGTTTAAAAACGGCTTGCGGAAAGCGTTGTTTAATTAATTTAGCGGCATCGTAATATTCTTTAATACCTTTTGCATTAATGAGCCTTGATACCATTAAAAAGGTTATGGGTGTGGTACTTGGTTTAGAATAGTGATAGTGACTTAAGTCTACTCCCGATCCGTTTACCACATAAACCTGGTGTTGTTTATTCAGGATCTTCAGATCGATTAAACGTTGAGAATCGTCTTTGTTCTGAAAAATAATATTTAAATGTGGATTGGGTTTCAGACTCAGTTTTAGTAATAACCTTGTTATTTTAACAATTAGTTTATTACCAGAAGAGTTATCGGTAAAGTTATAACCCAAACCGGTAAGCATGGGGGCAATTAGTTTAACCTTGCATATCTTAGCTAAAAAAGAGCCATAAATAACAGGTTTAAAGGTATAAGGGAAAAAAATATCGGGTTTTATTTGCCTGATGAGTTTATATAGCGAAAAGATAAACCTTAAATCGGATAAGATAGAAACATTACTCCCGTCTAATTTACTTTCGTAGGTAATTACATTCAGTTTTTTCAGTTTACTTCGAACAGATTCTTGTTCAATTTTTGGCGTAAACACATACACTTGATTATGTTGCTGCATCTTTTCGATCAGCTTACCTCTAAAATCGAGCAGGGATCTGGAAGAGTCGCAAACGATAAAAATCTTTTTCCTGGTTATATTCATTATGTCAAAATTTTAATTTAAACTGCAAAGCCACCTATCCAGGTGGCTTATTGCAGAAAAAATATGAAGGTTTTGGTTTACCTACCTGGCACCAGCATTTGCCGTAACAATTGCAGGCACACTCGCTGCATCGTTAAGGAATGATTTGTAATCATACTCTGGAACCCAGGTAGAAACTGCCGTCGTTATATTGTTTGCACCACATTTATCGTAAATATTGGTGGTAATACCACTAAAATATCCTTCCGGATCACTTGCCACTTTTGTAGTTAATGGTTTAGCGCAATTTGAGAAATACTCATTATCTGTTCTTACTATACCACCTGCTCTTGTACCGATCGAGTAACCTGAATTGTTAAGGTGATAGTTGTTAAACATGTGTACACTACCATAGTTCATTGATGGTTCTCTTTCGGTAACATTATACCACATGTTATGGTGCATGGTAACATGCAATTTACCTTTATCTGCTTCATGACCTTCGATACCACCGCTAATTAGCACTGATAGGTTGGTATCGTGAAACTTACTCCAGGAAACCGTTACATAATCAGATTCTCTAGTTATGGTAATGTCTTTACCCCAATATTCCCAACCATGAGTACGGTCTGTAGAGAAATCGCAATGATCTACCCAAACATGGTGAGCAGCATCTTTAATTTGTACTGCAGCCTGTTCTACGTAATTTTTAAAAGTGATGTTCTGAATTATAATGTTACTAACTGTGTAAATAAACAAATTTACACCTTCAATAACAGCACCAGATCTACCAATAATAGATTTGTTTGATTTTACATAGACGATATCCTTACCAGCACCTTTAATGGTGCCGCTCACGTAAATGGTACGTGTAACGTTATCACCAACAGCTGCTTTTAATTGATCAAGTGTTGTTACTGTAGTTTCGACACCACCCTGGCCACCTGTTGTTTTACCATTTACCAAAGCATAACCTACCAAGGCTGCATTAATAGTTGTATTTGTAGGAGGAGGAGTTACCGTTTCTGCGGGTGGTAAAGCAGCACTTGTACCGCCCATTAAATAAGTATAAGAACGGCCGTTAGTTCTTGGGTCGCTATTGTCTGATGCTGAAAATATTACCGTAGTACCCCAATGGCTAAACCTGCCTTTACCTAAATTCCTGATATCATCATGTATACTATGGGCAGGACCAAGTTCTACTCCGTTTTCAAATAACCTTAAAATTGATTGTTCTTTTGAAGTAGCATTATCACCGCCAGAAATGGATTGTGAAATTTTATATGCATAACCGCCTTCGGACTTTACGCCTATAAGGCTTAATTTACCTGTACTGCCACTCGTAGCTGCCAATACTGATGTTGAATCGCTTGAAAACAATTCTGTACTGTCGGCCAATTTATCATCGGCATTCACACTTTTTTTACAATTACTAAAAAAGATAATTGCCGTTAACACTAAACCAACTAAACTCACTTTTTTAAACAATTTTGTCTTTCTCTGCATTTTTTATTTTTTTTAAATTTACAACTTAACGCTATATGCGATAAATGAGTATACTTAAGAAAATGCAGTTAAAACGCTGATAATTAAATAATAGGCTTAATATTCGACATTACTTATACTGTAAACCAATTGCTTACAGATAGTAAAATGACAGTTTAATAATTCAGTTCAATAAAATTTATTATACACCTAGTTTACACAGTAATGACAAACTAAATTGTAACACCAGCTGTTTTGGGAGTTAACTGTAAACTTGGGTGATAAAATGTTGTAAACCAGTTTACAAAATTCTTTACACCTTTGTGCACAGAAACAGATGGTTCATAATTTAATAAGTTTTTTAAATCATCAATATCTGCTGATGTTTCTGCCACATCGCCAGCTTGCATGGGCATAAATATTTTTTGCGCGGTTAATCCTGTCTCTTTTTCAATTTCTTCAACAAAATCTAACAAGTTAACCGGTGCTCCTCGCCCGATATTAAATACAGCAAAAGGCGCTGCCGATGTAGCTGGATCGGGGTTTTGATTGTTCCAGTTTGGATTTGCCTGTGCGGGTTGACCAAAAACGCTCACAATGCCCTCGATAATATCATCCACATAAGTAAAATCTCTTTTCATTTCCCCGTTATTAAAAACTTCAATGGGCTTGCCTTCCAAAATTGCTTTTGTAAACAAGAACAAAGCCATATCCGGGCGGCCCCAAGGACCGTAAACTGTAAAGAAACGTAAACCTGTAGTGGGTAGATTAAATAAATGGCTATAAGCATGTGCCATTAATTCGTTGCTTTTTTTAGAAGCTGCATATAATGAAACAGGATGATCTACATTATCATGAGCAGAAAATGGCATTTTTTTATTTAATCCATAAACGCTCGAAGAGCTGGCATACAATAAATGGCCAACTTTAAAATGGCGGCTGCACTCCAGAATATTTAAAAAACCTTTAATGTTGGCTTCTATGTAGGCATCTGGATTGGTTAAACTATATCGTACACCTGCCTGCGCGGCCAAATTACAAACCGCATCGAACTGATAAGTTTTAAAACAATTTTCTAAACTTTCTTTATCGCAGATATCCAACTTTATGAAAGTATAATTTTCATATCTATCACTTACCTGAGGAATACCATAAACCAAATTGGTATGGTTAATACCAGTTTGAGCCAAGCGGGCATGTTTTAGGTTTACATCATAATAATCGTTGATGTTATCAATGCCCACAACAACATCTCCTCTTTCCAATAAGCGTTTTGCCAGGTGGAAACCAATAAATCCGGCTGTACCGGTAATTAAAATTTTCATAAAGTTTGAGTTTGAGAAACAGTTAAGAATAGCCTCGAAAAAGGCTTGATTGTTTGTTTTTAGGATATAGCAAAGCATCCCATCAGAAAATGCGGTAATGGTTTGTTTATATTTTGGGTTTAGTGAGGCTGCTGCAAGGCGCTTAAAATAGATTGAGCAAATATTTCTGGCCTATGGCCGTACAAATACTGCATCGCCGTTTCAGTATCCAGATTATGGTTATGTTTCAATTTTTCGCCCATTGCTTTAGCAAGGGCTTCTACATTGTTTACTTCAACTTTGGCTATCGCCGGAATTTCACTGATGCCTCCTGCGCAAAGTGTAGATACGACTGCGCTGTTTACCGACATCATTTCTAACAGTACATTCGGAAAACCTTCTTTTATGGATGATACCACGCAAAGTTTTGCCTGTTTAAAATAAGGAGCCGGGTTATCTATCTGTCCTTTTAAAAAAACAGAATCGCTTAAATTATTCTCCTGAATAATATTGATTAATGATGCTCTCTCTTTTCCCTCTCCCAGTACAAGCAATTTCAGTTTGGGGTGCTCCTGCTGAATCAGTTTAAAAGCTTTGATCAGAATCGGAAATCCTTTTTCTGGGATCAACCTCCCCGCAGAGCAGATAAAATCGAGTTTAGCATCGCCATTAATTAAAGGCTGATCAGATTTAGCAATGATCTTGTTAAAATCGACGGGATTGGGCTGAACCAATATTTTGTGTTTAGATAGGAATTTATTATGATCAAGCAGTTGTATTTTCATTATCGCAGTTTGGCAAACCACTAAATCTACCGCCGGATAACCCATGCGGTAAATGATCTGATAAATGCGTTTTTTAATTCCGGTGAAACGGGTAAAAACAGATGTGCATTCGCGTACAATTAATTTCGACCTGAGGTAACCTATCCGTTTTAAAAAGCCTAAAAAAGCATTTAAATAGGGATGCGTGCTCATTAACACATCATCTTTTTTATATTTTCGGAGTAGCGGTATCAGTTTTACAAAGCCCCAAAAAATTGTTTTTTTAGATAAGTATCTTTTGGAAATCCCTTCAGAAATTTTAAGCCCCGCAAAAGCGTGTTTCTTTAAAAAATACATTTCGCCGTTAACAGTGGTAGCCATCAGCAGCAGCACATTTTCAGCACCATTGGGGGCATCAGTTAACGAAATAAAAATCATTCTTTTTTCTGCTGTAGTCATTTCGAATGGCGATTTATTTCCTTTTGAGGTTTCGAACAATTTTTTTGAATGGCATCATCAAGCTCATTACTTTCCGCTTGCCATCTATTACAATAATGTTGTTGGCGAAACTGATGTTATGAAGCCCTTTGCTGTAAGGTTTATCTGGTAATATTTCGAATTTATTGATGGTTGAAAACGCTTTTTCGCTCAATGTTTCAATTTCGTTAATGATAATTGAACCTCCGTACCGGTTAATTGGGTTTTGTGTTGGTCGGTACAGCGATTTGCCAACTTTAAACAAACTCCCTGCAGCCCTGCAAAATTCTTTTTCTACTGGAATTGGGTTCTGATAATGCCCGGTGTATTGACCGTTTAAAGTTTTTGAATGGTAAATGTACAGGTGATTGTGGTCTCCGGATACACTGGTAAAAAGCCAATATCTATTTTCATGATAAATAATCGAGCTATCTACAAACGCTTTTCCACTAACCAGTACTTTTATTTTGGTTAATTGGTTTGGATTTTCCTGATCAACCTGATAGAGTGTTATTTCTTTCGCTTCTGATGTTTCCGGAATGCAGTATAAACAATCATTTTCTGCTATAAGATAGGGATAAGACAAATGGATTGCGTCTGGCTTAATACCTTCAACTTTTTTCTTGTTTTTGAAGTCAAACCCATCAATCATCATAATCTCGCCCTTCCCTTTCCAAAAATCCAGTTCTTCGTAATAGATCCTTGGGGCGTCATTTATACTCACCACAAAAGGATCAGCAGCATAATCAATATTATCTTCCTGCAACCAGTTTATAGCCGTATTCAGCTTTTTTGTGCTGATCAGCTCTTCAGGAGTTTGATAAACAAAACCAATGTTCCATTTATCAGCTGCGAATATTTTATTAAAGAGGTTAACAGTTGCATTCATGTTATTATGCTACTAATGAAACTTTATTTGCAGTTGATTTATTTTTAATTAACCATTGAGAGAGTACCAGCAATTTCCAGATCTGTGGATACCTGTTCCACTTTCCGGTCATATGTTCATTGATAATTTCTTGTGTTCTTTTCAAATGAATGCCAGGGATGTTTTTCAAATTATCGACTGATAAATTATCCATTACATAATCTTTTAATTCATTTCTGAACCAATGCTGGAATGGCATGGTAAAGCCAGCCTTTGGCCTATAGAACATATGCGCAGGAACGCGATCGAACAATAAATCTTTTAATATCCGTTTTTGGTTTCCATTGGTGTATTTAAATGCAGTGGGCAGGCTTCTAGAAAACTCTATCACTCTGTAATCCATTAAAGGAGAACGCGATTCCAGCGAAAAGGCCATTGAAGCACGATCTACTTTCGTATTGATATCACCGTTTAAATAGGTTTTAATATCAAAATCAGAAATGCGTTCTAACAAAGGTTTAGCTGGATTGGTTAAAATATGCATCAATGGGTTATATTTAGCCAGATCGGGTTGTTTTACCCACGAATTTTCCATATTGCCAAACATTTTTACATACAGTTTCTCTACATCTTCCATAGAAATGCCCATCGCAATTAATTTATGGCGGTAGCTAGGCGATTGGCTAATTAAGCCTGCCAATGCTTTTCTAACACCATGTGGCGCATAAAACAGGCTGTTCACCTGTTTAATCCATTTGTAGCGATGGTAACCTAAAAAAGCTTCGTCACCAGCATCACCACTTAAGGCAACGGTTACATGTTTCCTGGTATTTTTACTGAGCAACATGGTAGGTATAGCACTCGAATCGGCAAAAGGCTCGTCATAAAAACGGTTAAAGTTTTCAATTAAGTCAATGCCATCATTATAATTACACTCAATGGTATAATGATCGGTTCCTAAGTGTTTAGCAACCTGATTGGCATAAGCACTTTCATCGAAACCTTTTTCATTAAATTTTATTGAAAATGTTTTAACGTGGTCGATTTCTTTTGTGGCCAAAGCTGCAATTAGTGACGAATCTATACCGCCTGATAAAAACACACCCAAGGGTACATCAGCATTCATCCTTATTTTAACCGCATCGGCCAAAATAAGCGCTAAAGCGTCTTTAGCTTCTTCGTAACTACCATCAAACTTGTTCTTCCAGCCATAATCTAAAGTCCAGTATTCCGAAATTTTAAGCTTATGGGATTTGAGGTCATATTTAAAATAGTTAGCAGCGGGCAATTGTTTTACCTCTGCATAAATAGACTGAGGCTCTGGCACGTAACCCCAAATTAAATATTGATTAATGGCTTCTTCGTTAACACTTAGATTCCGCTCTATATTGATTTGTGAGGGCTGACTTGCAAATTCGAACGACAGATGATCATGTGCATAATAAAAAGGTTTTTTACCAAAGCGGTCTCTGGCTCCAATCAGTTCGTTTTTATGGGTATCATAAATCACAAAAGCAAACATCCCGTTAAAGCGGGTTAAGCAATCAGCGCCATATTCCAAATAAGCTGCACATATTACTTCGGTATCGGAGCTGGTGTTAAACTGGTAGTTTTTCCGTTCCAGATCTTTTCTAATATCTTTGTAATTGTATATCTCTCCATTAAAAACAATATGGAGGTGCATATATGAAAACGGTTGATTGGAGCGGGCATCCAGATCGATAATGGCCAATCTATTGTGTGCAAAAATAACCTGATCGTAACGTTGAATACCTGTATAATCTGGTCCCCGAAAACTGATTCTTGCCATTTTCTCACGGATAGTTCCGTTTGAGTAAGGTATGGTTGTGCCGTATATTCCACACATAACGATAATATTTTAGATTGTTAACTGATTAATTCTTCATACTGTGCGCTAATTTTATCAAGCGCACATTTCTGGTATACATTTCTTCTAATCTCAGCCGGGTTCCATTGGCCTTGCGTGCAGGCCTGGATAATTCGCCGCCTAAAGCCTGCCAAATCATCCTGCTCTAAGACAAAACCGTTAAAGCCATCGATAATTAATCCTGGAATGCCGCTCACTCTAAAGGTTACTACTGGTAGCCCTACGGTAAGCGCTTCTAAAACCACATTCGGAAAACCTTCTGTATAAGAACTCAGCACCATTAAATCGTGCTGAACCATTACCTCGTGGATGTTTTTAATCTCTCCTAAAATTTTAAGTCTGTGGTCGAGCCCAAGGTTTTTAATTTTGGTGTTAATCTGATCTTTTAGTACTCCTGTTCCCACGAAATCGAGATGATAATTTTCGGGCAAATGCGCCATAATATCAACCAGCCGCTCTAAGCCTTTTTCTAATGCAAAACGGGCCACAACTAATAATTTATAAATTTTATCAGGTGTTTTCGATTCCTTTAACTTATTGGTTTTCAATACCGGATTGGCAATTACCCTGATCAGCTCTTGATTAACATTATATGTATCAATCAATGATTGTTTCATTTCTTCTGATTGGCAAACGATCTGTTTGTAACCCCTATAACTTGCACTGGCAAAAAGTTCGTAAAACCTCGACTTAAATCCTTCAAACAACCTTTGTTCGTGCGGGATATTGGAAGCCCTTGCAATAAGCATCGGAATTTTTAAGAACCGGCCAACCAGTGAGACTAAAATATTGATGTGATCAGTAGTGGAAAAAACCGCATAAGGTTCTTCTTTTTTTAACAAGTTATAAAGCGCAAAAAAAGACTTAGATGCTTTTTTGGTTTTTAAATCGATAAAATGTACACCTTCCAGATCCATTGAGAAACAATTCACAGTCGAATCTAAAATTACAATGGTTACATCAAACTTATCTTTGTTAAATCCCTGGGCCAAGTTCCAGAACACCCGTTCTGAACCGCCTGAAGTTAACGAGCTAAGCACAAAGAAAACTTTCCTTTTAAGCTTAACTTCCTCTTTAATAGTTTCTAGCAGAGCGTACATATTGTTTTAATTGATGACAATCCTATTAATCGTTAACCAAATAATTTTGAAATCGGTTAGGATATTATTGTGATTGATATACCTCATGTTCTGTTTAATTTTTGCGGGGATAATCCTTTCGATGTAATAAGTTTCAGGATCTTCGGCATGTTTTAGCAGCTCATTTTCATTGCAAAACTCAACCGATGCCCAATCAGTAATACCCGGTTTAACCGATAAAACGTAACGTTGTTCTTCATTGTAGAGATTCACGTATTTTCTAACTTCTGGTCTTGGTCCAACAAAACTCATCTGCCCTTTTAAAACATTCAATAATTGGGGCAATTCATCTAGCTTGTATTTCCGTAACCAGTAACCTATCCTTGTAATGCGGTTATCTCTGTTCCCGATGGTGAGTAAGCTATTGTTGCTCTGTGCTACATACATGGTTCGAAACTTTGCCAAATGAAAATCTTTCATGTTACGTCCAACCCTGATCTGTTTAAAAATAACAGGACCTTTCGAGTCGAGCTTGATTAGAATGGCTATCAAGATTAAAATCGGACTGAACAACACTAAACACAGGATTGCAAAAACCACATCGAATATTCTTTTCTTATTTATTTTCATGATGCTACTGCCATTTGTTTATGTCCTGAAAAGCCACCTTCTTCAATTTCTAAATGGCTATTTAATTGAATATGTACACAGCTGATTACCGAAGTGATGATAAATTCTATTTCTGTATCTGTTAATTGCGGATAAATGGGGAGAGAAATCTCACAGGCATAATTCTGGTAGGCCATTGGATAATCTTCAATTTTATAACCCAGGTTTTTAAAGAGCGTAAGCATTGGCATCGGGATAAAATGAACATTGCTTGCAATCCCCAAAGATGCCAGGTCATCGATGATCTGATCTCGCTGTATCTCGGTTAAACCTTTAACCCTCAATGGAAAAAGATGGTAACAGGATTCGCGTTGCGTACTCACTAAAGGCGGGGCAATAAACCAATCTTCGTGCTGAAAGCCATCACAGTAGTGCTGCGCAATTTTTTTACGCTGAGGTAACAGATCATGATTATATTTCCTGACCTGTGCTAAACCAATTGCAGCGCAGATATCAGGCATATTAATCTTTAATCCCTGAAACAGGATATCGTACCGCCAGCCGGCACCTCTTGATTTAGAAAGCGCATCTTTGTTCTGGCCGTTTAGTGTGTACATTTTTAAATAGCTGTATTCTTCCTGAGGATCAAATGCTGCTGGAAGATTTAAGCAGATCGCGCCTCCTTCTGCTGTGGTAATATTTTTAACGGCATGAAACGAGAATATCGTTACATCGCACATCTGTGCGGCTGGTTTATCGTAATATAAACTGCCAATTGAATGTGCAGCGTCCGAAATCAGTAATATCCTATTAAGCAGGGATTGTTTATCTGACTGACATTTAAATCTCTTCTTAACATCAATACGATTAATCAATTCTTTTAGCGCAGTATAATCACACGGCCAGCCGGCAATATCTACTGCAATTATCGCTTTGGTTTTTGAAGTAATTGCTGCCTGAACTTTTTCCGGATCGATATTAAAATCATCAAGCACATCAACCATAACCGGAGTTGCGCCGCAATGAAGCACAGCTAATGCTGTGGCACTATAGGTATATGCCGGTACAATTACTTCGTCGCCAGCTTTAACACCAAACCACTTTAACATTAAAATAGCACCCGATGTCCAGGAGTTTACACAGATCACCTCATCAGTTCCAGTAATCGCCTTAATTTCATATTCAAGGGCTTTAACTTTTGGCCCCGTGGTAATCCATTTATCGTTAAGTGTTTCCAATACCTGATCAATAACAGATTGATCGATAAAAGGCGGAGAGAATGGGATATTCATATTCGTCAATTTAATTGTGTTAACTGTATTCAACTAAAATGGTGTCTTCCATTTTGATTTTGGAGAGTTGTAGAATGGCAAAGTATAGGAACAATGTTGGGCCACTCGTTGCCAGAAGCCATTCGTTATGAAAAAATGAGTTGATGGATATGGCTAGAAAAGAACAGCTTAAACAGACCAGGAGCGCATTTTTCCTATCTTTAATATGCAAAAAGGCATAAAAAATGATCTTCCCTACTTTTCGATATAATAAAATGAGTAAAATAAAACCCAGCAAAGGCCCCAAATAAGTAATAAACATTAAATAGGCATTATGGGATGTAATTACGATAGGCCCTTTTTTGTAAACAAAGTTGTGTTGCACTACATCGTTCCAGGTTTTTCCATAAAACAATAACCCAAAAGGATATTCGGTTATAATCTGGATGTTTTCTCCCATTAAATCGCCACGCTCCTCTTTGCCTTTCGCATTTTCGGCACTTTTATTTAAAATATTCTGTTGCTTTTTCCCCTCGGAAAATTGTTCAATTGAACTTTGCGCAATAAAAAATATGGCGCAGAACACACCGAATATTAAAATGGATTTGGCTTTATAATAGCTTAAAAAAAATAATCCGGTTACAACCGCAAAAGCAACCAAAACCGACCTTTGCATACCAAAGAAAATAAGAGAGAGCGATAACCCAAATAAGAGAAGGTTAATTAGCCAGCTTCGTTTAAACAGTATAGCATTAATAACTAAAAATGGTGTTAAAGCAGCCATTTGATAGCCGAAAGTAAAAATAGTGGTTGATATACCTGCTGGTGCCTGCAATACGTCGTCCTGCACCAAAAGCGAACGGATAGCCGCCATATTGTACTGGTGATCAATAAACATGATAATTCCGGAAAGCAGCAATATACCGAAGAAAAATCCTATTGCGATGTTCATCCGTTTTAAATTTGTACCGATAACATAGTTGAACAACAAGGCAAAGCAGGCAGCAACAATTAATAAGGCAAAAAAACCGGTAACATCTGCCTGACCTATGAGATAAAAAAACAGGGCGGCAATAAAGAAAATAAATAATTCTTTGCCATATAGAAAACCTGTTTCTTCTGTACGGTAGAAATAGATCAACGGTACCAGGAAAACTATTGGTGCCGGAATTCTGAAAACACCGGTCATAAAGATGTTGAATGTTGTTGCATAAACGTAGGCGAACAACAAAAAAAGAAACATTATTTTTTTAATCATGACATGATGAGTTGCTCCCAGTTGGCAGAAATGAGTTCAATAGAATTTGTCTTATTGATCGATTTTGCTTTTGCAGAAAATTCATTTTTTAAATCACTGTTATTAAGTATCTTATCTATAGACAATGAAAGTTCCACTATATTTTCTTTAGCAACAAGAAGTCCGTTAATTCCATGTTCGATAATTTCTGAAGGGCCAAACTCACAATCCATTGCTACGCAGGCACAGCCCATTCCCATGGCCTCCACCAGTACATTCGGATAACCTTCATTTCTGGATGAGAGCACAAAAACCTCTGCCTGCGCATAATAATCCTGCAGGTTCGATTTAAAGCCGATCAATTTAACTTTACCTGTTAAATTTAAATCCGAAATCTGCTTTTCGAGCTTTTCTCTTTCAGGTCCTTCGCCAGAGATTAAAAGATCAACATCGGGTGCCTGTAAATGGCTATAAGCATTAATAAGCAGATCGAAACCTTTTTCACGGCTTAATCTTCCAACAGAAAGTATAAATGCTTTATCGTTTACGGTATCTTTATTGGGTTTTACAAACTGATTGATCGGATTGTGGATGGTTTCAAAATTATTCAGTTTTTCGAATTGCTTAATCCTTTTAAATCCTTTAAACATCTCAAAAGCTGGTAGCACAATGGCTTTTGATTTTCTATAAATATGAAATATAAACCACTGTAGTAATTTGTTGTATTGTTGTATGGTGCTGTTCAGGGCCGTTCTTTCGGAAACCAGATAAGGCAAACCTAAAATCATACAACATAAACCTGCCCAAATGTTTGCTGATGTCATAAAACAAATGGTACAGTCTGGTTTTTCTTTCTTTAATAGCGAAAGTAATCTGTAAAAAGTTAAGCAAGCATATCTAATCCTGTTTAAGAGATTTTGACTTTCTTTTCTTTCTACAAGATTTACAATTTTAACCTGTTTATTGATCTGATATCTAACTTGAGCTGTATTAAGGCAAATCATTGTAACACAGCAATTTTTATCGCTAAAGTGATTAGCCAGATTACTAATTACCCTTTCAGCTCCACCACCTTCTAAACTGTTGATTACGAAGCATAATTTAGTAGTCATTACGAATTAATTTACAATGGTTTTAATAGTCTGGAAAGCGTTTCCAAAGGTTTTATATTTCACTTCGAAAAGGAAGTATTTTCTGAGGTAGAAGTTCAGAAGTTTAACTTTTTGTAAACCGGTATAGGTGAAAATTTTAATGATGATATAGAAATCGCTCAGTTGCATATTCTTTAACGGAATATAAGCAACCGGACTCCAAATACCCCCTGGGTGACGCCTGTAACAACTCATTACTTCGGGTAAAACATATATTTTTTTTCCCGTTACCCAGGTACAATAGAGTTTCAACAGTTTATCGCAGGCATTGCACTTTAAAAACCAATCGTTTTTATAAAGATTTTTAATGGCTTCAATATTACGGTAAACGATTGTTGCGGTACAGGTTTCTACCTGCCTGTTTACAATCAGGTCGCTAAAGCTATACTGCAAAGGAACAGGGTTAAAATCCATGTAAAACAGCTCAGTATCATCGAAATTTATTTCGCGTGTATAATGGCAGCACATCACATATTCTGGATTATTTTCCAAAAAATCTACCTGTTTTTGCAGCTTATATGGGTCTAACCAATAGTCATCACCATCGCATGTGGCTACATACTTACCTTTAGTTTCTAGCGCAACCCGAATTACATTTTGGGTAGCACCGATATTCTTTGGCGCTTTTAAACGCTTAATTTTATCAGGATGTTTGGCAACATATTCATCAATAATTTCCGTGGTTCCATCGGTAGAGCAATCGTCGCCAATAATAATTTCTGTATTAAAACTGCATTTCTGCATCAGAAAACCATCCAGCGCTTTCGCAATAAATTTACTGTGGTTATAAGTGATGCAAAAAATGCTAACCATTATACCTGTATCATCTTGTTTCATAATAGAAGCTGCTATTAATTACCATTAACCACCATGCCTATACTGCCATTAACCAATGTGCTATAATCGGCAAGTTTAAGCACTTGTTTTTTGCGGTAATTCTGGGTCCTCAAAATAATCCTGACTACTAAATCCTGATCGGCACTGGTTAAAGTATGGTAAAGTGGCAAACACATAATGCGTTTAGAAATAGAATCACAGATCGGCATATTTACCTTCGCAAGGTATGGCAAGGCCGATAACGATGGGTAAAAGTATCGCCTACAATACACCTGAACCAGTTCTAACTGTTTCATACATTCGAGCATAACTTCTTCGGATCGGAATATTACGGGATAGTATGCGTAATTAAATTCCGTATCAGCTTGAATAACCTGAAACTGCGCTTCAATTTTATTCAGGCGCATTTCGTAGTGCTGTGATAGCTCTTTGCGTTTACTTAAGATCTGATCGATATGTTTTAGGTTACAAAGCCCCATTGCAGCATGAAATTCGGAGTTTTTAGCATTGGTTCCGATCTCTGAAAAGGTATCTACCCCACTATAACCGAAATTACGCATCAGCGCCATTCTCTTTAAAGTATCAGGATTTTGAGTAAAAACAGCCCCACCTTCAATGGTATGAAACAGTTTAGTTGCATGGAAGCTGGTTGTGCTTACATCGCCATAAGCGAAGATCGATTTACCTTTATATTTTGTGCCAAAACAATGGGCGGCATCATAAATTACCTTTAGTCCATGTTTTTTTGCAATGCGGTCTATCGCTTCAATATCACAAGGATTTCCAAAAACGTGTGTGGCCAAAATAGCTGAAGTATTAGGCGTAATGGCCGCTTCAATTTTATTGGGATCTATGTTCAGCGTATGTTCATCTATATCAACAAAAACAGGTTTGCAACCTTGCCAAACGATACTGCTGGTGGTAGCCACGAAAGAAAATGGTGTGGTAATAATTTCGCCTTTTACTTCTAATGCCTGTATGGCCAGTTGTAATGCGATAGTACCATTGGTTACGTATAATAAATGAGGTAGTTCTAAGTATTGTTGCAACTTCAACTCCAATTCATTTACCAAAGGACCATTATTAGTGAGCCACTGTCTGGCCCAAATGCTACTTACATAGCTTTTAAAATCTGCCTGTTTAGGCAAAAAGGGTTTGGTTACAGGTATCATTGTTTGAGGATTAATTGTTTAAAATCAAGGAGTGCAGCGAGTTTGATGCTGCTACTTATGCCGAGGTAAAAACTGCCATAGATGATGCTAATGCCAGCTATGCGCAAAATATTGTTGATGTGATAATGTGTTAAACACCAGGTATCGAGGTAATAACAAGCTACACCTAACAAACTAGACAGCATTAAAATAGGCACTATATCATGAAGCTGTTCTTTAATTGGGTAATTGATTAATTTCCCACTATATGTCGAATTGATATAATAGGCAAAAACAGTAAAGAAGAGCTGAAAATATAGAAGCCCCATAATGCCAAATGGAATAACACAGATAATTCCTATTACACTTAGCACTTTTTTAATAATTTCTAATTTCAAGAACTGCCCGCTGTGACCTTTAACTTTTAAAATATTCAGGTTATATGCGTGTACCGGATATAGAATACCCGCAATACATAAAATCTGAAAATAAGGTACAGAAGGAAGCCATTTATCGGTTAAAAGCAAGGAGATTAAAGGTTGTGCAATAAGTGCTAAAAAAATCAGGATGGGTGCATTCCAGAATAACACCTGCTGCATTAACCTGCGGTAAACCAATTTAAGCTTTATATCATCATTGCTGATGTTCGAAAACATAGGATAGGTTACTTTACCAATTGCCGTAGAAATAATCCCAATGGGCAACTGGCTTAAACTATCTGCCCTGGCGTAAAAGCCCAATTGGGCTGCCGCGTAAAAGCGACCTATAATAATGGTATATAAATTTTGATAAATCGTATCCAACAGGCCAGAAAGCGTCATCTTGTAGCCAAAATGAAAGTGCTTTCTAAAGCTTTTTTTATTAAAAATCAATCGTGGCCGCCAATCTGAGTAAAACCAATGTAAGATGGTAGAAACACTCGCACTCAGCAAACTCATCCAAACCAGACTCCAGGTTCCATAACCGTTTTTTGCCAGGTAAATACCTAAACAACCGCCGAGTATTACTGCAGGTATTTGAATTACCGTTTGCAGTTTAAATTTCATTTCCTTAGTTAATAAAGTACTCTGAATACTAAAAAAGGCATTGATTAAGAAGGTTAATCCATAAACCCTAACAATATTGGTAAGCTGGGGCTGCCTGTAAAAATCAGCAATGAGCGGTGCTGCAAAGAACAAAACACCATATACAATGATGCTTCCGAGCAGGTTAAAAAAAAATATGGTAGAAAAATCCTTTTGCCCCGCAGTTCTTGTCCGGATGAGTGACGATGTTAAGCCACTATCCATTAACGAATTACCAACAGCTATAAAAATAGAGAGCATTGCGATTAAGCCGAATTCTGCAGGACTTAATAAGCGGGCCAATATGACGGTAACGAACAGGTTTATGAATTTAACACTTAACTGCTGCCCAATCGACCATATAATGCCCGATCGCGCTTTATATGTTAAACTCATGATCTTACAGTCGAACCGTTTCTATTGATTGTGGCAATACGGCTTTTATATCGTACACCACGCATTCTGGTTTACGCAAGGCTGTGATATTTAAATTATTAAAAGCCTCGTGCGCTACTGCCAGTACAATCCCATCGTACTTTCTGGTTTTTGATGAACCATTTTCGCAGATAATGCCATAGTTATGCTTGGCCTGATCGGCATTTGCCCAGGGATCGTGAATGGTTACTTTAACTTTGTATTCTTCCAACCGTCTTACGATATCAATTACTTTAGTATTGCGTACATCTGGACAGTTTTCTTTAAAGGTAAAACCCAACACCAGCACTTCTGCTCCTACAATATGGATGTTTTTAGCGATCATTTTTTTGATAATCTGATCAGCCACATATTTACCCATTCCGTCGTTTACACGTCGTCCGGCCAAAATAATTTCAGGGTGATAGCCAGCTTCCTGTGCTTTTTGAGCCAAATAATAAGGATCTACACCAATACAATGCCCACCAACTAAGCCCGGTTTAAAATTCAGGAAATTCCATTTGGTTCCGGCTGCTGCTAAAACCTCAGAAGTATCGATACCGATCTGGTTAAAGATCATGGCCAGTTCATTTACAAAAGCAATATTGATATCGCGCTGGGCGTTTTCAATCACTTTTGCTGCTTCTGCTACTTTAATAGACGAAGCTTTATAAGTTCCGGCAGTAATTACCGAACGATACAGCGCATCTATTTTTTCTGCAGCTTCGGGAGTAGAACCAGATGTGATTTTTAAGATATTGGCAACGGTATGTTGTTTATCTCCAGGATTAATACGCTCCGGAGAATAACCGGCAAAAAAATCTTTATTGAAAACCAAACCAGATCCTTTTTCTAAAACGGGTACACATTCGTCTTCAGTTACACCAGGATATACAGTTGATTCGTAAACCACTATATCTCCTTTCTTTAAAACCTTGGCCACAACTGCACTCGCTTTAATTAAAGGTGTTAAATCTGGCCTGTTGTTTTTATCAACAGGCGTTGGTACTGTAACAATGTAAACCGACGAGCTGCGTAATTTTTCGATTTCATTGGTACAGTACAAGCCTTTTAAAGTTGTGCATTCGAAGGTTAAAACCTCATTCAATTCAGATTCATTAACTTCTAGTGTATTATCGTAACCGGCTTTTAATTCTGCTATCCTGCTCTGGTTAATATCAAAGCCAAATACCTTGTATTTTTTTGCAAATTCTACTGCCAACGGCAAGCCAACATAGCCAAGGCCAATTACCGTCATCTTTAGATTATCTTCATCGTTATACATAATGTTGTTGCGTATTTACGGTTAATGTTAAATTGCTTATTGGCACTCTGGTAACTAAGGCACAATCTAAATGATCGAACGACATTAAAACATGCTTGCCTTGGATCTGGATCACCTCTCCTTCCTGGTTATGGAAGAGACCATTACTGATCCGAACACGGTCTCCTTTCGAAACACCGGTTAAACTCACTACATCTACATCATTGTAGGTATCTATAATGTGTTTCAACTTTTCAATCTCACTATCCCGAACCACTGCAGGCTTACCCATGTAATTAATAAAGTTTAAAACGCCGAGGGTGTATCTGATTTTGTAACCTTCACGCTCATCAATTTTCACAAATACATATCCGGTAAAAAGTGGAAGACTAACTATTTTCTTTCTATCGGCCCATTGATTTTCTACATGACGTACAGGGCAAAAAGATTCGAAACCTTGCTCTTGCAGCAAACGGTCAACTTTTTTCTCCCAACGCGGGCGGGTATAGATCACAAACCATTTTTTTGCGAACGAGGGCTTGATGTTAATTCTAGATTCCATTTTTTTGATGAGGTTATAGTTTTATTTTTTAGGTAATTTGATACAGCTTCGCTATATCACTTACATGACAGGTATCTGTTTTTTAGCTAAAAGGCTTTATTCTGTGGGCCGGATACAGCTTCGCTATATCACTTACATGACAATTTTATTTTTAAATCTTATTTTGCTTTTTGGGCAAATGGGCAATCTAATTAAGAGTTGTTTGCAAGCTGCTAATGCCTTAATCGATGCGCAGTTTAAGCATCTCGGCCTTATTGTTTGTAAACAATTAAATCGTTTGGGGACGTTTATTTGGTAAGGGGTAAGGTATTCTCTTTTAAAACAAGTTAGCTTTAGTTTGCCATGGCATAACCGTAGCCACCGTAGCTATATTTCTGGCTTTTCTCCCTTTTGGCATCGTTAAAAACAACCATCGGATTTTTAAGCTTATTGTTTTCGCAAATATCTTTCAATATGGCGAGCTGGTATTTATTGGTGTAATTATACCGCACCAGGTAAATGCTTACATCGGCATATTCTGCTAAGCTAAAGGCATCAGCCACCTGGCCAACCGGCGAAGTATCGATAATGATGTAATCGAACCTCTCTTTCAGTTCATCAAACAATAGATCCATTTTAGGGCTCATCATTACTTCTGCAGGATTTTGAGGCGATTGACCACATCCAATAACCCAGATATTATCTGAGACACTGGTAGGTTTAATAATATCATCTAACCCAGACTCACCGATTAAATAATCGGTTAACCCATTAGTTTGCTTTAAACCAACTTTATTCAAGAGGTCAGGTTTTCTCAGATCGAACTCCAGTACAACAACTTTTTTATCAAGCATACCTAATGTAGTAGCCAGGTTTACGCTAAAGAATGTTTTACCCTCTCCTTTCATACTCGAGGTAACCAACATTACCTTATTCTCGATACTGTTAGACATCAGTCCTAAATTCATTCTGATGTACCTAAACAACTCAGATATAGTAGAACGGTTGTCTTTTTGAAAAACGATAGTGCTTTTATCCAGGTTATGAGAAAGTTCGCCAAGCATTTTGGCACCGGTTAACTCAATAGTACTGGCATCCTGTACCTTGTTGTTGAAAAATCCTTTGGCGTAAATTACTCCAGCTGGAACAAAAAAACCAAAAATGAACCCACATAGATATAAAAGTGGTTGTTTAGGACTATTAGGAATAGTGTTGTAAGCCGGTTTATCTACCACCTGCGAAGTAGGAACGGTTGCAGAAAGCGATAAAGCAGTTTCCTCTCTTTTTTGCAGCAAATATTTATATAAACCCGATTTTACGCTTTGTTCACGGCTTCTTTCTAATAAACCGCGTTCTATAGTAGGCACTGATTTAATTTTATTATCGAATTGAGAGTAGTTGGCGCTCAGGTTGTTTCTTTCAATAACGAAACCCTGTTTAATACTAGATAAGTTTTCTAAGATATTGGTTTTTAAGGTTGCGATCTGTTCATTGAGGTTTAGTACCAAAGGATTTTCTGCATTAGCGGTACGTAACATCCTATTTCTTTCCAATTGAAGATCGTTAAATTTTGAAATCAATGAATTCAAAATCGGGTCTTTTAAGCCCATTGCACTTGGAGCCAGGTTATATTGACTTTGTTTGCCTCTGAAATAATTTTCAATAGACCGCAATAACCTCAGTTGCACCGACGATGTTTCCAGTAACTGATTGTATTCTCCTGAGCGTGCGGCATTCATCTGTGCATCCATATTAACATCGGTAACACGGTTTTGTTGTTTGTAGTTTTCTACATCCTCTTCAGTACCTGTAAGATCTGCAACCAGGTATTTTAGGCGGTTATCTATAAATTTAATGGTATTACGGGCAATAGTATTTTTATTATTAACGTTGTTGATGTTATAAGTTTCGATCAGATCGTTAAGAATATCGATTCCCCGTTGCGGAACCACATCGTTCAAGCTAATGGTAATGGTATTGGCATCTTTAACAACCGGAACTATTTTTAATGAAACCAGGTTATAAGCCTCGGTCATTTTATACAGGTTTTTAAACTGAAGTCTAATTTTACCAAATTCGGTTTTATATGCTGGTCCCTTATCTATTTTAATTGCATAGCTTTTAGTATTAATGGTATCGCCATACTTTACAATATTTGTTTTTAGGCTATCCTGAATGATGTAAGAGATTTCATCCAGATAAGAAACGTTAATTTTTCTTCCGTAAGCACCATTTTTTAAACTGATAGCGGTAACTACGAGCGGCGATGTTTTGCCATAAAGCTCTTTTTCTCTAATCCCCTCTTTTTTAAAGTAAGCCGTTTCTAGGTTTAGTTTTTTCAATACTTTAAAAATCAGATCTCTCGAACGCAATATCTCAATTTCATTATCAACCGTTTTAACCGTTTGAAACATATTAAGATCACTGAAAGCGGTACTATTAGACATTGCAGCACCATTTTTATCATCAGAGATTAAAAGTGTGCTGCTCACTTTATATTTTGGTGGGGTAACGTATAGAAAAGCATATACGGCGGCCATAGAAATAATGATACTGATTAAGAAATAGTGCCAGTTCCTGGCGAATCTTGTCATAGTTTCTGCAAAATCTTTTGCGCCACCATTTGTACTTTGTTTAAGCATGATTTAATGTTTTAAGAGACGTTTATCGGCGGAGAACAGCTGTGATTAATACTGCAACTGCTGAGATAGAAGCAATTACCACTGGCATAATGCGTGTATTGGGACTGTATTCAATCGCTTTCGATTTATCAGGTTCTACATACACTACATCGTTTTGTTTTAGATAAAAGAATGGAGAATCCATCACATCCTGATTGTTCAGGTTAAGTCTTTTCATCACTCTTTGACCATCCTGTTGTCTGATCACTAAAATATTTTCCCTTTTGCCATAAACGGTCATATCACCCGCCATTCCTAATGCTTCTAAAAGGTTAATATTATCTCCCTGTACTGTAAAAGTTGATGGTCGGTTTACTTCGCCAATTACTGTTACCTTAAAATTGACCAACTGAACGTCAACTACCGGTTTTTTAACATATTTATCCAATTCTTTCGATATGGTAGCTTGTGCCTGCTCAATGGTTAAACCTTCCAGGCGAACGTTGCCTACAACCGGCAGATTAATCATTCCGTCTTTACTTACCCGGTAACCTTCTACTTTATAATTGTTTTCAGCGCCTGCATTTTTGGTATTAACAGCAAATAGAACATTCGACTCTTGATTTAAGCTATTTATGCTTACGCTTAAAAGATCGTTTTGCTGAATTTTAACTTCCTGACCTTGAAGCTTGATTTCGCTGGTTTGTTTAGCCAGGTTACTAAAGTATACAAGATCTCTTCTGGGAGCGCATCCGGTGATAATGCTTGTATATATTGCGATAAATAATATTACTTTCTTCATAGCTTAAGTAATGTTTAGTTTTTTTGTTTTGATTTATTGAGAACTAAGCTATGCAATTAAGTGTCAATGTTTTATAGGCAGGTTGGGGTTGTATTTAAATTGTATAAAATATGACCAGCATGCACAGTATTTTAAATACAGTGCTCATAAATTGCACATCATTTGTGAATTTTACAACGCGTAACTTGTATAATATTTTGCTAGTATTTTTACTCATAAAAGCCTGTTTTTTGGTAAAATCTTAATCAGTAAAACTCAAAAAACATCAGAAAATGTTTTAACATTTAAAAAAGCTATTTAATACTACAATTTATCAGGGGTATAAAATGATTTTTATAAAATTTTAAAGAAAAGCAGCCGATTACCGAGGTTGGATTCACTGCTCAGCTGATTATTTTTTCCTAGCCAACCCATGATCAAGCCATACTTCGCATATTCTGTGCAAGCTGTTTTACAACACATTTCTAATTATCTAAAAATACATTCTGCTTAACACGATCGGGCTTTCCTTAATAATGGTATGTTCTTGGCGATCAAATCAGATAAAACGATTAACATATAAATGCAATATCTCTTTAAAACAGCGCAAAAAGTAAAAAAATGCGCAACTGTGAAGCTGTAAACAGGAATTAGCAAAATATGTACAGTATGCTTTAAAAAGGTTTAGAAGCCTGTTTTATGCATAAATTCGTTAGAAACCTAAAAACAAGAATTAAATATGAAAGTTATTATTTATGGAACTGGAAAAATGGCCGAGTTTATCTGTTACTCCTTTATGAATGACAGCGACTATAATGTTGTTGCCTTTTGTGTTGATGATACGTATGTACCTCCTGCAGGAAGTATGCTATTAGGATTACCCATTTTAAGTCTCACCCAGGTGATTAAAGATTTTCCTCCAGAAAGCCATAAAATGCATATTGCCATTGGTAGAAACAGTGCCAGGGAAAGTGTGTACCAAAGGGTAAGCGAATCTGGTTATAGTTTTGCAAATTATATTTCATCGAAAGCCAACGTGTGGCCTGATTTGGTATTTGGACACAATACTTTTATTGACCAGTGCTGCGACATACAGCCTTTTGTAAGCATTGGCAATAATTGCATGCTTATCGGCGCGCGGATAGGTCATCACTCTACGATAGAAAACAATGTTTTATTATCGGGCAATATCCTGGCGGGAAATGTAACTATTGGTCGCAACTCTTTTTTAGGAATCAATTCTGCGGTAAAAGAAGATATAACCATTGGTACTCATAATATTATTGGCGCAGGCGTTTTTATAAACAAGAATACTGAAGATTACGCCATTGTTTCAAATGCAACAGTAGCTCAACGCGTTGGCGATTCTAAACGTTTTGTGATGTTCAACAAAGCACAAGATGTAAAACAGAGCTAATAAAACCTATCCATAAAAAAAGGGAAACGTTAATGTTTCCCTTTTTTATTACGCTTAATTTTTAATTAAACTTTCGTTTTATTTTCAGCGCTTCGCTTCAGCTGTGCATTAATACGCTCCAAAACATCATAAATATCAAAAGGTTTACTGATATAATCATCAGCAAATGCATCAATAGCTTTCTGTTCGCTATTATTCTGTGCAGACATTACGATAATTGGGATGTGTTTAGTAAAAATATCAGTCTTTAAATCTTCACAAATTTCTGCTCCGTTTCCATCTGGTAACATTACATCAAGTAAAAAAAGATCAGGCATCGCATCCTGGATATTTTTCTTTAACTCAGCAAATGATGATGAAAGCTGTAATTCGAAACCCTCATCTTTTAATAGAATTTCAATAACGTTTCTGATCTCCTGATCATCCTCTAAAATGTGTATTCGTTTTCTTTCCATGTTCAAATTATAATGTTTGGATTATACCGTTCGCGTGGAATGCGCTATACGATAGTAACAGTAACACCCAAACTCTCTAAATGTTTAACAATTTGTTCAGAAATTCCTTTATCGGTAATAATATGATCAATTTCTTCTAATCCACATATCTTACCGAAGCCTCTTTTCCCAAATTTAGTAGAATCTGCAAGTACAATCGTTTTTTGTGATGCACCGATCATTTTGCGGTTTAAATGTGCTTCCATGGCGTTAGTAGTGGTTAATCCAAAATCAAGATCAATCCCATCAACACCTAAAAATAGTTTATTAAAATAAAAATCCTGCAAAACCTGTTCTGCATAAGCACCCATTACCGATGAAGAACTTTTCCTAAGCAATCCACCTAATTGTATTACTTCAATACTAGGTTCGCGCATTAATTCGAGCGCTACATTTAATGCAGAAGTTACAACGGTTAAGTTTGTTGCTGGCGCAATATTCTTGGCAAAATAAAGCACTGTAGTTCCCGATGCAATAACGATAGAATCATTGTCATTTAGCAATGCTGCAGCAGCAATACCTATTTTGTTCTTTTCTGTAGATTGTATTTTCTCTTTCTCATTAACCGGGCGGTCTACCGTGTATGGATTATTTACTGTAGCCCCACCATGAGTCCTAAACAACAGGCTCTTATCTTCAAGTAGTTTTAAGTCCTTTCTTATTGTTACAGACGAAACTTTCAACTCCTTACATAAATCGACTACATTTATGTATTGATCACGTTGCAGGCGACTTAATATAAACTGGTGCCTCTCAGCCAAATTCATCATAGTATATTTAATTAGCGTGCTGCAAATTAGCAATAAAAACATTCTTTAAAATATTTTGCACAAATATTTAATAAATTTTTAACACACATATTATATTATTTCGATTATGATTTCTTATAATTGCGTATTGTTTCGTTTTATTATTTTTATAAATCTAAATGGAAAGATTACACCCGCACCACCTAACAGAAAACATAAATTGGGACTTCATTATTATTGGTGGAGGTGCCACAGGTTTAGGTACTGCATTGGATGCTGCGAGCCGGGGCTTTAAAACTTTATTGGTTGAACAATCAGATTTTGCTAAAGGAACTTCTAGCCGGAGTACTAAACTGGTACATGGTGGCGTTCGCTACCTGGCACAGGGCGATATCGGTTTAGTTAAACATGCCTTAAAAGAACGTGGTTTATTACAACAAAACGCAAAGCACCTGGTAAATAAAGAAGAATTTCTGATTCCCTGTTACGATTGGTTCTCTGTTATAAAATATTTAACCGGACTTACGCTTTACGATTGGTTGGCAGGCAAATATAGCTTCGGCAAATCTAAGTTTTTCTCTAAAAAAGAAACCTTAACCATGATTCCCGGCATTAAAGAAAAGGGGTTAAAAGGAAGTATCAGGTATTACGATGGAAAGTTTGATGACGCCCGTTTAGCGATAAACATTGCACAAACTGCTATTGAAAACGGTGCTTCATTATTGAACTATACAAAGGTAACCGGCTTGTTAAAAAGCGGCGACGTAGTTACGGGCATTGAAACAGAAGACACCATAACCGGGATAACAGCTAAATATATTGGCAAAATAGTAATTAATGCAACTGGCGTGTTTGTGGATGACATCCTTCAAATGAATAACCCGGATTCAAAAAAAATGGTACGCCCCAGCCAGGGGGTACATGTAGTGCTTGACAAAAGCTTTTTAAACAGCGAATCGGCTTTAATGATCCCGAAAACCTCTGATGGACGTGTTTTGTTTGCCGTTCCATGGCATGAACATTTACTGGTGGGCACAACAGACACTCCGTTAAACGAACATAGCTTAGAACCCAGGGCATTAAAAGAAGAGGTAGATTTTATTATGAGTACAGCAGCGGGTTATTTTAACCGCAAACCCATGGAAAAAGATATCTTAAGCGTATTCTCAGGTTTACGCCCATTGGCCGCTCCTACCAATGGAGATGGAAATAGTACAAAAGAAATTAGCAGAGACCATAAACTTATTGTTTCTGCAAAAGGATTGATTACCATTACAGGTGGTAAATGGACCACCTATCGCCGAATGGCAGAAGAAACCGTTGATTTAGCCATTACTCATGCTGGTTTGGAATCGAAAGCATGTGTAACCCAAAATTTAAGTATACATGGTAGTTTAACCACTGCTACAGATAGTCATTTGGCTATCTATGGATCGGATCGCAGTAAAATTGAAGCTTTAATGGCACAAGATCCAAGTCTTGGCAATAAATTACATCCTGCATTTCCTTATATAGAAGCTGAAGTAATTTGGTCTGCACGAAACGAAATGGCCGAAACCGTAGAAGATATTTTAAGCAGAAGATTAAGGATACTGTTTATTAATGCACAGGCTGCCAAAGATATGGCACCTAGAGTAGCTTCGCTCTTGGCCAAAGAATTATCTGCTGATAAAAACTGGGAAATTAACCAAATCGAAACTTTTAATAAATTAGCCGATGGTTATATTTATCATTCAACACCTAAAATAATCGAATCGGCTTTAGCCAATAACCAAATTCCTAATTATGAGTAAATACATCTTGTCTATCGATCAGGGAACCACAAGTTCGAGAGCAATTATTTTTAATCACAATGGCGAAATTGTTGCCATTGCACAACGAGAATTCACACAGATTTATCCCAAAGCCGGCTGGGTAGAGCACGATCCAATGGAAATCTGGTCGACACAATTGGCTGTTGTAACAGAAGTGATTGTTAAAGCAGGCTTAACCGTAGGCGATATCGATTCTATTGGCATTACCAATCAGCGGGAAACCACTGTGGTTTGGGATAAAGAAACCGGACAACCGATTTACAATGCCATTGTTTGGCAAGACAGGCGTACTTCTGCCTATTGCGATGAAATTAAAGCACAAGGACTGGCCAGTAAAATACAAGAAAAAACAGGACTGATTATAGACTCCTATTTCTCGGCTACTAAAGCCAGGTGGATCTTAGAAAATGTTGCCGGGGCAAGGGAAAAAGCGGAAGCCGGAAAACTTGCCTTCGGAACCATCGATACCTGGTTAATATGGAAATTAACAGCAGGCGAAAAACATGTAACCGATGTCAGTAATGCATCACGAACGATGCTTTACAACATCCACACCCTAAGCTGGGACGACGAATTGCTTGAGCTCTTTTCGATACCGAAAGCCATGCTCCCTGAAGTAAAATCATCAAGCGAAGTTTATGGAGAAACCGCAGGACGCATACTGGCAGCAAAAATTCCTATTGCAGGTATAGCCGGCGATCAGCAATCTGCTTTATTCGGGCAGATGTGCACCGAAATCGGGATGGTAAAAAACACCTATGGTACTGGCTGTTTTATGCTGATGAATATCGGGTCGAAGCCAAAAATATCAGCCAATAATCTATTAACTACTATTGCCTGGCAGATTAATGGTGAGGTAAATTACGCTTTAGAAGGCAGTATTTTTATTGGTGGTGCGGTTGTACAATGGCTTCGAGATGAAATGGGGCTCATTTCTAAATCAGCAGATGTAGAAACCTTGGCTAAAAAAGTAAAAGATACCGATGGGGTTTATGTTGTTCCTGCTTTTGCAGGCTTAGGTGCACCGCATTGGGACCAACATGCCCGTGGTACCATAACAGGATTAACCCGCGGTACAAACAAATCGCATATTGCAAGGGCAGCCTTAGAAAGTATTGCCTATCAAACCATGGATGTTTTAAAAGCTATGGAAGCAGATGCGGGCGTAAATATTGCCGAATTAAGAGTAGATGGTGGTGCTACAGCTAACGATTTATTGATGCAGTTTCAGGCCGATTTGTTAAACTGTAAAGTAATCAGACCCGATGTAACCGAAGTTACTGCTATTGGTGCTGCATACCTGGCCGGATTAGCCACAGGTTTCTGGAAAAGTATAGATCAGATCCGCTCGCAATGGAAAATCAACAAAACTTTTGTTGCTGAGAAAGGAATTGATAATGCGGAAAGAATAAAGGGCTGGAATAGAGCAATAAAAGCAGCCAGGGTAAATGCAGAAGACTAATTGGACAAATTTAATCGGATAAGAATTTAATTATATGAATGTATATCTCGCAGAATTTATTGGTACTGCACTAATGATTCTTTTAGGAAATGGTGTAGTAGCTAACGTAGTACTTAAAGGTACCAAAGGCAACAATAGTGGTTGGATTGTAATTACAACTGCTTGGGCACTTGCCGTATTTGTAGGGGTTGTTGTAGCCGGGCCGTACAGTGGAGCGCATTTAAATCCAATTGTAACCCTCGGACTTGCCATCGGAAAAGGCTTCAGCTGGGCGTTGGTGCCATTTTATGTTATCGCACAACTGGCTGGCGCCATGACAGGATCTTTCCTGGTTTGGCTTATTTACAAAGATCATTTCGATGCCACAGATGACCAGGGTTTAAAAGCTGCTCCTTTTGCAACCGCTCCAGCCATCAGAAATATGTCGTCAAATTTGATATCAGAAATTATTGGCACTTTCGTTTTAATCTTTGTGATCTTTTATTTTACTGATGCCAGTATGGGTACTAAAGAAACGGTTACTCCTATTGGATTAGGCTCAATGGGCGCCATCCCGGTAGCGTTTTTGGTGTGGGTAATTGGTTTGGCTTTAGGCGGAACCACCGGGTACGCTATTAACCCGGCAAGAGATTTGGGCCCCAGGATTATTCACTTTTTAATCCCAATGAAAGGGAAAGGAAGTAGCGACTGGGGTTATGCCTGGGTACCTATTGTTGGCCCCATAATCGGCTCGGTATTAGCTGCTGTGGCCTTTTTGTTGATTAGTAAGTAATGGCATTTTGTGTTGTCAACTTTTAGTAGCTTTTTCGCTAGAAAGTTGACAACGCTTTTTCATGATTATAGTTGTGTAGTCAGATGTTACCATCTGACTATGAGCAAATCTAAATTCAATGAACAAAAATGGCAATTGAAGAATTTCAAATTCAAACCTTATTAGGTCAGATGGTAACATCTGACCTCACTAACAATAGAACGAACCAGCTTTATCGCCACTATCAGAAGGCTTTTTCAGCCGGCGAAGCAATCTTTTAAATCTATCTTATAAGATTGCTTCGTCGTTCCTCCTCGCAATGGCGAACACTGTTACTGAAAAGCTGCCCTACCTACCTGTTCATCACCTAAGTATATCCAAATGGCACCTTTCAAATATTTCCCGAAAGAATCTTTCATATTCTGCAAGCTTACCTTGTTAAAATTGGCTACCATATTCTCGGTAATACTATAATCGCCAAGTACTTCAGCTTCACCTAAATCTTCCACAATCGAACTTGCGCTTTCCTGATGCCTGTAGTATCTATCGCGATGTTCTTTCTTTAATGCCTCAAGATAACGTTCACCATACTTTCCTTCTTTAATGTTGTTGTATACCGTAATCATCGCTTTAAAAGCTTTTTTAGGTTGAGTAGTACTTACAAACATAGAAGTATATGGAATCTGTTGTACCTTAACGGTTGCACCTGGCGCGTATGATAAACCCAGTTTAGTTCTCAGCTCATAATTCATACTACCACTTAATGCGTTAATGGTTAGCACAAAAGCATAATAATCGGCATTCGTCATGGTTGGGGCATTCATAATACAACTCATGTAATTCGTGGCAATATCTCTTTGTTCGATTACCAGATGCTCACCTGTTAAAGTTTTACGATCGTAAACTGGTGGCGTGTAAGCTTTTCCTTTAAGGTCGCTGAAAGAAGCTTGAATTTTCTTTTCAAGTTCTTCCTTTGTAATGTTTCCGGCTACGACCAAGAACATTTTATTCTTGTTCAACAATTCATTATGATAATAATTACTCACCATTTCGGCAGTAAAACCACCTACGGTTTTGCTTGTACCCAATGGATTGATGCTGTAAGGTGAATCTTTAAACATGCTTTCCATACTCAATTGCTCAATCCTTGTTTCAGGATCAGACTGACTATGATAAATACCCGTAATCATCCGTTCTTTAGTGGTTTGAAACTCTGTTTTATCAAAAGCCGGATTAATTACGGCATCCGAAAAAAGTTTCCAGCCTTGGTCAAGATATTTAGAAATACAATCCATGCTAATGGTACCATAATCAGTTGTAGATGAACCAGCAATATCAATTCCGTATTCATCAGCCAGCTCCTGATAATCGACAACGCTGTAATTTTTAGTACCACAGGTAGCCGCAGATGCCAAAGCCAGGTTTTCAATCCCTGCTCTTTCGGCATTATAATTCATTACGCCGCCTTTAAAAAACATGCTCATACTAACCGTTTCCTTCTGGGTAGACTTTAAAATCACCTTTAAACCATTCACATCAAATGAAATGGCTTTGGTTTGCGCGTTGGCAATGTGAAAAACTAAGATAAAGTTTATAAAAAATATGAATCTTTTCATCGAGCGTTAGGTTATTTGGAAGATTTAAAAAATGTTTCTGGCTTCACTTCATTCATACCTGCTTTATCCATCATCAGGCCAGCGCAATAAGGTTTATCTTTAATATACTTACGTACATAATCGAGTAAATCCTTTCTTGTTACTTTATTTACATTTTCTTCATAGTGCGTATAATAATCAATTGATGCCGAAGCCCACCAAAACGAAAGTAAATGTGCATAATCAGAAGTAACCTCTCTCCTTTCCACCTGTTCTATAGATAATAATCTTTTGGCTCTTTCAATCTGAAGATCAGATAAATAATCTTCATTGGCCCATAGCGAAATTTGCTTTAGTACCTCCTGGTAACATTCATTTATTTTTGTCGGATTAGGACTCACCATTAAACTAATAGGGCCGGTATATTTTTGCGTATAATAATTCACATCTGCCTGTTGGGCTAATCCTGAATTAATAAGCGCCTGTTTCATTTTAGAACCGTTTTGATTCACGATGAAAGAAAAAACATCAGCTGCATATGTGGCCGGAATATCATTTCTGGTATCTGGACCATGCCAACTAAACAGCATAAATGGAACAGGGCTTTTATTCGATTCAACAAAATAATAATCGTTTTTTTGAAGCGGTTTAAATTCAGGGATTGGCCATTTCACAAAAGGATCAACCGGCGATCGTTTCCAGCTTCCAAAGACAGAATTTACATAACTAAAAGCGTCATCAACTTTAACATCACCGGCAATTACCAGAACTGAATTATTTGGCCAGTAATATTTATTTTTAATGGAATCCATTTTTGATGGAGTAGCTGATAAAATTACCTCATGGCTACCGATTACATTTTTACGGGAATAATTTGCGCCCCACATATGTCGTGAGTTGGCCTCTATCAAAGCAAATACCGGACTAGATTCGTGCCTTGTAAACTCGGCATTTACAACTTCATTTTCCAAAGCCATATCTTCTTTTATGAATTTTGGATAACGGATAGAAGAATTCATTAAAGTTAATCCGGGTTTTAAATTAGCGGCAGGAAGCGTAAAAAAATAATTAACCACTTCTTCTCGCGTAGTGGCATTCGAATTGATATCCAGATCGTTCATTCTCGAATTTAAACGTTCGAAATCGGGATAATCTTTGTTAGCCTTAAAGAATAAATGCTCGTAAAGATGACTTAAGCCGTTAAATTCGTCGGTTTCGGTAAAAGAACCGTTTCTGCAGGCCATTTCAATGGTAACCAGCGGCACGGTCCGGTCTACAACCACCAGCACTTCTAAACCATTATCAAGTTTTTTGAAATGCATGTTTTCTCCGAGCTTTTCCTGGGCAAAAGCAGAACTAAGGCACAATATACAGGCTAAGGAGCTAAATAAAAGAGAGCGCATATTTTAATTAAATTTTAATACCAAATAAGTGTTAATCTTTCACTTTAACAAATAAAAAACGTTTTATTTAACAATCGTCTTTATTAAAGGATATATGAATAATTACAGTTTATATTGTTAAATAATTACCTTTGAAATAGTTCATCTAACCACTTTAAAATTGCAAGAATACTTCCTCGTTGTTGATACCGAAACTTCAGGTCTGCCTAAAAATTGGACGGCGCCCTATTCTAAAGAAAGGAACTGGCCTCATATTGTCCAAATTGCCTGGATTATTTATGATCAATCGTATCAGGAAATTAAGCGGGAAAATCATTATATCAAAAATACCGATTTCACTATTGATAAGGCTGCATTAAAAATCCACAAAATTACCCCTGAATATCTGCATACACATGGAGAGAGCAAAGAAAAGGTTATGCTACAGTTTTCTGAAGACATCGGAAAATACCAGCCTTTGGTCATCGGGCATTTTATTGAGCTTGATTATCATATGGTGAATGTAGAATTATACCGCATCGGAAAGGAAAACATTTTTAAAAACCTGGCTTTTTTCTGTACGATGAAGGCAAGCGCACCTTATATCACCAATACAGTAATCAGTCATTTAAAGCTGGATAAATTTTATACCATTTTATTTAATGAAGCACCCGAAAATACGCACAATGCTTTATCTGATACACTAAACACGGCAAAGATTTTCTTTCATCTTTTAAAAACAGGTAAAATTAGCTTAACTTCAGCCTACCATCAGGAACATACTTTTAACCTGGAAAAGAAAAAGACAAAAGATTTTTCGTTTAAGAGAATTTTACAGGGATTTTTTAATGGAAGATAAACTAGCTGATCAAATTTATACCGCTCGTATTGGAGACATTACTTTCAAAAAGATAGTAAGTTGCAGCCCGGGCACACCTATTTTTGAAGCTGCAATTAAAATGTCAGAACAGAAAACCAGTTGCCTCTTTATTAAAAATGATCAGGATGTTTATCTGGGTTTCGTAACCGATATTACTTTAAGGGATAATGTAATTGCCAAACAACTGAATTCAAATTTGCCGATTGACGAAGTTATGGATACCAATATTATTACCATAACTCCTGATGCTTATGTATATGAGGCGATATTGATGATGTTCAGTAAAAAGTCGCGCTATTTATTGGTAAACGACAATGGCAATTACGTTGGCTTTTTAAGCAGGAACCGCCTTTTAAGCGAGCAGGCCGAATCTCCATTAGTTTTTATCCAATCAGTAAAATCAGCTGTAAATACCAGCGATTTAAAATTAAAATGGCAAAAAGTGCCTGGCATTGTGTCTCAGCTACTGGCTAGAGGCGTGCATTCGAAAATTGTAAATGAGGTGGTAACTACTATTGCCGATACCATTTCCTTTAAAATTATTGAAGAGGTGATTGCTAAACTTGGTCCGCCACCTGCAAAATTCGTATTTATGGTTTTAGGTAGCGAAGGCAGAAAAGAGCTTAGCTTAAAAACCGATCAGGATAATGCCATTATTTACGAAGATACCGGAGAAGATAAAAGAGCTGCTGTACGTTCTTATTTTCTAGACATAGCCACTCAGGTTTCGGATAAATTAAATTATGTTGGCTTTGTATACTGCGATGGGGATTATATGGCCACTAATCCAAACTGGACGCATTCGCTATCACACTGGAAATACAATTATAAAAACTGGATAGAAGAAGCTTTACCCGAGGCTGCCGTAAAATTTGCTGCATTTTTTGATTGCAGAGCCATTTATGGCGATTTAGCCATTATGGAAAGTTTACGGGCTTTTGTTGATGAAGAACTGCAAAAGCCTATCGAAAAATTCTACGTATACCTGGCCAAAAATGCCTTACTCTATGAGCCACCGCTCACCTACTTTAGAAATATAAGAACACAAAAAATCCATAAAAAAGAGGTATTCGATATTAAAACAGCCATGACCCCTATTGTAGATCTGGCAAGAGTTTATGCCTTACAGAACAGGATTTTCCAAAAAGAGAATACAGGTGAACGTTTAAAGGCCTTAAGAGAACTTGGTGTTTTTAGCGAAGAGCAGTTTAACGAACTTTCACAGTCTTATTATTACTTGATGGGCTTGAGATTGAAACATCAGGCTAATCTGATTATCAATGATCAGGCGGCACCCAATAACTTTATCGAAATTGATAGTTTAACCAAAATTGAAAAAGTAACCTTGATCGAAATTTTTAAAATTATCCAAAACTTTCAGAGCGGCATCCGCATGAAATTCACCAATAGCCTGGGTTAAATTATCATTAATTCTCTTGTTTGCTCATTGCAATTGAATCAGACTTTAGTAACTTTAGGAATACCATCTACTTATTAATAAGGTAAAATACTAACCAAATTAAATAAACCAAAATCAGACCCATGGGAAAATTTGTAATTACCAAAAGATCGAACGGTGAATTCCGGTTTAATCTTAAAGCGAGCAATGGTCAAACCATTTTAACCAGTGAAGGCTATTCGGCCAAATCAAGCTGCGAAAATGGAATCGAATCTGTTAAAAAGAATGCGCAGGATGATTCTAAATTTGAGAAGAAGACCTCAACTAACGGCAAGTACCATTTTAGTTTAAAGGCTACAAATGGCCAGATTATTGGCTCCAGCGAAATATACGAAAGTACTTCGGCCAGAGATAATGGTATCGAATCGGTTAAAAAGAATGCACCAGACGCAGAAACTGATGACCAAAGTTAAAGAAAAATGTAAAGCGACCCGAGATTTCACATCAAGTCGCTTTTCATACCCTCCATACACACCCACTCTACAGCTTAAGTTAAAAACTGTTCTATAAGACCTGCAGTTAATCTACAGTAATTGGCTATAGCTGATCTTACTCTTAAAGCTATCCCTCACATTTGCCAGCTGTAAACCTAAACTTACTCAAGCATCTTTGCTCAATACAAGCCGATCAAACGTTTGCGCGTAATAAATTTTTAAGGTCATTTTAAATAACTAATTAAATAGCCCTAGAACCTGGCCAAACTGCACCTCTACTTCATCATTCAAGCTTATTACATTCATCCCACACAAACGTTTGCGCTGTTTTAATTCAGTCTACTGTATAAGTTTGTTTGTAACTTAAATCCAGATAGGGTAAAAATCTATTTACAATACGCTCTTTTTAAGGTTTGGAACAGTGGCCAAGATTGGCAAATTATGGTGGTATAATCTTCGTATTAAAATCGACAAGATTAGGTAAGAGGCTGAGCGCAGCATATAAAAAGCAACAACAACCAATTCCAAATATTATCAACCCTAAACCTAAAATTATCGTATGAAAAAAAACAGTCTACTTTTAACAGGTCTATTCTGTGCCTGCCTGTTTGCCCTATCTTGTAAAAAAGCCGAAGTATTACAACCAGCGGAAAAAACCTTTTCCATTAACAAAAAACTGGCAACAACCAACATTGTTACCCAAAGCCGCAATGTAAACATTGTGTATTTTGTGCCTAACGACCTCGATACCCTTGCGGGTTATAGAAAAAGATTGAGCGATCTTCTATTATGGACACAAGATTGGTACAAACAAGAAATGAACCGCAATGGTTATGGCAATAAAACATTTGGCCTTGCTGATGATGGCGCAGGAAATGTAAAAATCCTAACCATTAGAGGAACATTGCCAAAAGCGAGTTACCCATACTCTGGAGGTAGCGGGGCAGTTGCAAGCGAAATAAACGCTTATTTCGCTGCGCACCCCGCAGATAAAACCAGCGATCATACTTTGATTATTATTCCAAGGTATTCTATCGGTTCGAATGGTACACCAAGCGGAGGTCCGTTTTATGGTACAGGCAGATGGTGTTACGCGTTGGATTATGAAGAAATGGACATTGCAAATCTTGGCTTAAGCACTACTGTTGGCGATCGCTTTAGTGTTTGGTTCGGAGGCATGGTACATGAGCTTGGCCACGGATTAAATTTACCGCACAACAGGCAGAAAGTTTCTGAAAATTCAACTCTGGGCATGGCCTTAATGTGGGGCGGCAATGGAACTTTAGGAAAAAGCCCTACATTTTTAACCGCTGCAGATGCGGCTATTTTAAATGCCAATCAGGTTTTCAATAATAACGCTAGCACCTATTACGGTTCGGTAACCAGCAGCATTAATAAAATATACGCCAGCTACTCCAGCACTTTGGCTTCTATAGTGGTATCAGGGAAATTTACTTCTACGGGCAACGTAACCAGCATTCTGTATTATAACGACCCTAACGTAAATAATGAGGGTACTGGTGTAAATAAGGATTATAATGCCATTACGTGGGAATCGAAAAAGATAGGTACAGATAGTTTTAGGGTTGTAATGCCAATTGCGGATTTGCAGGAAAAAGCTGATGGTATTCCATACGAACTAAAAGTTAAACTGGTACACGACAATGGAACCGTAACCGAACAGATTTATGCTTATACTTTTTCAGGAGGCTTACCTGTACTCAACTTCTCTACCAAAAATGAGTTAAGCAAAACAGGATGGAGTATTGCTTCATTTAGCTCAGAAGAAAGCTCTGATGGCAAAGCCTCAAGTTTAATTGATGGCAATGCGACTACCATTTGGCATTCACGCTGGAGAACATCGGCTACTTCATACCCGCACAATGTGGTAATTAAAGTAGGAACCACCTCTAAAACAGCTAGTGGCGTAAGTTTATTGCAACGCAGCAGCTTAAGCAGGGCCGTTAAAGATTTCGAAATCTTAACCAGTACAGATGGTGTCAATTTCACTTCACAAGGTAACTATGTAGCAAAAAACATTAGTGGAGTACAATACTTTGATTTTGCTTCTGCACAAACCTTCCTTTATTACAAAATTATTGCTAAATCTGCACATGATGGTCAACAGTTTGCCAGTCTTGCAGAATTGGGTTTATATTAGATTTTTTTAAAACCAAACAACAAAAAAAGGTCCCGATTTACATCGGGACCTTTTTTAAATATGATTATCGCCTAAGCGAAAATTTCTATTTTACTGCATCAATTACAGCTTTGAAAGCCTCTGGGTGATTCATTGCTAAATCAGCCAATACTTTACGGTTTAAACCGATTTCTTTAGAAGCTAGTTTACCAATTAATTGAGAGTAAGAAATACCGTGCTGACGAGCACCTGCATTAATACGTTGGATCCATAATCCGCGGAATTCTCTTTTCTTAACTTTACGGTCACGGTATGCATATTGCAAACCTTTTTCTACTGTGTTTTTAGCAACAGTATAAACCTTACTTCTTGCTCCCCAATAGCCTTTGGCTAGATTAAGGATTTTTTTTCTTCTTCTTCTCGAAGCTACTGCGTTTACCGAACGTGGCATGTTGTTGTTGTTTTTTGGCAAGCGGCGTTCCGTTTAACCGGAAACTTAAAGCCTGATACCTGGTGAATTAATAAATTACTTTCCGATACAAAGCATACGTTTAACGTTACCCATATCAGCATCAGATACGATACTTGCTTGACCTAAGGCACGTTTACGTTTAGTACTCATCTTTGTTAAGATGTGACTTTTGTATGCGTTGTTTCTTTTGATTTTACCTGTTCCAGTAAGCGAAAAACGCTTTTTAGCACTGGAATTGGTTTTCATTTTTGGCATAACCTGTTTTTTAATTTATAAACCTATTTTTATTTTTTTGCTACTTTAGGCGCAACTGTTAGGAACATACGTTTACCTTCTAACTTAGGTAACAACTCTACTTTTCCTACATCTTCTAAAGCCTGAGCGAATTTTAACAATAAAATTTCTCCCTGCTCTTTGTAAACAATTGCTCTACCTTTAAAATGCACGTAAGCTCTAACTTTCTCACCGTTCTCTAAAAAGCTTACTGCATGCTTCAATTTAAACTGGAAATCGTGATCGTTGGTGTTAGGACCAAAACGGATCTCCTTAATTACAGTTTGTTTCGCATTAGCTTTAATTTCTTTCTGCTTTTTCTTTTGCTCGTAAACAAATTTACTGTAATCAATAATTCTACAAACTGGTGGTACGGCATTTGGAGATATTTCTACCAAATCCAATTCCAGTTCATCAGCAAGTGCCAAAGCTTTCGCCAAAGGATAAATCCCCGGTTCAACATTATCGCCAGCTAAACGCACTTCGGGCGATTTAATATACTGATTAATGTTATGCTCTGCTTCTTTTTTCTTAAAAGGCGGACGTGGTCCCCTGTTAAATCCTGGTCTTCCTAATGCCAAATTTGTACTATTTAATTTAAACTGTTATTTCTTTTCTTAATAAATTGTTGAACTCTTCCAACGTCATTTCGCCTAAATCTCCCTCACCATGTTTGCGGACAGAAACTTTTCCTTCTGCCATTTCCTTATCACCGATAATGAGCATGTATGGGATCTTTTTAACTTCCGAATCGCGTATTTTGCGACCGATTTTCTCATCACGAAAGTCAATCAGCCCGCGAATATCGGAATTATTTAGTTCATCTAAAACTTTTTTTGCATATTCTTCATATTTTTCTGAAATAGGAAGAACAATAAATTGCTCCGGACTTAACCATAATGGGAAGTTTCCGGCACAATGTTCAATCAAAACAGCAATAAATCTTTCCAATGAACCAAATGGTGCACGGTGGATCATTACCGGTCTGTGCTTCTGGTTATCGCTACCGGTGTATTCCAATTCGAAACGCTCTGGTAGGTTATAATCAACCTGAATAGTACCTAACTGCCATTTTCTACCTAAAGCATCTTTCACCATAAAATCAAGCTTAGGACCATAGAAAGCGGCTTCGCCATATTCTACAACAGTATTTAAGCCTTTTTCTGCAGCTGCTTCGATAATGGCATTTTCAGATAGTCTCCAATTTTCGTCAGAACCAATATATTTCGATTTGTTCTCCGGGTCTCTTAATGAAACCTGAGCAATATAGTTATCAAAACCTAATGATTTAAATACATAAAGCACTAAATCGATTACTTTTTTAAACTCTTCTTTCACCTGTTCTGGCATACAGAATAAGTGTGCATCATCTTGAGTAAAGCCACGTACACGGGTTAAACCATGTAATTCGCCACTTTGTTCGTAACGGTAAACCGTGCCAAACTCTGCAAAACGAACCGGAAGATCTTTGTAAGAACGAGGTTTTGTTTTGTAAATCTCACAGTGGTGAGGGCAGTTCATCGGTTTTAAGAAAAACTCCTCTCCTTCTTGTGGCGTTTTAATCGGTTGGAACGAATCTTTTCCGTATTTTTCCCAGTGACCTGAGGTTACATATAAATTTTTGTGTCCGATATGTGGTGTTACTACTTGCTCGTAACCCGCTTTAGCCTGTGCTTTAGTTAAAAAGTTCACTAAACGCTCGCGCAAAGCAGTTCCTTTAGGCAACCACAATGGCAAGCCCATGCCTACTTTTTCTGAGAAAGCAAATAGCTCCAGCTCTTTCCCTAATTTACGGTGATCGCGTTTTTTTGCTTCCTCAATCATTAAAAGATATTCAGTAAGCTCGCTCGCCTTAGGAAAAGTTACACCATAAATACGGGTTAACTGTTTTTTGGTTTCATCGCCGCGCCAGTAAGCACCAGCCACATTCATCAGTTTTACTGCTTTCACAAAACCAGTATTCGGAATATGTGGACCACGGCATAAATCGGTAAATGAACCTTGGGTATAGAAAGTAATTTTACCATCTTCCAGGCCGTCAATTAAATCCAGTTTATACTCGTCGCCTTTTTCAGTAAAGTATTTTACCGCATCAGCTTTGCTCACACTTTCGCGTACAAAAGTTTCCTTTTGCTTAGCCAGTTCGATCATTTTGGTTTCGATGGCTTTGAAATCATCCGAAGAAAATTCACGGTCGCCAAAGTCTACATCATAATAAAAACCAGTTTCAATTGCTGGGCCGATACCAAATTTGGTACCCGGATAAAGTGCTTCTAAAGCCTCAGCCATTAAGTGAGCTGATGAATGCCAAAAAGTCGATTTTCCGGCAGTATCATTCCAGGTTAATAATTTCACTGATGAATCAGATTCGATCGGTCTTGTTGAATCCCAAACTTCGCCATTAACCTCAACGGCTAATACGTTACGGGCTAAACCTTCGGAAATTGACAATGCAATTTGGTGGGCAGAAGTGCCCTTTTCATACTGACGGACAGAACCGTCAGGTAAAGTAATGTTAATCATCTACAACTATGATTTAAATTTTAAATAAAAAGTTTTAAAGATCACTTACAATGTGATTTTATTTTGTGCAAAGGTACGAAATTTATCCTGCTATTTAATACTGCTACTTAAAATTCTACTTTGGTTGTAGTCCTGCTTCTTGCAGATAAACTTTCTGTATGGCCAGTAACTGATCGGGATAGGTATTCAGTTTTTCATATTTAACGGCCAGCAAGTTATAGTGTTTTCGCTTTTCTTCAATGGCTTTTACATGCAGCATTTCCTTTGCTGTTTTACCATAATCGTTTATGGCAGTGAGGTATTGTATTACACCTTCGTTAAATCTTGCCGCCGCTTTAGTTGGTTTCAGACGTGCGACATCAAGAAGATCTATTTTTGAATTGTTGATGAGATTATCAGCCTTGTGCGACAGGAAAATAGAATCAGGAAAGCCTTTTGCATACACCTTCGAAGTATCTTTGAAAACACTATCTGTTTCATCGATCTGCTTCATCTGACTTAAAAAAATTGAAGTTACTTTTTCGTTATATGCATAATCATCTGTGGATTTGCAGCTAAACAGTAAACCAAATGAAAAGAAGAACAAAGCAATCTTTAAAAATTTCATATCCAGTTATCTTTTAAAAATTTTTGTTTCAGGTATTTACGCAATGGAATATCGATAAATCTCATAATAAGATAAGCCAAAACTATTAAAACTATTACCGAAACAGGAATAACCACCCATAGCGTCGACATTGTTGGCTTTACAACTGCCACATAGGTAAGAAATACCCATACAAACGGATAATGGGTCATATATAACGGGTAAGATATACCGCCAGATAGTTTGCAGATATCTTTAGAGCCATGATTTAATGTTGCCCCGGCCCCCAAAGCTACCAAAAGCGGGAAATAAAACAATACAATTATTGGTTCGGTAATCCAGTTATAAGCATCTGCATAAGGAAACAGGAAGGCTACAAGCAAGAGCAGGCTCAAACCCAAGAAACCAAGTTTATTTTTAATGATCCAGTTGAAACGATAAACCAACATTCCAGCCGAGAAAGAATAAAGCACCCTCACGCCCCCATCCCAGAAATTTTGTCCACCCCAACCCCCGCCTAAATTGCCGTTGGGAACTTTCAAAGCTATATAACAAATGCCTATTGCACCTAGTAAAACCAATAGCGGTAGTACTTTTTTATTTAATCTGCAAAGCACAAGGATATAGAAAATATTGGCAACGTATTCCCAAAATAACGACCAGGCTGGTGCATTTAAACAGAACAGATTGGTATAACGCTCTGGCATAAGCGGATAAGGAATCAGAAATGCTGAAGCTAAAAACAATAAAGCTGTTTTCCCAAAGCCATAAACTGGGTAAAAATTACTGAAAGGATCAAACAAAAAGGTTAATAAGCCCAAAATAGAGCCAATCACAACCAGGGGATGCAAACGGATAAGTCTTAATTTAAAGAACTGTGTAATCCCTATATGTGGTGCACGGCTATCATAAGCATAGGCAATTACAAAACCGGATAAACAGAAAAAGAAATCGACTGCGAGGAAACCATGCGAAAGAAAATTCTTATTGTAATCGGTAATCGCGATTTCCATAAAGTGATAAATTACCACCACAATGGCCGCTAAGCCCCGTAGTCCGTCTAAAATTTCGAAATGTTGCTTGGTTGCTAATAAATTTGTTTTGTTCTCGGCTGTAATCACTTTTGGCTAGGTTATATTCAAACTCCAATAATAGTTATTCTCAGTTTAGATGCAAAAACTAAAGCCAACCATTTCAAAAATGATACAAAAAAAGCCCTGAAAGCTTATACCTTCAGGGCTTTATTATAAGAATTCAGAAGTTGGCCTGCTGCTGGCCTAAAGCACAAACTTCGGAAGTCTCACAGAATGAATTAATTCATACCAAATGATCTGATCTGGCCACCGCCACCAGGTCTGTTCTGTCTAAAACGTTTCATCATGTTCTCCATTTTAGTTTTATACTCTTCAGCAGTGATCAGTTTTGCTTTTTTAGGTGCGGTTACATCTTTTGTGCTTACATTTCTATACTCGATGCTTTTGGCAATTGAGCTGTTACCTCTGCCTTCAATCGCTAAAACAGCACCTTCTGTCCACATATTTGGGTTTGGAGAAAAGTCGAAGCCCAAATCTTTTGTATACCAGATTTTGGTTTCTTCTACTACGTTTTTATCCATATCCAGGATTTTTATCGCCCTTGTAGATCTTATAATCGCCTGGTGACAGGTAAAACCGATAATCTGTTTAGTAGAATCTGTTTTAACCACTTCAATTGTTGGTGCCGGAGCTGGTTTTGCTTTAGTGGTATCATTAGGATTTCTACCGCCCACTCTCATAGAACCTATTGGTCCAGAAGTAGATAAAGTTAATTTACTCGGCATGTAATAAGTGGTATCGTTCAGGTCAAAAACCTCTGTTAGTCCTTTATCTGCAAAGGTATAATAGTATTCTCTGTTACCACCGCCACCACCAAAACGCATCATCATACGCCCCATGCCGCCACCGCCACCACCTGCTCCATTACTGTCTTCAGTTTCTTCAACTGGCATATAACTTGCATTTGTAGCCGTAAACAACAACTCGAAGTTGCTTTTACTAGATGAGGGCATTCTGGCTTTCATCTGATCGGTTAGCTGGATACCGCTTGCCGAAGCCATAGCTGCCGGATCGATAATATTTTCAAATTGTATGGCTCCTGAAGTTTTTTTCTGCTGTGCATCTGCAATTGATGCAATTGATAAAACGCCCAGTAAAGCGAAGAATATTTTTTTCATTACGATTTTGTTTTGTTTGTTAGATACGAAAGCCTTAAAAAGGTTTAACAAAGATATTGTAGATTGTAATGTAAAGCGTGTTAAATTGTGTTAAAGATCACGATTAGATCCTTTAAACGTAGATTTAAGATGAAAGTAATTTAAATATTACAATGCCTAAATCCTTTTATTAGAAAAGCAGTGCCTGTAGTTCTTTGGCTACCACAGTCCCGCCCTTTGCTTAATCCCGATAAAAACACCTTAATTTAATATTGATCCTTAAATCGGGATAACGCTGTCGGTCTGGTTTATTTTACACTAGTCAGTACAAGCCAGCCACGGATAATTACTCCCCTTTAGGGGCTGGGGGTTAATATTCTGTACTTTCCAGCCAGCCATTACACAATACATCGGCGATGTGCATGGTTTTAATCGCAAGGTTATTTTTCTCAATATACCCCTGAAGATGTAAAAGGCAGGATAAATCGGTCGAAATGATGTAATCTGCCTGTTGTGCCAGCGCATGATTAACTTTCTGCTCGGCCATTGCAGATGAAATGGCATCGAATTTAACCGCAAATGTTCCACCAAAGCCACAGCACATATCGGTATCTTCCATTTCGATCATTTCCAAGCCGTGTACTTTAGAAAGCAACTGGCGGGGTTCATCTTTGATTTTGCATTCACGTAAGGCGCTACACGAATCGTGGTAAACGGCTTTTCCTTCCAATTCAGCACCGAAATAATCTCTTTTGGCTACGTTTACCAGGAAATCAGAAAGCTCCCATATATTCGATTGCAAACTCCGGCATTTGTTGTGTACAATGGTATTGGTAAACAGATCGTTAAACCCACCTTTCACCATGCCTACACACGATGCTGAAGGTGCTACAACATAAGTATTTTCGGTAAAATCGTTTAAAAATTTTGTACCCACTTCCTTTGCCTCATCCCAATAACCAGCATTATACGCAGGTTGCCCACAACAGGTTTGTTTTGAATTGTAGGTTACGGTACATCCCGATTTTTCTAATAACCTTAGCGTATTAAAAGCGGTTTCAGGATATAACTGATCTACAAAACAAGGCACAAATAATTCTACTTTCATAATATTCTTAACGACTGCAAACTTACAATTTTAGCGATTCTTTATGTTCGTTTTTTCTTAGAAGCACTAAAAGAACTAATCCAACAATAAAAAATGATGCCAAAGCGATAATTGAGTATCGAATATTTCCGGTTAAATCTTCAATGTAAGCAAAACTGAAAAGGCCAATTACAATCGCAAGTTTTTCTGTTACATCGTAAAAACTGAAAAATGAGGTGCTATCTTTTGTATCAACCGGTAAATATTTAGAATAGGTAGAACGTGATAGAGATTGGATTCCGCCCATAATCAAACCTACAATTGCGGCCAATGAGTAAAATTGATATTCGCTAGTGATGTAATAGCCAAAAACGCAACAGCCTATCCATACTACAACTACCATAATCAATACGTTTATATTTCCTATTTTTTTAGCTAAATAAGACATGAGCATGGCGCCCGGAATAGCAACAAGCTGAATGATCAATATCACCGCAATCAATTTTGCGGTTCCTAGTTTTAACGTTTTTTCAGCGAAACCAGCAGCAGCAAGCATAATGGTTTGTACGCCCATAGAATAGAAAAAGAAAGAAACCAAAAATCCTTTTAAAATCCTCATTTGTTTAACCTGCGCCCAAACTTTCGATAATTCGCTAAAGCCATCTTTAAGGATATTCGTTTTTACTTTATCGCGCTGAGGTGTTCCGTTTGGAAGTGCTGAAAAAGGAATCTGAGAGAAACCGATCCACCATAAGCCAACTAATAAAAATGATAACCTTGGCGGAAATGAAGCATCAATAATACCAAACCATTCTGGCTTTAGCACAAATAGGAAACAAATCAGTTGAAGTAAAACCGAACCAATGTAACCATAGGAAAAACCTTGTGCACTCACGCGATCCTGATGCTCTTCGGTTGCGATTTCAGGCAGATAAGAGTTGCTGAATAATACCCCACCGATATAACCCATTGCGGCTAATGCAAACAAAATGATACTCATTTCGAGCGTATCTAACTTGAAGAAATATAAACCGATACAGGCCGCTCCACCAACGTAGGTAAAGAATTTCATAAACGACTTTTTATTTCCTCTTCTATCGGCAATTGATGAAAGCATTGGCAAAGCAAAGGCCATAATCAGATAAGCAAACGATAAGGCGTAATTGGAAAGTGAAGTATTTACAAAGGTCCGGCCAAAGAACTCCACTTTATCACCATGTTCTTTAGTGGTGGTAATAATGGTATAATAAGCTGGAAAAATGGTAGAAGTGATGACTAAGTTATAGGCAGAGTTTGCCCAATCGAAAAATGCCCACGAACGGATGGTTTTCTTATTGTTTTTTGTTATCATTTGTTTTTTCGCTTCGCGGAAGATTATACTGATTGTTTGATTGCACAGATTAAATAGTTCATTACAAAACTAGTATTTTATTGGTAACTTGATTGGCATTTTCTCACATCTCACATCTCACATCTCACATCTCACATCTCACATCTCACATCTCACATCTCACATCTCACATCTCACATCTCACATCTCACATCTAAAGATAATATTTCTTCCCATCAGTTTTAATCTTACCGGCATCTAATAATTCTCTTATGGCATCAATCCTTTTAGCTTCTGCGCCATTTTTAATATTTGTTACCAGATCATCAAGGCTTAAAGGTTGTTGTTGCAGTAAAGAAACGATCTCAAATTCAATTTCCTCTTCCATCTGACTCTGATTTTCGGCTCTTTTCTCTGCCAGACAAACATCGCATACCCCACATTTTATAGCATGAAGTTCGTCGAAATAATGGAGTAGCTGAATACTCCTGCACAAATTTGATGAAGCGTAAGCTACCACTGCGTTAATCTGTTTATGTAGGATTTCCTTTCTCAGTTCGAGGTATTTCACGTCGAGATCGAAATGGTCCATATCTACTCTCGACCTAATGTATTGCAATTGCGGCTGATCGGTTTGCTGCGTATAAGTAAGTAACTCGATGGCCTGCAATTTATTAAGCAGTGCAACAATTTCTTTATACGACAAACCTGTTTTCTTGGCCAAATCGGCTTCATTAATCTTAACAAAACCGTCGAAAGCGCCACCATGCGAACGCAGAATGGTTTTTATAATGCCGTCGTAAGCTTTATTTTCAATCTGAAAACGGTAAATGTCTTCATGACTGGCAATAAACATCATTCTTGATGGTAGAAAAACACTTTCAGATAAGGTGAGGTAGCCATCGTGTTCTAAAAACTTCAAAGCAGAAATTGTTTTTAAAACACTAATATTAAACCGTTTACAAAAATCAGCTACATCAAAAGTAAAAGTTAAACCTTCGCCTGCACCAAATGCCAATTGAAAATAATTACCGAGGTAGTGATAAGTTTTCCTGATCTCATCCGGAGAAGGAAAACTATCAAGATACCTGGATTCTAAGCCCAAAACATCGGATTGATTAGCTAGAAGAACAGCGTAACTTCGTTTTTCGTCGCGCCCTGCCCTACCAGCTTCCTGGTAATAGGCCTCTAAACTTTCGGGTAAATCTAAATGCACCACAAAACGAACGTCTGCTTTATCAATTCCCATCCCGAAAGCATTTGTAGCTACCATAATCCGGGTTTTGTTATTTTTCCATTCTTCTTGTTTTAAAAAACGTACATCACGCTCTAATCCGGCGTGGTAAAAATCGGCTTTAATCTGGTTCCGGTTGATGAAATTGGCTACTTCAGCAGTCTCTCTGCGATTACGTACATAAACCAAACCTGTACCTTTCACCTTCTGGCAAATATCAATCAGCTTTTTGTATTTATCTTCATTGCCAAAAACCACATAACTTAAATTATCTCTGGCAAAACTTTTAACAAAAACCTGTGGGTCTTTCATTTCCAGTTTTTCTACAATATCTTTCCGCACAAACTCAGTAGCAGTTGCTGTAAGTGCTAAAACCGGAACATCTGGAAGGATTTCGCGGAGTTTTGCGATTTGTTGGTATGGCGGACGAAAATCGTAACCCCACTGCGAAATGCAATGCGCTTCATCTACGGCAATTAAATTTACATTCATGTACGAAATGCGAACCCGCACTAAATCCGACAACAAACGCTCCGGAGATAAATAGAGAAATTTGATTTTTCCGTAAATACAGTTATCCAGCAGGATATCGATTTCGCGTTTACCCATTCCCGCATAAATGGCAATGGCTTCAATCCCCTTCGATTTCAGGTTCTCTACCTGATCCTTCATCAGCGCGATTAAAGGCGAAACTACAATGCAAATCCCCTCTTTAACCAAAGCAGGAACCTGAAAACAGATCGATTTACCACCCCCTGTAGGCAATAATGCTAAACTGTCTTTTCCTTCTAAAACCGAGGAAATAATATCTTCCTGTAAAGGCCTAAAAGCTTGATGTCCCCAATATTTTTGTAAAATCTCTATTGCTGTCATAAATCGGCGGTATCAAAACTATAAAAAAGCTGTTGATATTGCTAAATTGCGCCACAATTAATCAAAAATTTGATGAAACACCTCTATTTTCTATCCGCTCTTTCCCTATTATTTTTTAGTTCAAACGCCCAAGAGAAAAAATGGGATATAGAAAAATACCAGGGCACCACAAAAAACTTTACCTTAAATACTGATGAAGGCACCTGGATGAACCTCGATGTAAGTGCCGATGGACAGGAAATTGCCTTTGATTTACTTGGCGATATTTATGTGATGCCGATTAGCGGTGGAGTTGCAAAACTAATTAGTGGTGGTATTGCCTGGGATGTTCAACCCCGTTTTAGTCCTAACGGAAAATATATTTCTTACACCAGCGATAAAAGTGGTGGCGATAATATATGGATTATGAACCGTGATGGTTCTGGCAAAAAACAGGTTACCAAAGAGAGTTTCAGGTTATTGAATAATGCCACCTGGATGCCAAATAGCGAATACCTAGTGGCCAGAAAACACTTTACCGCAAGCCGCTCCTTAGGCGCCGGCGAAATGTGGATGTATAGTATAAACGGTGGAGATGGCGTGCAATTAACCAAACGTAAAAACGATCAGCAAGACGCAGGTGAACCTAACGTTTCGCCAGATGGCAAATATGTTTACTTTAGTGAAGATGTGAGTCCAGGTCCTAATTTCGAATATAGCAAAGATCCTAACGGGACTATTTATGCCATCCGTCAACTGGATTTAACAACAGGAAAATTAAGCACTTTGATCAATGAGCAAGGTGGCGCCTGTCGCCCGCAAGTTTCTCCAGATGGAAATTTAATAGCTTTTGTAAAGCGTGTAAGGTTAAAATCTACTTTATATGTTCAGAACCTGAAGACTGGTGAAGAATGGCCGGTTAATGAAGATTTATCTCATGATCAGCAGGAAACCTGGGCTATTTTCGGTGTTTATCCAAATTTTGCCTGGACTCCAGATAGCAAAAGCATCGTTTTCTATGCAAAAGGAAAGATCAGAAAAATAGAAATCGGTACACTGATTAACAGCACTATTCCTTTTCAGGCGAACACCATTCAAACCGTACAAAAAGCATTGCATTTTGAGCAACAGGTTTTCAGCAACGAATTTTCGGCAAAAATGTTAAGACAATTAACCACTTCGCCTGATGGAAAAATAATTGTCTTTAATGCCGCAGGATACTTATACAAACAAGAATTACCAGCAGGAACACCAGAAAGGTTAACCAACGGATTGGATTTCGAATTTGAACCTGCTTTTAGTCCCGATGGAAAATATGTTGTTTATACCACCTGGAGCGATGAATTACGTGGGGCAATAAAGCGTACAGATGTAAAATCAGGAAAAACCATTATGTTAACTGATGAAAAAGGTTTTTATTATTCTCCTCAATACTCAACAAAAGGCGATAAAATCGTTTTCAGAAAAGGAAGTGGTAACGATGTTTTAGGTTATAACTATGGCCGCGGAACAGGTATTTTTATGATGCCAGCCAATGGTGGTGCTAAAACTTTGATTTTAGATAATGGAATCCGTCCACAGTTTAATAATACCGATACCCGCATTTATTTCCAGAGTTATACAAATGACAAAAAAGCATTAAAAAGTATCGATTTAAATGGGGCGAACGAAAGAACACACTTTACTTCTCAGTATGCAAATCAGTTTGTCATCAGCCCAGATAACAAGTGGGTAGCATTTAACGAATTATTTAACGTTTACATCACACCAATGATCAATATTGGTACGGCACAGGATGCATCGGCAGGTAATAAAGCCATTCCGGTTACAAAAGTGACTACCGATGGCGGAACATATATTCAATGGAGCGCCGATAGTAAAAGCTTACATTGGACCTTAGGGCCAAAATATTTTACCGTTGATGTAAATAATGCTTTCAACTTTGATGGAAGTACACCGAAAACCGAAGCATCTTCTATTGACATCAATCTGGTTTTAAAATCTGATATCCCTACCGGAATAGTGGCGTTGAAAGGCGCAAGGATTATCTCGATGAAAGGTGACGAAGTTATTGAAAATGGAACCATCATTACCGATGGAAATAAAATTACGGCAATAGGAAAAACAGATGCAGTAAGCATTCCGGCCAACGCCAAAGTAATTGATGTTAATGGTAAAACCATTATGCCGGGCATTGTTGATGTTCACGCACATTTGCGTACAAGTCCTGATGGGATAACACCACAGAGCGATTGGAGTTATATGGCCAATCTGGCTTTTGGTGTAACCACTTCGCACGATCCATCAAGCAATACAGAAATGGTTTTTAGCCAGAGCGAAATGCTTAAAGCTGGTAGAATGGTTGGTCCGAGAGTTTATTCAACCGGTGGTATTTTATATGGTGCTGACGGTGATTTTAAAGTGGTGATTAATAGCTTAGATGATGCTTTGGCTAATCTGCGCAGGTTAAAGGCAGTTGGTGCATTTTCAGTAAAATCGTATAATCAACCGCGTAGAGAGCAGCGTCAACAGATTTTAGAAGCAGCCAGACAGTTAAATATGGAGGTTGTACCTGAAGGTGGCTCTACTTTTTTCACCAACATGAATATGGTTGCCGATGGACATACTGGAATCGAACATAGTATTCCTGTTATACCGGTTTATAAAGATGTTACCACGCTTTGGAACAATACCGATGTGGCTTATACACCTACTTTAATTGTGGCTTACGGGGGGCAATGGGGCGAAAATTATTGGTACGACAGAACCAATGTTTGGGAGAACGAAAAATTAATGACCTACACGCCGCGTTCGATTATTGATGCCAGAGCAAGACGGAGAACAACCTCTGAGTACAGCGATTATAACCATATCGACATTGCCAAGGCTGCTAAACAAATTGCAGATGGCGGTTCAAAAGTTAATCTTGGCGCACACGGGCAGATTCAGGGTTTAGGTGCACATTGGGAACTTTGGATGTTTGTTCAGGGTGGCTTTACGCCAATGCAAGCCATCAGGGCCGCAACATTAAACGGTGCAAGTTATTTAGGGATGAGCAAAGAAATCGGTTCACTAGAAGTTGGAAAACTGGCTGATATGGTGATCATGGACGCCAATCCTTTAGATGATATCCGTAATTCGGAGAAAATTAAATATGTAATGATCAATGGTCGACTTTATGATAGTGCGACCTTAAATGAAGTAGGAACCAGAGAAAAACTTAGAGGTAAATTGTGGTTCGAGAATATCAGAGGAAATGGCTATATTATTCCAAACGGAGAATCAGAAACCTGGACTTTTACTGTTCCGCATTGTGATTAAACTATTATAGCGTAACTGTTAAAACCATTTTTGGCCATTTAAGCTTATATATGAGTACATATAAGCTTAAATGGTCTTACATTCCTTATGTGGTTGAAAATATAAAAATAGATTATTAACGTTATGAGATATTGTTGTACATTAATATTTCTTTGCTTACTGGTTAATATCTCAAAAGCCCAATATTTATATCATCAATTAGAGGAAAAACACGCTGTCTCCGAAGTTAGGAAAGACATTGATCAATTATATGCTGATTTAACAAAACATCACCTCAAACTTTATCAATACATTAAAAAAGGAGAACTTGATTTTAAGATCGATAGCCTTAAATCAGCTATTCACCAACCTTTAACATCAGCAGCCCTATACCAGCATCTATTACCTGTTTTGAGCCAAATTGGGGACGGACATTTAAAGATTGATTTTTTCGAACCAGCAAAATTAACTGAAAGCGATTATCTTAAATATGGCAAGCCCTACTCCTCGCCATTTGATCAACTGAGCTTGAAATTTATAAAAGATAAAATCTTTCTGACAGAAAATAGGAGCTTAAACAAAAATCTAGGCGCTGGATCAGAAATCGTTAGCATCAATAATATTAAAGCAGTAGATATTATTAAAACTGCTTTACAAAATTCTTTTTCAGATGGTTATAACAACACATTCAAATATTACTTTTTGAATTATGGAAATCTGGATAACGTTTGGCGCATTTTCAAAAATAAGGACAGCCTGAAAATGGTGTTTCAAAATGGCGATCATATCGACAGTGCCTATCTGATTGGTAAACCATATGATATTAAAAATGCGTTACAAACCAGTAAACTGCAAACAAACAATAAATCTCAATTTTTGAACTATAAAAAACTGGATACCCATACTGCATATTTAAAAGTGAACACTTTTACAGCTAAGATGGAACAGTATGATGTAGACCTATTTAATAATACGTTATCTAAAACTCAAAACCTAATCCTTGATTTAAGGAACAATACAGGAGGGGATATTTTTTTAATGTGCCATTTCTTAAAATTCTTCATTAATAAATCCATTAAGCCTATTCAATTTCCACATGAATTGATTAAAGGAATGTTATTACCCACATTGGATAGCAACAGAAAAAAGCAAATCAAATATGTTAAGGAATTTAATAAAAATGCTTATGGAAACCTGATTCCTTTTAACAATGCTTATAAAAACAAGCTTTACATATTAATAAACGGTGGAACATTTTCAGCAGCTAGTATATTTGCCAACACATTGGCCTTATCTCAAAGGGGGATTTTAATTGGCGAAGAAACCGGAGGTGGGAGAAATAACATTAATGCAGGAACTTATTTTAACGGCAAACTAAAAAATACAGGAGTTACCTACAGTATTGGTCTCGTACCTTTTAATTTACCACTGCCATCTACAACAATTGGTCGTGGGGTAATGCCCGATGTAAAAGTTAACTATACTTTAGTTGATTATCTGGCAAAAAGAGATCTCGAAATGGATTGGGTATTAAAGGATATTGAAAAGAATAAATAATCTTAAAGCGCAGAACATGAAACCGAATAAACGCTATACTACCGCCTCAGTTGTATTCTTAGCGCTAAGTGCACTCGTTTTTTCATACGACGGATATTCTATTTTGGGTATCCAGACTGTAAACTTATTCCTGGTGCTAATTGCAATGGCTTACATCACATCTTTTATAGCAGTAATGAAAGACCGGAAATCTATTGTTTCGTGGTTATTACTGATCTTAAATTCGATTATATTAATCTGCATCATTTATTTCCTGATGCATTTTAAAATGAAGATGTAGTAAAATAATGTTTGCACTCGTTTCTAACGAGTGCAGCGATAGAATGACGATTTAATCGTCAAAATATTTTACGCTCGTTGGAAACGAGCGTAAGCAAAAATTATAGCACCAACAAACCGTATTCTCGAAGCGTGTTGATTGGTTTAGAATACCAGAACAGCTCGAAATTTTCCATTTCTTGTTCAAAATCGGCTTTAACCTCTTGAAAAGTGTAAACTTTTTCGTTTGAGATAGAAACTTTATCTAAAACAGAAGTAAGCCAGGCTCCTTCCTTTTTATTCGTTTGTACTGTAAAGGTCTCTTTTTTATCGTGAAAAGTTAATGATGCCATTTCCCAGGTATTACCCTTTTTCGATTTGGTAAAATACTCGGTAGAAGGCTTTCCTCCTATCCAAACTACTTTTGCGGTAGGTTTCGTATTAAACTGATCTTTATCATTTAAAGCCGTTTCAATAAAATCGGCTGGAATTTTAGTTCTTGGGATTTTAAAATCAAACCAATCCTGCAGTTCGTAATCAAAACAGATACCATGCATAAAATTGAAGAGTGACTTTTTCAGCCCGAAACTGAATTTATTATGGTCGATGCCTGTTTTATCGGTATAATTGATATCGTTATTGGCAAAAGTGCCGATCACTTCAGTGTCTTTTACCACCCCAAATTTTTCCGGATACATCCCTACCGGACTATGTGCCGTCATGGCAAATTGGTGCCAAAAGCCAGATTGTAATATCCCAACTTCAAACAACTGGCGTACCATCTCTAAACTATCTATCGTTTCCTGTACCGTTTGTGTAGGATACCCATACATTAAATAAGCATGCACCATAATTCCGGCTTCGGTGAAATTGCGGGTAACCTTAGCCACTTGTTCTACCGTTACGCCCTTATCAATCAGCTTTAACAAACGATCTGAGGCAACTTCCAGTCCGCCCGAAACGGCAATACAACCCGAAGCCTTTAACAATAAACATAGGTCTTGGGTGAAGCTTTTTTCAAAACGGATGTTTGTCCACCAGGTAACCGCTAACTTTCTTCTGATGATTTCCAAAGCTACCTCACGCATTAAAGCGGGCGGTGCAGCCTCATCAACAAAGTGAAAGCCATTTTGCCCGGTTTTTTCATACAAATCTTCAATTCGATCTACAATCAATTTGGCGGCAACAGGTTCGTAGACTTTGATATAATCGAGCGAAATGTCGCAAAAAGTACATTTTCCCCAATAGCAGCCATGTGCCATTGTGAGTTTGTTCCATCGCCCATCACTCCACATGCGGTGCATGGGGTTAACGATTTCAATTACCGAAATATATTGATCTAATAACAAACCTGTATAATCTGGCGTACCAACATCAGCCTGCTTATAATCATTTCTAAAGGCATCGTTACGGTAAACCACCTTATCGTTTTCGAGCAGGAAAGTCCTTTTATAAAAATGGGCTTCAACAGGAATCGGATGTGTAATATTTTGATGTAAAAGCTCAATTGGTAATTCGCCGTCATCTAAGGTAATGTAATCAAAGAATTCAAAAACCCTTGTATCCGATAATGATCTTAACTCTGTATTCGGGAAACCACCGCCCATAGAAATTTTGATTTCGGGGTGATTGGCCTTGATCCATTGTGCACAGCGGAAAGCACTATACAAATTACCTGGAAAAGGAACAGAAATCAGGAACAATTTAGGCTGGGCGGTTTCAATTTTCTCTTTTAGAACCGAAATCAGGATTTCGTCAATGTAGGTTGGTTCCTTATGCAAAGCATCGTACAGCTCATCAAAGGAATTAGCGCTTCTGCCTAAACGTTCTGCATAACGGCTAAAACCGAAATTTTCATCAACACACTCTACGATGTAATCAGATATGTCTTCAAGATAAAGTGTAGCCAAATGTTTCGCTTTATCCTGCGTACCCATTGCGCCAAAAGCCCAATCCAACTCTTCTAATTGCGAAAAACGCGAAGCTTGTGGCAGAAAATCATCACTACAGATCTGCAAAGCCAAAGTTGGATTTTTACCCTGTAAAAATGCAATTACAGCATCAATGGTTTTTAAATATTCATCTTGTAATGCAAAAATACGTTTAGCATTGTCGCTTTTTGGATCATCAATACTTAAACTTCCCTCAGTACGATTGAATAAATCTTGCAGCCCTTTTTTAGAGAATAATTCCAAAATAACCTCAATGCCTAGATCGGCCTGTTTGGCACTTATATTTTTGGTATTAAGAAAACCTTTTATATATGCCGTTGCTGGATATGGGGTATTCAGTTGGGTAAATGGCGGTGTAATGGCAAATATCTCGGTTTTCAAAGGGAATTGTTTTGTGCAAAAGTAAGGGAATTTTAAAGATTATTGGTAAACGCTGTAAGAAACGACTTTATGATTAGAAAAGCAGGAATTTGGTTTTCATTAAATTAGATTGCTTCATACCTCGCAACAAGGCAAACTAAAACATCAAGTCAAACGTTTTAATCCTACATCAACACGTTTTCTACCTGAATGAAAGTTTTTTGTTTTTACATCCTGATGCTCTGTGTGCAAATCAGCTTTGCACAAAAAACATTTGTATTCCCTAAAATTAAAGCGCGTGGGGCTTCTGCTGAACAATTTACGCCTGCAAACTGGACGATTATCGATCAGGTTCGCGGCGATTTAAATAACGATACCTCAGACGATCTGGCGGTAGTTTTTGAGTTTAATAAATCTATTGACGAAACCCGTGTTTATGGCGATAATAATACAGATATCATAAAAGAAACACAAAAACCCAGGATATTGGCTATCTTTTTTAAAGATAAATCGACTGGGGTTTTTAGCTTATCAACCCAAAATAATGATTTCATTTTACGTTCGGAAGAAGGTGGTAAACTGGGTGATCCGTTACAGCAAATTGCCATTAAAGATCAACAACTCTACCTTCGTTTCCAGGGTGGTTCCGAATGGCGCTGGGAACTGGGGTATACATTTAAATTCGAAAATAAAGACTGGTTTTTAACGAGTGCGATCAATCTGTACTTTAATCAGAATAGCGGCGATATGACCGAAAGGGTTTACGATTTCAAAACGCGTGAGTTATTTACTACTATCGGTAATCTGCACAGAAGGGATATTGCTAACCGAAAAACAAGTGAGGTTTTATATTTTTCGCAGCTCAGAACATTCAAAACCTTTAAAAAGCCATGGGCATGGGAAATTATGCCGAATGTTTATTTGTAGCAAAACAAACCTCGCAGGTTTTAAGCCTGCAAGGTTTTTTTAGTTTGCCCCCTAAGAACCGCTGTTTTAGGTTAAATAAACCTGATAAAGTGGAAAGACCGGAGCGAGGAACGAGTGAGGACTTGAAACGATAGCAGGGCTGCACTATCCGAAGAGCGCCTACCAAACATTTCCAAAACAATATTGACCACCTTAGTCACCTGAGCACATCTAAGTAGAGCAGGTAGAATAATCTTACAGGTCTATAATCTTAAATATGCTGTGCAATTACAAAACCGCTTGCCCATGCCCATTGAAAATTATACCCCCCCAACCAGCCGGTTACATCCAGACATTCGCCACCAAAAAACAGATTCGGAATCTTTTTACATGCTAAAGTTTTAGAAGATATTTCGTTGGTATCAATTCCACCGCGCATTACTTCAGCTTTATCATAACCTTTATCACCTGCAGGTTTAACCTTAAAGTGATGAATGGTTTGCTCAATTAAATCAATTTCTGATTTTGTTAATGCCGCTACAGGTTTGCTTAAAGGTAAAAACTTGCCTAATGCATCGGTAAACTTCTTGGTATAAATCCGGTTTAACAGCGTCGACAATAAAGTTTTGCCATTCGTTTTTCTTTCCTCATCCAATAATACTACAATATCCTGATGAGGTAATAGATTCAGGTTAACTGTTTCACCCCTTCTCCAAAAAGAAGAAATCTGCAAAATGGCAGGCCCGCTTAACCCCCAGTGGGTAAAAAGAATATTTTCTTCGAACGAAATCTCATCATTGCTTACTTCGCAAAAAACAGAATTACCCGAAAGTTGTGCAAACCATTCTTCATCCTTACCTGTAATGGTTAATGGAACCAAAGCTGGAGCTGTTTCAATGATTTTTAGATCATTTTTTCTCGCAAAGCGTAGGGCAAAATCCGTAGCGCCCATTTTTGGGATGGGTAAACCTCCAGTAGTAATCACCAACTTTTCGGCAGTTAAAACCACGGTTTTACCATTTTTCTCATAACTTACTTTAAAGCCTTTCGGCAATATTTCAATATCCTTTACATCTGCGTTACACCTAATTTCCTGGCCTAAATCTTCGCAAACGGATGTAAAAACCTCAACAACATCTTTGGCATTTTTATCATCAGGAAATAATTGGCCTAAAGTTTTTTCTTTGCCTGTTATACCGTAAGTTTCAAAGAAGCTAATGGTATCGTCAACTGTCCACTGCGTGAAAGCAGATTTGATAAAATGTGGATTTGCTGATATAAACTGCTCAGCTGATGCAAATTGGTTCGTATAATTGCAGCGGCCTCCACCCGAAATTAAAATTTTGGCACCGGGTTTTTCATTTTTTTCGAGCACAATCACTTTCTTGCCCAGATAGCCTGCCTGCACCGCACACATCAATCCGCAAGCACCTGCACCAATAATTATTGCATCAGCATTCATCAATAAAATTTATTATGGTTACTTTTGCACAAAAGTAGCATTATTTTCAAGCGCATGGCAAAACAGATTAGCGAATTAAAATTAGGTATTTTAGGTGGCGGACAATTGGGCAGAATGCTCATTCAACAAGCAATCAATTACAATGTAACCACATTAGTTTTAGACCCAGATCCTGATGCCCCTTGCAAACACATCTCTAATTACTTCGAAAATGGCTCAATTACCGATTTTGACACCGTTTACGCTTTTGGAAAGAAAGCCGATATCATTACCATTGAAATTGAAAAAGTAAATATCGACGCGCTTGAGCAGCTTGAAAAAGAAGGCAAAAAGGTTTTTCCACAATCGAGGGTGATCCGTTTAATCCAGGATAAAGGCGTACAAAAACAGTTTTTTAAAGAAAACGATATCCCAAGCTCTCCTTTCCAGATTGTAAACACTAAGGAAGATATGCAGAACAGTAGTATCCCATTTCCATACATTTTAAAACTGCGTAAAGATGGTTACGATGGCAAGGGTGTGATGAAAATCAACAATGCTGCCGATCTGGATAAAGCTTTTGACGCACCTTGTATTATAGAGAAACTGGTCGATTTTGAAAAAGAAGTAGCCGTAATCGTTGCCCGTAATGCCAATGGTGATATGAAAACTTTCCCGATGGTAGAAATGGAATTTAATCCAGAGGCCAATTTGGTTGAATTTTTAATTTCGCCCTCAACTTTTGCAGAAAGCTTACAACAAAAAGCAGAAAACATTGCAAAAAATATTGCCTCAGCAATGAACATCACCGGGATTTTAGCGGTAGAAATGTTTATTTGCAAAGATGGAGAGTTGCTGGTTAACGAGGTGGCCCCTCGTCCGCACAATAGTGGCCATCAAACTATTGAGGGTAATTATGTTTCTCAGTTCGAACAACATTTACGTTCTATTTATAATTTGCCACTTGGCGATACCACGAGTATTACCAATGCCATTATGATTAATCTACTTGGCGAAAAAGGCTTCGAAGGTGTGGCTAAATATGAAAATCTGGAAAAAATATTGGCGATTGACGGTGTTTTTGTTCACCTATATGGAAAGAAATACACAAAACCTTTCCGCAAGATGGGCCATGTAACCATTGTAGATATCGATAGAGAAAAAGCTATAGAAAAAGCACGTTTTGTACAAAAAACATTAAAGGTAGTAGCATAAGCCCCCTAGCCCCCTGAAGGGGAAACTAAAAAGGTTGAAATACAAAAAGTTTAAAAGAAGTTAAAAAAGAAATAAAATAGATATGAGTCAAGGAAATTCAAATTCGGCATTAGTTGGAATTATCATGGGTAGCAAATCAGATTTACCTGTTATGCAAGATGCTGCTGATGTATTAAAAGAATTTGGAATAAACTATGAAATTATGGTTGTTTCTGCCCACAGAACACCAGAACGGATGTTTAATTATGCTAAAGAAGCACAAGGCCGTGGTTTAAAAGTAATTATTGCCGGTGCCGGTGGTGCTGCCCATTTACCAGGAATGGTGGCTTCTATTACCACATTGCCGGTAATCGGTGTTCCGGTTAAATCGTCAAACTCTATTGATGGCTGGGATAGCATTTTATCTATTTTACAAATGCCAAATGGCATTCCCGTTGCTACAGTGGCTTTAAATGCGGCTAAAAATGCAGGTTTATTGGCCACTCAAATTTTAGCTACAGCTGATGAGTCTTTAACGGTAAAAATGCAGGCATATAAAGATGAATTGAGAAGGAAAGTTGAGGAGAGTGCTGATAGTCTTGAGTCCTAAACGGCTATAACTAGCCGTAATGGGACGTCATTTCGACCGAAGTGCACCGTAGCCGAAAAATCTGTTTCGATAGATCTCTCCATTTCACTGCGTTTCTGTCGAGATGACGACTACTTTATAAAAACTTCTCGAAAAAACTCCTTAATTCAAACTTGGGTCAACCGGAAAATTACTGATATGCGCATATTTTGGCCCTAAGTTTACAACCACATCCCGCCAAAGTTTTTCATCATCATTACTAAAAATGAGATCAGGATTAAAGGTATCACTCACCATCCAGGCATTCTCCTCTATTTCGCGATCAAGCTGTCCATGATCCCAGCCAGAGTAGCCCATAAAAAATTTTATTTCTTCAGCGCTAATGGCATTGGTATTTAAAAGAATTTTAAGTGTTTCAAAATTTCCGCCCCAGTACAAACCATTCCCAATGGGCTCGCCGCTCTGCAGCTTATCATAACTTCGATGAATGAAATGCAGGGTATCTGCAGCAACTGGTCCGCCAAAATAAATGTAGTTTTTTGCATCCCACAAATCCTGAATTACATCGTTCAACATCAGATTCCCTACCTGGTTCAGGATATAGCCCACTGTGCCATCATCGCCATGCTCTGTTAATAGAACAACAGATCTTTTAAAATTAGGATCGGCCATAAATGGCTCTGAGATGAGCAAGTGGCCTGTTTTAGGTTTTATATTGTTCAGCATGATGATAATCATTTGTTACACCATAAAAGATGTCTATTTTTGTTAAATGCAAGTTACAAATGAATTTCTACAAAACCTGCGCCAAGATTACAAAAGCGCTTCGCTGGATGAATCTGACGTTGATCAAGACCCAATTATCCAGTTTAAAAAGTGGTTTCAACATGCTGTTGATGCCCAGATATACGAACCCAATGTAATGACTTTGGCTACGGCCGATAAAGCTGGCAGACCCGATGCCCGTATTGTTTTACTTAAAGGCGTTGATACAGATGGATTTAGGTTCTTTACAAATTACCTAAGTGCGAAAGGAAAAGAGCTTAAACGTAATCCATATGCGGCTTTAGTATTTTTCTGGCCTGAATTGGAAAGACAAGTGAGGATCGAAGGAACGGTAGAAAAACTAGATAAGGAAACTTCCGAAGAGTATTTCAATACCAGGCCAATTGGCAGTCAGATTGGAGCAGTAGCCTCTCCACAGAGCCAGGTTATTCCGAATAGGGCATTTTTAGAAGAAAAATTTGAAGAATTAAAGGCTAAAAGTACCGATAAAGGTATTGCAAAACCTGCGCACTGGGGCGGTTATATTGTAAAACCAACTAGAATCGAGTTTTGGCAAGGAAGAAGAAGCAGGCTGCACGACAGGATAAATTTCGAAAAGGTTAAAGGGATCTGGACTAAAACAAGATTGGCACCATAACTTAATATACAATAAATAAAGATCGGCTATCCTGCGAGATCTCTATTTAATTAATCATTTATTAATAAATTTTCTTTTTTAATTTCTAAGATGAAACAAATCGCAGTTATAGGATCTGGCACGATGGGAAATGGTATCGCTCATACCTTTGCACAATTCAATTATCAAGTCAACCTGATTGATATTAATCAAGCTGCATTGGATAGGGCCATACAAACCATTACCAAAAATTTAGACAGACAGGTTGCCAAAGGCACATTAACAGAAGATCAGAAAGCGGCAACTCTTAATAACATCACCACATATACCTCAACAAAGGAGGGCGTTCAAAGCTCCGATTTAATTGTAGAGGCTGCTACCGAAAATGTAGACTTAAAACTGAAGATTTTTAAGGATTTAGATGAGTACGCACCTGCACATGCTATTCTGGCTTCTAATACCTCTTCTATTTCCATTACGCAGATTGCTGCCGTAACCGGTAGAGGCGATAAGGTAATCGGGATGCACTTTATGAACCCTGTTCCGGTAATGAAGTTAGTAGAAGTAATAAGAGGTTATGCCACCAGTGATGAAACAACCAGTACTATTATGTCGCTATCGCAAAGTTTGGAGAAAGTTCCTGTTGAGGTAAATGATTATCCGGGTTTTGTGGCGAACCGTATTTTAATGCCAATGATTAACGAGGCCATTTATACCCTTTATGAAGGCGTAGCAGGTGTTTATGAAATCGATACGGTAATGAAACTTGGAATGGCCCATCCCATGGGCCCATTGCAATTAGCAGATTTTATTGGTCTGGATGTTTGTTTGGCGATATTAAAAGTATTGAACGATGGATTTGGAAATCCTAAATATGCGCCTTGCCCTTTGTTGGTAAATATGGTTGCTGCAGGTAAAAAAGGTATTAAAACTGGCGAAGGTTTTTATAAATATACTGCCGGATCAAAAGATCTTGTCGTTTCTGATAAATTTAAAAAATCCTAATTTTTTTAGCATTTAATTTTATATTTGCTGTATGAATGAGAATCTGGATCCTGAAGCAAGCAACCTAACTCCTACCGATCGCGATATTGAAAGGGTTTTAAGGCCGCAGGCTTTTGAAGATTTTACGGGGCAGGAAAAAGTGATGGAAAACCTGAAGATTTTTGTTCAGGCGGCGAAACTCCGCGGTGAGGCTTTAGATCATGTTCTTTTGCATGGTCCTCCCGGATTAGGTAAAACCACACTTTCTCATATCATTGCCAATGAAATGGCTACTGGAATTAAGGTAACTTCTGGTCCTGTTTTAGATAAACCTGGTGATTTGGCTGGTTTATTAACCGGCTTAGATGAAGGCGATATCCTTTTTATTGATGAGATCCATCGTTTATCTCCTCTTGTGGAAGAATACCTATACTCTGCCATGGAGGATTTTAAAATTGATATTATGCTCGAAACTGGCCCAAATGCCCGTTCGGTACAGATATCGCTTAATCCTTTTACTTTAGTAGGTGCTACCACCCGTTCCGGATTGCTGACTGCTCCGTTAAGGGCACGCTTTGGCATCAATGCCCGCTTGGCTTACTATGATGCTAAATTGTTAACCACAATTGTATTACGTTCTTCTGATATACTAAAAACGCCGATCAGTGATGAAGGTGCCTACGAAATTGCCCGCCGTAGTCGTGGAACACCCCGTATCGCCAATGCACTTTTACGGAGAACAAGAGATTTTGCCCAGATTAAAGGAAACGGGAATATCGATACTGAAATTGCCCGCTATGCCCTCAATGCATTAAATGTAGATGAACATGGCTTGGATGAAATGGACAACAGGATCCTGGTTACCATTATCGATAAATTTAAAGGCGGTCCGGTAGGTTTAAAAACCATTGCGACAGCTGTTGGAGAAGATGAAGGCACTATTGAGGAGGTTTATGAGCCATTTTTGATCCAGGAAGGATATATTATGCGTACTTCACGGGGTAGAGAAGTTACTGAAGCGGCATATAAACACTTAAAGAAAAATTATCCAGGCCAAACCGGAAAGTTATTTTAATACAAGATTGTTTCTTGCCAAATCGTCATTTCGACTGGAGTGCAACGGAATGGAGAAATCTATTATCGTTTTATAAACGATTTTTCTTCTATGATTGAATAATAAAAAAAGACCCTGAAATGAATTCAGGGTGACGTTACTCGGGTTACTATTGCATCAAATCAACATTCCGTCCTCCTGATCCGATAGCTTTCGGATTTGTTTCAGGATATTCGAAGAAATATACAATCCATCTGAACATTTAAGCCCTTTTTGTGTTCAATAACTACAAATCAAACATTATGAATATTGAATTACGTAAACTAACGCTCGAAGATTACGAAGATCTTAAAGAATCGATGCTCCAGGCCTACGACAGTATGGGCGGTTCCATCTGGCCAAAATCAAGTATTGCAAAACTTTTAAATATTTTCCCCGAGGGGCAGCTCTGTATCGCTGTTGATGATAAGGTTGTAGCCTGCTCATTAGCCATTATTGTAGAGTACGACGAATATGGCGATCGGCATACCTACAAATTGATTACTGGCGATTATTCTTTTACAACACATGACCCCAACGGCGACACGCTATACGGAATTGAAATTTTCGTACACCCTGACTTTCGTGGTTTGCGCTTGGGTAGAAGGTTATATGAGGCACGTAAAGAGCTCTGCGAAAGTCTAAACCTAAAAAGCATTATTGCCGGTGGCAGAATTCCGGGTTATCACCAATATGCAGAAAAGCTTAGCCCAAGGCAGTATATAGACAAGGTAAAAGCAAAAGAAATTTACGATCCTACATTGACTTTCCAGATCTCTAATGATTTTCACGTAAGAAAAGTATTGAAAAACTATTTACCTGGCGATAAAGAATCAAAAGAATATGCCACCTTAATTGAGTGGAATAATATTTATTACCAGGGTATCGATGCTTCAGCCCGTTCGGCAATGACCATCCGTTTGGGTTTGGTGCAATGGGAAATGCGTTTATTCCCTAATATGGACGCATTTTATGAGCAAGTGGAGTTTTTTGTAGATGCGCTGAGCGGTTACAAATCAGATTTTGTAATGTTCCCTGAGCTATTTAACACGCCTTTACTGCAACCTTATAATCACTTGCCAGAGATTGAGGCCATGCGCAAACTCGCCGAAAAAACAGAAGAGATCGTACAAAAAATGCATGAATACTCTTTGAGCTACAATACTAATATCATTACAGGTAGTATGCCGCTTATTGAGGATGGCAAACTTTATAATGCCACCTACCTTTGTCACCGTACCGGTAAAATAGATGAGTATAGAAAAATCCATATTACACCTAATGAGCAGAAATATTATGGTATGATCGGCGGTGATAAAGTACAGGTTTTTGATACTGATTGTGGTAAAGTAGGTATTTTGATCTGTTACGATGTAGAATTCCCTGAATTAAGCCGCATTTATGCCGATCAGGGCATGCAGATTTTGTTTGTGCCATTCTTAACCGATACACAGAATGGTTATACACGCGTTAGGCATTGTGCTCAGGCCCGGGCGATAGAAAACGAATGTTATGTGGCCATTGCAGGCTGCGTGGGCAATTTGCCGAAGGTAAACAACATGGACATCCAATTCGCGCAATCTGCGGTTTTTACACCTTCTGATTTCGCTTTCCCAACCAATGCCATAAAAGCAGAAGCTACACCAAATACAGAGATGGTTTTAGTGGTAGATGTTGACCTGCATTTACTAGACGAACTGCACCACTATGGAACAGTAAAAGTGCTAAAAGACAGAAGAAAAGACCTTTATCAGGTTAAACTTTTAAAATAATAATCCATAAAAAATGCCGGTCAAATAAATGAGCCGGCATTTTCATTATAATCTAAAGCTAATTATTTTCTCATCACAAACCATATAATCAGACCTATAATAACGGCTAATGGTATAACCCATTTTAACGCTTGCCCTGCACCGTTTTCATCTTTCTCAGTTACCGCTGGCTTTGCTGGCCCCGGATCTTCCTTATGACTTTCGTAATCTTTTTCGATCGGTTTAGGAGCTGCTCCTGATTCCGTATGTTGTGGATCTATATTTTCCATAGCTAATACTCTAAAAGTTCCTCCTTTCCTTGTGTGATTTCAATCAGGATGAACCATAATTAATTAATTTAGTTTCTGTATTTAGAACAAGTGATTAATGAAAATGTTTTAAATCCTAAGCCTTATCTTTGCAGATCGGTGTATAACAATTCTGCAAAATATAGCCAACTCATTAAAGATGAAGCCCTGCGTTTGGGCTTTATGGCCTGTGGTATTTCAAAAGCAGAATTTCTTGAAGAAGAGGCACCAAGGTTAGAAAAATGGCTGAATCAAAACCGCCATGGCGAAATGAAATATATGGAGAATTATTTCGATAAACGCCTCGACCCCAGACTTTTAGTAGAGGGAGCTAAATCAGTAATTTCCTTATCCTTAAACTATTACACAGAAGAAAAACAATCAGATCCTGATGCGCCAAAAATTTCCAAATATGCGTACGGACAAGATTACCATACCGTAATAAAAGATAAATTAAAAGAATTAACTCATTTTATCGAAGAAAATATCGGCGAAGTTTCGGGAAGGGCATTTGTAGATTCTGCTCCGGTTTTAGATCGTGCCTGGGCGAAAAAATCTGGCATTGGCTGGATTGGAAAAAATTCTAACCTGATCAGTAAAACTGATGGTTCCTTTTTCTTTCTTGCAGAATTGATTGTTGATCTGGAGCTAGATTACGATCACCCCTACCAAGCTGATTATTGCGGAAGCTGCACCCGATGTTTAGATGCCTGCCCAACTGATGCCATTATTGCACCTCAGGTTGTAGATGGAACCAAATGTATCTCCTACCTCACCATTGAGTTGAAAAATGAAATCCCCAATGAGTTTAAAGATAAAATGAACAACTGGATGTTCGGTTGTGATATCTGTCAGGATGTTTGCCCATGGAACCGTTTCTCTAAAGTGCACAATGAAGAGGCCTTTAAGCCTGAAAATGGGCTATTGGATTTGAACGCAAAAGACCTGACTGAAATTACAGATGATGTTTTTAAAAAGGTTTTTAAAGGGTCGGCAGTTAAGCGCACAAAATTTTCCGGACTGAAAAGGAATATCGATTTTCTGAAACCTGAATAATCATAAATCTTTACTATATTTGATATAATGACTGATATTCAACTATATACTAAGCTAGCAGACTTACCCACTGAACTAAAAAAGCGGGTATCGGACTACATTGATTCTTTAATGGCTAAAGATAAGACTGTGAACAAACCGCAAAAGAGAATTGCAGGTTTAGGAAAGGGCTTAATCAGCATGAAGGATAATTTCAATGATCCAATTGAAGGCTTTGAAGATTATCTTCAATGAACCTGTTACTTGATACACATATCGTAATCTGGTTTATCACTAACGATGGTAAGCTTTCGAAAAAAATTAAAGATCTTATTGAAGATTCAAATAACAAGTGTTTTGTAAGTATAGCTAGTTATTGGGAATTCTCTATTAAATATGCTTTAGGGAGGTTGAATCTGGATTCAACTATTGAGGAAATATTTAATATTATAGAAAAAAGTGGATTTGACATATTGCCTATTACACTGAATCATATCATCCAACTTTCAAAGCTAGCGCATTTCCATAATGATCCTTTTGATAGGTTGATGATATCCCAGTCAATTATTGAAAAGCTTTATATGGTAAGCAATGATAATTATTTTCCAGCTTATAAAGTACAACTCATTAATCAATAAGTTGTCATGCTAAATTTAATTCATCATCAAGAATTAAGTTAAATAGATCTTGAAACAAGTTCAGAATGACGATCGCCATAAAACGTACCTATGTTAAGGAAGTCAAGTTTTTAGGCCATTTGCTCAGTTCAACTTGACTTCCTCGGTATTCATCTAATTCAACGAAAAACTATTATCACTTTTAACCTTATCAGGCGTGTGCGGATTTCCCATCACTACTTTTGATAATTTCTTTATTGTCTTGATATCAATTTTCACTTGCTTATCCCCTTTTTCCCAAACGCCAATAGTAGTATGGTTATTTTCGACAGAACCATCTTCATAAGTCAGGGATAAATCGATTGGCAATGGCTTAACGCTTTTGTTCTCAATGGTAATCGTATATCCACCTGATGTTTTGTCTACAGCCTTTATAGCCATATCGGTAACGCCATCTTCAAAAAACCAGGCTTTCCAGAACCAGTTTAAATTTTTGCCGCTGCCCTCGTTAATACTGTTAAAGAAATCGTGTGGCATCGGGTGTTTACCATTCCAGTTTTTAATATAAGTATGCAAAGCTTTGGTAAACAGTTCATCTCCAAGGTAATCTTTAACAAACAAATAAGCCAAACCTGGCTTAGGGTACGAATTGGTAAAAGATCCTGATCCTTTTAAATCTGGTGTTAAAGTCATTATTGGGGTGTCATCTTTCCCGCCAGATGATGAAGCCGTAGGTTGTACACCGTATTCATCAACAATGGTAGAATCAATCATTGGAGAAATCAACCATTCGCCTATTGTGGCCCAACCTTCGTCCATCCAACCATATTTAGTCTCATTTATGCCCATATAAAATGGAAACATGGTATGAAAAATTTCATGGTCGGTTAAGGTAATGGCATCTGTGCGATTATCAACCGGGTTATCGTTAACCATCATTGGGTATTCCATTTGGTCTAAACCATCGAATATTGTTTCATGATTGTATGGAAAAGGCCATTTCGGGAAAGTATAACTCATGGCTTCAACTGTTTTACGGGCGAAATCAATCACTTCGTAATAATCTTTATGTTTTGGATTAAAAACAGCATCTACACGCGTTCTTCTTTTTGTTTTAGGATCAACTACTAAACTGCTCGATTTCCACAGGTAATGATCGCTTAAAGCAAATACAAAATCAGTAACGTTTTTAGCCTCGAATTTAAAGGTATTAAAAGCATTCGGCTGAGTTACTTTTTTATCAGCTAAATCTTTGTCGGTAATCACATCAATTACGGCATCATTTTTCTCGGCAGATAACATTCTGGAAACAATATCTTTCTGAAAAACTTCTGAAGGGTTTTTCAGATCGCCTGTTGCCCAAACGCCATAACCACCCGGAACAGTAATTGAAGCGTTGAACTGGTCAAAATCGTTATAAAACTCCTCAGCTCCTGTGTAAGGAAATTTATTCCAGCCGTCTACGTCATCGTAGACCGCAATGCGCGGAAAAAAGTAAGCTACAAAATGTGAGCCTTCATCTACCTGACCTGTACGCATATGTGATCCTTTATTTAAAGTATAGTTATAGTCGATAGAAAAGTTAATTGTTTTGCCAGGAACAACCGAAGGAACATTAACAGTCATATTTGTTCCATCAATTTTAAAATCAGTGATTAACTTTCCGTTTGCTGCCAGTTTTTCAATAGCAACCCCATCACCCAGGTCAGATTCTGCCAATTTTGACTTTCTTGGTGTTCCCTTTTTGTATAGATTCGGGTAAAGTTTAAACCAGATTTCCTTTAAGGTATCAGGACTATTATTGGTATAAGTTACCTGAACCTTACCCTTTAATAACCTGGTGGTAGGATTAAAAGCTACATTCAGATCGTATTTTGAAGTATTTTGCCAATAATTTTTCCCCGGCTTTCCGTCCGTATTTCTCGTTTCCTTTTGATAGGTTTTCTGAAATTCAGGTGCTATTGGTAAAGTAGTCTGCCCGCTAGCGTAAAATGCTGTACACAATAAAAGGCTAAATATTTTTATAAATTTCATTTTTTGAGTTTAGGGCAAAGCGCTTTGCGCATGACGTAATGTTATCTTTAATAACCAATCAATATTAACAGTTAACCGATTAGCCAGTTTATACAATTAACCGATTAATCAAAATCTACTTACCAAACTTCATTTTCAACTGCTCCAACATATCCGTATTGATCGGCTGTGCTGGTTTCTCTGGCTTCGGCTGAGGCTTCTGTTGATATTGAGGTTTATTCGCAGGTGCATTATTTTGAGGTCGTGCCGCCCTGTTCTCATTTTTCTTAGCATTAAACTTTGCCCACTCCTCGTCTAATTTCTTCTTTGTATACAAGGGGAAATCGCCATTCTTCATCCAGGCATAATAGCTAGGCTCTACCGAAAATACCTGAGCAGTAGTTTTACCCTTATGTTTACCGAAATTGAAGCACACTTCATCATTGTCATTATACACTAAACGACCGGCAAAATCTACAGGTTTATTAATATTGGTAAAAATATGCAGTGCATCTACGTCATTTACAACGGGAATACTTTTTACACCTTGTCTGCTCTCAAACTCGGTTTCCTTGTACATTTCTAACTGGCCAAGTAAAACCTTGTAAGTGGCTATAACATCTGCTTCTGCAGCATGTGCATTAATTAGATCTTCCTGACAATAGAATTTATAAGCCGCTTTTAAGGTACGTTGCTCCATTTGGTGGAATATATTCTGTACATCAACAAACTTGCGGTTGTTCATATCAAAGTCCACTTCAGCTCTTAAAAATTCTTCTAAAAGCATCGGGATATCAAATTTATTCGAATTGTATCCTGCCAGGTCACTTTCGCCAATAAATTCGGCAATTTCGGCTGCCAAAGTTTTAAAGGTAGGCTCGTTTGCAATGTCTTCATCATAAATACCGTGTATTAACGAGGTTTGCAAAGGAATCGGCATTTCTGGATTTACACGCCAGGTTTTAACAATTTCAGAACCATCTGGCATGGCTTTTAAAATCGCTATTTCAACAATTCTATCGGCTCCAACATTAATTCCAGTAGCTTCTAAATCAAAAAATGCTAAAGGGCGCTTTAAATTTAATTTCATTTCGTATGATGTGAGATTGGCGACATTAGATTTGAATCGGAATGTCAAATTCTTTTTTTTCAAAAGTGCTAAAAAGGTTTCATTAGTTCTGTAAAACAGCTTTATTAATTTATAAATTTAATTGTCAAATTATTTCAGAATGTTAGTTTGTAGGATTAAATTGCGACAATTTATATACGCTCAAATGAATAAGATATTAGCCATACTATTTCTCCTATTTTTATCGTTAACTACTCATGCTCAAAACTTTAACTTTGGCGCAATCACCTATGACGATTACGAATTCGACAGAAAAAAATTAGACAGTAACGCCAACGCCATTGTTTTAAAAGAGTTTGGTACTGCATCAATTCAACGGGACGATAATACTGGGAGTTTAGAACTGATTTTTGAGCATCATGTAAAAATCAAAATTTACAATAAAGAAGGCTTTAAGGAAGCTAATATTGTTATTCCAACCTATAAAGACGAATCTCGCGAAGAAACGATTAGTGATTTAAAAGCTTCTACTTTTAATTATGTAAATAATAATTTTGTAGAAACCGTAATGGACAGAAAGGCTGTTTTCACTGAAAACCGGTCAAAATATACCAGATTAACCAAGTTTACGCTTCCAAACCTCAAGGAAGGCGCTGTAATTGAATATAGTTATAGGTTAAAATCGCCCAACTTATTTAATTTCAAAACATGGGAATTTCAAAGCAACATCCCAAAGGTGATTAGCGAATATTTGGTTTACATTCCGGGCATTTACAACTACAATGTTTCCTTACGCGGATTTCAAAAACTGACGGATCAAAAAGTAGAGTTGAGCAAAGAATGTTTAAGGCTTTCAGGCGTAGCTATCGATTGCTCAAAAATCAACTACATGATGAAAAACATTCCTGCATTTATTGAAGAAGATAACATGACTGCTTCAAGCAACTTTAAATCAGCCATTTATTTTGAGCTATCAGATGTACAGAATTTGAATGGAGGAAAAACATCTTATACCAAAACCTGGAAAGATATTGATTATGAACTGTCCTCATATAAAACATTGGGCGATCAGATGAAAAGGAAAGATGTTTTTAAAGACCTCATTCCAGAAATCACAAAAGGAAGTACTACTGATTTAGATAAAGCAAAAGCCGTTTATAATTACATCAAAAAACAGATCAAGTGGAATAATTATTACGGGAAATACTCGGAAGATAATATCAAAAAAGCATTAGAAAACAGATCGGGCAATGTGGCAGATATTAACCTGAGCTTAATTGCGGCACTTTATGCAGCTGGTTTAGATGCAGAAGCTGTTATACTTTCTACCCGTGATAACGGAACAGTAAACAAACTTTATCCGGTAATGAGCGATTTTAATTACCTCGTTGCTAAAGTAAATATTGCCGATAAAAGTTATTTACTTGATGCAACGGAACCACTTCTACCCTTCGGATTGTTACCACTTCGGTGTATTAACGATCAAGGTAGGGTAATCAATTTAAAGAAACCGTCTTACTGGATAGATTTAAAGGCCAGCCAGAAAACAACCACCAGTTATATCCTTATGGGAAAAATGACTACTGAAGGAAAAATTATTGGCACTTTAACTACTCATACCATGGGTTACGCTGCATATAGCAAACGTAAAGATATTCTTCGATACAATTCGCCAGATGAGTATGTAGAGAAGCTTGATGAACGTTTAACCAGAATTAAGATACTGGAACATCAAATTTCGAACCTGGATAGTGTAGAAAATTCTTTAATAGAAAAATACGAGGTAGAGTTTTCCATAAATGATGGCACCAATAAAGATCAGTTTTATTTTAGCCCATTTTTTATCAATACCATTTCGAAAAATCCGTTTAATTTAAACGAACGTACCTACCCAATTGATTTGGGTGCAGCGTCTGACGAGCGCGTTATCATCAATGTGCTTTTACCAGAAAAATACCAATTGATAGAAAAACCAAAAGATATGGCAATAGCTTTACCCAATGCTGGCGGAAAGTATTTACTGCAAACAGGTTTGGATGGAAACACCATTTCGATGAGTCAGGCTTTACAGTTTAATAATGCTATTTATCAGCCAGAAGAATACCTTTTCTTAAAGGAATTCTATAGCAAGATCATCCAAAACCAGAAAACAGAATTTTTATTAAAAAAGGCAAATTAAATGAGATTCCTATTCACCGTATTTTCCTTGCTTTTAGTTTCTGTTACTGGCTTTGCGCAAGACAACTATGATGTTGATTTAATTCCCGCTAACCTGCGCAATCGGGCCAATGCTTGTATTAGGAACGAAGAAACAACGATTGATATGCGCTCGCCTGATAATGTTCTACTTAATGTAAAAAAAGCCATTACGGTATTTAACCAAAATGGAGAAGACGAAGCACGCTTGGTAATCTATTACGATAAAAACATTTCAATTAAGGGGATAAAAGGAGAAGTTTATAATAGTGTTGGCAAGCTCACTAACAAGTTTTCTCAAAACGATTTTGATGATATGAGCGCAGCCGATGGGTTCTCCTTATTTGTTGATAGCCGCGTAAAACACTACCTGCCATCGGTAAACCAGTATCCTTACACCGTGGTTTACAATTATGAAATTAGAAATAAACAAAATCTGATTATACCCGATTGGAGTCCGAAACCAGCAGATGATGTTTCAGTAGAAAAAAGTACTTATACCTTTATTTGTAAGCCATCAGATCAGGTAAGAATAAAAACCCAGAATTATAGCGGAACACCAGAAGTAATAACTGATGAGAAGCAGAAAAAAACAATTTGGAGGGCAAATAATATCCTGGCGGTTAGAACTGAACCCTATAGTCCGGCACACGAAACTTATGCAACCAATGTCCAGATTGCTCCGCAAGCATTTTATTATTACAATCATAAAGGCAGTTATACCAACTGGAAAGAGCTCGGCAAATGGATTTACGACGATTTGTTGGCAGAACGTAAAACCCTGCCACCTGCCACCATTGAAATGGTAAAAGATCTTGTAAAAAACGAAAAAACGGACAAAGATAAAGCGCGTAAAATCTATCAGTATTTACAAGACAAAACAAGGTACATCAGCGTCCAAATTGGTATTGGTGGCTTTCAGCCTATTGCAGCCAGTGAAGTAGACCGGTTGGGTTATGGTGATTGTAAAGCTTTGGTAAACTATATGCAAAGCCTGCTCAGTGCAGCAAATATAGATTCTTATTACTGCGTAGTATCGGCTGGTTCTGAAAAGAAAAGCATGGACCCAAACTATGCCAGTATGGTACAAGGCAATCATATTATTTTATGCATGCCATTAAAGGGCGACACAACTTGGTTAGAATGTACCAGCCAAAAAATCCCCTTTGGCTTTTTAAGCGATTTTACAGATGACCGATTAGTGCTTGCCTGTACTACCGAAGGAGGTAAACTGTTGCATACACCAAAACTAACAACTGCTGAAAACTTGCAGATACGTAAGGCCAGCTTAACTGTTCAGTTAGATGGCAGTGTGTCTGGAAAAATGAATACCGTTTATGCTGGCTCACAATATGAAAATCAGGAATCGCTGATTGGTAAATCAATAACCGAACAGCATAAATTATTAAAAGAAGCTTATAACATTGACAATATTGATTTCGAAGCAGTTTCCTTTGCGCAGAAAAAAGATATATCGCCCAAATTAACGGAAGAAGTAAGCATTAACATCAGAAATTATGCGCCTGTTAATGGAAATAAAATGTTTTTACAGCTCAATGCCTTTAACCTGAGGCGGTCAATTCCTGAAATAAAGAACAGAACACTGCCCGTTTACATTAACCGCGGATATACAGACGAAGATAGTATTGTTTATACCTTGCCAGATAATGTAATTACAGAATTGATTATTGGACAGGACAAAGCTTTTAAAAGTCCTTTCGGGGAATATGTATGTAAGGCCAGCTTAGTAGGCAACAAACTAACCTATTACCGGAAATTTATACTAAACGATGGTACATTTCCTGCAGGGCAGTATAATGAGTTTTCGAAATTCATTAATGATGTAAATTCTGCAGATTATTTAAAGTTAGCACTCAGCTTAAAGAATTAGTTCATTGGTTCATAAGACATTGGTCTATTGGTTAGCGTGATGCTGAAACACCTGCCAAGAGCCCCTTCGACTACGCTCAGGGCGACAAAATGCACGTACACGCCTTAAAAATATGAGTTCAAATTATATCTGCGTCTCTTTTCTGCGAGATCTGCGGGAAACAAAAGCAGGCTTTAGCTTAAAAAAATAATCCCCAGGCCAATACCGATAATCATAATTAAATACATCAAAATTTCTGTTGAGGCAAATCTTTTGTATTTGGTCCAGAAAGCGTAATCATTTTCTTCGTTTGGCATTTTATATTCTTTAAGCTGCAAAAATATGGAAATAGATTTAATTATCGGGCTTGTAAGTGGTGATCTCCTTGGCCATCCCCTTAAATAAAACAATATGGAATGGCCACATGGCATACCAATACATCCTACCCCATAAACCTTTTGGTCTGAAAGTAGCTATTTGTGATAAAAAAGCTTTTCCATGAAACTCCACCAGCTTCAATTCGAGCCATGCCTCACCGGGCACTTTCATTTCGGCATACAGTAACAATCTTTTACTCTTTCTATCGGCAAGCAATACACGCCAGAAATCGAGCACATCTCCTGCCTGTAAATCGGTATTGCTGGTCCTTCCCCTTCTAGTACCTACCCCACCAAACATTTTATCCAAAAAGCCGCGTAAATGCCATAACCAATCCATGAAATACCAGCCTCTATTCCCGCCAATACTCCAGATATTTTCAAATACCTCTTCGGCTTTACGTTCAAATGGCATTTTCACTTTATATTCTAAAGTCCCGTTTTGTGGCACCTTAATCTGATCCATAAAATTCGAATTTAAGTAGCCACGGTTCAGGGCGTCTTTCCAGCTCGAAACAATAGAATTCTGATCAATTTTTTCGAACGCTAAGTGTAAAGCTTCTGCATAACTTAAACATTTTAGCGGTACAACTTTTTGTATGTGGTTATCTTTACATGTTACTTCATTCTTCATACTATCTACCAAACTACGGGCTAATGAATAAGGTACAGGCGTAATTATATTCAACCACAAAGAGGATAGTCGCGGTGTTAGTACCGGAACGGTAATAATCCATCTTTTCAACCCGCGTTCTTTAGCATAACCCAAAAGCATTTGCCTGTAGGTTAGCACATCAGGGCCACCAATATCGAATGTTTTATCAAATGCTTTCTCATGATTTAAAACACCCAGCAGATAAGCTAATACGTCACGGATACCGATAGGCTGGCAACGGGTTTCAACCCATTTGGGCGTAATCATGAACGGAATTTTTTCGGTTAAATCTCTAATGATTTCAAATGAGGCACTCCCCGAGCCAATAATAATAGCCGCTCTTAAAATGGTGCAGGCTTTTCCTGATGATTTAAGTTCGTCTTCTACCGCTAACCTCGATCCCAAATGTTTAGATAGATGTTCATCGTTGGCAATGCCTGTTAAATAAATAATCTGCTTGCAATTGGTTTTTCTTATTGCTGTCGAAAAATTTTCAGACGAAGCTTTCTCCATATCAGAAAAACCCGTTTGGCTTGAAGACATGGAATGGACCAGATAATATGCAGCATCAATATCTGTTGGAATTTCATTTAAGCTCTCTGTATCTAGTAAATCACCCGTAATAATCTTAACCTGATCACTTAAATCAGACGCTGAAATAAACCTGCGCTTATCCCGAACCATACAAATCACCTCGTGCTTTTCTGCTAACAATAAAGGGAGTAGTCTTGTGCCGATGTAACCGTTTGCTCCGGTTAATAAAATTTTCATGATATAAAAGCTTTAATACATAACACCAAATAAAAACGATTGTTAGCAATATTCAATTTCAGAAGTTAAATTCACATTCTCAAAAGCTATATCATTCCTTTTTAAGTCACAACAATGTAAAACCAATTGTATCTGAAACGCTACACAATTGATTTGGGCAACATTTTGGCAAAACAACCGTATAAATAGCTCAATATCAAACTAAACCATACTGAATGAAGAAATACATCCTGGAAATTGCTACGATTTTTTTGATGGGTATGAGCATTGTCGGAACAAGTTGGAAAGCAGCGGAGCTTCCCCGTACACAACAAGAAGTAGTTAAGCATATTGCTACAGATAGCTTATACAATCAATATATCTCGAATATTTACCATCAGGTTCATTTGGATTCTGCCGGATTAAGTGAGCAGGTTTTTGAAAAAGCCTTAACCGGTTTTTATAACTTCAAATATTCGGGGCTTTTACACACCAAATCTATTTTAACCATTGCAGATTTTGATCAGGAAAGTTCTAAAAAACGCCTCTATATTATCGATCTTGTGAGCAAAAAACTGGTATTGAATACCTGGGTAGCCCACGGGCAAAACAGTGGTGGCGATAAGCCAGCCTACTTTTCCAATAATATCAATTCGAATCAGAGCAGTTTAGGTTTCTATTTAACCGGTGAAGTCTACTATGGAAAACATGGCCGTTCGCTTAAACTGGATGGCATGGACCAAGGTTTTAACAGCAATGCAAGAGAAAGAGCTATTGTGGTTCATGGCGCCAGTTATGTAAGTCAAAAAAGCATCGATCAATTAGGCAGACTGGGCAGAAGCCAGGGTTGCCCTGCTGTTCCGGCTAAGTTGGCCGATCAGGTGATCAATACCATTTCAGACCGAACGGTACTGTTTATCAATAATTCAGAGCAACAATATAACTCATCATTTTTAAATGAAACACTTGCAGCAAGTGTTGTATTAAACCAGGAACAGATTTTAGCAGCCCAAATGGATTAATGTTGTTTAATATTTTTGGCGTTCAGGTTTTTAGGTAAAATCCAGATAAAAAACGATTTGCTACTGGCGAGTAAATCCCAAACCCAACGGTTGTTGTCCACCCCCTTTTCGCCGCAGTCTACAACTTCCGCACGTTTGAGCAGTTTTTTAACCAAAGCCTGAATCCATTTTATCCGTACTATGCGGTTAAAAGATAATCCCAGGTAATCACAATACACATGCACCAGTATCTCTACAATAAGTGAAGCATTAGCAATAGCCAGTGCTTTACCGAAATGCTGTTCATAATCGGCTTTAATTGTATTGATCAAAAGCTCAAACCTTGCCTCTGCTTTTCCATCGAGATAAGCCCAGAGTTGAGCATTACTATACACGCGGATTAATTGCGGTTCGAGCCCTACTTTAATTTTATTGCCTGCCAGTTCATAAATTTTATCCATTCATTAAAAATCAATTGTAGCTGTTAGATAGTGATAATACCGAATTGTTAATCAATCCGATATAAAAAATCCTGACACAAATGATGGACAAAGTTATCTGATAATTGTTTGCCAAAACGAATGTTAAGTAGCATTGTGAGTAATTTTTTTAATCGGTTGCCAATATTTTAATCATCTTTGGGGTTGAAAAGATAAGCCCATTCATGAAGATTGTAATTGCAGAAAAGCCCTCTGTTGGTCGTGAGCTTGCTAAAGTTTTCGGAGCGACCACCAGAAAAGATGGATACATTGAAGGTAAAGGATATTCTTTTACCTGGGCATTCGGGCATTTATTACAATTGGCTCCCCCTCAGGATTATGGCTTTATTGGCTGGAGAAAGCAACATTTACCCATGCTTCCGCAAAAGTTTAAACTTGCTGTTAGAAAAATTAAAACAAAAGATGGTTTTGTAGAAGATCCGGCAGTACGGAAACAATTAGACACCATAAAAAAACTTTTTGATGAGGCGAGCGAAATTATAGTGGCAACGGATGCGGGGCGTGAAGGTGAATTAATTTTCAGGTACATTTATTATTACCTGAAATGCAAAAAACCTTTCAAACGCCTTTGGATCTCTTCACAAACAGATGAAGCGATAAAAGATGGATTCAGAAATTTAAAACCTGGAACCGATTACGATACTTTGTTTAATTCGGCACATTGCCGTTCAGAATCAGACTGGCTGGTGGGAATGAATGCCACACAGGCGCTAAGTATTTCGGCAGGCAACAGAACGGTTCTTTCATTAGGTCGGGTGCAAACGCCTACCCTGGCCATGATTTGTGCTCGTTTTTTGGAGATTAAAAATTTCGTTCCTCAAACCTACTACCAGATCAGCATTCTACTTTCTAAAGATGAACAGGTTTTTAAGGCTATATCAACCTCGAACTATAAAGAAAAGGAAGAAGTAGAAAAGTTATTTGCGCTTGTAGAGGATGTGGCTTCTGGCTTTCCAATGGGCGGAAACATTACGGCTGTAGAAGCTAAACCAAGAAAAGAACCACCTCCGCTATTGCACGACTTAAGCAGTTTACAGCAAGAAGCCAATAAGAAAAAGGGATATACTGCTGATCAAACACTTAATATTTTGCAAAACCTGTACGAGAGTAAACTGGTTTCCTACCCCCGTACCGGATCGCGATATATTGGCGATGATGTTTTTGCTGGAGTTCCGGATTTGATTGCAAAATTTACCGATCATGCTGATTTTGGAAAGCAAGCACAATTTCTGCAAACCATTACTTTAAATAAGCGAAGTGTTAACGCTAAAAAAGTAACCGATCACCATGCCGTTTTACCAACCGGCGAACAGGCATATGGCCTAAGTGCAGATAAACAGGCTGTATACGATATGGTTGTTGGTCGTATGATTGAGGCTTTTCACCAGGAATGTCTTAAAGAATTAACCAAAATAACCATTCAATCAGGAGTTACTTTTGTGGCCAACGGAACGGTAATCCGCTCTGCAGGCTGGCGGGCTGTTTTTAACGACCCTGAAGACGATAAAAAGGACGAAGACAATGCCGCCTTACCAAAGGTTGCCGCTGGAGAACAATTGCCTATAACCGAAAAATCTCTTTTAGAAAAGCAGACTAAACCAAAGCCAATGTACAACGAGGCTTCGCTATTAAAAGCGCTCGAAACTTGCGGCAAGGAGATTGAAGACGAAGAACTACGTTATGCCATGAAAGATAGTGGCTTGGGTACGCCGGCAACTCGTGCATCCATTATCGAAACGTTAATCACCAGAGAATATATTACAAGAGAAAAGCGAAATCTTGTACCTACCAATAAAGGTTTGGCTGTTTACGAAGTAGTGAAGGATAAGCAGATTGCACAGGCTGAACTTACCGGACAGTGGGAAAAAAGATTAGAAGAAATCCGTTCAGGCTCATCAGTAAAAGATTTTAAATCAGAAATTACAGAATATACCAAAACCATTACGCACGAACTTTTAATTGCAGGGGCTAGTATATCTGGCAAACTCGGAGAAGAAAAGAAACTGGAAAAGGTTTAGCATCAACTTGCGTTATATCATGTGAAGCAGGTGTAAAAGCAACAGTTTTACCGTTATAACTCCATAAATTCCCAGGCGCTGTGATATGCGTTCAATTGCTCCGTATACTGGATAAATTCAGCATAAAAATTAGATTTCGATAAAGTAGCGCTATCGCCAATAACAACCAGCTTTTTCCTTGCTCTTGTCATGGCAACATTCATTCTCCTCGTATCTGATAAAAACCCAATGCTTCCATCGCCATTACTCCTGGTAAGGCTAATATAAACCACATCACGTTCCTGCCCCTGAAAGCTATCAATGGTATTAACTGCAATTTTACTGCGATATGGATTTAAAATTTCATTTTCCTGGATCAACGTATTTAAAATCTGAACCTGCTGTTTATAAGGGGAAACAATAGCAACAGACGGAAAACTATCAGTTAAGGTTTGATCTGCCAAACTAGCAGCTAAATGCGTTAAATGTTTGACCAAAAATGCAGCTTCATCAGGATTGGTTGTACTTGTTCCATCTAATTTTTCGTCAAAACTACAGCCAGCAGTATCGATAAATTGAATCGGTTGATCGCCTGTAAACAATAAATGATCGGCAACAGAATGATGCGCTATCAACTCGTTTTTGTAAAATACCCGAGATGAATAACCCATAATATCTTTGTTCATTCTATATTGCTCTTTTAAAAGCACAACAGACTCTGGATGAAGATTTACTGCTTTTTCGAGTAAAGTATTACTTAAACCATTTCTGGCTGCTTCATTTGATTTTATAGTTGGAGAAAGCTGAAAATGATCGCCAGCTAGTATCACTTTCTGTGCTTTTAAAATCGGTATCCAACAAGCGGGTTCCAAAGCCTGGCCAGCCTCATCAATCACAATCGTATTGTACTTTAAATTCCGAACTGTATAATGGTTGGCTCCAACCAGGGTAGCGGTAATAATCTGTGCTTTAGTAAACAGATTATCCATAATGTACTGCTCCGTTTTTTCTACTTCCTTTCCAATTTTATGCGCTTCATCAAACAGGGCCTTACGTTGCTCCCGTTCCGCTTTGCCAAAACTCCGCTTGTATTTGTGGGCCATATTTTTATACTCGCTGGCCTGTTTTTTTAAAATCTTAATTGTTTTCATCTCCGGATGATCGGCCATTTGATGATCAAGAGTAGCCGCAAGCAATCTTTCTGAAACCCTTGCCGGATTACCCACACGGATTACTTTTAACCCCTCAGCTGCTAATTTTTCAGTAAGTAAATCAACAGCAGTATTACTTGGTGCTACCACCAAAATTTTTTGATCACTGTGTTTAACCAACGATTTTATAGCATGTACAAGCGTTGTCGTTTTTCCGGTGCCTGGCGGGCCATGAACCACAGCCAAATGATCAGCTGCAATAATTTTATTCACCGCTAATTGCTGCGAGTCGTTTAGCGTATTTGGAATGATAAATTTCTCTTCGCCCCGAAATGAAGGTTTTTCTCCTTTCGTTAAAATACGGATCAGTTTATTTTCAGATTCATTTTCTGCCAAATGCGTAGCCTGTTTTAGGGCACTCTGCATTTCGTCGTAGCTGTTATTATCAAAAAGTAAGTCTACACCGAGTTTGCCATCTCTGGTCCAATCTGGTAATTCATCAACGCGGAAGCTGATTTTCATCCTGCTACCACTTTGGTGATTTATAATCCCTTCTATCCGGTCTTCTTTGGCATCATGATTAGAAAATAATACCACTGCAGAACCAAAACGGAACTGATGAGAAAAATCCTGATGGGTAGTCCGTTCCAACTCTACAGTTAAATAATCGCCACGGCCAATTTCGGTATTCCTGATTGCAATAGGGTACCAGGTTAAACCCAGGGCTCTCCTATCGGCAGCCGAAGTATTTTCAGTAAGTTTTAAATACGATTGTAAATCTTCGTTGCGTTCGGTATCGAGCAGATCCTGGAGTTTTTTGAAATATTCTTTTGGCAAGACGAAAGGGGTTAATAGGTTAATTGTGTATTGCTTAATTGTTAGATTGCTTGATTGTCAACTGAAAACTGCCAATTACAAACTGATTAATTGTTAGATTGATGTACTATCCAAGCGCTGAAAATATTTGTTCTTAAAGGTAAATCAAACGCTTAACGCCTTCGCATAGCGCTATAAAACAAGCTCATTATGCAACCTTTGAAGCGTTTCTTCTGCATCATCACAAAAACCAGGGTGTACTTTTGAGCACTGCACTACCGTACTTCTGGTTGCCGTGAGCCACCTAAAACGAGAAGCCTGGTCGTACTGACCAATGGGACCTGATCCTTTTGCAGACGTACTTATTCTTTCAAAAGCGCATAAGTTCTCTTTCAGCTCTTCTAAATCTATCTCCGCAGAAAAAGCCTTTACTCTTTTCTCATCCAGGGAAAAAACACTTTTTAGAAATTTTTGCTTGGCACAAAACAAAATAATGCCAACATTAATAAATTCTTCACGTTCTACCCTGGGCATTACGCGAATCACAGCATACTCAAATAAGAATTTCCCTTGCATGCTGTGCTTCTTTTAAAAATATAGCTGAATGAGTTAACCTGGTAGTAAGAAAATGTATATAAGCGTTACGGTGCGCTGCTTTACTTTCGAAGTTTGTTTCGCCTTCCAACCAGTCATCAGGAATTAAATTAATAACAGATTCGATCTTTTCAGGGCTAAGTAGTTTACTAAATTCTTCATTTACACTTTCCAGTTCAGTGGCCCATGGTAATAATACGTGGTCTTTGACCAAAAAGAAGGGTTTAACCGCCTGCTCTTCCCAGTTTTGCCAGGAATGATGAAAATATAACGCAGCCCCATGGTCGATAAGCCAGAGCTCCTTGTGCCACAGCAACATATTGGTGTTTCTACAGGTACGGTCCATGTTGGTTAAAAAACAATCTAGCCATACAATCTGCGAAGCAAGTTTAGCATCAACAGTAGTTACGGTCGGATCGAACGTTATTGCGCCAGATAAATAGTGCAATGCCAAATTTAAGCCCACGCTGGCTTTTAGCAGATCCTGAATTTCTTCGTCGGGTTCTGTTCTCCCAAAAGCTTCATCTAAATTGGCAAAAACCAATTCAGGTACGCGCAAACCTAAATAACGGGCTATTTCGCCACCTATTAGTTCGGCAATTAAAGCCCGGGTACCCTGTCCTGCCCCTCTAAATTTAAGTACATATAAAAAGTTATCATCAGCTTCCGCAATGGCAGGCATAGAGCCACCCTCACGCAAAGGCGTAACGTATCTGGTTACATTTACCGTTCTAAGTTGTAAATCGTTCATATCTGCAGATAGAATGGCCATTTATGTTATTTAGGCACAATTCTAAGCTTGCTGCAAATTTAGCAGAATCCAACAATAAATTGGTCAAAGTTTGGTCGTAAAGATTCGAAGGAAATCTATCGATCAATCGTAATAAAACAAGCAGCTTTTTTGAAGCGCAATACCAGTGAGCATTAGGAAGGGTTCGGTCCTGCTGTACATTCCAATCCTTTTGGTTAAAACCCGATATAAACAATTCAGCGACGCCAAAAGGGATTTCCATTGCCATCAGGGCTATATGGCTTGAAGAATCAACTTTTTAATAATCTTGGTATTAAATATAAATCGAACGAATTTCAAATCATTTTAAACCACGCAAGAACACACCACCTTACATAACCTTATATTTCTTATATGGTCGATAATAAATCTACGCATCTAAGAGTCATAGACTAGGCTATCATCCACAGATTCCAAAGAACTGTCGTAGCAGCTTTGTGAGCTCCGCGCTCTCAATCTGCGTCCTCTGTGGTTAAAACATTGCAATCTGTTCTAATCGTGCCCCAAATAAGCATTTCCTGCAGGCGTCATAGCAGACGACCATTGTACCGAATCGCGGTTAATTTTAATCAGGCCCATGCTTTCTAATTCTTCATATTCTTCTTCCATCCCACCTAAAACCGAAGAACTAACCTGTTGATTGATTACCTCAAGTAGAGATATGATTTCTGATCTTTCCATAAAACAAATAATTAGATATATTTTAATTAACATAAATATAATCAAAATGTTTATCGCTGACTTAAACATTTTCAAGGGTTTAAGGTTGTATTTATACCCTGATTTAATTACTATGGAAGCACACATCTATTATCTTTTCATTATGGCCTTACCCGTAGCTTGCATCGCATGGACAGTTACCAAAGAAGAAATTTTCAAAGAAGCGCGTGAATTTTGTGTAAACCGTTCTAAAAACTGCGATCAACTGGTAAAAAGAAAGTTCTTTTATGTATTTACCTGCGAATACTGCTTCAGTCATTATGTAACCGCGATTCTGCTTTTTATTACCAGATTCACTTTACTTTATCCCGATTGGCGTGGTTACATTATTTCTTTCTTTTCGATAGTATGGGTGGCAAATGTTTACATGAGCTTATATAACATTATCCGGATCGATCTGAAAAAGGAAAAGATTAAAGCGCAGCGAGAAGAATCAGCACTCAAAAACGATTGAAACCATTTCTAATGGTAGCTGTTTTTAAAGTATAATTTAATATTATGCCATCATCAGTGATCAAATATTTTAATTATGATGCAGCTGCTAAAATACTCAAAATTACATTCGTAACGGATATGGTATATCTCTACAAAAATGTTCCAGAACGGGTTTATAAAATGTTAAAAGCCTCTGGATCAAAAGGTCGGTATTTTAATAGCAACATTAAAGATAAATTTAAATTCCAGAAACTAGAGGAAGAATAATATGCCCGAAGGTCCATCAATAGTAATATTAAAAGATTTAATCAAAGCGCTCCATTTGGGCAAACCGGAAGTACTGGAAGTGGCAGGCGATGCAAAAAATTTAGACAAGGATAGATTGCTCCATGAAAAAATCCAGGATTTTAAAAGCTGGGGTAAACATTTCCTGATCTGTTTTAACGATTTCACAATCCGTATTCATTTTATGTTATTTGGCAGTTACTTAATTAATGAGCGTAAAAAAGCGCCATTAAAATTGGGACTGATCTTTAAAAAAGATGAATTAAACTTTTATACTTGCAAAATTGACCTTCTGGAAGGAAACGTTAAAAAACATTACCACTGGGAAAACGATGTAATGGCTGATGAGTGGGACAGCAATGCAGCTATTAAAAAGTTAAAAGAAAAACCCCAGGCATTGGTTTGCGACGTATTGCTGGACCAGCAGATTTTTAGTGGCGTAGGTAATATTATTAAAAACGAGGTCTTATACCGAACCCGTATACATCCCTTAACCAAAATTGAAAATTTACCACCTGCAAAATTAAACGTACTGGTTAAGGAAGCCAGAAATTATAGTTTTGATTTTTTAAAGTGGAAAAAGGAAAATACATTAAGTAAGCATTGGGAAGTATATAGTAAGAAAGATTGCCCGCTTAAACATAAAATCGAGAAAAAAGAAATCGGAAAAACACACCGGCAAACTTATTTCTGTAAAAAATGCCAAAAACTATATGCTAGCTAAAAAATATTTTTTCGGCTTAAAATTTCCACTCAGAAATATAAACCACTAAATGTTAAGCATTTAAATTATTGCACAACTTTTATCAAAACAACAAACTATAATCTTAAAGTAAAAGAAATGTTAATCTTTTAGGAATTTTCTAAACTAGTCCTATATTTGTCCTCGAGAGCGTTAATTTAGATACGGGTATATGGCTTAGGCTGTATGCCCGTTTTTTGTTTTAGCTGTTGACGCATGCGCTACAACTTTATCCAAGCAGATTCTTAACCATGGCGTATAGGCACCCGGATTAACCGCAATATCATGAGCTAAGGTCTCCAAATCTATATACTTAAAGCCTTCTACTTCATCGTGATTTATAACTGGTAGTTCATCACTCATGCCAAAAAAAACATGATCAACCTCGTGTTCCGTTAACCCATCTTCAAATATTGCCTTGTAGGTAAATTTAAACAGATAGTTCAATTCACAGTCCATCCCCATTTCTTCCATTAACCTCCTTTTTGCTGCATGAATGTTACTTTCTCCGATCCGAGGATGACTGCAACAGGTATTCGTCCATAAACCTGCAGAATGATATTTGCTCATTGCCCTCTGCTGCAGTAATAGTTCGCGTTTAGAATTAAAAATAAAAACAGAAAAGGCGCGGTGTAATACACCTTTTTCGTGTGCTTCCATTTTATCCATCTGTCCTTTCGGCACATCCTCCTCATCAACCAGAATAACTTGTTCTTCCATTTAAATTACATTTAACTTATTACGAATAATAGAACCAAACATCAAACCTACTTTACGCGTGTTCGAAATTCTTATCCTTTCAGTCATAACTTTTTCAGCACTTAACCGCTTTATCTTAGCAAATAATTTTTTATAATAGATATAAGACAAATATACGCCATTTCTGGATGCTGTGGGCAACCGCTTAATACCAGTTAAAGCCATTGCAAATTCTGCTTCAATTTCTTCTTCGATTTCTTTTTTTTGACGATCGCAGAATAGGGCTAAATTAACATTGGGAAAATAATTTCGATTAAGTGTTTGATGATCAGCCTTCACATCCCTTAAAAAATTAACCTTCTGAAATGCAGAGCCCAATTTCATGGCATAAGGCTTCAATTGTTCGTAATCTGCATCGCTGCCATTGGTAAAAACCTTTAAACACATTAAACCCACCACTTCTGCAGAGCCTAAAATATATTCGTTATAAAGTTCTGGTGTATATTCTTGCGTAGAAAGATCCATCTCCATACTCCTCAGAAAAAGAACAATCAGCTCCTGGTCTATCTGGTATTGATTTACTACCCTTTGGAATGAATTTAAAATGGGGTTTAAACTAATGCCCAGGTTAATGGCCTCGAAAGTATCCTCCTTAAATTTTGCTAATAAAAAATTCTTGTCATAGTGATGAAAACTATCTACAATTTCATCTGCTAAACGTACAAAGCCATAAATGGAGTGTATGGGTTGACGAAGTTCTTTACCAAGAAAATAAATACCATAAGAAAAGCTGGTACTATATAACTTAGTGGTAAGCCGGCTACAATTGGCAGATAGTTGATCAAAAATTTCTTTCATGTAAAAAAGGGTATTGTATTGTTTTTTCAAATTCATCGAGCGTTTTAAACCAGTTGATGTGATCGATATCGTTTAGTTTACCGATAACCTCACTATTTCCCGCAAGATGGATCTTAGCGGATGAGCATATTTCAGACAATTCATCTATATATTTTTGCGCGGCAGGTTCCAGTCTTGACTTTATCATAAAAAGCAAAACATGACCTACATTTAATGTAGAAAATATTCGCTTAATTGAATCCAACGGAACTTTGCTGCCTAAGAAAATAACCTGATGATGATGCATCCTTAGCATATAACTGGCAAAAAGCAGCCCAATATCATGATCCTCGTCTTCCGGCAAAAAAAGAAGCCAGCTTTCGCCAGCATGCCTTGATAAAGGAAGATTATTGATATGAGTAAATATTTTTTGACGGATAATGTTTGATAAAAAATGCTCGTGTGCAGGGCAAATATCGTCTTTTCGCCACATTAAGCCCAAGCGGACCAATAATGGATACATTATTTTCCTATAGCAGTCAGAAAGCCCCAACTGATCAATGCTTTGATCAATTAAATGATTAAATGAGTGCTCATCAAAAGCCAAACCATGCTTAATAAGTTGCGAAACATAATCTGCCTGCTCATCATCAGTGGGATATGAAAACTGTTGGTCGAGAAGTTTATCAATCGCTTCATCAGAAAGGCCGCAGATTTTAGAAATTTTTAAACCGCTTTTATTTAAGCTTACAATGTTTAATAGTCTACGGAGCTGCTTATCATCATACAAACGCGTATTGCCTTGAGACCGCATCGGACTCAACGCATTGTACCGTTGCTCCCAGATCCTGATGGTATGAGAATGGATGCCCGAAAGCTGTTCAAGATCTGAAATAGAATAAGTCATTATTTTTGTTTAAATATATCTAATAAAATTTAAACAAAAAGAAGAAAAAAAAGTTTTTACTAAAATGCCCTAAGTATATCTTCTGATATTGCTATGCATCGTAATCATTAAGTTCGCATGAAATACCTGCTAAACACAGTAAATTTTAACTTTGATAGAGGCATAAAGTAACTAGTTAAAATACCTTTTCGGTAAGCAATACACCTCTTTCACCATTACCTGTTTCAATAGTATGTACATTTTTATAAGAATGGCTAAAGAAATCGTAGCCATGTTCCCTTTGTTTAATTGCAACCGCACTTAGCGGATAGCTTAAGTTAGTTTGCATGCACTGTAAACTACCGTTAGCCAGTAGCAGAAAATCACAGTCGTAACCTTGCTCCTGCAATTCAATAACCTTTTTAGTAATAGACACGTTTAATCTATTGGCGGTGCGGGTTCTATTTTTCATGGGATATTGTTTTAGGTGATTAGGGATGATTATTTTGGTTATTAAATATATCTATTAATAACTACGATTCAAAATGCAATATATTGTTATACAAGTAATTAAATAAATTTGTTTTTATTTTTTTTATAAAAACCTTTCATCATTGGTTTTCGCTGATCATGTTTCTTGCATAAAAAAACATATACGTATCATATTTACTACAAAAACCAACTAAACATCATTGCAGGCTTAAAATAATTTCTTTATTTAAAAAGCAACGTATAATTTCGTTTAACCTTAAAACACGCCTAATGAAATTAACATGTATCGTAATTGATGACGACATTCACGCCGTCAACGGTATAAAATCATACATCAATTACCTCCCAAACATTCATTTAATAAACTCATATACAGATCCGTTACAGGCATTAAACGAAATTACTGCAGGAGATCATGTTGACATTGTTTTTATAGATGTTGATATGCCAATGATTTCGGGATTAGAATTATCAAAAGCAATCAGGCATAAAACAGACAAATTAATTTTTACCACTTCGCATTCTAAATATGCCTATGAAGCTTTTGAAATGAATGCAAGCGCTTATTTATTAAAACCATATACCTTTGCCCGTTTTGCGGAGACCGTAAACAGATTATTTCCCCTCAGCCCCAGCTTACCGAATGTTAGTATTAAACGAGAAGATGATTACTTCTTTGTAAGGAACAAAAATGAGAAGAACAGCTTAATTAAAGTAAGGTATACGGATATCGTTGCCATAGAAAGCCTGCAAAACTATGTCCGGATTTTTACCCTGAACGAAACCATTGTTTCGTACATTGCGCTATCAGAGATAAAGATTATTTTAAAAGATTATCAGAATTTTGCACAGGCACATCGCTCATTTATTATTGCTAAAAACTACATTGAAAAAGTAGAGGGCAATACCCTAAAAATGATCAATGATTTAACCATCAACATTGGAAATAGTTACCGGGAAAGCATACAGGACTACATAAAAGAGAAAACAATTAAAACTAACCGCTCTTAAACTAATTTTTTAGTATTTTCGTTATCTAAACAATTAAACGCTTATGGCTTTATTGTTTAGCATATATAGCCGTTCCTCAATTAACTAGCCAATGACGCTTATCGCTAAAAAAAACAAATTACACAAAATTTCAACCTGGTTTTCGGGCAAAAGACTTCACATTTTAGGTTGGACCATATTCATATTTTACGAGGCCATCATCATCGGCATCTTTGTTGGCAGATTCTCTACACTGAGCACTTATATTATTTTTTATAGCTTAAACATTGCTACATTTTATTTCCACGCGCATGTAGTTTTGGCTTTTGCCTTAAAAAATATAAATGAAAGATGGTGGAAATTACCCCTGTTTATTTTACTCGAACTGGGCGCTTATTTAATATTAACGGTTTGTTTAGATTATATCGTAATTAATTATACAGATTATAATGGTCCTATTAAGCTGATATTTAATGCAGCCTTTTTTGCTGCGCCGATTTACCGCGCCATCTATTTTATGTGCTTTGCTACCAGTTATTATTTTCTCCTTAATTTTCTCGAAGAAAGGAAAAAAATTGAAGACCTGGAGAAACAACGGTTAAATAACATTATCCAAATAGCTAAATCAGAAAATGCCTATTTAAAGGCGCAGATACAGCCACATCTGTTATTTAATACTTTAGATTTTATTTATCAAAACGCTAAAGATTCTTCCCCGGTTGCCGCAGAAGCCATTCATTCTCTGGCTGAGATGATGCGCTATTCGGTTGACAGCAATCAGGATAAAGAGTTTATTTTGCTTGATGAGGAGATTAATCAGGTAGAAAACCTCATCAACCTGCACCAGCTCCGTAAAGATCACCAGGTACAGCTCCGTTTTTGGTACGATGATGAAATACGCAATGTTAAAATCATTCCTTTAGTATTAACCACTTTGGTAGAAAACATGTTTAAACATGGCGAACTGCTTACGCCATCACATCCTGCCGAAGTGAGTTTGAACATTAAAAATGGTCAACTTACAATAGAAACCTCAAACTTAATAAAAGCAATTAAAGATAATTCAGGCTTAAGTTCTGGGATGGAAAATATAAAGAAACGTTTAGCTTACACCTATGGCAAAAATGCTGAATTCAGCTACTTTACTGATTCAAACCAGTATTTCAAAGTAATGTTAGTTATTAAAATCAAATAATACAACCCGCTTTAATAATTTTAGTTTAAAATTTCAAATTAAACAACAATCTCAAAAGAAAAGCCAATTTTCCTTGCCGAATACATAAAAATCCGTTTCGAATGCGTTTTTTTTCCATTTTAATGGTTGAAATTGTAATTTGCATCAACTAAACCTATAAAAAATGTCAATAAGTTGTATCGCTATTGATGATGACCCTCATTCCCTAGAGAGCTTAATAGCATATATGGAGAAGCTGCCTGATTTAAAGCTTATCCAAACTTTTACTGAACCGCTCCAGGCCCTAGCAGAAATATCGGTATCTAATCCTGTCGACATTATTTTTATGGATGTCGAAATGCCTTCGCTTTCCGGAATCGAATTAGCAGCCCTATTAAGGCAAAAAACAAAACACCTGGTTTTTACTACGGCGCACCCAAGGTATGCCATTGATGCTTTTAAAGTTGATGCTGATGCTTATTTGCTTAAGCCCTACTCTATTTTACATTTTACCAAAACAATAAACAACCTCTATCCAACTGGAAAAAAAGCACAACATCCTTTTTCCGTTTTCGAAGATCACTTTTTTTACATCCCTTTACAAGGAGAAAATGCTGATTTGGTAAGAATAGATCTGAATGAATTGATTGCAGTAGAAGAAATTGGGGAAGATATTCAATTTAAAACAACAAAAAATGCTTTTTTAAGTTCAAAATCCAATTTTACCAAGACTTTGAAAATGTTAAAAAAACATTCGGCATTTATCCAGGTTAACCCTACTGTTGTTATTGCAAAACAGCATATCAAAAGTGTACTTGGCAATAAAATACTGCTTTCTGGCGAAACATCCTTTACTGTTTCGGGTACATATATAGCGCTTTTCGCAAATTTTATCAAAAACAATTTGCTTCAGGAAAAACCCCGTCCCGGCACCATAATGTAGTCTTTAACAGGCTATTATCAGCATCTCTAATCAATTTTAATGCATAATCAAAACATTACGCCTAAAACTTTGTATTAGGATAATCTATTTAGTTATTAATTAATTGATTTATCTGTTTTGAAAAGAGTGTTGGTTGTGGATGATGATCCAGATGTATTAGAAGTTTTCCAGGATGTATTAGAAACCGAACATTATAAAGTTTATCCGCTACTATCGCCAAGGCATATTTTTAAAACAATAAGAGATTTTAGTCCCGATCTGATTATTCTAGACATTATGTTAAATGGAATGGATGGGCGTGCTGTGTTTAAAGAGTTAAGGTTAAATCCTGAAACAGCGCGTATCCCCATTATTATGGCATCGGCCAGGTACGATGAAAATTATATTACATCACAAAAATACCATCCCGACGATTATTTAGAAAAACCCTTTAATATGTCAGATTTGCTCCAAAAAGTAAGTGCTTTAACCGAAAATTAAAAAAATCAGATATGAAATTAAAATTACTATTATCTCTTCTCTTGTTATGTGCAACAGTTTCAATCAAAGTAAAAGCACAAAGCAGACCAGATAAACTCTATTCCATGAGTGGAATTGGCTTTGCATTTCCAATGGGCGAAACCTCGGATTATTTTAAGCCGAAATTTTCAACATCGCTAGGTTTAAATTTGGGTTTGGGCAACGGTGGTTTGTTCTTATACCCTAAAGCAAGTTTACATGCTTTTACTTTTAACCAGATAACGCCAGATGCGGGATATACCTATACCTTACAAAAAGGCAGGGCAACCACCTACTTGCTAAATGTTGCTTTAGGCTACCGCAAAATTGTGAACAAATGGGCTTTTTATGGTTTCGCAGGTGCCGGTGGCGGTTTTATTCTTACGCCTCAAGCTAGCGTGAATACTACAACCTTGCAGGTTACCCAAGATAATAAATCAAATGGTTTGGGTATTGCCGAAGGTGGGGCTGGTATTGAATATAATATCGGAGGTGCCAATTTATTTGTCGAGGCCAGTTACATGTATGGCTTTAGTAAAATCCAGAACAGGGCTTTTAACACCGTACCAATTTCTATAGGCATTAAACCAAATTTAAGTAAGCTCTTAAGTAAACTTTAAATATTTACATTTAAATATTTACATACAAAACACCAGGGCGGTTACGTTAAGTACATAACCGCTTTTTTCATGCTAAAGAAATAATCAAAATTATTTTTATACTAATTATTTTAGCATAGATTTGTATTTCAAATTAATTTAATGTTATACGCAGTTGTAGATATCGAAACCACTGGCGGTCATGCCTCAGCAAATGGCATTACCGAAGTTGCCATTAACATCCATGATGGCAATGAAATAGTTGAATCTTACACTACCCTAATTAATCCGAAGCAACCTATACCTGTTTACATTACGGCGCTCACAGGTATTGATGATAACATGTTATTGGATGCGCCAACTTTTGATGATGTTGCTTTACAGATTTATCAGTTATTAAACGATAAGATTTTTGTGGCACACAACGTAAACTTCGATTATTCCTTTTTAAAGCATCATTTGGCAGCTGCAGGATATGATTTACAATGCAAAAAGCTGTGTACGGTAAGATTGAGCAGAAAACTAATTCCTGGTAAATCTTCATATAGTTTAGGAAAACTTTGTACAGCCTTGCAGATCCCTATTCAAAACCGACACCGGGCAGCGGGAGATGCAGATGCAACCAGTATCCTATTCAATTTATTGCTAGAATACGATCAGGAAGGCATAATAGCAGAAATGCTGAAGAAAACATCGAAAGAGCAGGTTTTACCGCCGCACTTAGATAAAGCTTCTATCATGAGGTTACCCCATCAGCCTGGTGTATATTATTTTAAAGATAGTAAAGGCAAGATTATTTATGTTGGAAAAGCAAAAGACCTTAAGAAACGCGTAACCAGCCATTTTACAGGTAATACACCTAACCGGCAACGCCAGGATTTTTTACGCACTATTCATCATGTAGATCATGTAATCTGTGGTACCGAATTAATGGCGCTCATTTTAGAAGCCAATGAAATAAAACGCCTCTGGCCTGAAAATAACCGGGCAATGAAGCGTTATGAGCATAAATATGATTTATACGTTTTCGAAGATCAAAACGGCTATTTGCGCTTAGCAATAGATAAACATAAAAAAAACAATAACGCCTTCCAGAGTTTTAACAGTTTATTGGAAGGTTATAATTTCTTAAACCAACTGGTTGATAAGTACCAGCTTTGTGCAAAGCTCTGTTACCTGCAAAAAACGGCTACTAAATGTTATGCACACGAAAATGGGCAGTGTTTTGGTGCATGCAGTGGAATAGAGACTGTTAGCGTTTATAATAAAAAATTAAATGCGGCATTAAGCGACATTCAAAACCAACAACCAAGTTTTGCATTGGTTGATGAAGGCAGAAAAGAAGAAGAATTTAGCTGTCTGGTTGTTGAAAACGGAAAATTTTATGGAATGGGCTACTTTACCGATAAGAATTATCTTGCTGATGGTCTGGCGCCAATCAAAAATGATCTTTCTATCTATCAGTCCAACAGTTATATCTTAAATTTAATTCTGAATTACGCGGAACAACATCCACAGAAATTGTATAAATTGTAACTTTTAACAATACACCATGGATTCATCAACTTTTATAGCTCACTGCCTATCTTTTGATGAAGTTATTGAATTACCGCATTTCGAAAAAACTTCCTTCCGGGTAAATAAAAAGATCTTTGCTACGCTAAATATTCAGAAAAGGCAGGCAACATTTAAACTATCAGCAATTGATCAGTCTGTTTTCTGTGATTTTGATCGGATCAACATATGGCCGGCTACAGGGGCCTGGGGCAAACAAGGCTGGACAATTTTTTACTTAACAGCATTAACAGACGAAATGCTTATCGATGCACTTACACTTTCTTATTGCAATGTGGCACCTAAAAAACTTTCCGAAAAATATAAATGTTAAGTGTATTATTCCTAACATTATGAGCTGAGGTGTCCTTAAATGCCTTATATGGCAAGAATGAGCACAATAACTTTACTAACCAGTTAAGCCTATGAGATTATAAAAACATAGGTTAATAAAAGCATTATGATTTATAAGGCGCAACATTGCCGCAATACTTTAACCACATAAGAAATAGAAGAAAATATAAGTTAATTACAATAGCCTAAATTGTCTCAAACAGCCCTGTTAATTTTCTTTTTTAGCAAGGGTAACTCTGTAGCTGCTTACCTATCTTTACTTACATCAAATATAAAACGTTATGATAAAATCACTTTGGATAAACCTTCCGGTAAAAGACATTAACAAGTCTAAAGCATTCTTCACGCAGCTCGGTTTCACGCTTAACCTCCAATATGGCGCCCGTGAAGATTCGGCGTGTTTTTTGGTAGGAGAAAGCAATTTAGCAATTATGCTTTTTGAAGAAGCTTTGTACGAAGGTTTTGCAGGAACCAATATTGCCAATAAACGTAATGGAGGCGAAGTATTATTCTCTTTCGATGCAGAAAGTCCGGAAGAAGTAGATGATCTGGCGGAAAAAGTGGTAGCTGCCGGTGGTACACTTTACGGCGAGCCAGGCTACAAAGATGGCTGGATGTATGGCTGTGGTTTTGTTGATCTGGATGGCCAGAGATGGAGTATTCTCTATATGGATATGAGTAAAATGCCGCTGGGTTAATTTTATCATTTAGAAAATAAATTAATATTTGCGTAAGCGATTACTTACACTTATATTTGTAAGCAATTACTTACGCAATTAATTTTATGAGAAGAGATGTATTTCAAGCCATTGCTGATCCTACCCGAAGAGAAATCATTAATCTGATTGCCCATAACACCTTAAATCTAAATGCAATTGCCGAAAATTTCGACATGAGTCGGCCTGCTATTTCACAGCACATTAAAGTTTTAACAGAATGCGGTTTAGTAGAAGTTACCCAACAAGGCCGTGACCGGTACTGTAACATACAATTTCAAAAACTAGCAGAAGTATCAAAATGGGTAGAACAATACCGTACTTTTTGGACAAGCAAATTAGATGCTTTAGAAACACACTTATCAAAAGACACTAAATCAAAATAAAGATGGAAAACGAACCAGTTATTGTAGAAAGGGTGTATAACGCCCCTATCGAAAAAGTTTGGAAAGCTTTAACCGATAACAATGAAATTAAACAATGGTATTTTCAATTGGAAAACTTTAAACCTAAAGTAGGCTTTAAGTTTGAATTTTCAGGTGGACCAGACGATGGGCCTCAATATTTACATCTCTGCGAAATAACAGAAATTGTTGAGGGCAAGAAACTAGCCTACACTTGGCGATATGACGGTTATCCGGGCAATTCGGTGGTAAGTTGGGAGTTATTTGAGCAAGGTGATCAAACCAGGCTGAAATTAACACATAGTGGTATAGAAAGCTTTGCTGAGAACGGCCCTGACTTTGCCAAAACAAGTTTCAATGGTGGCTGGACTTATTTCGTTAATGATGCGCTTAAAAATTATCTGGAAACAGAAGTGTAATTTCACCTGTTTCCAGATAATTTATAGTGAAGTCAGTTGTTACCACCTGACTTAGGATATATCTAAAAATTTGATGAAGTGCAAGATGGTAACATCTTACACCACAGATTATGCTTTAGCTTGATTTATAAGTTGCATTAAGATTCCCGCCTGCGCGAGAATGACGACCTTTCTAATACTGGTCGTAGCATCTTGATACGACCTAAAACACCTATACTTCTTCTAAAGCCGATTTTATGGCTGCATAAATATAATCAAGATCTTCATCGCTGGTTACATATGGTGGGAGGATATAGATAATATTGCCCAATGGCCTCAATATAATTCCCTTGTCTAAAAAGTACGCATACAATAAATTACGAAGATTACTTAAATAAGAGGTTTCATTGCCAGTCTCCCACTCAATTGCAATAATTGTTCCGGTTTGCCTAATGGCTTTAACTTTAGGATGCGTTTTAATTTCTTCAAGAAAAACAGCATGTTTGGCCTCTACCCGCTTAATATTCTGAAGTGTTTCACTTTTTAACAGAATATCCAAACTCGCTAAGGAAGCTACACAGGCAATCGGATTCGCTGTAAAAGAGTGTCCGTGGTAAAGTGTTTTTAATTTATCGTCGCTTAAGAATGCTTCAAAAATCTCATTCGTACAAGTGGTTACGCCTAATGGCATTGTTCCGCCAGTTAAACCTTTGCTTAAACAAATAATATCAGGCTTATTAGTTAACTTCTCGCAAGCGAAGTAAGTTCCAGTTCTACCAAAACCCGTCATCACTTCATCAGCAATGGTTAAAATTGCTGCGTCTTTACAGGCAGATAAAAGTTGATCCAAATATTTAGCTTCGTACATCAACATGCCACCAGATCCTAGAATGAGTGGTTCGAAGATAAAACAAGCGGTATCCTTAAGATTCGAGATATGAGATATGAGATGTGAGATGTTATTTTCGTTTGGCAGATCGATAAACTCGACATCGAATAATAGACTGTTAAAAGCATCTGTAAAAATACTGCGGCCACTAACAGACATGGCGCCAAAAGTATCGCCATGATAGGCGTTTTTAAAGGCTAAAATCTTTGTTTTTGGTGTACCCTTATTGTCCCAATACTGCAGGCACATTTTTAAGGCTACCTCCACTGCTGTTGACCCGTTATCGGTATAAAAAACTTTATCTTGTTTGCCAGGTAATATAGGCAAAAGCCTTTCTGCAAGTAGTACAGCAGGCTCGTGCGTAAAACCTGCAAAAATCACGTGTTCAAGCACATTGAGCTGTTCGGCTACTTTTTGTGCAATATAAGGGTGCGAATGACCATGAATATTTACCCACCAGGATGAAACCGCATCAATATACCTTTTACCATCCTCATCAAAAACATATACCCCTTCTCCTCTAACAATTGGGATATGAGGAAGTGCATTCTTCATTTGGGTATAGGGATGCCAGATTACCTTTTGATCGCGTTCAGTTAAATTGAGTTTGGAATCTGGAGTATGGAGTTTGGACGAATCGGGCATCATGATTATAATTTAACTGAATATTGATTTTTTAAAAGCTGGCCTACGGTTTTATCTGTTTTAAAGGTAATATCCTCAATATTTAAATCTTCAATTTTTACCCACCTGAAAGCCTGAAGAATTTCACCTTCTCCATCGAAATCGTAAATAACATCTTTAAAGGCCAACTGCAAAGGCGCTTTTTCTTTAACGATATAATATACACTAATTACCTGGCTATCGTTAAATGACGATTTTTCAAAAAAATCTGTTGTATAAAAATGAGACAATACTTCAATTTCAGTATCACATTCTTCCATAAACTCACGTTTTAATCCATCGATCAATCCTTCGCCAAGTTCTAAACCTCCGCCAGGAAACTTACTGAAACGAAAGCCATATTCCTCTTCATCACTTACCAAAACTTCATTATTCTGGTTAATTAACAATCCATAAACCCTTACATTAAAGTAGCTCATTTTCGAAATGCTTTTTATTTTTGATTACTATTTCTGGTGTCCATACAATTTCCTTTTTAAAGGCCTCTGCCCTCACCGGACATTCACTCATGTGGCAATAATGGCAACACTCAGGCAAGCATGGATCTGCATGAATAAAGAGTTCTGCTTTGCGGAAGCCGTTTTTATTGATCAGTTCATCAATCTGCGAGATTTCCCGGTGAACTTTATTTAAGTCAAAATAATAAGGCAATGTTACGTGGCAATCGATATGAAATTCAGGGCCATATTGCTGGGTACGCAGGTTGTGCACATCAATCCACGGGTTGTGCCTGTTCTTCTGTAAAACATCTACTACTTCTTCAACAAGTGTAAAATCACTTTCATCCATTAATCCACCTACCGAACCGCGGGTAAGTTTATAACCAGAATAAACAATGTAAAAGCCTACCAAAAAAGAAAGCAAGCTATCCAGCCAAATAATATTTGTTAGCTGAATTAATATTAAGCCAACAACAATCGCTACACTGGTATAGGTATCAGTTAATAAATGTTTGCCATCCGCCTGCAATGTAACCGAATGCTCATCTTTACCTACATTTATGAGGTATAGCCCAACAATCAGATTAATTAAGCCCGTAATACCAATAATCAGCGTTCCGGTTAATAGTTCCCCTACCAAATGAGGGTAGATAAGATTGTACGAAGATTTGAAAATGATAACCACTCCCGCAATCAGAATCAATATTCCTTCAACAAATGCAGAGAAAAACTCAACTTTTCCATGTCCATAAGGATGATTTTCGTCGCGGGGTTGTGTGCTGAGGTAAATGCTATAAAAAGCAAAACTCCCTGCTATTACATTTACAATGCTCTCTGCTGCATCTGTTAAGATGGCATTTGATCCCGTAATAAAATACGCAACAAACTTGGCCAACATCAGTACCACACTCACCACCAGAGAAATTATTATTGCTTTCTTTTTTACCGACACAAGGATATTTTTTTCAAAAATACGCTTATCGAATAAATTAAATGAGAAAAACTATGTCTTTTTTAGTGCAGAATAATATTTGGTTTATATATTTGCGCTCAAAGTAATTAACCATGAGCACCTTATCCAAAAGAATCAACAGTCTATCTGAATCCGCAACCCTTAAAATGACCAAACTTGGCCGCGAATTAGCGTCTAAGGGCATTAACATCATTAGTTTAAGTGTTGGTGAACCCGATTTCAATACACCCGATCACGTAAAAAATGCTGCTAAAAAGGCATTAGACGAAAATTATACACGTTATTCGCCGGTACCAGGCTATCCAGACCTACGCCAGGCGATCGTAAATAAACTAAAAACAGAAAACAATCTCGATTATGATATTTCTCAGATCGTTGTTTCAACAGGTGCAAAACAATCTTTATCGAATGTTATTTTAACTTTGATTGATCCGGATGACGAGGTAATCATCCCAACTCCTTATTGGGTTTCTTACTCAGAAATGGTAACCCTTGCAGAAGGAAAATCTGTTTTTATCGATACCGACATTGAAAGTAATTTTAAAATTACGCCTGCGCAATTAGAAGCAGCCATTACGCCAAAATCGAAATTATTTATGTTTTCTTCGCCATGTAACCCAACTGGTTCGGTTTACAGCAAAGAAGAATTAGCAGCATTGGTTGCCGTTTTCGAAAAACATCCTAATATCTACATCTTATCTGATGAGATTTATGAGCACATCAACTTTGTTGACAAACATGAGTCTATTGCTCAATTCGATAGCATTAAAGACCGTGTAATCATTGTTAACGGTTTCTCTAAGGCTTTTGCTATGACGGGCTGGAGATTAGGTTATATTGCCGCTAATAAAGAAATTGCAGCTGCTAATGATAAATTACAGGGACAAACTACTTCTGGAACCTGTTCTATTGCGCAAAGAGCAGGAATTGTTGCTTACGAGCAAGGTTTAGCCAGTGTTTTAGAAATGAAAGAAGCATTTTTGCGTCGCAGAGAATTGGTTTATAATTTATTAAACGAAATCCCAGGTGTAAAAACAAATCTTCCTGATGGTGCTTTCTACTTTTTCCCGGAAATTAGTTCTTTCTTTGGTAAAAAAGATGCTGACGGAAATGTAATTAAAGATTCTTCAGACCTGGCTTTATATTTATTAAACGTTGGTCACGTAGCAACAGTTGGTGGCGATTCGTTTGGTAACAACAACTACATCCGTTTATCTTATGCAGCATCAGACGAGAGTTTGGTTGAAGCATTAAGAAGAATTAAAGAAGCTTTAGGTAAGCTAGCCTAGTCAGCTTTCAGTCAACCGTTTGCAGTTAGCAACACCATCATAAAAACCCCTCGTTAATAAATTTAGCGAGGGGTTTTTATTTTTTTTCATCTTCAATGATCGTCACCCTGAATTCATTTCAGGGTCTTATCTGTTGAGATTTTACTATCATCTTCATTTGTAACGAAGATTAAAGATAAAGGCGATTTTATCGCCAGAAATATTATTATTTAGTTCATATCACACCAATCATATTGGGGTATTTTATGATTTGGAAATGAAAGCAAGCATTTCATCGGAGAATCCAGTCCTTCTTTCCGTTACAAGTCCTCGCTGCGCTCTGGGCTTTCCACTGCAATAAGGTTTATTCACTACGGTAAGTGCAGATAACTGCAAATTGCGAACTAAAAACTGCCAACTGAAACTAACTCCTTATCGCCTCTACCGGATCCAATCTTGATGCTGAATATGCTGGCCAAAAACCAGAGATAGTGCCGATGATTATTGATATGCCAATACCTAGGGCAATATTGTTCAAGCCTAATATAATATGAAAATCTGTGGCCGCACCAATGCCCAAAGCGAGCAGAAAGACCAGTAATAAACCCAGCAAACCACCTAAAATACAAAGCGAAATCGATTCGAATATGAATTGAAGCAGGATAAAATAGTTTTTTGCACCCAACGATTTTTGGATGCCGATAATATTGGTACGTTCCTTAACCGATACGAACATGATATTTGCAATACTGAAACCACCAACCAGGATCGAAAACCCACCAATTACCCAACCAGCAATATTTACCATTTTAAACATCGAATCTAACTGGTTAGAAATAATGGTGGTTTTATTTAGTGCAAAATCTTCTTCCTGGCCAGGTCTGATCCTGTGGATGGAGCGCATTAAGCCTTTCAATTCGCTTTCTACCTCTTCTAAGCTCACATTATCTTTACCGCGAACAGTAATTTGTGGACCGTAACGCTCGCTTTGGATGTCTAAAACACCTTTTGCAAAAGCAATCGGAATATTTACGTTTTTATCAAGAGAAGTACCTAACATATCTTCTCCTTCTTTTTTGAAAACACCAACAACAGTTAATCTTCTTCCTAAAATCTGAACCTGTTTACCCACTGGCGCATCGCCATCAAAAAGTCCATCAGCAATATCAGAACCTAAAATACAAACCGGTGAGCCGTTTTTACTCTCATTTTCGGTAAAATACCGGCCGTCCTGAAGCTCGAAATTCCAGGTTTTATTAAAATCGTGCGATGCCGCCCATACCGAAATCCCTTCTATTGAGTTACTCCTGTATTTGATTGTCCTGTCGTTAGTCGATATTTCAAATGTAACACCTTGTGCATTTTCAATTCTTTCGCGGAGGGCTTCAAAATCGCGCAATGACGGCTGAGGGCGGTTCATATATTTCCACCAAGGGTAATTATCGCCAAAGCTCCAAGGCCATTTTTGAATATAAATAGTATTGGAACCCAGTTTATCTACACTTGCCTGCAATTTACCGCGAAAGGTATCCACTGCAGAGAATACAGCAATAATGGTAAAAATACCGATTGTTATAGCCAAAAGCGATAACATGGTGCGTAATTTATTCTGGCGCAGCGCATCAAATGCAAAACGGAAACTCTCGCCTATTAGCCTAAAGATTATCATAATTAAAGGTTAGATGCAAAGCTTTTCAAAAGGTTACAGCTTATCTTCAAAACTAATTAATTTTATGTCTACAATGCATTAATCGCCCTGTATTATTTGATTTAAAATGATTAAAACATAATATACATAAATTGCGTTTGATAAAATACGAAAAAGAAAAATTAAATTCGTATTTTTGCACCTCAAAAAATTCATCAAGAATGAAATTATCACAATTCAAATTCAACTTACCAGAATCATTAGTAGCCAACAATCCGGCAGAACAACGCGACGAAGCTCGCCTAATGGTTTTACACAAAGACAGCGGTAAAATTGAACATAAAATTTTTAAAGACGTTTTAGGTTATTTCGATGACAAAGACGTAATGATATTAAATAACACTAAGGTTTTCCCTGCCCGTTTATATGGTAATAAAGAGAAAACCGGTGCAACCATCGAGGTTTTCTTGCTACGTGAATTAAACAAGGAATTACGTTTATGGGATGTTTTGGTAGATCCGGCACGTAAAATCCGCGTAGGTAATAAATTATATTTTGGCGACGACGATTTATTGGTTGCTGAGGTTGTAGATAACACCACATCACGTGGCCGTACCATCCGTTTCCTATTTGAAGGTACTGACGAAGAATTTAGAAAAAACGTTGAAATTTTAGGTGAAACTCCACTTCCTAAATATATTAAACGTAAAGCTACTGCTGAAGATAAAGAACGTTATCAAACCATTTTTGCTAAGCACGAAGGTGCCGTAGCTGCTCCAACTGCAGGCTTACACTTCAGTCGTGAGTTGATGAAGCGCCTTGAACTTAAAGGCATAGAATTTGCAGAAGTAACTTTACATGTTGGTTTAGGAACTTTCAGAACTGTTGAGGTTGAAGACTTAACCAAACACAAAATGGATTCTGAGCAGTTTATCATCGAGCAAAAAGATGCGAACATCGTAAACAAAGCTTTAGAGGAAAAAAGAAAAATCTGTGCGGTGGGTACTACTTCAATGCGTGCTATTGAATCGGCTGTTTCTGCTAACAGAACATTAAAATCGGCTAACGATTGGACCAGTAAGTTTATCTTCCCTCCTTACGATTTCAGTATTGCAAACTCAATGATTACCAATTTCCACACACCAGAATCTACTTTATTGATGATGGTAAGTGCATTTGGCGGATATGAAAACGTAATGAATGCTTACGAAGTTGCAGTAAAAGAAAAATATAAATTTTACAGTTATGGCGATGCCATGCTAATTATATAAGTTTTGCGGTTGGCGTTTGGCGGTTTAGCGCTAAACGCCACGCCCTAAACGCTCAACTATGAAATACTACGCTATAATTGTAGCAGGCGGTTCTGGCAATCGGATGCAAACGGAAACCCCAAAACAATTTCTACTGCTCAAAAACCTCCCGGTTTTGATGCATACTATAAAAGCTTTTGCACAAAGTGATACTCAGCCTAAAATTTTATTGGTTCTAAACAAAGATCAACAAGCATACTGGACCCGGCTATGTGAGGAATTTAATTTCCATGTACCACACCAGGTTATCGATGGCGGCACAGAGCGTTTTCACTCTGTAAAAAATGCAATCCATGCTATCGAAGAAGAAAGTTATGTTGCCATTCACGATGCCGTTCGTCCACTGGTTTCCAAATCCCTTATCGACAACTGTTTTAACGAAGCTGAGCTGCAAGGAAACGTTATTGCAGCCGTACAATCAAGCGACAGCGTACGTATGCTTAGAGACGATAAAACTACGGCATTAAAACGCGATGAGATTTATTTAGTACAAACGCCACAAACTTTCAGCCTTAGTATTCTTAAAGAAGCTTACAACCAAGAGTTTAATGCTCAATTTACAGATGACGCAAGTGTGGTAGAATCTATCGGTTATGAGATTAGTATCATCGAAGGAGAAAGAGGAAATATTAAAATCACTTATCCAATCGATCTGGAGCTTGCCGAGTTGTTGTTAAAAAAATAAAAAGGAGTTTCAAAAATGAAACTCCTTTTTTAATCCATCTATTTCAAAGTGTTCCCTACTTCTAAATCAATGAATATCGGTGCGATATATTTTACGCTGCCCGGCCAATTACTTTAAGCAGAATTGCAATAACTGCGATTACCAATAAAACGTGGATTATACCGCCAACGTCTCCGAAGCCGTGAAACACAAATCCTATTACCCATAGTATTACCAATACTACTGCGACTAAATACAATAAATTTCCCATAGTGTTAATTTTTTAGCAATGTTATAATTATTGATGTATTAACATTCGGCTTTTCACTTTTGTTTAAAAAATGTAATTATTTTATCGGCATAATGAATAATATTGGAAATGAAAGCATAAAAAAACCTCCCAGTTTAGCTGGAAGGTTTTTATAGTTTCTAATGTTTAGTATTCGTCCTCGTTAAAGAAGAAATCTTCTTTAGTTGGATAATCTGGCCAAATTTCCTCAATGGTTTCATAAGGTTCGCCATCATCTTCTAATGCCTGTAAGTTTTCAATTACTTCTACTGGGGCTCCCGAGCGGATACCATAATCAATTAATTCGTCTTTAGTTGCAGGCCATGGTGCGTCTTCCAAGTGCGATGCTAATTCTAATGTCCAATACATATCGTCAATTCAATTAAATTCTTGTTCTTATTATTGCGCAAAGTATATTAAAATTTTTGAGCAAAACAAACTTATTTTTCCACTATTAAACCCGCGGAATCCAAATGTTTTCTTCCGTCTTAAAATACACGGTCAGTTTTCGTGCCAAAACGAATAAATAATCGCTTAAACGATTCAAATAAACTGTTACACGCTCATCTACAAAGCTATTTTCTGCAAGTTCAACGGTTAGCCGTTCTGCCCTTCTACAAACACATCTAGCAATATGGCAGTAAGAAACGACAGTATTTCCGCCAGGTAAAACAAAATGTTTTAAAGCAGGCAGCTTTTCGTTCATCAGATCCATCTCATTTTCCAACAAGGTAATATCAGTATCGTGCAGATCGGGGATCTTCATTTTAGATTTTTCAGGATCTGCTGCAAGCGATGAGCCAACAGTAAATAACCTATCCTGAATTTCTTTTAACAACTTCTGATCGTGCGCATCAATATCCTGGCACATAATCAAACCTATGTATGAATTTAACTCGTCAACAGTTCCGTAGGTTTCGATACGTAAATGATATTTAGGCACACGGGCACCACCAATGAGTGATGTTTGGCCCTTATCGCCAGTTTTAGTGTAGATTTTCATATTGGAATGGTTTAAGGTGAAAGGTTTAAGGTTTAGGGCTTTCAAAGCCTTATGCCCTACACCTTATGCCATCAACCTCAATTGATTTTCTCCCAATCGCTGCCAGTATCTTTCAAAGCTTGCAAACGTGGAGATACATTTTTTATATCTGTATTTAAATAATCGTTTTCGATCAAACCATCACGCATACGTACGATGCGGTGCGCATGCTGTGCAATATCTTCCTCGTGTGTAACCAGAATTATAGTGTTCCCTTTACTGTGAATTTCTTCCAGCAAGCCCATTATTTCAATTGATGTTTTGGTATCTAAGTTACCTGTTGGCTCATCGGCCAAAATAATAGATGGATTATTGATCAAAGCTCTGGCTACAGCAACACGTTGACGTTGACCACCCGATAGTTCATTTGGCTTGTGATCCATACGATTGCCCAAGCCTACATTTTCTAGTGCCTTAGCTGCTCTTGCATCCCTATCCTTTTTACTTGTTCCGGCATAAATTAAAGGTAAGGCAACATTATCTAAAGATGTTGAACGTGGCAATAAGTTGAAGGTTTGAAAAACGAAACCGATTTCCTGGTTGCGTACTTCTGCCAGGGCATCATCACTCATGTGACTCACGTTGGTTCCATTTAAAACATAGGTTCCGCTTGAAGGTGTATCTAAACAGCCTAAAATGTTCATCAAGGTTGATTTACCAGAACCAGATGGGCCCATCAATGCTACGAATTCGCCTTTATTAATATCTAAAGAAACTGATTTTAAAGCGTGAATCACTTCAGATCCAATAACATATTTACGGCCAATTTCTTTTATAGTGATGAGTGGTTTCTCCATGTTTTTTCTTTTTTAGACAAGCGTAAAGGGTAAGATGTTACAAGAGGGTTAAAAATTACTGCATAAATGTTAATCTTAATGATGCTGAATTTAATCCAGCATAGCGATTACACCATTATTTCTCAATAATTTTTGGTACCATGAAAAATTGGCCGGTATGTTTTGCTGCATTTTTCAAACCATCAGCTGTAGCTATTTCCTGCTTAACTACATCTTCTCTCCAAACATTAACTGATTCGTTCATATAAACCAATGGTTTCACGTTTGAAGTATCTAATTCATTTAACTTTTCCATGAATGACAAAATTTTGTTCATTTCTGGGATCAGTGTATCCACCTGTTTTTCATCAATATGAATTCTGGCCAGATCGGCTATTTTATGGATGGTTTTTGCGTCTAAATTCATATTTATTCTAACTTACTATCAATCAATCTGTAAACCTTTTCTTTCAGTACATCAGAATCAACATCTGCCAAAGTTGATGTATTTATGGGTTTGTGGACGTAAATATCGCAAATTCCTGGCTTACTTCCATACTTTGCGCCATCATCCCAATTAATTTTCCAAACATTGGTAATGCTCACAGGTACCAGCGGTATATTTTTATCGATAGCCAGGCGGAACGGACCATTTTTAAACTCACCCAACTTTGGTGGGTAATGGTCGTCTATTTTACCCTCAGGAAAAATAATCAGGCTCATTCCTTTTTCTAGATTTTCACCGGCTTTTTTAAATGCTCTAAAAGCAGAAATCTTACTGTCGCGGTTTACAGAAATATCGATGGTTTTAAAAAAAATGCCCAATACGGGATTATTCAACAATTCGTCCTTTCCCATAAAGTGGAATTTACCATGTCCCATGATGCAAAAAATCATGATATCCAGGTTGGAGGTGTGGTTTGCACAATAGATGTAAGTTTGTTTGGGATTTAGCTTTTCTTCATATTGATAATGAAAAAAAACACCTGAGAACAAACTGCACAAAAAACTGTTGGCTTTTCTGAAAAAATTGAGCGTACTGTAATACTTCTCATTACGTGAGGTAATGTAATATATTGGATAGAACAGAGCGAAAAAAAACAGTATCCAGAATAGAAACCATATCCGGTGTACTTGTCTTAGAAGATAAATCATAGATAACCAAAAATATAAAATAGTTTGATATTTCAAACAACTGATTGCATTGGGGTAAGATTGCGGTTGTATTATACCAATCACTGGCGAAACCCGGTCAAAAGATCTCTCCGGTACGTTACACTCCGGAGATGACGAAAAAAATATTTAGAGATAAAGATCGAAAAGGTACTTCTACGTAGTTCCGTCCTTGCAAAAACCACTGTTAATAAACCTTATTGAAGTGTAAAGCCCGGAGCGCAGCGAGGACTTGCAACGGAAAGAAGGACTACAGTCTCCGATGAAATAGCAGCTTTCATTTTCAAATTATGGTTATATTGCTCACTGTGGTTGTTGCGGCACCAGCGCTAGGAAAAGATCTCTCCGCTACGTTGCACTCCGGTCGAGATGACGAAAAAAATAGTGAGATGACGACTATACATATAAATTATAGGTTCTACCAGTATTCAAAAAAAATCTTACCATTAAAATTGAAGCGATTTATGATTTGCTTGTATTTTATTTTTAATTTCGTGCCATTATGAAAGAAACAGTGGTGAGCGGTATCCGCTCAACAGGAAAATTACATTTGGGTAATTATTATGGTGCAGTTAAAAACTTCGTTCAAATGCAGAACGACTACAATTGCTACTTTTTTATCGCCGATTTACACTCCTTAACTACACACCCTACTCCAGCCGATTTACATGGAAATATTAAACATGTTTTGGTAGAATATCTGGCTAGTGGAATTGATCCAGAAAATAGTACTATTTATATACAAAGTGATGTTCCGGAAATTGCAGAGCTTTATCTATACTTAAATATGAACGCTTACATGGGTGAATTGGAGCGCAGCACATCTTTTAAAGATAAAGTGCGTGCCAACCCAGATAACGTAAATGCAGGTTTATTAACCTATCCGGTATTAATGGCCGCCGATATTTTAATCCACAAAGCGACTAAAGTGCCTGTTGGAAAAGATCAGGAGCAACATTTGGAAATGGCGCGTACTTTCGGGAACCGTTTCAACAGGTTATACAATACAGAATATTTCCCTGAACCTTACGCTTTTAGCTACTCAGACAAACTGGTTAAAGTACCTGGTTTAGATGGTAAAGGTAAAATGGGTAAATCAGAAGGCGAAGCCAATGCAGTTTACCTATCTGATGACCCTGAAACCATTCGTAAAAAAGTAATGAGAGCAGTTAGTGATGGTGGCCCAACGGAAGAAAACCAACCAAAACCTGAACCTATCCAGAATCTTTTTGATTTAATGAAAGTGGTTTCGAGTGCAGATACACTTGCACATTTTGAAGATTTGTATAGCAAAATGCAGATCCGTTATGGCGATTTCAAAAAACAACTGGCAGAAGATATGATTATTACTACTGCACCGATGCGTGAGCGTATTTTGGATATTGCCAAAAATGATTCATATTTAAGGCAAGTGGCTAAACATGGTGCATTAAAGGCCCGCGAAAGCGCGCAAAAAACCATCAGAGAGGTTCGCAGTTTAATCGGGTTTAAAAGTTTTTAATAATTTTAATAGATTTGAGATATGAGAAACTAGATTTGAGATATTAGATTTGAGATTAATTCTCAGTCGCATATCCCGAATCTCACATCTCACATCTCTAATCTCCAATCTAAAGAAAATGCACATAGCAATTGTAGGAAATATAGGTGCCGGTAAAACTACCTTAACAGGTTTATTAGCCAAAAATTATGGATGGGAAGCTTTATACGAGGCTGTGGACAATAACCCTTATCTGGAAGATTTTTACAGCGACATGAAACGTTGGAGCTTTAATCTTCAGATTTATTTCCTAAATAGTCGTTTTCAGCAAATTACCGACATTGAAGTAAATAAACGCAACGTGATCCAGGATAGGACCATTTACGAGGATGCACATATTTTTGCAGAAAACCTGCATGATATGGCTTTAATGACCACCCGAGATCATGATAATTACAGGGCTATTTTTGATAACATAACCTCTTTTATTAAACCACCCGATTTATTGGTTTACCTGCGTGCATCGGTACCTACATTGGTTAATAATATCCAGCGTCGTGGCCGTGAGTACGAAGCAGGCATCCGTATCGATTACCTGTCTAAACTGAACGAAAAATACGAAGCCTGGATTAAAGGTTATAATCTGGGTAAATTATTGATTTTAGATAAAGATAAATTAGATTTCACCAACAACCCCGAAGATCTAGGTACGGTAATCCAATCTATTGAGGCTGAAATAAATGGTTTATTTTAACCCCAACCCTAAGGGGAGTTTTTCGTAATAAATGGCTTAAATATTTAATGTGATAAATATGGAAAAAGATTTCGAGCATGATAATCCGGAGAACTGGAAATGGGGTACTTTTTATTTCAATAAAAAAGATTCGAGATTAATTGTTCCGAAGCGCGTAAAATTGCTCGGTTGGACATTCAATTTTGCACATCCGATATCTTATATTATCATCGCATTGATTTTCATATTTGTTTTTTATCAGTTCTATAGAAATAATATATGAGTGATAGAAATTTAAACCCTTCTTTAGGAAATCCAAAAATTATCGGAATTATTCCTGCACGATATGCCTCTACCCGTTTTCCGGGAAAGCCTTTGGTAGATATTGCCGGAAAAACCATGATCCAAAGGGTTTACGAACAAGCATCGAAAGCCGAAAGCTTATCGAAAGTAGTAATTGCTACTGATGATGTACGAATTGCCGATGAGGTAAATCGCTTTGGAGGCGAATTTATCTTTACCTCGACTAATCACCAAAGCGGAACCGATAGATGCGCTGAAGTGATTGAAGCTTTACCTGGATACGATATTGTGATCAACATCCAGGGTGATGAACCCTTTATTGAACCTGCACAGATTGAATTATTGGCAAGCTGCTTTAGTGAAGAAAAAGTGCAGCTGGCAACATTAATCAAATCGATTCAGAGTCAGGAAAGTGTATACAATCCCAATAGTCCTAAAGTGGTGATCGATGTAAACGGTCGCGCCATGTATTTTAGCCGTAGCCCAATTCCTTTTATCAGAAATGGCGAACCGGGAGTATGGGCAGAAAAACACCAGTTTTACAAACACATCGGAATTTACGGTTACCGTACGGAATCGCTAAAAGCCATTACCAAATTACCACCATCTTCTTTAGAAATTGCCGAAAGCTTAGAACAACTTCGCTGGATCGAAAATGGATTTTATATCCAAACAAAAGTAACCGACTTAGAAACAGTTGCAATAGATACACCTGAAGACTTATTAAAACTGAATAAATTACTTAAGGCTTTGAAACTAGACTAAATTCCATTAAACATTGGTTATAAGTTTAGAGGTTAGCGCGCCCCCCTAAACACTAAACTCTTCCTAACCTACCTAATCACCAGTTCCATCTGAATGTTACATCGCGTGTACGGTGTGGGCTTACCTGCCACTTTTTGGAAACCTAGTTTATGGTAAAGGTTTATGGCTGGTTTTAAAATGGTATTGCTCTCCAAATAAATTTTAGATGCACCTAACGATTTTGCCTTATCAATAATGGCATTTGCCAATAGAAAGCCCACATTTTTTCCTTGTGCTTTTGGCGATACCGCCATTTTGGCCAGTTCAAAATCATATTCGCCATCATTCATTTTTACTAGTGCACAAACACCCAAGGGTTCGCCTTCGTAGCGTGCAACCAATATAAAACCTCCTTTATCTAAAATATAGCCCTGCGGATTATCCAAAGCTTTATAATCAGTTTCTTCCATGGTAAAATACTGTGAAATCCACTCTACATTTAGCGACCTGAATATTTCCTGGTATTTGGGCTGGTAATCTACAATCTCAATCTTTAAGCTATCTCTTTCCTTTTTCTTTTCCACTACCCTTCTCAATAAGGTTTTTTGTTCCAATAAAAACTCCCACTCGCCTATTGCTTCCCAAAGTTTATTTTGTGACTGGGCCGAAATCTCTTCAATGGCAGCATTTACATCAATCAGCTGATCTTCAATTTTTTTAGAGATCTCTATCCCTGCCAGAGAAAGGCTCACCACATTCCTCCGTCCATCGGTTTTATCTTTTCCCTCTTTAACATAGCCTTTTTTTAGCATTTCGCTAATGATTTTACTCACCGATGGATGAGAATGGCCAATATCTTTGGCCAGTTCTGTAATTGTTTTTTCTTTGTCTTGTGCCAAAGCATAAAACACAGGAAACCACTTAGGTTGCATGTCAATATTATACAACTTATAAATCTGCGCTGCATCTTCGGTCACCTTATCGGTTAACATTCTCAACCTGCTACCTATAGCTACTTTACCAGTCTGTTCGAAAAAATTCATAACAATAATTAATTACGTAATCAGTTACACAAATATAGGAACTAAATTTTGGTTTACAACAGTTAATTGTCGAGGCTTAATATTTTAGTATTTTCGACCTTATATGAAAAAGAAAACGCTCCTATTTATATTTATTTCATGTGCCTATTCCGGTTTTGCACAAAATGAGTCTGGCTTAATGATAAAGACAAACATTTTGAATTTAATAGCAAAAAGGCCTGCAATAGCCATAGAAAAGACTTATTTAAACCTTTATGGTTTGGAGCTCGCTTACACCTCTGGCGAAATTAAAAATCTGGGCTACCGCGATTATCTCCATTACGAAGGCTTCTTGCTTCGCGCAAAGAAATACATCCGCCCGATCAAGAAAAGAGAAGCCAATGCTTTTTATGGAGTTTATTTCGGAAACCTCGACAAAACTGTTGTCTCGCATCGCTCAGTTGATGAAACCGGTATTTTTAGCTGGGGCCGCAACAGGGATTTTAGTGCGGGTTCTTTGCGTTACGGCGGAACATTCGGCGTATCCTTTATTCCGGGAAAACATTTTCTTTTAGAAGGCTTAACAGGCTTAGGTTATGGAGATTATTATCATATTCAAAATAATTTGAAGAATAGGCTCCCAAGTGGTTATTTCGACTTTCAATTGTGGTTATCTATTGGCTATTCCTTTTAAATTTAGGTGATATCATAAAATATGGACATGAACTAAAACATAAAATTTGTAGTTTTGAATATGAGAAATATACCGCTCTTCGTTGCTATCTGTCTATTAGCGCTCGTTGCCTGTAATTCGAACAGCAAAAAGGAAACCAATGCCATTGAGTTTAAAAATGTTAACCAGCGCCTCGCGAAATCTTTTTCCGATTTAAAACGCTTGGACACTTTTAAGATCGAGCTTACTGGCCGGAAACCTGAAGAAATGGTATTGAATTTTACAATCAAAAATGCTGACGGAAAAGAAATTTACAATACCAAAATAAAAGGAACTGAATTATTGGGCAGTACCGATCCAAATGTTGATCTTTCAAAAGAAAAAGACCAGATTATTTTCTTGAAAACCATTGCAGATGATTTTTTTAGCGATGATAATTTTCTTGAACCTGCAGTAATGCCTGAAGATAAAGCCGATAATTATACCCCCGACAAAGCCCTTTACGAAGAATTAAAAAAATCGGGATTAAATGGCTTTAAGTATCGCTTAGGAAAAGAGAACAACATTTATATTGCCTGGAGTGAAAAAGAACAGAAAGTGAAGATCTATTATAACTGTTGCTAGCAGATATAAATCAATACCAGGAATTTAGAAATGAACAGATCTGAATTAATTGCAAACCGATTAAGGGAAGTTTTTCTAAATGGGTATTGGATTGCCAATACCAACTATAAGGAGCAATTGTTGAACATTACCTGGCAACAGGCTATACATCAGGTAGCAGATTTAAATACGATTGCAGCTTTAACCTATCACATCAATTATTACCTGATTGGCATTTTAAAGGTATTTAAAGGCGCCCCTTTGGAAATTAAAGATCAATATAGTTTCGACCTACCGCCAATACAATCAGAAGAAGATTGGAAAAAACTGATGGAAGATTTTTTGGCAAATTCGGCAGTTTTCGCTGATGAAGTAGCGAAAATGCCGGATGAAAAATTAGATCAGGTATTTGTAAATGAAAAGTATGGCACTTATCTGCGTAATATAGAAGGTGCGATTGAACATAGTTACTACCATTTTGGGCAGATTGTACTGATCAAAAAACTGATATTAGCGACTACAAAATAAATGTCACCACTGATGGTGAAACGTATCAATCTAAAATGCTATCATTAAACGCATAACTTGTACTTCTCCCCCAATCTCTTCTTTTTTAAGGATATTATTCTCCGGAGATCAAGTGGTTATTTTTTTTAAAAAAAATATTTAGTTTTATTTACAATAACTAAATAAATAGTTGTATTTTCAGGCACTTAACCAAACGCACTATTTTATTAACGCTTCTTCTACAACATACATGCTCAAACAACTCCTCTCGGTTCTTATTTTTTTATTGTTATGTCTTCCTGCTCTGGCTCAAAATGCAAGTATAAAGGGCGTTGTTGTTGATACCGTTGAAAAAACAAAATTACAGAACAGCTCTATCCTGTTAATAAGAAGTAAAGATTCCATTTTAGTTAAAGATGCACGGACCAAGGTTAATGGTGAATTCGAGTTTTCGAATTTAAAAAAAGGCAATTATACCCTGGTGGTCACTTTTCCGAGGATGGCCGATTATATAAGAGACATCCAATTGTCTGATTCATCAAAATTTAACCTGGGTAATATCGCGATGGACAGCAAAGCCACGCTTTTAAACGAAGTGGTAATTAAAGCCCAAAAGCAGGCCATTAGTATGAAGGGCGATACCATAACCTACCAGGCAGATAGTTTTGCGGTAAAACCACATGCCAATCTACAGGATTTATTAAGGCGCTTACCTGGAATTGAGGTTGATAAAGATGGCGCAATAAAAGCTGGCGAAAAAGATGTAAATACACTTTTGGTTGACGGAGAGGAATTTTTTGGCGACGATCCACTTTTGGCCCAGAAATACCTGAAAGCCAATGCAGTGAGTGAAGTTCAGGTTTATGACAAAAAAACCAAAGAGGAAGAATTATCTGGTATAAAAGAAGGTGATGCCAAGGAAAAGGTCATGAACATCAAACTCAAGGAAAACGCCAAAAATGGGTATCTCAGCACCTTGGATGCCAACAGCGATCTTAAGCATTATAAAAATATAGGTGGCATGGCAGGCATTTATAAAAACAAATTAAAGGCCGCGGTTTTTGGCTCTAACTCCAATACCAACCAAGATTCGAAAGCAAGTGCTGCCATGAGCAAGTTAAAAGGTAATGATTATGATGTGATTGAGGTTGGCGACGACGGCAGTACGGTCATGATCAGTTATGGCGGCAACCGAGATGAAGATGATTTTTCACCATCAAGCGGCCTGCCAGACGTAACGGGATATGGTGCACATTTTTCTAACAAATGGAACGAAAATAAAGTTGGTTTAAAACTCAATTATAAAGGCAGTGACAGAAATATACTGGACAGAACAACATCAAAAAACCAATCATTACTGCCCAACGGAACGAATTTCTTTAGCGAAGGCAGCTCAAACAGCGAAACCAGAAATACCGGACAGAGTTTAAAAGGCAGTGTCGATATTAAATTAGATTCGCTTTCTACCTTAAAAATATCCTTTGCAGGTAGCAAACGCAAAAACAGCAGTCAGTATATCAGCAAGAACGAAACTAAAAATGACACTGGGATATTTGTAAATAATAGTGATCAGTCTAATGATAGCAATGGCGACAACGACTTGTTTAACGGGAATATTAATTATGCTAAAAAGTTTGTAAAAAGAGGAAGAACACTCTCTATCGACATACAACCTGAAACTAAAAGCAGCACCAGTTTGGGAACCAGTTTAAGCATAACCAATTACTATGATGGGAATGGAACAATCAACAGAACTGTTAACCAAAACTTTCTGAACGATAATTCGGGCAGTGAAAGCTCTCTTGGTGCCAGAATATCGTATACCGAACCTTTGGGCAAGCAATTTTCATTACAAACAGCCTACAGTTTTAAAACGGTAACATCAAATAGCCATAAACTGGTATTCGATAAATCATTAAACAATAAACGAATCGATTCGCTGAGCAATAATTTCGATTTCAATAATTTTTCGAACATTGGTAAAATTGTGCTGCAATACAGATCAAAGAAGTTCACGCTATCTGGTGGTGCAGAGGCTACCGAAACGACATTCGAGCTGAATGATCTGGACCGAGACAATAAATTTAACCGAAGCTATTTAAACTGGGCCCCACAGAGCAACTTTAACTATAAACTTGGTAAAAACACCAGTGTATCATTAAACTACAATGGCAATACCCGACAGCCGAGTTTAGATCAGTTGCAACCTATCATACAAATTAACAATCCGCTTTACGAAATAAAAGGCAATCCGAATTTAAAACCATCTTTCAACAATAATTTTGGCTTTAATTTTAACACCTATCAGCAAAAATCGCAGATGTACGCGTATGTGTATGGTGGCTATAGCTTTACCAAAAATGCCGTTGTAAGTTCAAGAACAGTAGATGATGTGAATAAAACCGTCAGCAGTTATATCAATCTAAATGGTAATAATAATTTTTACGCAGGTGCGAGTTTTAATAAAAGTTTTAGCAAAATCGGTTTTAATACAGGATTAAATGCCAGTTTCAACCATTCGAACTCCGTATCAATCTTAAACAATAAGCTCAATGAAAATGTGAACAATAGCATTAATATACGTCCTCGTTTTAGCTATTATGGCGATAAAGTTCAAATCCAGTATAATCCATCGGTTACTTTTTCGAACAGCCGCTCGTCAATCGGTTCGATAAATAATGGTAAAAACTTTAGCCACAATCATGATATTTCCGGAAACATAGAACTTCCATACAATACGGAATTTAATACATCGATATCCTTGTCATATCAACCGGCAAATTCTTCTTTTAGCACACCGGTAAATATTGCCTTGTGGAATGCCTATTTATCAAAAAAGATGCTTAAATCGCAAGAATTAGAGCTTAAAGTATCCATTTCTGATATTCTGGCCGAAAAAATTGGTTATAACCGTTACGTTGGAGGCAATAACATCAGTGAATACACCAATAGCTTTATTCCGAGATACGTCCTAATTGGCATCACCTATAATTTAACCGGAAACTTTGTTAAACAAGACAAAAAATAATTGAAGATGAAAAATTTAGGACTAACCATAATCTTGTTTTCTGCCATAACAGTAGTGCGTGCACAAACTGTTTTCATCAAAAGTGCTAAAATAACTTTCGAGAAAAAGATCAATCAAAAACAGCAATTGGCATCAAATACCTGGATATCAGACGATGCCAGGGATAAAATGAGCAAATACAGGATTTCGAATTGGGATTATAGCTTTAACGACAGCAGCTCCATTTATAAAATTAAACCGAAAGAGAGCTTAAACGACAACAATTTCTTCTTTATTGCTGGTGAGAATACGAATGAACTGTATACCGACTTTAGCAAAAAAGCAAGAGTAATAAGAAAACCAATAGGAGGCGAAGATTTTATTTTAAAAGATACTATCCCCCATCTCAATTGGAAAATCATGCACGATGTACGCCAGATTGCGGGCTACGAGTGCCGTAAAGCAATAGCAGTAATAAACGATTCGGTTACTGTAGTGGCTTTCTATAGTGAAGAGATTTTACTAAAAGGCGGTCCTGAAGGATTTACCGGCTTACCTGGAATGATATTAGGCCTGGCCATACCCCGGTATAATACCACCTGGTTTGCCACCAAGGTTGAAGCTAAAAACGTTCCTATCTTGAACGTTGCTCCTCCTGTAAAAGGTAAAAGAACCGATACCGAAAAAGATTTCAAAAAAATGATCGACCTCTATACCCGTTATGAGGACAAAAAGAACCCCAGAAAGATAGAAGACATTAAAAAAGAACTCTACACGCTAATACTTTAAGTAGCTACCATACCTAAAACAGTCACTATCAGAGATATAATATGGCGAAAAAATATTCTGGCAAGTATCTAATCGAGCGATAATTTTTTGTACCTTTGTATCCCGTACAAAAACAATTAAACAGGCTTAAAATACCTGGTTAATTCCACAAATTATCAATCATGACAAAGTATATTTTTGTTACGGGCGGTGTTACTTCCTCTTTAGGTAAGGGCATCATTTCCGCATCTTTAGCTAAACTTTTACAGGCACGTGGCTACCGTGTAACCATTCAAAAATTCGATCCGTACATTAATATCGATCCAGGAACTTTAAATCCATACGAACATGGCGAATGCTTTGTAACCGAAGATGGTGCTGAAACCGATCTGGATCTTGGTCATTATGAGCGTTTCCTTAACGTTCCAACATCACAGGCAAACAACATTACTACCGGCCGTATTTACCAGAACGTAATTAATAAAGAGCGCAAAGGTGAGTATCTGGGCAAAACAGTTCAGGTTGTACCCCACATTACCGACGAGATTAAACGCAACATGCGTATTTTAGGTGATAGCGGTGAATATGATATTGTAATAACAGAACTTGGTGGAACTGTGGGTGATATCGAATCGTTACCATTTATCGAAGCTGTTCGTCAGTTTAAATGGGAAGAAGGCAGTACCAATGCTATTGTGATCCACTTAACCCTTGTACCTTATTTAGCTGCTGCCGGCGAGTTAAAAACCAAACCTACACAACACTCGGTTAAAGCTTTGTTGGAGTACGGAATACAGCCGGATATATTGGTTTGCAGAACCGAGCACCACATTAGCCCTGAGATCAGAAAAAAAATTGCTTTATTTTGTAACGTTAACATCAATGCGGTAGTCGAATCGATGGATGCATCTACTATTTATGATGTGCCATTGTTGATGTTAAAAGAACAATTGGATAAAACTGTTTTATCGAAATTAAAATTACCGACCAAGAACGATCCGGATATGGAAAGCTGGAAAGATTTCCTGGGCCGTTTAAAAAACCCTACAGCAGAGGTTAAAATTGGTTTAATCGGTAAGTATGTAGAATTACCTGATGCTTATAAATCAATTATCGAATCTTTTGTACACGCAGGTTCGAAAAATGAATGTAAGGTTAAGGTAGAGTACATCCACTCTGAAGGCATTTTCCCCGATAATGTAAAAGATAAATTAGGTCACTTACAAGGTGTTTTAGTTGCACCAGGTTTTGGTAGCCGCGGTATTGAAGGTAAAATTGATGCCATAAAATATGTTCGCGAGAATAACATTCCTTTCTTCGGAATCTGCCTGGGCATGCAATGTGCTGTTATCGAATTTGGACGTAACGTTTTAGGTTTGAAAGATGCACATACTACAGAAATTGAAGAAAATGCTGCCAATCCGGTAATAAACATGATGGAAGAGCAGAAAAAAATAACAAATAAAGGTGGAACAATGCGTTTAGGCTCTTATCCTTGTGATATTAAAAAAGGAACAAAAGCTTTTTCTATTTACGGCAAATCGCACATCAATGAACGCCACCGTCACCGTTACGAATTTAACAATGCTTATTTAAAGCAATATGAAGATGCAGGAATGATTGCATCAGGTATGAATCCGCAAACCAATTTAGTTGAAATTGTGGAGCTTAAAAATCATCCGTTTTTCGTTGGCGGGCAGTTTCACCCAGAATTAAAATCAACAGTTGCTAATCCTCACCCACTTTTTGTTAAATTTGTCGCCGCTGCGATGGAGTTTGCGAAAAAGAAAACGAATTAAAAGCAGTACATACATAAATAATGGATAGAAATACCTTTACAGGACTGTTCCTGATTATGATCATTTTGGCAGGATCATTCTACTTTTTGAAGCCGAACGAGGCTGAAATAAAAAAAGCCAAAGAAACAGAGCGTTTAGATTCTTTGAAAAAAGCTGGTGTTACACCAGTACAAAAAGATACAACAAAAACAGCTGCGATTGCTAACCCAGCTGTAGATTCTTTAGCCCTAAAAGGCCCTTTTGGTACCGCAATTACTGGCACCGAAGCCAATACTGTTTTAGAAAACGAGAATTTATTAATCACGCTAAGCAATAAAGGTGGTAAAATTACCTCGGTTGAAGTTAAAGGTCAGAAAACCTTTACCGGAAAACCACTGATTTTATTTGATGGTAACCAGAACAAATTTGGTTTAAGCCTGAACGCTGCTGGCAAAGTAATTAATACAAACGATTTATACTTTACACCAACAAAAACAGGAAATACAGTTACAATGCGTGCCAATTATGGTGCAAACGCATATGTAGAATATGTATACGATTTAAAAGCATTAAGTAACAAAGTAGCTTTCAACATCAATTTAGTTGGCTTACAGCAAGTAATTGCAGGCAACAACATTGGCTTAAACTGGCAGACTACTTTATTACAGCAAGAAAAATCGATCGAAAGTGAGCACCGTTATTCTGCACCATACTATAAATATTTAGATGGCGATGTAGATCACCTAAGTGTTTCTAAAGATGAAAAAGAAGAGTTATCGAAAGGTAAAATCCAATGGTTCTCATTCAAACAACACTTTTTCTCAGCTTCTTTAATCTCGAAACAAGCGTTCGAAAAAGGAAGTTTAGAAGTTAAAATCCCAACAGCTCCTGGCCAGGTTAAGTTTTATGATGCCAATATGCAATTGCCATATGCACATACGGCCAACCAGGTTTATGAAATGGAATTCTATTTCGGAACCAATAAATTCTCTGCCTTAAAAGCTCAGGGGTACGATTTAGAGCAACAGGTTGATATGGGTTACTGGCCTTTAAAATACATTAACCGTTTTATTGTATTGCCTGTATTTAACTTCTTAAACAGCTTTGGCTGGAACTACGGATTAATTATTTTGGTATTAACCATTTTACTAAAAGTTGCTTTATCGCCACTTACTTACAAGTCATACCTATCAATGGCTAAAATGAGGGTTTTGAAACCAGAAATGGACGAAATTAAAGCTAAAGTAGGTGAAGATAATCCAACATTGGTTCAACAGGAATATTTAAAATTATACAAGAAAGCGGGGGTAAACCCTCTGGGGGGATGCTTGCCGATGGTATTACAGTTGCCTTTGGTAATGGCCTTCTTCTTCTTCTTCCCTAACTTGTTTGAGTTACGTGGTGAGAGTTTCCTTTGGATGAAAGATTTATCTACTTATGACGAGTTTATCAAATTTGGCGTAAAAATTCCTTTCATTGGCGATCACTTAAGTTTAATGTGTGTATTGATGACCATCTCTACATTAATTATGACTTACTTTAACAACCAGGTTTCTGGTGCTACAGGCCAAATGAAATACATCGGTTACATTATGCCGGTTATTTTCTTAGGTGTATTGAACAGCTACCCTGCCGGATTAAACTATTATTATTTCTTGGCCAACTTAATGACTTTTGGACAGCAGTTCTTAATCCGTAAAATGGTTGATGATGATAAAATCCACGCTTTGATTCAGCAAAATAAAGCCAGACCAGCTGATGAGAAAAAGAAAAAATCTAAATTCCAACAACGTTTAGATGATTATATGCGTCAGCAACAACAAGCTAAAAAGTAATCTTACTTTGAAATTTTATGACATCCCCGGTTACTTCAAAGTGATCGGGGATTTTTGTTTTGGGCTGAGCGAAAGGGTATGGCGTAAAACTGGGCGCCAAAACCTCTGATCTCTGACCTGTGACTTTCCAACTAAATGCTTTTAATTGTAATATTTGGCATACAAGTTTCCTAATAAGCTAAAAAATTCCAATTTTAGAAGATTAAATCTCAACCAACAAATTAATAAATCTAAAAATGCAAAAGAGACTAACTATTATTCTGTTTTTCGTTGTCAGCTTTGCCTACGCACAAAAGAAACCTCTAGATCATTCGGTATATGATACCTGGGAATCAGTAGGAACAAAGCAATTATCAAATAATGGTCAATGGGCCATGTACAGCATCTTACAGCAAGAAGGTGATGCACAATTGTACCTTACCAATATTAAAACGAATGCGAAGATTAATATACCAAGAGGGATGAACTCTCAGTTTAGTAACGATTCTAAGTTTGCTGCTTTTAATATCCGTCCCTTAAATAAAGATTTACGCCAGGCTAAAATTAAAAAGAAAAAGCCAGATGAATTACCAAAAGATTCGTTGGGCATTGCCAACCTCACCACCAGTGCCGTTACAAAAGTGGCAAGGGTAAAATCTTTCAAATTTCCTGAAGAAGGTGCCGGTGTAATGGCTTATCTAACAGAAAAGCCAGATACAGCAAAGAAAACTGTAAAACCAGCTGAGAAAAAGGATGGTGAAATGGATCTTGCTGATGATGAAGCTGCCGGAAAAGGTAAAACCGACGAAGGAACTGATTTAGTGGTAAAAAACCTTTTAACAGGCACAGATAAAACTTATAAATTCGTTACCGATTATTATTTCAGTAAAGATGGCAAACAGTTGGTTTTCGCCTGTAGCGGATCTAAAAAAGACAAAACGGCTCCCCAAGGTGTATTCTTGCTAAACACAGAAAAAGGTACATTAAAAACCTTAATTAAAGGTAAAGGAAGTTTTAAAAACTTCACTTTTGATGAGGAAAGCGAGCATGTGGCCTTTGTGGGCGAGCAAAGTCCGGAGAAACAGGAGATAAAAAATTACAATATTTATTACAACTCTTTAACACTAGATACAGCGCAGATACTGGTTGATTTTGATATGCCAGGGCTACCTGCAAAATGGTCGGTTAATGGCGATGGAAAAATAACTTTTAGTAAAGACGGCAAGAAATTGTTTTTCGGCATCTCCCCTATCAAAAAACCAAAAGACACCACTATTGTAGATTTTGAGGTGGCCAAAGTTGATGTTTGGAATTATAAAGATGATTACTTGCAGCCTATGCAGCTTAAAAACGCAGATAGAGACGGTAAAAAAAGTTATTTATCGGTGATTGATGTTTATAGCAGTGATCCAAAAGTAATTCCATTAGCGGATTTAAAAATGCCTGATGCCAATCTGATTGCTGAAGGTAATGCAAATCTGGTTTTAGCCTCTACAGACTATGGCCGCAGGATTGAATCACAGTGGAGTGGCTCTACCTCAAAAGATTATTACCTGGTTGATACTAAAAACGGCCAGAAAAAGAAAATCATTGATAATTTAAGCGGCTATGCAATGGCTTCTCCAGACGGAAACTATGTTTTATATTTCGATAGAAAAGCGGGTAGCTGGAATACCTATAGTGTAACCACCGGAAAAGTAACCGTATTAACAGCTGGATTAATAGAAAAATTTGTTGACGAAGAAAACGATGTACCGGATTTACCTTCCCCTTACGGTTTAGCAACATGGACTGAAGGTGATAAAGCTGTTTTAATTTACGATAAATACGATATCTGGTCTTTCTCGCCAGATGGAAAATTGGCACCAAAAAATATTACTGCCGGTTTTGGAAGAGCAAACAATATTACCTTCCGTTACGAAAGGGTACAACAGGATAACAGGTTTGAGCGCAATGCAGATAGCAAATTTGTAAAAGTGAACGAAACGGTTTGGTTAGATGGTTTTAACAATTTAACTAAAGAAAACGGGTTTTACCGTACCAATGTAGGTTTAGCTAAAGCACCAGAATTGGTCGTAATGGCTAAGTTTAAATATTCAAACCTGCTAAAAGCTAAAGATGCTGATGTTTACATTTACGATAAAGCCAATTATGTAGAATCGCCAAATGTTTATATCACTACAGATTTCAAAACCGAAACCAAATTAAGCAATACCAACCCTCAACAAAAAAATTACAATTGGGGCACAGCTGAACTGGTTAAGTGGACCACGCCGAAAGGCTATAAAGCTGAAGGTATACTATACAAACCGGAAAATTTCGATCCAAATAAGAAATATCCGATGATCGCATATTTCTACGAAAAACTAACGGATGGTTTGTACACTTATCAAGCGCCCGCACCTACTCCGTCGCGCTTAAACATTTCTTATTTCGTGAGTAACGGATACCTCGTTTTTGCGCCAGATATTAGCTATGAAACTGGTCATCCAGGTAAATCTGCAGTCGAATTCATCAATTCTGGTGTAGAAAGCCTGAAGAAAAATAGCTGGGTAGATGGTAGTAAAATCGGTATCCAGGGTCAAAGCTGGGGTGGTTACCAAGTAGCCTATCTCATAACCCAGAATAACATGTATGCTGCTGCTTGGGCCGGTGCACCTGTAGTCAACATGACTTCTGCTTATGGCGGTATCCGCTGGGAAACTGGTATGAACCGTCAGTTCCAATACGAAAAAACACAGAGCCGTATCGGTGCAACACTTTGGGAAAAACCAGAACTATATATCGAGAACTCACCACTATTTATGTTTCCGAAAGTAAACACTCCTGTTGTGGTAATGGCTAATGATGCAGATGGAGCTGTGCCTTGGTATCAGGGTATTGAAATGTTTACCGGTCTGCGCCGTTTAGGTAAACCAGTTTGGATGCTGAACTATAATGGCGAAGCACATAACTTAGTTCAACGCCAGAACCGTAAGGATATTCAAATCCGTGAGCAACAGTTTTTCGATTATTATTTAAAAGGTGCGAAAGCGCCAGCCTGGATGACAAGCGGAGTACCTGCAACTGAAAAAGGAAAAACCTGGGGTTTTGAACTGACAGATGATAAACCTTAGCTGAGTTTAGCGTTGGGCGTTTAGCGTGCTTAATTCATAAAACGGCAATTCAATGCTGACATCTAAGAATCTAATCCATGATACAAGCAATATCAAAAGCTTTGTATCATGGATTTTTAATTGAATAAATACGATAAATTCATGCTATTACTCGACAATGAATAGTGCGATCGCTGGTAACTCTCAACTCCGAACTCTCTTCTATGAACTTTCGACTAAAAAAGGTATTTTAACCCATTCAAAAATAAAACTAAACAACCCCAATGGCATTAAGCAGAATTTGGTCAGCATTTATTATTGTGGCTATTGTTGTAGCAAGTATTAAATGTTTCTTTTTCGGACATACGGATATTTTTAACTGGATGGTAATCGGTAAATCGTCCGATCCCTTAAATCCTTTAAAATTAGATGGTATTATAGAAACCTGCTGGATTGCGGTTGATCTTTGCATTAAATTAATTGGAACACTGGCTTTATTTATGGGGCTTATGAGCATCGCCGAAAAAGCAGGTGGTATCCGTTTACTTTCTAGAATTATTGGACCTTTCTTTTCAAAACTTTTTCCAGAAATCCCAAAAGGACACCCATCTATGGGACACATGATCATGAATTTCTCGGCCAATTTATTAGGCTTGGATAATGCAGCCACTCCATTTGGTATAAAGGCAATGGAAAGTTTGCAGGAGCTTAATCCAAATAAGGATGTTGCCAGCAATTCGCAGATTATGTTTTTATGTTTGCATGCCGCAGGTTTATGCTTAATTCCCGTTAGTGTAATTGCCATTAGGTCAACTCAAAATGCGCAAGACCCAACCGATATTTTCATCCCGTGTTTGATTGTAACTTTTGTTGGTACCATGGCTGCCATGCTCATTGTATCCTTTAAACAAAAGATAAATCTACTTCAACCCGTTATCATTACCTGGGTATTAAGTATCTCTGCAGTAGTTGGTTTACTGGTTTGGTACGTAAGCAAGTTAAATGCAGAAAGCATAAAATCATTTTCAGGATTATTAAGCGGTGGAATAATTTTATTGATCTTTTTATTGATTGTCTTGGGTGCACTATATAAAAAAATAGATGTTTTTGATGCGTTTATTGATGGCGCCAAAGGCGGATTTGAAACTGCGCTGAAAATTATTCCTTATTTAGTTGGAATTTTAGTCGCGGTAAGCATGCTCAGAACCAGCGGAACTTTTGATGTGATCATGAGCGGGATTAAAAACATGTTTGTGTTTTTTGGAGCCGACACCAAATTTGTTGATGCGCTGCCCACTGCTTTAATCAGGCCTTTAAGTGGTGGTGCCGCCCGAGGTATGATGGTAAGTACTATGATTTCGAGTGGACCAGATTCATTTGCCAGTAAATTATCAGGTGTTTTTCAGGGTGCTTCCGATACTACTTTTTATGTGGTAGCGGTTTACTTTGGTTCTGTTGGAATAAAAAATACGCGTTATGCCATCGGTTCGATGTTATTGGCTGATTTAGTTGGGGTTTGTACAGCCATAGCACTTAGTTATATGTTTTTTGCGTAAATTGGTTAGTGTTGAGCGCTTAGCGGTTAGCGAAGTAATCGATTATGACCGCAAAATGAATAGCAGAATACTTTAATTCCTCTACCCATCTTAAATTCTTTTAAAGATTCTTCATTGCATTCAGAATGACAAAAAGGAAGGGTTGAGAAGCTATAAAAAAAACCTGTCAGAGAATAATCTAACAGGTTTTTAATATAAACAAGAGCTATAATTTAAACACTAATACGGTATTGATTTAGGGGATTTAAGGTTTATCCCACCAAACCCGGGCATTTAAATCATCGTTACCCAGATAAGGAAAGCCTGCAATTGCAGCTTTGTAGTTCTCGGTATTATTAGCCTGTTCCTGCGTAGGATAACCTTCTCTTCTTGGTATCGGTTTGTTGTTGTTGTTTGGTGCTGGAACCAAAAAGCTAGGAAAACCAGTTCTACGCCATTCGGCCCAGCCCTCATAACCATGCATAAATAAATGCACCCAACGTTGATTACCAATCTGCTCTAATGCGGTAAGTGGGTTGTATATTACAGAAGCATTTAATTTATATGCAGCTAATCCACTGATATCATTATTATTCCATTGCCTTATCGATTGTTCGATGGCCAGATCGTAATTGGTCTTCGCAACAGCATCACCACCAGCAATCCAGGTTCTTTTTGCCGCCTCAGCCAAAGCAAACAAAGCTTGCGCATAAGTAACTAAATAAACTGGAGAATTTTGCTGACGTATTGCTGTGCCCAATAACGAATAATTACCTGGTGTAACGGTAGTAGATAAACCGTAATCTAAGCCAACATAGTTTCCAGCGGTATTCTTCGCTGCGAAAATAGGCAGTCTCGGATCATTTAAAGGCTGCATAAAGTCTACAATCGGTTTACTCACGGCGAACCAGTTTCTGCTGAGTACGGTAAATGAGTTATACCAATAATTCTCCTGAGCGGTAACGGCTAAATGAGGATAAGCTAAATTATCAGTATTAGCAGTCATAATGCCATTAGCTAACGCTTTATTAAATTCCGCACTTCCTTTTGTTGGGTCAACTTTGCTTAAACGCAGCGCCATTAATAAATGAATGGTGTTACCTAAACGTTTCCATTTAGCCACATCTCCACCATAAACAATATCATTTTTTAAGTTACCGGTAACTAAAGAAGCATTGGCTTCGTCAAGTAATGCAAAAAGGCTATTGTAAATGCTCTGTTGAGAATCGTATTTAGGCGTAAAATTGTCCTTTCCCTTTAAAGCTTCAGTATACGGCAGCGGCCCCCACCGATCTGTTGCATGCCACATAAAGTAAGCTTTCAGTATTTTAGCTACCGCAATCTGGTTGGCAATCGGCCCCTCACTTGCGTCAAGTGAAGTATTGGTGATTACGTTTTCCAGGTTAATCATCGGGCCTTGATATAAACCATAAAAATTAAAATTAGTTGTTACATACCTGGAGTTATCAGGAAATGAAGTATTGGATAAATATTGCGGATAATGCACACCGTATGGAGAAGAGCTAAGTGTGGGTAAAAATTGCTCCGAATTGGCAATCAACTGCGTTCCTGATGCCTTAGTAGGATTATTTGGATCTGTATTTATTGAATCCTTAAATTTATTACAACTGCTTGATAAGGTTAAAACCATTAAGCAATAATATATTGATTGATGTAGTTTTTTCATGGTCTTAAATTTAAAATTTGAGGTTTAGGGTTAAACCAAAAGAGCGTACCGTTTGTAGTTCTCCTTTTTCGATCCAGCTAATTGCAGAACTACCAGAAGAAAGCTCTGAAGGATCGACACCTTTAGGCGCTTTTTGCCAGATCATTACCGGATTACGTGCCACCGCCGAAAGCTTAATGGCTTTAAATGGTGTTTTATTCAAAAGCTTCGCATCGAAGTTATAACCTAAACTTAATTCACGGATTTTAATATAAGATGCATCATAAATCCACTCATCATAAAATTTAGTCCCTAAGTTTGTTCTATAATATGTTCTGGCATCTACATAAGCAGTAACGGGCTGACCTGTAATTGAAGATATCCCCGAAACTTTCACACCACCACCGTTCGCAATGGGTTCACGAACGTTAACTCCTTTATCGTTAAGTGCAGCTGTAATTTCTGATTGTCCCGATTTTGCGGCTAACATTTGGCTCCAGCTGAAGAACTTGCCCCCACTCTGGAAACTGAATGCAGCACCGAGATCGAATTTCCAGATTTTAAAATTGTTGGTAATACCGCCTGTATAGTTTGGCACCACACTTCCGAAATCGACCCCAATTACAGAAATAGGCATATTATCTGCTCCTAGAAGGACTTCTCCTGTTGAAGGATCACGCTTATACCCTGGGCCAACTAAGTTTCCGAAAGATTGATTTAGTGAAGAATTTAAAAAGATGGTTTGACTCGAATAGGTATTCTGATCGAGCTGATAAACCCCTATTCCCGGATATAATTCTTTAATCGTATTTCTGTTTTTCGCATAATTCAAGCTAATATCCCATGTAAACAACTTAGATTTAATGGGCTGACCATATAACGTAAGCTCTAAACCCTTGTTTTCTATCAAGCCAGCATTAACCACATATGTTTCATAGCCACTAGCACCAGACACAGATAAATTAATCACCTGATTTTTATTTCGCTGTTGATATAAGGTAAAATCCATCCCCACCCGATTATTCAAAAACCTTAAATCGACCCCGGCTTCATAAGAATTGGCAAATGATGGTTTAAGATCTGGGTTTTTTAGAATATCTGGTACCGTTAAAGAACTGATTGTTCCACTTGTTGCCGGGTATGGGCTACCAAAAGCATAGGTAATTGCGGTTTGAAAAGGATCGAAATCGGAACCGGCAATAGCGTAACTCGCCCTTAATTTACCATAAGTAAGCACTTTTGATTTAATCAGATTACTAAATAAAAAACTTCCAGAAACAGATGGATACCAATAAGAGTTATTTGCAGCTGGTAAGGCCGATGATATATCATTACGGATAGATGCGTCAAGAAAATAGGTATCCTTGTAACCGAACGACCCCATGGCATAAATGCTTCTTACCTGTTTCTGGCGGAGATACGAACTGCTGTTTGGCCGATCTACTGAAGCCGCAATGGTATAAGTGTTTGGACTGGATAAACCTCCGACTGTTGATTGCGATGTTTGGGTAAATTTGGTCGTATAAAGATTGGCACCTGCATTGATGTTGATCGAAAAATCGTTAATATTCTTATTGAACTGCGCTAAAAACTCATAATTATTATCTATTCCATCCGCTTTGGTAATAGCATAGTTATCTAAATTCCGACCACCAAGAGGCTCTTTATGCGTAATATTCTGACTAAACATATCTGAGCGTACAAAACCACTGATTTTTAATTCTGGCAATAGCTGGTAACTCAGATTTACATCACCAAATAAACGGTTACGATCATCATTATTTAATACTTCATAAGCATCAAAAAATGGATTGTTCCAATCACTAGGTTTATTGTTGGTAATTACACCCGCTGTGTTTGGATTTACATTCCAGTTTAAAATCGTACCATCAGCATACCTGTAATTTCTAAGCGTATTAATATCTAGGTTACGCTGGAACCATTGCACAGCGCCTGTAAATGAACCCTGATAACCTTGGGTTGGCCTTTGTCCTGAATTATTGGCGTAATTTACATTGGCACCTACCGTAAGCTTTTTAGTCAAATCGAATGTGGTGCTTAAACTTAAATTATTTCTTTTTAACCAGGTATTTGGAATAGTTCCTTTAGTATAAGCATTAGTATAACCGATTTTAAAAGTAGAATTTTCTGAACCACCAGTAAGAAATATTCCATTATTTACATTTTGGCCTGTTTCAAAAAAGTCCTTAATATTGTTCGGTTGCGGTTCAAACGGACTTAACTGACCATACTCTGGATCCTGTGGATAAAAGCTGTTGATTTTTCTGATTGGAGTACCGTCCATTTTTGGCCCCCAGCTTTCATCATTTCCATTTACATAGTTTTGTCCATTGGTTAGTTTAGAAAAAACCTGGCTATTTCCTACCCCATAAATGTTCTGTAATGGCAAAAAATTTCCAATTTTATCGATAGTATAAGCAGAACTGATATCAATCTGCATTTTGGCACCCTTACCTCCTTTTTTAGTGGTAATTAATAGTACGCCATATTGTCCTCTGATACCATACAGCGCAGACGCAGCAGGCCCTTTTAAAACATTGATCGACTCGATATCATCGGGATTAATATCCTGAGAGGTATTTCCATAATCTACACCATTCTCCGAACCTCCAAAATTATTCTGTGTAATGGGTGTACCATCCACCACCATTAAAGGTGAGCCACCACCAGTTAATGAATTTACACTTCTGATCTTAATTTTTTGCGTTCCGCCTAAACTTGCGCCTGATGAACCAGTTACCTGAACACCAGCTATTTTACCAGCTAACGAACCGATTACGTTTGTTTCCTTGGTCATGGTTAATGCATCACCATCAACCTTTTGAGTGGCATAACCAATCGATTTTTCAGATCTCTTAATCCCTAAAGCTGTTACAACTACTTCTGAAAGTTCTTTAGAATCGGGTAAGAGTTTAACATCAACCTGCGAACGCCCGCCAATGGCCACTTCCCGGGTAACAAAGCCTATTGATTTAAAAACCAGCGTAACATCATTTGAGGTGACAGAAATGCTATAAGTACCATCACCACTCGTAGAAGAGCCATTGGTGCTACCTTTAACCAGTACACTTACGCCCGGAATACCAACGTTGCTTTCGTCGGTTACTTTGCCTTTTACAGTTGTTTGGGCATAGGAAACCACGTAACAAGTTAAAACTCCTAATAGCATTAGTAATTTTTTGTTCATAATGAAAGATTTAGGTTAATTGATTTGTTAAGTTGTTGTTAAAATACACAATTTAACCCATCAAAACTCTTTATGAACTTCGTTTTAGAGGGAACTCAGACGAGAAAAATAGAAAATGCCGCATAAAACAGCAAAACCCCGCAAGTTTAACAAAATTTATGCTGCAACATTTTTATTACGCAGTATTAGCAAGACGGTTGGGGGATAGATATCCTGTTAATGATTTCATCAATAGCATCAGGATCAATCGCTACGTTTTTGGAAGCACACCATGTTTCTGTTTTGTTATCTAACCAGATACAGAAAGAATGGTAACCATCTAAAACAACAGCATAGGTTTCGTGAAAATCATCTTGGATACGCATGCAAAATCCCTTAAAAATTTTGCCTCTAACAATGAATTGCAGGGTGGAATAATTTTCTAACATGGCTCATTATATTTTTGGTTAATTTACAACAAATTATAAACGAGAATGTTTCGTTAATTTAAAGGAATTAATAATTAATTCTTAAACTACCAGGAAAGGCTTAACCTATGTTTAACATGTTGGAATAGCCTTTTGCTATTAAACGCTTTTTTGAAGGTAAAAATATCTCACATTGCAGATTTAATATCGTGCGTCCTTTTTTCACTATTGATGTTTCGGCGATCACTTCATCCCCTTCGCTTGCAGGGGCGAAATAATCGATATAATTATTTACAGTGGTATAACGTTCGTTTAATCCCATTGTAAAAACAGTTGCACCAATTAAATCATCAATAATGCCTGCTGTTACACCACCATGCAAAATTTGATAAGGATTGGTCATTTCCTTACGAATGGTATACTGGCACACCAGTATGCCATGCTCTGCTTTAACTAAAACAGGAGCCAGCCAGTTCATAAAGTTAGAAGGCGAATTGGTAATTATCTTGCCAATTGATTGCTTTAAAAAAGTTAAACGCTGTTCGCTTAAAGAGGGTTCCATATAGGGTAAAAATAGGTAAAATAGTTTATTAGTCGATAGTCCAATATGGACCGCTTGAGATAAAAAAGGTTCGATAGCAAAAAGAAAATGGAAGATATCAAATACCTCCCATTCCCTAAACGAAACATTTAACCCTAAAACATGCTTATATAACCTTGCTATAGTTCTTTTGGAAGCCCATGGTTCTTTGGTCAATAGTTCATCGCGATCACTCCTATTTTCATGGGCAGACATTCTATTGGCTGTAGGCTATTAACGACCAACCATGATCCATCAACCATTTCCCATACTTAAATCGGAATAATAACTTTAAAACTTAAGTTCCTGCCCATATTGTAAATTCCTGATCGGCCATTGGGTGAAGGGTTATAATATTCGAAATATTTTAATCTATTCAAATTTGATTGGTATGCGATATTGAAAATATTATCTGCCTGAAGAAAAATATCACATAAAATTTTTCCTTTTTTAGTTTTTAGTGTTGATCCTACTCCTCCATTGACTAAGGTATAGCCTGGCGTAAAAGTTTCGGTATTATCTAACGCATAAAATTTATCCTGATCAGCGAAAAAAGCAGCATCAATTTTAATATAAGGCTTATCAAAAATGCCAATAGCTTTTTGAGCGGTCGCCTTAATCTCCGTCCTCACCTGCAATGGCGGAATAAAGGGCAGGTATTTAGCTTCCCTGCCATGTTTATTTAATAATTCCTGATTCTGGTTCAACCCTACCACATAAGCCAAACTATTGTTGAAACTTAACCATTTCAGCGCCGAAGGATGTAGATTTACCGAAATTTCTGCACCATATAATCTTGCTTTCGACTGCTGATACTGATAAGTTAGGTTTCCAGGAACTATAACCACTGGATTTCCGTTGGCATCGGTTAAGCGCGATTGATAAATATAATTCTGAATGTTGTTATTGAACAGTTCCATACTTATTTCTGCATCTTTTAAGTAAGCGATAATGCCAATATCTTCCTGAAGGTTAAATTCTGGCTTAAAGGCTCTGTTGCCCAAATACACAATGTGTGCACCGGGATCTAATCCATTAGAACCTATTTCTGTAATGTTTGGTGCACGGTATCCCCTTGCAATATTAGCTTTAATAAGCAGTTTTTCAGAAATGTTATAGGTTAACCCCAAACTTCCTGACAAGCCATAATATTTTTTATCGAACGAAGGGAATTGCAATTTCCCTGTGGCATCAGTAGGGCTCACTTGTTTACCAAAACCTGTTTGTGCATCGGTACCTACGTAAAAATCACTCCAGTGTATATTTCTTCTGTCTATCCTGATTCCACCGGAAACATCAATTTTACCCATCGATTTCTTTGCGAAATAAAAAGCACCGATATCGAAAAGATCATAATCGGGAATGGGAAAATCGGTAGCAGCCTTGCTCCTGTTTCCCTGGTACATGCCATTTACCCCAATGGTACTTTCGATACCGGCAAAATCGGGCAGGTTGTATTTAAGATCGTAATTAAAAGTGTTTAATACTACATAAAGGCCGGCCTGACTTGGCAATGTAGGGTGATTATATTCTCTCCTTACACTTTGCTGTCCGCCAATCAATAAGTTTAAATCACTCGTTCCAAATTTAAACTGACTGATGTTATAAAACCGGTAATGTTGAATGTGCTGGTGTAAGGGATTAATGGAGTAGCTATTCAGATCGCTTTCAGACACAACAGGTCTGTTTTTAATATCATCTCCGTCATCCAAAACCTGTCTGGTAAATCGTCGCGATAAAGAATCTCTGCTGCCATCAGGAATTTCCATTAAATTATCGTAGTAGGTAAAGGCAGTTTTAGAAAAACCCCAAGCTTTATCTACCCTGGCACTGGCAGATAGATTGTATTCTCTAAAAGCTGTTCCGTAAACCAGTCCATCAATTCGATTTTTGTAATTATGCGCCGTTTTCCCTGTTGCTCTAAATGTATACTTCCAATCATTTTTAATGTAGGCCAATCCGAGCGACGAGCCAATCATCCCATTGTTGCTTTGGTAGTTTGCAGTAAAATCGCCTTTCAACTTACCATCTTCAAAATTCGGACTGTTAGGAATCATATTAATTACACCCGCTAAGGCATCAGAACCATAGGTTAAACTGGCCGGACCTTTTACAACTTCAGCCCTTGTAATACCATATTCATCTACCTCAATGCCATGTTCATCGCCCCATTGCTGTCCCTCCTGCCGTAAACCATCATATAAAGTTAACACACGGTTATATCCCAAACCTCTAATAAAGGGTTTAGAAACATTTGGCCCTGTGGTAACTGCTGTAATTCCAGGAACGCCTTTAACAATAGCTTCGATCAGGTTCGTGTTTACATTTTGGTCCATTGATTTTTTGGAAAGCACGGCAATAGGTACAGGGCTTTTACGCAGCTGCGTGGCGCGGTTAACCCCGGTAATTACCACATCGCTTAAATCAGATGCGAGGCTTAACAGATCAGCGTTAACCAGTGCAGTATCTCCTTTTAACATTACTTTAATTCTTTTAGATTGATAACCTATGCCCGAAAAAATGAGGTCGTAATTTCCGGATGGAATACCACCTAATTGATAGGTTCCGGAAATATTTGATTTGGTAGATCTATTAGACCCTAAAATTTTAATGGTGATATTCTCTATAGGTTCATTTTGGGAGGTGACCAAACCTTTAACCATAACCTTTTGCGCGATGGCATTTAGCGATATAAAAAAACAGAGGCAGTATAGTAAGAATGGCTTCATGAACAAAAATGGTTTATCTAAATATAATTTTAGACAAATCTAAATTTTAATTTAAATATAGCAAATAAAATATTTAGATAATATTAACCTACTTAAAATCAAAATATTCAAGCAAAAAATAAAAGTACTTTACGTTGGTTGAAAGGTGTTTTTTTCAGAACTCGAATAATAATTAGGAAGACATTCCATCATCCATTTTATATTTCCCATCGTACATTCTCCATCTTATGCTATATTTCCGCTAATGCCATTTGTTAGCCCATTGGTCAGATTAGCATCTTTCGTTTCCGGTTGCTTCTTTTTTAAAAAATTTAATCGATTTTGAATAAATAGCGATGACACTTATCTGACTGATTATAAACAACCTGCACTTGCTGTTCACAAATCCACGCAAAATGGGTAGAAAAATCTTTTGAATATTTTCAATCATATCCTGCAAATACACCGTTATTATGATTATCATTGAATACAAAAGCGTGAATAAAACTATAATACCTAAAGGATTGTTATGCCTAAAGGAGTTGTAAACAGTATTAATCCTATAAACAGAACAGAATATATGTTGGTGATCAATAATTTTGAAGAGTATGAATCGCATCTAGGTAAAGAACTAGGTGTTTCTCAATGGCATACCATAGACCAGGAACAGATTAATAAATTTGCCGATGCAACCTTAGATCATCAATGGATACACACCGATCCAGAAAAAGCTAAAAATGAAGGGCCATTTAAGGCAACAATAGCACATGGATATTTAACCTTATCCTTAATTCCATATTTATGGAAGCAGATTGCGGACGTACGTAATATTAAAATGGAAATCAATTATGGAATTGAACGTTTTAAATTTGGTCAGGCAGTTTTAGTGGATAGCGAAGTACAACTAAAAGCAAAATTAAATTGCATTAGCAATTTGAGGGGAATAACTAAAGTTACGATTCAAGCTACGCTTGTAATTAAAGACCAACCCAAACCAGCATATGTGGGTGATGTAGTATTCCTGTATCACTTCATCTGATATCATTCAATTTTGGCTACATAATTACGCTTAGTTTTTAAACCGGGATTTTTGATATCGGGCAATTTGATTTTGGCTAGCGACATTTCTATCGAAACAGATGCATTTCGTTTCCTGGCTTCGATTGCTATGCTTGAAGTGATATTTTTTAGGGTATTCAGTGCTGCAAAATACTGACGGTCTAGTGTTTTAATGGCATTCATATCGCGATTTTTCTGTTGATATTCCAGGTTTGCTTTTTCACAACAATGCTGCTGAATCTGATCTAAGCTTGCTAACTTTTCGGTTATTATAGATAGCGCTGATGCAGATAGCTTAAGCCCTTTAATGTCAATAACTTTACCGCCCATAACTAAATAATTTAACCCATTAAACGATATGGTTTTGAGTGGAGAATTGTTAATGATTGCCGTGGGTTTTGGAAGCTGTTTTTTTGAATTAAAACCATATTCAATCAGCGCTTTGTTGTAACTAAACCGATCGGCTAAAAGTGAATCTATTAACTGGTTGCCATCCATTCTTTCACTATTCTTTATTTGCTCAGCAGTTGTACCGATGGCATGAAAAGCCGTCAAACGCTGAATTGAGTTACAGCTAAAACAAATAAATAAGATAAAACCTAAAAAAGGCAGACTTTTATTTTTCATGCTCAACAATTAATCTAATGCAAATTATGGAATTAGCGGTTTATTGTCCTTCACAATTGATGGACAATTTGCTTTACATTTTTTTTAAGCTTTGCTGTAGAAAAGGTATATTCTTGCCAGCAATTATATTATGTTCTATGTGAATAAATAAAAGCTATACTGACAAATAACGGGTGAAAATCCTGTTAAAAAGGACGCTCTCTTTCAGCAATCCTTAATGTTGGTCCTGTTATAGGAGCCAGTTTATCACAAATATGAGAATACAAAGATGGACCAGCCGTGCTGTGCTTCAGACGCTCCAGGAGGGTGATTATATTACATACGAATCATATTCGGGACGGATAAAAAAAATAGAAGTGCATCATTTTAGAAACGAACAACATTTTTATATTAAACTTTATAATTTAAAACAAACCATACTGATTATCGCATGATCAATATTTAAAAACCAGAAATCATTTTAATGATCCACGTAAATCGTACTGGCGAATGCACAAACCGATCCGAGTAATTTTGATATTTTCAATTTTACAATTAACACCCCTATTAACCGCTTAAGTTAAGTGGCTTTTTTGAATACTTTCTTTGAGCAGCGCAAATTCGTAATTAATGTAGGGTTGCATTCTCATACTTTTCTTTTTCAGCTAATTGAAATCTGGCTAACCTGCTCCATCCTTCCTTAACGACTAAACAATAATTCAAAAATGATTTTTAATGTTTAGCTAAAGTAAACAAATGTTAACCTAAATGTTAACTATTACTAAACATTTGTTTAGCAAAAAAACCGATAGTATATTTGACGACTAAGTTCAGAAATTAATTCAACTAAATAACAGAAAAGCAAATGTACCCTGAAATTAAAATGGTAGTATTCGATATGGCTGGCACTACAGTTAACGAGAACAACCTGGTTTACAAAACGCTAATGAATGCAATAAATGCCGCCGGCTTTTCTTATACCCTTGATCAGGTTCTTGCTGTTGCAGCTGGAAAAGAAAAGAAAGAAGCAATCAGATCGGTACTTAAAACTTACGAAGGCACTTTTGATGAAGCCATGGTATTCGATATATATGAAGAATTTATCGGCAAACTGAAACTGGCATATGAAACTGAGGAAATTTTACCTCAACCAGGTTCGATTGAACTTTTTGAAAAACTTCGCAAAGAAGGAATAATTTCGGTGCTTAATACAGGTTATGACAGGGTTACAGCAGAGGCTATCCTGAGCAGACTAGGTTGGAAGGCTGGTGCTGAATTCGATACACTTGTTACAGCTTCTGAGGTAGGCCAAAACAGGCCAGAACCTGATATGATTTTATTGGCAATGAGGCATCATGGCCTAACCGAAGGTAAATCAGTTGTTAAGGTTGGAGACTCAAGTATCGATATTGAAGAGGGTAAAAATGCAGGTTGCGGCCTAAGCATTGGTATTACCACAGGCGCACACACAAAAAAACAATTGGAAGAAGCTAAACCTGACGCGGTAATAGACAATTTAATGGAGATCCTGACCATGATAACCAAACAGAACTAAATTACTAAGAGTCTGTTTCAAAATGAAATAGTTTTTTGCTTCTGGAAAAAGGCGAACAAATTTTGGGCGTTGTGTTATCAAGAAATGAAGTGTTTTTACTGAAACAGTGATTTGAATTTACCTGTTTTCTTTTTAGCTTAGCACACACAATCCTACCAAAAACGCTTTTCATGAAAAATATCATCTTCTCCATTTCTGCGCTGTTATTTTCATTAACAATTTCTGCTCAGATCAAAAATACAGGCTTCGAACAACCCGGAACAAAGGATCACAATTTACCTGCAGATTGGGGAGTGATGAATAAAAAAGGCTACTTGATTAATTTGGACAGTACTCAAAAATATACAGGTAACTATTCGGTTAAAGTGTTTGGTACAGATAGCCTTTCCCGCGACTTTCAGGGCATATCCCAATCCATTAGTTTTCAAACCGATAAAATTAAACGGGTGGGCCTCAGTGTAAATATCCGTACAGAAGATGTTAAAGGATATGTTGCCATTTGGTGCCAAATTTGGGACAGCAAACAAAACAAAATGGTGGGTTTTGAAAATATCATTTCACAACAGCCTAGAATTACGGGTTCTGCCGACTGGAAAAAATACACATTAAACCTCACCCTTGGTAAAGAAGTAGACCAGCTAGTTTTTGGAAGTTATCTTGCAGGGAGTGGCTCGGCATATTTTGATGACTTCAGCATCGCAGATAATAAACTTTCAGATACCCCGCCTAGCGATTCGGTCAAAAAGTATATTGATGTCTTCAAAGCGGTGATCAAAAAGAATTCTATCTATCGCGATTCGCTCGATTGGCTACAAATTGATAGCGATATCGCAGAACTATCAAAAGGCATGAAACGGACTGAAGAGGCCCGAATGCTGACTGGCTATATATTGGGCAAACTTAGGAAAGCTGGAGATAACCATTCCTTTATTCAACCTAAAGCCATAGCACAAGCCTATGCTAAGACCAATACTGTTGCAGCAAAAGTTAGCTCAGAGCTTATTGCAGGCAACATCGGTTATCTTTCTATCCCTGCATTTGGTTCTACTGACCAAAAGACCATGGACGATTTTGCCAACGATATCCAGCAGCGCATTCAAATGCTTGAAACGGCTCAGAAAATAGATGGCTGGATTGTGGATCTGCGGAGAAATGGTGGTGGTAACATGTACCCTATGATTGCAGGCCTTGGACCACTTACAGGCGAAGGCATACTAGGTTATTTTGTTATTGGCACAGGAAATCACAAAAAATATATTCAATGGTCTTATAAATCAAAAAAAGGCAAAAACGGGTCAATGTTAGGTGTAACGCTTAATGATCCTTATAAATTGAAGAATACGAATGCACCTGTGGCTGTGCTCATTGGCCCCGCAACGGGAAGCTCAGGAGAGATGACTGCTATGTCGTTTATTGGAAAACCTGGCACCAAGCTCTTCGGACAACCTTCTAGTGGCCATACGACCGCCAACCAGTCTTTTCCCCTATCCGATGGTTCTATGCTCTTACTAGCAGTTAGCCTTACAGCCGATCGAAACAAAAAAGAGTTTAAAGGTAAGATCCAACCCGACGAAATAATCGCTATCGACAATGTTAGCGATAAAACCCTCTCGGCTGCCAAAGCATGGATAAGCGAAGTCGGTTTATTAAACAATAAATAACTTATCCCCTTAGTAGCCATTTTTTCACTAAGCGGATAAGCTATAAAACTAATGGCAATACCTTGCTTATACACTAGTTCTTCAGAAACTTAATTGTAGTTGGTACAGGGCCATCGGCCGGATAACTTAAAAAGTTAACCGTAAGCACATTGCCGGCGATAGTAAAAGTACCGCTATCAAAAAGCGACTGTTCGACAGCTCTAACTTCTGGTTGCTTTTTAGGCTCAATGAATACCTGGCTTTTGACAATAGCGGTGAGCTTATTCCCGCTTACCGAATAAGTTCCTGTTGATGTAACGCCTCCTTGCAATCCGTAATAAGTAAAGTGCATGGTAAAGGTACCGTCTGCACTAAAGAACAGCTTCCGCTGGAAATCAGGTGAAACAGGTGTTTCGGTCCAGCTGCCCACAAGTGGCAAAAGCGCTGCCGGTTCAGGTTTCTCTTTTTTACAGGCAGTAAAAACAATTGTACAGATCAGTATTAGGCTAAAAGCCTTTAAGATTATTTTCATAGCATTAATTTTGACACAGAAACGGGTCAGGCTATTAAATCGCTACAAGAAAAAAACAGTTAATCAAAGCTTAACATTGGGGTAATACCTTTGGCAACATATTGTGCACCAGGTCCCATGTGCTTTTAAATATTCGTTTGCGCTGTTTTTTTAGCTGCCAGGATTTCTATTTTGCCTAAACAGCTAATTTTTATCATAAATTTTAATGACTGCAATCTTCTTCGCTAACACTTCAACTTTACCTAAACTTTAAACCTTTTAAACAGGTAGAGCGTTTATTTTTAGATAACTTAGATCATAACTAAATATAAGCATATGAATACTCAGGAAGTAGCTGACAAGCTGGTGCAACTTTGCCGCGAAGGCAAACACGAACAAGCCATTGATGAACTTTACGCCGACAACGTGGTAAGCAAAGAGCCAAAAGGCTCGCCAATGGAATTAACAGAAGGCAAAGATGCCGTTAAAAAGAAAACCATACAATGGGAAGAAAGTGTTGAAGAGATACATAGCTCTTCGTGCTCAGAACCAATTGTAGCAGAAAATCATTTTGCTGTTGTAATGAACATTGATGCCACTTATAAAGCCCATGGAAGAATGCCTATGAGTGAAATCTGTGTTTATGAGGTTAAAGATGGAAAAATCGTAGCCGACGAGTTTTTCTATCGTATGGGTTAAAATATTAAAAGCCCCGATATCCATCTGGGCTTTTATAATCAACTAACCTAAACTTATAAATACTAACCAAATATTTATACCACAAAACTAATGACCAATTATTAATTCAGTGTTAAATATTTATCAATGTTATCTAAAATTGGTAACACCGCATTCGCTCATTAAATCGTTAGAAACCGCTTAACGGGTAAAAAATAATCAGAATCAAATTTGCTCGCCTGTTCCACGAAGGAAAATGTTTTATTACCTTTAAATAAATGAGCAATTTCTAACCATAAACGAATAAAATTGATGACAATTCCCAATCAGCAAGACCTTTCAAAAAAACATCAACTCATTTCCGATCTGTTTAAATGGCCCACCAAAGCTTCTGAGTGGGAACAATATAAGCTCAGCAACGAGCAACTTGATTTTTTTAAAACGTTTGGATACGTTAGTGATATAAAGTTATTGGAGGAATGGCAGATTGAGCGGCTAAACAAAGAATTAGCAGAAATTATAGATCCTGCACACCCATTAAACGGGCTTTTTCATGAGTTTCACAGCAATGAATCCACAGATCCTAATTCAGTATTATTTCATGCTTTGGGCGCCTGGCGCATTACCGAAAGCTTTCATGATGTAATATGGAATCCGGCTTTTGCGATGGCGGCCAGTCAGATTTTAGGCAATAAAGGTGTACGTTTCTGGCACGATCAGTTGTTCTGTAAACCAGCAAAACACGGAGGAGTTGTAGCCTGGCACCAGGATTATTCTTATTGGACACGCACCGGCCCCATGCAACATTTAACCTGCTGGGTCGGATTGGATGATGCAACCACTCAAAATGGTTGTTTATATTATGTACCTAAAAGCCATAACTGGGGCTTATTGGATAAACCAGATTTAGCCGGTGATATGGAAGGCTTAATGCAGTATTTAACAGAAGCGCAGAAAGCAGAATTTAATCCTGTTCCTATCGAACTTAAAAAGGGATATGCTACGTTTCACCATCCTTTGATGGTTCATGGCTCGTTCCAAAACAAATCACCACGCTCAAGAAGTGCTTTCGTTTTAAATGTATTTACTGACGGGACCGAATCGAATACCAACGAGGCCTTACTTAAAGGGGTGGAACCTGTTAGGGCAGGCCATAAAATGGAGGGGCAGTTTTTTCCTTTGATATTTTCTCCCGATAGCCTAATGTCATTAAGTTAATCAGAGTGATGGTTTAAACACAGCCGTAATTGTGATTTAAATATAAATATACCGGTACAAAGAAAAATTTAACTCCCTCTTGATGATCCATTTATAATAAAACTATCCATTCGCTTCCAAAGGCGCTTTATATCACTTCAACTAAGCCGTACATTTGCAAAAAAGACACAATGAACGATATCACAGATTACCCAGTGCTGGCATATGTTGTTAAGCTCATTAAAAACACCATAACCGACATCAAAACAGAATATATTGCCCCAGCTAGCGTAGAACTTAAGGACGGTAATGATACGATATACCTCCAACAGCGATCGGATGAAAACGGTAACCCTTCAACAATTTTCATCAAAGACCCTAAAGATATCATCTTTAGTGAAGACCTGCTTCCCTCTTTGAAGAACCTCCAGGAAGGAGCTGAAGGAAAAATAGCACATGCGCTATTGAATGCCAGGGTAATCATCAACGAATTAGATGTAGAAACACACCTGATCTTCCATGCCGTAAAGGATCATTTTGACGAGATTAGCAACAGCTATGAGTTTTCTAAGGCAATTGAAAAACAGGCAGACAAAATAAAAAGTAAATTTAAGTTTGGCAGTCATGCCTTTGAGCTTACTGTAACCAATCATACGCAGCTGATCTCCGTTACAGCAGATTTCCCTCCTTCATTTGACGAGTCTATCAAAAAAACCATCGAAAATGACGCAGCTAAGGTTCAACTGGCTATCAACAAAATATTTAGATAAAGTAACGATACCAGCGTATAAAGATTGAAACCAAAAAGAAATGCCCTAGCTTGTTGCTAAGGGCATTTCTCCAAATAATACTGTTTTATTTTGTTTCTTCTTCTCTACCGGTTATTTAACAGTTATCTTCAGTTTCTGGGAAATATTATTGGATGAATTTCCAAGCTGCAGGATAAAGTCTCCAGGTTCAACGTTCCAATCCTTTTTACTTTCATCATAGAAGGCAAGATCTGACACTTTTACATCCATTTCAACAACTTTCGTTTCCCCTGGCTGCAGGAATACTTTTTCAAAGGCTTTCAGCTCTTTTACCGGACGCGGAACACTGCAAACAGGATCGTTCACATACAACTGAGCAACCTCAGCGCCATAGCGCGTTCCTGTGTTCTTCACAGTAAATCTGACCTTGATGATATCGTCTTTACCATAAGCCGGTTTATCTGCAGATAGAGCGCCTAAATTAAAGCTGGTGTAAGAAAGGCCGTATCCGAAGGCGTATTGAGGCACTATTTTTTTTGTATCAAACCAACGGTACCCGACCAAAATATCTTCCTTGTAATATTGGTTAATACTGTCTCCGGGATAGGAAATTTTACCATAAAAGTGTGCACCATTATCTTCCAGCTTTTTTGGAAAAGAGAATGGCAGCTTACCCGAAGGGTTTACCTCGCCCGAAATAACATCAGCCAATGCAGATCCAGCCTCTGAACCAAGATACCATCCCTGAATAATAGCTGGCACCTTATCTACCCAAGGCATTGACACTGCATTACCGCTAAGCAGCACTACAGCAGTGTTTTTATTTACTTTCAATAAAGCATCAATCAGTTTATCCTGCCCGAAAGGAAGGCTTAACGATTTACGGTCGCCACCTTCACAATCCTGAAAGTGGTTTTTATTCAGTCCTCCGATAAAGAATACAACATCAGCATGTTTAGCAACTTCGATCGCCGCATCCATCAAAGAATCAGCATTTAGCTTAGATGGTTCTTCTCGTCCGTACATTGATGGTCCCGAAGCATATCCAAGACTGTAAACCACATGGTCTTTCCCATATTTAGCGATCAATCCATCCAATGGCGATTTTTCATAAGCCACCTTCAGCGATGATGATCCCCCGCCGATGACCAGACTGCGATCGGCATTTTCGCCGATAACAGCAATCTTTTTGAATTTACCGTTTGTAACAGGAAAAAACTGTTTATCATTCTTTAAAAGCACAATTCCTTCCTGAGCAATTTTACGCGCAGCTTCACTGTGTTCGGGAGAAACGAAACGGCCAAACGGGCGGTTGGCGCTCATGGTAGTACGGAAAATCAAACGTAATATCCGGCGGGCTTTATCATCAAGCAAAGCAATATCATATTTCCCCTCCTTAATACCTTTAAGGAACGGGTTGGCCAGATAGTATTCAGAGTAAGGAAACTTTCCCTTGGTTGTTAAACCATCAGTGTAGGTACCCATTTCGAGATCCAGCCCGTTCCTAACTGCTTGATCGGTACTATGTACACCTCCCCAGTCACTAATCACCACCCCATCGAATTTCCAGTCTTTTTTTAAGATTTTATTCAAAAGCAGGTCATTGTGGCAACAATGTTCGCCTCTAAACTGATTGTAAGAACCCATAATCGACCAGGCTTTCCCTTCTTGCACTGCAGCCTTAAAAGCAGGTAAATAAATCTCATATAATGCACGGTCGCTCAGATCAACATTGATGTGCCCACGCCACTCTTCCTGGTTATTTAATGCAAAATGTTTTACACATGCCGCTACGCCGATGGATTGAACGCCCTGAATGTAAGGCACAACCATGCGTGAGCTGAGATAAGGATCTTCGCCCAGATATTCAAAATTACGCCCGTTTAATGGTGTACGATAAATGTTTACCCCAGGCCCCAACAATACGGTTTTATTGCGGTAACGCGCTTCTTCTCCGATTGACTTGCCATAAAGCAGCGATAATTTAGGATTAAAGGAAGCTGACAGACAGGTAAGTGCCGGAAAGGCTGTACACGAATCGTTTGTCCAGTTGGCCCCGCCCCATTCATCCCATAAAACTTCCTCACGGATGCCGTGGGGCCCATCATCGGTCCAAACTTCAGGAATTCCTAAGCGGGGCACGCCTTTTGAACTAAACTTAGACTGGGCATAACAAAGCGACACTTTTTCTTCGGTGGTCATTGCTGAAAGTGCATTTTCAACCCGCTCTTCTATGGGTTTATTTATATCAAGGTAAACAGGCAGCTTTTGTTGCGCATTAACCATTAACCAGGCTCCTGTTGCTACTACAGTTAAAAATATCGATTTCATTTAATTATATTCTTTTGTGTTTAGTTTTTATCGTTTTTGCCCGAAAGATTTACTGGCTGCCTACCTGGAAAGCCAGCGAAAGGGCTGTTTTTGATTACCCCTGCTTTGCCTGTTCTTTACCCTTTGTTGCTACCAGGTAACCCCAGGATAACCCCAGGGTTACCCTGGGGTTGCCTTTTCTTTACCTAAAAGGTAAAGCCAGAGCTTGCTTTCGCAGAATGGCACCATCGCCAACGGTTATGTTGCCCTTAAGCAGGGCGCCACAAGCGGTCCAGCACTTGTACTGCCTGCCACGACTTTAACGGCCCATTTTAGCTCAATTGCTGTCTTAATTAGCTCAATTCAGTTCAAAATGAGGTACCAATGCTGCTAATCTGTTAGGTTTGAACATGGATTTAAACAAAAATTATGGCTACGCATTTGCTTATTGATCAAGTCTTCAGAGTTTCACTACCGTTTTAGCACCGTTGTATTGAACAACTTTAGCCGGTGCTGTTGAATTACCGATGGCAACCACTCTAAAAATCCTTTTGGTTAACATCCCTTCGTAAGTCCCCTCGCGATTGCCGATGGTTAGCGTACCAGCGGCATGATTATATTCAAAATTGATCGTTGAAAATGCACCCTTTTCGTAATTATAGTTATTGCCCTCGTCTTCGTATAAACTGAACTTGCCATCTTTACCTTTGTAAACCCTAATCTCGATATTATCAGCTTTCTTTTCTGAAGTATATTGCATCACATCACCAACTGGTAAAATAGTACCTGCAGGAACAAAAAGAGGAATACGCTCAAGTGGTGCTTCTACATTCAACTTTTGACCGCCTTCAATCTGTTTACCGGTATAGAAATCATACCAACGGTTTCCTGCCGGGAAATAAACTTCGCGGCTACGTGCTTTGTAACTATAAACAGGACAAACCATCAAGCCTGAACCTAAAAGAAACTGATCACTCACGCCATAAGTTTGTTTATCGGCAGTATAATCCATTGCGAGCGACCTCATCAGTGTATAATCTTTATGATACGCCATTCCTGCCAACGAATAGATGTAAGGCATTAAGCGGTAGCGTAGTTGATCGTAATAAACCAGACTTTTGTAAACCGGATGGCCTTCTGGAGCAATGTTATAGATTTCGCGGTAAGGAAACTGGCCATGACTGCGGAACAACGGACAAAATGCCCCAAACTGGAACCAACGTAAATTTAATTCACGCCATTCTTTCAGGTCGGCATTCTCATTGCCTGTTTCGTCAAAAATAAGCTGGCCATCTCCATAACGTTTCTCCACGCAGAAACCACCAATATCCATTGTCCAGAACGGAATGCCCGACATTGCAAAATTAAGCCCGGCAGGAATCTGCGCTTTTAGGTCTTCCCATCTTGAGGCGATATCGCCACTCCACGTAGCGGTAGAATACCTTTGTAAACCCGCAAAACCAGATCGCGTTAACAGAAATACCCGCTTGTTATTATCCGTTTCACGCTGCCCGTTATAAATAGCGTTGGCGTTCATTAGTGCATATGCATTAAAGTATTTTGTAGAAGAACCCAGCGCAGTAGGCCCACACAGTTTCTTGCGGTAGTCCATATCGGTACAATCACGGATGTTGGGCTCAGAAGCATCCATCCACCAGGCATCGAATCCCTTTACGTAAAGGTTTTCTTTCATCTGTTTCCAAAAAAGTTTTTGCGCATCGGGACTATAGGCATCGTAGAAAGATCCTACATAACCCGGGCCTATCCAATCGCGTACACTATCCTGAACCGCCTGCATATACATCCATCCTTTTTGCTTAAATTGTTTAAAATGATCTGTTGTAGCATAGAATTTTGGCCATACCGATATCATGATATTTGCATTTTCTTTATGTACTGAGTCTACCATTCCTTTCGCATCAGGAAACCGTTTCAAGTCAAACTGATGGCTTCCCCAGGCATTTTCTGGCCAATAATTCCAGTCAAGCACAATATTATCAAGCGGAATCTTACGCTTCCGGTATTCACTTACCACATTTATTAGTTCATCCTGGGTTTTGTAACGCTCACGGCTCTGCCAAAAACCCATTGCCCATTTAGGCATAATGCTCGCCTTGCCAGTCAGCGTGCGGTAACCACTGATTACGTCGTCCATGTTTTTACCGGCCACGAAATAATAATCCATCTTATCGCCCATTTCTGACCAAAAGGATATATTGCCATTTTTTTCTATCGGAGATGAAGAAAGTGCTTTGAGGCCAACATAGGAAACGCCTCCATCAGGTTTCCACTCCAGTCTTATTTTGGTGCGTTTTCCCTTTGTTAGCGAGAAAGGAAAACGATAAGTATTCGGATTCCATGAAGTTCTCCAGCGCTCCGGCACCACCAATTTTCCATCAAGCCATACTTTGGTATAACCTGCATAATAGAGACTAAACTTATAAACATCAGTTTGGCTGGCAAGAATTTCTCCTTCCCAAACTACAGAACCATTGTTAAAATCAAAATCAGCAGGAAATTTCTTAACAGTTGTGAGGTTTTCATAATCGATTGCTGACTCCTGACGGATAATGGGCGTATTATTTTTTTGATTATACGTAGCGGTAAGGAAACCTTTTTTGCCTTGTTTATTAAAGAGGGTAAACTGGTTCAGGTCTTTATAATCCCGGGGATCGCCGTATTTGCTCTGCGAGTAATTATCCCACAATACACCATAGTTGTTTGTAGACATGATGAATGGCACAGCCACTTTCGTATTGTACTGGAAGAGGTCTTCGCTTTTATGTTTATAGTTAAAATCGTCAGATTGATGCTGCCCGAGCCCGTAGATGGCCTCGCCTGGAGTACCCGAAAAGACCTGTTGCATGGTATATCCTTTATCGTTATCGACATTAATAGGGCTAAAGCTTCTTTTTGCCTCCTGCAGCACTACTTTCCCTAATTTATCTGTAAAGGAAACCTTGCCTGTAACAAGGGAAACCTTGACGCTAAGTTCCTGAGTAGAGAGTTGGGCAAATTCTGCATTTTCTGTTACTTTGAATGGAATTGTCGGAGTCAATCCGGCTACTACGCAAAGGCTTGTAACCTGGGGAATTGTGCTTTCGGGTGAAGCCTGCACCCTAACAATCCGGCTGTTGATCACATTTATTTCAATAGTTTTGGCAGCTCCTCCCTTGGGGTGGACCTTCATCCCATTCTCCAGCGTCTCAACAGCTTCAGCGGCAAGCAATCTCCCAGCAACAAATAACAACATAATAAAGAAAGAGAATCGTTTCATAACGGAACAAAGAATTAATTGGTTAGAATATGGTGGTATGTTTTTATGATGCAAAACTACAATGCCATATCATGCCCACAGAGCAGTAATGTTAAATTAGTAAGCAGAAATGTTAACTACGAAACTTTTCGAGGGGTATTTTTTAAACAGAAAGATTGCCTGGCAGATAATTAAACTGGCATAACCAACCTGATTAACAACCGATTAAGGGGGTATAGATTAAAAAATTTAATATTAGCAGATCAGAAGCAATCTATATTCACCATCTTTTTCGTTGGGTGCCCGGTGCACGCATGGTAAAACCTGTTTATCAGGATAATCTACTGCCAACCGCCATAAATGGCCCAATCCCAAATTGATTGGTCTTGCATCAGCTTTGGCCTGGTAATGCAGGTCAAAATAATGTTCCATCAAAAAGCTTTCAAATTCCGATTCCGGACCGTTATGCAGCTCTTTGAGCTTTTGCCGGATTCCAGGGACCAGGATTTTTTGTTCTGCTTGATGATTAGCTAAGATTTCGCTGGCCGCACCGTAATAGGTACATAAAAAAGTATCAGTACCGATGGGCGAACGGTCTACATGAAATGAATATACATCTGTTGAAATGAAACCGAGTTCCTCGTCCCGCTCGTAACTTTTGATTAAATTAAGCGAAGGCGATGCTCCGGATTCTGTGAGCAACAGAAAATCATTTGAAATAATATCCCTTGCCATACTACCTTGTTCTGATAGCTTAAGCGCATGGAGGTCTTCCATAGAAACTTCCGTGAGATCTGCTTTCAGTTCAAGTTTAGATACAATTTCCCTAAAGTCGCCAACCAGGTCTCTCTGCCAGCAAACTGCATTTATATCTCCCTTAAAATTCGTATTTAAAAGGTGAGAAAAAGTGGAAACCACCGCAACCTGTTTGCTGTTAGAAAATCTATTATCCATTTATTAATTAAGCCATTTAGCCGTTATTGCCTGCAAAAGTAAGGAATAGCTGAGCGGATAATTGAAAAACCGAACGCCCTCCCATCTAATGAATATCAACAAAAAAAGGATTGCTCGAAATCGAACAATCCTTTGAATCTTTGACAAACATGTCTTTATGTACCCCGGAAGGGACTCGAACCCCTGACCCTCGGTTTAGAAAACCGACGCTCTATCCAGCTGAGCTACCGAGGCTCATTTTTTAATGAGCTGCAAATATAGAAGTTCTATTTAATATGTAAAAATATATTTTAAACTATTTAGAAGCTGCTTTTAGCATTTCAAATAAGTGTTTAAGAACGAAGCAATTAAAATTAAATTTGGGCGGAATAAATTTGACTTTAGTCCATAAAAAACGTTATTTTTCACCCTATTCTGTACCAAAAGCACAGAGCTGGTATATAAAAAACATGATCAAATCTAAATTACGCGTCTTCTCCGTTCCAAATATCATCATCGGCATGCCGAATTTTGTCATGAGCCGCGGTTACACTCTTTAATTCTTCATGGTGATAATTTCTTTCAGGATTTTCTGGCAATCCACCATCGTGATTTAGCGGCACCTTCCGTAAATGCTCAGGTTTCTTAACCTCAGGCAAATCATCATGTACAACAGAAGGCGTTAAGATCTTCTTCTTGGGGTTATTGCTGTTTTCCATAATTTTAAGAGACTCAAATTTCAAGCCACAAGCAAAGGTGAGTTAAAATTTTGGGAATTGGTGTGTATTTGTGATAATAAGGGTTGGCGTTAGGCGATAAGCGAATACAAGCCCGGCTATTACAAAAAATGCGCACAAATAAATCAGTTTTATTTGTGCGCATAAGTGGTAAATTAACGCTAAAAGATCCTTTGACTACGCTAGCATTGACGTTATTTTGCAATTACATACTGATAAGTATTTACGACACTATACACTTCCACCCAGCTAGGCCACAGCACCGTATCCCCGTTCCACTTAAATCCGGCCTAACAAATTTTTCGGATTCTGCTGCCCCAACCACACCACTGACCTTTAAAGAAAAATTTTCAGCCGGCATTTTTTGTTTCTTTTTGATGCCAAAAAGAAAGAGCCTTTCGGCGGCGGTGAGCCGAGGCAAGAATGAGCCGCTGGGCAAAAAAGGGTATGCGTCATTCATATTTATTTTTATAAAATAATTACCCCTCAGGATGACAAAACGAAGAAAAACAATTAATGAGATTGCTTCGTCGCTCCTCCTCGCAATGACGATCTAAATTAGTAATTCCCTGTAACCCCTATTTCCAGCCCTCTTAATTCGGCCAAACCTCTTAATCTGCCAATAGCCGAATAACCCGGGTTGGTTTCTTTGGCCAAATCATCCAACATTTGGTGGCCATGATCCGGGCGGAAAGGAATTGATTTATCGCGTAAAGCATTTTCTTCTGATAAGGCTTTCATAATTTCGTACATATTCACATCGCCACCTAAATGGTCTGCTTCGTAAAAACTACCGTCTTCATCTTTTTTAACGTTACGCAAATGCGCAAAATAAACACGTTCCTTAACTGCATTAAAGATCTCTAAAGCATTATTCCCCATCCCGGCACCTAAAGAGCCCGTACAGAAACAAACACCGTTAAAAGCCTGATCTACTTCTTTAATTATATAATTAAAATCTTCGAGGGTGCTTGCAATTCTTGGCAAACCTAAAATAGCATAAGGAGGATCGTCAGGATGGATGGTCATTTTAATGCCTTCTTCTGTACAAACCTCAGCAATAGATGACAAGAAAAATTTCAGATTTTCTTTTAAGCCTTGTCTTCCAATGACTTTATATTCATTAATACTATTACGTAAAGTCTCCAGCTCGATTTCTTTTTCGGTCGGGATACCCATTAATACATTAATACGAAGATCAACTAAATCCTGTGGTGTTAAAGTAGCATGTTTAGCTGCAGCCCTATCTAAAATAGATTGCGAATAATCTGCTTCTGCACCTTCTCTCTTCAAAATATAAAGATCAAAAATGGCCAGATCAATCCAGTTAAAATAAAGGGCTTTCGATCCATCGGTCATTTCCAGATCCAATTGTGTACGTGTCCAATCTAAAACCGGCATAAAATTATAGCACGCAATCTTAATTCCGCAGGCCGATAGGTTACGCAAAGAGGTTTTATAGTTTTCGATATACTGCCCTGCATCTGACCTACGCGTTTTAATCGCTTCGTGCACGGGAACACTTTCTACTACCGACCAGGTTAAACCTGCTGCCTCGATAATGGCTTTTCTTTCCTGAATATCATGTAATGGCCAAACTTCACCATGTGGAATATGATGCAGTGCGGTTACAACGCCAGTAGCGCCTGCTTGTTTAACATCTTGTAGGCTAACTGGATCATTCGGACCATACCAACGCCAGGTTTGTTCTAATTTTTTCATATATGTGTGATTACACAGATTTTAAGATTACACTGTTTATATGTGATTGTATTGATATCTAAACGCCAGAAAATGCTGTAAATCCTCCATCCACCGTAACATTCTGTCCATTTACAAATTTAGAGGCATCACTTAGCAAATATACTAAAGCGCCGATTAATTCTTCTGGGGATCCAAAACGTTTAAACGGTGTTTTAGAAATAATAGCCTGCCCTCTTGCAGTTAAAGAACCATCTTCGTTGGTTAATAATGCCCTGTTCTGGTTAGTGATAAAAAAGCCGGGTACAATGCCATTTATCCTTATTTTATCCTGATAACGATTGGCTAATTCAACAGCCATCCATTTCGTATAACTATCGATAGATGCCTTAGCCATCGAATAACCCAACACCCTGGTAAGTGCCTGGGTAGCCGAAACAGACGATATATTTACAATGCTACCGCCGTTCTTGGCTATTTCTTTGCCAAAAATCTGCGTTGGCATAATCGTTCCGAACAGGTTTAGGTCAAAAGCCTGCTTTAAGGCCGGAATATTAAGGTCAAAAACATCGCTACCTGGCTGGATTACTGCCTCAGCCACGTTGCCTCCAGCTGCATTAACCAATGCATCAATCCGGCCAAATTCTTTAATAATGGTCGCATTTGCATCAATCAGGTTCTGTTCATTTAATACATCAGCAATGATGTAAATTGCTTTACCGCCGGCCTCAATTACATCTGCCGCTCTTTGTTTAGCTATTTCTTCGTTTCTTCCAATTACAACGATTGTAGCGCCCGCGGCACACAAACCATTAATAAAAGCCTCGCCCAAAACACCTGTAGCACCTGTAACTACTACAACCTTATTTTTCAGCGAAAAAAGGCTTTCTACTTCTTTTACCATTTGTTTAGTTCTTTTTAAGTTTATTCTACTACTAATGTTGTGATGGAGTGTGGCAAACTGGTTGTTGTTGCAGCCTCACCTTTTATCCACAAACTGTATTTTAATTTGTCATCGGATTGATTCATTACCACTACAACCAACTTACCATCGGGATTTAAAAAAGCTGTTGATTGCAGTTTATCGCGACTGGATGCTGCTCCTATTCTTTTAGCTCCCGGGCGGATAAATTTAGAAAAATGTCCCATATAATAATAAGCATTTGTATAAATCAATTTATTATTTTTCGTATCGGCATGTACGGGAGCAAAACAGAAGTTGCCGACATGGTTTGGTCCACCTTTTTCATCTAAAAGAATATTCCAATCCGTCCAGGCAGCTGTCCCGGCATTAAAGTCGTTAATCATAGAGTAACCATACCGCTCGCCCAAAGTCCAGTCATCCAGTTTATTTACATCGTATTTTTCTTTACAGCCTTCGGTGAAAATCAATGCTTTATCTGGATAAGCTTCATGTGTTTGTTTCACATTACCGAACTGCATTCCGCTCCCTGTCCATGTTTCATACCAGTGAAAACCAATACCCCAAACATATTTAGCAGCATCCTTATCATTTAAAATGGTACTTGCCCTTTGAAAAATCTGATCGCGGTTATGATCCCAAGCAATTAGTTTTTTTGATGCGAGGCCTGACTTCTGTAAGGTTGGACCTAGGAAGTTTTTAATAAAATCGCGTTCTTCTTCGGCAGTAAACACACAAGATTCCCATTTTTGCTTGGCCATGGGTTCGTTTTGAACGCTTAAACCCCAAACCGGAATACCCATAGCCTCGTAAGTTTTGATAAATTTCACATAATGATTGGCCCAGCTTTGGCGATATGCAGGCAATAAATGCCCGCCCTGAATTAAACTGTTATTATCTTTCATCCATGCCGGTGGCGACCATGGGCTTACAAACAGCGGTAATTTACCTCCCGATGCCGCAATGGCTTGTTTAATCAAAGGAATTTTGAATTCTTCATCGTGCGCTACGCTAAAAGTTTTAAGGTCTTTATCATTATCCTGTACATAGGTATAACTTCCACTCGAAAAATCGCAGCTGGCAATATTGGTGCGTGCCAAAGTATAGCCGATACCTTTATCTTTACTGTAATATGCCGTTAAAAGTTCTTGTTGATTTTTCTTAGATAACTTTGCAAATGTTTCTGCCGAAGCATCGGTTAAAGCGCCCCCAATGCCAACCAGGGTTTGGTATTTTATAGTTGGATCTACAAAAATACAAGGCTCTGTTTCAAAAGGTTGCTTATGTTCAGCAAAACTTAAGGTTTCGGTTTTACTGATGCGGTATTCAGATTTCTCTGCTGTAGTGTAAACCGTTACTTTTTTGTTGGCAACAGTATAAGTCTGCACCGGCTTAACCACTTTTTTGTTCTGGGCAGATACATTAAATGCAGCTGCCAAAATCAATAGGATGCTTAGATTTCGTTTCATTATTATCATTTTAAACTTTTATTGATCTGATCAAGTAAATAGCCATTTACATCAGAATCGTATTCCCAAAACATCACCCCAGCCATGTTATTTTTCAATACATATTCGCATTTTGCCTTTACCGATCTTTCATCATCGTAAGTCATATATTCACGGGTTGCTGCATTATAGAGATAAGAAGCTTTGGCGTCTTTATCGTAATATTTCTTAAAGCCTTTCTGATTGATCAGGCTATCTTTTAAAAAAGTATAACCTTTTCCGTACCTGCTGCTTAAAACAGAATCGCCTAATCCATTTTTGGCATTTTCTTTAAGGGTGAAAGAGCGGCTGTAAAAGGCAATTCCCATTACTAATTTGCCGTTAGGAACACCTGCAGCGGCAAACTCGCGAAAGGTTTTGTCTGCATAATTCTCTGCCGGATAGCTTTTTGAATTATAAAGATTGGTATGATGACCCGCAAAATTGCCATTATAGAAATCGTAGGTCATGAGGTTTATGTAATCCAGATACTGCTGTGCTTTATCCATTTCTGTATGGCGGATAAAATTGGTAAAACCACCAACTGCGATAGTCAATAGCTTTTTAGATTGAGATTTCTGTTCTAAACTATCCAATTCTAAGCGGAGTTCTTTCAGCATCAAAGTAAAGTTCTGTTTATCTTCCGGTCTGAAAACATTACCTTCTTCTCCTGCTATACCAGGATATTCCCAATCGATATCTACCCCATCCAGCTTAAATTTTTCTATAATTCTAACGGCACTTTCGGCAAAAGCTTTACGCGAGGTGTCGCTCAGTGCAGCATCTGAAAAATTTTCGCTCCAAGCCCACCCACCGATAGAAATCAGGATTTTAAGATCAGGATTTTTAAGTTTAAGTTGATTAAGCTGCTGAAAATTAACTGTATCAGTCGCTTCACGGTGTAAAAAAGCACGGTTGTTTTTTACGTCGACAAAAGCATAATTGATGTGTGTGAGTTTCTCTGCAGAAATTTTACGCACATCAACCAAACCTCTATAACCGCCAACATAACCAATAACCACTTTCTTTTTGGTTAAATGATCTACCTGCATGCTCAATAGTAGGCCGATAGCAAGGCTTGCAGCAATAAATAGCTTTAATACACGCTTCATTTTAGTTTTTACTTCTTAACAAAGCTTCCAGGTAGTAATAATCGGCATAATTGATCGGCACATCAATTTCAGACTTCGCCGGGCGGTGCCCTGTGCTATGCTCTAAAATAAAGCCATAATTTGTACCAATTTTACTGGTATACTTTGTGCTGAGCGAATTTAAGATTTTATCGGCAGCGGCTTTATATTTTTTACCATTGGTACTGTACTTTGCCAATTCGTAAAGCGCCGAGGCTGTAATTGACGCAGCAGATGCATCTCTGGAAACATCAGGGATTTTAGGATCGTTATAATCCCAATATGGAATGCCATCAGCTGGCGTAATTTTACTATTTAAGATAAAGCCTGCAACACCATCAGCCTGAGCTAAATATGCTTTATTTTTAGTTTCACGATAACACATCGTATAACCGTAGAGTGCCCAGGCCTGGCCGCGTGCCCAGGCCGATTCATTAGCGTAACCTTGTGCAGTTAATTTCTGGCGCACATTGCCTGTTAAGGTGTCATAATCGATAACATGATAAGAACTAAAATCGGGTCTGAAATGATTCTTCATCGTGGTATTGGCATGTGTTACCGCAATTTTATAGAAAGATGAATCGCCTGTTAACTTAGTGGTTTCAAATAATAGCTCAAGGTTCATCATGTTATCAATAATTACCGGATACTTCCACTTATCGCCATTATGATCCCACGATTTTAATACACCTGCTTTGACGTTGAATCTTGTAGACAATGATTTTGCCGCCTGAATAATTACAGCTTTATAGGCCGGATCGTTTGTTAAACGGTATCCGTTTCCAAACGGACAATAAATCATGAAACCTAAATCGTGCGTTCCTGTGTTAAATTGTTCCTTTTTAATATCTTCAGTATATTTCTTAGCCAGATCGAGCCATTTCTTATCGTTGGTATATTGATAAAAATACCATAATTCTGCCGGAAAGAATCCACTGGTCCAATCTTTCGACACCACCATTTTAAACTGTCCGTTTTCTACGGTTCTTGGTGAAACCAGATTAGGCTTTATTTTCCTGGCCGAATCTACATTTTTGATCAGTACTTCCGTTTGTTTCGCTGCTGAAGCAAATGCTTTTTTAACATTTGTTTTTTGCGCCTTTACTATACTGAAAGACAACATGCTTAGCGCCGTTATTGTTATTTTTAAGTTCATATTACAACCAGATTAATGGGTTACGGATAGGTAAATTTCTAATTACTTCTTCTACCTGAGGCTGATGGTCTAATTTCGCCCAGGTTTGGTACCAATTGGCTTGATTGTATTGTACTGCTCCAAACAGTAAAAAAGGCTGTGCTACAGGCCAGTTTTCCCAATACATTACATCGGGCTTTAAGGTCCACTTGCTTTTATCGGCAATAAACGGATATAAATAAGTTAATCCTTTTTTTATGGATTTTCCATCGGCCGTTTCAAAATCCCAGAGGTTATCTTTTGGTGTAGATAAAATCTGGCAGAGCATCGTCATGGCATCAAGGTTAAAGATCGAATAACCATAAGGTTTTGTTCTCGCCATTTCCAACGGAAAGCTACCGTCATCGCCCATTTGGTTTGGCAGAAGGATGGTTTTATAACTGGTACGTAAGGAATCAAGCATGCTTTCGTCGCCACAAAGTTTTGCAAAAGATGCTACCTGCATGGCCCAACACGTTGCATGGTTGTTTTTCACGGTTTTTTCCTGAATACCTGGCTTGCTGGTATTTAACCATAAGGTATAATCGGCAAACCATTTTTTTACACCTTTATTAGTACGCTGATCAAATGCTTTTGCTTTTTCCATTACTAATGCACCTTGAGCCACCTCCATTAAATGAATAGTATCGATAATACCATAATTACGCCCCGTAAACTTACCTTTTACCGCTTGTGCAAACAATAGATTCGGGTTCATTAATGTCTCTGAATTGATAAACCAGGCTTGGAAATGTTTAACGGCTTGTTTAACATACTTTTCATCGCCAGTAATTTTATAGGCGGAAGCCAGCGCACCAATGATTTTACTAAAACGGACCATTGCCTTACGGTGTGCTAAAAAGTTATCAGGATTGGTGAGTCCATCCCTGTTGATGTAGGGGCCATCCGGATTTTTCGGGTCAGGCCAAAAATAGTCTGCTTCAGAGAAGAAATCATGCTTTCCACCAGCACTCCTTGGCGAAGATGAAGCGGTAACAGTAATCGGTTTTTGCTGCATGGCCCAGGCTGCCTCGGCCAAAACCTGTTTTTTCAACAGTACTTCTGCCTGCTTTTTTAAATCGGGTCCTTTCAGATTGGGTTTTGGGTATGCAAAAGCTGTTCCGGCAAAACAGAGCAACACTAATAATGCATAGGTAATGATTCTTTTCATTGGTATATATTTGGTTAGCTATTATAAAGTTGTAAAAACCGTCCTCAGACCTTCAGAAATCGCAGATACGGCACTTTGACCTTTATTTAATTTCACGCTGATCATCGCTCTTCCATTGTAAGCCTGCACTTTCCTGGAACCTGATGAAGTACCTTGATTATCAATTAATTTACCATCGCCAGTTAAACCAAAAGTTATCCAGTTAATGGCATCTAAACATTGAACTCCATTGGCATCAAAAAGTTTTACTTCTATAGTTGCCACATCACCGTGCTGACTGACCTTTGTCAGTTTCATTTGAGCTGGCTTTGTCCATTTTTCAGTTTGATAAGTAAATTTAATTTCGTCGGTCACGGTTTCTTTCCCTTTTTTGGCAATTACCTTAACCGTGTTTTCGCCCTTTACAAACGGAAGGTTCCAGCGCAAACCCGCTGCAGGATAATCCTGACTATTGCGTTTTTTACTGCCAAAACTTTTGCCATTTAAGAAAATTTCGGCATCTGTACAGTTGGAGTAAACTTTTACCATTTTCTCTTCACCTTCATCACCCCAACGGATTGGCCATGTGTGTCCGTAAATGTGTACCATTGGTTTTTCAGTCCAGTAAGACTGGAAAACGTAATAAGCTTCTTTTTTGGTAAAATCTCTTTCTACTACGCCCTTCTGGTTCATGTAAGGCACAGGATTATCGGGACGGACAGGCGTAGAAAAATCTTTGAAGGGCCAGTAAGCCGTACCGCTTAACCAAGGCATGGTTTCCTGCTCTTTTAAATGCCAGTCGATTAAGTTTGTGATGTATGATTCGCTCCAGTCGCCATCCTTAGAGATCCTTGCTGCACCACCATATAACGAGGCATCACCTGCCCTTTCATCGGCACTTCCTCCGGTTTTAATCTTACTTAAAGCTTTATCCGGATTTTCTGAGTGACGTAGCGCATGACTATCTCCTCCCCATTCTACATGTAAAAAGCGTTTTACCTTCGCAAATTCATCCTCTGATGCCTTTTTGTAATCGGTATAAGCGCCACGGTACCAACCTGCCCAAATAGAAGGAGAATATACATCTACAATATCGCTGCAAAAATCGCAACGGCGAATGGCCGTGTAACGCGATTTATCCAATTTGTGGGAGAGATCGTTCAGCTCTTTCATAAAAGTCCTGATCTTTTCCTTATCAAACTCTGGGAAATCGCCTGGCCAATCATTTTCGTTGCCCATCCCCCAGATGATAATGGCCGGATGGTTATAATGCTGTTCAACCATATTAGTAAGCATTCTGCGGGCCTGCTGTTTGTATACTTCGCCACCAAGGCCACCACGGCACCATGGAATTTCTTCCCAAACCAGAATCCCCAAGCTATCGCAAAGGTTTAAAACAATGCGCGATTGCTGATAATGCCCTAAGCGGATAAAATTAACGCCCATGTCTTTCATCATCTGCATTTCCTCACGGATCATACCTTCGGTCATTGCTGCTGCTACACCTGCATGATCTTCGTGGCGGTGTGTTCCGCGCAACAGTAAACGTTTTCCGTTCAGGTTAAACGGTCCTTTCTCTACAAATTCGATATTGCGGAAACCAATTTTTTCTTCTCCTTTATAATTGCCTGCTGTAGAAATTACTTCGTACTGCAAACGATATTGCATAGGTTTTTCGGTAGACCATAATTGAGGTTTTTTAATCTCCAGCGACCATAAATCAATATCAGCAGATAAATTATTAAGTTTTTTCTCTGTTTTACTGATGGTTTTTCCTGAAGGATCAACCAGTTTCAATAAAATCGTTGCTTCATTAATGTCCCTGGGATTATACAAACGGGTTTTAACGGTTAACCTGCCCACTTTACCTTGTACATCAACCTCAGCTTTGGCAAACATCTTATCTACCGAAAGTTGCGGTGCATAAACCAGGTTTAAGTAACGGTAAATACCACCATATACATTAAAATCTGATAAATCTGAGGGAATCATTTCCAAGTCTCTGGAATTATCTGTCCGTACTGAAACCGGAACTTTACCCTTAAACTGTTTTTGATAAACATCTGTTGTTTGAAAAGCAGCAACAGCGTCGGTAATATCAACTGTCCACTCGTCATAACCACCAACATGCGAAGCAACTTTGGTGGTATACACGTAAACTTCTGTTTTTTGTCCGGCGCCTTCGAAATGTAAGATCGTCCTGCCGCTTTGATAAGGGTTTTCGATCTTAAGCTGTGTGCGGTACCAGGCTGGCCCCTGGTAATAATTTACATCCGGATCTACCGCATCTTCAGCATTAACGCAATGCGGCAAATTCACTTTCTGCCATAATGGTACAGCTTCTGGATTACCCACACCAACCGGACGAACAGCCTCCCAAATGCCTCCTAGATCTTGCTTTAAAAACTCCCAATTATTATTTAAGCGAACTGATTGCTGCGCAAACAATAACTGACTGTTAAACAACGTGATAAATAATATTATATATCTAAATAACTTTAACATAAATTTTGAAAATTAAACTTTTAAACGCAATTTTTTCTTTTCTAAAAAGTACACGATACCGATCACCAAAAATGCGATCGACAAAGATCTGATGACCCCTCCAATACCCGAACTCAGGAAATGCGGAAAATGAAAACGGACTAAACTAAAAAGCGCATATAACAAATAAGGAATGAGGTAGCAGGTTAGCGTACTGGTACCAGCAGGTTTAATGATTTTAAACCAATCATTTTTTCGTTTAACATCTACCAGGTAAATCAATATTTCGAAAACTAAAATTGTAATGCCCATGCATACAAATATCCAGGCTGGAGTGGCGTAAATTTTAGAAATCCCTCCTGCATAAGGCCTGATGAACATGCCAAAAGCGAAGGATAACAAACCATAAAAACTAATGAGTATCCAGAAATCAAGGTATTTTTTAGCTCCGATTTGCTTTTTGTACATCGAAATAATCAGTGCACCGCCTAACATCAATACAATTGACGAAGCATCGCCAATGATCCATAAACGATGGTTGAAAACGCCTGTATGCGTGGTGATGTTAATAGCTGCAAAAGCCACAAAAGCAAACATGAGTACCAACAGATTGCCTTTAGAAAAAAGATATACAAAAGCCGAAACAAGATAAGCCCAGCCAATAATGCCTAAAATACCCCACCAGTGTGGTTTTAAACCTTCGGGCTGCACTGCTGAACCACCTTTGTATAACAATGCCATCGTGGCAATGAGCAAAATACCTAAAGTAATAAATCCGTTCTTTTTAAGTTTGGAAAGACTTTTAGGATAATCAAGCCATATTAAAAAGAAAGCAATGGTGACAAGAATGGTATAAACAGGATAAGGCAGTAGGGCTGAGTGGTGATCGTAATTCTCTAAATTGACATGGAAAAAGCCCATTACAATTAGGGCCAATGCCCTTAAAGCAATGTAGGCAGAAATGGAAATCAATCCTATTCCCTTATCTTTTCTACTTTGAATGGCAAACGGCAGGGAAAGTCCGACGATAAATAAAAAGGCAGGGAAAATGAGGTCTGAAAAACCCATTCCATCTACATCGGCTGGTGTATGCTCAATCCATTGCGGGATATTGGAAACCCCTGCAACATCGTTCACAAAGATCATCAGAAACATGGTGATGGCCCTTAAAACGTCGATTGATAAAATACGCAGCGGTAGTTGGTTCATGCGCTCTTAGTGATTAATAGATTTTTCTGAGTTGAATAGCATTTAGAACAGGTTTTCCCTGAATGGCGTTAAAATCAATCACGATCCCCTTCCCGTTCTGGACGGTAATCCTGGTTGTTTTCTTTACCGCTGTAGTGTACCCGAAATCGGAAGCTAAATTCAGTTTTGGTATAAATGACGTTCCGTTGATAGAGACATCGAAAATGCGTTGCTCTTCTACTTCTTTTTTATGGTTATTATCTAAATTATAGGCTAAAGCTTCTTTGGTTTCGCCACCAACGAGTTCGGCAAAATGTAATGCTAACTCGTATTCTCCATCGGGTACATCGAATTTAAACTGTTTGATACCTACCTGCTGAGTTTGATAAACAGGATCGTTATCGGTGCCTAAAATATTCTTATCGCTGCCGTAGGTGATGCGGTTATTGGTTCCTTTGTAGGGTTCGCCACCTATCCAGCCCCAGCCACCAACTTTGTAAGGTTGATCGGGCATCCAGAGCTGATGTTCTTTTTCGTCGATATAAAAACGTTTTGAACCCAAAAGGACATTGATATTTTTAAAAGGAATATTGGAATCGTTAAATTTAAATGGCTGTAATTGGAAGTTGATCTCCGCCTGATCATTTTGATCGCCGGAAACAACACGCAACTGGTTTTTACTGTTAATGAAAGGCACCTGCCATTCGATAATGTGATCTATAGCCTCCTTTACGCCTACACTTTTGCCGTTTAAAAAAAGTTCGGCTGATTTCAGGTTAGTGGCCACCTGAACAGGCTGTGTGCAGGTTAGAGCCGCAGAATCTGCACTACCTGTTCTATCTTTCCACTGTGCAGAAGTAATCTTGACAAATGGTTTGCCGAGCAGATAAGCCTGATAAAGAAAATAAGTATCTTTTGGTTCGCGGCCGATGGTTAACAGGCCTTTATTATTGATGTGAGGCATGGTTTCTTCACGCGTTTCGGAATTGAAATCGGCCAAATTCCACGCTTCCCCCCCGGCTACAAAGGGCCTGCTCAACATCGCATTTAAATAGACCTGGTTAAACTTAATGCCGTACTCTACACTTTTATCAAAACGGATGGGGAAAAAAGATCGAATCCTTGGATCAGCATCGGCACCGTATTCTGTAACCATAAAGGGTGTATTGGGCAATTCTTTATGGTGACGGTCTAAAAATTTAGCAAAATCTCCAGGAAGGCCAGAGTACCAGCCAGAATATAAGTTCCATCCAACAATCATTGGGATTTTCGTCAATCCCACTTTGTTGTAAATATCCCAGGCACCATGGTTAACCAAAAGTGTATACCTGGATGGATCTTGTTTACGGGTTAAACTGTCTAATTTTTGGGCCAGTTCACGAACATGATCAAAATAAATCTGCTGTCGTGGTTTATCATTCGAAAACTTCAGGCGAAGCAAAATCTCGTTCATGTATGCCCAGATAATAACGCTAGGATGATTGAAGTTCTGTTTGATCATCTCGGTCTGCATATTCAAACAGTTTGCAGTAAAAGCCTCCGATTCGGTAATGGTGTTTACTACGGGAATTTCTACCGAAGCCAAAATGCCCAAACGATCGCAGGCCTCTAAAATCTGTGGGTCTTGAGGATAATGCGCTACCCTTAAAAAGTTACCGCCCATGGCTTTTAGCAGTTCTATATCTCTGATCTGTAAAGCATCGGGGGTCGCATTCCCTCTGTCTTCATAGTCCTGATGACGGCTTGCACCTATAATTTTTACAGGTTTATCGTTTAAGAAAAATCCCTTTTCGGCATCGAACTTAAACCAACGGAAACCCAGCGGATTCGACGCCTGATCGATTACTAACTTGGTTTTAGCATCGATAATTTTAGTAACTACACGATACAAATAAGGATTATCCGTCGACCATAACTGAGGCTTTTGAATTGCTTTAATATCCTGGATTGCAACTATATTTCCACCTTTTTTTATACTTACAGCAGTATTTTGACTCTTTACAACTTTTCCATTGGCATCGAAAATAGTGGTAATCACTTGTACCTTTTGAGCTGCTCCTGAGGTATTATTAATAGAACTTTTAACCTGCACACTTGCCGTTGATACTGAAACCTGTGGGGTGGTGATAAAAACGCCAGAACTACCATTTTCTGTCTGCGAAAAGTGAACTGGATTGGCAATTAACAGTGTTACATTACGGTAAATACCACCAAAGAATGTAAAATCGGCGGTGAGTGGTGGAATATCTTCATTGAAACGATTGTTTGCCCTAACTTCGATTATATCATCTTTATAGTTTAAAAATGAAGAAATCGGCACGATAAAACGGGTATAGCTACCGATATGTTTAGCGGCAGATTTACCATTAACTAATACTTCAGCTTCTTGCGCTACGCCGTTAAATACCAGAAAAATAGCTTTGCCTTTTGCACTTTCATCTAGTTTGAGTTTCCGTTTGTAAATTCCCAATCCACGGTAGTAACCTGGCACATCATCCAAAACATCTTTATCGTTCCAGGTGTGTGGAATATTTACCTTTTCAACCGGTCCGTTTTCTTTGTTAAATTCCCATTGATCATTTAAACTGATGGTTTTCCGACCTGAATCCTGAGCAAAGCTGGTTAGGCTTGTAGCCGCTGTAATAAGTAGTAATAAAAGTGATTTCGCTTTTAACATTCGTTTAGTTTTTTCAATTCGGTTTATCTGGTTCCTATAAGGTAATCGTCACGCTGATCCGATAGCTATCGGATTTAATTCAGCATTTTTGCCATTCCTTGACCTGTATCCTCACAGACCATTCACATATTTTTTTTTATCACAAAGTGTGTTTACACAAATTTTCTGTGTCTCCTTGGCTAAGCTATTTTTGCCACGGAAGCACGGAGAGCACGGAAAACATTGTTTAATTTGAATTCTTTCCTGCTTCTCAATGGTTCATGTATCCACCAACCGTTTTTCTTTTTTTACCGCCAAGGCACTAAGTACAAAAAGCAGTTTATACAAATCCGCCGTGTTTCTGTGTCTCCGTGGCTAACATTTATAACCACTAGGTACACAAAGTAGCCTTACTTCATAATTCCGTGTCCGTGGCCATCCTAATTCAACAACGTAAAATCCTTTTCCAGTTTAATATTATTCGAAGCCGTTCCGATCATTAATTTAAAGTCGCCAGCTTCAGCGCCCCATTTAAGTTGCTGGTTATAAAAAGAAAGTTTCTCTTTATCAATATTGAAAGTGATGGTTTTGCTTTCTCCTGCTTTCAACATTACTTTATAAAAATCTTTAAGCTCTTTAACCGGGCGCACTACTGAAGCAAACTTATCTTGCAAATACAATTGAACTACCTCTTCTCCAGCATATTTACCTGTATTTTTTAAAGTAAAACTCACAGTTATTTTATCGTTGCTATCCATTTGTGTTTTGCTCACGGCTAAATCGCTATAATCGAAATTGGTATAACTTAAGCCATAACCAAAAGCAAATTTCGGACTGTTCGGCATATCTAAATAAGCAGAACGGTAGCGGGTATCATTATCGTTTTTAGCCGGACGGCCAGTACTTAAATAATTGTAATACAAAGGAATCTGTCCTTCATCACGTGGGAAAGTCATGGGTAATTTACCCGACGGATTGTAATCGCCATAAAGTACATTGGCCATGGCATTACCGGCTTCGCTGCCCAACCACCAGGTGTACATAATGGCAGGAACATGATCGGCTGTCCAATTGAAGATTAGTGGACGACCAGCCATTACCAACACCACAACAGGTTTACCTGTAGCCTGAATGGCTTTTATTAAATCTTCCTGCACACCAGGCATATGGATATTAGCTTTGCTTTTTGCTTCACCACTCATATCTAAGGTCTCTCCAACCGCCATAATCACCACATCGGCCTGTTTGGCTACTTCTACAGCTTCGGCAAAACCAGTTTTGGATGAATCAGCTACTTCGCAACCTTTTGCATAAAGTAATTCGGTTTTGTTGCCAACTTTATTTTTTAAACCCTGGTATAAAGAAACCAGGTTATCTTTCTCCCAGGCGATTGACCAAAAGCCCTGCATATCTTTTTTTGATTTCCCCAATGGACCAATCACCGCAATCTTTTTTAAGTTTTTGGATAAGGGTAAAACCTGGTTTTCATTTTTCAACAACACGATACTTTTTTCGGCCATTTTTAATGAAGCTGCCCTGTTTTCTGCAGAATTTAATTCTTTTTCCTGACGGCCTTCGTTACTGAAACGGTATGGATCATCAAACAGGCCCAGTTCGAATTTCTTACGCAAAATTCTTCTTACAGCATCGTCAATTAAAGCAACAGGTACTTTTTTATCAGCAACCAGTTTGGCGAGGCTTGGGAGATAACTCCTGCTTTCCATATCCATATCGCTTCCTGCTTTTATGGCCAGTTCTGCGGCCTCGGTTTTATCTTTTGCATAACCGTGGGCAATCATCTCTCCGATCGATCCCCAGTCGCTTACCACAAAGCCCTGGTATTTCCATTGTCCTTTTAAAATATCGCGTTGCAAATAGCTGTTTCCAGTAGCTGGAATTCCATTCAACGTATTAAAAGAATTCATAAAAGTAGCCGCACCAGCATCAACCGCAGCTTTAAAAGGAGGAAGATAAGTTTCCCAAAGTGTATGCTCGCTCATATCTACCGCATTGTAATCTCTCCCGGCAATGGCCGCTCCGTATGCAGCGAAATGTTTTGCACAGGCCATGATCGCATCAAGATTACCTAAACCTTTACCCTGAAAGCCTTTTACACGGGCAAAAGCAATTTTAGAACCCAGGTAGGTATCTTCACCTGCCCCTTCCATTACCCTTCCCCAACGCGGATCGCGGGCAATATCAACCATGGGTGCAAATGTCCAATGTACACCAGAGGCAGCAGTTTCTCTCGCAGCAACCCTTGCCGCATTTTCCATTTCTGCTAAATCCCAACTGGCGGCCTCTGCCAGAGGAATCGGAAAAGTAACCCGGTAACCATGTATCACATCTAAACCGAACAGCAATGGAATTTTCATTCTCGACTGCATCGCCACTTCCTGTACTTCGCGGGTTTCTTTTGCGCCGCGCACATTCAGCATAGAGCCTAATTTACCATCACGGATATCTTTTAATTTGTTGGGGTTATTGGTAATTGGTCCGGTTGCATCGCGATCGCCAGTATACTGGTTTAACTGGCCTATTTTTTCATCTAAAGTCATCAGTTTTAAAACCGAATCGATCTTCTTTTCAATCTTTTTATCCTGCGCTGTAGCAGAAAGGGATATTCCTAAAATTAAGGCTAATGGTAAATATCTTCTCATTACTGTATGGCTATTTTACTCCGTCTAAAATTCCCTGATAAGCTGCTTTTCGTTGATATTGTGCATCGAAAGGCAAAGGCCAATCGGGGCGGCTATAATTGGATGGTATCCAACTGTCGGCATCGGTTACATTCCATTGCGTGATCCCGAATTGCTGACTTTTCGGGATGGCATTATACGCCTGAACAATGGATTTATATTTTGCAGCCTGTTGCTCGCCTAAAGTAGTGGTGTAAGTCATCGACTGTACATTATCAGGATTAAGCGCAATATCTATTTCAGAAATATGGATTTTTAGGCCAGTTGCTGCTGCAGTAGAAATAGCAGCTGTTAAGTTGGCATCAGTTTGTGTTACGCGGGTATGCATCTGTATACCAATTCCATCAATTGGAATTCCTTTATTTTTTAATCCTATAATAAGGTTTAGGATTGCTGTTCGTTTTGTTGGCCCAAATTCATGGCCATAATCATTGTAAAAAAGTAAGGCATTAGGGTCTGCTTCGTGTGCATACTGAAATGCTCTACCGATATAATCGACCCCTAATTTCTGTACCCAGATGCTGTTGCGCATGGTACCATCTTCGTTAACTGCCTCGTTTACCACATCCCAGGAAACAACTTTGCCTTTAAAGTGACCCACAACAGTTTGGATATGTGTTTTTAAGAGATTCTCCCATTCAGCTGTAGTTCCCTGGAAGTTATTCACCCAATCGGGAAGCGATTTGTACCAGTTTAAGGTATGGCCATGCACTCTTTTTCCGTTGGTTACGGCAAAATCGACCAGATAATCTGCATCGCTCCAGGTATAAGTGTCTTTTGAGGGATGCAGAGCGGTAAACTTCATGGCATTTTCTGCCGTAACACTATTAAATTCTTTAATGACCAGATTACGGTAGTTAGCATTGCTTTTTAAAAGACTTACATTAACAGCGGCACCCATTGGGAAAGGCATATTCTTTTGCAAACTGATTTCTTCTGTCTTTTGTGGCTGTATCAAGATCCCGGGATCAATGCTGGTGCTCTTATATTTCGCACAAGAGAGGCATAACAGCGACATCGAAAACATTATTTTCGAAGCGAAACTAATTTTCTGTAATCTGTTCATATTTTATTTGTATTTGACCTGCATCTGGTCGTAAAAATCTTTCAGCACATAGAAGGCTTTCTTTTTCTTGCCTGTTTCGCTGATCAATCCTTTACGGTTCCAGAAATTCTGATAAATTGGATGTTGTCTTCTTGGTGATCTGAAATCGGTTAAAATCCATGGTGTCATTCCGCGTAAAGCACCGATTTTGCTTAACATGGTAATCTGGTTTTTGTACAATGCCTCCTGGTACTCTTCGCTCCAACGCGTATTTTCATCTGCGTGGAAACCGCCCAAAGCATCGCCTCCGAACTCGGTGATCACTACAGGTTTTTTATATTTGATATCAAAATTGTATTTGGTTATTTCGGATGGATTACCTCCCCAGTACCAGCCAGCGTATTCATTAAAACTAACCAGATCTATTTTTTCGCCTAGAGGATCATTTAAAATGATATTATTTCCTTCGCGGTGCACTTCTAAAGCGGCAGCTACTAAACGCGTATCATCTAAAGAGCGGGCTGTCTCTGCCAAATTGCTCATAAAACTTAAACGGGCATCGCTTAGCGGCGTTTCGTTACCGATAGACCAAACGATTACGCTTGCCCTGTTTTTATCGCGTACGATTAAATCAGTAAGCTGTTTTTTTGCATTGGCATAAGTTGCAGGATTGGTCCAGCTGATGGTCCAGTAAACAGGCACTTCTGCCCAAACCAACAGGCCCATTTCATCCGCCAGGCGGATCATTTCTTCATTATGTGGGTAATGTGCCAGGCGAACGTAATTACAGTTCATATCTTTCGCCCATTGTAACATCATGCGCATATCTCCTTCTGAGCGTAAACGGCCTGCTAAAAGCGGGTTTTCATCGTGAAGTGATATCCCTCTTAGAAAAACAGATTTACCGTTTAACAAAATGCTATCACCATCAACCTGAATGGTTCTGAAACCAATTTTATCGTTAATATTTTCCTTATCGCTTTTAATATTTACCGCATAAAGTTTTGGTGCTTCTGGCGACCATAAGCTCAAATTATTCCAGGTAAACTCATCTGCAATTTTACCTTCGTTATCCGTTTTGTATTTCTTTTCTAGCTTAAGTTCTGGAATAGAAAGGGTAATTTCCTGCCCGGCAGTTGCATCAGCAAGTTTTACCGAAAAATTTAGCAGGTTATTGTTTCCTTTAACGAGCTGAAGTTTATAATCACTAATAAAATGCTCAGGAAATTCGGCTAAAAAAACATCACGTGTAATGCCGCCATAATTCCACCAATCGGTATTTACAGTCGGGATTTCATCCTGTTTGCGGATATTATCAACTTTAAGTACAATGGAATTTTCGCCAACTTTTAAGTTATTGGTTACTTCGAACTGGAAAGGCGTAAATCCGCCTTTGTGCACACCTAACTTTTTACCATTGAGGTACACATGGGCTTCGTAATTTACGGCCCCGAAGTACACGAAGTATTTTTTACCTTTTTCGGGTTTTGCATCAAACTTTTTACGGAGCCAGACATTGCCTTCGTAAAGTTCTAATTTTTCTGACTGCGAGTTCCAATCTCCCGGAATATTCATTTGAGGTGAATGATCGAAATCGTACTCAATCAGCTCCGATTTATCTTTCTGTACTTTGTCATCAAAATAACCTCCGGTTCCGGTTTTAGACTGATCGAACGGATCGTGGCGATAATCGTAATAACCGTTTTCGTAAGGATCGACAATATAATTCCATTTACCATTAAGGCTCTGGATTTTCCGGCCCTGAATGTTCTGTATAGCGGTAACCTGACCATAACTGATTGATGAAAGGAGCGAAAAGTAGATTAAAAATACGCTATAGGTTGTTTTTAGCATAACTTAAGTTTTAATATTAATTAATTGATCGTTTCAAAACTAACAATTAATTAACGGACGGTGTTTCCACCGCCCGCCTAAATTTGAGCAAAATCTAGTTTTTAGTTAATATCCGGGATTCTGACCCAGGCCTGGTGCTTTATTTAATTCGTTTTGAGCAATAGGGTATAAGTAATTTTTAGCTGTAAACACTCTATTTTCTACTGTAAACGGTGTATAACTAAAAGTTGTTGGCGTTAACTGAACGATGCGCATACCTGTAACCGGTTTGTTAAATGTAATCTCTCCTTCTTTCCACCTACGCACATCGTAAAAACGGTGCTCTTCAAAACATAGTTCTACTCTACGCTCGCTATGAATCCTTTTACGCAATTCATCTTTTGTTGGTGCTACATAAGCGTTACCGGCGACATTAGTGGTTTGCAAAAGAGGCATTTTAACGCCTGTTCTATCTCTGATTAAATTTAATACCCTCAATATTTCAGTTTGTGCGCCTGCTCCTTGTGCCTCATTTAATGCTTCAGCATAATTTAAGAGTATTTCTGCATACCTGAACAGGATCCAGGGGCGGCGGATATTTGTCGCTGTACCTGTCCAAACAGCACTTTCGCTTAAATATTTACGCATGTAGTAACCCGTTTTTGTGGCATTAACATTAAGTCCTAAACCATCTTTACCACCCACAAAAGTTTCCACAGGCTTACCCTTAAAATTATTGGCCGTTACAATGGGCTGCACTGAAGCGGTATTAAACATCACAGTAAAACCTAATCTTGGATCGCGGTTCGCATATGGGTTTGTTGCTACATATCCTGAAGCAGCATCGGTAATGGCTCTACCGGTTGTTTTCATTTCAAAAGCATTAACCATTTCCTGCGTCGGGTTGGTACGTCCGGTTGCACCATCATAACTGATAGGAGCATTGGTACTTTCGATAGAATTGGTATTAAGCGTTTGCGTGGCAAAAATAACTTCTGTGTTGTATGCAGCCCCAGATACATTCCACAGCCAAAGGTTTGGATAAGAGGTGTAAATACCATGTTTATTGGTATCCATTAGCCTTTTGGCCGCATCAAGGGCTGCCTGCCATTTGGTAACATCGTTTGTTGGATTATATTGCGGGCTAGCTGCATATAATAACATTCTCGATTTAAGTGCCATGGCTGAAGTCTGCGTGGCTCTACCGCGGTTAGTCGTATTCCATTCTAATGGAGAAAGCGGTAATCTGGATATAGCGGCTTCACAATCTGCCGAAATCTGTGCGACACATTGATCGAAAGTATTTCTGGGCAAATCAAGATTATCGTTAATGGTTAAGGTTTTAGTTATGATGGCGAAGCTGCCATAACGTTTAAGCAGTTCGAATTCGAAAAATGCCCTTAAAAAATAAGCCTGACCTTTTAAACGCTCTATCTGCGAAGCATAAGTCTGGTTTTCGGCCACGTTAGCAGGCAAAACCTCATCAATGGGAACAATTGCGCTGCCATCTACTTTTTCGAGGAACATATTGGCTTTTCTGATGCCTACATACATATCTACGTAAACATCATCGAAGGTTCTAACCGGACTCCAGGTGCCATTATTTATAGTAGAAATTGATGCATTGAGATTGGAATTTACTGCTTCATCAGTTCCTGATGCCAACAGTGCGCCATCACCCAGATTATATCGGTCAGAAACAACAGAATATACATTGTTTAAAAAATTCCTGGCATAATCGGGATTTGCCCATAATTGTGCTTCGGTAATATCATTAGTCCCGCTAAAAGATCCATCTTGAAGAAAGTCGGATTTTTTACACCCTGCTACCTGTAAGATCACAAAGGCCAGGATTGGATAAAATATATTTTTTTTCATCTTTTTTTATTTATTTCAACGGTGATGAAGCTATCATGATTTTAAGCATATCTTATTAGAAAGTTGTAAAATCATGATGGTTTCATTGTCTTATCTTTTAAAATTTCAAGTTCAACCCCAGCGAATAAATTTTCATATAAGGATATGAAGCATTGTATCCCGATTCGGGCAATTCCGGATCGATTGGCAGATCGCCAAGTTTATCAAACGTTAACAGGTTTAATCCGCCAACATAAAAACGGAGCTGTGAAATTTTTAACCTTTTGATAAATGCCGGAGATAATGAGTAACCCAATTCAACATTTTTTAACCTGATGTAATCGCCAGAGCGGATCCAAAAATCAGAATTAGCCGTATTATTACCCCTATCGGTTAATAATAACCTAGGATAAGGCGCATTTGTATTACTTGGTGTCCACCGATCTACACTAAACTGGCTTAAGTAACCATTATTGGCATTACCTGAGTTAACCAGGTTCTGAATGGTAATAGAACGACCGCTGGTTCCCTGGAACAGGAAATTCAGATCGAAATTTTTAACGGATACTGAAGCGCCAAAACCAAAGAATGCTTTTGGCACAAAATTAAAATCAGTCCTTACCCTGTCTAGATCGTTAATCAAGCCATCACCATTCTGATCAACATATTTGATATCACCAGGTTTCACAGCTCCTGACAACATCTGTTTTGGTGAAGCATCAATCTCAGCCTGTGATTGGAAAATACCATTGGATATTAACATAGTAGAAATATAACCTGCAGAAGTAGTTGCAGTGGCTGCAGGCGAAATTACACTCGAAATGGGATGACCTAATTGCTTTTGATAAGACGGCAAACCAGCTCCTTCGTTTATAGCAAGGATTTTACTTACGTTATAGGTAAAGTTTCCAAAAACGTTCAGGTTTACGGCGCCAATTTTCTTATTATAATTAACACCGGTTTCAAAGCCCTTATATTCGGCTTCACCTTCATTAACATAAATTAAATTCTGGCCAAGCAAACTTGGTAATAACGAAGCCGTGGTTAAATCTTTCCTGTCTTCGTAAAAATAATCGGCACTGATGGATAATGATTGTTTAAACAACCTGGCATCGAAACCAACACTGGTTTTATAGGCTTTCTCCCAGGTTAGATCGGGATTGGCCAAAGCCAGTTGACCTGTACCAGTTGCACCAGTAAAAGCCGTACCGAAATTATATCCTGTTGTACTTCTGCTATAGAAATCGTTAAAGGCAAATCTTCTGGCCGAACCAATTGCATCATTACCCACCAGACCATAAGATCCCCTGATTTTTAACAGATCTAAGAAACTGCTGGATCCTTTCATGAAATTCTCATCAGAGATGATCCATCCTGCTGATGCAGCAGGGAAAAAGCCATATCTTTTGCCGGGTGCAAAATTCTCTGACCCTGAATAATTAGCTGTTACATCAACAAAATAACGTTGGATAAAATTGTATGATAAGCGGTTAGACCAACCTTCTCTGCGAACGTCCAAACTTCCGAAAGACGATAAATTTGCTCTCGAAACCCTTGTTGAGAATTTAATATCGTGTTTACCGAAAGTACGGTTGTAATCCAAGCCAGCCCAAAACTCACTTTTTTTAACGTTACCAGAAAATACATTTCCTTGATAATTCACCTTACTTGCTGTACCAAATGGCGAATAAGTTCCATCTGCATTCAGCACTGCGGTTGCATAAGTTTCAGCAAAACCTGAGCGATACAAACCTGCAATATCGTAAGCATAAAAAACCTCACCTGATAAGCCCTTTAAGATACCATCCATTTTTTGGCGTGCACTGATGGTTGCAATCATGTTCCGCATTAAATCAGTACTTGCACCTCTTGATTGCATCATGGCCAAAGGGTTGCTTTGCTGATAAACTGAGGTTCCACCATACGATCCATTAGGATTAAGAATAGGGAAAGCATTTGCAGGTGTAGCGTATACTGCGGTTAAAAAGGCTCCTGTACCCGCATTAGGGAAAGTAAGGTTAGTGATCCTACCACCAATATCTAAAGCTACATCTAAATTTTTGTTTACATGGAGATCTAAATTGGTACGCAGGTTATAACGGCTAAAATCGGTATTGGCATCATAAGTTTCGCTGTTACCACCTTTGTAAAAACCACCTTGTTGGTAAGCACTTAATACCGTATAATATTTAATAAAGGCATTACCGCCTGTTACCGAAGCTACATAACGCTGTGTAGGTGCTACTCTTTTGGTAAAATCTCTTACAAAATTGTTATTCGGATATTTTATCGGATCAGATCCGGTTTGATAAGCCTGTAAAGCTTCTTGGTTGTAAACTGTTGTACCACCGCTATTGATAGATGCTTCGTTATAAAGCGTTGCATAAGAATAAGCATCTAAAGGAGCAGTAATCTGCAATGGAGCCTGTAAACCAGCCTGCGCATCAAAACTTACTTTGGTAGAAGTTGCACTACCACGGCGCGTTTTTACATAAATTACACCGTTGCCGCCATACATGCCATACCAGGCTAATGTTGCGGCATCTTTTAAAACACTTACGCTCTCAATTTCATTTAAATCCATTGAGGTAAAGTCTCTTTCAATTCCATCAACCAATACTAAGGGTTCCTGATTGCTGTTGTAAGATGAACGCCCTCTTACTAAAAAACTAGATGCATCGTAACCCGGTTGTTGCGAACCACTTGGGTATACTGCTAAACCTGCTAACCTTCCGGTAAAAACATTGGTTAATGATGAGGAAGGAATTTGAGGAAGGTCTTCTGCACGAATGGTGCTGATTGTTGCGGTTACTTCCCTTCTCTTTCTTACCCCAAAAGGGATATATACCAAATCATCATCTCCAGCATCAACTAAAGATTTGGTTAAAATTATATCGGCTTTAATTACTTCTGCTGCTGGCTTTAATATTGTTCCATAGCCTACAAATTTAAATACCAGTACATCGCTGCTCGTCACTTCGATAGAAAAGGTACCATCTGTGCCTGTAGAAACCGCTTTGTTGGTTTTATCTTCCTGAATGGAAATGGCTACGCCTGGAAGCGGTTTTTTATCCTGATCTACCACTTTCCCGGTTACGGTTAATCTTTCGTCAGGTTTTTGCCCATAAACACTCAGCATTCCTGCCATCGTGAATAACAGACATATAATATATTTTGATTTTATAAATTTCATTTTGAAAATCTTTTAGCGTTATGTGATTATATCAACTATTCCCAGCCTGGATTTTGGATTAAAGCCCCTTTACTTTTGTAAATTTCAGCTCTAGGGATTGGGTAAAGGTTTTGTGCCTCTGTCCAGCTTTTCTGGAAAGTTGAGCTAAGTACAATCGGTGTATAAGTAAAACTTCCATTGGCATTTTTTACCACATCCATACCCTTCATCGGAACAGCAATGGTTTGTGCACCAATTTTCCAACGCATAATATCATACCAGCGGTGATCTTCGAAAGCCAACTCTATAGCACGCTCATGCCTGATAACAGTTCTCATTTCATCCTGGGTCATGTTATCTTTAAGTCCGTAGCCATAAGTACCAGCACCTTGGGTAATTCCTGCGCGTTTACGCAAGGCCACAAGCTGTGCATAAACACTTGCATCAGGCCCCACCGCTTCATTCTGTGCTTCGGCGTAGTTTAGCAATATTTCGCCATAGCGGAAATATAGATAGTTTAGTAAAGTTGTACTTCCGCCAACGGTCCTGTATACCTCTGGCCAGTATTTTTTGCAATAGTAACGCGTTGCAGTGTAAGTAATAGTTGTGCTGTAATCTTTACTATATACCGTTTTACCTGTAGCATCCGTGGTCGTCCACATTTCTATTTTTCTACCTTGCCAGGCTAAATCGTTATAAATAATATTATTATAAAAACGTGGTTCGCGGTTTAAATAAGGTTTTTGCGGATCGTAACCGGAGGTAGGATCAGTAATGGCTTTACCATTGGCCATTTCGTACATATCCACATGGTTTTGTGTAGGGTTCATTTGCCCTTGTGCACCACCAGAACCAGGCGACATCGAAAAATCCTGCATCATTTCGCCAGCTAAAGGAGTTGGTCCTTTAATCCTCATCATAATGTATTCTGTTGAATTGGGAAGATTTAACAGATCTCCATAAGTGGCTTGCAGTGCATAAGTTTGCTTTGCCAAACCATCAGCACCTTTCATTACTTCTGCAGCAGCAGTAGCAGCAGCCTGCCATTTGGTTTTATCGTTATTTGGATTATTTATTGGACTTGCGGCATACAATAAAACGCGTGCTTTTAAAGCCAGTGCAGCACCAAGCGTTGGGCGGCCATAGTTAGAAGCACCATAATCGGCATCGGTACCTAATTTAGTGAGGGCAACTTCTATATCTTTTAAAATAAATTCGGTTACCTGGGCAAAAGAACTTCTTGGTATGCTGTTCATATCATCGGTAACCGCATAAACTTTATCTATAATAGGCACGCCACCAAACCTTTTGGTCAATTCGAAATAAGAAAGTGCACGTAAGAAACGCATTTCACCTTCAACCCGTTTTGCATCAAAAATCGGAACAGAAGCATTCGGCGGTGGGGGTACCTCACCTATCCTGGCCAACATTTTATTTTGCACGGCAATACCGGCGTACATCAATTTCCAAACACCATAAATATCATTTAATGATGGACCGTTAGAATGATCATGGTACAAGCCTCTATTCAAAGAGGTTACAGATCCTTCTGAGTTTCCGGAAACAGCCTCGTCAGAAGCCTGAGCGGTACAGCCACGGTGATCGTTAAAACGTACGTATTTGGTAATTACATAATTATAGGCATTATCGGCAAATCTTGCCGCCAATGCCGGGTCGGCAAAAATATCATCTTCACTAATGGCAACCCCCGGAGTACGTTCCAGATAATCCTTTTTACAGGAAATAGAGAAGAGGGTTAATAAAAGAATTGCTGTAAATATTTTATAATTTTTCATGTTCCTTAGAATTGAACGTTTAAACCAAAATTGTAAACTTTTGATGTAGGGTAAATGGATTGCAATGGGAAAGCCGTATTGATGGTGTTTACGTTTTCAGGATCGGTATAAAATTTATACTTCGTCCAGGTATAAAGGTTCTGCCCCTGCACAAAAAGTCTCACATTACTTAACTTCAATGCTGTAGCCCACTCTTTAGGTAAGTTCCAGGCAAATTCCACGTTCCTGATTTTCAAATAAGAAGAATTCTGTAAAGTAAAATCGTTTAATGCATAATTTAATGACGCAGTTCCCCTGGCATGTATAGCTGGCCAGGTTGCTGTTGCTGCAGTTGCAGGTGTCCATGAATCGAGCATAAACGGATACATTTGTTGCCCGTTGTTCTGTTCGTTCAGAATAACATTTGAACTTACATTTCCAACCCCCTGAAATAATACAGAAAGCGAAAAGCCTTTGTACAAAATACGTGGACTAAAACTATAAACATACTCAGGTGTATTGGTATGGCCTATGGCTTCCTGATCTAAGCTGGTAATAATACCATCACCATCTAAATCTTTAAATTTCAAATCTCCGGGAATTGGTGCATAACCCTGTAATTTTGGGGAGGCTGCTATATCAGCTGCAGATTGGAAAAAACCATCAGTTCTGTAACCGAAAAACTGGCCAACGCTTGTTCCTTTTCTTACCAACGAAGGTGGCAGGCCATCTGGTTCATCATTTTCTACAATTTTATTTTTCGCGTAACTTAACTGCGCATTAAGACCAAGTGTTATACTTCCTACCTGCTTTTGATAATCGAGTTCAATCTCATAACCTTTATTGTAAACAATACCTTTGTTGAAATTCGGATAGGTATGACCATAAAGCGCAGAACCACTTAACGAAGGCGTCAAAATATCTCTTCTGGTTTCGTCAAATAAATCGAATGTTACTTTTAGGTTGTCTTTAAATAAACGGGCTTCAAAACCGATGTTGCGTTTAGTACCCGTTTCCCAGGTTACTATCGGGTTACCGAGATCATTTCCGGTAGCACCAAAAAATTGGGGATCCCTGATCAGGATAGTTGGATAATTGGTAATCGAATTTGGATTCCCAAATGGAGCTACCTGTCCACCAGCTGTAGTTGTGGTGTACGTAGAATAACTGGTCAGGAATAGAAAACGGCTATCCGAAATCCTATCATTACCCACTAAACCATAACTACCCCTTATTTTTAAATAGGATAAAATATCGTTCTTTTTCCAGAAATCCTCGTTCGTTAATGTCCACCCTGCTGATACCGCCGGGAAGAAACCGTAACGTAGCCCTTGAGCAAAATTTTCCGATCCGTTATAAGAGGCATTAAATTCAGCAAAATAACGCTCATCATAATTATAGGTAACACGACTGGCAATACCTTGTGATGCTTTTGGTGGTGCGGTAAAGGCAGTACTACCTGTTGATTTGATCAACTGCCTGGTTCCCAACAACAATCCACCAATATTATGTTTTCCAAAATTGCGGTTATAATCAAAACCCGCCTGTAAATTCATATTTGTACTACCTTCGGTAACGCCACCATCCTGTACAGCTCCCAAAGGTTCGTCGCGGTTACGCGTATCAGTTGATAAAGTAGCTTCGCCTGTAGCCGGATTATACACGTAAGCTGCCCAATTGGCATTTCTTCTTTCAGTATTGTTGTAGTAAGAATCGTAACCAAAAACAGTTTTAAAATTTAATCCTTTGGTTATAAAATCCAATTTATAGTTTAGATTGAAGGTACTTTCAATAGTATTATTGTCGTCGTTACGTGTCCCAAAACGGGTTAAAACAGCATAAGGGTTCCAAATATTTGTACCTACGTTCGGGTTGGCCGTTATCCTTCCATCAGGCAAAGTAACCGGATAGGCATAAGCCGGAACCTGTAAAATACGCGAGATCATGCCTTCAATCGTATCGTATGAGAATGCAGAGGATGATCTTAAGCCTGCAGGTTGGTAACGGTTTGCAAAACGGCCACCCAGTTTAATCCCAACAGTAAAATCTTTGTTCAGGGTTAAATCTACATTCGAGCGGAAGTTGTAACGGTTATAATTCGGTACGGTATTAATTCCGTAGGGAGAATCGAATTTTTTAAAAATTCCATCCTGAAAAGCATAACCTGCCGAAACAAAATATTTGGCAATTCTGGTGCCACCATTAATATTGATGTTGTGTTGTGTTTGAGAATAATATTTTTTAGTCAGATAATCAAACCATTGCACATCAGGATAACCAATCGGATCTGATTTATCCCTGAATTTCTGAATTTCTGCATCGGTAAAAAACACTGATTTACTGTCGTTTATGTAAGATTGATTTAATAAAATTGCACTTTCTAGTGCTGGCAACCCAACAGCTAATCCAGTGTAGGTTTGTAAAGCATAATTACCTGTATAGGTAACTTTTGGCGCACCAATTTTACCTTGTTTAGTTGTAATTACAATAATACCATTGGCACCACGAATCCCATAAATAGCCGTCGATGCCGCATCTTTTAGTACCGTAATAGTTTCAATTTCGCTGGCATCCACATCAGAAAAGCTCGGACGTTCTACGCCATCTACCACTACAATTGCTGCATTGTTGGCCCCGTAGGTAGCCACCCCTCTTACTTTAAGCTGGGCACCATCTGCGCCCGGCTGACCGCTTGTTTGTACGGCCAATAAACCTGGTAAGCGACCAATCAAACTGTTGGTAGGATTTGGTGTTGGCGATTTCATGATCTCTTCTGAACTAATCTGTGCAATAGCGCCCGTTAAAGTAGATTTTTTCTGTGCACCATAACCTACCACTACCACCTCATCCAATCCCTGAGAATCATCATCAAGCACAATAGTCAAACTGCTTTTGCTATTTACGGCAACTTCTTTGTTTACATAGCCAACGTAGGTAAAAGTTAAGGTTGCATTTTCAGATGCCCTGATAGAAAATCTCCCATCGTTATCGGTTACCGCACCCACTGTGGTGCCTTTTACCCTCACGCTTACTCCAGGTAAAGTAACTCCTTTGTTATCTTTCACTGTGCCTGTTACCGTTGTTTGCGCGTAGGCTGTAAAAGAGTAACTGATCAGAAAAAGTAAAGTGAAGGTATAAAGCACTTTTAACCATTGAATTTTCTCAAACCCAACAGATAGTAAAGTGCTTCTCAAATTGTAAAGTCTATCCATAATTGTAATAAATATTAAATCTATTTTGTTAAAATTTAATGCGTAGTCAGTCCTTATTAAATAGATTCTGTTAGTCGTACAGATCCATTTAATTTGGTCTAAAATATTGCCCATCATTATGCATGATAAGCGATGAGAAAAATGTTTGAGCTTTACGGTTAAGCGTCCTGAGAATGGTATGATGTCGGCTTTGAAGCGTAATATTTTTGCGACAGAATAAAGTTAGTTTTTGCAACTAAACCTGATACTTCAGTAGATGCCCTTTTAAAACTGAAGTTAGTAAGTAATGATTTCATCATGTTTATTTGGTTAGTTTGTGTTTGTGATGACGAATTTAGAAAAGCTTAAAAGATTAAAACGTTTTAAAATAGGCCAAAACGCAATAAAATCCACTGAAACTACATTTCAAACGTTTGAAATAATTGCGTTTTTTTTCTTAACTATGCATTGAGATTGGAAAAGATGATGAACAATACCCCTGTTACACTAAAGTTCTTGGCTGAGAAGTTAAAGATGTCAGTATCAACAGTATCAAAAGCCCTTAACAACTACCCTACCATAAACGAATACACAAAACAACGTGTTCAGGAAATGGCTCGCGATTTGCATTTCACGCCCAATAAATCAGCTATTAATTTAAAGGAAAAAAGATCTCGCATTATTGGCATTATTTTACCCAATCTTTTAGATCATTTTTTTACCAGAAGTATTTATGGCGTGGAGCAGTTTGCTACTCAAAATGGATACAATGTGATCATCAGTCAATCTCACGATGATCTTGAAAAAGAGATCCAATCTGCAAATATGTTGTTGCGGAGCCGGGTGGATGGCTTAATTGTGGCTATTTCGAAACACACACAAGATTTTGCGCATTTAGACCAGTTCGAAAACATGGGCATTCCGGTGGTGTATTATACCCGAAACCCGAGTTTTAACTTAAGCTGCCATAAAGTATTGGGCAATACTTTTCAGGGCTGTTACCAGGCTACAAAATTTTTAATAGACAGGGGACATAAAAAGATTGCTTATCTGGGTGGCCCAAAAATGATTAATTTTACACACGACCGCTTTAATGGCTATATTAATGCGTTAAAAGATAATCAAGTGCCATTTTCAGCTGAACTGGTTGCTTATACTGATTTTGATAAAGAAAATACAATCACAGCAATTAAAAATTTGTTTGCCAATCCAGAAAATATGCCTACAGCACTTGTGGCTTTTAAAGAGCCGATCTTGTTTGATGCAATAAAATACCTAAGATCAATAAATCACCCCAACTTTAACGAAATTGAATGTATAGGATTCGGGAATACCTCTTTCATCAGTTATCTCGATTCACCCCCTATTGCCTCTATTGAAGAAAACCCTGAATCAGTAGGTGAAAACGCAATTAAACTATTGATACAATTGATCAACAAAGAAATTGATCTTCATAATTACCAAAAAGTAATGGTGGATTGTAAGTTGATCGTGCATGGATAAGCGTTTGGCGGATGGCGTTTAGCATAACCATTGCTTAAATATCTAAATCTACGCTCTTTCTACGTATGTGAAGAAAAAACTGTAACACCAAACTTAATGTTCTTAATGGCAAAAAACCTTCACAACATCGCGCACCATTAAGCAGTTAAGGTCATTAAGAAGCATTTCCACAAAAAATTTATTTTCCCAAATGCCTTAATGGTTTTATTAGTTTCCGAAGAGAGAAAATCTATTTTTCAATTGATTACGACGGTTTTCATTGTACACAAACGCAGCTACAATCAACAAGCCCGCAACACCTTCAAAAGCAACTACAGTCTGCGTACCAAAAAGGTGCGCTAAATACCCCATCAACAAACTGCCGATTGGCAATACCCCCTGATAAGCCATGATATAGTAACTTAAAGTCCTTCCCCTCATTACATCATCGGCATGGGTCTGCAGATAAGTATTGATAGATGAGGTTTGTGCCATTAAACCTAAAGCAGCTAAACCAGTACAGATTAAAGCCAGAACAAGCGATGGTGATATAGCCAGCGCTACAACAGAAATGGCCAGCAAAATACCCGACATCATTACAATTTTCTGTAAATTTTGACTAGCCTTTAATGTAGCCATATAAATGGCACCGAAGAATGCACCAAATCCTGCTGCACTTTCAAACCAGCCAAATGTTGTGGCATTTCCATTAAAAATATCTTTGGCAAAAACAGGCAATAAAGTAGTAAAAGGGATTACCAATAAACTTGATGCAGCCATCATCAATACCATAGATGCCAAATCTGGCGATGATTTAAGATAATCGTAACCTTTTTTCAGGTCAATCCAGATATTTTCTTTCGATTTTTGATGTGCGGTGAGTTTAAGCTTCATCATTACCATACAACCCAGTACCGCAATAAAGCTCACAAAATTGATCAGGAAACAGATATCTTCGCCCAAAGTACTCAAAATTACCCCTGCCAATGCCGGGCCGATTAACCTGGCTGCATTAAACATGGAAGAATTGAGCGCAATGGCATTTGGTAAATCTTCTTTATCATCAATTAAATTTACCATTAACGATTGACGGGCGGTAACATCAAAAGCATTTACCAGGCCCTGAACCAGCGAAAGTGCTGCAATCCAGAACATATCGTATACTTTAAACCAGATCATCAAGGCCAGGGCGCCAGCCTGCAGCATCAGGATTATTTGGGTAATCACCAATATCTTGTACTTGTTATGCCTATCTACATAGCTCCCAGCATATGGCGCCAGCACCAGTGAAGGAATTAAACTCAAAAAAGTTATCAATCCCAGCAAAAAAGCCGATCCTGTTAAACGATATACCAACCAGCTGATGGCTACACGCTGCATCCATGTGCCGATTAGTGATATAGCCTGACCTGTAAAAAATAACCTGTAATTGTAATGCCTTAGCGAACGAAAAATACTCATGTTTAAAATAGTAAAGTAACTTTACAAAAGTACAAAACGAAAACCAATTCAAAAAGCCAAAAACTGAAATTTTTATCATCACAGAATCACATTTCAAACAAAATGGAAACCCATATTAGTTTATCTATAAAATTAAAAGCTTATATTTGTAAAGTTTATTTACCATTAAGATGCCTACCCAAACACAAGATATAGCCGCAAAACTAAGAAGCACCGTTACCCGCTTAACCAGACAGTTACGCAAACAGAACGTAAGCTCAGACTTTAGTAACGCTGAACTGTTAACGATGTCGCTACTCGAACAACACGGTAAAATGTTATCGACAGAACTGGCAGACATGGAAAGGGTATCAAAACAAGCTATTTCGCAGATCATTAACCGCTTGTTCGATGCCAAGTGTGTAGAACGCTTTCCAAGCAATGAGGATAAACGAAAGGTTTTTATAAGCTTAACCAAGCTGGGCGAAAAACACATTATTGCCAGCAGGAAAATAAAAGAGGAATGGCTGGCGCAAACGATGGAAAAAATTTTCTCTTCTGAAGAAATTAACTTGATCCAGGCTTTCCTACCCCTCCTTTCGCGCCTGGTAGAACACAACGGTACAAGAGTATAGTTTTCCTTTTTCCTTTGCCCAATAAGCCTTATCTTGCAGGCTGAAAAATGGCACTATATTTTACATCAATCAATTCAGGAAGTAATGGCAATTGTTACTATGTAGGTAACGATAATGAAGCAATCTTGGTTGATATTGGCCTAACCTGCAAAGAGGTTGAAACTCGGATGAACCGTTTAGGTTTATCAATCAGTAAAGTAAAAGCCATTTTTATCTCGCACGAACATAGCGACCACATTAAAGGGTTAGCGGTGTTTGCTAAAAAACATAAACTCCCGGTTTACATTAGCACAGCTACCCTAAAAAGCAGCCGGTTAGTTTTGGATGCAAACAATACCTTTTCATTAAGCCACTTACAACATATTCAGATCGGCGGTTTAAAGATTTCTGCCTTTTCTAAATTTCATGATGCGGCTGATCCCTATAGTTTTACTGTTGAATGTAACGAGGTAAGAGTGGGTGTTTTTACAGATATAGGTTCGGTGTGCGATCGTTTAATTACCCATTTCAAAAATTGCCATGCGGCTTTTTTAGAAGCCAACTACGATACTCAAATGCTGGAAAATGGCCGATATCCTTATTTTCTAAAAAGAAGGATTACGAGTGGACATGGTCACCTGAGCAATGCGCAGGCGTTGGAGCTTTTCATTAACCATAAAGCCCCGTACATGAGTCATTTATTGCTGAGCCACTTATCAAAAGATAATAACGACCCAGAGCTGGTTGAAAACCTTTTTAAAAACGTTGCCGGCAATACTTTTGTTAAAGTAGCTTCAAGACATGAAGAAACAGCGCTGTATTACGTAAGCAATACTCAAAACACACCCTACAATTTCGATCCTAGCTTATATCAGCCAGCACAACTTAACCTGTTTTAACATCCTAAAGTCAAAAACAGATTGCCTTTTTCCATCAATTCGGTTACAGTATTGCTTATTTTGAGCCATTAACCATATTAAGTTATAATCAACAGCAAATAATTTAATTTTCACAAAACTTTTTATTTGCATAGGCGTTTTATATAGACTTCATAAATAGTTTGTTTGGTTTAAATGGGGCTTATGGATTTAAGCCCCTTTCTCTTGTCTAAAATTCCGTAATCATCAGACTAAAATCACCAGTACCTATTCCATTTTATATTCTAAATTTTTAGTTATATTCGATTGACAATCATCCGGATATAATATTTAAACCTTTAAATAATAAATTATATGGAGACAAGTAAACTTTCTAAATTCAGTGCCGAATTTCTAGGCACGCTCGTATTGGTTTTAATGGGTTGTGGTAGCGCGGTTATAGCTGGCGCAAATGGCACAACCGGCGTTGGCTTATTAGGCATATCTTTTGCCTTCGGCTTATCAGTTACGGCTATGGCTTATGCTATTGGGCACATTTCAGGCTGTCACATTAATCCGGCAATTTCAATCGGAATGGTAATCGCTGGCCGGATGAAAATTGCTGAAGCCGCTTATTACATTGTGGCACAGGTATTAGGGGGCATTGCAGGCGCATTTATTTTACTGCAAATTGCATCAGGGAAAGCAGAATATTCTTTAACAGCAAATGGATTAGGACAAAACGGTTTTGCGGCGCTTTCTCCACAACATTACAGTTTAGCAGCTGGTTTTATTGCCGAAATTGTACTCACCTTTATTTTTTTACTGGTTATTTTCGGCTCAACCTCTACTAAAAATATCAACGGCGGCTTTGCAGGACTTGCAATTGGCTTAAGTTTAACGCTGATCCATATTGTTGGTATTCCGGTAACGGGTGTGTCAGTAAACCCGGCAAGAAGTATTGGTCCGGCACTTTTGGTTGGCGGAGAAGCCTTAAGCCAGGTTTGGCTCTTTATTGTAGCACCCATTATTGGTGCGGCGCTCAGTGCCTTGGTTTGGAAAACAGTTTTGGAGAAAAACTAATTTAAATTGAATTGTTAAAGGGTTAGCGTTTAGAGTTTAGCGCCTAAACACTAACCCCTAAACGCTAAGCTTTATAAGTTTTTAACAATCGCTTCGTCAGTAGGTTTTGTTTTAGAACGGAAACGGTGTACCAATTCTCCTTTTTCATTGATTAAGAATTTCTCAAAGTTCCATTTAATATCACCTTGCTCTTCCGTATTGGTTTGAGAAGTTAAATACTTGAACAATGGACTGATATCATCACCCTTCACGCTGCTTTTCTCTGCCAACATGAAAGATACATTGTATTTTCCGGTACAAAATTCTTTAATCTCTGCATTGGTAGAAAACTCCTGTCCGCCAAAGTTACCCGCAGGGAAACCAATTAATACTACCTTTTTACCATACTGTTTTTGAAGTTTTTCCAAATCTTCATACTGTGGGGTAAAACCACACTTAGAAGCGGTGTTAACAATTAAGATTTTTTTGCCTTTAAATTTCGACAGTTTAATTTCTTTACCATCAATGGTTTTAAAGCTGAAATCGTAAACATTTTTTGGTGGAGATACCAATAAGTTTAATAGGATTAAAATTGTGCTGATCATCGTTGTTTTATTTTTATATACGAATATAGGTACAAATAGGTTGTGCCAACGTAACGTTGTTGTAAATTATGCAATATGGATAATTAAAGAGCTTAAGGTTTGATTGAAAATGAAAGCATGTATTTCACCCTTTAAATAACAGTCTTTTCTGATTTGGAAATTGAAGGCAGTGGTTCTTGGCGGTTTACAGCCCCGCTATCGCTTATAGTCCTCGCTGTGCTCTGGGCTATTCCGCTCTATCTGGTTTAATTAACAAAGCCAGATGCCATTTTGTACCTTCAGCCTGGCACAACGCTATTAAAACCTAAATAGCAGCACTACACAGGCCACCTAAACCCGACCGAAGCGGAAAACCCGCAGACCGAGGAACGAGGTTGAGGATTTGTAGCAAAGGGCGGGAAAAAGCCATACCTATTAATTACTGATATTGCTTTCCAAAAAAAAGATTAAACCACATTAAAATTAACCTATAAACCAACATATTTCCGCTGCATTTAATAAAAAAAATGTATTAAATTCTCCTCAGGTTTGGATTTATGCTTTAATTATAGCTTTATTTGCACAAAAACGTATTTCATGGCCAAAAATTTATTAATCGTCGAGTCACCCGCAAAAGCTAAAACCATAGAAGGCTACCTAGGCAAAGATTTTCTTGTAAAATCTAGCTACGGCCACATCCGCGATTTAGTTAAAGGTGATATGGCCATTGATATCAAAAATAATTTTGCGCAGACATACGAAGTGCCCGCCGACAAGAAAAACATTGTCGCCGAGTTAAAAAAACTAGCTAAGGAAGCCGAAATGGTATGGCTGGCATCCGATGAGGATCGTGAGGGAGAAGCTATTTCGTGGCACTTATTCGAAACTTTAGGCCTAAAAGTGGAGAAAACAAAACGCATCGTTTTTCATGAAATTACCAAACCAGCAATTTTAAAAGCAATCGATAGTCCGCGGGGAATTGATTATAATCTGGTAAATGCACAACAGGCACGCCGTGTATTAGATCGTTTGGTGGGTTTCGAACTTTCTCCTGTTTTGTGGAAAAAGGTAAAACCATCATTATCGGCAGGCCGTGTACAATCAGTTGCTGTACGTTTAATTGTTGATAGAGAAAGAGAAGTTTTAAACTTTAACGCAGCTGCTGCCTATAAAATCACTGCCCAGTTTGCTACCGGCAAAGGAAAAGAAATTGTAAAAGCAGAATTGCCACAACGATTCGAAAACGAGGCTGATGCTGAAAAATTCCTTCAGGACTGTGTAAATGCCAGGTTCGATATTACCAGTCTAGAAACCAGGCCGGCAAAACGTAATCCTGCAGCCCCATTTACCACTTCAACCTTACAACAAGAAGCTTCCAGAAAATTAGGATTTTCGGTAGCAAGAACCATGCAGGTTGCACAAAGACTGTACGAAGCTGGTAAGATTACCTACATGAGAACAGACTCCGTAAACTTATCCGAAACTGCATTAAACGCCGCTGCCGCTGAAATTAAATCTGCTTACGGCGATAAATACCACCAACACCGCGTTTATAAAACAAAATCGGCTGGTGCCCAGGAAGCTCACGAAGCCATCCGACCTACTTATTTCGACAGACACAGTGTAGACGGCGATATTTCAGAAAAACGCTTGTACGATTTAATCTGGAAACGTTCAATCGCTTCTCAAATGAGCGAAGCGTTATTCGAAAAAACAACCGCTCAGATTACCGCCTCAACCCGAAAAGAACATTTAGTTGCTGAAGGTGAGGTATTAAAATTTGATGGTTTCTTAAAAGTTTATCTGGAATCTACCGATGATGAAGAAAACGAAGAAAAAGAAGGTGGTGCAATTTTACCTCCATTAAGCAAAGGACAGGAACTATTTTTAAAGGAAATGCAGGCAACCGAGCGTTATTCGCGTCCGCCAGCAAGATATACAGAGGCCAGTTTGGTTAAAAAACTAGAAGAACTGGGCATTGGCCGCCCGTCTACTTATGCACCAACCATTTCTACAGTACAAAACCGTGGTTATGTAGTTAAAGAAGATAGAGATGGCAAACAACGCAAGTTTACTTCTATCATTTTAGCTGATGGACAGGTAAAAAAAGAAATAAAATCTGAAATTACCGGTGCTGAGAAATCAAAACTCTTCCCTACCGATATTGGTGAGGTTGTAAACGATTTCCTGGTAGAACATTTCAAAGGCATTGTCGATTTTAACTTCACGGCAAAGGTGGAGAAAGAATTTGATGAAATTGCCCAAGGTTTACAAGAGTGGACTAAAATGCTGCACTCGTTCTATAATCCATTTCATACCGAAGTAGAAACCACGCTTGAAACGGCAGAACGTGCCACTGGTGAGCGTTTATTGGGTTTAGATCCGGCAACAGGTAAAAATGTATACACCAAAGTAGGTAAATTTGGACCATTGGTTCAAATTGGAGAGCTTGATGAAGAGGAAAAACCCCGGTACGCCAGCTTAATGCGTACGCAATCTGTTGCAACCATTACTTTAGATGATGCGCTGGAGCTATTTAAACTTCCTTTTCAACTACCTGATTTTGAAGGAAAAGAGGTAATGATCGGGGTTGGCCGTTTTGGTCCTTATGTAAAATGGGGCGAAAGTTTTATTTCCCTTCCTAAAAACGAGGAGCCTTTATCGGTTACTTACGAAAGAGCAGTTGAAATTATCCGCCAGAAAATGGATGATGATGCACCTGTTGCCTATTACGAAGGTTTAGGTGTAACAAAGGGCAAAGGCCGCTTTGGTCCGTTTATCAAATGGAACGACCTCTTCATCAATATTCCTGCAAAAGGATACGATTTCGACAATTTAACACAAGAAGATATTAATACCTTAATCGGCAAAAAAGTAGAAAAAGAGGCTAACAGATACATTAAAACCTGGGATGCTGAAAAAATTTCTATCGAAAACGGCCGTTGGGGACCATTTATCCGTTTTGGCAAGTTGATGCTCAAATTGAGGAATAACGAGTCTACCAAACAAAAATATACACCAGAAGAATTGGTTGATATTGATTTGGAAGTAGTTAAGAAAATGATTGTAGAGCAGGTGCCTAATGCCTTCGAAACGAAGAAAAAAGCACCGGCAAAGAAAAAAGCAGTAGCGAAAAAGGCTGTGGCTAAGAAAAAATAGGCCAGGATTAAATGATATTTGGATTGCCAGGATAAAATTTGGCAACCCAAATATTCATATTGTCATCCTGAGCCTGTCGAAGGACATACATATTTTATCAACAGGCACAAGGTGACGGTCAATTAAAGATTTTAACAGCCCGAAATGAAGGCCGCTTATTCAATAATTCATTTATTTACTCATTCAATAATTTCAAAAATTGAAAGCAGATTTACCAGAAAATACAGTTGAAGATATTGCAATGGCCGTTGTATTGATGGGCGAAACACCTGAAGTAAAAAGCTGGACGGTTTATCTCGTTAATTTAAAAAACGAACCAATTACCAATGTTTTAATCAGTTCTAAAGGTTATGGAGAAAAAGATGGAAAGCAGGTAAAAACTTCTGTTTTAAGGCATTTTGTAGGCGACATGGAAGCAAATTCTTTTGCAGGAGTGGAAGCCATTGATCCTGAAGTTTTCGGCTTAACAAACGAATATTGGCTAAGCTATTATATTGGCAGCACTATTTATGATAAGAAATTCATTTTCTTGCCCGAAAGCATCATCGATTCCAATATGATCAAGATTCCGCTGGTAAACAGACCCGGGGTGATGATTAAATAGTTTAGTCATGAGTCTTAAGTCCTCAGTCTAGCGTCTTTGACTACCGACTTAGGACTTAAGACTAGGAACTCAACTAAGGCACCTTAACAGCCTGTCTTCCAATTAATTTCCAGCTCGACTTTTCTTTACTCCAGATTAGAAGAATATATAAATTTACACTACCCTTTACACCCTTATCATTTGTTTGGGCCATTAGTTTATGTCTCACTAGAGCAGTATTCCCTTGAACAATTGTTTTTGGATCACCCAGAATAATATCATCTAAAAAATCTGATTCGCCTGATAATAATGAATGCATAAACTCTTGTTTAGTTTGCACTTTTCCACTTGAGTGACCATAACTCAAATTATTAAGTAACAACTTGTCTAAGCCTAAGCTATCAGGATTAATCATTAGACCAATAAGTTTGTTTACAGCTTCATTAACTTCTTTTTCTGCATTTGTCTTTTGTGCAAAACAAAAATTTGCTGTAATTAACAGGCTCGAAAAAATCAAGAGTTTCTTTATCATATCTGGTTGTATTGGGTTAATGTTGTAAACTTATCCAAAACCATGCAAAGGAACAAACCATAAGCGTTAATTTTCAACATAATTTATTTTAACGTGAATTTTAGTTTATTTTCGGATGGAATATAGGGTTTAGGATGCAAAGGATAAATTGCGACACATCTATTGCTTTTACCGTAACATTATATCCCCATTTATCTTAACGAATTTCAAACATGGAACAACCATCTACCTATCAATCTTCCTCTAAAAAGAAATTTATCTTCATCGGATTACTTGCTGTTTCTATAGCGGCAATCGTATTTATTTATTTCAATAGAAAGAAAAAAAATCATGAAGAAAATCAGGCTTATGCAAAATATATCGAAGCCTATACTTCCGGAACCATTTCCAAAAAGAGTTTTATCAGAGTTCATTTAGCCAATGCGGCAACAGGCATGCAGGATCTGGGCAAGGCAGATTCACGCGAACTTTTCGACTTCTCCCCTTCCATCTCGGGCAAAACCTATTGGATAGATCCACAGACGGTTGAATTTAGGCCAGATGAAAACCTCAAACCTGGCAAAAACTACGAAGCTACATTCAAACTTTCGGAGGTTTCCGCTACAGAAAAAGGCCTTGAAGATTTCGATTTTGAGTTTAAAGTAATTACCCCAGGGATGATGCTTTCTCAAAACGGATTGGTTTCGCAGAACAATACTGCGATGGATTATATGAAATTAACTGGTGAAGTGGCTACTGCAGATGAAGAAGAAACCAGTAAAATAGAGAAAACGGTTTCTTTAGATTTTGACCAAAAGCTAAAAATCAAATGGCAGCATGATCCGGCAAAAAACACTTCAAAATTTACTATCGACAGCATAAAAAAGACTGGAAACGATCAAAATTTAAAAATAGATTGGGATGGCGATGCCATTGATGCAGAACAAAAAGGAGAAGTAGAAATCCGAGTTCCAGCCATAAATAAATTCGAAATACTGGATATGAAGGCCATTCAGGGTGAAGAAGATTATGCTTTGGTGCAATTTTCTGAACCCATTGGTGTAGGACAGGATTTAACAGGTATGATTACGCTTGGCAATCTGAGCGACTTAAGGTATACCATTGATGCCAGTCAGGTTAAAGTTTATGCTGCCGAAGAACTTAAAGGCAATTATACGCTAAGTGTGAATGCAGGAGTAGAAAACATCAATGCGAAAACACTTCCAAACGGTAAAGTAGCCAATCTAGTTTTCGAGGATAAATTACCAGCCGTTACCATTGCCGGTAATGGTACCATTTTACCCAACTCCGGAAAGCTGGTTTTACCTTTCGAAGCGATTAATTTAAAGGCTGTTGATGTAACCGTGATCAAAATTTATGAAAATAACATACCGCAGTTTTTTCAAACGAATAGTTATAAAGATGGTAACGAGTTGCGTAGGGTAGCAAAACCTATTCTGCAAAAAACCGTGCGATTAGATGAAGATAAAGCGCTTAATCTCCATAAAAAGAACCGTTTCACCCTCGATCTGGATAAAATGATCCGTACTGAGCCGGGTGCAATGTACAGGGTTACCATTGCTTTCAGACAGGAATACAATGCCTACAATTGTAAAACCGGGGAAGAAAAAGCCGATGGTAATGAGGAAGAAGCCGAATATGGAGATTATGAAGGTTACGGTGAAAAGATTGACGAAGATGATGACTTTTGGCAACGTTACAATAATTATTACCCGCCAAATTACAGGTGGAACGATAAAGACAATCCATGTACGCCATCGTTTTACACCAACCAGCGCTGGGCCAGTAGAAACTTAATTGCTTCAAATATTGGTTTGGTAGCCAAACGTGGTAATGATAACAGTATGCTTATCGTTGCAACAGATTTATTGACGGCAAAACCATTAAGTGGTGTAAACCTGGAGTTGATGGATTACCAAAAACAGATCATATTCACGACTAAAACTGATGGTGATGGCTTTGCAAGTTTTGACCTGAAACGTCAGCCTTTCTTATTGATTGCTAAAAATGGTTCAGAACGTGGCTACCTTAAATTAGACGATGGAAGCTCACTTCCGTTAAGCCGCTTCGATGTGGGTGGGGATGTAGTTCAAAGTGGCTTAAAAGGCTTCATTTATGGCGAACGTGGCGTTTGGCGGCCTGGCGACAGTTTATTTGTTTCTTTTGTGCTGGAAGACAAACTTAAAAAACTGCCTGCCAATTATCCGGTAACGATGGAATTCTATAACCCGAAAGGCCAGCTTTATAAAAGATTAATCAATGGTAAACCTTTAAATGGGTTCTATACCTTTAAAACCGCTACTGAAAGTACAGCGCCAACTGGCAACTGGATGGCAAAAGTTAAAGCAGGTGGTGCTACATTTACTAAAACCCTAAAAATCGAAACCGTAATGCCAAACCGTTTGAAGATTGATTTCAACGTTGGCAACAGAACATATTTGAGCTCAGGAACCTCAGCCGCTACCCTATCGGCCAAATGGCTATTCGGTGCCGTTGCACAAAACTTAAAAGCGAAGGTTGATGTAAACTTAAATACTACAGAAACCAAATTTAAAGGTTTTGACGGTTTTAGTTTCGATAACCCAACCATTAACTTCGAATCGCAGGTTAAAACCATTTTCGAAGGCACTTTAAACCAGAACGGTACAGCTCAGATTAACACCAACCTCAATGAGAATAATACCGCTCCCGGCGTGTTAAGGGCAAACTTTACAACCAAAGTTTTCGAACCAGGAGGTAATTTCAGTATAGATAATTTTAGCATTCCTTATCATGTGTACAGCAGTTATTTGGGTATCCGACCAGAGAAAGGTGACCGTTTGAGTGGCATGTTGGTTACCGGAAAAGACCATAAAATCGAAATTGTAAATGTAAATACCGATGGAAAACTGCTGAGCGGAACCAAAACCGTTCAGGTAGAATTATATAAAACACAATGGCGTTGGTGGTGGGAACAGGATGATCAGTACACCTACGCTAACTTTACACAAAACCAGTATAATAAACTGGTAGAAAGCCATCAGGTAAACTTATTTAACGGAAAAGGAAGCTGGAATTTACGCGTTGATGAACCAGAATGGGGCCGTTATTTGATTTTAGTACGCGATGTAAACGGTGGCCACGTTACCGGAAAATCTGTTTATGTAGATTGGCCAGGCTGGGCACAGCGCGAACAGGGCAGCAATCCAACTGAAGCGTCTATGTTATCTTTCACTGCTAATAAGGAAAAATTTACTGTTGGAGAGGATATTACCTTAACCATCCCAACTGGTAAAAACGGAAGAGCATTAATTTCTATAGAAAATGGAAGCCGGGTATTAAAAACCTTTTGGGTAGATACCAAAGCCGGACAAACGCAATTTAAGTTCAAAGCAGAGAAAGAAATGGCACCAAATGTTTTTGCCAATATTACTTTATTGCAACCGCATGCACAAACGGTTAACGATTTACCGATCAGGATGTACGGCGCAATTCCGCTTTCGGTAGAAGATCCGCAAACCATCCTAAAACCAACCATAAAAATGTTGGATAAAATCAAGCCTGAGACCGAAAACACCATCACTGTTGCTGAGCAGAACGGTAAAGCAATGACTTACACCATTGCCCTAGTAGATGAAGGATTATTAGATTTAACACGTTTTAAAACACCTGATCCACATGGTGCATTTTATGCCCGCGAAGGTTTAGGCGTAAAAACATGGGATTTATTCGACTATGTGTTAGGCGCATGGGGAGGAAATTTAGAACGCATTTTAAGCATTGGTGGTGATGGTAGCATCAACAAGAACTTAAATCCAGCAAAAGCCAACCGTTTTAAAGCGGTGGTTAAATTTATGGGGCCATTTACCATTGGCAAAGGCGAAAGTAAAACGCACAAATTTAAATTACCCCAGTACATTGGTGCAGTAAGAGCTATGGTAGTTGCCGGACAGGATGCTGCATATGGTTTTACCGAAAAATCAGTTCAGGTTAAAAAGCCGTTAATGGTTTTGGCTACTTTGCCAAGGGTTATCGGTCCGGGAGAAAGTTTCACCTTACCAGTAACCGTTTTTGCTACGGAGAACAACCTTAAAAATGTATCTGTACAACTCCAGACAAATAACTTAATTGTTCAGGGAAGTAACAAACAGCAGCTTTACTACAAACAAACAGGTGAGCAAATGACCTATTTCGAAGTGAAAGCACCCAACACAGTAGGTATTGCCAAAGTAAAAGTGGTTGCACAAAGTGGAGCTGAAAAAACAGTTTACGATGTGGAAATGGATATCAGAAATCCAAACCCGTATGTAACCAATGTGGTGTCTGCAACGGTTCAGCCGCATACCAAATGGGCGGTAAACTATTTACCAATTGGTATGACGGGTACAAACTCTGGTTCACTGGAAGTTTCTTCTATCCCTGCTATCAACCTTGGCAAAAGATTGAGTTATCTCATCCAATATCCGCACGGCTGTATTGAGCAGACTACTTCGGGTATATTTCCTCAACTCTTTTTGGATAGATTGAGTCCGTTGAATGAACAACAAAAAGCCACAACAGAGAAAAACATTAAAGCTGGCATAAACAGGCTAAAAGGTTTCCAAACTACAGATGGCGGTTTGTCTTACTGGCCTGGCGAAGGTACTGCTGATGAATGGGGAAGCAATTATGCCGGACACTTCCTGGTTGAAGCACAAAATGCTGGTTATACCCTTCCTGTTGGCCTTTTGGATGAACTGTTGCGTTTTCAAAAATCAAAAGCGGCAAACTGGGCGCCAAACAGTAATAATTTTTATGGTGGAGATTTGTCTCAGGCCTATCGTTTGTATATGCTTGCATTAGCTAAAAAACCCGAAATGGCAGCAATGAACCGTTTAAAAGCTTTTGAATATTTATCAATCGCTGCAAAATGGCGATTGGCAGCTGCTTATAAACTGGCCGGACAAAATGATGTTGCTCAAAATATGATCAGAGGTTTAGATACATCCATTCAGGCTTACAAACAATTGGGTGGGACTTATGGCTCTGACGTACGCGATGAGGCCATGATTTTAGAAACCCTAACCCTACTCGGTCAGAAAGCAAAAGCTGCAGGTTTACTACAACCTTTAGCTGCTAAACTTGGCGAAAACACCTGGTACAGCACACAAACAACCGCTTATAGTTTGTTGGCTATTGCAAAATTCTGTGGTTCAAACCAATCGGCAAATAAACTGCAATATCAGTATGTACTAGACGGAAAATCGGCCCCTGTAAGTTCAAATCAATACATTAACAGTACGCCTGTAACCTTTAAAGGAAATACGGCTTCTATTACCAATAATGGCAATAACGTGTTGTTTGTTCGCTTGGTTTTAGAAGGACAACCAATTGCTGGTCAGAACAATTTCTTGCCAAACCGACCAGAGGTATTGGATATGAACGTGATCTATAAACGTTTAAATGGTAAAGTACTGGATCCGACTACCTTAAAACAGGGAACAGATTTTTATGCGGAGGTAACCGTAAAAAATCCTGGCAGAATGGGTTATTACGAACAAATGGCGCTAACACAGATTTTCCCTTCAGGCTGGGAAATCATCAATACCCGCGTTAACGATAATCAAAGCATTTTAGCCTCATCTCCTTTTACCTATCAGGATATCAGAGATGACCGCGTTTTCACCTATTTTAATGTAAGGGAAGGCGAAAGTTTAGTTTACAAGGTATTACTTAATGCCTCTTATCTAGGTAAATATTACTTATCAGCTGTTCAATGTGAAGCAATGTACAATAATGATATTTCGGCAACTGAAGCAGGTAAGTGGGTGCAGGTGGTAAAGTAGCATAATTTGTGGTTCGTGGAGACACGAACCACGGCATAAAAGAAGCATGAACCACAGCGTAAAATAAAAATCCAAGCCTCGGTCCGTGTCTCCACGGACCGAAATTTAAACAACAATTGATGATCTATTCGAACAAAAAAGAAAGAGTTATATTGAAATAGGTCAAATTTATTTTTGGACGGCAACTATAAACAATTGGCAAAAACTTTTGCAAAAGGTAGAATTTAAAGAAGTAATATTAAATTCATTTGAATACCTAAACAGGTTAAAGAAGATCGATGTTTTTGCGTTTGTAATTATGCCTAATCATATTCACACAATTTGGCGAATAAAAGAATTAAATGGAAAAGGAACAGCACAAGGCTCATTTTTAAAATATACAGCACATGAGTTCAAAAAATTATTGAATCGAAATGAGCTGATGAATTATTATACAAATGCGGCTAATAAAAATTATGAATTTTGGCAGAGAGATCCAGTGGCAATACATCTATATTCTCCAGAAGTTGCTTATCAAAAACTAGATTATTTACACAACAATCCCTGTACAGAACACTGGCAATTAGCAAATGAACCTCAGGATTACTTATATTCATCAGCTTCTTTTTACGAGAACAATGAAATTAATTATTCATTCTTAAAAGATTTAAGAATAGAATTTTAACAAAAACTTATTAATGGATTGTTTCGTGGTGACACGAAACAAGGCGAATGAAGAATATACTTAGAAAATACAATGTAGTTAAAACAGAAACCATCCAAAATGAAAATTATATTTACAATTTTAATTTTTCTTATTCCGTTGTGTTCAATTGCACAAAAAACCGGAATCGTATCCGACACTAACTACCAGATGGGTTATGTTTACCTTAAAGGAGCATTTAATCCAAAAGTACTTGCAGAAAACAACTTAAATTTTAATCTATTAACTTATTTAACTACTTACTTAAATAAAAAAAACATTGAAAATAAGGAATTAGAAAACTTTGATTTTAAAGAACTTGAATATTTTTCTGAGCGACATAAATACAAAAAAATGGTTGCCTATGCTGAAGACTTCTGTATTAAAAACAACCTGGATCAAATTATAATTATTAGAAAAAAAAATGCTTACACCTTAACAGATCCGATGCAAATGTTTGATGGATTCGATCACGATTTTGGCATTGCAACATTGAGTATGTATGATAAACGACCGATGTTGTTTTATAATTTTTCACTAATCAAGTATTTAAAAGGAAGCAATGATTTTAAAGTTGTCCTAGCACCTAGTTATAAAAATCACAAATTCGATGATGTGGTTTTCGATAAAGAGAATTACAAACTAATAAACGATAAAGTTTTAATCCATTTTCAGCCAGTTTTTGAAACGATATTAAATAAGGCGCTTGATAAATAATTTTATAGCACGTTATTTCACTCTCGAATTGATTCGTGGATGCACGAAACACGGCGCACAATACTAAAAAAAGAGACTCGGCCCATGTCTCCGCGGACCGAAATTTATTTTTAAAAATTAAATGAACAAAATCCCAAAAGCTTTCCTCATTTCCGATCTCATCTGCTTTGTCCTGCTTTTGGCTTTTCTTTTTTCGTTACCATCGAAACTGTTTAAAACCCCCACATCGTTTGTAATTGAGGCCAGCAATGGCAATTTATTAAGTGCAGCAATTGCCAGCGATGGACAATGGCGGTTCCCTGTTGCAGATAGTGTTCCCGTAAAATTTAAAGATTGTATCATTGCTTTCGAAGATAAGCGGTTCTATAATCACTTTGGCATTGATTTTTTGGCCATGAGCAGGGCCATGCGTCAGAATTGGAAGGCTAAAAGTGTGGTTAGTGGCGGTAGTACATTAAGCATGCAGGTAATTCGTTTATCGCGAAAACAAGACCGAACGATTTGGCAGAAATTATTGGAAGTAATTTTAGCTTTTCGCTTAGAAATAAAATATTCAAAAGAGGAAATTATAGCCCTATACGCTGCCAATGCGCCATTCGGCAGTAATGTTGTGGGTTTAGAAGCGGCAAGTTGGCGCTATTATGGTCGCAATGCAAAAACCCTTTCATGGGGTGAAATGGCAACATTGGCCGTATTGCCCAATAGTCCTTCTTTGGTTCATCCGGGTAAAAACTCGGCGAAATTAATTAAAAAAAGAAATGATTTATTAGATAAGCTGGCTAAACTAAAATACATCGATCAGGCAACGGCTAATTTAGCTAAGCTAGAACCCGTTCCAGGCAAGCCTATGCCCTTACCCCAAAATGCGCCGCACCTGTTGAACCGTTTTAAAGTAGAACGAGCAAGTCTTAAAATCCCCTCCACTCGAATTACATCTACGCTGGATGAAAATATCCAACTAAAGGTTAACGCCATATTAAAACGGTACAACAACCGTTACCGGGCAAACGACATCAACAATATTTCAGCGCTGGTACTCAATGCCAAAACTGGGCAGGTAGTGAGTTATGTAGGCAATATCTATCAGCCAGAAAATGCCGGCCTGCAAAGCCACGTAGATATGATTAAAGCACCACGAAGTCCTGGCAGTACCTTAAAACCCCTGCTTTATGCCAGTATGATGAATGATGGCTTTATATTACCACACACGTTAGTCCCCGATATCCCAACTCAAATAGCGGGTTATTCACCACAAAATTATGATTTGGGCTATGATGGTGCCATTGCTGCAGATAAAGCGCTGAGCCGCTCCCTAAACATCCCTGCGGTGAAAATGCTGCAGCAATACAAATACGAACGTTTTTACGATAAACTAAAAAAAATTGGAATTGGAACACTTAACCAACCAGCTGATCACTATGGCTTGTCGTTAATTTTAGGCGGCAGCGAAGTTACCATGTGGGACCTCGCCAACACCTACATGGGCATGGTGCGCACATTGAACCATTTCAATACCTATAAAGGTTTGTATAACCCTGAAGATTATAAACCTGCAAGCTATTTCAATAACGAAAATAAAGATGAAAAAGATTATCAGCGCACCTCCTTTTTAGACCACGGCTCGATTTGGGCTACATTTAATGCAATGGAAGAAGTAATGCGACCAGGTGATGAAGGTTTATGGGAGCAATTTTCCTCATCGCAAAGAGTTGCCTGGAAAACAGGAACGAGTTTCGGTTTTCGCGATGCCTGGGCTGTTGGTTTAACACCAAATTATGTAGTTTGTGTTTGGGTGGGCAATGCCGATGGAGAAGGAAGACCTGGCCTGGTAGGGATTGAAGCAGCTGCCCCAGTTCTATTTGATATTTTTAGGTTACTGCCCAATGGAAAATGGTTCGAAACACCAGCCACCAAACTTAAAAAGATAAAAATATGCAAGCAGAGCGGGTATAAAGCTGGAGAATACTGTACAAATGTAACAGAAGAATTAGTGCCGGTTGCAGGAGAGAAAACTGCCGTCTGCCCTTTCCATAAATTGGTTCATTTGGACAGAACAGGCACATTTAGGGTTACCGACCAATGTGAAAGCATACCCCATATGCAACACAAAAGCTGGTTTATTCTACCACCAGCAATGGAGTATTATTACAAAATAAAAAATAGCGACTATAAATCGCTCCCTCCTTTTAAAGATGGCTGCGACCTTTCAGGTGGAAATAGCGTAATGGAAGTAATTTATCCGAAAAACAATGCTATAGTTTACATTCCTTTAGAACTGGATGGAACAAGAGGCAAAATTGTGATTAATGCAGCCCACAGAAATTCAGGTTCTAAAATATATTGGCATATTGACAATGAATATATTAGCACTACTACAAATTTTCATCAACTGGCCATTAGTCCACCGCCTGGTAAACATACTTTAACCCTTGTTGATGAAAACGGAGAAAGGCTGGTGCAAACTTTTACGGTTTTAGACAAGGAAAAGAAAGGTGGAAGGTAGCAAGGTTTAGGGTTTAGGGTTTAGGGTTTAGGGTTTAGGGTCAACCGCTAACACCAGTTTATATTTTGCTTGTTTCAACTCTGTAAAGTTCTATAAACCTGATCATGTGGAAATCCTTTTTACTTTCCAGTAACTTACTTTTTTAACGCAGCTAAAAAGGTTGGAACGAGAGCAGGACTACTGCAACCAATTACCAGAGAAACCTACTTTTCTAAAACTTCAAAGATTAAATGGCTTACATAGATCTGTTATATTTCAGTTCTTGTAACCACTAGCTGCCGCGAAATTGTTCCATAAACAATTAAATACTGTGCAATCATGTAGGTTGCCATAATTAAAGCACCACTTTGTGGAATGGGCTGAGCAAATTTATTTACAGCCAGCACACTGTCTGACAATAAGAAAAACAGCGCCCCATATAGGATGAGTTTAAAGCTGAAAATATTCACTTTTCCATATCGGTTAACAGCCATAATAGCCATAACCGTGATAATAATGGCATACATTAAAACGGGGAACTGCATTGCGCCCAGTTTTGGCTGCAGGTAGAAAAACAGACCTGAACAAAAAATAGCAAATGCGCCTACAGCCCACAAAAAATAAGGCGTTTTATGGTTAGGATTTGATCTGTGATCGAGTGTAAATGCCCTGATGTAAAAAATATGGCAGACCACAAAGGCGATTAATCCGTATATAAAAAAACTTGGTTTACCGCTTTGAAACATCAGCAAAATATCACCAGCCCAGGCAAAAATTAATCCGATGAAAATTCTCTTATGGAAACGCCCTTTCAAGTTTGTGCTGAGATAAAGCCATACCAAAAGCACCACCACAATTAACGGCTTAGAGAAATTTCGGAGCTCAATATTATTGGCATATTCGGCATATAGCTGAATTACAAATACAAGAAAAAATATAAATGAAAATAGCTTAGTCTTCATCAGGATTAGGATTTGCCTTTTGCAAATTAAAAAACCAAATTACGGATATTAACTGGATAGCCACAAAAATTACTTGATATCCTATCGGAAATTTCAAAAATAAAACCAACAAAACACCAAATAGCAGTCTAAAATATTCGAACCTAATTTGCCATGCCTTTTGTTCTAATAACGCACCACAGGTAATTAATGTGAATATAGTAAAAACTGCCCCTGATACCAAAGCAATGGTTTCCATTTTATGATAAGAAAACAATATTGCAGAACCTGCAGTTAAAGCAACTAAAAACTGAATCAGAACGTAACCTGTCAACTTTGATTGATATGCTGGATTATACTTTTTATAGGTTTCTACATTTATCTCCGGCGCATGTTGAAATCCGCCCAGGTGTGCAGGAAACCAGCCAGGTGGTTCAAGAAAAACTCTAATTTTATCACTGAATTTAGGTGATAATTTTGCTGTTTTAACCAGATCATCCCAATAATGAAGATTAGCCCAAACGGGATTCCAGCTGGCTAAAGGTTTAGTGATACCATAATAAACCTCTTCTTCTTCTCTCTGAAAAGTACCAAAAAAGCGGTCCCAGATAATCAATGTACCTGCGTGGTTTTTATCAAGATATTTAGGATTAGAGCCGTGGTGTACCCGGTGATGTGAAGGTGTATTTAAAATATACTCTAAAAAGCCCATGCTTTTAATGGCTCTGGTATGAATCCAAAACTGATACAAGGTATTGAAAGAACTTAATGTTAAAAACATAATCGGATCAAAACCAATAAATGCTAATGGCAGGTAAAATAACCAGCTAAACCAGCCCTGAAACCAGCTTTGCCGCAAAGCCACGGTTAAATTATATTCTTCTGATTGGTGATGTACAATATGTGCTGCCCATAAAGCATTTACTTCGTGGCTCATCCGATGAAACCAATAATAGAAAAAATCGACGCTAATAAATAGCAGTATCCAAACCCATATTGTTTTGGGCAATTCAAATAAACGCCAGTGCTCAAAAATATATTTGTAACCAAAAAACAATGCGGTTTTCATAAAAATCCCGGTGAGCTGCTGCCCTATACCCTGACTTAAATTGGCAATACTATCATTAAGCCGATAATAATTTAGTTTTTTATAAAAATTATAAGCCAATTCTATTCCGATCAGAATAAAAAACACGGGGACAGATAACGCAATGTAATCTACTTTCATATCAACGCGAAGAAATATTTGGCCAGCAATATTTACTTACAATTTAGATATTTTTAATGTTAACATAAAATCTAATTCATGTAATATTTGTGCTTGTTTGGTTTTAGTTATTGATTTCCATCAAATTCAGCTTAACTTTGAAAGGCTAAACTAATGCTTTTTGCGTTATTAAATTTTCATTTAAATCATCCTATCTATGAAAAAATTACCCCTCCTGTTGTTGCTAATTGCCTCGACATTATATACAAAGAGTCAAACGCTGGTCTTAGCCAAAGATGCCGCTCAAAATATCGGTAAAAATGTAACTATTTGCGATTCGGTGTATAGTGCAAAGTCTTTAGACAAGTTAACTTTAATTAATTTAGGTGGTGCCTATCCAAAAGAGCTGATCACTATAGTCATCAATAAAGAAGATGAGCGTAAATTTTCTTCAGAACCTTCGAGCATGTTTATGGGAAATAAAATCTGTGTTACTGGAATTATATCTGATTATAAAGGCAAAAAACAGATTTTAGTTACCGATCCGAAGCAGATTACCGTAAAATAAACAGCCTAATCATCAAACTGCGGAATGATTGCCGCTTTAGCTGCCTCAATATAAAGTAAAACCTGATTAACACATGCTGTTAAACTTTCCTGTACCTCGTGTTCCCAAAACCGCATTACGGTATAACCCTGAGCATGTAGCAATTGGTTAATATGTTTATCACGTTGCATATTTCGTTCAATCTTCGGGATCCAAAAACCCGAATTTGTTTTTAAAGCTGATTTTTTTTCATCCCATTTGTAACCATGCCAAAAATCGCCGTCTACAAATATGGCAAGCCTGTACTTATTGATAACCAGATCGGGTTTGCCAGGAAAATTTTTAGGGTGGATTCTGAACCTAACATGTTTGCTCCAAAGCGCCTTGCGTAGTTTCAACTCTGCCAGGCTATTTTTCGCCTTAATTTTAGACATGTTCTTACTCCGCTGTGCTGTGGTGTAAAAACCAGCACTTTCTTCAAAGCGGGGCACTTTAATATCCTCATCTTTATATGGCTTAGGCTCCATACCAAAGAAAACCAATAATAGATATAAATTGTTTAAAAAATTGGCGACAGAAAGGGGTGATATTGATCAACCTAAGCACCTCCTTATTTAAAGGAGGAGAGCTTCGGCTGGAGCGTTAATACAAAACGTATAATTTGTGAGTAAATTGTCGAAAGGAGTGCTCCTTCAGTCGGCAGGAAATTAATCCTGCCGACCTCGTAAGCATAGATATCCTTATTATCTGATTCGAAGATTGAAAATCATTTCAACATATCATAGCGGATTATACAGATAGGCATATTTCCTTGATGAATCGTTTTATTTCCTTGATGAATATTTTTGGCCTTGTAGTTTTTCTTATACTTAAATTTAGACTTTCATAGATTTTGATTTCAAATCAATCCATTTCTAAAAAGCTGAAAATTTTGCATCTATTGACATAAAAACCATAGTTTTGGTTTTTGATCAATCTATACCTATGCTTTTAAAACGAAATACACTAATTTTTATACTTATTTTACTGATTGCTGCATTCACTTGTTTAAGTTTTTTCATTGCGCATCATCCTATACTTGATTTTGACATTAAAACTTCGTTGTTCATTCAGCAATATCATGCAGATTGGTTAGATAAATTGATGCTGGCCATCAGTTTTTTTGGAGAACTCCCTTATTCATTACTTTCGGTAGTGGTGGTAGCAAACATATTTTATCAACAAAAGTATAAACGCGAAGGCCTATTCATTTCGACAGTGCTATTGTCTGGATTAATTATCCTGGGTATAAAAAATGTGATTAACCGCCCACGCCCTACTGCATTTTATGTGCGACTGGTGGAAGTAAACCGGTTTCAGAGCTATCCCAGCGGGCATGTACTTTCTTATACCCTCTTTTTTGGCTTCTTAATTATTTTGATAAATACTTTAAAAGGGGTGCCGAAGTTAACTAGAAATATAGTAACTTATTTATCAGCATTTTTGATGATCACCATTGCCCCATCCAGAATTTACTTGGGTGCACATTGGTTTACCGATACAGTTGGTGGTTTTCTGTTAGGCTTAATCTGCCTTTTCCCGCTTTGCTATTTTTACTTCAAAAAGAAAGCAAATTAACCCTATTCTTTTTCCTTTTCTTTCTTCCTGATCCTGCTTAAAGTTTCTATTCTCATCCCCAGGTAGCTGGCCAAAAATTTTAGAGGAACCCTAGACTTGATAGTAGGATACCCGATTTTAAACTGCTTGTACCTTATTTCTGCTGAGGGGATTCGTGATAAAATAGATCGCTCTTGCGACATATGATAATGTATGGCCAATAATTTTCTGGCCAATATGTTGGTTTCAGGAAACTGTGCGTATATGTCGTCAATTAAACGATATGGCAGTATAAGTAATTCAGAATCTTCCAGTGCCTGATATTGTTCCTGATAAGTTGGGATAAGCGTTCCCGGATTTCGAATACTACCAATAAGATGATTTTCGTCTGTTAACCAGGCGGTAATATCTTTTCCTTCATCTATTACAAAAGCCCGCACTAAGCCTTTAACAATAAAAAATAAACAATCGCCATTAATATCACTAAGGTTAGGCAAAACCTCATTCTTACGCACAATGATTTTGAATGTTTCTGTTTTTATCCGCTCAATTATTTCTTTTCTTAATGGCTGCAGCTCATTTAAATACTTAATAAGAGGATCACTTTCATGATGGACAGCAGTCATAATATTTATCTGGGGGTTTTAAAACGATGCAAGCTATTGCTTGAATACCGGATTTCCAAATATGAAAACGCGTATAACAACCAAAAAATTACTGTTGTGGAAAATTTATTTTTCAGGCTATCTATTTTTGGCACCACTTTGAGGAATAAATTATTCGTTAAATTTTCGCTTTGATAGATATTTTAACTTAATCATAAAAAAATCTGATAATTTTGTCGCCATGACGAATAATAAACCCAAAGCTTTTCTTTTCGATCTTAACGGAACCATGATTAACGATATGGCTTTCCACAATCATGCCTGGCATAACATACTTACAAAAGATTTAGGAGCAAGTATTAGCTTCGATGCGGTTAAAAAACAGATGTATGGTAAAAACCAAGACCTGTTAGAGCGTGTTTTTGGTATTGGTCATTTCTCTCAGGAACAGATTGATCAGATTTCAATCGAAAAAGAGCATAGATATCAAGCTGCTTATAAAAAACATTTAACATTAATAGCAGGTTTAGGCGACTTCTTAGAAAAAGCAAAACGATCAGGCGTTCAAATGGCTATTGGATCGGCAGCTATTCCCTTCAATATTAATTTTGTACTCGATAATTTAAATATCCGTTCCTATTTTAAAGCCATCGTAAGTGCAGAAGATGTGGTAAATAGTAAACCCGATCCGGAAACTTTTACCAAAGGGGCTGAAATTTTAGGCATTGCTGCCGGCCATTGCATAGTTTTTGAAGATGCACCAAAAGGTGTTGAAGCAGCAGAGAATGCCGGGATGAGATGTATTGTGCTAACAACTATGCATACGAAAGAAGAATTTGCAGCTTATAACAACATTATTGCTTTTATAGAAGACTATACCGATCCGGTTTTACAAGAACTTTTCTAATAAAAACGACCTGCATTTCTACAGGCCGTTTTTATTTTGTCATTTTTGGGAGATCACCAGACGATTATTTGGTAAATTTATATACAGAGCTTGTTTTATATACCTGCCCAGGCTTTAAAACTGTTGATGGAAAAGCGGGTTGATTTGGTGAATCTGGAAAATGCTGTGTTTCCAATGCAATTGCCGTTCTAAAATCATCTTTAGCACCAGTTTTAAAGGTATTTTTACTTTGCATAAAGTTGCCGCTATAAAATTGTAAGCCTGGCTCCTGCGTATAAATATCCATCACTATACCCGACTTATCTCCTTTAACCGTAGCCGCGTGGAACATACCCATAGCTTTGGTTTTATTTAGCACGTAGTTGTGATCATAACCCTTCCCAAAGGTTAACTGTTCATTTTTATCGTTTATACGCGCACCAATAGTAGTTGCTTTGGTAAAATCGAACGGCGTTCCCTTAACCTTTTCAATTTTTCCTGTCGGGATCAAGGTAGAATCAACAGGCGTGTAATCATCTGCATAAATCTGCACCTCGTGGTTCAAAATCTCACCGCTTCCATCGCCATTTAAATTAAAGAATGCGTGGTTTGTTAAATTTACGATAGTGGTTTTATCGGTTTTAGCCTCGTAGTCCATTTTCAGTTCATTATCATCCGTTAAGGTATAAGTTACTTTAACATCTAAATTGCCTGGAAAATTTTCATCACCATCTTTTGATAGGTAATGAAGTACTAAGGTATTGGCACTTGGCTGAATTGCGTCCCAAACTACATATTGATAGCCTTTTTTTCCACCATGAAGGGTATTTTGTCCGTTATTGGTAAACAGCGAATAGGTTTTACCTTCAAGCGTAAATTTACCCTTTGCTATGCGGTTGCCATATCGGCCAATCGTTGCACCAAAGTAGGGCTCGGTTGATTTTTCATAATCATTAATACTTTTAAAACCCACTACCACATCAACTAACCTACCCTCTTTATTTGGTACCAATAAGCTAACCAGGCGACCACCATAATTGGTAAAAATAGCTTCGGCATTGTTCTTATTTTTTAAGGTGTACAACGCTGTTTGTTTACCATCAATTTCCTTTTTAAAAGAATCGGCAACAAGTTTTACGACGGCTGTCGAGTCGCTTTTTAAACTATCAGCTGATGAAGATTTTTTGGTTCCGGATTGACAAGATGCAAAGCCAATTACAGCTAGCATACCGAGTTTCGTTAATGATTGTAATTTCATAAAATGGGATATTTGGTTTAGATTTTCAATTAAGTTTTTAAATATAAGTATATGACTTAACTTTACAAATAAAACGATTTAGAATAATCTAAAATGCATATATTAAAGAATAATTTAATTAAACACGAGCAATGATACGATTTGTAGAATCGGTGACAACAAAATGTAGAACGATTAAAAATATTTGTTTATTTTCATCATCTTCCTGATCCGATAACCATCGGATTTATTCCAGGATCATTTTAAAAAGATGAGCTAAATACAAGGTGTAGAAACGGGTTGGTATAACGATTACTATTCAGCTAAATTGAACTTTCAGCATTTTCACCTATTTGAAGATATATTAACCTAATATCAACTAAAATCCAGTAAAACTGATTATTATTGTGGCAATCAAATCCCAAATATGAATCAAATCATTTCAACAGATCGTTACGACAAAATGCTATATCGCCGTTGCGGGAACAGTGGCATAAAACTGCCTGCAATATCGTTGGGTTTATGGCATAATTTCGGACATGTAAACGTTTTTGAAAACAGCAAAAACCTAATCTACACTGCTTTTAACAATGGAATTACCCACTTCGATTTAGCAAATAATTATGGCCCGCCTCCAGGCTCGGCTGAAGAAGTTTTCGGAAAAATTCTCCATGAAGATTTTAGGGGCTATCGTGATGAAATGATTATTTCCAGCAAAGCCGGATATACCATGTGGGATGGCCCTTATGGCGATTGGGGTTCGAAAAAATACCTGGTTTCTAGTTTAGACCAGAGCTTAAAACGTATGAAGCTGGATTACGTTGATATTTTTTACCACCACCGTCCAGATCCTGAAACTCCGATTGAAGAAACCATGGGCGCCTTAAGTCTCCTGGTTCAACAGGGAAAAGCTTTGTATGTAGGTATTTCGAATTATAAGGCAGAAGAAGCCGCAAAAGCCATCAAAATTTTAAAAGATAACGGTACGCCATGTTTAATCCACCAGCCTAAATATTCGATGTTTGAACGTTGGGTAGAAAATGGTTTACTTAATGTTTTGGAGCAAAATGGTGTGGGCTGTATTCCGTTTTCGCCATTGGCACAAGGTTTACTTACCGATAAATATTTACATGGCATTCCTTCCGATTCGAGAATTGCCACCAGTGGTATTTTCCTGAAAGAAAGCAATATTACGCCAGAGAAATTGGCAGTGATTGCCAAACTAAATGATGTTGCCAAATCGCGTGGACAAAAATTAGCACATATGGCTTTATCTTGGATACTGAAAGACGAGAGAATTACCACAGTATTGATAGGTGCCAGTAAACCAGAGCAGATAACGGATTCAATTAAAGCTCTTGATAATATAAAATTTAGTGATACTGAAGTAAAACTGATTGATGAAATTTTAAGTTAAAAAAAGCGATCGTCATCCTCAAAGCTATTGAGGATGACGATTCGAAAAAATGGTCCGGCATTGATCCAATCTGAAATTAACGGTTTACAGGGAGCGAAAAATGAAATGTAGAACCAGCGCCATAATTACTTTCTGCCCAAATTTTACCCTGATGTAAGTTTATAATCTCTGCACTGAGGTATAAACCGATCCCAAAACCTGAAATTGTTTTAGTTTGCTGGTTTTCTACGCGATAAAACCGATCAAAAAGCTTTTCCAGATCATGAGCCTCAATACCAATGCCATTATCTCTTACAGAAACATGTACTTCATTTTCCAAGGCTTCTGATTGAACAAAAACAGTACTGCCCTGATCTGAATATTTTACGGCATTGCTAATCAAATTTGAAATTACAGAGCCAATTTTATCTTTATCTGCATATATTAATTTAGGCTCTCCCTCTATAAAATTGATCTGATTATTGGGATGAATCAACCTTAGGTCTTCTACAATATCACAAATTAGCTTATCAAGATCAAAATGAGATAGGGTCAAATGTATTTCTCCTGATTCTAGACGTGATACATTTAAAAAAGAAGTGATCATAGAACTCATTTTCCGGATCTGTTTTTGAACTTTATCTAAAGTATTTACGACAAAAAGGTCTGCTAAACTCCTACTCTGCATCAATTGAACATAAGCACTAATAGAGGTTAAAGGCGTTTTTAACTCGTGGCTTACCATACTGATGAAATCATTCTTTTGCCGCTCTTCCTTTATACTGATTAGCATCTGTTCCTGGTCTAGTGCCTCCCGTTGCAGTTCAGTTTCTTTAATGGCCTTTTTCGCATTAACCATATCAGTAACATCACTTGCGGTATGAAGAATACAATAAGGCATCCCGGCTTCATTCTTAATGGCGCGATATTCGTAAGCATAATAAGCTGTTTGTAACCTCCCGTCCCTTAGGGTTTCGGCCGGAATGGCATTTCCTTTATCTGTAATGCCCGTTAGCAATACATTTTTCAGCATATTGATAAAAGGCTGGCCCTTCAACTCTGGCACAGCATCTTCTAAAGGTTTACCAATAATAGATCGGTCTTTTCCCCAAAAAGCAATCATGGCATCATTAGCCATTTCGATTACAATATGCTCGGATGTGTATATTGCTGTTGCATCTTTTGATAAGGAAAGAACCTCTAAAAGTTGATTATTACTTAAAACCCTTGAATAATTTTCCATTTATAATTAAAAATTAAAACCCGACTATGCTGATATTTATGATAAATCAAATTATACTAATAATCATACAAGTGGCCTTTACAAAAGTTTGGTTATTATTTACCTTTTACATCTGGCATTTAATTTATCGCGTATTTTCTGTTTAAGTATTCCCGCGGCCTGAGTATATCCCCCATCTGCTCCATCAACAAAATGAATATGATCATCCTCCAGATCTCTAACATAGCAAGACATGATCGATTCGCCGCTAACGTAAAGGGCATATAAAATTTCATTATTTTTTTCGAGCTGATTAAGCGCTTTCTGCAACATTAACCGCTGCTGTGCAGTTCCGGTAATTACCGTATTTATTCTACCATCTATCACCAGCGTATCAGACATTTCTACAAGCTGTTTCAGGTATTTTTTACCACGCTCTGTTCGGAAATAGATATAGCCATAAATGTTGATGAGCCATGATCTGATCAGTTCAAAAAGTTTAATTTTTCCAATTCGGTGTTTCATCTCTTTTCCTAAACTGTTAAAGCTTGTTTTGAAAATCAACTTAGAAACTGAAATCGGCTGACGCTTTTCGGGTGTTCCATAAATTTGATCGAGGTGATGGATCACTTTGCTGAATGCTATTGCCTGTTGTTCTATTTCTGAAGCTATAACGATTAATGTAACCACCTCATCACTGTTTTCGGGTGGTTCTATCTTATCCCAACGGCATTGCATGCCACTTAAATCGATTTCATCACTTGCAGTATCATGGCCGGCTAACAGATAATTCTCTCCCTTGATAATTTGTTCGGCGTAAGCCAGACCATCACCCAAAACAATGGGGATAGAAAATGTTTCAGCGCTACTAAATCTGCAAATATTAAGCGTATGGCCTTTTTTATAAATTTCTTCAACTGGCATAACCCCAGTCCTTAAATCAAGGTTAAAATTCTGTAAAGTATTGTCCTTGTATTTCAATAACGACTTCATCACATCATCTACAATACTTGGTGGAACAATAAAAGTGGCTCCATCGCCACCAAAGAAGAATGGTACCGAAATATTTGCTTTAAATGCAATATTGAGCACGGCAACAATACTTCCCGTAGCAATGAGGTTAACATTTTCGTGTAAACCTGAATTCACAGCCGCTGTTGAACGCTTGATATCCGTGATGATTACACACCAGCTCGCAATCACTTTTTCAAATAATTTATTTTGAATCAATAATTGATGTAATGGCAATTTATGAATGAGCAGATTGGAATAGAAATGATCTTCGCTATTTGGCATAATTCGAATTAATACAACCTAATATACGCATAAGAAAAGCTTAAGTATTTCTAACAGGTGACTAAAAATTAATCTTATTTAGAACAAATAAAAATAATTTGCTAATCCGCTTCAAAAATGGTTCCTTTGCGCCACTAAGAATTAATCTAAATAAAGATGAATAAAAAATTTACTTTTCTTTTAAATTTTATAGCCTTTTTTCTGTTTTTAGCAGGGAATACAATGGCACAAAGCAAAAACGGATCTGTTTCAGGTTCAATTAAAACTAGCGATGGCAATCCTGCAGGCTATGTAAGTGTTGGTTTAAAAAATGCTGGTAAAACTACACAAACTGATGAGAAAGGTAATTTCACCATTAAAAATGTAACTCCCGGCACTTATACGATCAAAACAACTGCTATTGGTGTTTCTGCCCAGGAAAAATCTGTTACTATATTAGCCGGTGAAACTGTAACTGCTGATTTTACCATAGCAGAATCTTCATCGCAATTGGATGAAGTAGCCATTAACGGTTACAAAACGCCAAATAGAAAGCCAGCTAACTTAGGTAAAATTGCCATTGCCCCTATGGATCTTCCACAGGCTGTACAAATAATTGGAAATCAGGTAATTACTGACCAACAAGCTAATCGCTTAAGCGATGTACTGAAAAATGTAAACGGCGTAGCTTTTGCTGAAAATCGTGGTTCGGTAAGTGGCGAAACCTTTTTTGCCCGTGGTTATAATTTAGGTGCCAACAATGTTTTCAAAAATGGATCACGTGCTACCGGTGGTGGTATGCCCGAAACTAGTACTTTAGAATCGGTTGAGATTTTAAAAGGAAGTGCTGCATTACTTTATGGCGGTGTAAGCGGTGGAGCTGTAGTAAATCTGGTTACGAAGAAGCCTAAATTTGAAAATGGTGGCGAAGTATCAATGCGTACAGGCAGTTATGGTATGTACAAACCAACAGCCGACATTTATGGTCCGGTTACAAAGAACCTTGCTTTCCGTTTAATTGGAACCTACGAAGATGCTGCAAGTTTTAGAAACGGTGTAACTTCTAATAGAATTTATGTAAATCCATCTGTGCTTTATAAAATTGGCGAGAAAACAGATATCTTATTACAAGGAGATTATTTGAAAAGCAACATGACACCAGATTTTGGTGTGGGTACCGTTGAAAACCAGATAGCTGACATCGGACGTAAAGCTTTTGTAAATGCACCCTGGGCTTACAATAAAACCAATACCGCAACCTCTCAATTAAGTGTAAACCATAAATTTAACGATAACTGGAAATTGAATGTATTGGCTAATCTACAGTCTTATAACCGTAACTATTTCAGTGCAGAACGTCCGTTTGCAGATACCAAAATAGCAACTCCACTTCCTTATGGTTTAGCTTTACGTAATGTAACCCGCTCTAAAACAAGAGAATTTACATATAATGAACAGATTAACTTAAATGGTTATTTTAAAACCGGAAGCATAAGCCACACCTTATTGGTTGGTGCTGATGCGGACCAATCGCGTACCACAAGTGGTGGATTTACTTATGGCAATAATAACGCGACCACTTTTAATTACGGCACTGTAAATCTGCTTGATCCATCAACTTATTTTGGATCGGGTATTGAACCGAATGTGAACGTAGTTTCTGAAGTTTTTGCACCATTATACCGCATGGGTACTTTTATTCAGGATTTAGTTTCTATTACTGATAAATTTAAAGTACTCGCTGGAATTCGCTATACTTTCCAGAAAACACCTCGAACAGTTACTACAAACCTAGCCACAGGTGTACAAACCTTAAGTGTTAACAGCTTAGATAAATCAAAGGTAGAAAGTGCATTCACACCGAAATTTGGATTGATCTACCAACCGGTAAAAACAACATCGGTTTATGCTAGTTATTCAAGCAATTTTGTTCAGAATACCGGAACCGATATAAATTTAGCGCCATTAGACCCATCAACTTTACAACAATATGAAGCCGGCGTTAAAAACGATTTATTTAAAGGCAGATTATCGGTTAACTTGACCTGGTACAGAATTGCGAACGATAAATTTGCCCAACAAGCGCTTATCAATGCTCAAGGAGCACCAAATGGTGATGCGAATATTAAAGAGCTTAATGGGAAATCGTTAAGTGATGGTTTAGAACTTGATATTACAGGTACAATTGTAAAGGGCCTAAACTTTATTGCGGGTTATAGCTACAACTTTATCCGTTATACAGAAACCCGTGACAGAACAGTTTTGAAAGTCGCGGCACCAACTCAAGCCAATCCTAATGCAACTAGAGATGTTATCGTAGGTGGTATTATAGAAGGACAACGATTGGTCGGTTCTACAAAAAACACAGCCAATGGTACCTTATTTTATACCTTCCAGGAAGGAAGTATTAAAGGCTTAAAGCTTGGTGCCTCTGCTTACTATACAGGAGCACGTAATGGTGGTTATAACGACACTAAAGTCCAAACTTATAGTAGATTAATTCCGTTAAGCGCATTCACCACATTTGACCTATCTGCTGGCTATAATTGGAAAAAAATTTCGTTATTGGCTAAGATTTCAAACATCACTAATGAGCTAAACTATTTCGTTCACGAAAACTACAGCGTAAACCCTATTGCTCCACGCCAGTTTGTAACGACATTATCTTATAAATTCTAATTACAAGAATAGGTTAAACAAAAAGCTCCAGATCAGCAGATCTGGAGCTTTTTGTTTTTACAAAGTAGGCAATGTTTTATATCGTCCATCGTTGATGATTTTACGCCAGAACAAAGTAACTGATGAGCAATACCAAGCCAATGGTTACAAGATATATCCTCGTAAACAACACAACCAATTGGTTAAGGCAAGAAAGAAACTAGAGAATAATTAAGATGGTGCCCGATTTAAATAATTTAAAGTAATAGTGAAATTCACCATGGCGGTTTACTTTTTCGATTTCACACACTTTGCCTGATTTACCATATTCATCATATAATAAATCTCCAATTTTAATGTTATCTAACTGATTTACGTTAAGCGATCCTCTTTTAATTAATGTAGCTGTTTTTTCCATAAGGTTGCAGTTTGAAGTATTTACGTAACCAAAAACGCTTTAGTTTTGTAGTATCATAAATTACTTATTAATAAGTACCAAACATACAAAATCGTAGTGTTAATTAGCAATACACTATTTCATAAACCCGTTTCATGTACAACGCCTCATCTATTTTGGTAAAAAATTCGTGCCATTCTTCTCTTGTAAAAACTAAACTGATATCAGGAAATGGGGTTGATAAAATAACAACCTGCCTCCCATCGGGACTATTCTCCAAATAATCGTCGAAATCAAGTTTTTTGGTAGCCACATAAAAAGCATCAAACTGATCAAAAGAAAAGTTCATTAAAACGCCCGAGCGCCATATATTTAAAACTTTGCAATTATTACATTGGGCGATGGTGATGTTTTTGTTTTGAGCAAGTACGGTTGTTTTACACATGGTTTCTACAGTTCAAATTAATTGATAGATTTGACAAATATCTTATTATTTAGAATAATTCCAAATAATAAATTAGATTTATAAAAATAACCGATAAAAAAATACCCCCGATTTTGTCGGAGGTATTTCTTTTATTCTGCGTCGTAAATTACAACCTTTTCGAAGTAGACCCTGAATTCATCCAGGAAAGCTTTATGCAATGGATGAACCTGATAAACATCGTGTGCAGCTAAGTCTTCAAATAACAGCAAAAGGCTAAATGTATATGTGGTATCTACAACTGCACGCTCAATTGGTGCTGGTACGCCAATGTGAAAAGTTTTAACAATTTCAATATTTTCTAATGTTTGTAAGCCTTTGCGGAAAGCAACTTTCTGCTCATCGGTGGTATCGGCTTTTAGCCAGAATAAAACGTGGTGTGCTATCATTTTTTAATTTTTTCCAAATATAATGAAAGCAGGAAAAGATCGCGAGCTTTATCCAAAAACACTTTTTGCTTTCTCGATAGCCTTAACTAAATCTATTCCTTTACCCAAAACACCTTTAAACAGATCGCCTTCAACTTTCAAACGATCGATAGCATTAAAAATATTAAAATCTTTCATTTTTAACCCAGGTTTAACTTCATCCCAATGCAATGGCATTGATACCGTTGCACCAATTTTTGGCCTTAAGGAATAAGGTCCGGCTATGGTTGCCCCCGGTCTATTCTGTAGGAAATCGAGGTACATTTTTCCCTTTCGGGCTGCTATCATACGCTCGAGCGAAGTATATTCGGGTATTTGATCATGCACGAGGTTAACCACTATTTTAGCAAACATCTGACTTTGATCATAATTATATTTGGCATTTAAAGGAATGTAAATATGCATGCCGGTTGAACCTGATGTTTTACAAAAACTGGGAACATTAATGGCATCTAATACTTTTTTTGTTTCCAGCGCGGCTTCAACCACCTGATCAAAAGTATGTTTATCGGGATCTAAATCAATCACACAGTAATCAGGATTATCAGGGCTTTGCACCCGGCTAAACCAAGGATTCATTTCTATACAGCCTAAACTCGCCATCCAGAGTAATGAAGCTTCATCTGTTCCAACCAGGTATTCTTTTTTTTCGCCTTCACTAGTTTCATAAGGAAAAGTTTCGGCCCAATCTGGTGCTTTGCCTTTAACATCTTTCTGGTAAAAACTACTGCCATGAATTCCGCCGGGAAAGCGGTTAAGCGACTGTGGGCGGTCTTTCAGGTAAGGTAAAATGTAATCAGCAACCTGATAATAGTAGTTAAACATATCTCTTTTGCTAACTTTATCTTCGGGCCAATAAATTTTACTCAGATTGGTAAATTTAAGCTCGTGACCTTTAATTTTCCTTACCTGCGTTTCATCTTTCGGGTTCAACAAAGTTTTAGGCATTTTACCTTTTGGCGCTTTTATTGCCTGTGCATGTGGGTTTTCTTCACTAGTGTCGTCAACAATTTTTTCTGTTGGTACTTCTACTTCTCTTACTACCTCTTTGGCTTTTTTATCTTCACGCATGCCCTGAAAAGACGGGTGACGAAAAACACCATCATCAGTTACTTCTGTAAAAGCGACTTCACATACCAGTTCTGGCTTTAACCACGTTGCTTTCGCTTTTGGTGGGTTTGGTCTGAATCGCGAGGGCTTATTTACATCAGGTATACTTTCGAAAGGACTTTTGTCGATAATAATTGGCTTAAACTGCTCCATCATTGTTTTCTGCAATTTATCCGAAAACCCTGTTCCAACCTTACCAACATATTGCAATTTTCCCTTTTCATAAACCCCCAATAGTAAAGAGCTAAAAGATTTAGAAGTATCGGCATTTTTGGTAAAGCCCGCAATAATCACTTCTTGCCGTTTCTGCACTTTAATTTTCAGCCACTCTTTTGATCTTCGGTCTATTGCATAAGTACTATCTATTTTTTTTGCGATGATGCCTTCTAAGCCCATTTTTTTCGCTGCATCGAAAAAATCGACACCACTGGCTTTAAAAACCTTACCAAGGCGCACGCGGTCGTCATCAGTTGGCAGGACTTCATTTAATATTGCTTGGCGTTGATAAAGCGGCAGATCCATAAGGTTTTTACCCTCATACCAGAGGATATCGAATACATAAAAAACAAGTTCTCCGTCTGCTTCACTTCTCCAATTCTGCAGTGAGCCAAAATTAGATACACCTTTATTATTTAGCACCAAAATCTCACCATCAAATACCGCATTCATTTTCCAGGTCAAAAGCAGATCGTAAATGGGGTAAAATTTTTCGTTAAAGGATTTATTATTTCTGGAAAACAAATCAACCTTTCCTTTATTAATAAAAGCCAGGGCACGGTAACCATCCCATTTCACCTCATATTGCCAATCTGGATCGTCGAAAGGCTCATCAACCAGGGTAGCCAGCATAGGTTTCACTCCTTTTAGGATAGCTGTTTTAGGTGCTTTCTTTAATATACTTTTTACATCTGCCTCTAAGTCATCACCCACGGGCGTGGTTTCTTTCTTTGCTTTTTGCTTGGGGCTTTTTTTTTCAGTCTTTAAATCCTGCTCTTTTCCTTCTTTCCAGACCTTATCGGATGTTTTTTCCATCTTTTCGATTGTTTTTCCGGAGAGCACAGATTTATCTTCCTTGGTAATGTCTTTTATAGAAGCATATTCGTCTTTATGTTTGATTAACAGCCAACCGTTTTCGCCCATGCCATGTGTTTTTACAAGGGCAAACTCGCCCTGAAGCTTTTCTCCATTTAATTTGATTTTTAAAGAACCATCTTTTAACTGACCTAACAGATGTTTTTCTTGTGCTTTTTTGCCTTTAATCGGTTCTATCGGCTCATAAGTTCCTTCATCCCATACAATAACGGTTCCGCCACCATACTCCCCCTGTGGGATAATACCTTCAAAATCTTTGTAATCGTATGGATGATCTTCTACCATCATAGCCAAACGTTTCGTCTTAGGATCGGTTGATGGCCCCTTGGGTACAGCCCAGCTTTTTAGAACGCCTTCCATTTCGAGCCTGAAATCGTAGTGCAAACGGGAAGCATCATGTTTTTGGATTACAAAGTGTAATTTATTCCGATCGCTGCTTTTACCCGACTTTGGTTCGGTAGTTTTTGAGAAATCGCGCTTGGCAACATACTTTTTCAGACTCATAATAAATATTTTACTTTTTCAAATAATCTTCAACTGCGCGTGCTGAGGTACCAACTGTTTGCACTACGGCTTTCAGTTTATCTTTGCTTACTCCGAATTTGTTAGACCAATAATCTAGTTCATAACCTTCGTTAATGTTGATTCTAGCCCGATCAGCACTACCGTTTTTTTGTTTATCATCCATAACTATTTTTTGATTAGACAGTTAATAAAACAGCCGAATATTAAAAAAGGTTTTAACAGCCATTTTCACAAACGGATATTAAAACCTTAAAAAAAATAAAACTTAAAGGTTAATCTACTAGTGCTGTTACTATCTCTGATTCTGTTTCTTTCTCATGGACGAGTTTGTTATTTATAGCGATATGGATAACCCTCAACCATACCAAAAAATAAGGAAAACTAATGATGGATAATGATAATTGATGTGCTTTTGCAAAAGTTGGAAAAAGTAGCAAAGGGAAATTGCAGGTGATGAAAAGTAAAATTGGCAACAATGTATTTTTTAGCACTTTATTATTTTCGTTTACATACCAAATGCCAACACCAGTTATAGAAATGATAAACGTACAATCTTCTGCTGCAGTACTAAACAGCACAGGAAACAACAATACGGAAGATAGAATCATGAGCTGGAATTTACTTTTCGAAAAATAAGTAACGTACAGAAAAGGCAACATAAACAACAGGGTGCCAAGTGTAAGAAAAAGAAAATTTGATACTTTAGGAATATCAAATAGTTGCCTAAAAAAACCCATAATCGAAATATCTCCTCCACCTGAGACATTAATCATATTTTTCCCGATCAGTGAGTTTTTCCAATCGATATAACTCTGCACAACAAAATCAGGAGAGGCAAACAACATTGGCAATAAGAATATCACGATACACCACATGATTAACCATAATACAAAAACTGGTTTTTTCTTGGTAAAAAAGAAGAATACTAGCCCTACAATGCCATAAAGCTTAATAAATGTACCCAGTACAATACAAAGCGCAGACCATATCCCTCTACCTTTATTTATTTGCGTATAACTCAATATCATTAAGGCCGCGGCACCGGCATTAAACTGCTGGTTAAGCATCGATTCGATTAAACAGGGAATGGCAATATAACCGATAATCACCTTTTTATCTTCGCTCAGCGGTAAGGTTTGAACCGCTTTAAAGAGCATGAAACAGTTAAATAAGTTCCAAAATAATAAGCCAATCCAATTATGCATTAAGGCAAATGGAGCAATTAACAGACTAAAAATAGGACCATAATGATTGGCATCTTCATGATAAGCCGGGTACCATGCATAAAGAGATTTTTGCTGAAGAAGATTCCTGAAGGTATTCTCAAAAATAAGGTAGTTATTATACCTGTGTGTTGCCCAAGAATCGATCACAAAAATGAGTGTAATCAATACCCAAATAAATAATACAAAACGATTGTTCTGATAATATTTTGGACGATGGGATAAACTTGTAGCGTTGGTTAGAAAAGGATTTAGCATTTGTAAAAATTACATTACAATACAATAATAAAAATGCTAATTGAAAATTCCTAATGTTTTGTAAAGAAAATGTTACTATTTTCTGAGATAAAATATCCTTCAAAAAAAATAGGCCTAAATCGATTTTTAAGACCAGTTTTACGATCGGTTTAGGGCAATTAAGAGCTTTCGCCTCATAATCATTAACAAAAAGGTTTTCTCACAATTATATTTGATCATCTATTGACAAAACTCCAAAACCAAATCAGAATTAGCGGTGTTTATATCACATATTGACTAACCAAAAATCAGTAAAAAGATGGAATATCAAATTAATTCGATGAATGCCCGAAAAGAGTTTATTGAGATTGCTGACGAGCAAGACCGCAATTACTGGGCAGCCAGATTAGGTGTTACAGGTGAAAAACTAAAATCGGTAGTTAAAGCCCTCCAGAGCATGGAATTTTCTATTGTGAAAGAATATTTAACAATGGAAAAAATTAAATCTGGAAATGCTTATAAACGCTTTCTTAATCCTTCATAGGTTTAAAGGTTAATTTGGGCTTACTTAATAAATGCCTGATACAAACTGTTGATAGCTGCCCTGCTAAAATCAGGGAAGCCATCAGTATAAGTAGCGTTTATACCATTCGTAATGATTACGAAGCCAAATTTTTCTTTCGGATTAAAAAACATGGTGCTGAACAAACCATAAGCCGAGCCGGTATGCCCTTTAAGTTTTACTCCTGGGATAAGCTGGTCTGCAGTCCTGATGGCTAAGCCATATCCTTCATCATCGGTCAAGGCAGTCTGCATCTTTTTCGCACTCTTTTTATTAATTATCTTAACACCGTTTGATGTGCCATAATTCATGTGCATAATCATATATTTAGCCAAATCAGTAGCTGAAATTTTCATGCCACCTGTTGGCGAAAAAACAGGTGTACTATAACCCATTATGTAATTTGCAATTTCTGTTCTTCGTGGTGCATACGCTGTTGGTGACGGTGTGAAAGTTTTCGTATCGGCGTGATATTCGTATAAATTAACAAAACGAGTGCTATCTAAAGAGTCGACGCAATAGCCTGCATAGAGCCCTAAAGGTTTCAACACATGGTTTTTTACATAATTATCGAAACGCTCACCCGATTTTTTCTCGATGATAGTACCGATCAGGTTAAAATTAAGATTGCAATAGTCGAATTTGCTTCCTGGGACGTAATCGTTATAACATTTGGCCCAGTTTGGATTTTTATCCGGATTGATCACATCCAGATTAAGATATCCCTGAGAATCGTTTAAACTGGATGTATGCGACAAAGCCATTTTTAGGGTAATTCTCTGATCAGGAAATTTTGGATTCCTGATTTTAAAACCCACCAGATCGCCAAAATCATCATCTAAGGAAATTTTACCGGCCTCTACAAGTTGCATAACGGATGTTGCCGAAAAAGACTTCGAAATAGATGCAATTCTGAAAATATCCTGATCGGTTAAAGGCTTTTTATTTTCTAAATCTTTTAGTCCAAAAGATTGGGTATAAATAATCTTACCTTCTTTTACCACAGCCACAGCAGCACCAACCGCATTATATTTCTCCATTACAGCTTTAAATTCTGCTTCAGTGTTAGCATTTTGAGCTTTTAATTGCTCAACTACACCAATTATTAAAAAGGTAACACAAAAATACTTCAGTAATTTTAGTTTCATAAGCTTAGCGGATAAAACCTAAATATAAGTGATGGTACAGAACAAAATCTACACGTAGTGAAAAATTTACTTGGCATCATTTACTTCTAACCAATGTCCATCCGGATCTTTGAAATAAACTTGTTTTACACCATCTACACGCAAGGTAATTCCACCTTTCTTTCCTGGCCAGTCTTCGAAACTTATATTTTTAGCATTCAGCTTCTTTACAAATTCATCAACTGATGGAACACTGAAACACAAATGCCCGTTTTTATCAAAAACCTCATTTCCTTTTGCGCCCTGGATTAAATGCAACTGTCCGGCTGGCCCTAAAGTAAACCATGTATGGCGGTTATCTTTAAAAGGTTCGGGAATGATTTTAAGGTTAAATACACTTTCGTAAAAAGTTGTTGCTATGCTTAGATCAGCTACATAAACAGCGATATGATTTAAAACAGCAGGTACATTTTCAGGTTTATTTTGCGCCATTGCTTTTTGAAAAATGATAGAAAATAAAATAGTGGTAAACAGGAAGATTTTTTTCATGTTTAAATATCAAACTTATAAAGGAATAATTTTAATAAATTTTTTAATACATTCTTCGACTCCGTTTTGGATAGCAAAACTCAGCGGGCATTTATCGAGCAGACTTATTAACCACAGATAAAAAGGATAAATACAGATAAATAAATACAAATAATATGACTCAGTAGACATTTTTTGTTTGGAAATGCTTCGACTCCGCTCGGCATGACAAAGCGCAAAAACCTAAAAGCGAGATCATTATATCCAAGAGCGACGCGAAATAACGAGATCTTTGAACCTGATCATACATCAAGTAAAGATCCTGAAACAAGTTCAGGATGACGGAACGAGTTAATGTATTCATGCTAAGAAAATTGCTTTGCAGCGCCTTCAGGTTCTTTGCTGTGCTAACATTGAAAGACTTCAACAGAAAAATCGTCATCTCGACCGAAGCATCGCGGAGTGGAGGGATCTATCTAGACAGATTTTGCTTCGTAGAGCCTTCGGGTTCTCGACTGCGTTGCACTGCACTTGAAATGACGGAAATTCAAGCAAATTTTTACGGCTAGTTAATTACTGTCATTCATATTAATTTTATTAATAAATTGTCCCTTACCGTTGTCACTAGTGTAATTTCCGTGCTCTTCGTGCATCCGTGGCAAAAAATTAGCAAAAAAGGTCTTAGCGAAACGCTAAGACCAGTAAGTGAAAATCGTCATCTCAACTGGAGCACAGTCCCGAACTTTCGGGAGAGAGATCTATCCAGACAGATTTTGCTTCGCAGAGCCTTCGGGTTCTCGACTGCGTTGCACTCCGCTCGAAATGACGATCGTGGGGAATTTTCCGTTCTTATTGCGCTAAACTTTCAAATTCTGCATCAGTTAATTCGATTTCTATAGCTTTTAAGTTTTCTTTTAAATGCGCAATAGATTTTGTTCCAGGTATTAACAGGATGTTTGAAGATCTTTTTAATAACCACGCCAGTGCAATCTGTGCTGTAGTGGCCTGATGTTTTTCGGCTATTGCTTTAATTTTATCCTCTAATTTTGCAGGGCCAGAAGCCAGTGGAAACCATGGAATAAAAGCTAAACCTTGTTCGGCAGTAAAATCAAGTACACTTTCCCATTGTCTGTTGGCTAAGTTGTATAAATTCTGAACTGACACAATTGGTAGAATATCCTGTACCTGTTTGATCTGATCGATGGTTACTTCAGAGAGACCAACATATTTTATTTTACCCTCTTTTACCGCTTCTATAACTGGTGCAAGGGTATCGGCTACACTAACTTTAGGATCGATACGGTGCAGTTGCCATAAATCAATCGAGTCTACTTTTAAACGCTGTAAACTCCCTTCAATATCTTGCCTGATTTTTTCAGGATTCCCATTCGGAACCCAATTATTGGGACCAGGTCGTTCAAAACCACCTTTGGTAGCAATAAGGAGATCGTGTTTGTAAGGATGTAGTGCATCAGCAATTAGAGATTCGTTAAATTTTGGTCCGTAAGCTTCTGCTGTATCAATAAAATTAACGCCATTTGCTACAGCTTCCTGCAAAACTTTTATTGCATTTTCGCGATCTTCCACTTCGCCGAAAACACCGTTACCTGTTAGCTGCATTGCACCATAACCTAAACGGTTAATTTCTAATTCGCCTAATTTAAATGTTGTATTTCCCATGTGCTTTTAGATATGATAATAATTTCTATATCATAAAGATAAACCCTAAGTGAGTGGCTTTGTTTTTAAACTAATTTTTATGATAAATAGATGAATAAAGCGAAAAAGCTACTTCAATAACCTGAAGCAGCCTTAATAGAAATATAACGATAATATGAATTGCGACTATACTTTACCTAATTCCATCCCCCACCTAAGGCATGATAGATATCTACCACCGCATTTAACTGTTGTTTTTTGGTTTCGATTAATTCTAATTTTGATTGCAAAGCATCACGTTGGGTCATCAATACCTCAAAATAATCAGCCCTTGCGGATTTAAACAAATCATTAGAAATATCAATTGATTGAGTGAGTGCGGCTACCTGTTTCGATTTCAAATCGTAGCTTTTTTGCAGGTTGCTAATCTTCGACATCTGATTGGCCACTTCGATATAACCATTCAAAATCGTTTTTTCATAATCGTAAACGGCCTGCAACTGTTTTGCATTTGCGGTTAAATACTCCGCTTTTATGGCGTTGCGGTTAATTAGCGGTCCGGCTAGGTCTCCTGCTAACGAGTAGATCAACGATTCTGGCGTTCTCAACAAATAAGATGGATTAAAGGCCTGGTAACCAATAGCCGCAGAAATACCTAAAGATGGATAAAACTGTGCTTTAGCTACTTTAACATCTAATTTAGCCGCAGCAAGTTCTAATTCAGCCTGTTTAATATCAGGGCGGTTGGCCAGCAATTGTGAAGGTAAACCTGTCTGCACTGTTGGTGGTAGCAGATCGGTAAAACTCGATTTATCCCTAACAATGGGTTGAGGAAAACGGCCTAGCAGGAAATTGATCTTATTCTCTGTTTCGGTGATGTTTTGCTGAATATCAAATTCCAAACTCTTAGAGCTTAACACCTCAGCTTCAAATTTACGTACTGCAAGTTCGTTAACCCTACTGGCCTGTTTCTGAATTTTCATCAGTTCTAAGGCATTTTTCTGCAGCTCAATATTTTTTTTCACTGTCTCTAACTGATTATCGGCAGCTAGCAATTCGTAATATGAATTTGCAACCTCAGCTATCAAATTGGTTACTACAAAATTTTTGCCTTCAACCGTTGCTAAATAATGACTTATGGCTCCTTTCTTCGCATTGCGCAATTTGTGCCAGATATCGGCTTCCCAGTTGGCCTGTAAACCGAAACGATAATCGGGCAATATTTCAGGTACTTCTTTACCTGGTGTAATTTCTGTAGAAGCATCGCCGGCACCCGAACTGGTGTAACGGCCAACTTTATCAAAGCCTGCACCAACACCATAGGTTACGCTTGGTAAAAGCTCTCCTTTTTTAGCCTTGATTTCATTTTTAGCAATCTCGATATCCTGAAGCGTAATATTCAGCTCCTGGTTATTCTTTAATGCGGTATCGATCAGATTTACCAGATTTTGATCGGTAAAAAACTTACGCCATTGTATACTGGCTGTACTTACGGTATCCTGTGCGCCACTAAAGGCCGCAGGAACATTTTTATTTTCGGCGCGTTGGACCACTTCTGGCAATTTACATGCTGCATATGTGGCGCATATTAGCACTAAGCCAAGGCCTTTATAAATATTATTCTTAAACATTATCTTCTACTTCTTCAGTTAATGGATGTTCTTCTTCAATTTTGATTAGCTTGTGTCTGGCTGCTATTGTTCCAAATACATAATATAATCCCGGGATAATAACCACCCCGAAAATGGTACCGAAAAGCATACCTCCGGCAGCAGCAGAGCCAATGGTCCTGTTACCTATTTTCCCAGGCCCGGAAGCAATCATTAAAGGAATTAAACCTGCAATAAAGGCAAAAGAGGTCATTAAAATCGGACGAAAACGGACACTTGCACCTTCCATTGCCGCTTTTAGTACCGTTGCCCCCTGGGCCTGCCGTTGTGCGGCAAATTCTACAATCAACACCGCGTTCTTACCGAGTAAACCGATCAGCATTACCATCGCAACCTGTGCATAAATGTTGTTTTCCAATCCCAATAACTTCAGGAATAAGAAGGCACCGAAAATACCCGCTGGTAAAGAAAGGATAACCGAAAGGGGCAAAATAAAACTTTCGTATTGTGCTGCCAGAACCAGATAAACGAAGCCCAAGCAGATCAGAAAAATATAAATGGCTTCGTTACCCCTCGATACCTCATCTTTAGATATACCGGCCCAGTCGATACCGAATCCTCTTGGAAGTGATTTCTTAGCCACTTCGGTAATGGCTTTAATAGCTTCACCAGAACTATAACCTGGAGCAGATTGTCCGCTGATCTCCGAAGCATTATACATATTATGCCTGGTAATTTCGGATAAACCATATACTTTCCGCATTCTGATAAAAGCTGAGAAAGGCACCATTTCATCGCGGTCGTTTTTAACCGACAGTTTTAAAATATCTTCCGGCAAAGCCCTGTACTGCGGCAATGCCTGTACAATTACTTTATATTGGTGATCGTATTTAATAAAACTGGTTTCGTAATTACTTCCTACAAAAGTCGACAGTGTATTCATTGCATTATCAATACTCACTCCTTTTTGTTGCGCAATATCGTTGTCAACATCTAACATATATTGAGGGAAACTCGCGCTGTAAAAAGTAAATACTGATGATAGCTCTTTACGTTTGTTCAGCTCTTTTACAAAGTCGTTGGCAACGGTTTCCATTTTTTTGTAATCGCCACTACCGGCTTTATCCAGTAAACGAAGCTCGAAACCGCCCGCTGCACCATAACCTGGAACGGCTGGTGGCTGGAAAAATTCGATGGTTGCACCTGGAATAGATTTTGATTTCTCTTCAAGCTCTTCAATAATCTCTACTGCCGAATGTTTACGTTCACTCCAGTCTTTCAGGTTGATTAAACAGGTACCGGAGTTTGATCCCGTACCTTCAGTAAGAATCTCATATCCTGCCAAAGATGAAACCGACTTTACGCCATCAATATCTTCGCACATTTTCTGCAGTTTCTCCGCAATCTGATCGGTACGCTCCAAGGTAGATCCCGGAGGCGTTTGGATAATAGCATAAACCATTCCCTGATCTTCGTTCGGAATAAAACCTGATGGTACACTTCCACTTAACCCCCAAACACCTAAACAAAAGGCTGCCAGAATACCAAAAGTTAATATCCTGCGGCTTACTACCTTGGTTAGCACCAGCTCATATTTGCCTGAAAGTTTAGCAAAACCATTATTGAAACCATCTAAAAAGCGATCAATAATCGTCTTCTTTTTCTTGGATCCATGGTTATTCTTTAACATAATGGCACACAATGCAGGGGTAAGTGTTAACGCCACAATACCCGAAAGGATAATTGCCGTTGCCATGGTGATGGAGAACTGACGGTAGAAAATACCTACTGGCCCCGACATAAAAGCTACAGGAATAAATACAGATGCCATTAAAAAGGTAATGGCGATAATTGCGCCGCCAATTTCTTTCATGGCCTGTTGGGTAGCCTTCAGTACCGAAAGTTTCCGATCGTGTTCCATCTTGGCGTGTACTGCTTCAATTACCACAATGGCATCATCTACTACCACCCCAATGGCCAACACCAAGGCGAACAAGGTAATTAAGTTAAGTGTAATGCCGAAGAACTGCATAAATACAAAGGTTCCGATTAAGGATACGGGTACTGCAATAGCGGGGATGAGCGTTGAACGCCAATCGCCAAGGAATAGGAATACCACTAAACCCACAAGGATAAAGGCTTCGACAAGGGTGTGGATTACTTTTTCAATGGAGGCATCCAGGAATTTAGAAACGTCGTAACTTACTTCATAATCTAAACCCTTAGGAAATGAGCTCGATTTGATCTCGGCCATTTTCGCTTTTACATCTTTAATTACCTGACTGGCATTACTTCCGTAAGATTGTTTCAATACGATAGCTGCAGAAGCCTTTCCGTTTAACGTAGAATATAAATTGTAGGCTGAAGCACTAAAATCTACATCTGCAACGTCTTTTAAACGAAGTAATTCGCCATTAGCACTTGCTCTTAGTACTACATTTTCGTATCCTTCTTTCGTACTAAAACGTCCTGAATATTTTAACACATACTCAAAAGCCTGAGAGCGTTTACCAGAACTCTCACCGGTTTTACCTGGAGAGGCTTCTAAACTTTGCTCATCAAGTGCTTTCATCACCTCATCTACTGAGATTTTATAAGCCTGCATACGGTCGGGTTTAAGCCAGATCCGCATGGCGTAATCCCTATCACCCAAAATATCGGCAAAACCTACACCATCAACCCTTTTCAACTCAGAAAGCAAATTGATATCAGCATAATTATACAGGAAGTTCTGGTTCATTTTAGGGTCTTTACTGTACAAATTGATGTACATTAACATGTTAGACTCCTCGCGGGTGATTTTTACTCCCTCGCGAACCACTAAAGGAGGAAGTTTATTGGTAACAGCCGCTACACGGTTCTGTACGTTAAGCGAAGCCTGATTGGGATCGGTACCTAAATTAAATACGACCTGAATAGAGGCTTCACCATCATTACCGGCATCAGAGGCAATATATTTCATGCCCGGAACGCCGTTAAGGGCACGTTCGAGCGGAATAACTACCGATTTGATCAATAATTCGTTATTTGCCCCCGGGTACTCTGCCGTAATATTAACTTTAGGCGGCGAAATAGAAGGGAATTGTGTAACGGGCAGATAGCTGATGGCCAACACCCCAAGAAACACAATGACAAGCGATATTACTATAGAAAGGACAGGCCTTTGTATGAATTTACTAAACATAAAATAAATATGGAGGGTGGTAGATTATTCAGTTTTCAATCTTAATTGTTTCATCACTTCCTGAGGTTGTTGGAATTTGAAGGCAATCTTATCATCGTCTTTTACTTTCTGCACCCCTTCAAGCAATATTTTATCGCCATTGTTAATGCCATCACCTACGATGTATAAATCGGGAAGGTCACCTGCGATCGTAATTGCTTTAGAATGTACTTTATTATTTTTATCGATTACAAAAACATAGGTTTTGTCCTGAATGTCGTAAGTAGCTTTTTGTGGAATCACCAAAGCATTTTTTAAAGGAACAACCATCTGGATCTTGCCAGTCTCTCCGTTTCTCAATAAGTTATCAGTATTGTTAAACCTGGCTCTAAAAGCGATATTTCCCGTTTCGTTATCAAATTCACTTTCGATCACTTCAACCTTACCTTTCGATTTTAACAACTCATTATTCGCTAATAACAGACTAACTTCTTGCTGGCCTTTTGCTTTTGCTGTACGCTGATAATTCAGGTATTCAGGTTCAGATACATTGAAATACGCAAAAACCTGACTGTTATCTGAAAGACTGGTTAATAAAGCACCTTCATCAACCAAACTACCCAGTTTTAAAGGAATACGATCGATGGTACCATCAAATGGTGCCCTGATTTCGGTATTGGATAAATGGAATCTGGCCAATGAGGTTTCGGCATTTGCTGATTGAAGTTTGGCTTTAGCCATAGCCAGCTCGTTTTTAGAAACGATGTTTTTATCAGATAGTAATCTGGTGTTTTCAAGTTCAATTTCTGCAGATTTAGTTTCGGCTTGTGCTTTTAACAACTCAGATTGTGCTGCTTTAGGCATAATCTTAAACAACAGCTGGCCTGCTTTTACATGCTGGCCTTCATCTACATAAATATTTTGGAGATAGCCTTTTTCTTGCGCCCTAACTTCGATATTCCTCACAGATTTAATCTGCGAAACATATTCCTTGGTAAACGAAGTATCCATTCTTAACGGCGTGGTTACCGCATAAGTAGCGACTTCTTCTTTTTCTTCTTTTTTCGAGGTACAACCCGTTACGTAAAGCAAAGTACATAAGCCTAAGCACATGACAACTCTTTTCATTTTTTTTTGTTAAATGGTTTTAATCTGATTTATTTTTTTCTCTAATTAGTCTCCCTTTGCAACCAATTTATGATAAGAAGCAGCCTACAACTGTGTGCAGATACTCAATTGACTTCAATAAATTAGGGTTACGCAATGATTTAATTCGAAAGCGAAATAAGTACAGATTTATGAAGTTATAATGAAGTTGAACTTCAGGTTTGGATTGAGAAATTATGATTTAGTGAAGCAAAAGCTGATTTATCGCAATAATTAGATCATTTAGCCCTACATTTTGAACGAATTATTAGTTAACAACTAGAATTAGATGAAGAAATGACGATTTTTAACAAAAAAAATCCATCCTACGCTATTTCACAGTTATTTCGAAATGAAGTGTAAATAGAATTTATTGACGGCAAACTAATATAAAGTTAATTATATACAGGCCCTCTCTTTTACAATCCGTCATTGATAACGACGCCGCTAAGAAATATTAATGTCTGTGATGTCGGAATCCTTGCTACCGATACTATTGCCGGCATTTTCAGCAAATGACCTTCGGAAAGCAATTGCCAGTGCGCATACCAACAATGGTTCCAGCAGGTTTTCAGGAATAAGGCAGAACAGTTAAATAAATATTACGCAGAATCGGCTAAGCTTTAAAACATCTTCCTTAACATTTAGGCAACAATATACTTACATTAAAGGATTACCTTCGCTAACACAAAACCAGCCTTTCTATGTTTTAATAAATAGATTAAAGCGGTACAACATGGAGAACGAAATACAATCTGACAGGGATATCCGATGTGAATTCCTCAATATTTTCAAATTTATATGGGCTGCCTGTGGAATAGCCCCCTTAGGTGAAACGCCCAGCACTCCTGAGTCAGACAATGCAAATTCTTAATCGAGCTAAACATTCGAATGTGACTGAAATGAAAATCAAAACCCCATAGGGCCCCTCCACTGTAAAGGGTTAATTTTTAATTGGGATTGATACTACCATGCAACACCATAATCTTCGCCATGGTTACTCGAGCCACCTTGCAAACTATTGTGCTTCCAATCAAAATAAATGGCATTGATTGGCCCACTGGTCCGTTCTGAAAAACTGAGGGTATAACCCATTTTTTTCAATTCATTGCGCACCTCCTCTTTCGTATTGGTGTTTAACAGGATCTGACCAGGTTTTGGTGCTCTGTCACTTGTTTTATTACCACCAAGAGAAAGCCAAAGCTGATTTGTATTAAAGTTAGCCGCTTCGGTTGCCTTTTGCACATTCATACCAAACTCAGCGATGTTTAAAAAGAATTGCAGTAGGTTCTGATCCTGGGTATCTCCGCCCTGCACTGCGGCCGATACAAATGGTTTACCATCTTTGATAAACAATGAAGGCGATAGGGTTACCCTTGGCCGTTTGCCCGGCGCAACAACATTGAAGGGATTTAAGGTAGAATCGAGCACAAAGCTTTGCATACGTTGACTCATGCCAACTCCCGTATTACCGGCAATACAGGCAGGAAGCCAGCCGCCACTTGGGGTAACTGATACCACCCAACCGGCTTTGTCTGCAGCTTCTATCGATGTTGTTCCCCGCCATAAACGGTCTTCATAAATTTCTTTTGGCGTATTGTTACCAAGATCGTGTTTTGGCGCAAAGTTACGCTTGGTTGTATCGGGATTAAAGCCTCTACTTTTTAACAGATTTAAATAAGGGTTTTTCTTGCCTTCGTATGGGTAAGGATCGCCAGGACCGGTATTTGCATCATTTTTATCAAGCTGAATAAGTGAGGCCCTTTGTTTTGCGTAATCTTTACTTAACAGACCTTTCATCGGTTCAGCAGGGTTTTGATTAGGATCGCCATAATAAAAATCGCGATCGGCAAAAGAAAGGTTCATGGCCTGATAAACAGTATGAATATATTTTGAGCTATTGTAGCCCATTGCTTTTAGATCGAAATTCTCTAATATATTCAAAGCTTGCAGCAAAACTGGGCCTTGTGTCCACTGTTTTAATTTGTATACTTTAATGCCTTTATAATCGGTACTTAGCGCTTCTTCTTCAACTGGTTTCCATTTAGCAAGGTCATCCATGGTAATTAATCCACCTTGTTCCTTGCTCCCACTCACGAATTCCTTCGCAATGTCTCCTTTATAGAAACGATCGTAAGCGGCCATTAATGCCTCTTGTCGAGAGCTACCTTTCTTCAGCGCAGCTTGCTCTGCTTCAACCATTTTGGTTAAGGTGGCCAATAAATCTTTTTGAATAAAAACCTCACCTGCTTCTGGCGCCTCACGTTTTTCGCCCAAATGTGGCAATAGCACTTTTTTACTATAAGGCCAGGTTTTGATCAATTCTTTGTCGCGCTCCATGCTATTTGCAGCTTGTGCTTCTATGGCATAACCCGCAGCCATATGCATAGCAGGTGCCAGAACCTGCTCCAGGCTCATGCTGCCATATTTACTTAGCATGTAAATCAGTCCGCCGGGTGTGCCTGGCGTGGTTGCAGCCAAAGGCCCGTATTCTGGCGGAAAGCTATAACCTTTAGCTTTAAAAAAGGCTACGGTTGCTCCGGTTGGGGCAACACCCATTGCATTAATCGCTATCACCTTTTTTGTATTCGGATTGTAAATCAGCGCCTGTGTTTCTCCTCCCCAGCTTAAAGTATCCCACATGGTGCAAGTAGCAGCCAACATGGCACATGCCGCATCAACTGCATTTCCACCCTGCTGAAAGATCATCGATCCAGCTGTTGCTGCCATTGGCTTTCCGGTAATGGCCATCCAGCTGTTGCCGTAAAGCATTGGCTTTTGCGTTTGCTGTGCAAATAAAGGGCGAAGAGAGAATGATAATAACAGAAACAGGGCTAAATTTTTCATAGTTCCAATATAGTTAAAATATGTACCATAGCAGCGCTATACTGGCATAGTGCCCCTTAATCTGGGTAATAAAACAAGCTTGTTACAAATTTAAGCGCCGCACGTACAGCTTACCGTAGTGCACATTTTAGCTTTTGGTAAAATCATCCACTTAGAAGCATGTAAGATGCTGTTCTCATTTCTTTTTCTTGGGTTTAGGTTCAGGCAGTTCAGCTACAGTAATGCTAACCAGTTTTTTTAGCCAATCGCGATTTTCCAACTGCTCTTCTATTAGAAATTGATTTTTTGCACCAGGGTAAGGCGGAGCTTCCACAACGTCTTTTATGTATGCTCTTCCTGTTGTAGTAGGCTTAATAAACAGTTTGTTGTCGCACACCAGCGCAAACAACTTATCATCAAAATACAAGCCGTATTCACCAAACATTTTTTTATAAGTAACATGTCCGGAATAATTGATCTGATCTATTATAAAGTCTACGAATTTCTGTTCTGAGGCCATTGTAAATTAATCTAATTTGAACGTTGTAACATGAGTAAGGCTAAATGAATGATTGCAAAGAAAATTTTTAGCTGCTTTCAACATCAAATTTCGCCTGTTTCAAGCTCTAAAATAGGAACAATCGTCGACTATATTAAGTATGCCCATGCACTAATTCATAGGGCTATGGCTTATCTTTTGATTCTGGCTTGCAATAATGGACTTAATCGTTAAATTTGCCGCCCAAATGAACAATTAATATAACGTTTACGATTGTTCTGAACGGTAAAAAAGAATAAAATGGAAGAAAACGATTTTGTTTCTATCTGGCTGGAAGAAACCGGAAATCCTGCAATTGAGAAACTAGCGCAGCTAAATCTTGAAGTTGCCAATAAAACTACAAAAGTACTTGCAGAAAAGGGTGCAACAGAAAACGACCTGGCTTTTATATTGGATATCAATCCTGACGAAATTAAAAGGTGGTTAATGGGCAGGCATGTTTTTAGCATCAAAACCATTAACGAAATTGTTATTTCAATGGCTGAAATTGCTCAAAGAAAAACAACAGAATCAGTAACCTAATCAATTGTACTTTTTGTTGTCATTAAGCGCTCATTTAAGCCAATATGGTCTTCTATAAGCTTAATATAAGACGATACAATACTCAACATGATTTCATGATAGCGATTTGTAGTGCTGTTATCGGTATTCACTGAAACAGTGCTTGCGTTTCTTACCCCAGCTGGGGTATAAACAATGCTAAAAGTAGTTGTTAATAGCCATTCAGGTAGATTTTCTGCACTCAACATTATCTTACAGCTGGCCAAACTAACGCCTGTTTCACCCCTTTCTATGCTCATTTCATAAACTAAGGGCAACTCTACAATGCCAAAATCTGGCAGATCAACCAATACGTTTATTGTTTTTAACATATTTTTCTTTCTTCTCACGATGGCTGTTATCTTCCTTAAGTTTAGCTCTGGTATAGATTGCAGTATAGCGAAGTTGTTAAAAAAAGCAGGCCTTTAATTGGATTTAGAAGTATTTATTTGCGTAAACGTTTAAGTAAGAAAGTATTTAAAAAGCACATTAGCGCATAGCAATGCCGGGCTGACAGATGTACAGCCAAAGCCTTAATGCTGTTATTTATCCGCTAATTATTTGTTTACAGTAGTTTCGCTGAAGTTAACCGTTTTAAGCATTTTCACATTCTTTTGTTCTAAGGCTTTTCCTGCATAACCAGGTTTATTTAAGCCCCACACCACATTACTGTTGAGTAAGCTGATGTATCCTGTATTTTCAAAATAAAAGCCAGCAATTGCACTTTTAACAAGCCCTTCCACATTGCTCGGCCTACGGTCGTACACACCTCCTTCTTCCTTTGTCGTTTTATTAAGATAAACACTAACCTGATCAAAGTAGATCTCTGAAATTTTATCTGGACTTTCGCCGCTGATGTACACACCACTTTCTCCCGTACAGCGGATATTGCTGAAATAAATATTCTTAACCGCTCCTACCTTTCCCTTGGTTTGTCCTTTTGGTAAACGCCAACCCGCATCTTTATTGTTGCTGGTTGCTCTTGGGTAAGCAGTAATATAAATCGGCTCTGCCTTGCCCCACCATACATCCGAAAAAAGTTTCGATTCGATAAACAGGTTGGAGAAAATTACGTTGTCTACTGTCCCCTCATCACGGTTTTGAATACCAATGCCGCGGTTGCTTTTCCTGATATTACAATTATTGATGAGCACATTACTGATCCGGTCCATATTTTCAGAACCTATTTTAATGGCACATGAGCTAGAGGTCATGGTACAGTTGCTAATCACAATATTTTCGCATGCACCATATTCTTCAAATTCCCGTCTGTTTTTTAAGCAGATACAATCATCACCCGATTCGATAAAACAATTGGTAATCCTCACATTTTTACTGTGATCAAGATCAATCCCATCGCTGTTACGGATTTTAATACTGTTCAACAGCGTAATATTTGATATCGATACATCATTACAACCCACTAAATGAACCGTCCAATAAGCTGAATTCTGAAAAGTTACACCATCTATGTTCAGTTTATTACAGCCGATTAAAGTAAGCAAATGCGGCCTGGGGTCTACAACATTAAAAGGTTTTAATACATATGAGTCGCTAAGCTCCTCCCCCATAAACGAAATTCCATTTCCATCAATTATGCCTGTTCCGCTGATGCTTACCTGTTCAAGTTTTTCTCCTCCAATCCAGATGGTTCCCTCGCCCTTGTTTTCACGAAAGGCACTTTGGGTGTATAATCTTTCATCTGGACTAGCCAAAAGCTTAGCCCCACCTTCCACTCTTAAATCGATGAACGATTTTAAGTTAAAAGGACCTGTTAAAAACACATAACCAGCTGGTACAATTACCTGTCCGCCGCCTGCTGCTGCACAGGCATCGATGGTTTTCTGAATAGCAACTGCATCATTGGTTTTGCCATCGCCAACTGCACCGTAGCTTTTAATATTGTACAATTTATTTTGGGCCAGCGCACCGAAAGAAATCAGCGTTGCAAAAAAAAGTAATATTTTGATCTTCATTTTCAATTCATTAGGAATAAATACATAAGGCTATTTTAGGCAAAGGCCCGTTTACCAAAAAACGGTGTAAAGTGCTGCAAGAATACCACATATTATAACCGAGGCAATGGTAAATGCCGGAGTAACTTTAAACATGCTGCGGTCTATTTCAAGACCCTGTGGATTATCTTTACTTTTCGGATCGGTTAGCGTAACCAAAACCATCAAAATAATGATGATCACAAATACCCACGACATCCTGTTTAAGAAAGGGATTGGCTCAATGGCCCCATCGGTTAATGTGGGTAAAAATTTAAACAGGATAGATAATGGTATGGTTAATAATGCAGCGGTAAGTGCAGCACGCGAGGTTGTTTTCTTCCAGAAAAAGCCCAGTAAAAAGATGGCAAAAACACCTGGCGAAATAAAACCGACATATTCTTGAATGAACTGATAAACCTGATCGAAACTACGCAATGCAGGCGCAATAACGATAGCGATTAAGGATGCAATAACAACAGACCACCGCCCAACTGAAACCAAACGGGTTTCTGAAGCTTCGGGTTTGATAAACTTTTTGTAAATATCAAGCGTAAAAATAGTGGCTATACTGTTGCATTTCCCTGCTAAAGAGGCTACAATAGCAGCAGTTAGTGCGGCAAAAGCAAGGCCTTTAATTCCTGCAGGCAATAAATTCATGAGCACCGGATAAGCATGATCGGGTTTAACTGTTCCGGCGGCATCGAGCATTTCTGAATGGAAATAACCACGTTGATAAAGCACATAAGCCGCAATACCAGGAATAACAACAATTACCGGAATGAGTAATTTTAAAAATGCAGCAAATATTAGTCCGTTGCGCCCGGTTTTTAAATCGGCTCCCAGTGCCCTTTGAACGATATACTGGTTACAGCCCCAGTAATTTAAATTATTGATCCACAAACCACCTACCAATACCGCAATACCTGGCAGTTCGTTGTAGAATTTATCGCCTTTCGAAAATATCATATGAAAATGATCAGAAGCTTCACTGCGTAATAATGGAAGCGAGGCTAAAACACTTGGTGCATCTAATTTTTCGGATACGAGTTTAAGTGCCATATAACAGGTAATCAACCCACCTGCAACTAAGACAAAAACCTGTATTACATCGGTATAACCAATTACCTTCATCCCTCCCAGCGTAATGATAGCAGAAAAAATGGCCAGAAAAACAATGCATATATTAAAAGGAACGCCCGTAATGGTTTCAATAGCAATAGCACCAAGAAAGAAAATAGACGTTAAGTTTACAAATACATAAACGAGTAACCAAAAAACAGCCATCAGCGTACTTACCGTATTATTATAGCGGTTGGACAGGAACTGTGGCATGGTATAAATTTTGTTCTTGATATAAATGGGCAGAAAAAATATGGCTACAATAATTAGCGTAGCAGCTGCCATCCATTCATAACTTGCGATGGCAAGCCCCATAGCAAAACCCGAACCTGACATGCCAATAAAATGCTCCGCAGAAATATTAGAAGCAATGATAGAGGCACCAATTGCCCACCAGGTGAGCGAGCCTTCTGCCAGAAAATAATCCTTGGTATCGGTACGCTTTTTTTTCTTGCTTCGATAAACCCAATAACCATATGCCGAAACAATAATAAAATACATCAAAAAAACAGCATAATCGAATGCAGACAGGTGGTTCATATAGATTTTTTATATTTGGTTTTTTTTAAAAATCAGAAAAAATCCTAATGTTGGGGGCTAAATTCGATTATTTAATTACGTAAACGTTTTCGCGTAGCAGCCAGCAATATATAGATCTACTCCTGTTAACAGCCTGTTGATTCACGCTTAGTGAGCACCGATTTCAATATAATGTTCTGTTCATCATCCAGTTGTTTATTATTGAGAATTTTGAACAGGCATTTTGCCGCTTCGCGTCCGATTTCGAAGGCTGGCTGTGAGATTGTGGTAAGTGAGGGGCTCAATAGTTTTGCTGTACTCAGGTTCGAAAAGCTCAGTATTTTTACATCATTCGGAATTTTTAGGTCCATTTCTCTGCAGGCGCAATAAGCAGGAATAATAAATTCTTCAATGGAAGAAAAAAGTGCATCGGGCTTATACTTCTTAAGCAGTTCCTTTATATGTTGCAGATTAAGTTCTTCGTCATCCTGATATTTAACAATGGGCTGCTCATCAGCAGCTATTCCATGTGTTTTCAATGCATCAAGATAACCTGCAAACCTGGCTTTACCAGCAGGAAGATTTTCCAATCCATATAAATACGCAATTTTGGTACAACCGCATTCAATTAAATGCTCAGTCGCCTGAAAAGCAATTTCGTAATCATCGGTAGTTACTTTAACTGCATCCAGGTTTTCATAAACGCGGTCAAAAAACACCAATGGAATTTTCTTAACCAGGTTGGTATAATATTCACTGTTATATTCACTACTCGATACTGATGTAAGAATGCCATCTACCCTGCCATTTAATAAACTATTGGTGAAGGCTACTTCTGCTTCTATATTCTCGTGCGTTTGATAAATAAGTACATGGTAACCGTATTGCCTTGCAATTTCTTCGATTCCTTTAATGGATAGTGAGAAAAAGTTATTGGCTACACAGGGAATAATCACCGCTACCGTTTTAGTTTTATGGCTCCGTAGGTTGCTGGCGGCTGGATTGGGTGTATAATTTAACTCTTTGGCTAAGGTCCACACCCTGTTTTTAGTTTTTAAACTGATCTCGTAACTGTCATTGAGGGCCTTAGAAACGGTTGCGATGGAAATATTTAATTCCTGAGCCAACCGCTTAATGTTCACTGCTTCCGCCATGTTTTAAAAATTTGTTTCGTTAGTTTTTTTCAGAGGAAATGCCCTATATAACACTAATTAGCGATACAATAGGTCAAAAGCTTCTTTTTCACCAGCATCTTCATCAAAAACAATCCAGCTTACTCCGATTTTTAGAGCGGGTTTACCGAATTTATGTCCATAACATTTGTTGGTTACAGCAATAAGATACTTCTTTCGACTAAGAAAAAGTATCTGCTACAAACGAAAATATGAAATAATCGTAATAACAACGTTTATTTCTTTTCTTTTATACATTTCACTAATGGGCATTCAGGCAGAAAAGCACGACCGTTAATGAAACACAAACTGTAACCTATTAAATATAAACAAATTAAAGTTGATTACATCGTATAGAATTAAATTTTACTTAATCGTTTACGTAAATAAAATCGGTGAAATATAAAAGTTTAAGCTTCTAAAAACTCAACTTTAACTTATAAAACCAAAGAAAATCTTTAACCAATCCATTTCTAGCCTTATGAGAAACCAAAGCGAAGCTTCAAAGGATAATCAAAATCCATTGCAAAATCTTGATCAATGGGAAGAGGATATTTTAATCCGCTATCCTGATCCAAAAAACATCAATGCTGAAAAAAAAGAAGAGCAGTTCAGAAATTATGATGAAACGGAAAAAGACAGCGTAAAAGAATTTTACAGGCTTAACCATACTTATCAAACATATGATTTCGTAAAACAGAAAAAAGCAGATTATTTAAAGTTCGACAAACAGGAAATGCCAATCTGGAGTGCATTTGATTTTTTGAACAAGCTAGTAGATGATTCTGATCCTGATACCGATCTGGACCAGATGCAGCATTTGTTGCAAACCTCTGAAGCCATTCGTAATGATGGCCACCCCGATTGGATGGTATTGGTGGGGTTAATTCATGATATGGGTAAAGTGCTTTGTTTATTTGGGGAACCGCAATGGGCCGTAGTGGGCGATACTTTTCCGGTAGGTTGCGCCTATTCAGATAAAATTGTTTATCCAGAATTTTTCAGTCAGAACCCCGATTTTAAAAACGAAACCTATCAGACCAAATTGGGTGTGTATACCCAAAATTGTGGTCTAGACAATGTAGACATGTCTTGGGGCCATGACGAATATGTATACCACATGATGAAGCCCTACATTCCGGAGCCAGGTTTATACATGCTCCGTTACCATTCCTTTTACTCGCAGCACAGGGAAAATGCATACGATCACCTGATGAATGATAAAGATCATGAAATGTTCAAATGGGTTAACCTGTTTAACCCTTATGATCTGTACTCTAAAAACCCCAATCAGAAGAGCTGGGCAGAACTAGAGCCTTATTACAAAGCGCTTGTGGCCAAATATCTGCCGGCTACTATTAAATTTTAACATTCTATCTCCAAACAATAACTAAACAAAACAAACAATTTATGAACCTAAATCTACAAAAATCATGAGATTTAAATGTACGAGCTTAAAGTATGCCAGCATCTTTTTGCTACTTTTACTGATCAGCCAATCGTTCAATACTGCTTTTGCACAAACGGAACGAAAAATTACCGGAAATTTAATAGACGACGCTAAACTGCCTATTGTAGGCGCTTCAGTTACCGTTAAAGGAACTACTAAAGTTACCTCAACCAGTGCCGGCGGATCCTTTACCATTTCAGCAAAAACAGGTGACAAAATCCTCTTCAGTTTTTTGGGCTACCAAACAAAAGAACTTACGGTAACTAACGCATCCACCTATCAGGTAGTCATCAACGAAGCGAGTTCATCGCTTACTGATGTAGTAGTTGTTGGTTATGGTAAAAGCTCAAGAAAAGCATTAACCAGTTCTATCTCTACTGTTAAAGGTGATGATTTGAATAAAGGTGCAATTAGCGATGTTGGTCAGATGTTGCAAGGTAAAGTACCAGGATTAAACATTACCAGAAGCGGCGACCCAAACCGTAACGCTGCAATCATTATGCGTGGTGCATCTACCCTTCGTGAAGGTGCTCAATCGCCACTATTTGTAATTGATGGTGTGGTTGGTGCTGACATTTCTATTCTTGCACCAGATGATATTGCTTCGATCGATGTATTGAAAGATGCTGCCGCTGCTGCTATTTATGGCAACAGAGCTGCCAATGGTGTAATTATGGTAACCACAAAAAGAGGTGTAGCGGGTGCAACACAAATTGCTTACAATGGTTACTTTGGTGTAGAAAACGTATCTAACCGATATGACATGATGAATTCAGATCAGTTACGTGCCTTTTTAGCAAAAACCAATTCTGCATTAACGCCTGCAAACGATAAAGGTGCAAATACCAACTGGCAGGATGAGGTACAGCGCAGTGATGCTTTATCATACAACCACAATATTTCTTTAAGTGGTGGTACCGAGAAGACTACTTATAATGCCAGTTTAAATTATTTTAAACAAGATGGAATTATTAAAACCAGTGATTTAAATAGATTTATTGGCCGCATCGGAATTGAACAAAAGGCTTTAAACGATAAGTTGAAGATTGGATTGAACATCAGCAACTCGGTAACCAACGCTAATCTGGTTCCTTATCGTAATACGGTGCTGTCACAAATGCTTACTTATCTGCCAACAGCGCCTGTTAAAAATCCAGATGGATCCTATTTCGATAACCTAATCCAGACCAGCTACTATAATCCGGTTTCTATGCTTGAAAACGGTAATGAGAATCTTAAGAATAAAAACATCCTGGGTAATTTAACGATTAACTTAAAATTACCATTCGGCTTCTCTTACGATATTTCAGCATCATATCAGAATAGCCAAAATGTTTATGGCGCATTTTATAATAGCATTTATACTTCCAGGTATAACAATGTTCGAAATACACCAGATCCACCAGCAAATCCAAGTTTTGTAACCTTAGTAGGTAAGGATGGTTTGGCAGTAAGAAATGCCTATCAAAACACCAATAAAATTATTGAAACCTACTTAACCTGGAATAAAAAATTTGGCGACCATGATATCAATGCCGTGGTTGGTTATTCTTATCAGCAATCGCTGAATAACGATGGTTTTCAAGCTACTTCTACAAATTTCCCGATTAACCAGGTAAATTATAATAATTTAAGTTTAGGAAACCCTTATGCGGTTACTGATTTTAGAGTTGATTTTAATCCAAGCGTAACTTATCAGGAAATTTTGATGATCTCTGATTTTGCAAGGGTAAATTATAATTATAAAAACAAATACCTTATTCAGGGATCAATCAGAAGAGATGGGTCAAATGTGTTCGGAATAAATGAAACATGGGGTTATTACCCATCTGTGGGTGCAGCCTGGAACATTGATCAGGAAAATTTCTTTAAAAACGCAGGCGTAATTAAAACCCTTAAATTGAGAGGTAGTTATGGTATTGCGGGTAACTCTCTTGGCTTTGCTCCACTTACCACTAAACTCATTTATGGGCAGGTAGGGCAATTTTATTATAACGGTTCGCCGAGAGAAGGTGCGTATGGTGCAGTCCAAAATGAAAACCCCGATTTAAGATGGGAAAGAACGGCCACAACCAATATTGGTTTAGATTTCGGGCTATTCAATGGCAGATTAACAGGATCTGTAGATCTATATGATAAAAAAACAACTGATTTAATACTGCAATTTGGCGTTGATAATAACTTGTTTCCAGCGCCACTTTATACGGCCAATGTGGGTAAACTGAGTAATAAAGGTATTGAGGTAGTTTTAAACGGTACGCCAGTAAGCACCGATAACTTCAGCTGGACTACCGGATTTAATCTGGCACATAACCAAAATAAAATTATTACCTTATCTGACGATAGTAGATTCAATATCGAGGATCGCCTTACCGTTTCTCCTGACGGTGCCGGACAAAGTGGTGCAACATTGCAAATACTTCAGCCAGGGCAGCCGATCGGAACATTTTTCACATTTAAATATGCAGGTAAAGATGCAAATGGTGTTTCACAGTATTATGATGCTGCAGGTAACATTAAAACACAAAATCTGCTTAATAAAACAGATTATTATATTCTTGGAAATGCGCAACCGAAAGCGCTGTTAGGTTGGTCAAACAATTTAAGATATAAAAATTTTGATTTAAGTGTATTTATGAGAGCAGTATTGGGCGTTAAAATTATGAACGTAACACGTGCTGATTTATTCAGACCGAGCACGGCCCAGTTCACCAATATCCCTGTAGAGGTTGAAAATGAATCATCAGCTGATTTCAACTCATATAAATATTCAAGCAGATTCTTAGAAAATGGCAGTTACCTGCGTTTAGATAATGCTACACTTGGATATACTTTCAAAAAAGGCCTTATCCCTGGTGTAAATTCTATCCGATTGTATACCACAGCGAATAACCTGTTTGTAATTACCGGTTATAAAGGAATAGACCCAGAGATCAACCAGGGCGGTACCGCTCCAGGGGTAGATACCAATAACTTTTACCCTAAAACCAGAACATTTTTATTCGGGTTAAACGTATCATTTAACTAAAATTTAAAAAGATGAAAAATCTTATCAAATACATTGCAGGGACAGCTTTATCTCTAAGCATGTTGACATCCTGCCATAAACTGGATTTGAAAGTGGAAACACAGCTAACTCCTGAAACATTTCCCCAAACAGACCAGCACTTTATACAGCTAACCGGTCAGGTATATGTACAGCTTCGCCAAAACTGGAGTACCGATTATTTCTTTATGCAGTCGTTAAGTACCGATGAAGCCATTATGCCTGCCAGGGGCGGTAACTGGTATGATGGTGGAGTATTTGAAAACCATCATAAGCATACCTGGAATAAGGATAATGGCCATGTTAATAGTGGCTGGGGCTGGCTTTCCGCAACAATCAGTAAAGCAAATCAAAGCTTGTTCTTACTGAAAGACGCGCCTGAATCTTCGGGAAAAACAGCAGCAGTAGCAGAAGTTAGGGCTACCAGAGCCTTGGCATTCTTCATGATGATGGATTTATGGGGGAATATTCCTGTTGTAACTACTTTCGGACAAACAACACCGCCCGATACCAAATCGCGTCAGGAAGTTTTTAATTTTATTGAAGCGGAACTTAAAGAAGTATTGCCTAATTTAAGCAGCGCCGTAGGAACAGCGACCTATGGCCGCCCAAATAAATATACAGCGTATGCTATTTTGGCTAAAATGTACCTTAATGCAGAAGTTTATATCAATACACCAAAATACAATGAAGCGGTAGCCATGTGTGATGCCATTATTGGTGCCTCAGGTTCTCCTTATAGTTTAGAAAGCGATTACAGAAAAATGTTCTTCATTGATAATGGCCCGCAGATAAAAGAATTTATTTTTGCTATCCCTTTCGATCCTGGATTTAGTAATGGTACCATGATCTATTCGAGATATTCGCTACCAAGATCGTTACAGGCAAAATACAGCTTAAAATTTACACCAAGTGCCCCGATGAGTACATTACCAGAATTTTACGCAAATTTTAACGATCCTAATGATAAAAGAAATGCACAATGGATTAAGGGACTACAATTTTTGAATGATGGCAGACCAGTAACAGTAGCTACCACCAAAAAAGGATACGATCAATTTTATGCAGGCGCTGATGGTTCAGCTGCACTCACTTACCAGGTTGATATTACACCAAATGTTACCCTTAGAGATGCATCCCGACCTTTTGATGCCGGAAATGACGAGGTTTCATGGAATATGGGTTATCGGAACAATAAATTTTATTGTGATAGCACCTCATCCAGCAGAAATCAAAATAATGATGTACCAATATTCAGATATTCTGATATCCTGTTGATGAAAGCTGAAGCTATACTTAGAGGTGCAACGCCTACTCAAGGGCAAACAGCCTTATCATTAGTAAATCAGTTACGTGCCGTTCGTACTACTTCTCCTGCATGGACATCAATTACTTTAGAGGATTTATATAAAGAACGTTGCAGAGAAATGGCCTGGGAATGCTGGCACCGCAACGATATGATCCGCTTTGGTAAATATGAAGGAACATGGGGTTTTAAAACGGATGCACAAACTTTTCATCGACTAATGCCGATTCCATCATCAGCTATGATTTTAAATCCTAAGCTAAAGCAAAACCCTGGTTACAATTAACCATCGGTAAAAAAAAACTAAAAATTTCTCTGGTGTAAAAGCCAGAGGAATTTCTTTTTTCCCATCCTGTTTAAGGCCGATGGCCCACCAAAATTGCTCAAGCACTTTAAATTTATCTCCATGAGGAAACACTTACTTTTATTGATTTTCCTATTTACCTATTGTTCATTGCAAGCTCAGGTTTTACTAAAAACACAATCTGAAACCACCCCACCAACCAAAACTTTAACTAAAGATGCCCTATCGCTTAATTTTATTGCCATGGGCGATTGGGGAAGGAACGGTGCCGACCATCAGAAACAGGTTGCACAGCAAATGGGCATTACAGCAGCGGATGTTAAGGCACAGTTTATCATTTCTACGGGCGATAACTTCTACCCTAGCGGTGTAATCAGTGAGCACGATCCACTTTTTAAATATTCATTTGAAGATATTTATACTGCATTTTCTTTGCAATGGGATTGGTATCCGGTACTGGGTAACCACGATTATAAATCCAATCCAGATGCCCAGGTAGCCTATTCAAAAATCAGCAGAAGATGGAAAATGCCTGCCCGTTATCACGCAAAGAAATTCCCCATCAACGGAGATCTGAATAATCAGGTATTGATTGCTTTTATCGATACCAACCCTTTAATTCCAGAATTTTACAAAAATTCAGAATACGGCCCAAACGTAAAAGGCCAGGATACTACCCAACAGAAACGATGGCTGGCCAAAATATTAAGTGATGAAGATCCAAGCATCAGATGGAAAATTGTTGTAGGTCATCATCCCATGTATACTGGAGGAAGCCGCACAGATGGATATGATACCAAAGCAATCCGCCGTTCTCTTAAACCAATTCTTGATCGTTATGGCGTAGATGTATACCTCACCGGGCATGAGCACAGCTTGCAGTATATTAAACCTGAAGGCAAAACGCATCACTTTATTTCAGGAGCAGCATCAGAAAAAACACCTGTAAAACTCATTGATAATGCCCAGATGGTGGCTTCTGTGTATGGTTTCATGCTTTTTTCGGTCAGTAAAGATTTAATCCGTGTACAAACCATTAACGATGAAGGAGAAATTATTTATAATACCATTATCAAAAAATAAATGCTGCTTTTCTCCTAACAGCGCTTATTTTTAGAAAACAAAAATCGCCCATCATTAGCTTAAAAATATTATGGCCATTACCGAATCTGCACCACAGGATTTGCTTTTACCGAAAAAGAAAAGACTACTTTCTTTAGATGCCTTACGCGGTTTTGATATGTTCTGGATTATTAGTGGAGAAGGTATTTTCCACGGACTAGCAAACGGTGTAATGAAAGCACACCATTTGATTAGAAACCCCAATGATTGGACCATCGCCAGCAATGGCCATTTATCATTTTTCGAAAGTTTTTTGGTTGGCCTCAGCAACCAGCTTCATCACTCCCTTTGGAATGGTTTTACTTTTTACGACCTGATTTTTCCGCTTTTCATTTTTATCTCTGGTGTTTCGATGCCATTTTCCTACGAAAAACATTTAAATGCCGGAAATGATAAAAAAAAATCGGCAAAAGGTATTTATTATGCACTGATCAGGAGAACACTGATTTTAATCTTTCTTGGAATGGTGGTAAACGGCCTGCTCAAATGGGAAGGCTACGAAAGTACACGTTTCGCGAGCGTACTTGGCCGGATTGCCCTTTCCACTTTTTTTGCCGCCTTAATTTACCTCAATTTTTCGTTACGTAAACAGCTTATCTGGCTGCTGGGTATTTTATTGGGCTACTACATCATTATGATAGCCATACCTGTTCCTGGTTTTGGAAATGGCGTTTTAACACCCGAAGGTAATCTGGCAGCATATGTAGACCGCTTATTGTTGCCCGGCAAACTCCATCGTACAGTTTACGATCCAGAAGGTTTATTGAGCACTATCCCTGCTATTGCAACAGCCCTTTTAGGGGTATTTACGGGAACATTCCTAAACGCTAAAAGCAATCGTTTCAGTCTGGTTTTAAAAGCTTTATACCTCTTTATAGCAGGCATAGTACTGGTTTCGCTTGGATTACTATGGAACCAGTTTTTTCCTGTCAATAAAAACATGTGGACAAGTTCTTTTGTATTGGTTGCCGGTGGATTCAGTCTGGTGCTGTTCTCCTTCTTCTATTACATTATTGATGTTAAAACTCATCAAAAATGGAGCTTACCTTTCATCTGGATCGGTACAAACTCTATTTTAATTTATGTTTGCGCCCATGGGCTTTTCAATTTCGAATCTACCTCACAATTCCTCTTTGGTGGAGTTATCGCTAAAATACCTTTGACCTGGCAGCAGGCAGGTTTATGGCTAGGTGTTCTACTGATACAGCTTGGAATCTTGAAATTTCTTTATGATAGAAAATGGTTCTTGAAAATTTAAGGCAGGCTAGTAGGCTCCATACGCTAAGTAATTACTAGAAAGATCCTGAAACGAGTTCAGGATGACGAAACGAGCGATATTAAAAACACCAAATTACTCTTGAAGACCAAAGAAGCCATTAAAAGAACTTCCTTTAATATCAAATCCTGCCCCACTATACATATGTTATTAACTGATTTAAAAAATAGCGCGTCAAAATTAAAAAAAGTAATACAGTTTCTGTTCCTTTCGGCTATAGCGGTTACTTATACAAACGTTGTTTATGCACAAAAACAGCCTTTAATTCCATACGTTCAGCCATTTTCGGGTACTTCTGCCAGCACCACACTGGCCAGCCAGCATATTGAAGATAAAACCGAACGCCTGGCCAATACCATTCCGGCTGTAGCGCCGCCTTTTAGTATGACACAATGGACGCCACAAACGCAATTGACTGAAAAAAAATGTTTGGCACCTTATTATTACAACAACAAAAAGTTTTATGGATTTAGGGCAAGCCATTGGATCAGTGGTTCTTGCACCCAAGATTATGGAAGCTTTACCATTATGCCCATTTCAGGTCAACTTAAAACCAATGCAGCTCAATATGCAGAAAATTATGTCCACGAAAACGAAGTTTCTACTCCCTCCTATTACAAATTAAAATTACCCCAACATCAACTGTTAACAGAAATTACAGCCAGCCTTAGAAGCGGTGTAATGCGGATAACCGCGCTAAAAACGGATAGCGTTTATGTTTTAGTTACACCCAATAGCGATCAGAACAAAGGTTTTATTCAAGTTGATGCAGAAAAAGGTGAAGTTTCCGGATATAATCCTGTTCACCGGATTTATCAGGGATGGGGAGAACCTGCAGGCTTTAGTGGTTATTTTTTCATCCGTTTTAAAAAATCCTTTACTTCAGCAGGGGTTTATAGCGAAGGTCATATTTTTAATCAGCAAAACATCAGCAATAAAAAAGATCTTGGTGCCTATGCAGGCTTTAAACTGCAAAAAGGAGAACAGTTAGTGATTTATTCTGGCACCTCTTTTACAGGTATCGCAGCTGCCAAGGCCAACCTGGAAAGTGAGATTAAAAATGATAATTTTGATACTGTTTTAACACGTACCAATCAGGCTTGGGAAAAATTCCTATCACAGGTACGTATTTCAGACACAAATGAAAAAGGGAAAAAAATCTTTTATACGGCCCTCTATCATGCTATGCAACATCCCAGGTTGTACAATGACGTAGATGGGAAATATCCGCAATTTGATGGAAAATATCAGAACAAAATAATAAATAAAGGCAATTATTACGATGATTTTTCGATGTGGGATATTTACCGTGCGCAATTACCTTTAGTTGAGCTATTAAATCCCAACTTAGCTAACAGCCTTGTTAATTCGATGGTATTAAAAGGTCAGCAAGGTGGCTGGATGCCTATTTTCCCTTGCTGGAACAGTTATACTGCCGCTATGATTGGGGATCATGCCACTGCTTTCATTGCTTCCGCATATAATAAAGGAATCCGCAATTATGATATTAATGAAGCTTACCGATTGATGAGGCAAAATGCCTTTCAAATGCCCGATTCTGTTGATTATCTGAATGGAAAAGGCCGACGTGGAATTAACAGTTATTTAAAGTATGGCTATATTCCGTTAGAAGACAGTATCCCAAACGCTTTTCATAAAAAAGAACAGGTAAGTAGAACCTTAGAGTATGCATACGATGATTATGCACTCGCAAGTATCGCGAAAGATTTGGGCAAAGACACCGATTACCAGGAGCTTTCAAAACGATCGCTTAATTACCAACATGTTTTTGATCCCAATGTTGGAATGGTTAGCGGCCGTTTTGCCAATGGCAACTGGTACAAGCCTTTTTATCCAGATCACCGCGAACCTTATATTACAGAAGGAACCCCAAGACAGTATACTTTTTATGTACCGCATGATATGCCCGGACTAATCAAGTTGATGGGTGGGCGTAAAAAACTCGAAAATGAACTGGATTCGCTCTTTAATAAAAAAGAATATTGGCATGGTAATGAGCCTGGTCACCAGATTCCATTTTTATACAACTACACCTCTTCTCCATGGAAAACCCAGATGCAGGTATCACGCATTTTGGCAGAAGAGTATGGGGAAGGCGCTGGTGGTTTAAGTGGCAACGACGATGCGGGGCAAATGTCGGCATGGTATGTATTTGCAGCACTCGGTTTTTATCCGGTAGATCCTGTTTCAGGAAACTATCAACTCACCAGCCCTTTGTTTAAACAGGCTACCATATCTTTCATAAACGGCAAAAAATTAGTTATAACAGCCATTAAAAAGAACAAAAATTCTATTTACATTTCAAAAATCAGTTTAAATGGAAAGCCTTTTACCCAAAACCAAATTAAACACCAATTGCTGGTGCAAGGCGGAAAATTAATTTTTCATCTGCAAGATCAACCAACCAAGCTTTAAATCCTGAAAACTGAACATAAATAAAACTTATATTAATAACCGTACTCAGCATGCGTTGGATAAGAGAAAACATTTCAACCCAGGTTAATCTTTAAACAAAATCAAGATCATTAGTATTGTGCTTAACACAAGGATAAAAAGCACCATTCTTTTGGGAAAGACACTTTCACGTACCTCATTCTCGCTTTTATCTGATGTTTTTAAAGTTTTCTTTTCAACCTTCATGGCTAAATGGGTATAGATGGGATTTGACTGTAGTTGAGCCAAAAAGATTAAACGCAAAAAAAAATATCTTTATTCACTGATCATATCGATCAAATATCAATATTAAAAATGCCTGCTCACCATCATTCTCCTGCTCAATGTGCCACATCTAAAAGTTCAGCAACAGGTTTCTCCTGTAAAAAATGATTCTGGGCAAATGGGAAACCCCAATCTTAAGAAAAAGCATATCAGGTATTTTTGCTAAAACATATTTACACCAAACAGTTAACAAACAAACAATAACCTGCTAACCTTAAGGAAACATTGATTGACTAATTTACAAATGCATTTGCTTACCATAAGCAGATGGCAAGTAAACCAAGAGTTTCAATAAAATAGCAAGCTATGAAACAGCCGGCCAGGACAATCCCAGGAAAACTGATAGATTTTGATTATAACAGATACAGGCTACCAACATTTGTAATGCAGTTTAAACCCTCCGTTTATCAAGACGGTGATTGCTATTACGCTGTATTATCTTTTGAAGAGGAACACGATGTTTCAGGCCTTGGAACATCTCCTGAAGATGCACTGATAGACTGGAATGATAAAGTCTGTGAAATGCTTGCCTTATCGGGCGCTTTACGCACATCACTAAGTGCCCAAAACAAGCCATTTTAATATTTGCCAAATTTATACTGATGAACCGCGATATAGCTACCGACCTGGTATTTTAATAGGACTTTATGATCAGCTGAATTTTCCTGCTAACTGAGATCAAAACACCATCCAATTAATCTGCACCAACGAAATTTGAAAAGTTTAGTCTTTTAATTACTTTTATCCTATCTGAAAAGCTAAACTAAAGAATCATGGCCGGTGCGCAGGAAAATAGCAAATGGGACTCCTATAACGGTGCTTCCCCACTTATTGCCCTATACAATAGCTTTCACCCCCTAACAGCTGAAATGGAGGCACTTATTGATAGCCTCACCTTTCCGGTGAGTTTCCGCAAGAACAGATATATTATCTCCCCGATAGACCGTAATAGATATCTGTACCTGATTTTAAAAGGGGTAGTAAGGGGATTCTAAAAGGACTCGGGAACGGAGATCACCTCCTGGATCTGTCAGGAAAATGAAATTGTAGGAACCATCCGCAATTTATGGACTGCAGAGGAATCAGACGAATACCTTCAGGCGATAGAGGATGTAGAGCTGATTGCCATACCTCATGAGCTCACGACTATGCTTTATAAAAATTTTGCAGAGGCAAACATTATTGGTAGAAAGATCATGGAGCTTCATTATAGAGGAGCGAATGACAGGGGCTTTATCTGCCAGATTCCCTCTGCCACGGGCCGCTATAAACACCTGCTTCAAGCCTTCCCCTGGATGATTAACCGTGTGCCGCTCCGGTATGTTGCTTCGTTCCTTGGACTAAGGCTGGAAACGTTAAGCAGGATCCGATCAGGAGAAAACAAAAGAATATAAAACCAGCGTGCGTTATTTTTAATTTTATTGTTTAAATCTTGCTGAAGGTATGAAAATTTTGAAACCTGCTGATGCATTTGACAAATCGGCAAAAATATACCAGGGAAAATTTATGGATGTTAGATCATATAAAGGCGGATGGAAGCCGGATTTGCAGAACTGCACGCCTGGTACAACTTCTACAACAAGGATCAGGCCTAAATCGCAGAACTGTTAGACACAAAATTGACCAAGGGCACCCAAAAACGCGGTCAGATTCTCCTCCGCAATCACTTGCACACGGAATCATTAGTCAGTTTTTAACGAAAGGCCCAATCATCATAAATGTAAAAACAGACAGCTGAATTTACCAAAATCCGCCATCGGATCAGATACCTTTATAGAGTCATAACATAATTATGTATCAGTAACATTATTTACCGTATGTATAACAGGAAGTTTAAACCGCAAGATTCAAATTTAGATAAAGAAGCATCAGCAGAATTTATTGACGAAGAGGCAGGAATCACGTTTTTTGGAGATTGTGAGTTTTCAAGATTCGTTGATGAACAACATGCTAAAAACAATCATCAACTGCTGGATTATGTACAAGCGCTCGATAAACTCGGATGTATAAGTATATGGCCTGCTACAGGATATGCATCTATTGTTCGTCAAATTAAAGCTGTAAGAAGTTTGTCCTATTACAATGAAATCCTTAATGCCATAAAGAAAACCTGGGCTGAAATTCCAGATTTTATATTTGTAAAACTAGAAGAATTTACTACCGAAAAGCAAGAATATATACGTAGCATTATCAAAGATATTCATTATAATAATGACCTGCTATTCGAAATATCGCCAAGACTTTTCGAACATATTATTGCTGAAATGCTTCTTGCTGAAAATTTTGAAATCAGGCTAACTCAGCAAACTAGGGACAATGGTTATGATATTGAAGCCACTAAAAATATTTCTGGATTCGATATCAAGATAGTTATTGAATGTAAACGCAACTTGAAAAAAAATCCTGTAGGAATAAATGTTGTTAGAGGTTTTAATGATGTGCTACTACGAGAGCGGGCAAACAAAGGCATTTTAGTCACTACTTCTCATTTTTCAGCAGATGCGTGGAAAAGAAAACATGAAATGAGCCATCTAATAGATTTAATAGATAGTCACGGACTACTCAATTGGATCGATCGGTATTGTCATCAAATGAATTTTATTATCGGTGATTAAGATTGGCAATAAGGTATTATGAAGTCGAATCATGCGGAATTGATTGCTTCAGGACTATTGCCATATCAATTCATTCGCATTATCTGTATATCCTTAATTTCTTTATTAACAGATCCACAAATGCCTCTGAAGAATCTTTCAATGCAAAGATCAAAGCTTTTAGGGCAACATCAAGAGGCGTCAGGGATATTAAATTCTTCTTATTTAGATTATCGAAAATATATGCCTAGATATTCCCCCAACTTTTCCGCTTGATCCTATTGATCCTTGATCCCGTTTGATTCCCAAAATATCAACATTAAAACAAAAAAGCCTTTAAATCTAACGATCTAAAGGCTCTCTGTTTTGTGTCGGGATGGCAGGATTCGAACCTACGACCTCCTGCTCCCAAAGCAGGCGCGATACCGGGCTACGCTACATCCCGAACTTGGTATCGATCTTTTAATCCTGTTTTAAAAGTGGATCAACTTTTTGTCGGGATGGCAGGATTCGAACCTACGACCTCCTGCTCCCAAAGCAGGCGCGATACCGGGCTACGCTACATCCCGAACTTGGTATCTTCTTTTTAATTTCCCTTTTTCGAAGGGATTGCAAAGAAACGGTTTTAAATTGATAATTCCATTTTTATTTGCAAATTTTTATTTTCTGCGGAGAGGGCGGGATTCGAACCCGCGGTACCGTTACCAGTACGACAGTTTAGCAAACTGTTCCTTTCGGCCACTCAGGCACCTCTCCTTTCGACCTCTATTTTCCGCCCTACCGGCGTTGTTTTGAGGTCTGCAAATATAGTAAAACAAGTTATCCAACAAAAAAAAATTACAAAATTTGTTGATAATCTATACGCACATGATAGATGCTCATAAGCATCGTCTTGAATATCAATTTGATAGTCTCAATATCTTTTAATGTTAAATCGCAGTCATCTAACTGATTTTGCTCCAATTTGTAGTTAATTATCCGTTCAACGATGTCATTTATGTTCTGCGCATCGGGATTTTTCAGGCTTCTTGAGGCAGCTTCAACCGAATCGGCGAGCATTAACACACCAGTTTCTTTACTAAAAGGTATTGGTCCGGGGTAGCGGAAAATGTTTTCGTCGACAAATTTTTCAGGCGTATTTTTCAAAAAAGACTGATAAAAATAATCCACCCGGGTATTTCCATGGTGTGTTCTGATAAAATCAATAATCGCTTCAGGGATCTGGTTCTTCCTTAAAATTTCAATTCCTTTATGCACATGCTGAATAATAATCTGCGCACTTTGTTCATATGGCAGTTTATCGTGCGGACTAACAGCGGTATTCTGGTTCTCGATAAAATATTGCGGATTGTCTACCTTACCAATATCATGATATAAGGCACCTGCCCTTACCAGGACAGAATTACCCCCTATTTTAAATATTGCGGCCTCTGCAAGGTTTGCCACCTGTAAAGAGTGCTGAAACGTTCCAGGCGCTTTAAAGGCAAGCTCCCTTAACAATTTATTATTGGTATTGGTGAGCTCAATTAAAGCCACATCTGATGTGATACCAAAAATACGTTCGAACAGATAAATTAAGGGGTAAGCTAAAAGAGATAAGAGTACACTAAAAACAAAAGGAATAAAATTCATCCATTCTATTTCACGGAAAGATCCTTCACGAAGCAGGGCAATGCCTATAAAAGAAACCAAATAAGCCAGAAGAATAAATAAGGCCGAAACCAGGAATCTTTCGCGCTTAACAAAGTTTTTTATACTGAATATGGCAACCATGCCCGCAGTAACCTGATAAAACACAAACTCGAAACTATTGGCCACAAAAAAACCAGCAATTAAAATCACCAGCATATGGAGGTAAAGTGCCAAACGGGTATCAAACAGGATCCTAATAATAATGGGTACTACACAGAACGGAATGTAGTACAAACTCGGGATTTCCATTTTAATGGCCCAGGTTAATGCCAGTAACATCCCCGTGGTAACAATCAGGATTAAGGAAAGCTGACGGTTATCGGCAAAAATATCCTTCCTGAAAAGAAAAAGGAACGACATTAAAATGGCAAGTATAAAGCCAACCAATATTACCTGCCCCAAATAAACCAATGCCCTGCTACCAATTGTTTTGCTTTGCGCATCGTAGGTTGCTTTATAAGATTCCAGTTTCTGATAAATTTCTTCATCAATAACATCATTCTTCGCTACAATAAGCTCTCCTTTCTGTACCATACCCTTGGTAGTAGAGATATTGTTAACCGTGTTATCCTGTATGGTTTGGGTTAGCCGCTCATCAAATACAATGTTCGGGGTAATGTGATCAATGGCAAGGTTTGCAACCAGATCGCCCATTACCTGATTGGGGGCTTTAAAATTATCTTTAAAAAACTTCAGGGCCGATTCTGCAGTAAAAACATCCTGAGTATTCTTTTCCTGAGCAACATTGTTTTCAAGTAAAGAAAAGTCATAGTTCTTCCCTCCTGCCTGATGTTTCACATTTAAACCAATAATCCCTTTCTCGTAAATGTTCTGCAGCAATTTATAGGAAGCACTTTTATAAACGTCCTTATCTTTTTCGTTAAGTTGCTTGGATTTCCATTTCACATCAAACTCGTTGGCAAACTCTTCCAGCGCATTTGCCGTAATGCCCCTATCGAATTGGTAAACAGGTAAAATATCTTTTAGTGCATTCTTTTTATCGGCGTTAACCTGCGGATTGGTTTTTAAAATAGCAAAACTGAAGGGCGAAATCAGGTCCTTGTTTTTCCATACTGCATTTTTTTCAAACTCATATCTAAACCGGGGCTGTTTGGGCAGGAATAACGTAATAATGAAAACGGTAAATATCATCATCACATATTTTAGGTTTGATGAATACTTCCGGTAAAGGATTTTGTGTGAATTTCTCTTTATTTTGGCCAAAACGATGTAATTATTGTATTGTCAAAAATAGCATTTTTATCTAATATACATTTTACAGGTTTTGTTTGCAATTACCAGATTTTATATTTTACTTTATGATATCAAATTAATATCAATTATGTATCAGGAAAAAATTATTAACCCGCCATCTGGCTATCTAACATTCGCACTATGCATTGCATTGCTGGGCGCTTCTATTTTCTGTTTTGTTTCAGAAATTTTTCTCTGGGGAGGAATTTTACTGGCCATAGATATATTTTTAATATTCCCGGGCTTTTTAATCATCAATCCCAATCAATCAATGGTACTCACCCTTTTCGGAAAATATATTGGTACAGTAAAAGCCGATGGATTTTTCTGGGTAAATCCGCTAACCGCTAAAAGGCGTTTATCGTTAAAAGCAAACAATTTAAACGGGCAACAGTTAAAGGTTAACGACAAACTGGGCAACCCGATCGAAATTGCTGCTGTGGTAGTTTGGAAGGTAAACGAAACAGCCAAAGCCGTTTTCTCTGTTGAAAATTACATGCAATACGTAAACATACAAAGCGAAGCCGCTGTAAGGCATTTGGCCAACATTTTCCCTTATGATCATTCCGAAGGTGAAGAAACCACCATTACCTTAAAAGATGGTGCAGATAAAGTAAGCGAGCTTTTAGAAAACGAACTGAACGAACGTTTATCGAGAGCGGGTATTGAAGTTTTAGAAGCCAGAATTTCACATTTGGCTTATGCACCAGAAATTGCCAGTGCCATGTTACAGCGTCAGCAGGCCACTGCGGTTATTGCAGCCCGTAAATTAATTGTAGAAGGTGCTGTAGGTATGGTAGAGATGGCTTTAGAGAAATTATCGCAAAAAGGAATTGTTGAACTGGATGAAGAACGTAAAGCAGCTATGGTAAGCAATTTACTGGTTGTACTTTGCGGCGATCGCCATGTACAGCCCGTGGTAAACACCGGAACCTTATATAATTAGACAAAATGGAATTTGAGGAAAAACATGGTTTGAAGATCTGGTGGCTATATCTGGTAACTGCAGCAACTATATTCCCAACAGCGGCCATACTTATTTTTCAGAATAACGGTTTTAGTTTCGCTGAACTTAAAGCCATGTACTTCGCTCCGGTTTTAGCGCTTCTATCACCATTTTTAATCATTTTTTTCGTGCAACAGAGTAAGCTCATACTAAAAATAACTGCTGAAGGCGTTTCCTTCCGGTATCCTCCCTTTCACTTTACACCAAGTCGTTTCCATTGGGTAAGCATTGAAAAAGCTTATATCAGGAAGTATGATGCATTTTCTGAATACGGCGGTTATGGTGTAAAAAACCGCCTTTGGTTTAAATTTAGAGACAAAGCTTACCTTTTAAACGATAAAAACAGAGGACTACAATTGGAGTTTAAAAACGGCAAAAAGCTCCTGTTCAGCTCAAATAAGATAGAAGAACTCGAAATGTTCCTTATTAATTTAAAAACGAGGTATAATATACAAGCAATACAATAAGAATGGCGGAGAAAGATAAAAAAGCTTTTGTATTAAGAATTAGTCCTGCTTTATTAAAAGAAGTAGAAACCTGGGCTGCCGATGAGTTCAGAAGTACGAACGGGCAGATCGAGTTTTTACTTACACAAGCTATAAAATCGAGAAAAAAGGGAAAAGCAAAAGAAGAATAAAAGCAAGACTTCCGAAGTTTTCAGGGCCTAGGGCATCAGCAAACTTCGGAAGTCTACAAGAACCAACTGTTAATTGCTAACTGCCAACTCTTAACTGAATTGGGCGTTCCCCAAGCTACGCAAGGGTCGGGCTTTGCAGGGCTGCGCTACGCTCCGGTACCGATGAAGGATCGGTACTAAACCCTTACAATCCCTAACGCTAACCACCCCGCCCCAGGGGCACCCCCTCCTTAAAACAAGGAGGGGAGTAATCGACGCCAGAAAGACAATCTAGCCAAAGAACCACCAACCCAAGTAACCTAAACCTGATGGCAGCGACAGCCCCGAAGTATGAGGGCTACAGCGAACAGCAGGACTGAACAAACCCAAGCATTACTGCAGCGTCTTTCCGAATAAATTCATATTACTTAACCGCCCCGCCCCTATGCTCCCTTAAACAAGGAGGGGAATAATCGACGTTAGAAAAGCAACCTCGCCAAAGAACCACCAGCCCAAGTTAATTAAACCTGATGGCTGCGACAGCCCCGAAGTATGAGGGCTACAGCGAACAGCAGGACTGAACAAACCCAAGTACTACCACAGCACCTTTCCAAAAATCTATTAAAACTTATATTTTCAATAGGCTAAAATCATTTTCTAAACGTTATTTTTAAACCTTGCGGGTTTTGGAACGGCGTTAGCCCTCAATGAGGCTAATGAAGACATCAGAAACCCCGAATTAAACCTGCGAGGTTTGTTTAATATTTAAAATGCATAACTTAGCGGCCTAACCAAAAATTCATAAATTTAGTTTACATGAAAGAAGTTGTAATTGTATCAGCTGTGCGAACACCTATTGGCAGTTTTGGAGGCTCATTAGCTCAATTTTCTGCTACTCAACTTGGTGGCTTTGCCATTAAGGCTGCTATTGAAAAAGCTGGCTTAAAACCAGAACAGATCCAGGAAATATATATGGGGAATGTTTTATCTGCAAACCTGGGGCAAGCACCAGCTACACAAGCCGCAAAATTTGCAGGTTTACCAGATTTACCTGCCACTACAATAAATAAAGTATGCGCTTCGGGCACAAAAGCAATTATGCTTGCAGCGCAAAGTATTGCTAATGGCGATAATGAAATTATTGTAGCAGGCGGCATGGAAAGCATGAGTAATGTTCCCTATTATCTGGATAAGGCAAGAAACGGCTATCGCTTAGGCCATGGACAAATTACAGATGGCTTGGTAAAAGATGGTCTATGGGATGTTTACAACGATTATCATATGGGGTCTGCCGCCGAACTTTGCGCTACTGAATGTAACATCAGCCGCGAAGCGCAGGATGATTTTGCAATAGAATCGTACAAAAGAGCGCAGGCAGCACAAACTTCGGGCAAATTTGCCGGCGAAATTGTAGCTGTAGAAGTGAAAGACCGTAAAGGTGAAATTACCCTGGTTGATACCGATGATGAGCCAACGGCCGTTAAATTTGACAAAATACCTTCCTTAAAACCTGTTTTCAAAAAAGATGGAACAGTAACTGCAGCAAATGCATCTACCTTAAATGATGGCGCAGCGGCATTGGTTTTAATGAGTGCCGATAAAGCAAAAGAACTAGGTTTAACACCTTTGGCCAAAATATTAGGCTATGCTGATGCACAACAAGCACCGGAGTGGTTTACAACCGCACCTTCAAAAGCAATTCCATTGGCTTTACACAAGGCCAATATCGACATTAAGCATGTTGACTTTTTCGAAATTAACGAAGCTTTTTCTGTCGTTTCCATTGCGAATAATCAACTTTTAGAATTAAACGACAGCCAGGTTAACGTTAATGGTGGTGCCGTTTCATTGGGCCATCCACTTGGCGCATCGGGCGCAAGAATTGTAGTTACCCTACTTTCGGTATTGGCACAGAACGCTGGAAAAATCGGTGTTGCCGGAATCTGTAACGGAGGTGGTGGCGCAAGTGCACTTGTTATCGAGAAATTATAATTTTTAATTTTGCATAATCTTTGCGCATTTGATCGTATGAAACTTATCAGATTTTATATCCTTTTAATCTTCGGAGCGCTAAGCTTTAACTTAAAAGCACAGCAAGCACCAAATAAGTTAGAAGTTTTTCAAGATACACTGATTAAAATATCGGCAAGGGTTATTGCTGCTCAAAGTAATACACAAAAATTAGAAATAAACGGCAATTTTGTAAAAACTTTGGTAGAGGCCTTAAAATCCCCCAATTCTTTTTCTTATCCGTTCGATTCTCTTAAAAATGTATCGGTAATTAAATCATCCGATCAGGCTTTTAGGATTTTGAGTTGGTATGTACTACTCGAAGACGGTACATACCGCTATTATGGCGCCATCCAAATGAATACCAAAAGTGGCCCATTGAAACTTTATCCCCTGATCGATCAGACCGAAAATTTAGCCGACCCGAACAGCATTACCAATAACCAGAAATGGTTCGGCGCCAGGTATTATGAAATTGTTCCGGTAACCAGTGGAAACCGCCTTCCCTATTATGTACTTTTAGGATGGAAAGGAAATACACAATTTACTACTAAAAAAGTAATCGAAATCCTTTCTTTCGATAAAGATAATCTCACTTTTGGTGCCCCGGTTTTCGATGGAAAGGAACTAAAAGGAAAGAACAGGGTAATATTTGAGTACGCCAAATCGAATGCGATGACTTTAAAAACGGATTTAAAAGCCGGGATGATCGTGTTCGACCATTTAGCATCCTTCAATCCGGAAATGAAAGATACATTTGAATATCATGGATCAGACGGTACTTTTGATGGTTTTAAAATTATTGGGGGAAGGCTAATACTGCAGGAAGATATCACACTTAACAACGATCCGAATGCGAGCGACGAACTTTATGCCGACCCAAAGAAAAATGTAAAACCCATCAGAAAGTTCTAATTTTTAACAAACCTTAACAAATCATTTACCTAACACATCATTTAAAAATTTGTGAGTTTGGCATTCGCTGACTATATTGCGCCCTGCTTAACTAGCTTAAACAACACACAAATTCTGAATTCATAAACTAAAACCAACAAATGTTTTATGCAAACATCTAATGAAACCATTAGTATTGACCATAGCAAGGAACTAGATCTCCACTTAGACAGTAACAATGTATCCAAAGAAAAATTATTTAGCCACCCTGTAGGCCTCTTTGTGCTATTTTTCACAGAAATGTGGGAAAGATTTAGTTACTATGGAATGAGATCATTACTTGTTTTATTCTTGGTAAGCGAAATAAGTAAAGGTGGCTGGCACTGGACAAGGCCAGAGGCTTTACAACTTTACGCCTGGTACACAGGTTTAGTATATTTAACGCCAATAATTGGTGGCTTAATTGCGGATCGACTGACCGGATATAGGAAAGCGGTTATCATAGGCGCTTTAATTATGACCATTGGCCACATATCAATGGCGTTAGAAGGTTCAAATACCAATTTCTTTTATCTGGGATTATTTTTATTAATTACTGGAAACGGATTATTCAAACCAAACATTTCTTCTATTGTAGGAAAACTTTACCCATCTACAAGTGATAAAAAAGATGCTGCTTACACTATTTTTTACATGGGCATTAACTCTGGTGCCTTTTTAGGTATGTTAATGTGCGGTTACATTGGCGAAAAAGTGGGCTGGCATTGGGGTTTTGGATTAGCGGGGGTATTTATGTTTTTTGGAATGCTTCAATTTTATTTTGGACAAAAGATCTTTGGTGTTTTAGGTGCTGCTGTAAATAAAACAGAAAAAGTTATTGATCCAACTGATGAAATTTTACCAAAAAAAGTAAGCAATCAACGTTTAGCTGTAGTTGCTGTATTTTCAATTTTCACCATTTTCTTTTGGATGGTATTTGAGCAGGCAGGCGGCTCAATGACTATTTTTGCTAAAGATTATACACTTAGAAATTTAACAGGGAATGCAAGTACAATTTTTAAATGGGTTGATGCAATACTTACTATTTTCCCACTCATTGCTGTAACTGTTGTTTTATTAAGTCTAGCGGCAAAAATCGCAAAAAAATATCCTGCCACAATAATTTTCACTGCAATAAGCTTCATTATTATCTGGGGATTAGCCATTTGGAAGGTAGAAAAAGAATTTACCGCTTTAAACACAGAAGTTCCTGCTTCATGGTTTGGAATTCTAAATTCATTCTTTATTGTTTCCCTTGCACCATTTGTATCTAAAATATGGGAAACTAAATTTAACCCAAGTGGGCCCGTAAAATTTGGACTCGGTTTAATTTTTGTAGGTATAGGTTTTGCAGGATTGGCTTATGGCGGTATGGATATTGCAAAAGGTGCTACATCTGCACAGGTAAGTATGTTTTGGTTAATTTTCGCTTACTTCTTTCATACTGTTGGCGAATTATGTGTTTCACCTGTTGGATTGTCTTACGTTAGTAAATTAGCGCCGGCCAAAGTGGTAGGTTTAATGTTCGGTGTATGGTTTACCTGTACAGCGATTGGTAACTGGTTAGCGGGTACCACTGGCGGCTTAATTGACAAAATAAGTTCAGAATACTCCATTTCAATTTTCTTCTTAATATTTACCATTATTCCTATTGTTGCAGGCTTAATTATGTTTGCTATAAGTCCGATATTGCGTAAATGGATGCACGGCGTTCACTAATCAAAAAATAAATTTAACATAAAGCCCGATCTACATCGGGCTTTTAATTTTTAAACCTATTTAATGGAAAAAACAGTTTCAATAGAAGACATTCAAAATTTTGAGGGAAAATACCCGAAACAGCTCTGGCATTTATCGTTGGTAGAAATGTGGGAGCGTTTCTGTTTTTATGGAATGCGCGGGGTATTGGCTTTCTTTATGGTTGAGCAACTGGGTTTAAGCGACCAAAAATCGAACTTACAGTACGGTGCTATACAAGCCTTTGTTTATGCCTTTACTTTTATAGGTGGTATTTTTGCCGATAAGATTTTAGGTTTCAGAAAATCTCTTTTTTGGGGCGGATCATTGATGATTATCGGGAATTTAATCCTAGCCTTCTCTCCTCACGATCTGTTTTATGTTGGAATTACCTTATCTATTATTGGAACAGGTTTCTTTAAACCCAATGTTTCATCAATGGTTGGCGAATTATACCACGAGAAAGACAACCGCAGAGATGCGGGTTATGGGCTTTTTTATGCAGGGATAAACGTGGGTGGATTATTGGGCGGTGCGATGTGTATTTATCTCGGTAAATATTACAGCTGGCACTTATGTTTCTTATCTGCCGCATTGGTAATGATGTTCGGTTTGGGCACATTTATTTTCACAAAAAAATATTTAGGTCCGATCGGGAATTCGCCTTTGCTGCATCTTAAAAAATCAAAACAGCAGCTATGGGAAATAGCCGTTTATGTGGGGTCGATACTTTGTATTCCACTGATTTATATCATGGTAAAAAATACGGCCTTTACCGATTATTTCATGTACACCATAGGCATTATTGCCCTGGTTTATTTCTTGTACGAAACGTTTAAAATAAAAGATAAAAAAGCACAATATAAACTGCTTGCTGCTTTCGTTTTTATCTTCTGTTATTTCATTTTTATGGCCATATCCGAGCAGAGCGGCGGTTCACTATCATTATTTGCAAAGGACAATCTTGATCATAAAATACTCTTTTTCAACATCGATCCAAATGTGGTAAACAATAGTGTTAACTCATTCTTTGTAATTGTTTTTAGTCCGATTGTTGGCATTTTGTGGTTAGGCTTATACAAACGTAAAATAGAACCGAACACGGTTGTAAAATTCGGAATTGGCTTCCTTTTACTGGCTTTGAGCTTTTATGTTTTTTACGCCACCAGGTTCTTCGCCAATGTACAGGGCATTAGTTCGTTAAATGTATTTACGTTAGCCTATTTATTATTAACCCTTGGCGAACTTTGTCTGGGCCCGATAGGTATGTCGATCATTACTAAACTTTCGCCAAAGAAAATGTTCGGGATGATGATGGGCCTTTGGTTTTTATCAAGTGCTTTCGGACAATTGGCAGCCGGAAAATTAGGCGCAGAAATGTCGAGTATTGATAATGCATCGCTTCCAACGAAATTAATGGCTTATACTGAAGGTTATAAAGCATTGGCATTATATTCATTAATTGCAGGTTTGGCGCTGATTATTTTCTCGCAATTGGTTAAGAAATTAATGCAAGAGGTGAGGTAAGAAAGGATCGTCATTTCGACTGAAGTGGAGAAATCTATAAAACGATTATTTATTGATATACTATAAGACTTGGAAATGAAAGGACAGTGGTTCTTGGAGGCCTGCTGTCCCGCTCTTGTTCCAAGTCCTCGCCCTCATGCTTCGGTCTGCGGGCTTTACACGCCTATCGGGTTTAGGAACAAGGTTTGTGCAGTAAAAACTGAAAGTAAATACAACAGCGAGTTGAGACCTGTAATCCTTGCAAAACTGCTAAACCAGATTACAAATCTGGAGAACGAAGATCTGGATTACAAATCCGGACCATCAGAAGTTTCTCGGCGGTGATCTGCGAAATCAGCGGGAAATATTTGGGTAAGGTCTTCGACCACGCTCAGACTGACAATGCTTTAAAAACAATAAAAACTACTATAAAACAAGTTCAGGAATAGGAATCATTGGTTATTAATGAAAATTCATAAAGGTTTCACATTAAATATTTACTTTCGCACATTAAAAGCAATTGCTCAGCGCAAATAAGCACAGCATACCACATACAAAAGCTTATATTATTAAAAACCACAACAAACGTGTCAGATAGTTTAGTCATCATTCCCACCTACAACGAGAAGGAAAATATCGAAAAAATCATTAGAAAGGTTTTTTCTTTAACGCAGCCTTTTCATGTTTTAATTATTGATGATGGTTCTCCTGATGGAACTGCTGAAATTGTAAAGTCGTTACAAGACGAATACGAAGGACATTTATTTATTGAAGAGCGTGCAGGGAAACAAGGATTGGGTACAGCCTATATTTACGGCTTCAATTGGGCGCTACAGCACGATTATGCCTACATTTTTGAAATGGACGCCGATTTCTCGCACAATCCTAACGACCTATCCCGCTTACGCGAAGCCTGTGTAAACGGTGCTGATGTAGCCATTGGCTCCAGGTATGTTAAAGGCGTAAATGTAGTAAACTGGCCAATGGGCAGGGTTTTAATGTCGTATTTTGCTTCAATGTATGTGCGTATGATTACCAGGATCAATATTCAGGATGCTACTGCTGGCTTTAAATGTTACCGCAAAATTGTGTTGGAAACCATTCCATTAAATAAAATTAAGTTTGTTGGCTATGCGTTTCAGATCGAAATGAAATTCACCGCCATTAAATTTGGCTTTAAAGTAGTTGAAGTTCCAATCATTTTCACCGACCGTACCGAAGGAACATCAAAAATGAGCACCCGTATCTTTAGGGAGGCTTTTTTAGGTGTAATACAAATGAAGGTTTCGAGTTGGTTTAGGAATTATAATAGGGAGTCCGAGGTCCAGAGTCCGAAGTCCAGAGTCCGAAGTCCAGAATCTTAAATTCAAATCGCCTAGTTCTATTGACTTCCGACTAAAGACTACAGACTTAGGACTATAAATTAAGACTTTCCCTGCGATTCCCTGATCATTGCGCCAAAATCCTGCCCTTTATCCATGGCTTTAACGGTCATTACGATTCTTTTGGTACGTGTAGGTTCTGTTTTAGCTTGATTGATCCAGTTGATGTAATAGTTTTGGTGCGATTTAGGCTGTTTTAAAAAATTCCGGATTAAATGTTCTTCTTCTGATAAACAGATTTCGAGGTCTTCGGGCATTTCGATCTTAAAATCTTTATCTTCTTCTAAATAAAGTTCAACACCTGCTCCGGCTTCCTTTCTTAGTTTTTTACGGACTTCCCCTTTTAAAGCAATAATAAAGTCGCCCTCTCCCATTGGGATGGTCGCCATACCGTTAATATCCAACTGATCTATCTTTCCTTTTACCCTGAAACTCTTTTTACAATCAGGTTTAATTTCATTGGCTAAAACTGCCGGAATAAACACATAACTCCAGCCGGTTTTTTCACCCATGGTTTCGAAACGCTCTATTTCTGCTTTAAAGTGGATCATAGTTTAAATTTATGATTCTTTGATTTTATAATGTACACTCCTGCCGCTACCAAAAGTTATTAAAACCCCTAAGCTCTCCAACTCTCGTAAATCTCTTGTGGCAGTTGCCTTTGAAGTTTTAGTGATTGAAATATACTTTTTAGTGGTCATCCCGCCTTCAAAACCCTCGATTCCGTAGCTGTACATCTTTTGCAAAACTTTCTTCTGCCTATCGTTCAACTTTGCGCTGAATAAGTCGAAAACTTTTATTTTGCGAAGTGTAAAGTCGATCATTTGCTTGGCTTCTAACTGCGCTTGAAGTGCAATAGTCGAAAAATAGTTGAGCCATGCAGAAATTTCATTACTTCTTTGTGCATTTTTTAAAGCTTGATAATAAGCCGACCTATTACTTTCGATTGCTTTGGATAGGCTGAGCATAACTGGCCGACCTAATGTTTGCGAAATAGTTTTTTCAGCAATCGCCCTCCCAATACGCCCATTCCCATCTTCGAAAGGATGGATTGTTTCGAAATACAAATGTGCAATACCTGCCCTTATTACAGGATCTTTAATTTCTTTAACTCCTTGTGGTTTGGTTTCATTAAACCAATCGACAAAAGCTTTCATTTCGCCATCAACACGATGTGATGGCGGTGCTTCAAAATGAACTTCTTCTTTACCTATCCCGCCAGACACAACCTGCATCGGATCATCGATTTTTCTCCATGTGCCAATATTTATATATTTATTTCCAGTAAATAAAAGCTCGTGCCACTTCCATAAAGTAGCTTCAGTTAGTGGATCAGAATAGGAGTTTTTCACATCAATCATCAAATCGGCAATCCCGGAAGCACGTTTATCTTTAACAACATCAGGTGTTTTATTAATCCCTAGGTTATTTTTAATGGAAGACATCACATCTTTTCTGCTCAAAAATTCCCCTTCTATCTCAGAAGTTTTTATTGCTTCAGATAATATCATTTCCAGCAATGTTTCTTGCCTAATATCATCAGGCAATGACTTTAGTAAGGCATTAACCTCACCTGTTTCCTGGGCAAAACTATAAAGATCATGTTCAATATTTTTTATAGAAAATGTAAAGTTTGGCCAAGTTGTGAGCTCCCAATTATACTGCATGAGCCGAATATACAATTTAATCGGCTCAAAAACAACCCAAATTATGAGCCGATTAGCAAGATTAACCGGCTCAATATCTAAAACAAATTAGTATAACAAAGGATATTGATGATGATTTAAAGGATTCCCCGTCAATTTAAACTCATTAATTACCACGAATTGTTTTGTAATTTCATCAAGTTTGCGAACGGCAATCGTATCACAATTAAATGCAATATTGATATTATCATACAAATTTTCGGCCTGATCAATTTGAGCCGAACTCAGTTTACGCCCTATTGAAATATGGGCATTACTACCGTTTATGTTATTCTTAGATTTAAGCCTTTTCCGAAATGCTTTTAAAAGATCATTCAGGTACAATTTGGACGGGTCGTTAGGAAGTAAAACAATAGCCTGACTAAATTTAGATAAACTTAAATAATCAAAAGTTACTTCTTGTGGCCTTTGTGAACTACAAATTTTCTCAATGCATTTTTTGTAAAAACCCAGCTCGTAATGATCTGCTGAAAACTCAATAATGGTAATATGAGCCTCAGAATTTCTACTATTATACCAGCCAACTTTGTACCAGAGTATATCTTTCAAAACTTTAACATCATTAATAGCTTCTCGGTGAGGGTAAACAACTATTGAATACCTGTCTTTTTTTAATTTTAAATCCATATCAATTTATTTAATCAATTGCTACCGGGTTCATCTGGATATCCAATTTGGCAAACTTTAAAACCTCGATGCTCTGGAAGCCGAAATCTTCTACCACTTTACCCAAAATAAGGTAACAGCCCTTTCCTTTAAAAGGATACATGGGTGTGGTATTGGGAAAATGCGTTGTATCAAAAAAATCTCCGTTGGCATCTAAAAAAGTACCGAACCACATTTTGGTATTTTTAATAGTATGTACCGTTTTTTCGCAAACATAGTTTCCTACCATCCTTACCGTTTTACCAAAATGTTTGTGCAGATCTGCCGCCATAACATCACCACGATAAGGCGTTTTTAAAAAATCGAACATTTTATAATTGAGTGGATACCCCAATAACTCCAATTCTGTGTAAGCATTTTCGAGTTCGGAATCGGCCAGTACGGGGAGCTGATAGGTTTTGTAACTCAGCTTAAAAAGCTCGGCATGGCTCACTTTTTTTTGTTTAAAGCCGAGGTAGTTATGCACATCCCAAAGCAGGGTTTTACGGTCTTTCCCGGTAAAGCGTAAGGCGCCCAAACGGATTAAAATAATGGCCTGTTCCAATGAGATGCAGGTCCGTCTTACAAAATCTTCGAGATCGAGATACAGGCCGTTCGCCCTGCGTTCTTGCGGGATGATTTTGATGTTTTTTTCTTCCAGGCCCTGAACGGCAATGAAGCCCAGATAAGCATCTTCACCTTTTATATTTACCACATCATCGCTACAGTTAACGCAGGGTAAATGCACCCTTGCTCCTGTTTTCTGCAGTTCGTGCACGTAAACCCAGCGACTGTAAAAACCGCCATAATTATTCAGTACCGCTACCATAAATTCCATGGGATAATACGTTTTCAAAAATAAGCTCTGGTAACTTTCTACCGCAAAAGAGGCCGAATGTGCTTTCGAAAAACTGTAACCGGCAAAAGATGAAATCTGTCGCCAAACTTCGGTAATGAGTTCTTCTGAGTGCCCTTCCTTTCTGGCTGAAACAAAAAACTTGTTTACCAGTTCATCAAAAGCCAGTTTAGACCGATATTTACCACTCATCGCTTTGCGCAGGATATCGGCATCGGCTAGATCTAAACCTGCAAAATAATGACATACTTTGATCACATCTTCCTGATAAACCATTACCCCATAGGTTTCACTAAGCCGCTCTTTCATCACCTCGCAGAGGTATACTACTTTTTCGGGTGCATGGTAGCGTTCGATATAGGATTTCATCATGCCCGAACTGGCCACCCCCGGACGGATAATGGAACTGGCTGCCACGAGCGTAAGGTAATTATCGCATTTTAGTTTTTTGAGCAATTGCCTCATGGCTGGCGATTCGATATAAAAACACCCAATGGGCTGTCCTTCTTTAAGAATACAGTTCAATTTCTGGTCTTCTTTAAAAGTTTTAAAATCGTGGATATCGATTTCCCTACCCTTATTCTTTTTAATGAGCTGCACGGCTTCGCGGATATGCCCGATACCCCGCTGGCTTAAAATATCGAATTTCTCATAACCAATGGCTTCGGCTTCGTACATATCCCATTGCACGGTTGGGAAACCTTTTGGCGGCATATCCAAGGCTGTATAATAGGTAATCGGTTCTTCGGAAATTAAAATCCCCCCGGCATGAATAGAACGCTGGTTGGGCATTCCTTTCATGTATTGGTAAACGGCCAATAACTTCTGGTAAGTAACATTCAATAAATTTTCACGTTCTTTGGTGGGATCTGTAAAACTATCTATTTCGCCTTTGGGTAAACCCAGCACTTTACCAATTTCCCTGATAATTGCACGATCTTTAAAAGTGCTCATAGTGCCTAAAAAAGCAACATGCCATTTGGGATAACGTTCAAAGATATAACGTTGTATCACCTCCCTTTCGTCCCAGGAGAAATCGATGTCAAAATCTGGTGGACTTGTCCGTTTTTCATGCAGGAAACGTTCGAAATACAAATCGAGATCAATCGGATCTACATCGGTAATGCGCAAACAATAAGCTACAATGCTATTGGCACCCGAGCCACGGCCAACGTGATAAAAACCACATTCAGTCATGGCGTACCGCACAATATCGTAAGTAATGAGAAAATAGGCGCAGAAGTTTTTAAGTTCGATGATCCGGAGCTCTTTCTCCAAACGCTCAATGGCTTCTGTATTATTTTCACCGTAACGGTATTTAAGCCCTTCTTCGGCCAACTCCCGAAGCATTTTTTTATCTCCTTCGAAATCTCCGGTATAAAAAAACTTGTTTTTAGAAGTAGGTATAGGGCTGTCCTCAAAATAAACACTTAAATCGCAGCTGTTTATCAGTTTCTGTGTATTTTGAACAATGAAAGGATACTGTTCAAATTGCTGGGTTAGTTCTACTTCTGGAATCAGGAACTCATCCGGATCACATTTTTGCTCATCGGACACTTTACTTAAAAGGGTATTAAGTTCAATGGCTCTAAAATATTCGTGCAGGCGGTAGGTAATCTTATCGCTAACGGTAACAGGATGCCACACCAACAACTTTTCTTTCTGTTTTAAAAGCGGGTGTTTGTACAAAAGATTGAGCTGTTTGGCCCGGATGCCTACAAATTCATTTGCTTTTAGTACGGGGTTAAAAGATTTTTGAAAGGGATAAATGATGTAAACATGCTCCATTTCGGGTGGAATATTGGGCAACGGAATATGGTTGATGTTGTGGTGGCTTAAAAATTCATTCAGCTCACGCATCCCCTCTTTATTCTTCGCAATGCCCACATACAACAATTTATTATCAATTCGAAACTCGATCCCTGCAACGGGTTTAATCTGATATGGAATATTGCCTTTGTGTATTTCGTCGGCTTCTTTAGCAATGCCTTGTTTATAACACTCGCGAATAAACTCTACCGCCCCAGTTGAATTATTGATATCAGTAAGTACGATTTGGTGGATACCCAAACGCCGGGCCGTAGCAATTAACTGGTCAATGCGCTGCGTGCCATATTTTAAGCTATAAGAAGAATGCACATTTAAAAACATCGCTAATCATAAGATTTAGTACCTATTGTTCCTTTTTCACTCATAAAGCTTCTAATTTTCGATCGTTTCCTTACTTCCTGCTGTTCTTCCTCTGTTTTGTTTTCGATCAATATTTTCTTTTTGCGCGGATTGTACTTGATTATTTTCCCCGTTTCATCGCGGGGTGGTTGGGTAACAATACAGGCCTTTACCACTGCTTCGGCACCATAATGGTTGCGTACCTTATCCATGGCCTGGTAAAGGCTATATTCCTCTTCGGCAATATTATATAAGCCAATCTGTTCGTAACCGCTTACCAGATGTGAAAGTTTTACGCCTACCAAGCGCAACAGCATCCGTTTGGCATACACTTTTTCGAACAGGCTATGTGCTTTGCTGATTAGAAAAGAATCGAGCGAGGTATAGGGAATACGTTCTTGCTGGGTAACAGTTTCAAAATTGGTATAACGAACGGTTACGGTAATGCAAGCGGTTAATTTTTTCTGGTTGCGCAGCTGAAAAGTTAAACCGGTAACCATTCCGGTTATAATGGCCTTTAGTTTGGCCATATCCATGGTATCGCTTTCGAAGGTAGCCTGCGTACCAATAGATTTCCTTTCGCGGTAAGGTACAACTGGCGAAAGATCGATCCCATTTGCTTTTTGCCATAAACTTAAGCCATGCTGCCCCAGTATTTTAAACATAAGCTGCTGTGGGATCTGGGTAAGTGTAAGGATTTCGCGAACACCCATTTCGCTTAGTTTTTTATAAGTAGCATGGCCGATACCTGGAATTTTGTGGATAGCCAAAGGATCGAGAAAGGGCCGCAATTCAGGAAAAGTAACCTGTCGTTCGCCATCAGGCTTAGATTCGTTCGTGGCTATTTTGGCTACGGTTTTATTGATCGACAGGCCAAAGGAAATCGGCAAGCCCATTTCTTTGATAATGTTTTGTCTGAGCTCTGACGCGAACTTCATGCAACCAAAAAAGCGGTCCATACCTGTCATATCGATATAGTGCTCGTCAATACTGGCCTTCTCAAAAAGGGGAACTTTATCGGCAATAATTTCGGTAATCTCGTGCGAAGCTTTGGAGTATTCTTCCATATCGCCTTTTAAAAATATAGCCTGGGGGCACAGCAATTTTGCTGTTCTACCGGGCATTGCAGAATGTATGCCATACTGGCGTGCTTCATAACTACAAGAGGCTACCACACCCCTGTCGCCACCGCCACCGATGATTACGGGTTTACCCAATAACTTTGGGTTTTTTCTGATTTCTACCGACACAAAAAATGCATCCTGATCCATATGAATAATCTGCCTTTCTTTATCCATTCTCGTATTATAAGGATGATTGATACCAAAAATACTAATATTTTTAGTTTTAAAGAAAATTAGTATTAATTAATTTTAAACAAAATACTAACAAATTTAGTTTTTTTTTAATACTACAATTTATTATGTTGAGTTATGCCTGAAGGATCTGCCACGGAAAGTACGAAATTAGACTACCAATCGATTGACCAATGGGAACTTATATGATATAAACAGCACAGGGATTAAACAATGGATGGTTGGCGAAGATACCAACTACGGGGCGAGTTGCGTGCATCTTAACGCAGGCATCATTAACCATATAAGGCATTGAAGAAAATATAAGCTCATATGCCCTTATATTTCTTATCAAGAAGGGTCTTCGACTACACTACCATTGAGGTTATTTGGCAAATAATTATTAATCAACATTTTAACAACTTCCACATTTCCATCCAGCCAGGCCATAGTACGGTATCCCCGTTCTACTTAAATCCGCTTTGATGCTAAAAAGAAAGAACCCTTCGGCGGCGGTAGACCTATGCTGATTTTTCATCGGTAGCCGATGCAAGACCGCGCCGTAGAACAAGAGAAGGCAATTGTACGTCACTCATATTAACTTTAAACAATTAATTAACCCTCAGACTGACAAACCGATAGCATCAACACTAACAATAAAAATGCCCCCGATTTTTATCGGGGGCAGTAAAAAAAATTAAAATATATTGTAAATCTTAATTGTGTTATTGTTTTACGATTTTGAATTCAGTTCTCCTGTTTAACTGATGTGCTTCTTCGCTACATTCGAGGCCGTTACTACATTTGTTTAACAGCTGCGTTTCGCCGTATCCTTTTGCAGTAATGCGGTTTTTATCGATACCCCTCGAAATAATATATTCCACAGCAGCTTCTGCTCTCTTTTGCGATAGGTTCAGGTTATAAGCATCTTTGCCCCTGCTATCGGTATGCGAACCTAATTCGATCCAGATGGTCGGATTATCGGTCATAATTTTAACCAGTTTATCCAACGCTACAGCAGCATCCGCTCTAATGTTCCATTTATTGAAATCGTAATAGATATTTTCTAGTTTAATGGCTTTATTCACCACAATCTTTTCTACATACAGGTTTTGGGTAAATACGTCTGAAGTTGTTAAACCAACAGTTGTCAGATTTTTCACGTCAGACCTGTAGTTTGTTTTCTCTGCAGAAAGATTGTATTCAGATTCTTTGGCCAAATTAAACCGGTAACCGCCATTCTCATCAGTTTCGGTTTTTAAAACAGCACCGTTTGCTTTTGCTAACGTTACCAATGCACCTGCAACAGGCTGGTTACTGTCTTTATCATAAACCCTGCCTTCTAATTTGAAAGCCAGGATCATTTTCTGATCAATGGTATAAATATCATCGCTACCTAAACCACCTTCGCGGTTGGAAGAAAGATAAACAATGCCGCCCTTTTCGTTTAAGCTAAAACCAAAATCATCCTGTGGGGAGTTGAAGGGATAGCCCATATTTTCGATCTGACCAATCTTGCCCCTTTCTCTTAAAGCACGATAAACGTCTAATCCTCCCATCCCAACTCTACCATCGCTCGAAAAGTAGAAGTTATTCTTTTCATCAAAAACCGGACTGCGTTCATTGCCTTCGGTATTTACTTCTTTCAGGTTAATCGGTTTGCCCCATTCGCCGGCATCGGTTTTTAAGCATACATAAATATCGGTGCCACCTAATCCGCCTGGCATGTTCGAAGCGAAATAAAGGCTGTTTCCATCTTTGGTAATAAAAGGATCACCTACAGCGTAGTGGTTTACATTATTATAAGCAAATGAAACCGGCTCACCCCAAACACCGTCGGTTCCTTTGGTACTGCTAAAAATTTCTACATTAACAGTTGTTGGCTGTTTTTTTAAGCGTTCCAGTTCACCGGTAATACGGGTTAGCGTAAAATACATGGTTTTTCCATCAGCTGTAAAGCTTGCCGAACCCACATGATACCTGGTAGCCGCTTTTACAGGAAACAACTGGAGGCTATCGTTTGTAGAAGGTTTTATATATAGTTTCAGGTATCCGTTGCCGGTCCACCCGTATACTTTTTTATCGGGTTCTTTTGATCCATCGAATTTTAAAAACGGTTTTTTTTCCAGAGTATTCAATCCACTGTTTAATCTGTCGGAAGTGAATACGACTCCCCCCTGGTAGTTAACAGCACCCCAATCAGACTGTGTGCTATTTAAAGTTTTTTGGTTGATGAGTTCGATTTTCTCCGGATTTCTGATCCATTTCAAAGCCGAATCGCAAGAAGCAATCCAAATGGCCTCCTGTTCTTCTGATACATTCTTCTTTTTATCGATGTAATTCAGGTATTGGACTTTTGCTTCGCTATATTTTGAATTGCTTTGTAGGGCTTTGGCATATCCCAAAATATTCTCAAGGCCACTGCCAGGCATTTTAGCCGCAATGGCATACCAGCTTTCGGCCTGCTTGTAATTATAAACAAGCGCATAAGCCCTTGCTAAACGCTCTGCAGCATGTAAAGTTTCTTTCTTTTTATAGGCTTGTTCGTATAAATCTATCGCTTTGCTATAATTAAACAGTTTGTATTGCTTATCTGCATCTTTCAGTGCATACTGAGCACTTGCTGAAAAACTGAATGCAAATAAACAATATGCAGAAAGGCAGGTGCCTTTTAAAATTTTCTTCATTATGTTGTTGGGATAGTTAATTAAAAATACTAATTATAGTTTAGTTTAAAATGTCCTTGGCGTTGCCCAATCTGATATTTTGTCTGGTAAAGGAATAAGCGGTATAATTCTCATCTGTGATATTGCTATAACCCCGTAATGAACCGATTGAGCAATCGTAGCCATAACTGGTCCTGAGCTTCCCGGATGGGAAATCTGTATCAGTTATGGCAGCGTTATGAGGTGTAAGATCACGCTGCAAATAGTTTTTATTATACAACTTTGTTTGATCCTGATCAACCAAACCAATACAACTTATGGCTATATTGAAAATATTAGACAAAGCGGTGCTAAACATTGTAGATGAACAACTCATTTAAAATCAAAATTATTGCAGCGAATGGAAAATAATAAAATAAAACTTTTGATCAGTTTAAAATGTTGAACTAAATAATCAACATTTATGCTATGAAAACAAAAGAAAATAAAAACGAAAAAGAAAGTAATAGTAAAGGAACCTCAAAGGAAAAGGCTTCCTTCGATCAAAACGGAAAGGGCGCTTCTGATAAATTTGGCCAGGCTGGCTCCACCCCTAACGAATCAGGAGAGAATGGACCCGGTACTGTAGATAAAAATAAAAAAGCGCAGGAAAGATAAAAAGAGTAAAATACTCTTTTTATCTTTCATAGATACTCATCTTTTCAGCCAGTTCTATAATGCTTTTAATTTTCAGCTTTTGAAAAAGTCTCAATTTATAAGTACTTACTGTACCCATCTGAAGATTAAGCTGATTAGAGATTTCTAATACCCCAATCCCCTTAGTCAGTAACTCTGCCACTTCTAATTCTCTACCTGAAAGTTTGGTAAAAGGATTATCGGCATCATTACCTAATATGCTGTTGAACATATTTTCCTTCACATTTCTGCTCGAGTAGCGACTGCCTGCCAAAATGGTTGTAATAGCAGTTACAATTTCTGATTCTTCTGCATTTTTGGTTAGGTAACCTGATGCACCCGATTTTAAATACGGAACAGCATAAATATTCTCATTTAAAGATGAAAATACCAGAATTTTTGCGTTTGGCTGCACCAACTTAATTTGATCGATTACCTTAAGGTTGTTACCGCCTGGCAAGTTTACATCAATGATGATTAAACTCGGCGATTTTTCTGTTTCGACAAGCGCCTGCTCTAATGTAGATGCATGAATGATTTCAACACCAGGCCAAAAGTCTGATATTAAACCTTTTAAGCCACGACGGATGATCTCATGATCATCAGCGATGAGCACTGTAAAGGTACTTACGGCATTTTTTGTTTTCATTATTTTAAGAATATTCTGCAAGTTAATAAAAAGTTATTTTTTTGTACGCAATTGTAGTTAATTTTTCGCCTAAATGTGTAAATATTATTATACACAACTTTACAGTTTTGCTTAAAATACCCTTGGAGTTGCCAATCTGATGTTTGGTTTAATGAAGGAATAAGACAAAGAAATCTCATGTGTACCACCGCTATAGCCCTGTAACGGACCGATTGAGAAATCGTAACCATAACCGATCCTGAGTTTCTCGGATGGAAAAATCTGTATCGCTGCTACGGCTGAATTACGGGGGGTAAGATCACGCTGTAAATAGGTTTTATCATACAACTTAACTCCTGTGCGGTACGAACCACCCACCCAAATGAAATCTTTGATCATTAAAAAGGCATTCAGATCCAAACTTGTCGGACCTCCGCGGTCGTCTTTTAACAGGAAAGAAGGCTTAACCTGAAAATCTTCCGAAAGTGGAAACAGTCCCCCCGCAGTAAGGTAATAATGTGGTTTTGGCTGCGGGATAAAGGCATAACGGTCGATATTGATATAAGTGGCAATCAGGTTATCGGCCGAAAAACCTGCATAAAACTTATCGTTGGCAAAGTAAACTCCGGCCCTTGCATCGGGCACAATGGTGCTCTGCGTGCCGACCGGCTGGTTGGGCTCCGGATTATTTGGGTTTAGCAGCGAGCCGTCGATACCCAATTGCACCATTCCAAGGCCAAGACCCAGTGCCAGTCTTGAACTACCATCATCATTCATCCTGATGCGGTAAGAATAGTTACCATAAACACTCAGGTTAGTCTGTGCACCAAGTTTATCGCTCGCCACCTGAAGGGCCAGCCCCACGTTACCGCTGTTTGCAATAGCATCTACTGCCAGCGACATGCTTCTGGGTGCTCCGGTTATGCCTGTCCACTGGCTCCGGTAAAAGCTATGCACATTCAGCACCTCTTTATAGCCTGCATAAGCGGGATTGATATAAATCCCGTTGAACATATACTGGCTATACTGGGCATCCTGCTGTGCAGATGCCGGCAGCCAAAGCAACAGCAAAGAACCTGCTATTAACCATATTAATTTCTTCATTACCTTCCTTACTATTAATTTTTAAATGCCCTGATCAAGGTTATATAACCTTTAAATACTTTCCATTCATTACTTCCACCTTTTCTAGCGCGTAGCAGATAGTAATAAGTCCCCTCATTTAAACCTTCGCCTGTCCAGTTGTTCTGGTAGCCTTTGGCTCGGAATACTTCATTACCCCAACGGTTAATAATGGTGAGTTCGTTCTCCGCAAACTCGGCCAGGCCATTAATCTCGAAGGTGTCGTTTATTCCATCACCATTTGGTGTAAACAGGTTCGGAATCAATAAGTCATCGCCTGTTATGCTAGCAGCATCTGCCAGCACCGTATTATTATTTAATATCGGATCGGGCTGATCTCCTTTTACCGTTGCAGAATTATTTAATACACCGGCAGCTAAGGTTCTTGCTTTAAAGGTTAATGTTGCGCTCTGGTTTAAATCTAAGCTTCCAACTAACCACACTAAATCTCTGCTGGTGGTCGAATAAGTTGTGGTACCAATGGGAACAGTAATTTCTTTAGGTGCATCAATAATGGTTGACAGCTTATCCGTTACGGTAACTCCCGTTGCCCTATTCGGTCCTTTATTGGTTACGGTAATTTTATAGGTTACATCAGAACCTGTTTTAATATCACCTTTTGTTACCAATTCTTTTGTAACCATCAAATCAGCTGATTTATCTATTGCTATAAGCGCTTCTGGCTTGATGACGGGTCCTGCAAGACCCGTCATAATGGCCACATTTTTTACCGTATTGTAGTTATTTACATCTGGTGCAACTTTCGCATCAAAAGTTAATACTGTACTCGAATTGGCGCGCATATTAATCGTCCATTTCAGGGTATTCCCCATAACCGTACCATAGCCAGAAACCGAGTTCGCCACATAAGTTAAGCCCGCAGGAAGCTCATCGGTTATGGTTACACCATTTAGTGCTGAACCTCCGGTATTTTTGACCTGGAGTGAATAGGTCAAAATCTCGTTAGCCTGTGCTTTGCCGTCTTTATTGCCCTTGCTATCAGCAACCGATTTACTGCCTTCCAACATGCCTGCTGTAGGAATCGATACCGCTGGACTCAATGGCGTTAAAGCATTTCCAGGATCTGTAACCGTGGCTGTGTTGTTCACACTTAATATACCCGAAGGAATGATGGCGTTAACCATTACTTTGAAGCTTACCCGTACTTGTCCATTAGCAGGAATGGTTAAATTATTCCAGTTTAAGACGTTGCCAACTAACGCCCCGCCATTATCTGCACTGGCGCTTATGCAAGTCGTATTCGCCGGAATTGCATCGGTAATCTTCACACCTGTTCTGGCTGTATTTCCATTATTTTTAACCATAATACTATAAGTTAACACCTCATTTGCTTCGGCCATTCCGTTGTTATTGGCATCTGTAACGGTTTTAGAACTTACAATTTTTGGCAATTCTATAATGGTTGGATAATCGTTGTCTTCCTCCGTTCCCGAAACGTCAGAAACTGGTGTTCCAGCCGGCGTGCTGGCCGTAAGCGTAGCCGTGTTTCTCACTGTACCGGCATTTTTCTCTGCCTGCGTAATGGCATATACTGCCGTGGCTACTGCCGTTTGATCCGGTGCGATACTTGCAGGTGCAAAGGTTAGCGTTGATGAAAGTTTTGGATCAAGCAATCTGAAATTGCTTAACGTAACATTCCCGGTATTTTTTACTGTAAAAGTATAGGTAATGGCATTTCCATCAGCACTTAAAACACCTGTTTTAACCAAGGTAAGACCTGGTGTTTCTTTAATCAGGAATACCGTAGGGTCATCAGGTGCCAAAGTTCTCGGATCATCTGAAAGTTTACTCAGTTTATTAGCGCCGGAGTATTTGGCAACTAAAGCCGCCTGGTTTACAAACTTGCCGTTATCAATTTCCGGTTGTGTTAAGGTATGTCTGGCTAAAATCCAAGCAGTTTCAGCAGGCTCTAATTTACCGATAGTAGCAGGGGTAATACTACCTGCATCTGCTCCCTCATCGGTTACTACAATATCAGTAAGCGTAACGTTACCTGTATTCGTAACCTGGATGCTGTACTCGATCACTTTAACAACACCCGCAGCATTTGCAAATACTTTGGTAAACCTTAGCGATGGATTGGCTACAATCGGGCTAAAGGTTGCATCGTCCACTACAGGAGTCGACGGATCGTCGGATACTTTTGTGATCGTATTCCCTTTCGGATCTTTTACGTTTGCACTTACCTGATTACTGAAACCACCGGCATTTACATCACTTTGTTTTACCGTATGTTTGGCTGTAATATTCACCGTGGCCCCTGGCGGCACCGAAGTTATATTCGACGGAGTTAAACTGCCGGCATCGGCATTTGCATCAACCAATGCAATATCGGTTAAAGTTACATTCCCGGTATTTTTGAATATAATGTTATAATTGATCACATCTCCGGCCTTGGTTGCACTGTTTGTAGCCGACTTAGTCAAGGTGAAACCAGGCGATGGCGTTAATTGGGTTACGGTAGCATCATTTAGTGCTGGTGTAGCCGGATCATCAGACAATTGGGTGATTACAAGGCCTTTATTATCAGTTACTTTGACTGACGCCTGGTTGGTAAACGATCCCAGATTGATATCGTTTTGCGTTAAAGTGTGCTTAGCGCTAACATTTATACTTGCACCTGGCGCCAAAGTTGAAATAACTGCGGGTTTGATCGATCCGGCATCAACCGCAGCATCGCTTACAGTTAAATTGCTTAACGTTACGCTTCCAGTATTGGTAATAGCAAAGGTATAATCGATCGATTCGCCGACTTTTGTTCCTGCAGCACCGGCTACTTTTGTAAAAGTAAGTGAAGAAGTATTTAAAATTGGGGTTTCTGTAGGATTATCATTTCCGCTAGTCGTTCCTGAAACATCGGTAATGGTATTTCCTGCAGGTGTTTTGGCACTCACAGAAGCCGTATTACTAACCGATCCCGCATCTTTATCACTTTGAGAAAGTGTATAAACCTGATCGAAAGTAAAGCTCGCCCCTACTGCCAACGCAGTTGAGAAGGTTTTATTCAAAGCTAATTTTTGGTCGATCAGCACTATGTTACTCAAAGCTACATCACCTATATTGATCACGTTAAAAGTATAAGTAATACTGTTGCGGTCGGCACTTAAAGCACCTGTTTTAACCAATGTGATTTTACCTCTCAAAATGATTGTGGTAACCGTTGACTGATTGTTGGTATGATCCGGATCTGTTGATTTAGCAGTTGGACTTAACGATACAGTATTGACTAAGTCTGCTCCGGCAAATGCTGTTGTTACACGGCCACTAACGGTTAAACTTACCTGTTGACCAGCCAATAAGTCCGCATTAACGGTAAATGTTTTTGCGGTTGAATCATAGGTTCCGCCAGTTGCCTGGTAGCTTATATTTTCTAATCCTACCGGGAGATTTTCTATCAATCCGATAGCTTCACCGCTTAATACCGTAGCAGGTCCGTTGTTTTTAATAATAATCGTATAACTGATATCACCATTCTTTTCAACACCGGTTACATTGGCTGTTTTGCTGATCTGAAGATCGGTGATCCAGTTCGGAATGTTAACTGTAACTACGGCTGTCGAAGTTTTTGCCGCATCCAGTTTATCGCTAATCTGATAAGTTAACGCATAAACCCCTGGAAACGTTCCTGCGGCAACATTTACCTTCCCGGTCGTTACATCTAAAGTAACATTTGGGTTGGTGGTTGAAACCTGGCTTAATTTTACCTCATTTAATGTTGCCGGATTGCTGTTGTAAGTATCATTGTCCAATACATTTTCAACCGCTGTTCCGCCCGTAAAGCCGTTTGCATTTCCTGAATCGGCTATTGCAGCCAATGCAGGTGTACCAACTGTGATGGTTACGGTAGCTGTTTTGGTTTGACCCAGGTTCAGTTTATCTTCGATCTGGTAGACCAAGGTATAAGTGCCTGCGGGAGTGTTCGGCGCAACGTTCACCTTTCCGGTTGTTACATCTAAAGTAACATTCGGATGAGTAGTTGAAACCTGGCTCAGTTTTACATCATTTAATGTTGCCGGATTGCCGTTGTAAGTATCGTTGTCCAATACATTTTCAACCGCTGTTCCGCCCGTGAAGCCGTTTGCATTTCCTGAATCGTTTGTGGCAGCCAATGCAGGTGTCCCAACTATGGTTACCGTAGCCGTTTTGGTCTGACCCGGGTTCAGTTTATCTTCGATCTGGTAAACCAGCGTATAACTTCCTGCCGGAGTGTTCGGCGCCACGTTCACCTTTCCGGTCGTTACATCTAAAGTAACATTCGGATGACTAGTTGAAACCTGGCTCAGTTTTACATCATTTAATGTTGCCGGATTGCCATTGTAAGTATCATTGTCCAATACATTTTCAACCGCTGTTCCGCCCGTAAAGCCGTTTGCATTTCCTGAATCGGCTATTGCAGCCAATGCAGGTGTACCAACTGTGATGGTTACCGTAGCCGTTTTGGTCTGACCCGGGTTCAGTTTATCTTCGATCTGGTAGACCAAGGTATAAGTGCCTGCGGGAGTGTTCGGCGCAACGTTCACCTTTCCGGTTGTTACATCTAAAGTAACATTCGGATGAGTAGTTGAAACCTGGCTTAGTTTTACATCATTTAATGTTGCCGGATTGCCGTTGTAAGTATCGTTGTCCAATACATTTTCAACCGCTGTTCCGCCCGTGAAGCCGTTTGCATTTCCTGAATCGTTTGTGGCAACTAATACCGGCGACCCAATCGTGATGGTTACCGTAGCTGATGTCATTTGACCCGGGTTCAGTTTATCTTCAATCTGGTAAACCAAAGTATAAGTGCCTGCCGGAGTGTTCGGCGCCACGTTCACCTGTCCGGTTGTTACATCTAAAATAACATTTGGATGAGTAGTTGAAACCTGGCTCAGTTTTACATCATTTAATGTTGCCGGATTGCCGTTGTAAGTATCGTTGTCCAATACATTTTCAACCGCTGTTCCGCCCGTGAAGCCGTTTGCATTTCCTGAATCGTTTGTGGCAACTAAGACCGGCAACCCAACCGTGATGGTTACCGTAGCTGATGTCGTTTGACCCGGGTTCAGTTTATCTTCGATCTGGTAAACCAGCGTATAACTTCCTGCCGGAGTGTTCGGCGCAACGTTCACCTTTCCTGTTGTTACATCTAAAGTAACATTCGGATGACTAGTTGAAACCTGGCTCAGTTTTACATCGTTTAATGTTGCCGGATTGCCATTGTAAGTATCATTGGCCAATACATTTTCAACGGCTGTTCCACCAGTAAAGCCGTTTGCATTTCCTGAATCGTTTGTGGCAACTAATACCGGCGACCCAATCGTGATGGTTACCGTAGCTGATGTCATTTGACCCGGGTTCAGTTTATCTTCGATCTGGTAAACCAGCGTATAACTTCCTGCCGGAGTGTTCGGCGCAACGTTCACCTTTCCGGTCGTTACATCTAAAGTAACATTCGGATGACCAGTTGAAACCTGGCTTAGTTTTACATCATTTAATGTTGCCGGATTGCCGTTGTAAGTATCGTTGTTCAATACATTTTCAACGGCTGTTCCACCCGTAAAGCCGTTAGCATTTCCTGAATCGGCTATTGCAGCCAATGCAGGTGTCCCAACAGTAATGGTTACCGTAGCCGTTTTGGTCTGACCCGGGTTCAGTTTATCTTCGATCTGGTAAACCAAAGTATAGGTGCCTGCCGGAGTGTTCTGTGCAACGTTCACCTTTCCTGTTGTTACATCTAAAGTAACATTCGGATGAGTGGTTGACACCTGGCTTAGTTTTACATTATTTAATGTTGCCGGATTGCCGTTGTAAGTATCGTTGTTCAATACATTTTCAACGGCTGTTCCACCCGTAAAGCCGTTAGCATTTCCTGAATCGGCTATTGCAGCCAATGCAGGTGTCCCAACAGTAATGGTTACCGTAGCCGTTTTGGTCTGACCCGGGTTCAGTTTATCTTCGATCTGGTAAACCAAAGTATAGGTGCCTGCCGGAGTGTTCTGTGCAACGTTCACCTTTCCTGTTGTTACATCTAAAGTAACATTCGGATGAGTGGTTGACACCTGGCTCAGTTTTACATTATTTAATGTTGCCGGATTGCCATTGTAGGTATCGTTAATCAATACATTTTCAACCGCTGTTCCGCCCGTAAAGCCGTTTGCATTTCCTGAATCGGCTATTGCAGCCAATGCAGGTGTACCAACTGTGATGGTTACGGTAGCTGTTTTGGTTTGACCCGGGTTCAGTTTATCTTCGATCTGGTAAACCAAAGTATAACTTCCTGCCGGAGTGTTCGGCGCAACGTTCACCTTTCCGGTTGTTACATCTAAAGTAACATTCGGATGACTAGTTGAAACCTGGCTTAGTTTTACATCATTTAATGTTGCCGGATTGCCATTGTAAGTATCGTTAATCAATACATTTTCAACCGCTGTTCCGCCCGTGAAGCCATTTGCATTTCCTGAATCATTTGTAGCAGCCAATGCAGGTGTCCCAACTGTGATGGTTACCGTAGCCGTTTTGGTCTGACCCGGGTTCAGTTTATCTTCGATCTGGTAAACCAGCGTATAACTTCCTGCCGGAGTGTTCGGCGCCACGTTCACCTTTCCGGTCGTTACATCTAAAGTAACATTCGGATGACTAGTTGAAACCTGGCTCAGTTTTACATCATTTAATGTTGCCGGATTGCCATTGTAAGTATCGTTAATCAATACATTTTCAACCGCTGTTCCGCCCGCGAAGCCGTTTGCATTTCCAGAATCGTTTGTGGCAACTAAGACCGGCAACCCAACCGTGATGGTTACCGTAGCTTGTTTGGTTTGATTTGCATCTAATTTATCTACAATTTCATAAATTATTGTATAAATACCAGCTGGCGTATTGGCATTTACATCAACCTGTCCAGTTGCAACATTAAGTATTACGTTAGGATTTGATGTTGAGATCTGCGACAAAGTTACGTCATTTAATGTAGGAGCTGTAGAAGTTCCATTGTAACTATCATTAGAAAGAACATTATTTACAGCTACTCCGCCTATCAAACCGTTTGCGTTTCCTGCATCATCTTTCGCTAATAAAGCACCGGAAGCTACGGTTACTTTTACTGTCGAAGTAGAAGTTTTCGAAGCGTCCAGTTGATCCGTGATCGTATAAGTTAAAGTATAAACGCCGGCCGGGGTATTTGCTGCAACATTTACCGTACCCGTTGTTAGATCCAGTGTTACTTTGCCATTGCTGTCGTTTGTTCCGTTCGTAATGGTCACATCAGCCAAGGTTGGCGCTGTTGTTGTTCCGTTGTAAGTATCGTTTGCTAAAACATTGGCTACCGCTGTTCCACCGGTTACCGAGTTTGATGTACCTGCATCATTTTTAGCTAATAAAGCACCGGAAGCCACTGTTACTTTTACTGTTGCGGTAGAAGTTTTCGAAGCGTCCAGTTGATCCGTGATCGTATAAGTTAAAGTGTAAACGCCTGCCGGGGTGTTGGCTGCAACATTAACCGCTCCCGTTGTTGGATCCAGTGTTACTTTGCCATTGCTGTCGTTTGTTCCGTTCGTAATGGTCACATCAGCCAAGGTTGGCGCTGTTGTTGTTCCGTTGTAAGTATCGTTTGCTAAAACATTGGCTACCGCTGTTCCACCGGTTACCGAGTTTGATGTACCTGCATCATTTTTAGCTAATAAAGCACCGGAAGCCACTGTTACTTTTACTGTTGCGGTAGAAGTTTTCGAAGCGTCCAGTTGATCCGTGATCGTATAAGTTAAAGTGTAAACGCCTGCCGGGGTGTTGGCTGCAACATTAACCGCTCCCGTTGTTGGATCCAGTGTTACTTTGCCATTGCTATCATTTGTACCATGGGTAATGGTTACATCGTTTAATGTTGGAGCAGACATTGTTCCGTTGTAGGTATCGTTCGAAAGTACGTTTGCTACCGCTGTTCCGCCTGTTATTGAGTTGGCGGTACCTGCATCATCTTTCGCCAATAAAGCACCTGCAATCAAATGAATGGTAACAGTTGCTTGCTTTACGTTCCCTGGATTTGCCTTATCTTCTATTTGGTAAACCAATGTATAAGATCCCACAGGTGTACCTGGCAGAACATTCACTTTTCCGGTCGCCGGATCAATAGATATATTGGGATTTGAACTCGAAATCGGGCTGATGGTTACATTAGTTAAAGTAGCCTGACTACCATTTAGTTTGTCGTTAGCCAAAACATTAGTAACTGCCACACCACCATTTACTGCATTTAAAGTTCCTTCATCATCTAATGCGTAAACCCCGGTATTGGTTACAGTTGGCGTATTGTTGCCTTCTGCAGTACCCGAAATATCTGAAACATTACCATTTAATGGATCCTTTCCATTAACTGTAGCTGTATTGCTAACCGATCCTGCAGACTTTTCTGCAGCAGAAATTGCATAGGAAGCCGTAGCTGTTGTACTCATTCCAGGCGCCAATGTTGTAGCAGCCAGGGTTATTGAACCTGTAACTTTACTATCGGTTATAACCAGGTTGTTCAAGGTAATATTACCGGTATTTTTAACGGTAAACAGGTAACTTACCGAGTTTCCATTAAGGTTTAATGTTCCTGTTTTCACTAAAGTAACCGCCGGATTTAAAACAATGTTGACATCAGCTGCTGCTGTTTTAGCGATTGGCAGTTCCGTGCTATTAACACTTGCTGTATTGACAATCTTCCCCGTATTATTAATTGGATTACCATTATTATTTAAATCAGATTGAAGGACAGTATAGGATCCGTTGTAGGTCCAGGTTTCGCCTTTTTCTAAAATATTATCTGTATTTCCGGTTTTAGCAGGATTACTTAAATTACCACCAAGCAAGGGATCACTAATGGTGATGTTATTTTGATTAGCATTCCCAGTATTAGCGACTGTAATCGTGTAATTGATGACATTTCCTGCTTTATTAACAGATGAAACATCTGCAGACTTTGTAATTGATATCGATGAGCATACCGGAACAGAAACCGTTACCGTAAAACTATTACCAACACAGCCACCTGTTACGGTCGCTTTCGGTGTTACGGTATATACTATTGTTTGGATACTGTTAGTTGTATTGATTAAAGTTTGCGTAATTGTATTACCCGTTCCGTTAGCCGCGCCTAAAACATTAAGAGTTGAATTTACCGTCCAGATAAATGAAGCAGGTACAGAATTTCCTCCATTTGCAGTATTGTTAATATTTAGTGTCTGAATATCATAGCTGAAGCTTCCCGCAAAATCTAAAGTCCTGGTATCATTAAACCCTTTTGGTGTTTGATTGATCGTTACCGTGATCTGTGCACGTGTGGCACTTTCGCAACCGTTTAAAGTCTGGCTAGCATAATAAGTTCCGTTAGTTAAGGCTGTAGTTGAAGCTAATGCCGTTCCACCCGTTGCCTGTGTGTACCATTTAACTGAAGTTCCTGCTGCAGCTAAATTGGCAACCGTAGCATTCGAAATTTCACAGAAGTTTTGATTGCTTGCCGTTGGTGCCAGTGTTGCGGTAATGCTCACTGTGATCTGCGCGCGTGTGGCACTTTCACAACCGTTTAATGTCTGACTGGCATAATAGGTTCCGTTCGCCAAGGCTGCTGTTGAAGCCAATGCCGTTCCACCCGTTGCCTGCGTATACCATTTAACTGAAGTTCCTGCTGCAGCTAAATTGGCAACCGTAGCACTCGAAATCTCACAGAAGTTTTGGTTGCTCGCCGTTGGTGCCGGCGTTGCAGTAATGGCTACCGTGATCGAAGCACGTGTAGCACTTTCACAACCGTTTAAAGTCTGGCTGGCATAATAAGTTCCGTTAGTCAAGGCTGCTGTTGAAGCCAATGCCGTTCCGCCCGTTGCCTGGCTATACCATTTAATACCTGTTCCTGTGGCAGCTAGATTGGCAACGGTAGCAGTCGAAATCTCACAGAAGTTTTGGTTGCTCGCCGTTGGTGCCGGCGTTGCAGTAATGGCTACCGTGATCGAAGCACGTGTAGCACTTTCACAACCGTTTAAAGTCTGGCTGGCATAATAAGTTCCGTTAGTCAAGGCTGTAGTTGGAGCCAATGCCGTTCCACCCATTGCCTGCGTATACCATTTAACACCTGTTCCTGCTGCTGCTAAATTGGCAACCGTAGCATTCGAAATCTCGCAGAAGGTTTGGTTGCTTGCCGTTGGTGCCGGTGTTACGGTAATGCTCACCGTGATCGAAGCACGTGTGGCACTTTCGCAACCGTTTAAAGTCTGACTGGCATAATAAGTGCCGTTCGCTAATGCTGTAGTTGAAGCTAATGCCGTTCCACCGCTTGACTGGCTATACCATTTAACTGAAGCTCCTGCTGCAGCTAAATTGGCAACCGTAGCAGTCGAAATCTCACAGAAGTTTTGGTTGCTCGCCGTTGGTGCCGGCGTTGCAGTAATGGCTACCGTGATCGAAGCACGTGTAGCACTTTCACAACCGTTTAATGTCTGACTGGCATAATAGGTTCCGTTCGCCAAGGCTGCTGTTGAAGCCAATGCCGTTCCACCCGTTGCCTGCGTATACCATTTAACACCTGTTCCCGTTGCGGTTAGATTGGCGACAGTAGCATTCGAAATCTCGCAGAAGGTTTGGTTGCTTGCCGTTGGTGCCGGCGTTGCAGTAATGGCTACCGTGATCGAAGCCCGTGTAGCACTTTCACAACCGTTTAATGTCTGACTGGCATAATAGGTTCCGTTCACCAAGGCTGCTGTTGAAGCCAATGCCGTTCCACCCGTTGCCTGCGTATACCATTTAACTGAAGTTCCTGCTGCAGCTAAACTGGCGACCGTAGCATTCGAAATTTCACAGAAGTTTTGATTGCTTGCCGTTGGTGCCGGCGTTGCGGTAATGCTTACCGTGATCTGTGCACGTGTAGCACTTTCACAACCATTTAAGGTCTGACTGGCATAATAAGTGCCGTTCGCTAATGCTGTAGTTGAAGCTAATGCCGTTCCACCGCTTGACTGGCTATACCATTTAACACCTGTTCCCGTTGCGGTTAGATTGGCGACAGTAGCATTCGAAATCTCGCAGAAGGTTTGGTTGCTTGCCGTTGGCGCTGGCGTTGCAGTAATGCTCACTGTGATCTGTGCACGTGTGGCACTTTCACAACCGTTTAATGTCTGACTGGCATAATAGGTTCCGTTCGCTAATGCTGTAGTTGAAGCTAAAGCTGATCCACCCGTTGCCTGGCTATACCATTTAACACTTGTTCCTGTGGCAGCTAAACTGGCGACAGTAGCATTCGAAATTTCACAGAAGTTTTGGTTGCTTGCCGTTGGTGCTGGCGTTGCGGTAATGGCTACCGTGATCTGTGCGCGTGTGGCACTTTCACAACCGTTTAATGTCTGACTGGCATAATAAGTTCCGTTCGCCAAGGCTGCTGTTGAAGCCAATGCCGTTCCACCCGTTGCCTGCGTATACCATTTAACTGAAGTTCCTGCTGCAGCTAAATTGGCAACCGTAGCAGTCGAAATCTCACAGAAGTTTTGGTTGCTCGCCGTTGGTGCCGGCGTTGCAGTAATGCTCACTGTGATCTGTGCACGTGTGGCACTTTCACAACCGTTTAATGTCTGACTGGCATAATAGGTTCCGTTAGTCAAGGCTGTAGTTGAAGCCAAAGCCGTTCCACCCGTTGCCTGCGTGTACCATTTAACACCTGTTCCTGTTGCGGTTAGATTGGCAACCGTAGCAGTCGAAATCTCACAGAAGTTTTGGTTGCTCGCCGTTGGTGCCGGCGTTGCAGTAATGGCTACGGTGATCGAAGCACGTGTAACACTTTCACAACCGTTTAAAGTCTGGCTGGCATAATAAGTTCCGTTAGTCAAGGCTGTAGTTGAAGCCAATGCCGTTCCGCCCATTGCCTGCGTATACCATTTAATACCTGTTCCTGTGGCAACTAGATTGGCAACCGTAGCATTCGAAATTTCACAGAAGTTTTGATTGCTTGCCGTTGGTGCCGGCGTTGCGGTAATCGTTACTGAACCATTTAAAGACACAGGTAAACATGGCACAGTTTGCCCAATAGTGCTCACATCAAAAGTTCCTCCTGAGGTTGGTATTCCACTTATGGTTAACGTTTTTACACTTTTGGATGTCACAAGCCCTGAAGGCAAATTATTCACTACCACATCGGTAGCAGAGCCAGACCAGGTATAAGTAATTGGGATTATGGAGCTACCCACACATATTATCTGATTACTTGATCCTCCTCCAGCTACCAGCCCTGCTGAAGGATTAACAGTTATCTGGCTAGTTATTGTTACTGCAGTACAAGGAGTAATCTGCCCGGCTGTACTAACACTATATGTTCCACCAGATGTAGGCGTTCCGCTGATGGTTAAAACCTTTGTAGTTGTATTCTTACTTGCTATTAAACCAGCTGGAAGAGTCGTATAATTCACATCGGTTGCCGACCCGCTCCATGTATAAGTTATCGGTGTAATTGCTCCATTTGCGCACGTTACCTGATTAACATCCCCACCACCTGAAACCAATGTCGCAATAGGATTAATATTAATTGTTCCAGTAGCATTCGCAGCTCCACAAGGGCTGGCCTGACCAGTTGTACTAACCGTATAACTACCAGAAGAAGTGGGAGTTCCGCTTACCGTTAATATTTTACCACTTTTAATGACTGATAATCCAGCTGGAAGATTAGTAATAGTAACGTCTGTTGCACTTCCACCCCAGGTAAAAGTTGTAGACGCAATTGACGATCCGGCACAAATGGTTTGGTTAGCATTACTACTCACCACCAACGTTGGCGCTTGGTTTACTGTAACGTTATATGCAGTGGATTTGGGCCCGTTTGAGCCATATGCAATTGCTGTTATAGTGGCACTTCCGGAATAATCTGCAGCCCATGTAACTGTTGCAGTAGCTGTTCCAACATTTGCACTGGTTGTCATTGGTGAGGCTGAAACAGTGCCGGCATTATTAGGACTAATGGCAAAAGCCATGGATGTAGCAAAACCCGAACTAGCCGTGTAAGAAGAAGTACCTGTCCTCTGACACCTCAAATCAACTCCTGCACTAAATACCGGAGCAATAACATTAGGAGAGATATTTATAGTAACAACGGCATCGTCACAGGTAATTGTTCCGTTTATATTGGTGCAAATGGTATAAGTAAAACTATCTTGTCCATAATAACCAGCATTTGGAATATAAGTTACGGTTCCATCCGCATTTTTAACTATCGTGCCATGTGCCGAAGTGGTTGGAACAGTATAAGAGTATAATGCAGATTGATCGTGTGGTTGGTCGTTAGCCAGTATATCAAAATTTATGGGCGTATTCAACGTGGTCGCTGCCTGATCATCATTTGCAGTTACCAAATTGATGAACTTGGTATTAAAGGCAATAAAGGCCGGATCACTACTCCCGCCAAGTTTATATCTTAAAACCAGCGGCTGCAAATAATTGGCACTGGTTATTCCAAAAGCACTCGCATCTGCAGCCCATATTCTAATAGGCCTTTCAGTTTTAATAAAACCTGGTTGAATGACTCCTGTATTGGGATCATAGAAATCAGGCAACCATGTGCCGATTGCCGGAATAGCAGATTGATCAATACTGATCTTATTACCAACAAGATTCCCATTACCATCTTCAAAATATACTTGATCCAGCGCGCCGGTAGCTTGCGCTACCTGAGTAATTAAAATATCAGGAATACCATCACCAATTTGTGAATCGTCGGTAATTGCACCAAAATTAAAACTCAATGGTGCTGCTGTTGCCGGAATATTAGTAATACAAGACCCCATATCAAGACCTCTCACGCCTCTGGTAAGAATCTGAGCTACGGTAACAGGAACAGAATATGGATATACACCGCCATTATCTACGCCATCTTCGAGCTGCCCCAAGCCAATAAAATTTGAAGCTGTTCCAGGTAAGGGAATGTTTCTAACAGGAAAAGCCTGATAAGTTCCAGGAGTAAATGAAACGAGCTTCGATGTAAGTAAAGCATCGTTTACCCCTGTCGAATAATTTATATTATTAAAAGTGAAACCGAGTAAATTATTTTTATTATCGGGCCAAACCGGATTAATGGCTCCCTGTTTAGAAGACCAGTATCCTTTGTAATCTGTAAATAACCCCGTAACATTAAATTGAGCCGAAGCATGACTTATTCCTAATACAAGTAAGAATAAAACAAGAGATGATATCTTGCCGAAAGGCATGATCTTAAAGAGAAAGCGTTGCATATTTTTATTCATTTTCCACCTGGAAATAATAGGGTAATCACTGCATATAAATGATCTCATCCGATGAGCACAAAATCTTCCTAAAAAATTTGTATTCAATAGAAAATTCTCTTAGTAGGACGCAGTAAAAAAAGCGTTTAAACGCTGATTATAAAACACTTTTGGAGAGATAGAGACCATTTGAAAATGCCATTTTTAAGGGCCGCAAAAGTATATTATTTTTCACACTCCTGCAAGAACCAATAAACCACAAAACTGCAGCCTGTTTTTGTACTATTTTCGTCAAAAACTGTATTATCAATGCTACAAAGAAACTAAAAAAGGAAATCGACTTTAACTATTCACGCAGACAACCGCTGATCCCCAAAGTGTTTTTTTGATTTTAATCAACAACTATATAACAATGTGTAGTTTTTATACTACCAATTTAAGATAAAAATGATTTTTTGGAACACAAGCAGAAAGGGGTCTGAGATTTGTTAAAATCTCAGACCCCTTCACCTGAAAAAACAAGAAATAAAATCGGAGTAAAAAAGTTAAATCTTCGCCCTAATCCTACTCAATGTTTCGAGCCTGATGGCTAAAAAAGAAGCAATGTGTTTTAAAGAAACCCGGTTAATTAAATCAGGGAATGAAAGCAAAAACCGTTTGTATCTTTTTTCTGCTGACGAAATCCGGCACAGGTATGCACGTTCCTCTGCCGAACGGTAATATAACTCCATCATCTTTCTGCCAACAATATTGGCTTCAGGAAAATTTTCGTAAAGGTATTCTGACAATACATGGGGGATAGCAACTAAATCCACATCTTCTAATGCCTGTAAATACTCATCAGAATCGCCATCTATCCACAAATTACGTATGGTACCTACAACTTCATTTTCTTTGGCAATCCACGTGGTAATCTCGTTATCCCCATCCTTAATAAACCCCCTAACTACACCTTTAACAATTAAAAAAAGGAACTTGTTACGGTCTACAGGCGAAACAAGGTATTTATTTTTTTTGTAGCTGATCGGAAAGGTATGCTGGTTAATCCGCTTTTCTATTTCATCATTAAGCGGATGGAATTTCTTAAAAATTGAGACTAAAGGAGAAAAATTATTATATTTCTTCCACCTATCTTCATCAGATAAATTAACTGCAATCATAGCGAAACATTGGATAGACACAATCCTGCTAAACCGAAGCAGGATCACTACGTAAGTATAGGAAGATTGAATTGAAAAAAGAACTTTTTTTTGACTTTTCTCAATTTTTCTAAAACTTTAAAGTAATTTTTCTACACCTAATCCAAATAGTGCAAAATCATACTTCACCGGATCTGAGGGATCGAACTGCTTCAAATTGTTGGTTAATTCAATCGCAGTTAACCAATCGGTCTGCTTTCTATTAATCAATCCAAGCAACCGTCCTACCCGATCAACATGCACATCGCAAGGACAGATTAGATCTTTTGGCTGAAGCGTATTCCAGATACCAAAATCAACACCTTTTTGATCTACCCTAACCATCCACCGCAAAAACATATTTAAACGTTTACAGGTAGATTTTTGCTTTGGCGAGGAGATATGTTTCTTCGTGCGGTGGGGAAAATCTTCTAAAGAGAAAAAATACTGCCTGAAATGGTTCAATGCCTGCTCTATTGAAAAGTTAAGTTCAGCAGCATAACACACTTCCGAGGCATAGGCTATCTCCGGTTTTACAGATGAAACTTCTAAATAATCAACCCGAAAAACATCTTGCCTTGGTACAAATGCCTGCTCTAAACTATCGAAGTTTTGATAATGCTGCTTAAAAAACGAAATAAAATAGAGTAAGTCGGTATCGTTAAATGTGCGGTGTTTAAAGTTCAGCAAGCGTTTTAAATCGTTATCTGTATGATTAACAACAAAATCATAAGGCGCATTATCCATACGGACCAACAGTTCCTTACATTTATTAATAATTGTTTTCCGCTGGCCCCAGGCTAAAACCGCAGCAAAAAAGCCCGCAATTTCTATATCCTGTTTTTTTTCGAAAAGATGCGGAATACAAACTGGGTCGTTTGCTATAAAATTTGGCTGATTGTATTGTTCTACTTTACTATCCAGAAAATTCTTTAACTCAAGAAATTGCATCGTTAGCTTTTTTAGACGTAAATAGCAGCACAATTGCTGCCATTTAAACCGGATTGAAACGGTATCCTTTTTTGTTTTCACTAATTTAATAAAGCAGATACCTAAACAAAAAAGATTTAGTGTAAAGCCGGGCTACCGTTAATTTTAGAATAGGACTTGCTTTACAAAAAACGGGCAAATATTTTATCTGCCCGCTCGAAATATTATGCTAGTGCATTTGCCAGATCCTCTAAAAGATCGTCTATATCCTCTACCCCAACGCTTAAACGGAGCAAGTTATCGGTAACACCTACCTTCTCTCTTTCTTCTTTCGGAATAGAGCCATGTGTCATCGTTGCAGGGTGATTAATTAGTGATTCTACCCCTCCTAATGATTCAGCCAATGTGAATACTTTAAAATTAGAAGAGATTCTAAAAGTTTCTTCCAGATCAGCATCTTTTAAGGTAATCGAAATCATACCGCCAAATCCACGCATTTGTTTTTTAGCTACATCATGATTAGGGTGATCTTCAAAACCCGGCCAATAAATTTTATCAACCTTTGGATGTGTTTTTAAATAATGTGCAATACGCGCTCCATTTTCGCAATGCGCTTTCATCCGAAGGTGAAGCGTTTTTATACCCCTCAATACTAAAAAAGCATCTTGCGGACCCGGTGTTGCACCACAGGCATTGTAAATGAACCAAAGGTCTTTATACAATTGTTCATCATTTGTTACCAAAGCACCCATTACCACATCAGAGTGGCCACCAATGTATTTGGTTACAGAGTGCATCACAATATCAGCGCCCAGATCAATCGGGTTTTGTAAATAAGGCGATGCAAATGTATTATCAACGGTAAGGATTAAATTTTTCTCTTTTGTGATTTTTGCCACCTCCTCAATATCGATAATCTGCATGGTAGGATTAGTAGGTGTTTCTATCCAAACCAGTTTGGTCTTATCATTGATATAGGGCAATATATTCTCCGGCTTTGATAGATCCAGAAAGTGAAATTTGATTCCGTATTTAGTGTATATTTTGGTAAAGATCCGGTATGAACCACCATACAGATCATTTCCGGTAATTACTTCATCGCCTGGCTGCAATAATTTCAGTACGGCGTCTGTTGCCCCCATTCCGCTCGAGAAAGCCAGACCATATTTGGCATTTTCTAAAGCAGCTAAACAATCTTCCAAAGCTTTACGCGTTGGGTTTGTTCCTCTCGAATACTCGTAGCCTTTATTGTCGCCAGGAGATTTCTGCCAATAAGTAGAGGTTTGATATATCGGTGTCATTACAGCACCTGTAGTTGGATCAGGCTCTTGACCTGCATGTATAGCTTTAGTTGCGAATTTCATTTTTTTTTGAGATTTGAGATGTGAGACACTAGACATGAGATGTGAGATTTATATTCCCTCTCACATCTCATGTCTCATATCTCACGTCTAATTAATATGCTCTTGCAAACAGTACCCTTTGGATAGATGGTTTTCCTGAATAAATACAAACACCATCTTCTAATTTATTATCTAAAGGAATACAACGAATGGTTGCTTTTGTTTCTTCTTTTATCTTTTGCTCAGTTTCCGGTGTTCCATCCCAATGTGCCGAAATAAAACCAGCCTTGGTATCTAACAATTCCTGAAACTCTTCGTAACTATTGGCCTCTGTAATATGCTCATCGCGATAAGCCAGGGCTTTGTTGAACATACTTTGCTGAATATCTTCCAATAACTTGATGATGTAAATATCCAATCCTTCCTGAGGTACAGTTTGTTTCACCTTGGTATCTCTACGGGCAATTTCAACTGTTTTATTCTCTAAATCGCGGCCACCAATAGCAATACGGATCGGCACGCCTTTTAACTCATAATCAGCGAACTTAAATCCAGGACGCTGTGTATCCCTGTCATCATATTTCACCGAAACGCCTAAACCTTTTAAACGCATGGTTAATTCATTAACGTATGAAGAAATTCTCACCAAATCCTCCTCACCTTTATAAATAGGAACGATTACCACTTGTATCGGTGCTAATTTTGGTGGAATAATCAATCCAGAATCATCACTGTGCGCCATAATCAAAGCACCCATTAAACGTGTAGAAACACCCCATGAACTAGCCCATACGTGGTCTAATTTTCCATCTTTACCAGTAAACTTAACATCAAAAGCTTTAGCAAAATTCTGCCCTAAAAAGTGAGATGTACCTGCTTGTAAAGCTTTACCATCCTGCATTAAGGCCTCAATGCAATAAGTATCTAAAGCCCCTGCAAAGCGCTCATTCGGCGATTTACGCCCTCTGATTACCGGAACTGCCAACCAATTTTCGGCAAAATCGGCGTAGATATGCAGCATACGCTCTGTTTCCTCAATCGCCTCTTCTGCCGTAGCATGTGCGGTATGACCCTCTTGCCACAAAAATTCGGCTGTACGCAGAAACAATCTGGTGCGCATTTCCCATCTTACCACATTCGCCCATTGATTGATCAATATTGGTAAATCACGGTACGATTGGATCCATCCTTTATAAGTATTCCAAATAATGGTTTCGGATGTAGGACGAACAATTAATTCCTCTTCTAATTTAGCTGTTTCATCTACAACAATATTTCCGTTACCGTCATTTTTTAACCGGTAATGTGTTACTACTGCACATTCTGTCGCAAAGCCCTCAACGTGAGAAGCTTCCTTCGAGAAAAATGACTTTGGGATGAATAATGGAAAATAGGCATTTTGATGGCCTGTATCCTTAAACATTTTATCTAAAACAGCCTGCATTTTTTCCCATATAGCATAGCCATTTGGCTTTATAACCATACAACCACGCACAGCAGAGTGCTCTGCTAAATCTGCTTTTAACACAATATCATTATACCACTGGGAATAATCTGCTTCTCTACTTGTAATTTCTTTGCTCATCTTATGTATTTGGAACGTAATTTGTATGTTAAAAAGTGTAAAATCCGATGGCAAATTTATAAATTTATGCCTACAAACGATCAACAATTAATATCAATTGTGATTTAACATTTTTAGACTAAGTAAATAGTTAGAAATTAACTATTTTTGAAACTTGTTTATTACATTCGTGAACACACACAACTAAATATAAACACAATGAAACCAATTAAATTTTTACCCATTGTTATGATTGCCGCTGCAGGGTTGGTGGCATCATGCGCTACATCAAAACTGGCTCAAACTAAGCCAGCTGATGATGTTTATAATTCTGTGGCGAAAGCCCGGGAGGTTGAAATAGCACCTCAACCTCAGAACCGACAAGGCCAGCAATACCAGGCCCAGGGACAGGAAGAATATGATGAATATTACGGAACCAGTAATCCTTATTACGATATGGATTACTCATCTAGAATAAACCGTTTTTACAATGGTTACAGCTTTCAAGGCTATTACGACCCTTATTTTGATAACTATTACTACGGAAGCAGTTATGGCCCTTCAAACTACCTGGGTTATGGCCTGGGTTGGAACAGCGGATACGGTTTAGGTGGCTGGGGCGGTAGCTTTGGTTATGGCAGCATCTGGAGCAATCCCTTCTATTACGGTAATTTTGGCTACGGATGGAATAATCCTTGGGGCTGGAACTCATGGGGACCTAATTCTTATTACGATCGTTATGGTTGGGGCGGCGGATATTACGGCGGAGGCTGGGGTATCGGCGGCGGATACTATGGTGGCGGTGGTTTCGCCAACAGAGGTGGTTCTTACAGACCAAGACCAGGAAGCAATGATAGAGGCACGCCAAGATATGGAAACGGCAATGCCGGAAATGCGGGCAGACCAAGCAGATCAGGTGTTACAAATCCAAATGGTGTAGGTTATGCTCCAAATATTAATGCTGGAAGACCAAGCAGGAACCAAGGTAATGGCAGCTATGCACAACCTCAGGGCTCACAAGCTGGTAGACCTACCAGAAATGACAACTATAGTCCTCAAGGAACACAAAGCAGCAGACCTACCAGAAACGAAAACTACACTCCACCTACCAGAACTGAGAGCAGACCTAGCTACTCTCCTCCTCCATCAAATGGTGGCGGCGGTGGTTCAACCGGTGGCGGTGGTGGTGGTGGTTCAAGACCATCAAGAGCAGGAAGAGGTTAACTTAAATTTAAACACACAACATGAAAAAATATATTTTAGCTTCACTAGTAGCTACAGTAGCTGCTATGGGAACAACGTACGCCCAAAGTTATGCGCCTGATGCGTTCCGATTTTCTCAAACCAATTATGGTAGTTCTGCCCGATTTAAAGGAATGGGCGGTGCACAAATCGGAGTTGGAGGAGATATAGGTTCAATTAACGCTAATCCTGCCGGATTGGGTTTATTTACCAAATCTGAGTTTAGTTTAACCCCTGAATTTAATTCTGTATCAAACAATAGCGCATACCTGGGCAACAATACAAAAGCTGATAAAAACCAGATTAACCTGAATAACATTGGCGTTGTATTTTACAGTCCTGCAGCAAGAATGAAGGGAGCTGATGTAAATAAAGGATTGGTAAGTACTGTATTCGGCTTAAGCTATACGAGAAATAATGATTTCTTAAATAACATCAGCTACAATGGAACAAATAACAATAGTTCAATAAGAGATTCATATGTAGATCAGGCCAATGGTGGTGGAATTGATAATTCGATAGCTGGAGATGCCTACAGTAGCTATTTAATTAATAAAAATGCACCCAATTTCCCAAATGGATATTCAGCAGAACCTTATAACAATGCGAGTTTCAAACAAAATTGGGATGAATCCAGATTAGGATCAACATCAGAATTTAACGTAGCGGGTGCCCTTAATTTTGGCAATAAGGTATACATTGGCGCAACCGCTAGTTTTGTAAATGTTAAATACATTAGCGATGCCACTTTTACTGAATCGGGTATAGTAAACTCTTTTGATGATGGCTTACCAATTCCTGCATATACCGGAAACGAAAACTACAACTTAACACATTTCAGAAACCAGGAAACCAAAGGTGGTGGATTCAATCTAAAACTGGGTATGATTTTCAGACCAGTTAATGAACTAAGAATTGGTATAAATTTCCAAACTCCAACCTGGATGAATATTGAAGACAATACTGCTGAAACTTTACAGGCAAATTTGGCAGGAAATGCAACAAATGCGCCTTCTAGTTCAAATAACTCAACAAAGTATTATACTTTCAGCTATAACTTACGTACACCGTTAAAAGCATCTGCAGGTATCAGTTATGTAATTGCTGGTACAGCATTAATCTCAGCCGATGTTGATTATGTAGATTATGCCTCTATGCGTTTTTCTGATTCTAATGGTTCTGATCTTTCAACAATCAATAGCAACAATGCTTTTATTAAAGAATCTTATAAAGAAGCGGTTAACTATAGAGTTGGTGCGGAAGTAAAAGTGACTAACGAGTTTAGCTTAAGAGCTGGTTACGGAGTAAACGGAAATGGTGTTAAAGGTGGCGATAATAAATTTTATCAGGGTCAATACTACACTGGTGGAATTGGATACCGCATAGATAACTATTATTTCGATTTGGCGTATCAGAACTACAAAACAAACTTCAGTTCAAGTCCATATTTATTAGACGATTACAGTGAGCCTGTTGCAGATGTTAAAAGCAATAGAAACAATGTATTTTTAACTTTTGGGGTAAGATTTTAAGCATTATTACACTAAATCTAAAAAGGCCGCGACTGTAGTTCGTGGCCTTTTTATTTATGCTTTACCGTAATCTCTCTTTCGCCGTAAACCACACCCCCATCAGTTACGCCCTGCACAATGATTTTAAATTGCCCCGTTAAATCTCCGGTATTAAATGAAATCGGTGTTTCATCATTAACCAGCGCCTGATAATTCCAATAAACAGTAGCAAAATTTATAGGCTCATTTTTATTGCTTATATCAGACACATAAAACTCTTTAGGAAGATTTATTCCCTTTAAAATGGTAATGTTAGGTTTAGGTTCTTGTTCTGTACATCCTTGATAAATAGTTGTACCTCCTCTTCCGTTAGCATAGGCTTTACCTCTAATTGGGCTGGTATTCCCAAAATCGGCACCATGATTTGGACAATTTAAAATATTATACCTGCAAACATAGTCTCCACACCTATTGGCAAAAGAATTTTTGGCAAAATCGGTTCTTTCATCCTTTGTTTTTGTAATCACTACTTCTTTCAATCTAATACCAGCAAAAGATGTTATACTTTGAGTACTTTCATTTAAAACATCAGCTTTTGTATTTATCTGTTCAAAATTTTGCTGGACTAAATATTTCTTCAACTCATCTAATGGTTCATTTATTTTAAGATCGTACTGATCATATTTAGCTGTGGCCATACTCAACCAAACGGGCAGCTTTGCTCGTTTGATGATCAGATTAGAAAACGGAATATTAAACTGTCCGGCACTATCGGTATCAAGAAATTTAAGATTTTCTCCCGCTATCGTTGTTAAACCCATTGGAACAGTTAATGACTTTTTTTTCCTTGTGATGTTACCTTTGTATTCGAAACTGGAAAGCATTTCTTTTTTACCGACTATTTCTGTTTCAGGCCACTTATATCTACTCCATGTTTTAACTAACAACACATCATTAAGATAGTCGTCATCAAGGTATTTTAAACCCATTGGGTTATGTGGAAGCCCGTGTAAGTACCGCCCTAAATAGAAGTAATCAACAATATTCTGGTTGTTGTTAGCCGAAAGCCTATTAGACTGAATACAGGAAATAGAAACCAAGGCCGGAAGCCGTGTTTTATCTTTATCGAATACACTCAATTTTAAATTAACCTGATCTCTCGTACTGTATTCATTTTTATCTGTAATTAGTTCTGTTTGATTAAGCTGATCGTAATGTGCAAAGAAAATCCGTTCAGCAATCGGTTTATAATTGCTATCTAAAACGGTAACGGTATGTAAACCCATGGGCACAGAATCTAGTTTAAACCTGATATTTTGAATTTTATTTGCATCTAAAGTTAATACCGTGCGAAGTAAAATATTCGAAAAGTTGTGGACCAAAATGTGAACTTTAGTATTGGCATTACTTTCAAGGTGGATTCTAAAATCATTATTCGCAATGGCAGAGCCTGCAGTTAAAACCGTTCCACTTTTTAGTATAGCAGGCAGATTGTATTTAATAACAAATTGATCATCTGTTAAAAGCTTTACAAAGTATTTTTTGGATGATTGTGGGCGAATTGAAAATGAACCAATTCCAATAGAGTTAGTTTGAATGGTATCGATCGCGAAATCATTTTCATATAAAACGCTTCTTGCTTTAATTGGGGTACCTTGATCGTTTTTTACTTCAAAGCCAACTTTAGACAATAGATTATTAACTAGATAACCACCTTCTGGATAAAACTGAATGTGGTAATTTGAACGATTCATAACCGGAAGTTCAAACTTCACATACCTGATATCTTTACCTTTCTTAACCGTAATACTAAGAAGATTATTGTCTGGCGTGATTTTTTTAGCGGGATAATTAATCATCAATTCACCGATTACGCTACTTTTAGCAGTGATGGACTGCAAAATTTGATTACCCTTACCAATCTGATATTGTATCTCAGCACCCTCCACAAAACGGTTATCGCTTGATAAAACTTTTAATAAAGCTGTCCCATTTTTGGTTTGCTCATCGAATGTTTTAAAAATAGAAATGTTGGCCGTTAATGGGTTTAGAGTTGTAGATTTAATGGTAATGGCTTGGATAAACTCTCCATCGGGTCGATTATTTTTCTTAATGTTGGTATTCGCTACAAAACGATATGAACCACTCGGTATAGAATCAGGAAGTGTTAAAGCCCCAAAAACAAAGCCTTTATCGATTAAAAATTTATCCTGAAGAACTACACTACTATCTTTATTGTTAATCAGGGATAGATAAAGCGTATGATATTGTTCTAAATTGGTTATAGTCTTAAGTAAATATCCAGTAAACCACACTTGATCATTATTGGTGTATACGTTCTTATCAAAATGCACAAACAGACTTGATTCAGCATTTTTTAACGCATAGTGATTGATATTTAATGCAATGCTATCTAACTTTTTATCCTGAGCCTTTACGTTTACTAAAAAAAGGAAGGCACAGCTAAGAACAACATAAAATTTTGAAAGCATATTTGGAATAATATACCTAAAAATCAAAATTTTAATCCAAATTTTCAATTAATTAACACATAAAAACTTTTGAGCTTTTATGCCATTACTTATAAGATTGATTTTTTAGGTCAGAATTAAAATAAGCAGGTGCCATTGAAGTTTTGCTTAAATTTTAACTATACCATGTTTCACAGCGTATAAAGCCAATCCTGTACGGCTTTTTAATTGTAGAATAACAGGTAACTATAATTAGATCACCCTAAATAACGCACCACCCTCTCTACCCATTTCATTAATCTTAGCCTCTACCGCTTCATCTTTGATCAATTCAGGTGCGTGGTGGGGCTTTTTCCTTGCGTCAATAATCAACGAGCCTTTACATCCCCAGTGTTTATTAATGGTAAAATCGTTAATGCCATATACATCTGCCGCCGGGTTGCTCCTGGTAAAGGCCACCCAAACCAGGTTATCAATTGTTTCAGCGGTAAATTCTGCATCATCAGCCAATATAATTAAAGGTAAGCCTGATAAATCCTGATCCATTAAAGCCATATTCAATAAGGCAATTTCTGCGGCTGTTTTCTCTGGGTTTAAGTATTTGTTGCTTTCTAAAACCAAAACCCCTGGAATAGCTACTTTCGGTTGATAAAACCCATCGCTCAATTTCAGTCCTTCTGGAATTTTATTCCAAAGTTCACGCTGCTTATCTCCTGCTGCCGCAATTACTACCTTCGATCCACTATTTAATCCATCACCACTATAATCAAGTGTATCAATTGTAGTATTGGTATAAAAATGAACATCCCTCGTTAAATCGATCCGTTCTAAAATATGCGTAAGAAATGCTTCAATATGGTGTGTGCTTAAATGCTGATCATCTTCTTTGGCTGCAATAAACAGATATTTAGCCAAACTCAATTGATTTTTCCCCAGTATATGATTTGCTATGGTTAATATTTCCTGAGGTCTGCGCGCTTTTAAATAAGGCGTATAACGCTCACTACCGATAGCAAAAAGCAAAGGGTGAACACCAGCCGCATCAACTGCATGAACTTCTTTTAAACCATGAATTTCCTGTGGTATGGCCGAGCCTGTAATTTCATGTATTAAAGCCCCAAAACTGGTATCTTCCTGTGGCGGACGGCCAACAACCGTAAACGACCAAATGGCACCCTTTTTATGATACACGTTATGCACCTTCATCAAAGGAAAAGGATGTGTTAAGCTGTAGTAACCCAGGTGATCACCGAAAGGCCCTTCTGGTTTATTTTCGTTTGGATAAACCGTTCCGGTAATAATAAAATCGGCATCTGCAGAGATGCAAAAACCTTCATCATCATAAAAATAACGGAAACGCCTATCGCCCAATGCACCTGCAAATGTCATTTCCGATAATCCTTCTGGTAAAGGCATAACTGCTGCTAAAGGATGTGATGGAGGTCCGCCGACAAAAATGCTCACTTTTAAGGGTTGGCCTAATGCATTGGCTTTAGATTGGTGTACGCCAATCCCCCTATGGATCTGATAGTGCAGCCCGATTTCCTTATCTTGAATATAATCGTTCCCACCCAACTGGATGCGGTACATGCCCAGATTTGCATTTAAAACACCCGGTTTATCTATATCTTCAGTATAAACCTGTGGCATAGTAACAAAAGGGCCACCATCCATTGGCCAGTTTACAATTTGTGGTAACTGACTAATGCTTGTTTTTAAAAATTTGCTTTTTGCCGAAGGTGTTTTAAGTGGCAAGGCCGATAGAGCCGACATTGCAGAACCCGCATATTTAAATGGATTTTTTAATGCTTTTATGGGATCATTCCTTAATGAAACGAGCTGTTGTACCTTTGGTAAGGTATCTCTAAAAATAAACTTCGATCGTTCTAAAGTCCCAAACAAGTTTGAAACTGCTGGAAAAGGACTTCCCTTAACTTTTTCAAATAAAATAGCTGGTCCTTTATTTTCGTAAACCCTTAAATGGATGGCTGCCATTTCTAAATAGGGATCTACTTCTTCTTTTATTCTGATTAAATGACCGTGTTTTTCAAGGTCGGATACACATTCTGCTAAACTTTTGTATGCCATGCCCAAAGATAAATAATTAGATTTTCTCAGAAACAAAAAAGCCTCATATAAGCAGATTTTACAATAAAGCTACTTACATGAGGCTATTAACTCACCTAAATTATATTATTTCTTTCCTGCGAAAGCGCGCAACATCCAGGTATTTTTCTCTTTGAACTGCATAAAACGGTTAACCATATCGTTAGAACCATCGTCTCCGGCCGCATCTGTAGCTTCTAAAAGTTCTCTTTCCAATTCGATCAATGAAGCCATATCATCTAAAATGGCATCAACCATATCAAGGTCTTTTAAACCAATGGTATCAATCTCTTTAATTTGAGATTCTTTAATATAATCGGCAAAACGGCTATGCGGTGCTTTACCCAAGGTTAATACACGCTCGGCTATCTCATCAATGGTTAATTGTGCATTGGTATATAATTCTTCAAACTTAACATGTAAAGTAAAAAAGTTCTGACCTTTAATATTCCAATGGCAACCTCTTAGTTTTTGATAATGAATATGATAATTAGCCAAATAATCGTTTAAAAGATCTACAACTGGTTTAACTTCTTTTTCGTTTAAGCTTATTTCTTTAGCGTCCATTTTTTTTTATTATTTATGATGTTTTTGATGTCTACGTAACAACCCAAATTTATAAAAGTTTTCCTCAATTTTGTCTTTTGAGCAATACGTTATTTATTAGATCGTTTAATATTCAATATTACAGGGAACAACAATTTTACAAACATTTGTTAATGAATGGCATATCGGTATTAAGATATTAAAGTCATCTTATTTTTACTTAAAAACGAATAGCTGAACATAGACTGGTTAATAATATTATTCGTATAATTGCTCCCTTTGACTTAGAAATTTACATAAAATAAATGCATAAAATATATTTATCTGCTGTAGTGTTATTTGCCTTAAACATTGCAAATGCCAAAGCCAACACAGCAAGAGACTCTATCGGTGTAGAAAATAATAAAGGCAAAAAACTGATCGTTCACCAAACTGTAGCAAAAGACACTTATTATTCAATAGGAAGAAGGTATAATGTTTCCCCTAAAGAAATTATGACCTTTAATGATAATAAATACCTTCAGGTTGGAGTAATCGTTAAAGTACCAACAAATATTCCTTTTACCGCAACGGGATCAGCTAACAGCACGCAAAATCAAAGCGCTTCTACCGGCAATATAATAGAGCATACCATCAAGCCAAAAGAAAACTTAAACATGCTCGCCGAAAAATACGGCACAACCATTAATGAAATTAAAGCTTTAAACAACCTTAGCAGCAGCAATTTAAGCATCGGTCAGGTTTTAAGAATCCCTGTTAAAAATGGAGAACAAACTGCAACAGCTGCTCCGGTAACGCCACCTGCGAAAAATAATACAGAAACGCCTCAAACCAATACTGCATCTGCTGATCAAACCATGATCGAGCATACTGTTGCACCTAAGGAGTTTTTAGGCAAAATAGCCGAGAAATACGGCACTACCGTTGAAGAAGTAAAAAAAGCAAACAATCTTTCGGGGAATAATTTACGTATCGGTCAGAAACTTAAAATTCCGGCAACTAAAAACATCGAAGAAAATAAGGTAGTTGCTGCCGAAGAAAAACCTGTACAGGAGAACAAATCTACAGATGCAGCCGGCACACATACTGTTTTAAGGAACGAAACTATTTTCACCATCGCTAAACAATATGGCATTACCGCTTATCAGATTAGAAAACTGAACGATTTGCCTGATAACGCCATTACCATTGGGCAGGTTTTAAAAGTGCCTGGAGGCATTATTACAGATGTTCAGGTACCAAAAGAAAAACAAGCTGAAGCAAAAGTTAAAGAGGTAGAAGCCAAAGTTAAAGAAGCACAAGCAACAAAAGAAGAAAGTTTTATTCATACCGTAGCTACTGGAGAAAACATTTTTACTATTGCAAAAAAATACAATTTAACTGCTTATCAGATCAGAACAGCAAATAAACTGGAGGATAATGCAATTAAAGTTGATCAGAAACTGATTATTCCTAAACCGCCACAACCTAAATCAGTAAATGATTTATCGAAAGAAGAGCAGGAAAACGAACCAGATAGTACCATGGTTAAAGACCCTAAACTTCGCCGTGACCCAAGCGTATATGGTTTAAGTCAGATCGAAGAAAAAGGAACGGCAGTTTGGATTGCAGACCAGGACCTGGACGGAACAAAAATGTTGGTTTTACACCGTACCGCACCAGTGGGCAGGGTAATTAAGATTACCAACCCAATGACCAACAGAACTACCTTTGCCAAAGTTGTTGGTAAATTTACGGAGAACGAATCCACAAAAGATGTTATAATTGTAATGACTAAAGCTGTAGCCGATTCATTGGGCGCTTTAGACAAACGTTTTTTCTGCAATTTAACATATAGTGCTCAATGAGTTTGAACAAAAAGCCATTTATAATTGGTATTGCCGGTGGTAGCGGATCGGGTAAAACATTTTTCTTAAACTGTTTTCTTCACCATTTTAAACAGGATGAAGTAACACTCGTATCGCAAGATGACTATTATATCCCAGCGGGCGAGATGACACAGGAAGAAAACAAGTTATACAACTTTGACCTCCCTTCTACCATTGATAGCGAACAGTTTTTAAGAGATATTAAACAGTTAATGAGTGGCGAGGTTGTTTATAAAAAAGAATACAACTTCAATAATCCACTCGCCGTTGTTAAAATTTTGGAGATTAAATCGGCACCTATTATTATTGTTGAAGGCCTTTTTATTCTCCACTTTAAAGAAATTGCCGCACTGCTGGATCATACCATTTTTGTTGATGCAGATGAAGAGGTAGCTTTAGATCGCCGTATAAAACGTGATGGTTTAGAACGTGGTTACCCTGAAGACGATGTATTGTACAAATGGCACAACCATGTAGTGCCGGCCTATAAAGAATATTTATTGCCTTATCGCGAACAGTGTAATAAGGTAATAATGAACAATACCAACGAACCCGAAGAAATTATCGGTATCACAGAAGATATCTCCAACGATTTAAGGAATAGTATTTTAGTAGATATACAATAAAATCAAAAAAGTCAAGCTTTTGAAAAGCTTGACTTTTTTTTTGTGCGAGGAATCGTAATATCTTGATAGGGTTTACAGGGTGCATTAAATTCCCGCCTGCGCGGGAATGACGACCGTTCTTTAGAATCAATCACCAATTAATCCAATCTCATTTCAGGAATCTCTCCTTCTATTACCAATCTTCCAGCCGTAGATTGTTGTATAAATTCGATACTTACGCCTGGTGCACGCTCCAAAAGCTTAAAACCACCTTCAGGCAGAATATCTAAAACCGCCAATTCGGTTACAATTTTTTTGATGCATTTTACACCGGTTAAAGGCAAAGTACATTTAGGTAATAATTTACTTTCTCCAGCTTTATTTATATGCTGCATCGCCACAATAATATTTTTGGCTGATGCTACTAAATCCATAGCCCCTCCCATGCCCTTTACCATTTTACCGGGGATTTTCCAGTTGGCAATATCTCCATTTTCTGATACCTCCATGGCTCCGAGGATAGTGAGATCTACTTTTTGTGCACGAATCATCCCAAAGCTCATAGCCGAATCAAAAATAGACGATCCTGGCAAAGTAGTAATGGTTTGTTTCCCCGCATTAATTAAATCGGCATCTTCCTCTCCTTCTAATGGAAATGGCCCCATACCCAATAAGCCGTTTTCAGACTGTAACACGACATTAATTCCTTTTGGAATATAATTGGCGACCAAAGTAGGTATGCCAATACCAAGGTTAACATAGTAGCCGTCTTTTATTTCTTTAGCAATACGCTGTGCGATTTCTTCTTTTGAAAACATAAATAAATGTAAATGAATGAGTTTTGAATGGATAGAATGAGTGAATGATCAGATTTGCTATTCGACTTCGGACTCCCGACTTTAGACCTCGGACTTCCTCACTGTTCGCTGCTCGATTCTTTTCTCATAATCTTTCCCCTGAAAAATCCGATGGACATAAATACCAGGTGTATGGATATAATCCGGATCAAGTTCGCCCGCCTCTACCAACTCTTCTACCTCAGCAATGGTTACTTTACCTGCCATAGCCATTACTGGATTAAAATTGCGGCTGGTAGATCTGAAGATTAAATTCCCAGCGGTATCGCCTTTCCAGGCTTTAACAATAGCGAAATCGGCATCAAAAGCATATTCCATTAAATAATCCTTGCCATCAAAATTTCGCACTTCTTTGCCTTCTGCCACTTCGGTACCCACGCCTGCTGGTGTAAAAATTGCAGGCATACCGTATCCGGCAGCCAGACAACGCGTAGCTAAAGTACCTTGTGGAATAAGGTCTACTTCGAGTTCGCCACTTAGCAATTGCCTTTCAAATTCGGCATTTTCACCTACATACGAAGAAATCATTTTTTTAACCTGACGTTGTTTCAGCATTAAACCGATACCAAAATCATCAACACCAGCATTATTAGAGATACAGGTTAAATTTTTTACCTGTTTGTTTACCAAAGCATTAATGCAATTTTCTGGAATACCACAAAGCCCGAAACCGCCGAGCATCAGGGTAGCACCATCTGATATATCCTTGATAGCCTCTTCAGCTCCAGATACCACTTTATTTATCATCTTATGAATTTTTTGGTTAGTTCGCTAAATTACAAATTGCCTTCAAAAATGTAGCATTTATAATCTTTAAATCTTTCCGGAATATTAATTAATTGGAATTAATCTAAATAACTGTTACCTTTGTGCTGCAATGATTTACGAGAGAGAAGAAAATCTATTCATATTACCCACCGATCCTGAATTTCAAAAAGGCATGGGTTTTATTTTCAGCTGTACGGCTGAGCACAAAAAATGTTGTGAGAAATTCAAAAAAGGTAAACGCTGTAAAAAGTGCCCTGGCAATAAAAAGAAATAAACCTATTTCGCAATTTCCACAATTTTATCATCGTTCCCATTACTGGTACAGATATAAATTTTCCCTTCTGGCGATTGGCAAACAGCCCTTATCCTACCATAAGTGTTTACATAAAAATCTTTCGTTCCCGTAATTTTTGTTTGAGCATCGTCTAATTTAAGTTGCATCAATTTAGTTCCTTTTAATATAGCCAACAGCAACGAATTTTTAAACTGCGGAATATAATCTGAATTGTAATAAGTTAAACCACTAGGCGCAATGGTTGGCGTCCAATTGATTAATGGCTCTGCCACATTGTTCGAACTGCAAAACGATTGTTCTCCACTTTCATTACAAAAACCTTTAATATTTGGCCATCCATAGTTTCTTCCCTTTTCGATAATATTAATCTCATCATCAGAATCCGGACCGTGCTCTGAAGAAAAGATTTTATTGCCTACCTGGGTCAATCCTTGTGCATTTCGATGCCCTAAAGACCAAACCGGGTTATTTGGATCAGGATTATCACCGGGGATCGAGCCATCTAAATTTATCCTTAAAATTTTCCCTGCTAAAGAATTAACATTTTGGGGATTTCCTGTATCAGCAGCATCGCCGGTACTGATAAATAGTTTACCACCACTGATCAGCAAACGCGAACCATTGTGGATTGAAGCAGCAGGAATTTGATCCAATAATACCTGCGGACTCGTTAAATTTCCTCCGCTGTAAGTATAACGTACAACTTTAGCCTTATAGGTACTTCCATAGCCATAAATTACATAAACGTAAGGGTTACTGGTAAAATCGGGATGTAGCGTCATCCCGAGCAAGCCACCTTCGCCATTGGTACGTACTTCGGTTATGGTAAGTAAAGGCGTTACTTGACCATTTGCAGGATTTAAACGACTAATTTTACCTGCTTTTTCGGTAAACCAGATAAAATTATCAGGTCCATAAACCATTTCCCAGGGGAGGCTCAGTCCGGATACAACTACTTTTGATTTTAATTCTACATCAGGTAAGGCACCTGGATCGTCATTATCATCACCATTCTTTTTGCAATTTGTAACGAATAGCATTACAAATAAGCAGAGTAGTATTGCCCTCATAACCGTAACGTTTTAGAAATAACAACATTACCGTTATAAAGTTTTGTTTTTATTGGGCGGACGTCATTTCGAGCGAAGCACAGGGCAGCCAAGAACCACGAAGTGCTCTGCGCAGCAAAATCTTTATATAATTAGCTTTTAGATTACTGTCAGATGTTACCATCTGACAGATTTTCAAAAAAATGACTTAGTGTCGGATGGTAACATCCGACACCACAACTATTCCGCTTTGCTTCAGTCGAGATGACGCCTAGGCAACTCAAATCTCATGTCTCACATCTCTTATCTCACCACGATCAATTCAAATACACATAAGTAATCCCATCCCCGCCTCTATCAGCATGTTCATCTTCCATCCGATTTACCTGACTATACTTACGCAAGTATTCTCTGATCATTTTACGCAAAATGCCATCACCTTTACCATGGATCAGCTTAATGGACGGAAAGCCGAGCATAATGGCTTTATCTAAATATTTCTCTACTTCAAAGAGGGCGTCTTCAGTTCGTTTTCCACGAAGATCAAGTTCGGCCCTGAAACCAGATACGGCATCATTCATCCGCCCAGCAAACGAATTTGCACTGCTTTGAACTACTTTTTTAGCTTCACGGTTACTCACCTTTTGAACGCGGTTCTTTTTAACATTCGAGCGTAAATCGCCAATAGCCAAAACCAATTCATTGCGGTTAATTTCTAAAACCTGACCAATGGTTTCACTATCCGTAAATTTCACTAAATCACCAATTTCAATTTCACCGCCAACAACTACCTGTACTGGTTTAGGGCGCTCTTTCGGAATGGTATTTTTAACCAGCTCTTTTTGCAAATTCTGGCGGAGTTCTTTAGTTATTTCCTTATCCGCTTGCTTTTCTTTAATCTCGGCAATGGTATTTTCAACCAGTTTATTGGCATTTTTAATAATATTCTGCGCCTCTTGTTTCGCCTCTTTAATCAGTACCTTTCTATTCTCCTCCAAAAAGCTTTTCAACTTTTCATTTTCGGCAACCAGGTTCTTAGCTTTATTCTGCTGATTGGCTAAACTTACTTTGGCATCGTAAACATTTTTCTTTTCCCGCTCCAGATCTACAAGCATAGTATCTACCCTATTCTGGTTAGAGCCAGTTTTTTCTTTAGCCAGCTGAATTACCTCTTTTGGCAAACCAATGTTCTGAGCGATTTCGAATGCATAAGAACTACCAGGTTTACCCATTTCCAAAATGTATAGTGGTTTCATTTTGGCATTATCGAAAAGCATCGATGCATTTTCCAAACCAGGTGTATTACCTGCAAAAAGCTTTAAATTAGAATAGTGGGTAGTAATTACTCCCCTAACCTTTTTATTGTTCAATACTTCTAAAACAGCTTCAGCCATTGGTCCCCCAAACTGCGGATCGGTTCCGGTACCAAACTCATCAATAAGCACCATCGTTTTTGGCGAAGCATGCTCTACAAAATAACGCATCTTTTTCAGGTGTGCACTGTAAGTACTTAAATCACTTTCTATTGATTGGTCATCACCGATATCGGCAAAAATATTTTCAAAAATACCTACTTCACTATTCGCATCAACCGGAATTAACAAACCTGTTTGCAACATAATCTGCAAAAGGCCAACGGTTTTCATACAAACCGATTTACCACCTGCATTTGGCCCGGATACCAATACTATCCGTGTTTCAGCATCTATATGGATATTTAAAGGCGTAACCGTTTTCTTTTCGGTGGCAAATGAGATCGATAACAAAGGATGCCTCGCATTAATCAACTTTGTTTTAGGTTCTTTTAACAAACCTGGCATTTCAGCTTCAATATCCATTGCAAATAAAGCCTTTGCACGCACAAAATCCAGCTTGGTAAGAAAACCATGATAAGAAAGCAGTAACGGCGAGTATGGCCGCAGATCATCAGTTAAGGAAATTAATATCTTAATAATTTCACGACGTTTATCAAATTCTAAATCGCGCAGCTTATTATTTAAAGTAAATACTTCTTCAGGTTCAATATAAACGGTCTGCCCTGTTGCCGATTCATCGTGTATAAAGCCTTTGAGTTTGCGCTTGTTTTCAGCCAGAACTGGGATACACATTCTGCCATCGCGAATGGTTAAACTACCATCTGCAACCCAATTATTGGCAATGGCCTGCTTGTAGATCGAATCCATGCGCTTGCGTACATCTTGTTCGGCTTTCGAAATGGCAGAGGTAATCTCCTGCAGTTCTTTTGATGCATTGGGTTTGATCTTTCCTTTGGCATCTATAACGGTTTCTATCTTACGAAGAATTGTTTTTTCAATAGGCAGATGCTCAAATAAAGCTTCTAGTGTAGGATATACTTCTGCACGTTCTTCAAAAAAACGGAGTACAGAGAAAACAGTATGCAACGAAGTATATACCTGAAACCACTCATCTTCTAATAGATAAGTGCCTTCAACCCTGATTTTTTCAACCAGCGACTTAATATCAAAAAAGGTATTAATCTGTAGTGGTTCCTGATTTTGCAGGATACTTTTAAATTCGTTTGTTTGACGTAAAAACTTATCAATCTGATCAAAACGGTTCATCACCTGCATCTTCTTTACCATTGTTTGCCCCATCGGACTTAAACAATGTTTGCTAATCAGTTGCCTGATCTCAACAAAACCTAAACGTTCTAAACAGTTTTCGGGATATAACATATTATTGTACTATGGCTGGACTTGGAACTACTTCCGATACACCAGCTTTTTTTATATTAATTAATGAATCGGCCTGTTTTTTCTTCTTTGCAATTTCAGCAATTGCTTTAACCTTCGATAAAGAATCTGGTTTCATTTTTTTTCTGATCGCAAGAGAATCGGCCTTAAATTTCTTTGCTATCACTAACGAGTCGGCTTTAAATGCCTTTTTCTTGATTATCAGATCAGCTAATGCTGTTCCTTTTTTTTGCTTAACTAACAATTTTTGTATGTTTTTATACATTGCCTCTAATTCTTTAGGGTTAGTATTATACCAAATTAAACTCCTGTTATATTCGGCAGAATCTGTACCAAATTTTTTGTAAATCCCTTTATAATAAGCTGCTGCCACCTTCTTTGCTGAATCTACAACATAAATACTTGAAAGGTAGCCATCTACAATGTGCATATCGTATAAAATCTTTTCCATTTTATCAGGCTTAATAATGCCATCAGGTATTCCTGGCTTGCATCCAAACCATAATATAGCTGTCATTAAAACCCATATTAATCTCTTCATGCTTAATTTAAATATTATTTTTTGCCCAAATTGCGGCAAGGTTATTAATTTTACCAAAAATAGTTATAAATGAGCATAGCTGATAATCTTAAACAATATAAAAGCGAAGTTGAATCAGGCGGGGTTAAACTAATTGCGGTTTCAAAAACACAAACAGTAGAATCAATTTTAGAAGCCTACAACGCCGGGCAGCGCATTTTTGGAGAAAACCATGTACAGGAAATGGTAGATAAACAGGCGCAACTTCCAAACGATATCGAATGGCATCTTATCGGCCATTTACAAAGCAATAAGGTAAAATACATTGCCCCTTTTGTTAGACTTATTCATGGGGTAGACAGTTTGAAACTGCTACAGGAAATCAATAAACAAGCAGTAAAAAACAAACGCATAATTGATTGTTTATTACAGGTTTACATTGCAGATGAAGACACTAAATTCGGACTTGGTTTTGATGAAGTAATCGAATTACTACGGGCAGAAGAATTGGCCGAACTGAAAAACATCCGTATTGTAGGTTTAATGGGAATTGCCACCAATACTAAGAACGAAAAGCAGATTACGATCGAGTTTCACGAACTAAAAGTATTTTTTGATGGCATTAAAGTGAGTTTTTTCCGTAAAGACAATGCTTTTAAAGAAATATCGACCGGAATGAGTGCAGATTATAAAATTGCAATTGAAGAAGGAAGTACAATGGTACGCATTGGTAGCAGTATTTTCGGAAAAAGGGTAATTAAACATTTCAAAAACGACATTACAGCCAATTAATATGGATTTTAACATCAGATTTGCGACTGCAGAAGATTGTCCAAGAATATTGGAATTAATTAATGAGCTCGCCATTTATGAGCGTGCCCCTGAAGAAGTAACGGTTACTTTAGATCACTTTATCGATGCTGGTTTTGGCAAAAACCCGGTATGGAAAGCTTATGTAGCCGAAGTAAATAATACAATAGTGGGCTTCGCATTATACTATACACGCTACTCTACATGGAAAGGATGCAGGTTATATCTCGAAGATTTTATCGTGACAGAAGAATTTAGAGGAAAAGGCCTGGGTAAAGTATTATTCGAAAAAGTGATAGAAGAGGCTAAAAATGGCAATTATAGTGGCATGGTTTGGCAAGTATTAGACTGGAACGAACCAGCAATAAACTTCTACAATAAATATAAAGCACATTTAGAAAGTGGCTGGTTAAACGCAGCTTTCTCTAAAGAACAAATCAAGGCATTTTAATATGGATATTTTTAAGTTTGGTGGTGCCTCGGTAAAAGATGCAGATGGAGTAAAAAACCTGGCCAATATTGTCCGCGATTACAAAAAAGGAAACCTTCTGATTGTAATTTCGGCGATGGGTAAGATTACTGATAAACTGGAAAAGTTAACGCAGGCGTTCTTATCACAAAGTGATGAAGCGCATGCAATTTTTGATGAGATTAAACATTTCCATTTCAGCATTATAGATGAGCTGTTTCAAGGCGAAGCCAATCAGGTTTATGATGATGTGGCCAATACATTTGTTGAAATTGACTGGCTGATTGAAGACGAACCAGATAACAACCCTGATTATATTTACGATCAGATTGTATCCATCGGTGAAGTGGTTTCTACAAAAATTGTGGCAGCCTGGTTAAATGAATCAGGTAATAAGACTCTTTGGGCTGATGCACGGAATTACATCCAAACTGACAATACCTACCGCGAAGGAAAAGTAGATTGGGCAAAAACCAATCAGATTATACAAAAAGACCTATTACCACTCTTAACCGACAACATTATTGTAACACAAGGATTTATTGGCGGCACCAGCGAAAACTACACCACAACTTTAGGCCGTGAAGGTTCTGATTATTCGGCAGCCATATTTGCTTCCTGTTTGGATGCTGCTGCACTAACCATCTGGAAGGATGTTCCTGGGGTATTAAATGCAGATCCGAAATGGTTTGATGAAACAGAAAAAATTGCCCAGCTTTCTTATCACGATGCAATAGAACTTACTTATTATGGTGCAACGGTAATCCATCCAAAAACAATAAAACCACTTCAAAACAAAGGAATTCCGCTTTTTGTGAGGTCATTTATTCAGCCAGAAGGCTCAGGAACGGCTATTACCAAAGAAAACAACCCATTACCTATCCCCTCTTTTATTTTTAAGGTTAACCAGGCGTTGATTTCTATTTTCCCAAAAGATTATTCTTTTATTATCGAAGAAAACCTGAGCAATATTTTTGAGCTTTTCCATACACACCGGATCAAAATCAATACCATGCTCAATTCTGCTATCAGCTTTTCGGTAAGTGTTGATGATCATCCTACTCAAATTGAAAAACTGATCAAAGACCTTTCTCAAGAATTTACAGTAAAATACAATAAGGGACTTGAACTGGTAACCATCCGCTATTATAATCAACAAACTATTGATCGTGTAACGGTTGATAAGGATATTTTATTGGAAGTTAAAAGCCGTCATACTTGCCAGATGGTGATGAAGAATCGAACCGTATAAATTTGGTCATTGAAGATTAACTGCGTTCGTCATTTCGACCGCAGTGTTCCAAAGGGAACTCCTTCGGAGGAGAAACCTATCTAAATTAGATTTCTCCATTTTGTTGCGCTCTAGTCGAAATGACGGCCTCTTTTGAAATGACATAACTAAAAAATGAACAATAAACTTTTAGCAAAAGCCGTACAAGACTATATCAACGCAAATTTAAATGCTGATGTAAATCAGATTGCTTTAGCAAAAAGTCCGTTCGAGGGTATTAGTGCAGCCGAACTGGCCATACAAATTACCGCAAAAAAAAAATCTGAAAAAAAATTACCAACCTGGTTTAATACCCCAGATATTTATTACCCCCCTGTATTATCCATTGAGCAAACTTCTTCTGAAATTACTGCGAAATACAAATCCATGCTAGCGAAAGGCAATACTTTAATTGATATTACCGGAGGTTTCGGAATTGATAGCCACTACTTTTCGAAAAAGGTAAAAGCGGTTACACATTGCGAAATTAGCCCTGAACTATCTGTAATAGCCAGACATAATGCACAGGCTTTACAGGCGACAAATATTAATTTTAAAGCCGAAGATGGCATTGCTTACGTCATGACTAGCGATACATCATTTGATACCATTTATGTAGATCCTGCCCGAAGGGCCGAAAAAGGTAAAGTTTTTATGTTAAAAGACTGTACACCCGACATTGCAGGCAACCTGGATGCCTTAATAGAAAAATCTTCTAGAATAATTGTCAAAACTGCTCCTTTACTCGATATCTCAGCAGGGTTATCAGAATTGAAATACGTTAGCGAGATCCATATTGTAAGTGTAAAAAATGAGTGTAAAGAACTCTTATGGATCATCGATAAAGATTACAATGGTGATACGAAAATTATAGCTGTAACCTTAAATAATGAGATTGAAAAAGATTTTTCCTTTTACAGATCAGCCTCAAATGGTTCAATCCAGTTTATTGACGATTTAAACACTGGTGATTACTTGTACGAACCAGATGCTGCTTTACTAAAATCGGGTGCTTTTAATTTAATTGGCACCACTTACAATCTTTTAAAACTACATCCTCAAACACAGCTGTTTAGTTCGGCTATTGTAAATAAAGATTTCCCAGGCAGGATATTTAAAATTGAAGCCGTACTCAGCACCGCAACACTTAAGAAACAAGAAAATTTAAAGGGAAATGTGATTGTGCGGAACTATCCGGCAAAGCCTGAAGATTTGGTTAAGAAATATAAAATAAAAGCAGATCAAAATCAGTTTTTAATTTTCACCAAGGTGGGCAATGGAGAAAATATGGTTATTAAAGCATCCATTATTCAATACTATTAGGTTGTCATTCTGAGGGTTAATTAATTGTTTAAATCAATATGAGTGACGTACAATTGCCTTCTCCTGTCCATATCCTCTTATAGTGAGATCGTCATTTTGACCGCAGTGTTCCAAAGGAACTCCTTTGGAGGAGAAATCTACAATAGCGTAACGACTTTATAAATCTCTTCGTTCCGCTATGCTTCATCGATAGCTATCGGATCGAGATGACGATTTCGGTCACAATGACAAAGCTAAATAATACAAAAAGCCTTTCAATCGAAAAGCTTTTTGTAGTGGTAAAGAAATAATCTTAATATTATTGCTTAAACTTTCTTAACGTTTACTGCCTGTAAACCTTTTCTGCCTTCAGCTACTTCAAATTCTACTGTGTCGTTTTCTTTCAAGCTTTCGATTCCACCTAAAACATCTTTAAAATGTACAAATAAGTCTTTATTGTCTTCTTGCACAATAAATCCAAAGCCTTTTTGAGTGTTAAACCATTTAACTTTTCCGGTTGCCATAAAAAAATAAAAAATTGTATAAAATAAATAAACCTTTTACGCCTTGATCAGCATTTCATTTAACCAATTGAGTATAAACATGAATAAAACAACCAGTTTAAGCGCTAATATTGAAACAAAACTATCAAATATAATAAATTACGAATATAATGCAAGCCATTTCTGGCCATTAAACAAGAATGTTGCGTTATTAAAAAAAATTTTCGAATTATTTATTTGGCTGAGGTGTAGTACGTAAATATGGTTTAATTACTTGGTGTCCTTTAGGAAATTTGGCTGGAATATCTTCCGTTTTAATGCTATTTACCACAATTACATCTTCTCCATCTTTCCAATCGGCAGGCGTAGCTACGCTATAATTGGCTGTAAGCTGTAAAGAATCAATCACACGTAACACCTCATTAAAATTTCTTCCTGTTGATGCGGGATAAGTAATGATTAATTTCACTTTCTTATCGGGACTGATTACGAACAACGAGCGAACTGTTAAAGTTTCTGAAGCATTTGGGTGGATCATATCGTATAGATTTGCCACAGTTTTATCAGGATCGGCAATAATCGGAAATTCGACAGAAGTATTTTGAGTTTCGTTAATATCATTAATCCATCCTTTGTGAGACTCGGCAGAATCAACACTTAAAGCCAAAACCTTAACGTTTCTTTTTTCAAATTCACCTTTTAAAGCTGCAGTTCTACCCAATTCTGTAGTACAAACAGGGGTATAATCGGCAGGGTGAGAAAACAATACTCCCCAGCTATCGCCTAAATAATCGTAAAAATCTATTTCGCCAATGGATGTGTTGGCTTTGAAATTCGGTGCGGTATCGCCTAATCTTATGCTCATAATGGTATTATTTTTAAGTTGATGAAAACAAATTTAAACAATACTATACCAAATACATAGATTTAATATTAATTTAAGACCTCTAAATTACAATTCCAATAAAAAAACCCTGAAGAATTTAATCTACAGGGTTTAAGAATATTAATTTGTTTGGGGTATTAATTATAGGCTTTGATCATGAAGACATAATCTTGTAGTTTTTCAATTTGTTTTGTACGCTTCAAACCTGATAAAGTACTTTTCTTGTTAGCAGAGAGCTTGTTTTTCCCTAAAGAATCTTGTGGAATAGCCCTCATCGCCTCTAGGATATATTTTGATTTGATAGCAAAGGCCGCACCTTCAGTTTGATCAGGCTTACCACTAATAATACCAACCAAGTTTCCATTGTTATCAAGTAATGGCCCACCACTATTTCCTGGATTTACTGGAATAGACACCTGATATTGTGTAGTATCTCCAATAAAGCCATTCTTAGAGCTTACATAACCTTCCCCCAAAACCGCATCATCTTTAGGATAGCCTAATGTATACACGATTTCTCCTATGCTGCTGGTATTCCTCTTAATTGTATAAGGAATCGCAGAAAGATTACTAAAACTTTTGTCGCTTATTTTTAAGATCGCAATATCATTTTGAGGATCAGTATAAGTTGCTTTAACCTTAAATGACTCACCTTTACTATTTTGAACAAATAACGAATCTGCGCCTTTAATTACATGGAAATTAGTTAATATGTAACCATTGGCAGAAATAGCAAAACCTGTGCCTCCAAAATTTCCTGGATTTACATTTTTGTTTTGTGTATCACCCGGTGCTGTAGATTGTATTGTTCTGATTAAATCTTTTGTAGAAGTTTTAACTTTAGATAACTCCCTGCTCATTTGATTGTAGCGAATATCCTGCTTAGTATTATGCTGGATAGAATATACAGAAACCAACGATAACACTAAAAAAGATGCAGCAACCGCAATTGCCGATCTATGCTTACGCCATAACTGAACAACTTTAGATGGATGTGGCCTTAAGGCAGAAGCCAAATTCTCTACATCAATTTCTGAATGAATATGATTTAACTGTTCCTTTAAGCGCAACTGTTCAGCAAATGTTCCCATAGATTCTAAAAAGAACTTATGCGAAACTACTTTATGATCTACTGTGGCATCATTACGACGTAACTGTTCAAAAGCTTCAGTTTCCTGTGTATTAAGTTTACCTAAAAGGTAATCTTCAATAATTGCATCTAACTCCAAATCGTTTCTCATTTCAAATTATGGTTGAAAAAATATTTTCTTTAACCTTTGCAGGCATTTATATTTCTGCGTTTTTGCATTGTCGGTATTGGTATAACCAAATTTTTCGCAGATATCCTGCATGGATAAATTGTGGATATAAAAATCCTGAATAATAGTTTTACAAGGTTCGCCCAGATGATCGAGTGCTGATTGCATTTTCACAAAAGCAGCATCTTTTTCTTCATGGTGCTCTACATCTTCCTCAACAGCAAAGACATCCTCATAATCAGTAATATTACCGGCTTTTTTACTGTTTAGGCTAAGTTTCTTTAGCCAAATGCGCCGGCAAACCGAATAAATATAGGTTTTGAGTTTGCTGCTCAGCTCAAAATTGCCTTCCTTAATTTTGTTATATAAAATTATTATACCTTCCTGATAAACATCTTTTGCATCATCTTCATCACCGTTATTATTCAGGATAAACTGCAAAACCATCGCATAATAAGCCTTGTATAACTTGTTAAGTGTATCTTCTGAGTTATTTAGAATACCTAAAATAACCTCTCTATCTGTTGGAACTGAACTCTTTAAACTGTTATTCACTAGTTAATACATTTTTCTATAAATAGTAACCCAATATTAGACAAAAAAATATTTATAGCTACTATAATTGCTTAATACAAACTTAAAGCAAACGGTAACCCAAACCTCAAAAAAAAAATATTTTCAATTTTTGTAAATTATCGGGTTACCTTTTTACCTTTGCGGCATTAATAAGAAATTAATTACTTAAAAAATTCAAAAATGAAAAATGCATTCAAATTAGGCTTTTTAGCTTTAGCTTTATCTTTATCAGTTGTTGCTTGTAACTCAGAAAAAAAAGCTGAAGGTGCTGATACTACTTTAACTGATTCTTCTACTATCGTTACTGATACTACTGCAAAAGATACTACAGTAAAAGATTCTACAGTGAAAGATACAACTGTAAAAGCTACTACAACTACTACAGAAGAAGTTAAACACTAGTCTAACTTTACTCATAAAAAAAGGCTCCTGATGCAAAATCGGGAGCCTTTTTTATTTTTTTTTACTTTTTTTTTATTTTTTCGGGTTACCTTTTTAAATAAGTGGTATTAACAGGTAAATTAATTAATTACTTAAAATACTCAAAAATGAAAAATGCATTCAAATTAGGCTTTTTAGCTCTAGCTTTATCTTTATCAGTTGTTGCTTGTAACTCAGAAAAAAAAGCAGAAGGTACTGATACAACAGCTACAGATTCTTCAACTATCGTTACTGATACTACTGCAAAAGATACTACAGTAAAAGATTCTACAGTAAAAGATACAACTGTAAAAACTACTACAGAAAAAACTGAAGTTAAACACTAGTCTAACTTACTTATAAGAAAAGCCTTTGAAAAATGAATTTTCAAAGGCTTTTTTATTTTATCAGAAAAAACGGGTTACCTTTTAACATTTTAGGCATTAATAGTAAATAGTAACCCTAAAACAGATATCAAAATGAAAAATGCATTCAAATTAGGCTTTTTAGCCCTAGCTCTATCTTTAACAGTTGCTGCTTGCGGCGAATCAGGTAAAAAAGCTGACGGTACTGATACAACAGTTACAGATTCATCAACGATTATTACTGATACAACTAAAGTTGACACCACTGTAAAGGATTCTACAGTAAAAGATACCTCTGTAAAAGCTACAACAACCACAGAAGAAGTAAAACACTAGTTTATTTTAACTATTTACACAAAAAAGGTCACGATTTTCACATCGTGACCTTTTTTATTTCACTTTAATGGGTTACTTTCTTAAGTTTTTTGTATAAATTAGTAATTAATTAATCTTTAGAACCAAACAAATTAAAAAAAATGAAAAATGCATTCAAAATGGGCTTTTTAGCTCTAGCTTTATCCCTATCCGTTGTTGCTTGTAAATCAGAAAAAAAAGATGGCACAACTGATTCATCTAAAGTTGATTCTACAGTTGTAGATACAACTGTAAAAGATACTACAGTAAAAGATACAACAGTTAAAGACACTACAGTAAAAGACACCACTAAAAAATAGTTTTAGCTATTACTGCAAAAGGCCTTGGAAATTCTAAGGTCTTTTTTATTTTATATTAATTTCTAGGAATCAAGACCTTAAAATCCATCAATTGTAGTAAATTTGCGGCAAAAATATAATCCGCATAATGAATTTAACATCACTACAAGCTATTTCACCAGTTGATGGCCGTTACAGAAAAACAACCGAAAGTTTAGCTGCTTACTTTTCTGAAGAAGCCTTAATCAAATACCGTGTTTTTGTAGAAATCGAATATTTTATCGCACTTTGCGAAATCAACTTGCCTGGCTTAGAAAATTTTGATAAAAATCTTTATGCCCAATTACGCAAAATCCACGAAAACTTCTCAGAAGTTGATGCCTTAGAAATTAAGGAAACTGAAAAAGTAACCAACCACGATGTTAAAGCTGTTGAATATTTTATCAAAAGTAAATTCGATGCGTTATCACTTCAGCACTATAAAGAGTTTATCCACTTCGGATTAACCTCTCAGGACATTAATAATACTGCCATTCCTTATTCTATTAAATTAGCTTTGAATGAAAGTTATTATCCGGCAATTAATACGCTGATCGAAAAGATAAATGCGCTGGCTACAGAGTGGAAAGACATTCCAATGTTGGCACATACACATGGCCAGCCAGCCTCTCCTACCAAATTAGGCAAAGAATTTTTGGTTTTCGCCGAACGCTTGGCCATCCAGGTAGAAAACTTAAAAAATATCCCCAATAGTGCAAAATTTGGTGGTGCAACTGGAAACTTTAACGCACACCATATTGCTTACCCTACAGTAAACTGGGTTAATTTTTCTAACCAGTTTGTTAACGAGACTTTGGGCTTAACACGTGCACAGCATACCACACAAATTGAACATTACGATCAATTTGCAGCTCAATGCGATGCTTTGAAACGCATAAACAACATTATTATAGATTTAGACAGAGATATCTGGACGTATATTTCTAAAAACTATTTTAAACAGAAAATTAAAGCCGGAGAAATTGGTTCATCGGCTATGCCACATAAGGTTAACCCAATCGATTTCGAAAACGCTGAAGGAAATGCAGGCATTGCCAATGCTTTGTTCGAGTTTTTCGCTGCTAAATTGCCAATCTCACGCTTACAAAGAGACTTAACTGACTCTACTGTTTTAAGAAACGTAGGCGTTCCTTTTGGACATACCTTAATTGCTATTAATTCCACGCTACGTGGATTAAACAAGATTTTATTAAATGAAACTGCTCTACATGCCGATTTGGACGAAAACTGGGCAGTTGTTGCCGAGGCTATTCAAACGGTCTTAAGAAGAGAGAATTACCCTAACCCTTACGAAGCCTTGAAAGAATTAACCAGAACAAATTCAAAAATCAATGCTGCAAGTATTGCTGAGTTTATTGAAGGTTTAGCAGTTTCTGAAGCTGTTAAAGTGCAATTGAGAACGATTACACCCTTTAATTATACTGGTATTTTCTAGTCAAATTAAATTGACGTTAAGCAGACAGCTTGAAAAGGTTTTATTAGTGAGTAATTGTTAATTTTGTTTATTCAAATTGATTAAGACATGACGATTAACGTATATACAGAACAGACTCCAAATCCAGCTACCATGAAATTCATGGTAAACAAGCTGTTAATAAATGGCAGTGAGGATTTTGCAACTAAAGAAAGTGCAGAACATTCGCCTTTTGCTAAAGAGTTATTTAAGTTCAACTTTGTTTCTGGTGTTTTTTTCGCCAGCAATTTTGTTACCATTACCAAAACAGATGATGCAGAATGGGCTGATATTGAAGCCATTTTAAAAGAATTTGTAAAGGGAGCTGTAGAATCTGAATTAAAAATTAAAGAAGCAACTACCGAAGAAGCCCCTGCTTTTGAGGGTACAGAAACCGAAATTAAAATTCAGCAGATTCTGCACGATTATGTACGCCCGGCTGTTGAACAGGATGGTGGTGCAATTACGTACAAATCTTTCGATGAAGGCGTGGTTACAGTAGAATTACGTGGTTCTTGTAGCGGTTGCCCATCTTCTACCATTACACTTAAATCTGGGATCCAAAACTTATTGCAGAGAATGGTGCCGGAAGTTACAGAAGTTGTTTCTGAAGCGCTTTAAAATTGTGCATTTTTCATAGTACATATAGTGAAAAGGTCCCGATGAGAATCGGGACCTTTTTTTTTTATTTAACCGATCCGTCGCCCTGAATTTATTTTACTGCGTAGCTTTCCGCTTCGCTACAGGTCAGGGTCGTTAAGATGCTGAAATAAATTCAGCATGACGAATAGCTTAAAAATACTGTTTAATCGCGGTTAACATTTCGGCAGTAAGTTTTCCATTGGTAGCCAATATCTCCCTTTTTTCAAAGTAATCATTTCCACCTGAGAAATCGTACACTTCTCCTCCTGCCTGCTGCACAATAAAACATCCAGCTGCAAAATCCCATTGCTGTAGATTGTATTCAAAAAAGGCATCGAAACGTCCACAGGCTGTATATACCAGATCTATTGCCGCAGCGCCAATTCGACGTACACCGTGGCTTTTCTGCATCATCTCAGTCAATAGTTTTATATACTGAGGTTGTTTATCAAACTGGTAATACGGAAAACCTGTTGCCAACAAACTTGAGCCCAGATTAGGATTTATAGAAACCTTAATTTCTTTCTTATTCATAAAAGCAAGTCCGCCTTTATACGAATAGAACATCTCTCCCCTATTTAATTCGTAAACTACACCAATTACAGGTAATCCATCTTCATAAAGCGCCACGCTTATACCGTAAGTCGGAATGCCGTGGATAAAATTAGTAGTACCATCCAAGGGATCGATTATCCAGGTATAAGTTTTACCTGTTCTATTGATGGTTTTCTCTTCAGTAATAAAACCGGCGCCGGGAATTAACTTTTCGAGGTTTTGAACCAGTTTCTGCTCTGCTGTTTTATCAACATAAGAAACCATATCATTTAACCCTTTGTATTCAATTTTCTGGGCATCGAATTGTATTGCTTCTTTGCGGATAAAATTTCCCGTAAGCCTTACAATCGATATTACTTTTGTGCACAGTAATTCGTAATTCATAACTATTTAACAGTAAAACGAGATGTTTATTGGATGATGAATAAACTTATAGATATTTAAGCCAGTTGATTTCTGTTCCTTAAAGCATAAGCACTTAGTGCAATACCACCAACAACAAGAAAGGTAGAAATCATTTCTGCCTGGGTAAAATACAAACCAAAAACATGGTATTTTGAGTTTACACGGATTAATTCGATGCAGAAACGCTCCATACCGTTCAAGATCATATAAATACCAAACATTAAACCTGGTGCTTTTATTTTATCTCTAATCTTCCATAAGAAAGCAAAAAGAATTAAACAGATAATTACTTCATAAATCGGTGTTGGATATACGCCTTGTGCCAGTTCGTTGCAGAATTTACCGCTACAACCAGGAATTGGAATGCCATCTCCTACTACATTATTCGGATATTTGTAAGACCACAACCAATCTGGCAACCAGGAAAATGGCTTTGGATTATGATTTGGGATACCCCAGTCACCATCGCCAGCTAAGTGGCAACCAATACGCCCTACAGCGTAAGCCAGCATCATCCCAGGGCCGCCAACATCAAGCATGTGTAAAGGTTTGATGCCATTTCTTTTTGCTATAATCAACACCGCTGCACCACCGCAAATTAAACCACCATAAAAAGTTAAACCACTAAACGATAATAAGCGCTCGATGGGATGTTGAACAAAATCATCCCAATACTCTAGGTTATCGAAAAACTTTGCACCTAAAAAACCCCAGATAGCCGCCCAAACAATCAGGTTACTCATGGTTTGGTATGGGTGGACGGTTACCTGTGTTTCTTTTGGTTTATCAAGCTTGTGTTTATTCTTTTCGGTGTAATCCCAATAAGCAAACAGCCCTGCAAAAAACAAACCACCAATTATATTTCCTTTGGTCGACATTAAAATCGACTGTGCATCATTTACAAAAAGTTTGTAGTTTAACAACGCATAAACCAATTTATAACCAATAACAAAGCCAAAAAGACCATTCATGATCAGCTCTGATGTAGTAGCAGGTTTGCCAACCACAATTGTTTTTTTAATTGGGTGGAGTATGCCTAATGCTTCCTTACGCTTAAGCTCTTTGGTGAAAGCCCAGTAACCAGCAACAAACGCCAGTGCTACAAAAACACCGAAAGTATTAAATGGAAGCGGTAAATTAATGCCGAACAAGTATTCTAAAAAATGTGAAACGGTAGGAAACATACAAATAATTTGTTGCGAAGATAGGAAAGAAAGACCAAAGCTGAAAGATTAAAGCGGAAAGCTTAAAGACTAAAGGAGAAAGACCAAAGCTCTTGGTTGAAAGGCCGAAAAAGCGTATAAAAATCTATTTTTTTTGGAAAAGAATGGTTCTGTATTTCATCGGTTAGTACAGCCCTGCTCTGCGCTTTACTCAACCGATTGAAAAAAATCGGGATTCGTGTTCGCTGCGATCAGGTTTAGTTAACTGATTGTAGTAGTTCTTATGGGGTATTAGGTATTAAAGACTGATTCCAAAAACAAGTCTTCCTTCTCCGTTCATTTGTCATCCTGAACGCAGTGAAGGATCTATCTTGTAACGGCAAAATATTTTATCAGCTAAGCGCTTTCAGCGGTTTAACTTTTCATAAGTAAAAGATTCTTCACTGCGTTCAGAATGACAGTAAAGGGTATTTGAACTGAAGACTTATGACTTCGGACTAAACTAATGATGCGCGTGAATCGTTTCCAATTCGGCTACTTCTACTTCTCCATCGGCAGTAATTTCTAAAAGCTTAACCGCTTTCAATTCATTTACCATAACCGGATCGTATTTTGCACGTACTTTTACATAGTTTTTAGTAAAACCATGCATGTAACCTGATTTCTGATCTGCCTCGAAAAGCACTTCAGCTTCGGTACCAATTTGAGATTCGTAGAAAGCTCTCCTTTTTTTATCAGATAAAATATGGAGCATTTTACTACGCTCATTACGCTCACTGCCCGCCACAACGCCTTTCATTTCGGCTGCAGCTGTTAATTCGCGCTCAGAATAAGTAAATACGTGTAAATAAGAAATATCAAGCTGATTTAAGAATTGATAGGTGTCCAAGAAATCTTCTTTCGTTTCTCCAGGAAAACCAACAATCACATCAACACCAATACAGCAATGAGGCATTACTTCCTTAATTTTGGCAACACGCTCTACATACAAATCTGTACGGTAACGACGGCGCATTAAACCTAAAATTTTATCAGAACCCGATTGCAGGGGAATGTGAAAATGCGGAACAAACCTTTTAGAAGTCGATACAAACTGAATGATCTCATTGCTCAAAAGATTCGGTTCAATAGACGAAATGCGGATTCTTTCAATTCCTTCTACCTCATCTAAAGCTTTAACAAGATCAAAAAATTTATCTTCACGCTGGCCGTTTCTAATTCCGAAATCGCCAAGATTTACACCGGTTAAAACAATTTCTTTAACACCGCTATCTGCAATCATTTTTGCACGATTCACTACATTTTCAATGGTATCGCTCCGGCTTGCACCGCGTGCTAAAGGAATGGTGCAGTATGTACAAGGATAATCGCAACCATCCTGTACTTTCAAAAAAGTACGCGTTCTATCACCAATCGAATAAGAGGCAATAAAATTATGGTTTACTTTCTCAATATTTTGCTGATGAATAAGGGTTTTTGGTTGTTTGGTTAAATCGGTAATATATTCTACTATCCTGAACTTTTCTGCAGCGCCTAAAACCATATCAACACCTTCTATTTCGGCAATTTCCTGTGGTTTTAACTGCGCATAGCAACCTACAATGGTTACAAAGGCATTCGGGGAATATTTTAAAGCTTCTTTAACAACTTTACGGCATTTTTTATCGGCATGCTCAGTAACAGAGCAGGTATTGATCACATAAACATCTGCCTGATCCTGAAATTCTACTACGGCATAACCCGCATCGGTAAATAAACGACCGATAGTTGATGTTTCGGAGAAATTGAGTTTACAACCTAATGTATAAAATGCGACCTTTTTCATTGAGGCTGCAAAGATAGGAAATTTGTTCGGACTTGTCGGTTTTGAGTTTTGAGAACTGACAAATTACAGACTATAAATTATTTGGAACGCATATAGTAGTACCATCCTTTAAACGCAACTCGTGCATTCCTTCTGGGCAGGCTTTTTTTTCACAGCCAGATAAACAGATACCTGAAACGAACAAAACAACTACAATAAAGCTTAATTTTGGCATGAGTATCGGCTATTTAGTTTGAGTTATATAATTTAATGCATTCCTTCACAGCTTCAAAGCTGTAACTATCATCTTTTTTAAATTTTTCTAACAGTTCGGGTTTGTCGCTTATTAAACTGTATAACCTATCCTTGCGATCATTGCGAGAACCGAAGATATGGTTGCTTTTTACCTCAAACAGCTTTCCATTTTCTTTACTGGCATACCAAACAATATCAACCTGATTATTACCACTTTGTCTGTAATATTCGAACAAATCAATTTTGCCTTTAACCAATCTTTGTAAAAAGTCCGGGCTCCTTTTATCCGGGCGTACTTTAACAAGATAATTTATCTCTTTTTCTACTTTATAAAATTCTTTGGTTTCGCGGATTGGAATTTTATTAAAACTGGTACCTCCCTCTGGCTTGAACCGATAAAAACCAATAAATTGTTTTTTTATTTCACCTTTTAAAGTGTCGTTTTTTGAATTAATCAGAAAATCCTGCTGAGCCTTAACCTGAGAAAAAAAAGGGCATAACACTGCGCAGCATAAGATAGAGCGTAAAAATAGTTTCATGAGTTTGATTTAAATCGACTAAAAATATTTAAAATTCGGCAAAATACCAATTACTGCTCCTGCCACCGATAACTTTCCTGCTCAAAACCTGCCAGATCTAACACCCGGCTAATTACCGTGCCAGCAACCTCTTCTATTGTTTGAGGCAAACTGTAAAAAGATGGATTAGCGGGACAGATGATTCCACCTGCTTCAGTTACAGTTTTCATATTGTTGATATGGATTAAACTGAACGGGGTATCTCTTACTACAGCTATTAATTTCCTGCGTTCTTTTAACACAACGTCTGCTGCCCTCGAAATCAAATCGTTCGATATTCCATGTGCTACCCTACCCAAAGTTCCCATAGAACAAGGAACGATAATCATGGTATCGTACTTTGCCGACCCTGAAGCAAAAGGGGCGTTAAAATCATTTTTGTTATAAAAGGTAAAGTCTTTAAAATGGTTATAATCCTGGTTTCCCAGTTCGAATTGCCAAACCGCTTTTGCATTGTCGCTCATCACTACACCAACAGCCTCGATCTGATCTCTTAATGTTAATAACCGGTCAAATAAAACTTTTGAATAAATAGAACCGCTGGCTCCTGTAACCGCAACAATCACTTTCTTTTTAATCATAACACAAAAATAGTTTTTCTAAATCTATTAAAACAAAAAAGGGCCAGAACATTGTTCTGACCCTACATCTACCTATGAAAAACATACCCTCGAAAGGGTAAGAACAAATATATATAAATTTTTAAAAAAATGTAAGTGAGAAATGTTAAATCGCTTAAATCAAACATTTAATTCGAAAACAAAATATAACTATCTGATTACCAAATAAATAATTTTACACAAAAACACATAAAAACTTTTTTTCTACTTAAAAAGACACCATTTTTAATAAAATACCGTTTAATATTGTCTTACAAATCAGTCATAATATCTAGATAAATACTTATTTTACCGTTAGGCTATCTATTTTTACACATTTACTTTACAATTTGTTGATTTTGATATAACATAAAACAAATTCGATTGCATAAAAATATTAAGGCGATTTTATAACTTATGCTCCCTGAATGAGTGTCCTTAGTAACCGAAGCGCAAACGAAATATTATTTACCATTTATAGCCCCCATATCATGAATGTTTAACCATGACACCAAGTAAGAGCATTAAATACTGACCTACAATTATTTACAACAACCCAGAAAAACAAAACACTTACAATTTATACTATTCTGTATGATAAATATTATATCATCCGTACAAATCGGTTGGTGATTAACTACTTAACGATTATATTTGGGAAAGTGTCAACTTAAATTTATGATAGATTTAGCCTCTCCTTTCTTAAAAGCACTGTTAAAACATTCTAAGAATCCTATAATCATTTTTAAAGTAAAACCGATATTGGTGGTGGTAGAGCATAACGATGCTTATCAAGCTTTAACAGAGCGTGTGGGAGGAAAATTAAAATTCTATGATATTAACATTGTTCCAAACCTCCTTTCTGCTGCTGAAAAAGTGCATCTGATTAAAACAGTTCAGAAAGTAAGCGAGCTTAAGGCAAAAAGTACATTGGTTATTCATCCCATTTATTCTAACTCACCAAACGTAAAATGGGAATTAGAATTTTCGCCGGTATTACAAAACGATCGCCCGGTTGAATATATCATCTGTTCATTAAGGGAAATTCCGCTGGATGAAAATGACCTTGAACATATTTTATTTGAACTTTCAGAAAGTGAAGCACGTTTTAGAGGATTTTTCGAGCAGGCCCCTCTGGGCATGTGCGTATTAAAAGGTCCAGAGCTTATTACAGAATATGCAAACGATAACATATTAAAACTTTGGGGCAAAACCAGGAAAGAAGTAATCGGAGTTGCGCAAGAAAAGGCACGACCAGAACTCGAAAAACAGCAAGCACTTGTAGCGCATGTAAAAGATATTTTTAAAAACGGCCAACCCTTAACAATCAATGAATTAAAAATTTCGACTCCTATTTCAGATGGTTATTTTATAGCTTTTTACGAGCCGTTAAAAAATGATAAAAATGAAGTAAACAGGATTCTAGTTATTATTAAAGATATTACGGAGCAGGTAAATTTTAAAAAAGAACTACTTAAAGCTAAAGACATTTTAAAAATAGCCATGGATGCATCAGAAATGGGTTCATGGAATATCGATCTGGAAAGCAAACAGATACTTTTATCTGAAAGGGCACAACAAATTTACGAACTGGAAAATAACAGGTTGGATATAGAAGAAGCTAAATCACTGATAAGTACGGAAGACATCGGGCACCTTACCAGTGGCATCAGACGCGCATTACATCACCGAAACGCTTTTAACATCGAATATCAAATTAATTTGAATGGCATAGGCGCTAAAAGAAAATGGTTAAGAACAGCAGGAAAAGCCTATTATAATGAACAAGGAAAAGCCGTTTATATTGCTGGAGCAGTTTTGGATATTACAGAACATAAACAGGACGAAATTAGAAAAAACGACTTTATAGGTATGGTAAGTCACGAGCTTAAAACTCCATTGACATCGTTAAGTGCTTATATACAACTTTTACAGCATAAATTTAAAGAAACTGATAACGACTTCACCATTCAGATACTTGATAAGGTAAATGTTCAATTAAAAAGAATGTCGTTAATGATTGATGGCTTTTTAAATGTATCCTTATTAGAAGCTGGCAAAATTTTATTGAACAAAACAAATTTTAGCCTTATTGATTTGATTAAAACCATAGCTGAAGAATATAGAATTGTTTTACCAAGCCATTTCATCCAGGTGATTGGTACGGAAGAAATAATTATAAATGCCGATATGGAGAAAATTGGCAATGTGATTACTAACCTGATTGGAAATGCAGCGAAATACTCAAAAAAGAACTCTTTAATTGCAATAAAATGCGAAACACAAAAGGGCCAAGTAATTGTAAGTGTGGAAGATGAAGGCATTGGCATTAGGGAAAATGATATACCCAAACTTTTCGACCGTTTTTACCGCGTAGACAGCCCTGATACTAAAACAATTGCAGGATTTGGAGTTGGCCTGTATATCTGTGCCGAAGTAATTGAAAGGCATCAGGGTAAAATTTGGGCAGAAAGCAAATTGGGTAAAGGTTCTACATTTTATTTCAGCCTACCTACTACAAATGACCAACAATAATATGTAATGTTAATTTGCTTGGGTATGTGAACTAACCTCTTATTTCTTCCATTTCTAATTTAACGTTAACCGCTACCAAACCATGTTTACGTAATTCTATTTCAAAAATTATTTTCGAATTTATATTAATTTGATCAGATAAATTATCTAATTGAAAGTGAATATCCTGGCCATTTTCGTCAATAATGATTCCATGTCCATATTCAAAGTCAATCTGAGTAACGTCTCCCTTCCTCATATCACCCATTACAGAATATTTTTTTATAAATAATAGGCAATTATAGTCATTTTACGTATAATTAAAAATACATAAAATTATTTTTTGTATAATTATTAGTTATAGCATATACCTTTTATTATTACTAAAACGAATTAATAGAAGAAAAGTGGGCAATTTCGACTTAATTTTAGTTATGATTAAAATGTCACTTATTTTTATTTAAACAACTGTTTTACAAATTGTTATTACAAATAAAAAAACCTATTTTTATTGAACCAAATCGAGCTTGTGCGTGTTATTAACTGAATTAATCATCCCAACATGAAAAATCTCATCCAAACTCCAAGCATTAAAGAAGAAATCATCTTATTATCTGAAGAAACAGATCGAAATTATTGGGCTAACCGTTTAGGCGTAAGTTCAGAAGCTTTGAAATCAGCAGTGAGGGCAACAAGAAGCATTATGTTAAATCAAATTATAGCTTATTTAAACCAGCAAAAGAAAAAAATAATCATTTCCTGATTTACATCAGCGAAAGAAAGCAATGTAATTAGATTATTTAATTACTCACATAATCAAATATACATTTATTTAAATAGCTAAATGCGTTATAAGAATAGAGTTATAGGTAACTGTTTACCTGCGGTATCTGTGCCAAACCCTATACCATTTTTTGTTATTGGGATAACTACGGTGCGAGGTTCTGTTGTTGACAATAATGGCCACCATTAAAAGGATACAAGCACCTGATAATACTGGACTTAGCACGTATAAATAACCCAAAGACTGAATTTTGGCAGACCCTATATTGGCAATTAGCGCAGTTGCTCCCCCTGGGGGATGCAGGGTCTTCGTGATCTGCATTAATACGATAGATAGTGAAACAGATAATGCAGCGGCCAACCAAACTTCGCCTGGAATAAGCTTATGAACGGTAACACCTACTATGGCACAAACCAGGTGGCCGCCGACCAAATTTCTCGGTTGTGCAAGCGGACTATTGATAATACCATAAATGAGTACAGATGAAGCCCCAAAAGAACCGATTAGAAATAAATTATCGTTCGCGGTAAAGTATTTAGAATTAAGTAACCCAATAATACCAACCCCTACAAAAGCGCCTATAAATGTCCAAAAGTGTTCTTTAAAATCGATTAAAGTTTCTTTGTAAACGATGTATTTTGCTGTGCGAAGGTGCTTTCTTATCCGTTTTCTCATAACCTGTACTGGAGCGCGTGCAAAATTAGCAAAATATAAAAGGGAAAAGAGAAAGCTTTACAAATAAAAAAGGGCTGAAAAATTAATTTCAACCCTTTAAATGATTATTATTTGTGATTTTATTTTTGAGACTGTTCAGGCGCTTTTCCAATCAGATCCATAAACTGATCTAACTTAGGTGTAATAATGATCTGTGTACGTCTGTTTTTCGCTTTCCCTCCTGCTGTTGTATTATCAGCAATTGGATTAAACTCACCACGTCCGCCTGCTGTTAAACGCTTAGGATCTACAGCATATTTAGTCTGCAATACCTGAACCACTGACGAAGCACGCAAGGCACTCAAATCCCAATTGTTGCGGATATTAGTCTGCGCAATAGGTACATTATCGGTATTACCTTCAATCAAAACATCATAGGTATCGTAATCTTTAATGATTTTAGCAATTTTGTTTAAAGTTTCCCCCGCTTTATCGGAAACTTCGTAACTACCTGATTTATACAACATATTATCGGCTAAAGAGATATAAACTACGCCTTTAAGCACCTGTACATCAACATCTCCCAATTCTTCTTTACTTAATGATCTCGTCAAATTATTAGTCAACACCATATTAAGTGAGTCGCTTTTATTTTTAGCATTTACCAGTTGTTTGATGTATTTATTCGAACTGTTAATTTCATCAACCAGTTTCGAAATATTAACATTGCCCTGGCTACTAGAATTTAAACATTTGTTCAAAGCATCCTGCAATGCAGTTACATTGGCTTTTTCTGAGGCAATCTGTTCTTCTAAACTTTTAACCCTGCTGGTGCTGCCGCTAAGCTCGCGTTGGCTATCCTGGTATTTATTACTTAACTCCTGGTTCCTTTCTCTCAACTTTGAATAGGTGTCCTGAAGTTCTGCATATTTCTTATTGCTTACACAACCGGCTGCAAGCGCAATGGCAAAGAGCATTATGGGAATTGATTTGTATAATTTCATAATCTTATTTTTATTTATTGATAATAGGTTAACAAATTCCTTGCCGCAAAGTTCAATACTGGCCTGAACCGATGTTAAAAAGCGTTAATCTTTACCGAATCGAAGCTAGCCAAAGCTTTATACGCTCTTAATCCTATACTACCAGATTGATATTGACTATCTGTTGCAGAAAGAATGGGCTTTGCCGACCCGTTTATAAAAACATTAAATTCATCTCCTTTCGCCACTATCATTAAGGTATACATTTTGTTCATTTCAACAGGATATTTCCCTGAACCTATAACGGTCCATTTTTGCCCGTTAGCTTTCCCTAGCAGTACCTTTCCATTGAGCTGGTCCAAACCCACATAATACCCTTGGTAAGCATCGGCACCAATTGCCGGATTAGAAACCCTGAACATTAAACCTGCATCGCCGGCTGTATTGATTTTAACATTTGCCTGATAGGTAAAATCTTTAAAATCTGTTCCATTAGCTACATATTTGGATCCATTTATGCCATAACCACCAGAGCCTGCATTTGATGCAGAATTAACCGCTCCATCTTTCCAAAACCAGCCACCGCCATAAAAAACCCAATTATTGGCCATTCCATGATCAAAATTTTCGACCAAAGCCTTATTTATTTTTTTGGGCAAACCGATCACAGGAAAACAGCTTAGGCGTATATTTTCAGAGCCATAAGGTACCAAGGTAACTTCTTCCTGTTTTTCGGTTGAGGAAATTGGACTAAAAGGCACATCAAAAGCAGCTACTTTGTTGTAGCCCAGCGTCCATAAAGGGATCTTTTTTGCCTGAACCTTTAATTTAACTGGTGCATTCGCGGCAATAAAAGGATTTTCGGGCATAGCAGCGTTCACCACGCTAACGTTGCTTAAATTACCTTTATCTAATACTAAGCCATAATTCCATGCCGATTCCGGATGAATTTCGTAATCTGTAAAGCCAGCAACCGGATGTGTTTTGATTACCTTATTTGCTGCCTTAATTTCTAATGCATACACAATAGGCCCACGTTCTACACTAATGGAATTGTTTACTTGAGCCTGAGTAGTAATTTGCATTGGGAAATTCAGTTCTAATTGATCCTGATTTTTCCATTCGCGGGAAATGGTAAACATTTCACCAGCTTTTACTCCTTTCAATATCGTTCCATTTAATTTTATGCTTGGTTTTACACTCCATGCTGGGATTCTTAAAATCAATGGAAAGGATGTAGAAGTGCTAAGCCCAACCTTTAATCTGATTTGTTCTTCGAAGGGATAATTGGTTTCTTCGGTAATTTTTATTTTTTTATTGTTGGCTACTACAGTTTCTATTTCCATTGGGCCATAGGTAATTACTGCCAAACCTTTATCAGGGGTAGCCACTACACTACTTTTCACAAAATAAGGCCAGCCCATGTGCATATTATAGCGGCAGCAGCCAAAACCTGAATATGGACTAGAAACAATGCCTGAACCATAATCCTGATTAAAGCCATGCTCACCCTGAATGCTTTGAACCTGGTTAGGTAATGTATAATATGAATGGTTTTTAAAATCGCGGCTGAACTGAGCTGGCAAAGCATTAAAAGCTACTTTTTCCAATTGATCGCCAATTCTTGCATCATGAATAACCTTTGCCGCAGTTTCTAAACTCTGCATCCATTCTACCACTGTACAGGTTTCTACTCCTTCTATACTGCTTGTACCCGCCAGGAATTCAGTTCCTGATCCTAAACCTTCTGGCTGGCCATGGTCGTGCATAATATGCGCTATACCTTTGGAAAGTGCTTCAAGATTAGAAGGACGATCTTGAAGTTGTGCATAAAGCACTGGAAATTTTAAGGCTTGAGCTACATTAACCATATGTTTTGGCTGAAAATCATCACCAAAAAAGTAAAACCCGTTGTTGCTATAAATATCGATCCAAGGGTATGCCTGTTGTTTTAACTTTTCTACTAGTCGTAATAAATACTGATCGCCGGTTTTATTGTAAAGCCAAATGGCTATTTCCATATTATCGCCTGCTCTTGATTTACCCCACTCCTTTAATGGGTCGCCATCAAGATTGGCCAGTTCATATTTGAAATATTTTGACAGAAAAGGAATTACCCTTTTATCATTTGTGGCTTCATAATAGCTTTGCAAAGCATACATCATGGGCATACGTGGCCACCAATCTTTCATTTTCGGCGGGCCGAATAATCCGTTGGCTTGTTGATTGTTTAGAGTCCAATCGATATACTTTTGTGCTTTCGCTTTTAGCATAGGATCATCTAAGGTATAAGCCAATGCTACTAAACCTTTAACATAATATGGTACCCGTTCCCATCCATTTCCATCGCCTCCCAGCCAATCGGAGTTTTTGCCCAGATTATCTTTCTCCGGGTATAACTCTTCTGCCATTCCCGTTGCCCCATCTCTTTGTTGTTCCAGTTGCTTTAACAACCATCCTTTGGCTTTAATACTTCCTATGGGCAATTGCACATAAACATGCTGTTTTAAGGGGGCTTTGTTGAATTCAGTTAAATTCTGGGCATTTGAAGTATGAATAGATAGACAGGAAACCAGAAAATAGATTGAGGTAAATATTCTTTTCATAAAGGGATTATTGGTTAGATAATATTTTATAAAACTAATAAATATGAGCGAATATTAAAACGATTTAGTAAGCATATACTCAAACAATTCAAAAAACACTGTTAAGCTGGCTAAAGCAAACCTAAACGCCGAAATGATGAATTGAAAGATCAAAAATTATACAGTTTGCAAAGCCAGAGGTTTACACCAAATTGTGATATATACCTATTTCTAACTCGCTATGGTAAGCATTTGCCTCGTTTGCCCATCATGCTTTTGGTGAAAACTGAGATTAGTTATATATTAGATCTAGAGAGCGTTAATTTAGAATCGGGGGATAGCCATTGGTTATTCCCCGTTCTTATTTTTAAGCAAATATTTTATGCTGAAATGCTTGTACAACTGGCAGAAATTACTTTCCAATCTTCATTCACTTTACCCCAAACCCTTAACCATTGATATTTGCCGTTAAGTAAAATATTTGAATAACTTCCCTTAATAAAAAGACTTGCAGAAACAATAACAATAGATTCAAAAACACGTATTTCCCGTTTGGATACGTTGATTTTATTAATTTTGATCATACCACTCCGGTAGGCTTCCAGATCCATTTCTTTATCCAACACATTACCATACTGATCATGAAAAAGCATGCCATCGGCAAACAATAAATCGAGTGTGTTCAGGTCTGTTCTTTTAAACCCATCTAATAATTTTTCTTCCAGGTCGGCAATCAGGAGAATGGTTTCCTGGTCTGATAAAGTATTTGGCATAATTTCCGGTTAGCCTGTAAAAATATAAAGTAAGCCACAAAGAATAGCGCAACTTTAAATATTGTCTGCATTACACGGATTTAACCACACAAATTACACAAATTTTTATCAGTTATTTCTTGGCAAAGGTAAGGCCTTGCCAGGTATCTGTTCTGAATGGAGATGCAGGCAAGCCATCGTTACTCACAAGATTACACAAAGGATTATTTCCCCATGCATAGCGAACCGCAACGGGATTTGCCACCTGATCGCTACTTACTATGATCTGATTCCCCTGGATGCTTGCTTTGGCCCAATAAAATTTCTTATCTGCTCCAGCGATGGCAAAACCGGTTAGTGCGGCACCATCAGAGGCTTTTAATCCATTTTCTGTATTGCCAAACGTTAAACGGATCTGTTTTCCTTCTACTTTATTGAATAGATAAACGGGGCCAGAATAGTTTATTTTCTGACCATACGTTTTAGCCAGAGCAATTAAGGCTAACCTTCTACCCACCTCTTGTTTATTTTTAGGGTGAATATCTTTTGCATCACCAATATCAATAATGGTAGCCATGCCTGTGTTTGGTAGTGAAAGTGTTTTTTGCTGGGCCTCTCTAAGCTCTGCCCAGGCAGATTCTACAGGAGAATGATCAATCTGCATAAAATTGGCCAGTTGAACGAAATAGAATGGAAAATCTCCCTGCCCCCATTTCTGACGCCAATCTTTAATCATCGTTGGAAATAATTCGCGATATTGGTAAGCCCTATCGGCATTACTTTCTCCCTGATACCATATGGCACCTTTAATTGAGAATTGGAGGTAAGGATGAATCATCGCATTGTACAAAACGGTTGGTCTGTTAGGGCCATTTTCTTCGTAAGGTTTAGTTTCAATATTTTTAAAATCTACGCCCACTTTATATTTCCAGTCGCCTGCTAAAGAAATTTTCTCCGTCGTATTATTTGTTAAGCTCAAATCTTTGGCATCACCATATAGGCCGCCGCCACCACCACTATCAAAAACCCTAACGGTAATGGTATTCTCGCCTGTTTTAAGCAGATTTACAGGTATTGTGTATGTTCTACCAACATTATACCCTATCGTTTCACCGACTTTAACTCCATTTACGAAGGTGATATCGTTATCATCAATTGTACCTAAATTAAGCTTGGCACCATTTGTTTTCCAGTTTTCGGGGATGTTAACCTTTTTCGTAAACCATACAATGCCATCAAAATTTTTAAGTGCTGCATCTTCCCATAAGGTCGGCAAAGTCATGCTTTTCCAGTTTGTAGTTTCTGCCAAAGCCCATTTTGTTTCTCCAGCCTGATAACCCGAATCTTTCTCGGTTGTCATTTTAACCCAATTCTGCAGTTTTTCTTCATAAGAAACTGTCGAAGGATTTTTAGCTAATTTTTGGATCTTATCTACTGCGGCAGAAAAATCGGTCATTTTTTTAAGCGATTCGGCACTTGTCCAGGCTTCAGCAATTGTTCCTCCCCAAGAGGTATGGATCAGGCCTATAGGGATTTTGGTTTTTTCATACACTTCGCGGGCGAAGAAATATGCGGTAGAAGAAAATTCGGCAATATATTTTGGGTTACATTCCTGCCAACCACCATTAGTCACTTTGGCGTCGTTAAGCGGAAAACTACTGGTAACATGTTCTGCCTGCAATAAACGAATGTTTGGATATTTTGCATCAGCAATTTCTTTTTCGTTGTTAAGAATTTTCCCCCAACCTGCCAGTGGCATTTCCATATTCGACTGGCCTGAGCAAATCCAAACATCCCCTATTAATACATTGTTTAGCACCAACAATTCCCCATCGGAAATGGTGATGGAATATGGACCGCCGTAACCTGGAGTTGCCACTTTAATTTTCCAATTGCCATTGGCATCGGCAATAGCCCCATAATTAATTTTATTCCACGAAACCGTTATCTTAACCGCTTTACCAGCTGTGGCTTTACCCCAAATGGCCGCATTTGTTTTTTGCTGTAAAACCATATTGTCGCTAAATACCGATGGCAATAAAATTTTCGACTGAACCAGTAGCGAACTGAAGAGGAATAATGCGATAATGAGTATAGATTTTGACTTAGAGATGCTCATATTTTAACCTATTTTTTGATGATTAGAAAACGAATGTACATTTTATGTCTGTCAACATCAATATATATGTCTGCTCTTCACAAATTTATGATAAAAATGAGGCAAAATTCATATAATTAGTTTGGGTAAGAATATCATTTTGCTTATTTTGCAGGTCTAAAAGAACAACTCTGGAATTAAGTTTGATTTAACCGGATGTTCTCTCAAATTACTGAATTAATGGTTAAGATTTTTATAGGTGGCCTTCCTGACAATATCCAAGAGATGGATTTGGCAATATTGGTTAGCCTTCATGGTAGGGTAGAAACGATTAAAATTGTTCGCGATAGAGCTACTGGCAAGTGTAAAGGCTATGCTTTTTTAGAAATATACAGTTTACCGGATGCTAAAAATATTGTATCTACCTTAAATGGAGAAACTTTTAAAGGCAATGTAATTACAGTTAAAATATCGGAAGAGGAAAGCGGTGTTCAAGCGGCAAAGCCAAAAACCAACCAGCCTTTTAAAAGTAAAAGGCCCAGGCTACAACGCTAATTCACTCTTAATCTATATTTTCATTCCTCCCCTGTATTTTTCCGTATTATAAAATGGTATTATCCCGTTTTAGCAATGTTACATGCTCTCTTTTTTATTGTATCATTAAAAATTGGGAGACATTAAGGTTTTCTCTTCAAATTTATATTCATTTATCATAGTAGAATTTTAGACATTCCCATCGATAAATTATTTCGGTCGGAAACTTTTTAATTCAGTTCTAAACCTATATTTTGCAAGTAAGAGTTTCGATCTCTATTAATAAACGCATTTTGCAGATATGGAAAATTATGCCATTGTAATATTTATTTTAGCTGTGATGATTGGCCTTTCTGCTATTGCCGATCGAATTAAAATCCCTTATCCTATTTTATTGATTATAGCCGGAATAGCAGTGGGTTTTGTTCCATCTTTACCACCAATTGATATTAATCCTGAAATTATATTTTTGATATTCCTACCACCATTGCTTTACGATGCTGCTTTTAATATCTCATTCAAGGAATTTAAAACCAATATCAACACCATATTCACATTGGCCATTACGCTGGTTTTTATCACCGCTATTGGTATTGCTGTAGTTGCACACTATCTGATCCCAGGGATGAGCTGGCCAGTATCTTTTGTATTAGGTGCGATTCTTTCCGCTACTGACGCAGTTGCTGCCATGAGTATTACCAAAGGATTGGGTTTATCACACAAAACCAATACCATTTTGGAGGGTGAAAGTTTAGTTAACGACGCTTCTGCACTGGTAGCGTATCGTTTTGCCGTTGCCGCGGTAACAGGAACAGCCTTTGTATTTTGGAAAGCATCACTTGAATTTGCCCTTTTAATGGCTGGTGGGTTCTTAACTGGTATGGTGATGTCTAAAATTCTGGCATTTATTATTAAAAAGATTCACAGCAACCGCCTGGCTACCATTAGTTTTATGTTATTGATGCCTTTTGTTACCTATTTAATTGCTGAACAAGTACATGTTTCTGGTGTTATTGCTGTTGTTATTTTAGGATTGGGCATTTCTAGGTTTAGCAACAATGTATTTCCTGAGCAACTTAAAAACCAATCAAAAAACATTTGGGACATCATTATCTTTTTATTGAATGGACTGATTTTCATTCTGATTGGACTACAATTCCCATATGTGTACAAAAACATTAACAGTGCCGATATTTTACCTTACATAGGTTATTCACTGGTAATTACCATCGTTGCGTTGTTATTAAGAATGGCACGTGTTTTCCTTCAAAAATTCAATCTTCAAAAAGCCTTTCAGAAAGGGAAACACCGCATTACAGAGGGCGCATTGCTTGATTTCAAGAACAGTTTGATCATCAGCTGGTCGGGCATGCGGGGTATTGTTTCATTAGCCATTGCAATTGGGCTACCAGTTACTTTATCCGATGGAAGCGCATTTCCGCAGCGTAATGCTATAATCTTTATATCTGTGGTAGTGGTATTGTTTACTTTAATCGGACAGGGCCTTACCTTGCCATGGTTGGTAAAGAAACTGGCTACGGAAGAGGATAAAGGCCAGACGCTAATCACTTCAGGTGACCATTAACATTAAGAAATGAAAGACAGTAAGTTTTTCTACCTAAATCAATATCAATGGTCTTCCTGAAAGGTTCAGCTTAAGAAAAGTATAGTAGTGAAGACTAGCTTCCTCGGGGCATCGTCATCTCGACCGTAGCGGAGAGATCTTTTAACATGATTCAAAGGTTTCTTTCCAACTTAACTTCTGCATTAAACAAAAAAGGGATAAAATCTAATGACTTTATCCCTTTCCTGTTTTATACATTATCCTTTACCAATATACACTATAAAGTGCAACCAATAATCCGATGATGATTAAAGCTCCTACTGCAAAACTGGTAGAGGTTTTGAACATTTTAGCATCGATAGCCAGTCCTTTAGCTTCTGCTTTAACTTTGTTGCTTGCTAAACTGATGATCACCATACCAAGGATACAGAATACAAATACAAAACCCATACGATCCAAGAACGGAATTTCATAAACTCCAGCTGCATTTTTAACAGAGAACCCCATTCCTGATAACCATGAAAGATCGGTAATTGTAGGTAAGAATTTAAGCAAAATCGACAAGCCGAAACCTCCTATGGTAGCGAATAGTGCTGCGCTTGAAGTTGTTCTTTTCCAAAAGAAACCTAAAATAAACATGGCAAAAATACCTGGAGAAACGAAACCTGTATACTCCTGGATATACTGGAAACCACCTTTTTTATCGATTCCTAAATGTGGTGCAATTAATACACCAAGAATCATCGCTACAATAATCGAAATCTTACCCGTTGTTACCAAATTTTTCTCAGTAGCATCGGTTTTTAATACTTTCTTGTAAATATCCAGCGTAAAAATAGTTGCAATACTATTTGCTTTACCAGCCAAAGAGGCTACCACGGCAGCGGTTAATGCAGCAAAAGAAAGCCCTTTTAATCCGGCAGGTAGTAAATTCAACAATACCGGATATGCACGATCTGGATTTACTGATCCATCTTGCAGCATTTCCGCTTGAAAGGCACCATCTTTATATAAAACATAAGCTGCAATACCTGGTAACACAACAATAATTGGCATTAATAATTTTAAGAATGCAGCAAAAAGAATGCCTCCGCGGGCAGTCTCCAGGTTAGCACCCAAAGCACGTTGAGTAATGTATTGGTTACAGCCCCAGTAATTTAAGTTCACAATCCACATACCACCTACAAGCACGCTTAAGCCAGGTAAATCGATATAATTTTCGTTATCTGGCTTTAAAATCATGTGGAAATGTTCAGAAGCTTTTGAAGTCATTAAACTATAGCCTTCAAAAACACCTGTTGTTCCATAGTGGGTAGAAACTAAGTTTAAAGCCAAATAAGTAGTGGCCAAACCACCCAGAATTAAGAAAAACACCTGGATAACGTCGGTATATCCAATAACTTTCATTCCGCCAAGCGTAATAATAATGGCAAAACCTGCAATAGCGTACATACAGAAACTTAAATCGAAACCAGAAATACTACTTACCGCTAAAGCACCTAAATAGAGGATCGAGGTTAAGTTAACTACAACATAAAGTAATAACCAGAAAACAGCCATAATCATGGCTACCGTTCCGTTATAACGCTGATGTAGAAATTGTGGCATTGTAGCGATTTTGTTTTTCAGGTAAACCGGAATAAAGAATACGGCAACAACCACTAAGGTTAATGCGCCCATCCATTCGTAGGTTGCAATGGCCAATCCCATTTTAAAACCTGATCCGCTCATACCAATAAACTGCTCTGCAGAAATATTAGATGCAATTAACGATGCGCCGATTGCCCACCAGGTTAAGGAGCCTTCAGCAAGAAAATAATCTTTAGAACCTGTAGATTCTGACTTTTTCTTGTTGTAAATGTAGAGCCCATAAGCCGCCACAATAACGAAGTAAATTGCAAATACAATGTAATCCTTCGTGTCTAATAAGTTATTTTTCATTGATTTATTTTGGTTAGTATACCTTGGGTTATTTAAATTTTAGCTGTATAAGCTGGTTCCGTTATCAGTTTGAACAGTGTAGGAACCAAGCTTGAGTCCGAACTGCAATAAATATTTTGAAGATAACGCTTCAATTAAATCAGCAATTTTTTCTTCTTTAACAATATTGATGGTACAACCACCAAAACCACCGCCCATCATCCTGGCGCCTAACACATAATCAAGAGGTTTAACCGCATCAACAAGGAAATCTAGTTCTTTACAGCTTACTTCGTAATCTTTGCTTAAACCTTCATGCGTTTCGAACATCAGTTTACCCAAACCGTGCAGATTACCATTTTCCAGTTGCTCGGCAGCAGTTAATAAACGGCCGATTTCTTTCACTACAAAACTACATTTGGTGTAAACTTCCAGATCTTTTGGCTTAACATGGGTTTCTAACATACTTAAATCTACATCACGAAGGGTATTTACATTTGGATAATGCTCCTTTACCCAGGCAACACCCTGTTCGCACTGTGATCTCCTTTTGTTGTAGGCAGAATCTGCAAGTGCGTGTTTTACATTCGTATTTAAAAGCAAAAGTTTATATCCATCCAATTTTAATGGGATATAAATGTGTTTCATCGATCTGCAATCGAGCATAATGGCCTGGTCTTTTTTGCCAAATACAGAGGCAAACTGATCCATAATACCACAGTTAACACCAGCAAAAGTCTGTTCCGCCTTTTGTGCAATCAATGCGATATCCATTTTCGGAACAGAAAGCGAAAAAAGTTGATCGAGCGCAAATCCGGTAGCACATTCTACAGCAGCAGACGACGATAGACCAGCACCCAAAGGCACGTCGCCATCGATGTAAAAATTAAATCCGCCAAATCGATGGCCTCTTTCTTTTAACTGATCTGCAACACCTAAAATGTAATTTGCCCAACTGTTCTCTGATTTTTTCAGGCTTTTGATCGATGAAATATCAAATTGCTGATAACTCTCTGAAAACAAATGTATTTCATCATCTTCTCTTTTTGAGATAGCTACATAAATGGCTTTATCAATAGCAGCAGGCATTACAAAACCGCCGTTATAATCGGTATGCTCGCCAATAATATTGATTCTTCCAGGCGAACGCACTAAAATAGGCTCAGCGTTGAAAAGTTTTTTAAATGTATTTTTTAAATCCTGTGCATTCATTATTTAATATTTAATCTTCAGTTTTGTTGATTTTATAGTGGATTGCAGACATCTCTTTTAAACGGTTAGCGGCAAATTCAGGGGTAATATCGCGTTGAGGGTTAGCCAACATTTCGTAACCGACCATAAACTTTTTAACTGATGCCGAGCGCAACAATGGCGGGTAAAAATGCATATGCCAATGCCATTCAGGGTAATAGCCGTTGTTTACCGGTGTCTGATGCATACCGGCAGAATATGGGAAAGAGGTTTCGAACAGGTTATCATATTTGGTTGTTAGTACCTTAATGGCTTCAGCTAACGATTTCTTCTCTGCTTCTGTAAACAATTTAATGCTATTTACATGGCGTTTACTGATAATCATGGTTTCGTAAGGCCAAACTGCCCAAAAGGGTACAAGTACCACAAAATGATCGTTTTCGAATACAATACGCTCTTTTTTCTTTTGCTCCAGTTTTAAGTAATCGCCAAGCAAACTTCTTCTGTGAATAGCGTAGAATGTTTTCTGACGTTCAGTTTCTTTGGCAATTTCTAATGGAATATCGCTCTGCGACCAGATCTGACCATGTGGATGTGGATTACTACAGCCCATTATTTCGCCTTTATTTTCGAAAATCTGAATGTATTTGATCCAATCATGTTCGGCAAGGCTATTAAATTCATTTTGCCAAACATTTACCACAGCAGTTATGGCTTCGACACTCATTTCGGGAAGTGTGAGGTTGTGTTTCGGACTAAAACTGATCACCCTGCAAAGTCCTCTCTGATTATTGGCTACCAATAAGTCATCTTCATTCATGTTACCAGCAGGTGTATCTACAAGCAACGCAGCAAAATCATTGTTAAAAACAAAGCTTTCGGTATATTCTGGATTGCTATCGCCATCTGCCCTGCCGTTACCAGGACATAAATAACATTTAGGATCATATTCTGGGCGGTTATCTGGCGTTACATCTTCAACTTTACCCTGCCAAGGCCTTTTAGTACGGTGTGGAGAAACTAAAACCCATTCGCCAGTTAATATATTTAACCTGGTATGTGGATTACTATCGAGTTCGAATGTTTGGTTCATTTTATATTTTCAATTGGTTAGAGAAAAGAAAGCATTTAGCTCAGTCTATCTAAGCCGCCAAATTATAAAATTATTATTAATTGTCAAAACGACATTTAATAATAATTTTTATTTTCGTGAAAATTTGAACATATTAAGCCCTTTAAAATCTCGGATAAAAAATGATTGAATATTCTGGGCAGCCACATTATCTGGTTGCTGTTGATTGCATCGTGTTTGGATTTGACGGCGAACACCTTAAAATTCTATTGGTTAAGCGGGGTTTAGAACCCGAAATAAACAAGTGGAGCTTAATGGGTGGCTTTGTGGGTGCAAATGAAAGTCCGGACGATGCGGCGAACAGGGTACTCAAAAAAATGACGGGTTTGGAAGGCGTTTACCTGGAGCAGATGCAGATTTATGGAGAACCTGGCCGCGACCCAATTGAAAGAACACTTTCTGTTGGATATTTTGCCCTTATTGATATCCATAAATATGAGGCACAGTTAAATGATGATTACGAAGCTGAATGGTTTTTGATCAACGATCGGCCCAAACTTATTTTTGATCATAACCAAATGGTTGCCGATGCCCGAAAAAAATTAAGGTACAAGGCTGCCCTCCATCCTATTTTATTTGAAATGCTCCCTAAAAAATTCACCATCCCGCAACTGCATATACTTTTTGAGGAAGTGAATGATACTAAAATCGATACCAGAAATTTCAGCCGTAAAATTACCTCAACCGGATTATTGATTAAGCTGGCCGAAAAAGATAAATCGGGATCAAAAAAAGGTGCATTTTATTTTAAACTAGATAAAAAAAAATACAGTGCCAATGCACAGGCTTTCTTAAACTTAATGCCAAATTTAAAGGTTTAAATTAAACTTCATTATACGATTAGCCTATTGTTCTTCATAATGATAGGTTAATCCTCCATCAACAAAATAAGTTGATCCGGTTACATAAGCGGCATCATCAGAAGCAAGGAAAGCCACTACTGCTGCCACATCTTCTACCTTACCCATTCGTTTTAAGGGGATATTTTGAAGTACTTTTTCCAGCTGCTCCTTATTGTTCAATAAATCTTGATTAATCGGTGTCGAAACAGCTCCGGGCGCTACGTTGTTGATCCTGACATTAAACTGGGCTAATTCTGAAGCGAGATTTCTGGTTAACATTTTTAAGCCTCCTTTACTCGCACAGTATGCAGCAAAATGTGGAAATGCGATTTCTTCGTGTACCGAACTCATGTTGATAATAGTTCCGGCTACCTTACTTTTTCTGCAGTAGTTTACAAACGACTGGATGCTAAAAAAAACACCTTTTAAATTTGTATTCATGATCAGGTCGTAATCTTCTTCAGTAACATCCCAAAAGTTGGCCTTTTTTTCTACGCCCGCATTATTTACCAAAATATCTAAATGGCCAAATGCAGCTACGGCATCGGTTATCAATTTAGTGGCTTCTTTGGCTTTACTTAAATCGGCCTCCAAAAAAATTGCATTTCTACCCATGTCTTGTATTTCTGCAATAAGTTTTTCGCCCCTTTCATCAAATTTATGGCCATTTAAAATAATATCACAGCCATCTTTGGCCAACCTTAAGGCACATGCAGCGCCAATTCCCTGACTGCTTCCAGTAATTAAAGCGATTTTGTTTTCAAAACGGTCCATAGTAAAATGTTATAATACATAAAGGAAATTGACGTAAATATGTTTGCGTAAAATTGAAGTTAAATTAGACGGATTAACACATTAAATATAACTTCTTGAAAAAAACATCGTTATAGCTGTAATCATTTATTAGTATGTTTGGGCAACAAATACACAATAAACTTAAATTAATCTTAAAACATGAACATTACCAAAAACCTTTTATTTACTACGCTCCTCGCTTTATTTACCCTTACAATGTACTCTTGTAAAACAAAAAAACTGGTAGCAAAACCTGCTCCAGCACCTGTTGAAAAGCCTGCACCACCGGTAGAAGAGAAAAAGCCAGCGCCTGCCCCAGAGAAAGAAGAAGCTCCGGCTCCAGCTGAAAAACCCAATTTTAACTTAGACAATATCCAGTTTGAGTTTAATTCGTTTGTACTTAAAACATCATCATTCGCTATCCTGGATAAAGCAGTGGCGGAAATGAAAAAATCGCCTACCACCAAATTTATACTTAACGGACATTCATCTGCTGAGGGTACACCCGATCACAATATGCAACTCTCTATCGACCGTGCAAATGCCGTAAAATCGTACTTTATAAACGCAGGTTTAAACGGCAGTAATTTTACTGTTGTTGGTCATGGCGAAAAAGAACCAATCAGCTCGAACGATAGTGAAGAAGGTAGAATGGTAAACAGAAGAACTGAAATAAAAGTTCAACATTAATACTTAGAAATATAATAGAAAGAGCCATGGTTTAATTTCCATGGCTCTTTTTATTTAGAGCGCAGTCCATCATTCTGAACTTTTTTCAGCGCTTCGACTACGCTATCAACGACAGGCTCCAATATAATGGTTGTCATTGCTAGGAGGAACGACGAAGCAATCTTTAAATTTTAATTCTTCAGATTGCTAATGTACTATAACGTTTACTATAAGTAATTGATTTTATAGAGTTTAACTGATGTTATCTTTGCGTATTGCCCTGTACTGCCTGTACCCGTTAATGATGCTGCAAAACCTAAAGAAACCTGTTTTGACTGAAGCAATTCAAAATTAAGAGTCTTACTTTCTAAATTAGAAAAGGCAATACTTGAGCTTGTTATATTAGCCACATTAGGTATTGTAGTTCCCTCCGCAACGGTAAGGTATCTCGATCCACCAGCATTAAAATCAGTCATTACTATCTCAAACCGATAATTGCCTACCGGAAGATTAACCGTTTGATATATTTTACCATCGGTAACATTAGGCAATCCCCAACCTGCTTCGAGTGATATGTAACCGATATTACTTTTCTTCTCATACCCACCGAAACCACTTGCATTTTTTACAGATGCACTTGTAATCCAATCACTTAAGATACCCCATCTGTTGCCACTGTTAATAGAAGAGAAGCTTACGTTAGGACCAACATTTTTTAAATAGGTTGAGGTTACGTCTACTTTAATAAACTTTGGCACATATAAACTGGCATAATCGGTATAAAATGTATCAACACTTAAAGTGTCGGGCAAGAATAGCGTGCGATATTTAATCGTACCCTTTTCTTTAAAATTTGCCAAGGTAAAGTTGTTTGTATTGATTGGTATCCTCACAGTTTTGTCAGCATTTGAATTATCTGTATAAATCACTTCTGTAGCGAACACACCACTTACCCTATCCATTCCTCCTAGCTCGAGTGTTGTTACTCCATTTTCATTTGTAAAAGCAGAATTTATTGCTCTATTAGAAAGGGTAACCTGATATCGATCTCCATATACCCTACCCGTTTTATATACCGGAATAGATTTATTACCAGCACCATCATAAGTATAGATGGTGAAATTTTGTACCCCTTCCTTCATGTTGTTAATCATGAATTTAAGCGTATCAACATTCGGTGTTCGAGTGACCGGAATAACCACTGAATCCGCATTATTGTTCCAATATACAACACATTTTTTAACTTTTGGATCGGCGATAAACAAACCGTTTACCAATACCCGGTACTTACCGGAATTGATTTTAACAGAGTCTAATTTTCCGGTGTAAGATATCTCACCTCCTTCAATAAATTTTTTGTAATCGTCTTTTTTAGTACAGGCGGTTATTGAAGCAAGTAATAAAAGTGCTAATCCTAATTGATATAGCTGTATGTTAATTTTTTTAGAAATTCGTTTCATCTTAATTTTATTTAGCGTTATCAATTATCTAGGATCACCATAAAGCTGAATTTCTCCGATAGCCATAAATGTTGTTCCCTGCCAGTTTTTTAAGCTCTTAATACGGATATATCGTACTTTAGGGATACCCGGATCGAAAGTGTAGTTTAAACCCGCAGCACCGATAGTATTATCTTCTGCCGTATTTACCCCATAGGCACTACCTGATGGTTTTATAGATTTAAATGTGCCTAACTTGATCCAGTTTGTAAAACTACCATCTGATGGTGGGTTATCTGTTCCCCATACCTCAAAGTCTAACAAATTACCACCATAATAATAGGTCCGACCATTTAAATACTCAGGATAATCCCACATCACAATACGGCTTAAAGAAGATAATTTGCCAATATCAAACGTAACCCATTGAGGGGTTAAAACTCCAGAACTCGTCATTAATACCCTCGGCCAGCCATTTGTATCTCCATCCCACATACCGGCAATTGAAGTCGAGGTGTTCAAGGCCACATCGCTTGGCAATGTAACGGCCTTATAACCTGATTTTGGAATAACAGCTTCATAAAGTGGTGTTAATGTAGTGTATAGGGTGTCACTATAGTTTAACCACCTATCTCTAATGGTAATGGCAAACTTGCGTTCAATAGGATCATATCCTCTTATCGCCTGGTCTATATCTACAATTGAGGTGTAAATGTTTTTAGAAGTGGGCACGAGTTTGCCTTTACTATCTTCTGTTAAGATTTCTATCGCTAAATCTGCTTTAGCAATGTTTTTTGCTGTAAATCTTAATCCTCCAAAATCGGCCTGCGCTTTAATACTTCTAAATACTCCCCAAATCGGGTTTTCGAGGGGTTTTACCTTTACACTTACCGGAGCAGACTCTATTTCACTTCTTGTAACTGCATAAAGTTTTACTTCATGTTCTTCTGTATCTCCAAAACCTTCCACTTTTAAAGTATTTCCGTAATAAGAAGCCTTTACTTCCATTACGCGCCCTGAGGCCAGGGTGTAAACAGCTTTTACGTACAGTAGATTATTATTGTTGGGTACTGCATAAGTTAAAGTTGCATTACCTGGGCCGGCAATCCACTTCACATTAGAAACAGTGCCTGGTACATCAGTATTTTTTTCAAGGGGTTCGAGTTCATCAACCTTACAACCTGCTACCAAAACTATCACCATTGATAATAGTAGTGCAAAATTTAATTTCATAGTGTTCATATTTGAAAATGCTATTTGATTCATAAATTACCATCCTGGATTTTGAACCAGTTTGGGGTTTACTGTAATATCATAATTTCTAATTGGTGCCAAATAATCGCGTGGAGCAACAAAATTTTGTGTATAAATCGTCCTTACTCTATAATAATCTAAGGTGTTGGCCTGAAAAACGCTCCAACCCGTTATTGCCTGATTGAATACTTCGCCTGCTTTCTTCCACCTTTTCATATCCCAATAGCGACTGCCTTCAAAAGCGAGTTCAATTCCTCTTTCCTGGTGGATAATTTCTCTCAAACCATCTTTGGTTGTTGGTTTATTAGGATTATTGGAAAAACTATTCCACGATTCTACCACACCTGCTAAACCTGCCCGTTTTCTGATCCGATCGACATATTCGAAAACATCATTTACAGGTCCCTGACTTTCGTTTAAGGCTTCTGCATACATGAGGTATAAATCTGCCAAACGTATCTGCGGCCAAGGATAGTCGCGATAGGAAACACCATTGGTACTGTTAGTCATGTTCCAGTCTACCAATTTTTTAATATAATAACCCGTTTCATTGTAAAAGCCAACGTGTGTAGCGCCTGCTAATTGGGTATATTTTCCTTCAACAACCCATGTATTTTCATCAGAGTTAGAAGGGCTATCGTATTTGTACCAAACGCCGCCATCAAAACCAAGAGCAGCATAAAAGCGAGGTTCGCGATCAAAGTTTACCCGCGCAGTTTCATAACCTACTTTTATATAAAACCGCTCTTTATCTACGGCAGTTCTTAAGCTGTATTTATTCGAAAAATTCAAAAATTTGTCTTCATTGATAGGCACTCCATTGCTTGAATAAAACATTTCGGCTATTTTAAGCGGAGCGGCCAACTGCATTCTTGCATCACCGCTTGCCCCACCTGAAGCAAGTTTAGGCATCGCTACCCGTTGTAGCATATCTGCCCTAGTGTTCGGGTTTGCCCAAACATGTTCGGTATTCCATCGTTCTGTAATTGAACTTCTTAATGTTAATTGCAAGTTCGTGGTATCGGAAAGTTTAAAGGTTGATCCCGGGAACTTGTATAATATGGCACCTGCTTGTTCAGCAGCATCAATAGCTACCTTAGCAGCATCAGCAGCACTTTTCCATTTTGTAGCACTATAAGCCGTTGGAATTAGGTTTATACCATCACGGTCTTTGAAATTGGCGTAATCCTGATTACCGTTAAACAATGGGCTTGCTGCAAGTAATAATAGTTTTGCCTTTACAGCCAAAGCAATAGGTCTGGTTATCCTTCCCAACTCTGTTGTCCTATCAGTAATAATAGGAGGCAGATTCGTTGTAGATTCATCTATCAAACCAGAAATATAAGCCACACATTCGTCAAATGGTTTACGTTTAATCCGTACATCATCTTCTGGGGCACTGATATCTATATTCTGATCTACTAACGGAATCGGCCCATACATCCGTAACAGGTAATAATGGTAATAAGCTTTTAAGAAAGTAACCTCAGCTATCCAACGGGCACGCTCGTCGGGTCTTAAGTCTCTTACTTTACTTTCATCTTTTACATTTTCTAAAAAGATATTACAATTTCTTATCCCTTTCCATAAACCATAATTATCGTTTGGTCCTCCACCTTGATAATTACCATTCCACGCGTTCATATAGGGATTGGCGGCGTTTTGTCCGCCCCTTGCACCACGCCAGGCATAAGAAACAAAATCCCATTCCTGAGTTGGAACCCAAAGTTCATCGCCAGAGAGTAAACCTACGTTATAGAACGGGTCGCCGTCTTTTGGCAAAAAGGAGTAACAGGTAAACAGGTATTTTTCTGCTTCCGTTCTCATAGTGAAAGCATTATCTATGGTAGCAACGTTATCGGGCACTATATCTAAATATTTTTTACATGCTGACATGGTGCATATAGCACTTACAAAACACAATGTGATAAGTATATCCCTAACGCTACCTTTTATTTTATTTATCGTAATATTTTTCATTTTATTATCGTTTAAAGCCATGTGTTTCTAATTAAAATGAGGCCCTGACACCTAAATTATATGTGCCCTGAATAGGATATCCTAAGCCCTTCCCTCCCATTTCAGGATCCCAGGTTTTAAAGCTGCTGATATAGCCTAAATTGGTTGCACTTACGTACAAACGGAGTGCTGTTAAACCAATCCTTTGTGTTAACTTTTTATTGGCATTGTAAGCGAATTCAACACTTCTCAACCTTAAAAAATTTCCACTTCTCATCCACCATGTTGAGGTTTGATTAAGGTTGTTGCCCTCCCGACTGTTATTTCTCACGAAGTTGGGGCTCAAACGCGGCCACATGGCATAAATATTTCTATTTTCTTCTGACCAATAACTATCAGAAATAGCCGACAATAATCCATTCTGACTGCCCCCGTTTAATACAAATGGGGCAATATTTTCTGAATTGATAAAGAATGAAGAGCGGGCAGAACCTTGAAAGAAGAAACTGAAATCAAAGCTTTTATAACCTATTGTACCACCAAAACCGTAAATAATTTCGGGTGAAGTTGGAAGACCAATAGGTACCTGATCCTGATCATTAATCAATCCATCGCCATTTACATCCCGGTATTTGATATCACCACCTCCGTAGTTTAAGCCAGGAGTTCCATCAAATTGCAAAGGAGAGTTTTTGGCCTCATTATCATCAATAAATAAGCGCTCTGCGATGTACCCAAATCTTTGAGTGGTAGGGAGGCCTACGCTTGTTCTGTAATATTCGTTAGCTGGGTACGTTGGCTCATCGTTGATCAGTATTTTACTTTTAGCATATGTAAAATTACCTCTCATTTGAACTGACCATCCGTTACCAAAAGATTTATTGAAGGCTGCGGCAAAATCTACCCCTTCATTCTGGGCTTTATTGGTATTGGCTCTAACAGCAGCCTGTAAACCCATTGTGGTAGGAATATAAGTACGCGCAGTTAAAATATTGGAACGTGTATTTCGGTAAACATCAATATTGATATCCAGCGCATTAAAAAACCTAAAGTCTACCCCTAGATTAAGCTGTTCTGATCTCTCCCAGGTAATTAATGGATTCGCGTATCTGCTAACCAATATTCCATCTTTATAATAGCCATATTGCTCGCCAAAGATAGCGCCATATGTACCATTGTTCATGTTGACTTCCGACATGTAAAAGAAACGATCATCGTCATTTCCAATCTGATCATTTCCAACAAAACCATAAGTAGCCCTCAACTTCATGCTGTTGATTACTTTAGTTAATGGCTTGAAAAATTCTTCATTAGACAATACATAACCTAAGCCAAATGATGGAAAAAAACCAAAACGGTTATTATCTGCAAAACGTTCTGATCCATTGTAACCAAAATTGAATTCGGCTAAATATTTATCGTCGTAACCGTATGTTGCTCTACCAGACAAGCCTTGGTTACGGGCAGGAAGCGATAACTGCAAACTTCCGGCATTGCCCGAAAGGTAATTCCGCATGGTTGTGATTAGCATAGCACTTACTGCGTGTTTGCCCCCAAATGTTCTTGCATAATTTAAGGCCAATTCTGCATAAAAAGTCGAGTTTAAAATCTTTCTACCTTCCGAATAACCCAAATACTCAGTACCAGTTGCACCTATAGAACCTTGTCCGCCTGGATTTAGAACCTGTAAACCAACACCTCCATTTGGTTGTTCGCTGGCTACATAATAAAAAGGATTGTAACTTCTGGATACATCGAAATAAGAATATCTTCGGGCATAAGTCATTAAGCGTGCATTTAAACCTTGGGTAAACACTTTTAAATCTTGTTTCAATTCAATTTGCGTTTGTAAGGTTGATGCATTGTACTCAGAATATCCCTTTACCATTTCGGCATAAGGATTTACATATAATCCGTTATTCGGGGTAATCGCATTACCAAATAAGGCATGTGTAGCAAAGGGAGATAATTCTGAAGGGTAAACTGCCGGAAAAAGAACTGGGTTAGACCAAATGGTCTGGTTAAAAATCCGTTCGCCTCCATTTTGTCCATTGGCTCCTAGTAGGGGACCTGAATAATCATCAAATTGCCCATAAACCCGAATTGCTGCTTTGGTTGTTTTGGTCAGATCAAGATCTACATTAGAGCGAACAGAATAGTTTTTCAACTTTACGTTATTGTTGAAATTGTTCAGTCCCTCAACTTTTAGCACTCCATTATCTATATTATATGTTCCCGCAACATAAAACCGGGCTTTCTCACCACCGCCCTGCAAGCTAATATTGTTACGGGTATTTATGGTATAGTCTTTAATTAATTGATCAATCCAGTTGTTGCTTGGATATAATAGAGGATTATCGCCTCTGGCTGTACCGTCAATTTTGGTTTGAAGATAAGGTAAAGCGGCCTGAGGGTTTCGCGTTAGTGCGGCCTCATTTGCCATTCTCATATAAGTAATATTATCTGCAAATTGAAAGTTCTTTGTGTTTGATGAAACTGCCGTCTCGGATCTGACCGTAAAATTTGTATTACCAGCTTCTCCAGATTTTGTTGTAATTAATACTACACCATTAGCACCACGGGCACCATAAACTGCCGATGCAGTGGCATCTTTTAAAACACTGAATGAGGCGATATCATCTGCCTGCAAGCGGGCCATATCATTCTGTGTAGATTCTATACCGTCAATTAAGATCAACGGATCTTGCTTACCTGTACCGAAAGTACCTAAGCCACGAATAAAAAACTGTGCATTATCTGCCCCTGGCTCTCCACTACGCTGATAGGCGATCATACCTGCTACACGCCCTTGCATCATCGTAGTTAGATTACTTGTTGGGCCTTTCAGTTCTTTCGGATTAATGGTCGTGATGGAACTGACCATACTTGCCTTTTTCTGGGTACCAAAACCTACAACAGCTACTTCATCTAAAGAGCCTACATCACTCACTAGCGTTACGTTAATAATATAAACGCCATCTTTATTTGGTAAATAATCGGCTACTATAACCGTTTTAGGTTTGTAACTGATTCCTGTGAACAGCAATTTACCTGACCTGGCCATTTTAATACTATATTTCCCATCAGAGTCTGTAGAAATTCCTTTTAGTGTGCCAGACACTTTAACATTTACGCCTGGGATCCCGCCAGATTCGTCTTTAACTATACCAGTTACGGTTACCTCCGTTTGTGCTGCTGCAGTTAAGCAAGAAGTTATAATTACAAAACAGAATAAAAATTTTAAAATTGACCTAAAGGCAATACTGTGTGGATGGAGCAGTATTTTATTTGGTAGTTTTTTCTTCATAAAAGTGGTTAAAATTGGTTAGGTACATCAATAATTGAGATCGTAGCTTGCCCCTGCTCAAGATTTGTTGAGCCATTGGGAGTTCGTTCGATCGAAATGTTTCGTCGGTAATGTTTAGGAAACGGTACATGAAGCGCCTCGTCCTTTCACATTTTTGATTGTTCTGCCCTTATCAGCAGTAAGGACTTCCTATTATTGTTTAGGATTTTAAAAGAGTGGAGTAGATTTATCTTTCTTCATAATTTTGGTTTGGGGATGAATAATTTGTTAAGGAGAATACTGATTTCGGGCAAACCATCAATCAGCGTTGAGTTCGACAGTAATGAGATATTTGTTTGTTTGTTTTAATCTTTTCATGATCGGTTAAAGGTTTAGGTTTTGCTTCAAAAAACTAGATACAACATTTTCTTTACGCTGTTGTACCCATCAATTATTCTAGGTAGTTAGTCTCGAATAATCTGGATCGATCTAATATTCTTATACTTGGTTGAAACAAATTAACTATAAAAAAAGCGGTCGTAGTGAGGGGCAATACGGTAATAAGTAGGGGTTAAATTCTTATTTTTAGGCCTTTTTTGATGTTTTTACACTTTTTAGTTAAAAATTAAACGTCAATATAACGATTATTAAGAAAAATATTTTTAAGCCTTGTTCTAAATACCGGTGGTTTTTACGTCCATTACATCCGGGTTCTGAGTAAATTCCTTTCTCCAGGAAGTAGCGATATTGTTTGTTCGCCTCACATTAGAAAGGGCTGTAAACAAAAACTCTCCGAACCTTTCTTTACAGAAAGATCCGGAGAGCGGTATTAATCATACTAACCAAAATATGCTAATAACCAGGGTTTTGCTCTAAGAGCGCATCTTTATTTAATTGAATTTCTGTTAATGGAATAGGTAACAATAAGTTTTTCGCAGTTAACCCTTTTAAAGGTTTAGCTGCATCATTACTGTTTAAATTAATGGCACGATCAACCAGGGTACCTGTGCGCATTAAAGTCATTCTTCTGTTTTCTTCACCAATTAGCTCCCGTGCACGTTCATCCAATATAAAGTTTAAGTTAATGTCCGCTGATTGTACCTGTCCTCTGGTAGGGTAATCAGCAAAAGCTCTTTTCCTTAACTCATTTATTGATGCAGCTGCCTCGCTCAGCTTCCCTTGTTTAAATTGTGCTTCGGCAAGAAGCAGATAGGTTTCTCCAAGGCGCATCAGGATAAAATCCTTAATCATCGCAAAGCCAAAGGTATCATTAGGATCAAACTGGTTCCATTTGGTAATGGAAGGATTGATCTTAAATAGGGTATCAGCTCCGGTATAAGGAATAATCTGACCAAATTTTGCATTTGCAGGATCGTTGTAATAAAATCTTCTCTTTACATTGTATTGCGAGTTACGGATATCACCAGGCTTGTATAGGCTGTACAGAAACCAATTGCTCAATCTTAACCTCGATAATCCTCTACCGCCTAATGAATCGGCCAGCACCATGCCCTGAACAGCATAATATCCAGTTCCCCACACTCTTCTTTGCTGAGGGCTATTGGTAATTCCTCCTACAACACTCGATGGGTTTTCTTGCTCTAATGTCCAGATCACCTCCCTATTACTTTGAGAGCGGCGCTGGTTGCCATAAACGAATAAATCTGAATAGTAATCTCCCGGAAGACTTGCTTTGACCCCAAACCTGGCCTTGTTTAAACTAAATTTACCACTGTTTATAATGCCTAATGCCTGTTGCTCGGCCAAATCATTTTTACCCGTTCTCAGGTAAACCTCAGCTAGCAATTGCATTGCCATAAACTTGTTTGCCCTGCCATACATTTTACCTTTTGTATTCGATTTAACGGCTTCAATATCGGGCAAATTTGCCACGGCAAAAAGAAGATCGTTTATTATAAAATCGTTAACCTCATTTAAAGGAGCGCGAACAAAATCGGTTTTGGGTGTAGTAAGGGCATTTTTAATTAAAGGGACTCTGCCATAAAGTGTAGCCAATGTATTGTAAGCGTAGGCTCTAAAAAATTTAGCTTCAGCATTTATTGCAGCTTTACCCTTTGTACTAATTGCACTTACTGATGGGTTTTCTATACCATCAATAATTACATTAGAAAGGTTAATAAGGATGTAATTCCGGTTCCACATATAAGCTGCAGCACCATCTGTTGGAGTTAACTGTGTATAATCATAATAAGGTACTTCAACACCTTGCTGGTTTGTGGTTGCATTTGCCACATCTGTACCAACCTGCCAAACACTTGGCCAACCCTGCTGATCTGAGTACGAATAAATTGTACTTACATGGTTGTACAAACCAATTAAAGAGGCTTCAAAACCCAACGAATCATTTAACGTAATCGGTGTATAATTTGAATATGGTTTTTCATCCAAGAATGCCTTCTTGCAGGAAGAATAAAACATTAATGCAACTGCAAGAAAAGAAAACAGTATATATTTTAATTTTTTCATGATCTTTTTTTTAGAGATAGATTATTTTAAAGAAATATTTGCTCCAAACACAAAAGAGCGTGTTAATGGATAATTATTGGTCCAATCTCCCGATCCGCGTGGGGCATAATCGTTTTCTGGGTCCCATCCTATCCAATCGGTAAAAGTATAAAGGTTTCTACCGCTTGCATAAAGGGTTAAACTGCCAAGATGGAGTTTTTCCATAATTTTTGGAGAGAAAACATAACTCACCGTTACATCTTTTATACGGGTATAGCTAGCGTCTGAAGCATAGCCGTAGCCTCTGGTATTGTTATAAGATAGCGCCGGACGTGTTGTGCTTGGATTGCTTACCGTCCAGTAGCCAATTTCGGCAGGTGTATTTCTTCTACCTGTTTCATCGCCATAATTTAAATCGGTATTATTTCTGGTAATGCCTTGTGCAGTTTGGATAAACACACTTAAATTCCAGTTTTTGTAATGAAAAGTATTGGTTAAACCACCTGTCCATTTAGGAGCGCGCTGGCCAATAATTTCCCGATCTTTATCGGCTGTAATTACACCATCTCCATTTAAATCTGCAAATTTTAAATCACCAGCTTTTGCACCCGGATCTTGTTTTGATGCATCTTCTCCTGTTTGCCAAACACCAGTCATTCTATAATCATAAACAACACTTATTGGTTTGCCGATAAACCATCTGTTACCTAAATCATCTTTTCCATCTCCATAAAGATCAATGATTTTATTTTTGTTTGCAGTAAAATTTGCTGAAGTTTCCCATTTAAAATCCCCGTTGGTAATGTTCTTAGTATTTATGGTTAGTTCAATACCCCTATTTTCTACTTTACCCAGGTTATCGAGAATTTTCGAATAACCCGTTATAATCGGGAGACTTCTATTTAACAATAAATCTTTTGTTTTGCCACTATAAACATCCAATGTTCCACTCACACGATCTTTAAACAAAGAAAAATCTAAACCTATATTAGCAGTTGTAGTACTTTCCCAATGTAAGTTGGCATTTCCTAAATTATTAGGAGCAACACCTATAGTACTTAAACCGTTAAATGGTGAACGCAATGCACCTTCTGTAGTAATGGTTTGATAAACATTAACAGCCTCATTACCCGTTTTACCATAAGAACCTCTTAGTTTTAGGCTATTTACGAACGAAGCATTTTTCATGAAATCTTCTCTGCCAATATTCCAGCCAGCCGCCACCGAAGGGAAAATACCATATTTTGTGGTATTGGCCCCAAATACTGATGAACCGTCTCTCCGTGCAGTTGCTGTAAATAAATAACGACTATCATAGGAATAATTAACCCTGATCATTTGTGAGTTTAAACGATACCGATCGGCATAGGAATCGCTGGTTTGTGTTGCTCCAGCACTTAATCTATTATATGAAAGCTCGTCATTTACAAACCCCACTGCGCCAGCTGTTGTATTGGTATATTTTCTTTGCTGGGCACTATATAATCCGGTAAAATCGAAATGGTGCTTTTGAATATCTTTTGTATAGGTAAGTATGTTTTCTAATGTGTAGCTATTGGTCTGCGCATAAAACGTTCTGGCCGTACCCAACATATCATTTGCTTTTCTACCAGTGTAACTTGCAGTATTTTCAGGAAAGAAAGTATAGCCACCATTTAAACGATATTTCAAACCTTTTAAAACGCCAGAGAACTTAACCTCGGCATAACCATTTCCATTTAGGTTGGTACTTCTGCTAATGCGATCGGTAACTAAACCAAGCAAAGGATTGGTGTAAAGCTGTTCAGGCTCCATCGGAAAGATTTTATATTCTCCTTTATCATTGTAAACTGGTGAGTACGGGCTCATTGCTGTAGCAAAGAGTAAATTTGCTCTCCCCCCATCATAGTTATTTCCGGTAAAAAACAAAGACGTACCAACAGTTAAATAATCGGTGATATTAACATCTAAATTAGACCTTAAACTTGTTCTGTTATATTGATAACCTTTTACCGGGCCTTTTTGATCCAGGTAACCTCCAGATATAAAATATTTGACATCTTGACTTCCACCAGAAATACTTAAATTATGATCTTGCATCACGCCAGTTTGTGTAACTTCTTTTACCCAATCGGTAGTTGTACCTGCATTATAATAAGCAAGTTCTCCAAAATTTGGAACCGGACTAGTTTGTGGCTGGTTTATTTGCTTTAAATAATCAGCATATTTTTGAAGATATTCTGCACCAGTTCTAGGCTCTAAAATATGGGCGATATTTTCTACCCCTGCGTAAGCATTGTACCTAATGGTAGGCTTGCCCGTATTACCTCTTTTAGTAGTAACCAGAATAACCCCATTGGAGCCATTAGTACCATAAATTGCCGTTGATGACGCATCTTTTAATATTTCTACTGAGGCAATATCGTTAGGATTGATATCGTTTAGAGAGCCTCCTGTTTTGCTCAATGGCACGCCATCAACAACTACAAATGGACCTGTACCTGCAGTAATGGAATTCTGACCACGGATTGATGCTGCTGGCTGGCTACCTGGTACAGATGAACCACTGGTAATATTTACACCAGCTACAGCGCCCTGAATAGCCTGCAAAACATTGGTAACCGGAAGTTGTGATAAACGTTCTTTTGGAACAGAAGCCACTGCACCCGTAATATCAGAACGTTTTTGGGTACCATAACCTACTACTACTACATCTTCAAGGTTTTTGTCTTTATCTTCTGCAAGGGTGATGCTCAGTTGTGTTTCATTATTTACCAATATGGTATTGGTTACATAACCCACAAAAGTGATTACTAAACTTTCTCCTTTTTGGGCCGCTATTTTAAAATTTCCATTGGCATCGCTGGCAACAACCCTGTTAGTCCCTTTAACACTAATGGAGGCACCTGGAATGGGGTTGCCCTGGTTATCTTTTACTTTTCCTGAAATTGAGATTTGAGTGGTTTGTGCAATTGTATCGTTTGATTTACTTAGAGATAAGATTAAAGCAAACAAAAATATTACTGCACACTTAGATGTGTCTAGTAGTTTTCTTTTCATTTTTTATGATTATTTGGTTAGTTATATAATTGAACCGTTAAAATGATTCAAGGGTAGCTTAGCAAAAAAATATCTGTTAAACATTAATCTGACCTGATGTAGAAACTGTGCATGAATTAGGGATGGATTGATTACAACAAAGTAACCACTTATACACCCCATGGAGTGAGGGGTAATACGGTAATAAGTAGGGGTTAAATTGTTACTTTTTGTTAAAATTTCGCCTTTAACCCCTATTTTGAAGATTTTTAAACGTTTAGTCTACGTTTAATTTTTTTATTGTGTTTAAGATCGGTTGACCTATTGCCTTTAAAATATTTTGATCGGGTTTAATCAGTTCTAAAACGGCAATATCATTTTTACCTTTTTTTAACCATTCTTGAGGGATATAAAGCGTTTGTTGCGGACCGATAGCCCAATACTTCCCTAAGTTGTGCCCGTTAACCCATACTACTCCTTTTCCCCAATCGGTCATATCTAAATAGGTATCTGCAACGGTCGAAATTTGGAAAGATCCTTTTTGTAATGTTGGTCCGTTTCCGCTTTGTTTTGAAAGGGCAGCCTTAGCAGTATAGCCATTAATATTGTTAAAAGGGAAGCCATACATCGACCAGTTTTTAACTTCGACGCCATCAAAAGTTACCTGTTCGGTAATTCCTTTTTTGTTCTCTAACAGATACTTCCCAAAGTTTACCCGACCCATATTTTCTACAAAAACATCGAGTTGTACATCGCCTTTCGGGAGTGTTAATGCCAAAGTATTTTGGTTTAACCTACGGTCTAAAATACCAGCCCTTTTCTGGTTGATAAAAATCAGCGCATAATCCCGTAGTTGTTTAATCTGAAGTTCACCTTTTTTACCTCCCTTAATAGTCGTTCGGTAAAGCACATAGCCATAATCCTGGCTAAGATCCTCGAAGGTTAAAGGTGTTGCATTCTTCACTGCTTTTGGCAGTACATTAAATAAAGCTACTTTATTCCCCAGTTTAAAAGGTGCAATTGCGATATTTGGTTTAGCAGCTGGAATTGGCGGTAAACTTTGCCCTGCTGGAAGATGCTTTTCGATTACACTTCTAAAAGCCTTAAATTTTTCAGTTGCGTTTCCAGCCTCATTCAAAGGCGCATCGTAATCATAACTACTGGTTTGTGGCTCGTAAGGTGAAATATCTTTATAGTTTGCCCCATTCATAAAATCGCGTGTTGTACCACCATGGAACATGTACATATTGATCGAAATGCCTGCTGCTAAAACAGAATCTAACTTTTTGGTGTATTGCGCTGCAGGAACGGTGTGATGAGGTGTTCCCCACCAATCGAACCATGCCGGGTACCACTCAGCTATAAAATATGGGCCTTTTCCATTATGGTTCTCGTTTATTAATTGCCTAATTTTTGCCGGATTATCGATTCCGTTTACAGCTGGCAGTAGTCCGTCTAAATGTCCATCTTTTACATCTGCAGCTGGATCGCAGGTATAAAGCAATCCGTCAAAGCCTGCTTCAATAAACATTTTTCTGTTGATATCTAAATAATTTTTATCAGCCGCGTAAGAGCCGTATTCGTTCTCTACCTGTACCATAATAATATTACCGCCATGGTTGATCTGCAATGGTGCCAACTGTTTTCCTACTTCGATAATATACTTCTTATACTCATCTAAATATTGTTTTTCGGTACTTCTTACCACAAGGCCTTTTTCGTTCTGTAACCAATAAGGATAACCACCAAACTCCCATTCTGCACAAACGTAAGGGCTTGGCCTTAAGATAACCCATAGTCCTTCTTGTTGAGCGATTTTCACAAATTCGGCAATGTTGTTATTACCAGAAAAATCGAATTTGCCCTTTTGTGGTTCGTGCAGATTCCAGAATACATAGGTACCGATCGTATTTAGCCCCATTGCTTTGGCCATTTTCATACGGGCCCGCCAGGCCTCTTTTGGTACACGGGGATAATGTAACTCACCAGAAATGATCTGAAAAGGTTTTTCATCTAATAGAAAGTCTGTTTCTCCTAGCTTAAACGTATGTTTAGCTTGCTGGCCAAAAGCTGATAAGGAGAAACATATCGCCACCAACCATAATAATTTTGCTTTCATTTTTTTAAAGTTGTTTTAAGATGACCTGAATTTTGGACAAAAGAATCCCGTTTGCGCATTTTTACGCAATTCATCACCTAGATTTATATAAAAATTTTGTTTTTTTTTCTACTTTTTAAACACGCTCAGATCCCATTCATCTGCCCAGTTTATCGAAATTTTATCGTTCTCAAATTTGATTGGCAACCATAAGTAACGGCCATCAATGGCGTTTTTCGGTTCCCATTTATCAGCCATAAAAATAAACTCTCCTTTTTTGCCTGGTGCTGGCAATACATGCGTACTCTGCCCGCCATAGGTTAGCTTAGCTCCTTCGCCCTGGCATGGATTCCCCATGTAAGTCCAAGGCCCCCAGATGGAGCTTGCTTTGAACCATCTTGCCGGATTTGGCGCCCAGCCTGTACAGCCCGAACCAACCATATAGTAGGTTCCGTTTTTCTTAAACAAAGCTGGTGCTTCTGTCTGCTGCCCCACATAAATTCTGATAAATTTGCCTGTATGCCCTAAATAATCAGGGGTTAATTCAGCCAAATGCAATGTAAAATTCTCTTCAGAAGAGAATATATGATAGGCCTTTCCATCATCATCTACAAAAACGGTCATATCTCTCGCCATTTGTCCACCGGGTAAATCCCTACAGAAAAAACCATCACTTTTATTGGCTGGTTGCTGGCAATTCACCATATCTTTTTCAGCTGTTCCTGCTGCGTAGAAAGGCATTTTCTCTGGGTTTGGACGATAACTTTTGATAAAAGTATATGGACCAGTTGGGCGATCGGCCACCGCAACACCCGATCTTGCTGCTGCATAACCTTTGCCTAAAAGCTCTAAGTGAAACCACATCACAAACTTTTTGGTTTTCTTGTTGTACACCACTTTTGGGCGCTCCAGGATCGAGCCTTTAGCAATATCACTTTTCAAATCTTCCGAAACCGGAAGTGCAATACCTTCATCTTTCCAATTGTATAAATCTTTTGATGAGTAGCAATGCACGCCCACCTGTGCCGTATTGCCTTTTTCACCTTCAATCTTATGTTCACCAAACCAATAGTAAACGCCTTTATATTCGACAATGCCTCCACCATGGGCGTTAATATGAACACCTTTATCATCCTTCCAAATTTTACCGGGAGTAAAAGAAGTGTATGTTTGTTGTGCTGAAACATAACTATTTAGTCCTAAACTGAAGGCAATAAATCCTAAAACAAAACTGATTCTCTTATTCATCATTTTAATCAAATAATTTTTAACGTTACAAAGACGGTAATTTACCCACATCTTTTTCAATTGTATAGCTATCTGCTATTTATTTTAAACTGGCACTGTGATCGTTTTCAAAATTCTCTCCACTCCAGATCTTTTGCGCACTCCATTTCTCTGCTGGGTTGGCCCAAAAAGGGTCTGCTTCTGACAAACCTAATGGCAAAAAGATATTTGAAGCAATATACGGGCTACCCTGATTGTTATAGAAATCGCCCAGATTGGGCTGATCGCCATATAAACCTATAGTTAACCAACCATTTTTGTAGGTACCAGGGCTTTCTAAAGTTTTTTTGATTACGGCGGTTAAAGCGCAACGTACCTGAGCCGGACTCAACTGTTTTGGCAACGCTTTTCTCCAGGCCATATCGGCCAAATGATGAAATGCTGCACCACGATAAATGATGGAGCGACCAGTTGCAGGGTAAGTACCATCAGCATTGATTAATCTTTCCTGAATGATGGCATACCGTTCATTACGCTTCTTAATTTTCTCGAACATCTCTTTATAACTGTTCGTTTTAGCACCAATGATATTGGCCAAAGTAGCCAGATAAGGGTGGATAACATAACTGTTATAATAATCGAAGGCAAAGGATGTTCCATCGGTGTACATCCCATCGCCTGTGTACCATTGTTCCATTTGCTGTAGGGCATAATCAACGCGCATTGGATCCCAACTGTAACCGAACTTAGCCAGGAAAGCCTCGTTCATGGCAGAAAACAGTAACCAGTTAGAAAAAACAGGCTTGAATCTTCTGGTGGTAACAATCGATTTCATCATCAGTTCCTGGTTCTTTTTATCCAGATTTTCCCACAACCAAGGTGCCCGTACCAAAGCCAATGCAACATAAGAAGCATCTACCAGTTGTTGCCCACCGATATCGAAATTCATAAAATCTTTAGCATTAGAATCTAAAGCATTTTTTAATCCTTGAATGGCCCACTCCCGGTACTGTTTCCTTAAAGCTACCTCTTCCGTAGAACCTCCTTCTAACTGTAACCATGGCGCAATACCACTTAAAACCCTACCCAAAACTTCTACATATTGTACTTTAATGCGGTGTTCTTTATTATCAATATGGATAGATGTAATTTTTGGCATCGCAATACGCAGGCTGTCTTTAGCCAGGTTATACAAAACAGGTTTCACCATCTTATCCATCTGTTGCAACCAAAACTGCCGATCGGTTAAAACCACATTTTTTGTACTCTTGGTCTTCTTTTGCGCAAATACTGAACCACCAGCCAATACTATCAATAAACCCGTAATTAAAATATTTTTAAGTCTCATTTTTTCCTGTAAAAATTTAGTTTTTGTGTGATAAATAGCTGTACATTTCGCAGCCAGCCAATAAAAAGGCCCCGACGCCAAAATTCGCTGTAGAATTTACATCAACCACCTGCCCCGGAATGGCTTTCTCTCCTATCGGCTGTACATAACCCAGTTTACCGTTAGGTTGTAATGCGGTTTTGGTTAGATATATCCATGCTTTTTGTGCTGCAGGTAAATATTTTTTTTCTTTTAAATAACCGTTGTTTATTCCCCATAACAAACCATAAGTAAAAAAAGCTGTCCCACTGGTTTCTGGTCCAGGGGCATGTTGCGGATCGAGGATGCTTCTGGTCCAATAGCCTTCTGACTGCTGGCTTTTAACAATTGCTTTGGCCATATTCTGGTACTTGCTTAGGTATTCGTTCCGATGTGGATCGTTAAGGGGTAGATCTTTTAACACTTTCGCTAAACCTGCAAACACCCATCCATCGCCTCTTGCCCAAAAATCTTTCTTGCCGTTTACACTTTTATGCTTCGGATAAACATATTTGGCATCCCGGTAATAAAGTTTTTCCTTTTTATCGTACATAATGCTATTCGCATACGTAAAATATTCGTACAGTTTATCGAGGTATTTTTGGTCTCCAGTTACTTTATAAAGTTTGGTCATAACAGGCATTACCATGTACAGGCCATCGGCCCACCACCAGTAATCGTTATTGGGCGTGCCCATTTCGTATTCCATTACCTCTTTTGCCCTTGCAATTTTATATTCTTCGGGTTTTAAGTGGTATAAATCGATATAGGTTTGAAAACAGATCTGCCAATCGCCAAACAGTACATGCTCATCTGTTTCGCCATATTTATATTTCCAGTTGGATTTATCAGTTGATTTTGCGCCCATCCATTTGTTATGAACAGCCCAATCTTCTGAATATTTACGGTAAGCTTCGTTCCTGGTAATTCCATAAACCTCTATATTTCCGGTATGGTAAGCAGCATGATCCCAAAAAGCGCGTACTTCCGGTTTATTGTTGCTTTGCCAGTAGGTATTTGCACGATCGATCATTTCGAGCACTTCCTCTTTTGAAGTTGAAGTTTGTGCATTTACAGCTGTGCTGCTAAAAAACAACAATAAAAAAAGCGCTTGATACAATTTTAAATTCATTAGTGTATTGGTTTAATGCCGTTTATGGTTGGTATTACGGGTTTAATGGTTCCATCAGGATTAAATTCCATTTTATCGATGCAAACTTCGCGGTTGTAGCCTGCAGCACTCCCCATTGAGATTCCATTTGGTCGCGTAAAACGATGGTAAACCATATACCATTCATTTTTTCCGTTAACTTTTATTACACTGTTGTGCCCTGTTCCATAAATACCTTGTGCTACATCTTTTGCCAGGATCAGGTTATTATCCGGAATGGTTATTTTTCCTATAGGCGAATCGGAAAAGCCATAACGTACCCTATAATTTTCGCTCCGGGTATCATCTTCAGACCATAAGAAGTAATACTTCCCATTACGATAAAAAACTTCGGTACCTTCTCTAAAACCCTTGTTTGGTGTAATAATTTTAATTTCATTGGTATCGATCGAAACCATATCTTCATTTAATGGTGCAACAGCCATATACCCATTTCCCCAATAAAGGTAACTTTTATTGGTTTTAGGATCATTAAATACATCAGGATCGATCTCCTGACCGCCTTTTATTCCTTTTGGTTTGCTTGAAATTAAAGCTTTTCCACTATCCTTAAACGGACCGGCCGGATGATCAGCAACAGCAACTCCAATTTTCTGCGCTGCTGTGAAATAATAGAAATATTTATACGCACCGTCCACTTTCTTTTCGATAATGGTAGGTGCCCAGGCATTTTTTTTCGCCCACGAGACATCTTTTTCAAGGTCTAATATTTTACCTTCATCTGTCCAGTTAACGAGATCAGTTGATGAAAAACTTTTAAAATAAGTACCACTCCAGTTGTTAAAACCATCGCTGGTTGGATAGATATAATATTTACCTGTTTTATTGGAATATATAATTTCCGGATCTGCGTAATAACCTTTTAAAACAGGGTTATTGGCTACAGCTACACTTACCGAATAAGTTTTAGGTTGTTGATTGGCAATACCTACCTTAATTTTTACAGGGCCTTTAGTAAAATCTAATTTTCCTTTTGGTGTGATACTGATTTGATTAAAGGTATTAAACTGCGGATCAAAAGCTTTTAAATCAGTCCGATAATTTACAGGCAGATAAAGTTTTTGGTTCATGCTATCTAAAACAATATTATTTTGGTTGATTGCCTTATTCTGTGCACTTTGCAAAACAGATTCGACAGTATACCATTGATTGAGCAACCTATTTAGCTCTTGCTGATTAATAGGCAAAATAGTTCCGTGCCTTGGGTGAAAATCCATGGTAATATCTTGATCCACTATACTAAAATTTGCCAGATCTTTGCTTTTGGTAAACTGGTAGCGGCCTTTCATATATACATCGTACATCAGAATATATTCGTCACTATGGTTGAGTTTAAAAACACCAGCTCCTTCTACAGCCTCTTTTGTCTGTTGTAAATATTTATCCTGCTGCACATAACCTGTGGTTAGCTGATCGGAAACTGCTTTTTTTATGCCATTGCCATTTCCTTCTGTTTTAAAGAATAAATTGTATTTCCCCTTATCGTAAATAATGTCGCCATCGATACAAGAACCATTGGTTGGGCTAAAAAAGAGCTGTTTTGGAGCTGTTTCCAAATCTGTAAAGCCTGCATTGGCGTAAGCATAATAAATTTTATCAGGCTCCCCGCCATGCTTCATCGACCAGTAAACCATATATTTTTTTGCCACTTTATCATAAATGGTCTGCGGGGCCCAAACCCGAAGCAGGTTTTCATTATTTGGAAAACGTTTTTGAATATTGATTACACTTGATGTCCAGTCGATCAGGTCGTTCGATTTCAACAATACCATTGCCCTGTTCGAGTTCCAGCCATTTGCCGAAACCATATCGGTGGCCACCATATAAAAGGTTTTGCCATCTTTGCCACGCAAAATATGTGGATCGCGAACGCCACCAGTACTGCTAATTTTTTCGGAAGAAAGGACCGGATTATTGTTGTTTAAAGCTTTGAAATGATAACCATCGGTGCTCACTGCAAAACGGATTGCTTCTTCTGTTTTAGCGTTTCCGGTGAAACAGGTAAATAAATAAGCTGTGTTTTCTTTTGATTCGGCCATGCGACCAGCACGTTTTTTAGGTTGTGCGATTATCGTACTTGATAAAAATATCAGCAATAAAAGAATACTATATTTTGTTAATTGATGTTTCATTTCCCGGGTAATTCTGTTTATTTTTTAGGTTTCCAATCCAATACCTGTACCTGGGTTGGCGCCTGATTTGCTTTCCCTTCGCCATCTATTTGGGTAACATTTTGCATAAACAGACTCAAAACCCCTTTATTTTTCCAAAGTTCGGTATCGTAAGTGGGTTCCCAATCGCCCATACTTGTTTCGGTAAGGTCTTTAATTTTCCAGTTTTCTGATCCAAGATGATCGTTTAAAGCAATAGATGCCTTGTTTCCACGTTCAGCATCCCTAAACAATAAACCTGCAGCATAATGTCCGCCATTTGACCATACAATAATCTGTGGCCGCGAAATTGGAATCTGTTTTGTACCAGTACCACTTAAGCTAAAAGCCGTTTTTCTAAAATTAAGGTTGCTTACTTCCCAATTCCCATCTGTTTTAAAAACGAGGTGATACTGAGGACCGGTTTCATTCGCTCCACGCCAATAGCCAGCAATAAATACCTTGCCTTTGGCATCGGCAAACATCGATGTCTGGTTAATCAGCTCGCTTTTTTGCGGAATTTTAAATGCATATTCTGCATTGGCGGCAGTAATGGGAAGACTATATTTTTCATTGGTAGATTTTAACCAGGTTAAACCTCCATCAGTTGATTTGGCATAACATAAATCATGGTTACTGGCTACATCAGGGCTTTCGCGCCACACCCACGATAAATGGATGGTTCCAACCTGATCTACTGCTACCTGCCAGTATGCATTTCGCTGTCCTTCGCCATCAATCATTCCATCCTGTACACGTGTCCATTTCTTGGTCTTCAGATTATAACGGTTTATCATCAGGTTTCCATTTCCAGAGCCCCCATCGCGGTAAAAAAACAAGAGATCGCCATTGGCCAGCTTATAAAATTCAGGATAACTGACTTTATTTTCCTTTACGGAAAGCATAACTTCTTTATTCCCTAAAGTTAATGAACCTGCTGAAACTGATTTGGCATAGTTTAGATTGTTATTATGCTGGCCCCAGGCAATATGAAGGAAGCCATCACCATCTACCATGATACTAATTGATTTATGAGCGTCGGTGGCATCGCCTTTATAGGGCGTGGTAACTAATATCCAACGGGTTGAGCCAATTTTGCGTTTGGCCAATACTACATTTTGTTCTTGATCATAATAAGCAGTATACTGGTTATCTTTAAAGCTGATTAAAGAATTTTTACGAAAAATAACAGTATTTACAGAGTTGTTTGCCCAGCCGTTACTGGCAATAGTACTCAGTTGTGTTTCTTGTGCAACACTCATCAGGTTAATGCCAATGAATGCACAGATTAGAAATATACTTTTATTTAGAGATTGATACATTATGCGGTTTAGGCTGCTCTGTTTCTTACATTTGGTGAAAGCCGAAGTACCGAAATTTTTAAGCTTTACACAGGGGGCTAAATCATACTTTGCAGGGGGCGTTTTAAGATAAACGCCTTTAAAAGCCTAAAATAGCGTAACTTTTATGTTGTGGCATTAATATTATAATATTTATGAAAACTTTTTCGGTGTTTCTTAATAAACTCTGATGGCGTTAATTTAAACAGTTTTTGAAACTGCTCTCTAAAATATTTACTATCATTTATACCTACTCTAAAGGCAGCTTCGTTAATATTTAAATTGGTATTTATTAACAATTCGGCAGCCTTTCTTAATCTGATAAAACGGATAAAACCGTTTATAGACTGGCCTGAAGTGGCCTTGATCCTTTTGTAGAGATTAGAATGGCTCATTCCAAGATCAGATGCCAGTATTTTTACATTAAAACTGTCTTCCATCAGGTTTTCTTCTATAATGGTAATGCACTTTTGAAGAAATCCCTTATCCTCCTGGGATACTTTATGGGCATCACTTTTTAAGGTTATTTCATTATAGAAATAAGACTGAAGATTGGTTCTGTTTTTAATAATACTATTAATTTTGGCTGTAAAAAGCTCTTTATCGAAGGGTTTACTGATAAAATCGTAGGCACCAACTTCGATTCCCTTAAGTTTTACCTCCGGACTAGGGTCGCCGGTTAACAGAATTACCGGAATATGGCTCAAGGCAGAATCCTCCTTAATCGCCTTACAGAGTTCGATACCGTTAAGGCCATCCATATTTACATCAGATATTACGATATCAGGCAAATATTCTTTACAGAGTTTCAGTCCATCTGTACCATTTTCAGCCTTATAAATTTTGAAATTATCCTGAAAAATATGCTTGATATAATCAATAATTTCGGGATTGTCATCAATAACCAAAATCGAGTGTAAATCTGAAATGAGCAATTCGAGGTTGCCCACATTCTCGGCATCGTTATTTTCTGCTTCTTCCTCTTGCGCAATGAGCTCGTTTACATAAGTTAATTCGTTTTGGAAAACACCACTTTGCTGCAGGTTTGGTTCCCCAACCGGAATATCGATCAAAAATATGGTTCCCATCCCCTGATTGGAGCGGAACGAAATTTTCCCTTTATGCAATTCTACAAAGTTTTTGGCCAGGTAAAGACCAATACCGAAACCCATCTTCAGCGATTCGTTCGACATTACCTTATAAAATTTATCGAACAGCTTTTCACCCACATGCGCCGGTATGCCCGGACCACTATCGCTCACCTCAATCTGTACCCGCATACCGAGGGTTTTAACACTAAATTTCACAAAACCGCCTTTTGGGGTAAATTTAAGTGCATTAGAAAGCAGGTTAAAGAAAACAATTTCGAGTTTGTCTTTATCTGCATAAATATCCAATTCTTCTTCCTCGCACTCAAAAGTATATTCGATATGGTTCTGCTTTGCCAAATAATTAAAGCAGAGGAAAATCTCGTTTGTAAATTTGTAGAGGTTGATCCTCACAATCTTCAAGGCGTCGTTCTCACTCTCCGTTTTTCTAAATAATAGTAATTGATCTACCAGGCTTAACAAACGCCTCGAATTACGGTAAACAATATTTAAATCGTTTTTCTCTTGCCCTGGGTCTTTCTTATGGATAATATCTTTAATCGGATTAACAATTAAGGTTAATGGCGTTCTCAGCTCGTGCGAAATATTGGTAAAGAAATTCAGTTTTTTCTCATTCAGGTCTTTTTCACGCTCCATTTTAAGATTGGTAATCTCTACCTCGTGTTTTAATCTTCTCTGGCGGTTGCGATAGGTCTGAAAAAGATAAAACAGGGAAGATCCTATAATAATGTAAATGGTATAGGCACACCAGGTGCGGTACCAAGGGGGTAAAATCTTAATTATTACAATCTTTTCATTGTTGCTCCAGGCACCTTCGGTATCTGTACTTTTAATGTGCAGTTTATACTCACCTTCATTTAACCTGGAATAATAGGCTGTGCTTAGTTTGTTTACATAATTCCAGTCTCTATCCCAACCTTCGAGGTAATAGGCGTAAGAAATCTGATCCTGAAAAGAGAATTCTATTGCTGCATAATCTATAGAAATCACCGCAGCACTAAATGGAATTTCTATGCGTGCCAAATTAACAACAGAGATATCGTTATAACCAGAATCCTGATCGAGCGGAATATTATTGATCCTAAAATCGGTCAGCACCATTTTTGGTATCCGTTTGTTTTTCTTAATGCTATCGGGCGAAAACAAGTTGAAGCCACCAATTCCACCAAACAAAAAGTTACCGTTTGCAAGTTTTAATGCAGCATTATAATTAAACTGATTGCTTTGTAAGCCATCGGTGGCATAATAGTTTTTAAAGCTATTATGTGTAACATCAAATTTTGATAAACCATTGTAGGTACTACACCATAAATTACCTTGAGCATCCTGAAGGATATTGAGCACCGAATTACTTGGCAATCCATCACTCTGGATGTATCGCTTTATTTTTTTGGTTTCCGGATCAAAAAGCAATAAACCTCCGCCCTCGGTACCGATCCATATTCGATGATGAAAATCTTCCTGGATGGCTCTAATGGCAAAGTTGATCTTCGTATAGCTATGCTTTTTGTTTATTGGATCGATTTCGATCAGTTCGGTATAATTCCCTGCCCAAAGTCTACCTTTCGAATCCTGGAACAAGCTGTGGATATCTTTTAGTTTATGGTCAAAAAGCTCGAATTTATCGGCGCCTTTATTGTAACGATACAATGCACCACCTTTTGTGGTACCTACCCAAATATTTTGCTGTTTATCTTGATAAAGCTTCCAAATATTAATATCATCAACGCCTTTAAAGGTATTATAACAGTTATAGTGAACAAATTTCCCAGTTGTTTTATTAAACCGATCTATCCCGCCACTAAAACTGGCCACCCAAACGTTGTGATCTGCATCGCTTAAAATACTGGTAACGAAATTACTGGTTAGAGCGTTTGGATCGCTGGTTTTGGCATAATTAGCAAAAGTATTTTGCTTTCTGTTCCAAACACTTAAACCACCCCCATCAGTCCCGATCCAAATGTTTTTGTTTTCATCTTCGCTAAAGGAGAGTACAAAATTATTAATTAAGGAATTGCTTTTTAATGGATCATGTTTAATGGTGGTAAACTGCTCATTTTCCGGATCGACGATGTTAACCCCACCACGTAAGGTTGCGATCCACTTTCTGGATTCGCGGTCTTCGTAAACCTGGGCGACAGAATTACTGCTCAATAAGCCTTTTTCTTTTCCTGCAGATAGGTAATTTGTTTTTTGATTTTTTGTATTGTAAACAGCAATTCCTCCCCCATCAGTCGAAATCCAGAGTTTTTGTTGCCGATCAAACAACAAACTCATAATATTCTCATTGCTTAAATGCTGGTTAAACCTGGTGAGGCTATTATTGGCTTTATCAAATTGAAAAAGTCCGTGCTCTGTTCCAACCCAGAGTGTTTGGTTAGTGCCTTTTGTAATGCATGTTACTGAGCGTACAGCGGCAGTTACTAATCGAAGTCTATGTTTATCATGATCATATCTGCAAAGCCCTACATCTTTTATAAAGAGCCATAGGGTTTCTTGTTCATCAACATATAAAGCCTTTACAGTAAAATCAAAGTTTTTGCCAAATGGGATCCGTTCTGCTATGCTGCTATTCTTTCCGAGCATAAACAGGCCTTTTTCTTCTGTAGCTACATAAACAGCTAAAGCTTTACTTATTGCAATGGAATTAATGGCATAACTTACTTCATTTTTTCTTCCCTTGTCTAGATAAATTAATTGATGAAACTTGGAATCGGCGTAATCATAGTAAGAAACGCCCTTTTGCGTCCCTACCCAAACCTTGTTTTTCGCATCACCATTCAGTACCGTAATATGGTTATTTACCAATGAATGTTCATCTCCCCAGCCATTTCTAAAAACCTTAAAATGATAGCCATCGTAACGGTTTAATCCATCATAGGTACCCATCCACATAAACCCAAAATGATCTAAATACAAAGAGTTTACCACATTATTAGACAGGCCACTTTCTACACCCAAATATTTAAGGCGGATAGCTGTAGACTGGGCAAAACAAACAACTGCGCCCATCCATAAAAAAAATATGAAGCAAGCAGTTTTTTTCTGAATAAGGAACATAGAGAAACCGTACCGTGGTATGCATGGCAGGAAACGAATATACATATTTTCCTAAAACTCAGCTATTGGCTATTGTTTAGGATTAAATAGTAAAAATCGTAATATTTCTCCTACATTAAAACAGCGCTGTCCTATCTTGATGTTATTCCACCTACATTTTAATAATTCAGCCTACAACACCTACTCATTTACAGACATAAACCGTGGTATTTATCATTACACATAAACGTGAAATGTATATTTTGAAACAAAAGTCCCATCTAAAAAAAATATATTGGCTTATTTTTGTTACTATGACACTTATTGATGCATTGACTCCCATCCATAGGCTGGAACAACTGAAAGTTGGTGATCTTATTTCTGACACATGGGGCAGTTCTGGCGCCATTAAAACCATTGAAGTTTTAAGAAGCAGAACTTCTTTAACCTACTATTTCAGAATCAAATCAGGCAAACTGATCTTGGCTTTAAGATAACAATTTACAAAATCCTATTCGCGACTGAGATGATCATGTAGCCTACCAACTATCGGTCAATTATTTAGATTTTAAACTTAAATGTTTACTATTTAACATCAGAGTGTCCAAGGTTCATGGTTGGATTCACTTCATCACGAATAAGCTGTTTTAATTCTTTAATTTCGGGAAAGCGTTGCATCTGCTTTCTATCGAAAATTAGTTTCTCGCCAACATGAATGGTAAAAACGCCCGATGTTTCACTCGGCATTAAAACTACGCCTTTTACTTCATCAACAAAAGTGGTTAAAATTTCTTGTGCCATGTAAGCCGAACGCAACATCCAGCCGCATTTAGGGCAATAAGTTATATTAACAAGTGGTTTCTCCATTTTTATTTTTTTTACAAGGGTACAAAAAATATGGAGGGATGAAAAATGGAGATGTTAAATGGCTGTTGAAACCAATTAAGCATGGTCTAATGTGTCTTCTCTTTTGTTCTTTGTTGTAAAACAATTGTTGTTAATTTAGGATTCAGACAAAGAATATTGAACAAAATGAACTAAACAAGTTAGCTGTTTAAAATGTTGTTAAAAGAGAAAAGGGTAACCACATCCATGTTTACCCCTTTCCAATTACTCCCGTGTTAGAGGAACTATAAGTACACCAATGATGCAATTTTTGTTTGCTTCATCTAGATAATCATACACCCTAAGTCTGAAAAACAGATATAAAAATGGCTGTTTTTTATTTTAGGTTCTTTTAAATCCCTGCTCAAATCACCTCTAAATTTGTCTTTAATGACCATTTAATTGTACGTACAAGCAGTTATTTTTATAAAAAATTAAAGCGCCATGGATTTTAAGAATACTTTAACTGCCAGTATTCAGATATATAAACCCATTAGTCTGATTTGGAAAATCTGGAATGAGCCTGAACATATTGCCAAGTGGAATGCTCCATCAGATGAATGGATCAATAAGAAAATTGAAAATAACCTGATAGAAGGAGGTGGTTTTTTATACGTTATGGCTAAAAAAGACGGAACCGAAAATTTTGATTTTAGCGGAACTTATACTGAAATTATTGAACATGAGCGAATTGCTTACACATTAGACGATAAGCGGAAAAGCCTGATCACCTTTACAGGAAATAATCCCGTTACAGTTACCGAAATCTTTGAACCTGTTGCAAACCTTGATTTGACCATGCAACGGGAATTCTGTCAATCGGGACTGAACCAGCTTAAAGCATATGCAGAGCAATTTATTAAATGACTTTAAGTTTTAATACAGAACTGGTCCCACTGCGACTTGGATTTCGATTTACCTTGAGGTCAGAAGGGGTTTAGCTTTCCTGGGCTTTTTCCTTTTCTTCCACCAGATGATAAAACCAGTAATTGGCAAACTTGCTGCAACCAAAGCTGCTAAAAAAGAAAGAATTTTATTCGGAAGGCCCAAAAGTCTGCCCGTGTGCAGATCATAATTGGTGGCTTCTATTAAATCGGCCCCATTAAAATCTTTATACAGTTTAGCCCTGATCATTGCGCCTGTAGCTTCTTCATAAAAAAATGTATTCTGGTTGCGTGCCCAGCGGTAGGGATAAATCATTCTTAACCGCAGTTCACCTTTACCACGCAGCGAAAAACTAGTGGAAATAGCTCCAGGGTATTTAATTTTAGCTTCAGTATAAATTTTATTGTAACGTAAAGGTACCGAATCGATCTGTATAGGTTTGGCTAAAACGATGGATTTGCCTTGCCCCAATTTGCTCCCGGTAAAAAAGCTAGCTGCATTTTTCACCTCCTTAAAAGCAAAATACAAACCACTCAAAGCAGTAACCAATAGCACAACTGATGCATAAAAGCCCAGTACGTTGTGCAAATCGTAATTTAGCCGTTTAAAAGAGGCTTTTCTTTTAATGGTTAAAGATTGTTTTAATAATCGCATTTGACCAGGAAACCAAAGCACCAGTCCTGTTATCAGCATTAGCACAAAAATAACCACCGACCATTGCATGATAAACTTTCCTGTTTTTCCCAGCAACAGGGAGGTATGAATACGCTCTACAACTTGAAGCCAATCTTCGCCACCCTTTTTTATCAAAGCTGCATTGTAAGGGTTAAAATAGTAAACAATGCCCTTTTTGGTGGTAATCTCTACCGTAGCATTTGAGAACCCATCTTCAATTCTGATCAACCTTAACTGATCTTTGGGTGATAACTTTTCGAAGTTTGAAATGATATGATCTAAACCTACAAAAGGCTTCTGTTGAAGCCCTACATAGCGGAAATCTTTTTGTGTAAAATCTCTGATTTCTTCTTCAAAGATATACAGCGCACCAGTTACACTAATAATAAATACCACCAGGCCAGTCGCCAGGCCGAGCCAGAGATGAATGTTCCTGATGGTATTTTTAAAATTCCTGTTCTTCATTGTCTAAAAAGCGTAGCCTAATGATAGGTTAAATCGGCGCCCATTCCCTCTTACATAATTCACATTGCTACCATAAAACTGAGAAATGGCAGGATAATAAACTTTATTCAATAAATTCTCTACACCTAACGATAGTTTTAAAGGTTCCGTAACCTGGTATACTGCTGCAACATTAAATAAGTTGAATGCTTTTACCGGACCTTCGCCAATTAAATATTTACCTGCCGCATTGGTTTTAAAGCGGTCGCGATTTCCTACACGCATCCAGTTTACATCTAAACTTAAGTTTTTAATGCCTGAATATTTAAGGTAAACGGTGGTTTTTGATGGCGGGATACGGGTTGTGTTTAAATATACATCTTTCTCTCCGTTAAAATTGCCATCATCATCTACATCGCCTTTTCCTTCTACCTGTGCGTAATTACCACCGATGCTCAAGTCGCGTAGAACCTGATAATCAGCCTGGATTTCAAATCCATATACACGCTCTGGAATACGTTGCGAGATGTAAGTTCCATTAACCTCTAAAAGATTGGCACCCAGTTTAGACGTGCTGTAATAATAAGCAGCGCTGAAATTCAGTTTACCTACGGTACTGCTAAAACCAGCTTCGTAATTGTTTACAATGATTGGTTTAGTTTCTAACTGCGATAAGGTATTGCTTTTTGCTGCCCTTAACACCCTACCCAGCTCAAACACCGAGAACGACTGTGCATAACTGATAAAAGGGTTAAAAAACTTGAATTTCGAATAACGTGCGCCAGCATTAAACACCAAAGCATTATAATTTAATTTACCGCCCTGCACCGCTATACTTCCTGCACCATTTGCACCGGTAGCCAGGGTATTAAAATCGTCTACGTCAATGTTAATATTTTCTACCCTTAAACCTCCTTTTATGGTTAAATCATTAATGAAAGTTGCAGAAGCCTGTAAGTAAGGTGCAAAATTTACCATATTCATATTAGGTACCCATAAACGGCCATCGGTTAAGCTTTGAGCAGTTTTATCGTTCATTAAATCCAAACCATAGTTCAATTGCATTGGTACCCGATCTGCAATGTTAAAAGGTGTATTCAGGTTTAGCCTTGCCCCCTTTTTTGTTGAAGTAATAGCCGATTGGCCACTCCCGAAAAATGACGCTGAATTAGAATAAATGGTATAAAAGTCCTGATAATATACATTGGCCGTTAAATCTGTTTTACCGAAAATCTGCTGATTGGTATATTGTAAATTAGCATTATGGTTAAATCTTGTTCCTTCATCTTCACCCAATCTTGTTCCATAAATGCCAATAGCCGGCGATTGACCATAAACACCTTCCTTGGTTAAATATTTAGAATGCTGCCTGGAGCTAAAATAATTATACATCACCTGCAAACGCTGTTTTGGAGTAAAGTTATACCCCAGTTTTACAAAGCCATTGTAAGATTTAGTCTCACCTAAACCATACTCAGGTGAAATTACCAAGCCTTCAGCATCGCGGAAAACGCCGGTTTTTTCGAACATACCACTTACCAGATAATCGAACTTACCTGTTTTGCCGTAAAGCTGTTGCGAAAAGCGGTAGCCTATGGTGCTATCCCCTTTTAAGTTTCCTGTAATTCCGGCTTGAGAATAACCTCCGAATGATTTTCCTTTATCGGCTTTTTTAGTAATGTAATTAATCAAACCGCCTTCTGCGCCATTACCATAAATGGCGGTGGCACCTTTAATCACTTCAACACGCTCTATAACCGAAGGATCGATACTGCGGATATCCCTTCCGCCTGCCCTTAACGGAGTAGATTGCGGAATACCATCAATTAATACCAAAACATTTCTACCGCGCAAAGTCTGGCCAGAGTTACCTGTTTGATTGGTAGAAAAACCCAATCCGGGTACGCTGTATGAAAGGATATTAGCTAAATTCGGACTGATTGCAGATTGTGTATTCAATTCCTTTGCTGTAAGCACCGTTACCGAAGAAGGTGTTTGCGACAAAGATTCAGGTCGTCTACTTGCCGAAACAATCACATCATTTAATTCTGAGTGCTGCTCCTTTAAAACAAAAGTTACCTGAGTGGTATCATTTGCAGTAACCGATACGGCCTGTTCCAATTGATCATAACCTGTAATCGAAACCCTGACCTGCTGATTTCCTGCAGGAATATCCGTTAACTTAAATGCACCGGTTTTGCCTGAAGTGGTTTTAAGATTTTGCTTTTTAACCTGTATGTTGGCAAAGGGTATGCTGTTCCCTAACGAGTCGACAACTTTTCCACTAAGTGTTCCCCTCCCTGTTTGTGCAAAGAGGGTAACTGTAGATAATATGATAAGCGCAGTGGCGAAAAATTTTATGTAATGGTGTTTCATGCAATATCTAAATTTCGGCAAAGCTAGCATTATTTAGACTTGTTAAAAATAATAACTCAAAAAAGATATCTATTTGGTGTTTAATCATTCATCATTTTAAAATAAATAAGGCATAAGATTTAATTTATTTGATATTTGCGTTAAACCGTTTGAAGTAAAAAATGTTGGAAACAAAGATGAAGTACGCACTGATAACCGGAGCCAGTAAAGGCATAGGAAAATCTATGGCCATTGCGCTGGCCAGGAGAAAAATCAACTTGTTGCTTATTGCACGTTCAGCTAACGAATTGATTGCATTACAAACGGAGATTAAAAACCAATATAATGTTGAAGTAGATATCTTATCAATTGATCTTAGCCAGGCTCAAGCCCCAAAAGCAGTATACAATTGGATAACAGAAAAGAATTACGGCATTAATATCCTGATTAATAATGCAGGTTATGGATTGTGGGGGAAATTTGAAGAACTGGATTTAAGTGCCCAGTTAGAAATGTGTCAATTAAACATGATTACGGTAACTTCATTATGCCATTTATTGCTTCCAATCCTTTCAACAGAAAAAAAGGCTTATATACTTAACGTTTGCAGTACTGCAGCTTACCAGGCGGTACCAACCCTGGCTATTTATTCGGCAACCAAAGCTTTTATTTTATCTTTTACAAGGGCTTTGAGGTTCGAGCTTAAAGATGGTCCAGTTTCGGTAAGCTGTTTGAGCCCAGGCCCTGTTGATACAGGTTTTGCCCACCGGGCAGGACTGGACGCCTTTAATAAAATGGCCGAAAAGTTTAATATGAGGCCTGTTGAGGTAGCTGAAATCGCATTGAAAGGAATGTTTGCCAAAAAATCTGAAATTATTCCGGGTTTCACCAATATCATCAGTGTTTATGCCAATAGGATCTTGCCAAAGGGATTTATCGAAAAAATGGCCGCAGGAATTTATAAGACTTAAAAGGTCTGGGGTCGGAGGTTCGAAGTCTGGGGCGTAACGGCATATAAGCTCATGGCTCTGCAGTCGGATGTTACCATCTGACTGATCGTATAGTTTGTTTTTACGAATTATCATGATTGGTTTATGTGTATCGGATGGTAACATCCGACACCACGGATAAATAGGCATAGCTTGTAAATTGATTTGAAAATGAGCAGTTCTGCATGCTTGGCAGCTTCAGTCCCGCATTCCATTCCAAGTCCGCACTCGTTCCTCGTTTACGGGCTTTTCATTACATTCGGGTTTAGGAACAAAGGTGGGTACACTATGCAACCCTCAAAATGAAATACTGTTTAGGCCATCTAGCCGCGGGTGCAGCGTTACCCTGCAGCAAGGAGGTATCCCGAACTTTCAGGAAAGCGTAAAGCGAAACATGGGAACAAAGTAACCTCTGATTACTGCAATTGCGCTCCAATAATAAAAGATCTAGTTCATTTAAAATAAAGCTGAGTGTCGGATGGTAACATCCAACACCTCTAGGCTGTGCAGTTAGATGTTACTATCTGACTGATCGCACACCTCATTTTCATGGATTATTATTGTCGATGTATGAGTGTCGGATGGAACATCCAACCACGGATAAAATTATGATAAAAACGGCTCCAGTAGTCTTTATTTACACATTCCTATCCGATTGCACGCCCGAAAATAAAGCTGAGTGTCAGATGGTAACACCTAACACCACGGATATCAGAAAAAAATATTTAAAAAAATTCAAATAAAATTCTTTGGAATATTAAAAATATGTTACGTTTGTATTAAATACTACTAATTCTATAGACTATGTCAAATAAAACAAACATGTTTTATTTTCCTTCAGTACCGAACCACTCGCCAATGCGAATGTGCTGTTGCTGCGCATAACGCTATCTCCAATTTATCCTTTTTCCTTAAATCTTTTAAATTTTTACACATGGCCACTTCGTATCCAACCTTTACCTTATTTGAAAAATTAACGCAAGAACAGCTTGATTTTTTTAACACAAATGGGTTTATCCATTTCAAAAATTTCATCAAACCCGAAACGGTTTCTTCCATTATCGATGCTTCTAAACAAGTAGAACAAAAATGGATACAGGAAGATATTAAAAAAATAAACGGCGTGCCAATTAAATACGGAAAAGATCTTGATGGTTCAGCGATTGTACAACGTTTTGCCTTTATTAACCAACAGCATCAAACGCTAAGTGGTCTCCTATTAGATCCACGTTTTAACGCATTGCTTCAATTGGCTGGCGATGGAGCGCGTTTAGGTACCGAAGAAAAAGACGGCATGGTGTTTAACCACTACATTAACGGACCAAAAAGCAAATTCAGTAAAATGGGCTGGCATACGGATGGTTTAAGGGATATTTTTTATGGTGCTAAACTAAACCCGATGCTGAATGTAGGCATCCACTTGAGTACCTTAAAGCCTGAAAATGGTGGATTAAAAATTATCCCTGGCACGCATAAACAAAGTATTTACCAGATGCTCTTTCGCAAAAAATATTTCCTTGATAATAAACCAGATGCCGAAGAGGTATCGATATTACCCGAAGCAGGAGATTTAACCATTCACGATGGAAGACTGTGGCACAGGGTAGCAGAATCGGCCATACGTGGTGAGGAAAGCAGGAGGCGTGTAATTTACGTACCTATCATCGCTGGCAAATATGCCCCAAAAAATGAGAATAGTCCAACAGTATTTTATCAGCGCTTCGCCGGAATTGTAAAATAAATTTATGTTATTTGCCCTATTGTTTACTTACCTGGTTAGATCGGGGAAGTTAAAACGAATAACTGATTATTCTAAAGGTATTCCGAAGAAGATCAGTTTAAAATTTTACCGGCCAGAAACAGCCATTCTCTTTGGCGTAATTTTGGCTGGCACTTAAATTGGAGGCTATTATTAAACTAAAAGAAGGCCATTTAGATGGCAAAAGGGTATTTGCAGACCGTGAAAGGACAAATATTTTAAGAAAAGGCGAACAAGGGCTGATCCTTTTTTTGCTTCAAAGAGTCCCTAAGTGGATTACGCCCAATGTGATGACTGGGATTGGCATGTTTGGATCGCTGATTGTTTTTTCAAGCTTTATTCTGGCTGGTTTTTATGCAAAAAGTTATTTGTTGATCGGAATTTTAGGTTTTATGATCAACTGGCTTGGTGATTCGCTCGATGGCCGATTGGCGTATTTTCGCAAAATCCCCCGTAAGTGGTATGGCTTTGCACTCGATATTGTGATGGATTGGCTCAGCATTATTCTGATCGGTTTGGGCTATTATTATTACGCGGATGGCGGCACACAGATTTTCGCATTTCTTTTTGTGGTATTGTACGGTTGGTCTATGATTATTTCTCAACTGCGCTATAAAATTACAGGCTTTTATCAGATCGATTCCGGCTATTTAGGTCCGACGGAATTACGCGTAATTATTTCGCTTATCTTAATTGCCGAAACCTTATTTACAGGTGCCATTACTTATTTCGCAATTGCTATGGTGTCGCTGTTATTGGTGATCAATATTATCGATACATTTAAACTTTTAAAAGCGGGCGACGCTAAAGATGAGGAGGAGAAGAAATAATGACCTGGGCATCTGTTAAACTTTTCCTCAAAGCGCAGGTATCTGCCTTTTCTGGTGGTGTTACCGATTATGGGTTAATGATATTACTAACCGAATGGTTGCATATTCATTTTACCATTTCGATCTTGATTTCTGGCACCATGGGTGGGATTGTTAACTTTTGCATTAACCGTTTCTGGGCATTTAAAAGTAACGATGGTTATTGCAGCTCTACAAGCGGACAGCTAATCCGCTTTTTTACCGTGGTTTTGGGCAGCATCTCATTAAAATCAGCAGGTACATACTTATTGCACCGAAGTTTAAATCTGGATTATAAACTGGGCAGGCTCCTAATTGATAGTGTTGTTTCTTATGGTTTTAATTATCCGTTAATGAAGTATTGGGTATTTAAAACCAATCAACTAAGCGCTTCTGAAGCTGATGAAGAAGATTATTGTGAAATAATTGGCCAGCAACAAAGAGTTTAATGACTTCCATTTAGCCTTTCTGTAATTTGTAGCATAATTTTCTCTACCCAAATACATTAACAAACGTTTGCGCTTTATTTGTTAAAATAAAGCTATTTTGAGCAATTAGTTTGATATTATTTCTTCCGCTCTATGCCGCGGAGGCATTGTACTTTGGAGCGCCAAAGTACCCAAAACGCTTTGTCAATCCGGCAAGGTGGCTTCTCACCACCCACGCTTATCAAAAAAACAGCAGCACTTTGTTTTGTGTTCAATACCCTTAAAAGCTTTAATTCAACGCGAATGAACACAAAACCACTGCGTTTAAGGCTTGGAAGTACTATTTGTTCTTTTCTGCACCTGTTTTTTTGATTTCCAGCCACTTGGGATTGACGGCGTTCTTCGGTATAAGAAGTGGTTTATTAAAGGAAGCTAGCAAAACGCCTAAAACTATTATTAAAAGATGTGTCCACATGATAGATTTGCGCTGGAAAGATGACCACTTATTACATCATACCATTGGCGCTTACTAAAGGTAAAAAGGATGTCCAGCCCAAACGATGAAGCATAAAAACCGAACACCTTACCTTTACCTTATTAGTTGAATATTGTTTTAGAGTCGCTTACTCTACTTTTATTAATTTTCTTAATAATCTCTTCAAATTTCGATTCTTTGGCAATGTACTTATTCAATAAATCGATCTGATTTAACCCCCTCACCAAGTTGTGCTCAGGATAATTTGTTTTATAGTAAATATCGCCGTTTAAGAAATCGGCTATAAACCTTACCGCTTGCATGTAAATCATAAATTTACCCGAATAAATAAAGAACTGTTTTTCGGTAAAGGCCAAAACCTGGTCCATTTCTTCCATGTAGCCTTTATGTATTGCGGCAAAAACATCTTCTCTGATGGCTATTTTACTAAAATCCTTTTCCTCTTCATTGGCTTCTGAGAGATAAGTACGCATCATATCGCCCACATCACTGATAAAGTATCCGGGCATTACGGTATCCAAATCGATTACACACAAGCCTACCCCAGTTTCGGTCTGTAACAGTACATTGCTAATTTTGGTATCGTGGTGTACAACACGTAAATTAAGCGCAGCACTATCTACCATGTGCACGTACTGCTCTTCTATATCGTAATGTCTGATAATCTCTTTTATAGCAAACTTTGCCTTACTAATCCTATGGTCGCTAGCTTGTTCTAAAGCTTTTTTAAACTGCTCTACACGTAAAGGCAGGTTATGAAAATCTTCGATAGTAGGTTTTAATTTTTGTACGTTGAAGGCACAAAGCATCCTGGTAAATTTACCAAACTGCTTAGCAGCGTGATAAGCCTGCTCAGGCTCCTGTACGAAATCAACAGAGCAAGAATTTTCCACAAATGGAAAAATCCTGTAAAAATGATCGTCAATTACCACAAAATCATCTCCATTTGTAGCCGTAATTGGGGCAACAAATAAATATTTAGGGGCTGTTTGATCAAGATATTTTTTTATTGTCTCAATATTTTGAGCAATATTTTGAGGCTGGCGAAAAACCTCCGTATTTACCTCCTGCAAGATATAGGCTAGTGCCTCATCGTAAACTTTCCAGGTATGGTTAATTAAGCCCGAGCCGAAAGGTTCAATTTTAAATTTTTCTGCGTTAAGTCCATAAGCACCTAAAACTGCTTGAAACATAAGATGTTAATATATATTTGAATAAAAATTGTTTCAGGCAAACCATTTGATCAACCTGCATAAAGTTGCTTGTTAAATTATGCGGGTAAGCCATAAGCATTACCCGCAAACGAGACTAAAAGCCGCTATCGTCTAAAGCGAAAGTATTTTTGCGATCTTTCCATTTTCCTTTTGTAAAATCAGGGAATTTTTGTGGCATATTTCCTTCTTTTAACGATTTGGTAGAAAGTGGCATAATTACACTCATTGTAACTGAATCATATACATCAATAGGTGTTTGTTTCTTCTGTTTTACCGCCTGGATAAATCCATTAAATACAAACCAATCCATACCGCCGTGACCGGCGCCTACAGCTTCTGCTTCATACTTTTTCCAAAGTGGGTGATCGTATTTAGCAAACCATTCGTCAGCTTTATCCCAGGCATGATCTTTCGATTTATGCTCAATGTGCACCGATTTGTTTACATCCATCCAAAGACCTTTTGTTCCCTGCACCCTGAAACCGATAGAATATGGCCTGGGCAAGTGCGTATCGTGACTTAACAATACCGTTTCGCCGTTTGCACAGTTGATCATCGTAGTGGTAACATCACCATTTTTATAGTTAATTTTAGCATTAGGATGGCCAGGAGAAAGCTCTTCTACGTAAGCAGCCAAACCTCTGGCTTTAGAACTGAAAGATACCAGGCTGGTGAAACTGTTTCCTCTATTAATGTTAGCATATTGCATTAAAGGGCCAACACCGTGGGTTGGATATAAATCGCCATCCTGATCGATGTTGAACTGCGTACGCCATTGTGCCTCGCTCAATGCTTTTGGCCCAAACTCTACCCCACCGCCATAATAATCTTTACCGTTGTTAAAAAGTACGTTTCTTAAGTTATGTTGGTAGCCACCTTCAAGGTGCACCAATTCGCCAAAAAGGCCCTGTCTAACCATGTTTAAAGCCGCCATTACATCTCTACGGTAACAAACGTTCTCTAAGGTCATGTAAGGCATGCCTGTTTTTTCTGAAGTGTTTACAATATCCCAGTGATCTTGCACACTTAAACCTGCAATTACCTCGCAACCTACATACTTTCCGGCTTTCATGGCATCAACTGCCTGGTCGCGGTGAAACTGCCATGGTGTTGCTATAATTACAGCATCAATATCTTTACGGTCTAAAAGTTTTTTATAAGCATCTAAGCCGCCGGTATATTCTGTTGCTGCTGGTCTACCTTTTTTCGCAATAAAATTACGACAGATTTTAAGTGAACTTTCCTGGGTATCGCAAATTGCAACAATTTCTACATCGTCTCTTAAGGCCCCCTCAGAAATATGGCTCATACCACGTGCACCCACACCGATATAGCCTACTCTTACTTTTCCACTGTCTGATGATGCAAATAAACTTCCGGTTGGCAGGATGGTTAAACCAGCAGCCGTAAATGCACCATTTTTGATAAAATCTCTACGTTCCATTTGTGTTATTTAATATTTATTGTTTAGTTTTTTTAATTAATCCGGTTAATACTGAACAAACGTTTTACTAGCTATTCTTTCGCACTTTTTCGCACCAAATTCCTCTCACTTACAGCGCATTAACAAGCCTAAACGCTTTTAAAAATTTTTTGGCCCAGGTTACTGATCGGGCTGTTTTTCTTGCATGTTCCAAATAAGTAAGCACAAACCGTATTTAAACCCCTTGCTTTGGCCATTTGCAAACGTTGTTTCCACCCGGCTTTTGGCATACGGGCAAAATGTATTTCACTACAGCGTATTGCATATGGCTTGCCATTAAGCTCAAAAGATTCGGCACCTCTTGCAAAGGTGTTTTCTTTTTGGCCCCTGCTATTAATAGCTAAGGTTATTAACAGCCCTGAAACAAGTGTTTTTGTAAGCAAACGGCTACGCATTCGTACTGGTTCTTTACGGTTTTGTTGCTTTGTATTCTTTAAAAGTAGAACAAGCAAATGAGCATTACAACATAAATAACAGCGCAAACGATTGACTAATTTTTGCGTTACCAATTATTTAAGCCCAAAACAAATGATCTATTTACTTCGCTTATTTAAGCAGTACTGCAGTGGCTTTACAACAATTGCCCATTGCCAAGGCAAATGGTAATTAAGCTTTACATTTTAACAAAAGCCTTAATGTAGAAATAATAAAAATATGAGGAAGTAATTCCACAAAGGCCGTGCGAAATGGGGAATACGGCAAAAACCTCTACAGTTTTATTCACACACATATAATGTCGCAGAAGTTATTTTTCACCTAAGCATTAAAGCTTAAATCAGGGTTTTTGAACCATTTGAAAGGGTTTCAATCGAAAATTTGATAGTAGGCATTTTTGCTTTCTGTTTTAAGATTCCCAAATGAGAAAATTTAGGCAAAGTTTTGTCTACTACATTTATAGAGGATGATTTTAAACTTAATATTCTCTTACAATTAACTAAAAACCTACCTAAATTTGAAAAGCTTATGGCGAACTCAGAAAGTGGCTATGCAAAAAAAGCAGCCAATTTAAAAGATTTAATTATCCGTTTAAAAACCCTTGGGGATGACTATAATCCACCCAAGCCCAAACTCTCAGTAGAAGCCTTAGAACTCTTATCGAAAAATGCAGACGATGCTACCCGTGCTCTAAGTTTGGTTTTGCCCGTTTACAGTAAAGCTGTCGATGAACAAGAATTCATCTTCAAATCTTTAAATGCATTAATTACCAGAAGTTATAATTATTTAAAGGCAGCTATGGATAATCCCGCCGAGCTACAAACAGCTAAAACACTTGCTGATCGTTTAAGAGGTATTGGGAAAAATAGTATATCTACTGATGGTGCCGCCGGCCCGTCTAAATCGAGGGTGTCATACGACAATAGAGTGGAGAATCTCAAACAATACATTGATGTGCTAACCACGAGTAAAGTTTACGAACCTACTCAAGAGGATATCAGTATAGTCTCTTTCCAAACCCTACTAGCGAGTATGGAGAGCAATATAACAGCTGTTGCGATTGCTAAGACACCAGTTGATGATGCACGTAGGAACCGATTTAATATCTTTCATACAGAACAAATCGGCTTGATCGATACTGTATTAGGTGTTAAAAGTTATATTAAGGCATCTTTAAATATTGATCACCCTCAGCGTAAACATATTCTAGCGCTAACCTTTACAAGAATGAAGTTGTAAGTATAGCTCTAATACCTTCCTATAATTGTTTGATTAAGAGGGTACCCAAAAAGGAAAATCTAACTCTGAGAATCGTAGTACGAAAAATTTTTCCATTAGGTACCCGAATAAAAAAGGGGCTGTTCGACCTTTTCGGACAGCCCCTTTTAAGTAAATAATTTAGCAGTCTATTATTATACATTAGTTCCATTTAATCATTTTCAATTATGATCCTGAACCCAGCATATTTACTTTAGATATTATATTACATGTAAAAAAACCGGTTTGAATCATTGATAAAAGCTTAAGAATGGTATGACAATAATTTTGGTGTAAAATTTAATCAGCTGACTTTAAGTAACAATCCTATTGCTTTATGTTTGCAATATCATCCCTCTCACTATTAAAAATTTAAATTAGCGATGAACAAATTAACTCTCATTAAAGGCAGAGCAATGGCTTGCCTAATTGTACTTTGCCTATTCTTGGCACAAAGCTGTAAAAAGGATCTGTTACAGCCTAATTCACCTATCTTAAAAAACGCTCTATCTTTTGCCGAAGCCAGGCAATATTTTGATGCAAACCTAAAGCAGCTGTCAAAATCAAAAAAACTGATGGGTACACCCAATGTAGTGGGAGGAACTGAAATGCTGAAAATTGAAGATATCCTTTACAATAAACAGCCACTGTGGGATAACGCTTATCAAAAATTAATTTCAACGGGTACCGCGGTAAAAATTCCGATTGATTTTGGAAATGCCCGTAAGATTGTTGATGAAAGCACAAAGGAATATGTTCCCTATTCTAGCCTTAACTATCTTCTGATGTACAAGGACAGCTTACAGAGTGTACATGCGGAATGGATAAGCCTAAAACCTACATTGAACTGGCTTAAGGGTAATAGGAACAGTTTTGAAGGAAGAATTGTTGTAAAAGACTGGAACGGTAAGATTCTGAAAAATTATAGCTATGGTGTAACCAAAGTACTTCAGAACAACAAGTTTAGTGCCGTAAAGGGCACTTTGATGGGCGGAGGAAATTATGCGCCGATAACTGATGGTTGCCTCATATGGCCAGTACCAACTAAATGTAACTGTAGTGCTGCCTGGCCGAGCGGCTATGTAGGTGTAGGGCAATGGAATCCGGATAACTGCGATTATTGTGACCACTGTGTCAACCATTTTTGTATGGAAGAACCAGAATGCGAAAGCTGTCCCCCTCTGCCAGTTCGGGGCGGTGGGAATGGAGGTAACACTGGGGGGAATGGAGGTAACACTGGAGGGAATGGAGGTACACCAGGAGGAAACGGAAGTGGAGGTGGTAGTACCAATCCTCCTGGCGATTATCCGCCCGAAAACTGTACGAATGGGCCTCAGGTAACTTACCCTGATGGAACAACAACGCTACCTCCCTGCATCCCAGAGCCAACATGTGAAAACTGTCCTCCAATCACCGAGCCTGGTGATATAGAACCACCAATAGATCCTTTAACTCAGGTATATAGTGATGAACTAGGAAGGATGATTACTTTCGGAGAGGTTAGCCAGGCGTTTGAAAGCGACGCAGCCTTAACTGATTTGATAGAGGGTGAGTTGGAATTTAGCGAACACGCAAACCCATGGTTTCCAGGACAAACTTCTTTAGAGGTTTTTACAGAATACCAAGCGCTAAAGGTATTACATCCCCAATGGTCCAAATTCAGACTTGCTACAACGGCGTACTGGAACATTATGAGCGGCCATATCCATTTTGCTTTGGATATAGGGGGCTTAGTTCCGGTTATAGGTGAACCAGCAGATTTGGCAAATGGGGCAATATACTATCTTGAAGGGAACAAACTAGACGCTGCTTTGAGCGTAGGCTCCGCAGTACCTGTTTGGGGCTGGGTCTCAACGGGAGGAAAGTGGGTGAAGGTTGCTATTAGTGCCAAGCCAATAGGGCATGCTATTTCCGGAATCGCCTTTAAGGCATTTAAAACAACCAAGGGAACGTTCAGGTTTATAAAGATTGCTGCAAATACGTTTTCACATTCAGCTCTTAGGGCTTTGAAAGCAGTAAAGCCTGCTGATAATACACTTACAAACCTCAGTAGACAGTTGATCGATCAGGCAGGCCAAAGGATTGCACCTACGCTCCAAAGTCTAAAGACCAAAATCGATGATATTGTACTGAATGGTGATGACCTTGGCTCCAAAACTGAAGCCTTATGTGATGATATCTTTGAAACCAACGGATTTGTTAAGCATGATGCCAAGATTGGGAGCAATAACGGCTTCGATGGTGTTTATATTAAAAAGGATGCTTCCGGCAATGTGCAGGAAATTATTATCAACGAAGCGAAACCGATTAAAACTACCGGCAATATTAAATTGAATCCTAGAAATGATAATACTTTATTGCCAGCCCAAATGAGTGACGCTTGGATAAACAACATGATTACAAAACTTGAGAATCAGGGTGGAAATCTATCTACATTAGCTTCGGTTCTTGAGGCTAATAAAAGTAAGATAACAAAAACTGTAACAGGAGTAGATAAAGCTACAAAAGAAATAGTAGTTTTAAAATTAGCTAGCTATTAAATCTTATGTTGTCACTTGAAGAAATATTTAGGAAAACTATTGGAAAGGAGCGTGAAGCTTTAGATAGAATCAATTCCGATTATACAGAGGAAGTTCAGTCAAAAAGCGACAAAGATATGCTTTGGTATTATAATGAAACATTCGCATTGAATGCTTTCTTCTTAGAAAAAGATATTAGAAAAGCCAAAGAACATTTTTATATCTGCGCCCGTATAGATGAATATCTAATCAAAAGATATGATGCTAGAATCCTAGATTATGGTGTTAATCACGTTTCCTATGCTCTATTGTGTGACAATGCAGAGTTTATCCAACGCTATGCCAGCTTAAGCCACCCTTGGTACGATCATACCATAAAAAGCGGAAGTCTAACACACGCCATGCAGAATATTGTAAAGGAAGATTGGGACAGTTTAAGGGATGACATTGCCACCTACGAACGTATTACCTCGACCCAAAAAGGGAAAATCAACATCCCTGACCTGATGTTTTTTAAAGGAGTACTTAATCGCGATGAACAAATGGTTTTAGAAGCAATACAACTTTTGCTTAAAGACCACAAAAAGCGGAACAAACATGTGGGCATTTCACAAGACTATATTTCAATACCAGCACTTGGCTACACAAAACTGGCTTGGTTGAAGGGAATCAAGGTGCAAATAGATCACCCACTAGTACCTAAAGAACTCTTGCCTTATAAGCCTTTGGATAAGTATGAAGACAAATATGCTTTTTTAAAGGAGTTTGAATAAAAGAAATATATACAAAAACTACCTAACATGACATGATGCTTTAGCTAGAATCGATTCTTATTCTACAGATGAAGTTCAGTCAAAAAGCAATAAGAAAGTAGTGAAATCAAAAACCTTAAAAAGGCTGCCACGATAATCTAGGCAGCCTTTGATATTTTTAATCTTTAAGGCATTGTTTTCTATAACTCAAATATGTTTTCGGGTTACAAATTATATAATCTATAATATCAATCTTCATTTTTTCGCAGGCATCAAAACAAGTGCTTACAAAGAGTTCATTAACAGAATCTATAAAAAGAGGTCTCTCGTCATTGTATTTCAAAATGACTATGCCATAAGCATTACACGCTAGTGCTAAACCTACTATTTGTTGTATATAGTTACCCACTATCCCAAAATCTTGCAATTTGTACCAAGAAAAAACATGCCGTTTTTCGTTTACAAATAACACGTAACATTCGTTTTCGTAATTGGGTAATGGTTTACCGCTTATACGTTTTAAAAGTTTAAAAGAAAACTTAGCCTTACTTACATCTAAAGGCCGCTTGAGCGCTTGATAACTGAACTTAAGCTCCGTTAAAGCAATTTGATTTTTCTGTGTTCGCATTTTGAAAAATTTAAATAAAAGCCCAGGTCACCGCGAACACAGTCGGAAAACCGATGAGTTGCCGGACTTTCACCGGTATGCCTAGGATATTGTTTAAGAAAATTATTAATTGGATTTCTCCAACTGTGTTCGCACTATAAAAGTAAGAAAAATAATTAATAATTGATGACCTTTATTATAGGATATACCTTATATCTGGCAACATTTATTAGTGATTTAAACGAGTTCTGACAGCAGCAATTTTTACCATTATCATTATCGTCAGTTTGGAGTTGCGGTTCTCCTTATATTTTGTAAAAATCATACTTATTCGTAGAATAAAGATAATTACTATGAATCGAAATGATTTTCAACAAGTTATTATTGTTGTATTAAAAGTTCATTTACCTCAAAATGCTTTTTACATATCCGATAACTTTATAAATCAGCAGACCGACCCATAGGTGCAGGAATGCGAGGATTGTAAGTAAAATCTTATCAAGGTTTGTAAATTCTTGTTTATTAAAGATATAAATGCAAAATATGGTTAGGAGTACATAACCGTAAATAATCATCGCTAATCCTGTTTTCGAGTTGGTTTTTGCATCGTCTTGTGCTGGTATAACTTTAATCGATTTGTGTAATATGTCAAAACTTACTTTTGGTATATTGCCATCAAAATTCTCAACAAGTAAGTTAAGCTTAATACTTGTTTTCCTATTAAAAACAGGCAGGTTAAAAGTTTTATTAGCCTGTGTAAACATTAGCTCTTGCATTAAGTACTGCGACAGATCTTCAGATGGATGTTCGTCCCTAAATGCCTTAAGATCTGCATCAAAAGAGTTTGATCTTGCTATAAATTCTTTTTCTAAATTAAATGCAATCCCACTATCTTGATAGTTCGCTGTCCAACCTAATATTTGACTTCTATGATCAACCCAAATTAAGAGATTCACATTCTCAAAGTCACTGTTACTGGGGTTTGCGATAATGATTTCTATAAAGTTTAGGTGGTTAATATTTCTGTCGTTATGTGTAACCTTAATGTCTCCAAAAACATTGTCCTTTAAAGATGTTCCAACACTATTAAATAAAATTGTAGATGTAAATATAGATATCCTTGTTTTAAATCTTTCTAAGGTGATATAAGCAATTAGCGACAAACAACCAGCAGCAAATAACCACCATAATTTGGCCATGTTTTCTAGAAAAGTATTATCCATTGGAACTTGCATTGAGAGTATATTTTGAATTTACACCAAATAATGATAAAAAATACCAGAAATACAAATACACTATAAAATGCTATCATTACCTATAATATTCAATCACTTTCTTCACAAACACTTCCATCCTATCCTTTAACGACTGCAACTGCTCATAAGCTGCGTTAATTCCCTCTACAGGGTCTTTAATCTGCAAACGCTCCAATCGCTTAGGTTCACCGCCACTAATTCGCTTTTCGAGTTCCAAAAACTCTTCAGGGGTTTGCCAACGTTTAATTTCAGGGTCGTATATCCAATGTTTAGCAGCTTTTGCAGCTTGGTATATCGTAAAATACGTCACTAATGGTTTAACTGGCTCTTCATACTTATAGCTCTCCCACTTCTGCTCCAACTCGCTTTTTCTTATAAGTTCTTTAGGCTTCATTTTACTAGAATAAATATAGATTCTTACTTCTTCTTACGGTCCTTTGGTTTGTCTTTAATTTGATTTAAAGTTGCAGCCTCCTTCAATAAATAGCGTTTTATAAGTTCGAATAACTCTTTCATATAATTTTAGTTTATGTAGTACAACCACGTGTTTCTAATTTCACAACATCTGGCCACAACAAAAATACTAAAAATATTAGCAATTAAAATGCTTATTTTCAACACTCCTATTAAGTGTAATGACCAAGAAAAGACTAGATCAATGCCTAGTTTATTAAATCGACCCAATTATTATATTATCCTACCCGCGATTTATATTACCGCACCCGCGATTTATATTATCACACCCGTAATTTATATTATCACACCCGCGATTTATATTACCGCACCCGCGATTTATATTACCGCACCCGCGATTTATATTACCGCACCCGCGATTTATATTACCGCACCCGTGTTTTATATTATTGCACCCGCGATTTATATTACCGCACCCGTGTTTTATATTATTGCACCCGCGATTTATATTATCGTACACCCGATCATGGAAATTTACTGGAGCAGAAACTATATTTATCCGCAGCCAAAACACACACTAAATACATTATTTTGGCTGTAGATATTTATTTATCCGCAGCCAAAATTGTATACTAAAAGTAAATTTTGGCTACTGATAATTTATTAACAAGGCTGGTTATAAAACCAAGAACCACAGTCCCATTCACCAATAAACCCTGTAGCAACAGAAATCCTTTTTATTGCTTAAGCGTAATCCCTCCTATTCTTGCTGCTGGTTGCGTAAAATTTGCAATAAAAAGATTGGAGTGCATAACGGGGATGCAGCACCCACGGAGGTATGAAATAAAAAATGTACAAACTAATTCCAGACTAGCCCCCAGCCCTCCTAAATTAGGAGGGCTATGCTTCTCTTTACTATTTATAAATTCCCCTGATCAAACTTGGTAAAGCAATGAGCAATAATGGCATGGCGACTATAAAACCGCCAATTACGGCAATAGCCAATGGTTGATGCAATTGTGCACCAGCTCCAATACCTAAAGCCAAAGGCATTAAGGCGATTATCGCACCAAGTGCAGTCATTAATTTTGGCCGTAAGCGGGTAGAAATAGCAAAGGTTATGGCATCATTAACACTTTGCTTGGCAAGGGATTCTTTAAACTGTAAAAAGGTAAATATGGTATTCTCGCCGATAATGCCTACAATCATAATCAACCCAGTGTAACTGCCTACATTGAGTGGTGTATGGGTTAAAAACAAGGCTAAATAGCTTCCGGAAATGCCCAGCACCGAGATCAATAAAATGAGAAAAGCAATTTTAAAATCTTTAAATAGAAATAAAATTACGCTAAACACCAACAAACTCGATGCGATAAGAATGGTGAGCAGTTCGGAGAACGATTGTTGCTGTTCTTTATATGCACCACCATATTCAATGTGGTAACCCGAGGGCAGGTTTACATTGGCATTTACCGCTTTCTGAAGATCTTTCATTACACTACCAAGATCGCGGTTATCGAGCCTTGCAGTAACTACCCCAATGGTTTGCAGGTTTTCCCTAGCAACTTCGGCAATTCCGGCTTTAAGGTCAACCTTTGCCATTTGCTGAATGGGCACCGCTGATCCATCGGGCAAGAAAATTTTAAGCTTGTTGATATCGGCCACGCTAAAAGTCCTGCTTCCCGGGTACACCATACGGATAGGTGAAAGCTGTTGTTTATCGTATAAATCGCCAATTAAAGTTCCCTGCATTGCAGTTTGGAGCTGCGATTGAAAGGATACCGGACTAACACCATATTGTGCCAGCATAGTAAAATTGGGTTGAATATTTACCGTTGGCCCTGAGCGCACAATACCATCAAACACATCTACTGTACCACTTACATGCGAAACCAGATCGGCTACCTTTTTAGATAAAACCTGCAATTTTTCCTGATCATTGCCAAAAATTTTCACCTCGATGGGTTGTGTAGAACTCATTAGATCGCCTAACATATCACCAATTACCTGCCCGAAATCGATTACCAATGCAGGTTGTGTATTTTCGATATGCTTGCGGATCTCCGAGATCACTTCTTCTGTGCTTTTTGTCCTGTTATGCTTCAGCTGGATCAGGTAATCGCCAGTATTTGGTTCGGTAATAAAAAAGCCCATCTGTGTTCCCGTTCTTCGCGAATACGCCTGAACACCTGGAATTTTTACAATCTCCTTTTCTACCTGTTTAAGCATCCTGTCGGTTTCTTCGAGCGAAGTACCTGGAGGTGAAGCATAATCCAAAACAATACTACCCTCATCCATTTCGGGCAGAAATCCGGTTTCTAAACGTGGAGAAATGAGCATAATCGATGCGATCAGCCCCAGCATAAATATGATCGAGATATAAGGTCGTTGTATAAAATAACGCACCCAGTTTTGCGATTTAACCTCATGTACCGTTACTTTTTTGCCGGTTGCTGCATGACTACCCCCTTTACGGGTAAGCAAAAGATAAATCACAGGTAAACCAATCCAGGTAACAAAGAAGGAACAGACCAGGGTAATGATCATGGTATTGGTCATCACCTGAAAATAAGAACCTGCCACACCTGTCATCAGTACAAAGGGAACGAATATCACGATGGTACTGATAGAAGAACCTAACATGGCCGGAAAAAGATAACTCACCGCCTTGCTCAATAACCTCATGGTCAATTCTTCGGGGTGTTCTTCATGTGTGCGATGAATCTGCTCTACCACCACTATAGCGTCGTCTATAATTAAACCTATAGCCGCTGCAATGGCACCAAGGGTCATAATATTGAGCGAATACCCAATAAAATAAAGCACAATTATGGTTAAACAAAGCGTAACCGGGATGGTAATTAAAATGGTAACACTTGCTTTGAACGATCTAAGAAAAACAATAGCCACCAAAATGGCCAATACCAAACCAATTAATAGACTATCGCGTACACTTTTTACCGATTCGTTTACAAAATCGGCCTGTACGTAATAAGGCTTGATATTTACTCCAGCTGGTAGAATGCGCTTCAGTTGCTCTACCTTGGTAAACATCTCGTTAGAAAGATCGACCAGATTGGCATTAGGTTGTTTGATCACTGCAATGAGAATCCCATCTTTCCCATTCGCATTGATGCGGGTATATTCTACACTTTGCTGAATATTTACCCTGGCAACATCCATTACCTTGACAATCCGGTTATCCTTTCTGCTCAACACCAGATTTTCCAGATCGCTTTTGTTTTTTACAGTAGCATCGGTTACTGATAGGTACAGATAATTGTGATCGGCGAGGTAGCCGTTAGATTTAATAAAATTGGTTTGGCTGAGTGCATTGCTAATCTGATCTGGGGTAATACCCAGCGCCTGCATTTTCTGTACATCTAACTCCAGCCAGTACTCTTTGCTCTTACCGCCAATTACGCGGATCTCCGAAACGCCATCAACTTGCGAAAGAAAGGGTTTTACGGTATAGGTTGCAATTTTTTTAAGTTCAACAGACGAATAATTGTGACTTTCTAAGCTGTATCCACTTACCGGAAGGATAGACGGATTCATCTTCTCTACCGAAATATTAACCCCGGCTGGCAGCGAAGCACTAATTTTGGCAATCTGCGATTCTATGCGCTGCTGACTCAGATCGATATCGGCACCGGGGTTCATAAATGCAGAAAGCTCGCAACTACCCCTACTGGTGGTACTCCTAACCAATTGAAGATCGGGTACTTGTTTTACCGCATTTTCTAAAGGCCTCGTTACGGTAACCACCATTTTATCAACCGGCTGGAGTTCTGCATCAGCAATAATCTTGATCTTTGGAAAAGTAATTTCTGGAAAAAGCCCTGTTTTTAGCTGACTAAAAGCATATACTCCGCCAACCAGTATAATGAGCAATACTGCCAGGATTGGGTTTTTATGGGAAATGAAAAACTTGTTCATGGCTACTTCTGGATTTTAACTTTGGCGGTATCGGCTATTCCATAATTGCCAGCCGTGATAATCCGGTCGGTTTTCGAAAATTTAGGATCGAGCACTTCAATTATATTTTGGTTTTCGATGCCTTTTTTAACGTTTATCTTTACTGCTGTTGAATCGTTGATCAGTTTCATTACCCAAAACTCATCCTCGGTTTCGTTGGCCAATACCGCCGATTTTGGCAATACCTGAGCCTTAGCATGGTTTACTTTCGTTAACCTCACTTTCGCAATCAAGCCTTCGGGAATATCTTTGCCCGCTCCCACTTTAAGGATATAACGTTGGGTCTGTGCTGATGAATCAACAGCAGGCATTGTTCCTGAAACCGTTCCGGTCATTTTAGTTCCATCCGGTAAGAGAATAGCTAAGCTTCTATTCTGACTGATCAGCTGATTATATTCGTAAGGCAGATCGAGCAGAAAAACAAGACTATTGCGGTTGCTGATGGTCGCCAAAGCTTCTCCATCCTGCACATAATCTCCTTTTTGATGGTTTACCTGAATAATTGTTCCGGCTTGATCTGCTCTGATATTGGAGATACCAGAAAATTTAAACCCGGCATCGAGCTTGTTTACGCTATTGCCAATCGATTTTGCTTCTTTGGTGATTAAACTAAACAACAATTGATGGCTCCCCACCTGCTTACCCATAACAGCCTGGGCACTTTCTACATAACCGTTGATATTTGCCTTTACAAAACTTTTCTCCAGATAGGCCGAAACTGCCGAAAGCTCCACAAATTCTGAAAGAGAACTATCTCGAACAGTAGTCACCCGAACTGGGATAATTGGCGAGAGCTCATCTACGGTTTCTGCAGGGGCAGAATGATTACATCCCGAAAAAACAAACAGCGTGGCAATACCACTGTACATCAATTTTAGATAGCTATTCATGGTTATCGGTTCCAGTAATTAAATTGGTTAATCAGTTTTAAACGGTTAATATTGGTTTGGCGCAATAAATTTTGAGCGGCCATATAGTTGTTGATTGCAATAACAAAATCGGCCACTTTTAAATCGCCAGTATGCATCAATTTACTGTCTACCTCGATCAAACCCTTGCTAAAGCGGATCTGCTCGTTAATTTTTGGAAAGAGTAAATCAGTCTGGTTAATCTGCTGACGGATCAGCTTTAGCTGTTGTTGTTGCTGGCGGACAAAAAAATCGCGGTAACCGGATATGGTTTTAGCAGAAAGACTGAGTTTATTGTACTGCATTTTTTTCTGATGACCATCGTAAATCGGAACAGAAAAAGTAAAACCAATACTTGCACCAAAATTTTTATAGGGCTGCAAAATAAATGAAGAATTATAACCTCCATTTGCGTACACCCCAAGCTTGGGCTTATAGTTGAAGTTGATCGCGTTTTTTTGATTGCTGTTTTTTAAACTGTCGATATCAAAACGTTTATTAAAAAAGCCTCGATCCATTGAGGTATTGGCGGTCTGCAATTGGGGATCGGCTAACTTAACCTGTGTTGTATCAGAAATACCAGCCAAATAGTTTAACGTAGCATAGTCATTTTTAAACTGCAGTTCTGCCTGTTTTACTACCAGTTGCTGTTGTTGTAAAGTAACCAGGAAAGTTAAATACTCTGATTGCTTGTAAATATTGCTTCTGGTTAATTTTTTAAGCAGTGCTTCTTCTTGTTCGAGCAGTTTAACCACTTCCCGATTAAAACCTACCTGTTCTTGACTGGCATAGGCTAGAATATATTGATCGGCAATAGATCTTTGCAAATCATATAGCGACAATTGCCCGGCATATTTAATGGAATCTCTTTGGATTTTAATGCCCTCGAGTTGATTATTGATTCGTTTCTTGTTCAACAGATCATAATTCACATTAAGTAGTGCTTCTAGCGCCTGCCCATTGGTAAGCACTTCATCGTAACCATAACCACGCACAATTGGCGCATACATCCCTGCAGAACTGGCTGTAACCTGTGCCCCCCCGGTAGCCCGAACAATCAAACTATCTATCCCAGCAGAACGCTGTTGGTTCTGAAAATCCTTAAGTACCGGACTTGTAAATTCAGCCTGTTTTAAATAATAATCGAGACTTTTTGAAGGGATTTGAGCCGCTGCGCTTGCCGCCCAAAAGCTAACCAAGCATAGAATCAGGCATTTCAACTTTATATTCATTTTGGATGATTTCAACTCAAAAAATATTGAACAATATTAAAATCTGCCCGAAAGCATTAAACCCGTGCTACCTTGTTGGTGGAAGGGCATAAACGTAAAATTGCCATCTTTTTTTGTGGTAAAAAGGCTCTTGATATATGGATAAACAAGATAAGATATCTTTGTAGAAGCAATCCCAAATCCGGCACCTGCCACCACATCACTAAACCAGTGTTTGTTATTATACATCCGCAGTGTTCCAGTAGCAGTGGCGACAAAATAACCTGCATAACCAATCCATGGGTTAACATCTTTATACTCTTGATGAAGAAATTCAGCCGCCATAAATGCAGATGCAGTATGCCCGGAGGGAAAAGAATTTTCTCCATTTCCATTTGGTCGCTCTCTACCAATGCCCTGTTTTACAAAATGGGTAGAAACGCCCATAATTGCAGCGGAGGTTACATATAACATCGAAGCATCAAATAAGTTATGCTTGCCTTTTATACCCGACAAATTAAGTGCGTATACTGCAGCAGCAGGTGCAAATTGGATATAGTCATCAACATGAGCAGCAAATAAAGGATGGTCTTCCTGTAATTCTTCTTTGGTACTTACATCAAGTTGTTTTAATGCACCATGATCGTAAACGGCGGCAAAACCATAACCAGCAAGTAAAATGGGTGCAATAAATGCCGTCGCCTGAAACTTTCTATTTGGAATCGGATGGCCAGTGTACCATCTCCCTATAGAATCTGCAGGAACATTTTTAACCGAATCTATATTTTGACTGTATCCAATAACGTCAGCAGCATAAGTTTGACTTCTGTAACTACCCAGAATCAACAGCAGGCCTAAAAACCTTTTCATAGTTAAATTTTAGTCAAAACTATAATCGAATTATGGAGAAATTCTGAAGTTATGAATGAGTGAAACTATTTTATATCAGATGTTAGCAATGGATAATTCGATAGTGATAGGTAACACGCATCACACCTAAAAAATCTTCTCAAATCTGCGGGCAATAAAAAAATATGATAAAATACTTCATCTTAAGCCTCCGGCAGATAGCGCTGATCTACGCAGAATGTATTTGCTATTTAGATTGCTTCACCCTTTTACTCAACCCTGCGCTTCAGTTCGCAATGACGCAGCTAATCACCAAAATAAACTGTAAAAACATGTTCACCGCTTTCTTCGTGATAATCAATACGAAAGCCATAAAGGTTACAGATCTGTTTGGTTATGGCTAACCCAAGCCCCATGCCTTCAGAATCTACAGATTTAGAAAAGCGATCGAAGATTTTGGTTTGTAAATGACTGGCTTTCCCTGAATTGGAAATGGTTAGAGCCTGTTGATCAAGTTTAATATGAATATACCCTCCACTTACATTATGCCGCACCGCATTGCTAAAAAGATTGTTCAACAGAATATCCGCCAGATAACGGCTCATTTTAACCTCAACCGGGGTAAGATCTTCTGTCAGGATCAGTCCGTCTTTTTCTAATAACTCCTGAAACTGGCGACTCTTTGCCTCTACTATTTCTTTAAGTCCGATATGCTGAAAATCGGGAATCAGGTTATTTTCAATTTTGGCCAGCAACAGTAATGATTGATGCAATCTTGATAATCTGCCTGTAGCATGATAAATATCTTCCAATAATGCGCCCTGCTGCTCGGTAAACGACTCTGTTTGCAGCAAAGAATCTAATTTAGAATTAATTACGGCTAATGGAGTCATCATTTCGTGTGAGGCATTATCGGTAAAACTTTTAAGTTCCTTATAATCTTGCCGTACCCTTTCGGCCATGGCATTTACAGACTTATTAAGTTCATTAAACTCATCAATTTTAGTTGGTTCTTGCTCAATTGTTTCCATTCGCGTCACCTCAAAAGATTTCATTCCATTCAAAATAGAATAAAAAGGACGCCAAAGCCTGTTCAGTACAAATCGGTTAATCAGCAATAAGGATAAAAGCAAAACAACCGTAATTCCGAGTGTTATTAAAAGAATGATTCTAATAAGGTCTTCTGATTCTACCCTCGATTTGGTTATGGTTACCTCAATGGCTTTACCAGCTAAGTGTACAACCGTAATCAGACTTCTCCCTGGTTCGTTTTCACCTTCTTTCGGGTTAAAATAAAGTGTATTTAGAAATTCTCTTTCAGAAATAACCCCACTAAGTGTTTTATAAGATATCTGTTGATCAAGATAACTCGCAGGCAGCGGGAGCTTATGAAAAGTGTTTACATACTGGTTAATTTCATTTTCTTCAACAGCTAAATCGCGATCCAATTTTTCGGTTAAAATAAAATGGATTACAACATAATAAATAACCCCAGTGATGATGAGTACGACAATAGATGTTAAAATATTTGCCCGGTTGTAACGGTTGGAGAGTTTCATATATCACCAAATTTATAGCCTATTCCATAAACTGAACGAAGGTAATCTGCTGCTCCGGCTTCGAGCAATTTTTTACGGAGATTTTTAACATGGGTATAAATAAAGTCGAAATCATCCGACAAGTCCATTTCATCGCCCCAAAGATGCTCAGCCATTGCATTTTTGGTGACGACTTTATTACGGTTAGAAAGAAAATACACCAGCAGATCGAACTCTTTTTTGGTAAGTGTTACCTGATTGCCTTTAACAGTAATTTTCATTGCCGAAACATCTACAGTGATCTCGTTGAAAACAATAATATTGGCACCATCAAAATTCTTTCTGCGGATAATAGCGCTTACACGCGCTTTTAGTTCCGATAAATGAAAAGGCTTAACTAAATAATCATCGGCACCAAGATCGAGCCCTGCAAGTTTGTCATCTAAAGAATGGCGCGCAGAAATAATGAGTACACCATCTCTTTTTTTCAGTTGTTTAAGTTTGGTTAATAATTCCAGTCCTTCGCCACCAGGCAAGCCCAAATCTAATAGAATACAATCGTAACCATAAAGCGATATTTTCTCATAAGCAGAAGCAAAATCGGAAGCATGCTCACAAATGTTACCCTCTCCTGTAAAATAAGTAAGTATACTCTCTAATAATGCCTGTTCATCTTCAATGACTAAAATTTTCATTGATTGTTAATTTGTGATTTAATTGACATAAAGTAATCATTTAAACTGGAAAATTAAAAATGCAGTTCCAAACCAGTTAAGTATAACCGCTGTATCAATTTTTCTATGTTCAGATTTTTTTTCTCCTGCAATATCTGTTTACCAAAGGTGGTAAAGTATTCATGCCCTACAAGCATTTTGATATTGATGGCATCCCATTCCATGTCGCTATGTACCAAACGAAGGTTTTCTTCCCATTCTCTTTTCAACCTGGCCGCAAAAGCAAGATAATCTGGAAGGGAAAAATGATAAAAATCAGCATCGCAGATGATCTTCTCCAAATCGTTGTTTGGCAGTTGAGGATATTTTGTAGCAAGAATGCAGTTGCTTACCAATTTTATCTGATGGCGTTCAAGGCCATTTTTCAGCAAAAAATCTTGAGCCATTTTGGCACTGGCCAGCTCATGGCCAATGTATTGTTTAGTATAGCCAACATCATGTAAAAACGCTGCCAAAATAAGCGTCAGCAATTCATTTTCATTAACATTACTTTGCCTACCAATTGTCTTAACACCATCTACCACCAGCAAAGTATGTTCGAAATTATGGAAGTACATACTTTTTGGCAATTCCTTTTCTAGAAGTTTTTTAACGAATGTGTCAACCTTTTTTAACAATATTTCTTGCTCTTTTTCCATTTATCTACCAATAAACAATACAATAGTATCTTCCAATTCTGAAGAAAAACTGTAGCATGAATTCCTGTTACCAAGACCTGGAAAACCTGTTTCTTTCCGTTATTAATAAATCGTTAAGTGCAATACTTAAGTGATACCTTTAGGCACTAACCAAACCTTCAGAATTCCTTCAGAATTGAAACTTACCTTCGCCAACTACAAAGTCTGGCAAGTTAATTTCAAACTTTGGATTCATCATTAATATGAGCATTAAAGCAAAAACAAATAAATTACTCCATCAGAGATTTGGACCAGTTTTTTTAGTTACCGTACTATTATCTGCCATATCGCTGATTACGAGGCTTTCTTTACTAATTTATAGTGCATCATCTGTTGATTGGTCGATATTTAACCTATTTAAAATTCTGGTTATCGGTCTATTGTATGACCTTGCTGCTGCGTCTTTTGCGGTAATTCCGATTGTAATTTACCTATGGTTGCTCCCTTCTAAATGGTACGCCAGCAAATTCAACAAGATATTATTGTTCATTTATTTTTTCTTTGTTGTTTTCACGCTAATCTTCAATGCCATTTCAGAATGGTTCTTCTGGGAGGAATTTTCAGTCCGTTATAACTTTATAGCTGTCGATTACCTGGTATATACCACAGAGGTTATTGGAAACATCCGCCAATCGTACCCGATCAACAGCATTATGGTTGCTTTGGTGATTATCACAGCACTAATCGTTTATCTTTTAAGAAAATCTATCACAACGTCTACCACCAATAAAACCGGTTTCGGCAAACGAACCATTATTGCATTGATTCTTTTGTGCCTGCCTGTTCTTACTTATTTTGGGGTAAGCCATAGATGGAAATACCACAGTAAAAATCAATATGTAAATGAGCTTTCTGGCAATGGCATTTACGATTTTGGATTTGCTTTTTGGAACAATCAGCTCGATTACAATACTTTTTACAAAATCCTCCCGATTAAAAATGCCGAATCTATTCTGAGCAATTTGCTTCAACAAGATTCTACTGCCAAAAACGGAACATTTAAAAATACATTCAGAGCGATAAATAACGCAGGCATCCAAAACAAAATGAATGTGGTACTGATTAGCGTAGAGAGCTTAAGCGCTGAATTTTTATCTGCATTTGGCAATACACAGCATATTACACCCCAGCTCGATTCACTTGCAAAAGAAGGTTTGCTCTTTAATAATTTATACGCTTCGGGAACGCGTACAGTGCGCGGTTTGGAAGCACTTTCACTTTGCATCCCACCTACCCCTGGGCAATCGATCGTAAAACGTCCCGATAATAAAAACCTCTTCACCTTAGGTAGCATATTTCGTTCGAAAGGCTACAATAGCAGGTTTATTTATGGCGGTTATGGGTATTTCGACAATATGAACGAGTTCTTTTCCAACAATGGTTACCAGGTAACGGATAGAAGTGCACTACAGGATTCAGAAATCCATTATTCTAATATCTGGGGGGTTGCTGATGAAGATTTATTTACACTTTCGTTACGCGAACTGGATAAAGATTATAAAGACAAAAAACCCTTCTTTGCACAGATTATGACGGTTTCGAACCACCGTCCATACACTTATCCCGAGGGGAGGATTGATATTCCATCACACACTGGCAGAGAAGGTGCTGTTAAATATACCGATTACGCTATTGGTAAGTTTATACGGGAAGCAAAACAGAAACCCTGGTTTTCGAATACCTTATTCGTTATTGTTGCTGATCACTGTGCTTCGAGTGCTGGTAAAGTACAGTTACCGGTAGATAAATATCATATTCCTATGATTTTTTATAGTCCAGGGCATATTGCACCAGGCAAATTTGAGAAACTCACCGCACAGATTGATATTGGCCCCACCATTTTGGGCTACCTCAATTTCAGTTACGACAGTAAGTTTTTCGGTCAGGATGTATTTAAAATGAAAGATAGCGAAGAAAGGGCATTTATAAGCACCTACCAGAGTTTAGGTTACATTAAAAATAATAAGCTGGTTATTCTTGATCCGAATAAAAAAGCAACTACTTACAAACCCGATTTTACGAACGGAAATGCTGTAGCCATACCAGCAGATCAGAAATTGATTAATGAGGCTATATCAAATTACCAGATGGCATCGTACCTCTACCAAAATGGTTTGTACGGTTTTGAATCTAAAAAGAAACCTTAATAAATTTAACCATGGGCATAAATATTGGGTTACTGGTCTGGAAAGAGATGAAGGCAAAATCGATGAGTAGAGATCAACTCGCCGAGAAAATAAGTGTTAGCAAACATCGGGTAGATACTTTACTTAAATCGGCCTCGGTAGATACCAATTTATTAATAAGAATCTCTATTGCACTTGGTATTAATTTTTTCGAATACTATCGTAAAGATGAAGATCTGGCTCAATTTGAAATCGATATCCTTGTGCAAAGTGATGAGGAGCTTAATGAGCTTAAAAATTTAATCAAAGAAAAAAATAAATTGCTCGAACTTTACGAAGAAACCATTAAAAGCCAAAAGAAGATTATTGGCACATTAGAGAATCTTCGGAAACACTAACAATAAATTTAATTTATCTGCAGCAAGTTCAGTTTTAATGAACAAGCTGCAGTTATCATCAGGCTTCCAGTTTCCACTTTTTTGCCAATTCGGTATTAAATCCATCGTTTTCTTTAGGATTTGGCTCCCCCTTCCCTGTGGTAATCAACTTACACAAGCTTTCTTTTATGTAGTTAGTCCAGGCTTCCCTGCAAATTTCATAACATTCGTACTGCGGTACCAAGCCCTCGTGCGTAAAAGTTACAGCGGTTTGTTCGCCTTTTTTAGTAATATCGAAAACCAACTTCGTACCAATCCATTCGCTTTTATCGGTTGTAAACTTAAAGTAGTTATCCAATATTAACCAAACTACCTTTTGATCTGGAATCATTTCTATCAATTTCATTTTACAGTAATGAATATCTCTATAATGATAAACGGATTCGGCGTTAATGATATCGGTAGCTCCTTCAATAGCTTCCGACCACCATCCGCTAACATTTGTGATTGCATTAAATGCCTCATTCGGACTTTGATCTACCAAAATGGCGGCTGTAAAATCTTGCTTTTCCATGGTTCTGCTGTTGTTAAATTTAAGATTGATTAGAACAAAACAAATTTAACTGCAATATGCGTTGCAAGCAGGGTGTAAAATAGACATTGTAGCGGGTTGATTTGGACAGCATTAAGTTTTATCTTTATTACAGAAATAGCAAATTGATGCTAAACCAACATCATGTAAAATCATTAAGATGAAACACATTACCATCCTTGTACCCGACGGCCCGAACAACTTAAGTAGTATTGTTGGTTCGTACAAAATACTAAGCAGGGCTAATGCCTATTGGCAGGAAAACGGCAAAACACAGTTATTCAAAATTGAGTTGGCAGGTATTTCCAAAGCCGTCGATTTCTATGATGGTTTGTTTTCGGTGAAACCGCACAGACATATTTCAACTATAACCAAAACCGATCTTGTGATTATCCCTTCTTTAAACCACAACTACCAGCAGGCAATGGAAGGGAATAAAGAACTGATCGGATGGATTGCCATGCAGTATAAAAACGGTGCTGAAATAGCGAGTGTTTGCACCGGTGCATTCCTATTGGCATCAACTGGTTTATTAGACGGTAAAACCTGTTCCACTCACTGGATTGTAGCGGATAATTTCAGTAAAATGTTCCCAAAGGTAAATTTACAGCCCGATAAACTAATTACTGATGAAAATGGCATTTATACCAATGGAGGAGCATATTCTTTCTTAAACCTCCTGCTTTATCTGGTTGAAAAATACTTCGATAGACAAACGGCCATTTTCTGCTCAAAGGTTTTCCAGATTGAAATGGACAGACAAAGCCAATCCACCTTTATTATTTTTAAAGGGCAAAAACTGCATGGCGATGAAATGGTAAAAGAAGCACAATGTTATATCGAAAACCACCTGCAACAAAAAATATCTGTAGAAGACTTATCTACCAGGTTTGCGGTTGGCAGGAGAAGTTTTGATAGAAGATTTATCAAGGCAACGGGAAACACACCAATAGAATATTTGCAACGCGCCAAAATAGAATCGGCCAAAAAGGCTCTAGAATGCACTAGAAAAACCGTTAATGAAGTAATGTATGAGGTGGGTTATGCCGATGTAAAAGCCTTTAGAGAGGTATTTCGGAAAATCACAGGAATATCTCCACTGGAATATCGAAATCGGTACAATAAGGAAATGGTAATGTAAAATCATCAGGCAATACGCTCCTGTTGCCTGATGATCATATTTTACTTTACTAAGGTAGAAGGTGCATATCCAAATTCTTTTTTAAAGGCGAAAGAGAAATGCGACAAATCTTCAAAACCAGATTCCATATATACCTCAACAGGTTTTTTATGCTTTTCTACAAGTTGATAATGGGCCAGTTCCAATCTTTTTTGAGTTAGCCATCTTTGTGGAGAACGGTTAAATGCTTTTCTAAAATCGCGGTTAAAAGTAGATAAACTCCGGCCCATAAGGTATCCAAATTTCTCCAGAGGCATATTAAACATATAGTTTTTTTCCATAAAGTCAACCAGATCAATTTTACCAGGCTCCCGAAAATCAGACAGCACATTATCAATTTTAGGATCGATAAACCGAAGAATACTAATGGCTTCATTTATTTTTAATGCAGCAATATGTTCTGGAAAAGTTTCCTGAAGATCAAAATAAGGGATCAAAGATGCCAGGCAGCTTTTCAGTAATGGATGATGGCTAAAACTCAATATTTGCTGTGATACCTGTACTTTATTTTTCACCTCTATATCTGCGTAAAAATCCCTTAACCGTTTTGCCGATAAATGCATTACCACTGTTTTATGCGGCAGCCCATCTTTTGGGTAATTGATGATTGTGGCCAGTTGATTTCGGGGGATCAAAAAAATATCTCCCGCATTAAACACATGTTCTTTATTGGCCTCAATAATTTTAGTTTCTCCTGAGATAAACCATATCAGCATATGATTGTCGAAAACCACTTCAGTTTTAAACAACTTGTCTTCATAACAAGAGAGTTTAATCTCTGAAGTGATATATTTTGTTTGAAACTCCATTGTTGCTAAAATACAAATAATTGGTTTTAATTAATCGGCGTTGAATGTTATATCGAGCATTTCCTCACTCAAACTCCATAACCGTTTTGCATTTATTTCATCAACCGAATAAGACCTTACGCCATGCAAGGTTGATGGCTCAGACATCAAGTGTTCAATATTACCCAAATCTAACTCCGCTATATCAGCATCTTCGCAATATACTCCCCCAATTTCATTAATTAATGGGCTTGTAGCACACCAAACCGTTGTAGCAGCACCTTGTGTAAGTTGTTTCAGTTTCTTTTCTACCGCTGGAAAAATATTACCATCAGCATCATGTGTACCCATTTGTTGGAAAAGCTCCATAGGTGCTTCTCTTCCTAAATCGGTATGGTTAACCGAGCCGGGATGTACGGCATAAGCCCTGATGCCAGATTTTGCACCACGTGCATCCAGTTCGACTGAAAAAAGGTTATTGGCGGTTTTCGATTGTCCGTAGCCCAGTAAAGTTTCATATTGCCGATGTTCAAAGTTAGGATCTTCAAAATTGAAAGGCGCAATCTGGTGACCATAAGAAGAAACATTTACCACCCTGGCCCTATCAGCTTTTTTCAGCGCTGTCCATAATTTAGCCGTAAGCTGAAAATGCCCCAAATGATTGGTAGAAAGCTGCGACTCATAACCTCTTGCGTCTCTGCGCAGGGGTACCCACATAATACCCGCGTTATTAATCAAAAGATCAAGCGGCTGTCCACTTGCTAAAAATTTTCCTGCAAAGGCATTAATTGAATGATAATCCATTAAATCCATAACCTCCACCTCTACATTGGCCAGGCCGACTAAATTCCGCTTCGCTTTTTCAATGTCGCGGGCAGGTACAATTACCTTAGCACCTGCTTGTACAAATGTTTTGGTAGTTTCTAAACCTATACCAGCATAACCGCCAGTGATGATTGCCGTTTTTCCTTTAAGGTTAATGCCAGTTATCACATCAGTGGTTGTAGATGTAGCATTAAACCCTGAGCCTATTGGCTGTTGTAATGCACCGTTGTAATTATTTTTACTTTCCATTTTTTCTATTGTTTTATTTCACAACAAAAATAACGGACAACAACAGGTCTAGCTTTGTTCAAAACGCCAATCTTACTTTGTTTAAAATATCAACTTTTAACATCCAAAGTGCAGTCGGCAGCAGAAGAGTTAAACACCAAACTGTCTTAAGTGATGATCGGTGTGTTTATAAGAAAAAACACCGATCTGTTCTTTTGTCATCCGGCCAAAAAAGGGTTTGCCTTTTTGCGCTTGCACAGGCGTGTGTATTTCAAAAAAAGTGAAGTGCTTAAAATCATGCAAAACATTACAGATTAATTTAAGGAGGGAATTATTATGCACATGGAGATTATCACAAAAGAGGATTTAAACTGTAAAAGACAAGATCCCGTTTGCCCGTTAATTTGATAATTCCATTCCAAACAGTCATAATTTTAGTATATTAGGATAATCAAAAAGGGATGATAACCCAAATCAATCCATCTGATTAAAATCCCCAAAAAAAAATATTCCAAAATCCACCTTTACGCCACATTTACCCCACGTTTAGGCCACCTTCCGGCCAGGCTTGCTTATGGCTTACCGGCTACTTGCTTGCATACTGCTTCGCACTTGCTTGGGTTGAGTTATAGCCCTGATATAGATCTGGTAGGTCAAAGATTTGCGTCGCTTTAGATCAGCGTGTTAACAATAGCTAAATAAAATGTAAAGAGAAGGCTATCGTAAGGTATTGTTGGTCTAGACCTGTGTCGTAGACGATGTATGGCAAATCAGCCCTCTTAAAAAAACACATCAGAATAAGAAATACATTTTTTTGATTTAAGGCTATTAGCGTATCTCCATTTCCTTTCTCCAAACGAAACGACCATTAAAATCCAACCCTGCTTTTCAGAAGTTTAAAGCCAATAAAATGAGCCGAGTGACCATTTTAACGTGAAGTGCAGTGACCAGTAGGCCCAAAAAATTGGTCGCGATGATGAAACCAGGGCTGTTTTTAGCGAAAATCTCACTTTGCCGTGAGGTCTTTTGTGATCCCGCTGGGATTGGCTCAGCCCTGCAAAATCCCGAACTCGGCCCTGAGCCTTTTACAAATTGAACCCAGGCCAGCGCTTCTATTCGAATCCCAATGGGAATAAAACAAAAAAACCTCACATTGCTGTGAGGTCTTCTGTGATCCCGCTGGGATTCGAACCCAGGACCACTACATTAAAAGTGTAATGCTCTACCAGCTGAGCTACGGAATCATTTTGTCCCTTTCGAGGCTGCGAAGTTAGAAATTAAATTCATTCCTGCAAAGAACAAAGACAATCTATTTAATAAAAACTTAACATTAACGAAATGGAACACGGTTAAATCTTTATGGCTCATGCGGTTAAACCGCTATAAAAAAATCATAATTTATCTGTTTTTCTCTACTTTTTCTGTAGAAATCAATAAATATCTCGAAAATTACTTTTTTAACGCTCAAAAAAATCTTTTGCTTCCTGTTTATTTTTTCAATTTGGCTACAATGGCACAGCAAGCCAGTATCAATTCCAACCAATACTGTATTCCTTTTAAACTTAATTCGCAAATAACATTACAGTACAGGCAATACTAAAAACCAAAAGTACATTAAGCTTAACGTTGCATCCGGCTGCAAGCGATTTCACATCGCCCCAAGAAACTACCCCCACCTAACCAGTCTTAACTTTAGCCGGACCGACAGCATAAAAAGCTGGGGTGGCAATGCCAATACCTCAAAATATAAGTGAGCACAACACCATTGTATTGCTGGCATTAATGGGTGGAGATTTATTTTAAATTTTAGCCATCAACCAAGCTTTTTTATAGCTAGAAAACTATATATTAGCAATTGCCTGTCACTTTAAAAGTCTGGCACTTTACAAATTGTCATCTCATTATGAATATCAGTGAAAGGATAGATTTTATAACCAAAGATCATATCCATGTTTGCCGTTCAACCAACTTAAAATCTCATTTTAAGGATATCAGTAGCCTTAGGCGCTGGCCCTATTTTTTTGTACTTTTTTCCATTGGGAAACCTGCTTTGCATTGCATCGAAAATGAAAGAATCCCGGTACCCCTCAATCATTTCCTTTTTATTGGGCCAGATCGCTTTCATTCTTTTATTCCTGAGCAAGAGGGTGAATTTTGGGTTATATTTTTTGATTATGGCTTTTATGCGCGCACGCCAAATGATGCCTATTTTATACAGAATAATGCTCTTTTTTTTGATTTAAGTAAAATTTACATCAGCAAACCTTCAATCGATATCGGAGAATATGTTGAACTTCAAATGGTTTTTCTCGAAAACCTGACCAATCAACCCATGGTTCCCCTGATGAGCGACATCATGCACAATGCGGTTCAGGCCATTCTTTTAAGATCTACTTTTCTTTCGCAGGGACTTCAAACTCCTGAAATCCACTACAATAATAACGAAGACCGTGATATTGCAAACCGATTTCGCGAACTGCTGCACATTCATTATCAAAAAGAAAAGAAGTTAGATTATTATGCCAATGCTTTAAAAACCACACCGAGAAAACTAAATCAAGCCATTACAAATATTTATGGCCGTTCTGCCAAACAGCTGGTAACTGAAAAGATTTTTGAGGAAGCTAAAAGTAAACTGGCTCATAGTGCACTTACCATAAAAGAAATTAGCTACAGTATGGGTTTTACAGAGGAAAATAATTTTAGCGCTTTTTTTACTAAACATTCTGGTTACAGTCCAAAAAAATACAGAAATCTTCAGTTAAGTATCCACGCCGGATAGAAGTCTCTTCCTGTTTCAAATTTATATTTCTTTTCTCTGGCCACAAAACTGGTTTAAAAAAATCAAACTATCACGCAAGTTTAGGCGTTTTGCCGCATTATGTACTCGCTAAAAACAGTCAAAAATCTCCTCGTATCGACTATCCAGACAGACAAGATGAAAATGTTTGACAATTATCAACATTAAAATATAAAAAATAAAATACTGATTATCAGATGATTATCTAAAAAAAACAAAGATTCAGCCTTGTCTGCTTTTTTTAATATGTTTTTGGTTATTTTTCATATTTTCTCGATTCGGAATAGCGATACCTTTGCACTCCATTCAAACAGAGAAAGTAACATAAAATTTACAGACTGAAACAAGTCTTTCTTTTTGGTTGGTATAACAAAAATAGCATAAAATTTTAAAAAGCAAAATAATTAATCAAAGATCATGAAATCATTCCTTTTAAGTATCTCAGTAATCGCATTAACATTGGTTGGAAAAGTAGCCATTGCACAAACTGATAACGCAACACTTAATATCCGTCTTTACCCTATTCAAACCATTACTGTTAACACTACCCAAAAAACAGTAAACCTTGATTACAAAACCACTGCTGACTATACTGATGGAGTAAGTTTAGCAGAAGCCGATCACTTAACAGTTTACAGTACTGGTGCATTTGTCGTTAAAGTAAAATCAGCATCGGCTAACCTAACTGGCGCAAAAGCAAATATTGATGCGAATGATGTAACTATTAGTCCATTAGCTGGTACCAGTAACCAATTGGCTAACGCTACTTATACTCCACGTAACCTGAGCAATACAGACCAAATGATTATTTCGAGCAATACCGGAAGTGTGAACAAAAACTTTAACATTACCTATAAAGCTGCTGGTGCTCAGAAATACGTTGATAAATATTTCAAAACTGAAAACCCTACAGTATATACTACAACTGTGACCTATACTATTGAGGCAAACTAGTTATAAATAAATCTACACAGAGGCAATTTTGGGAGATACTCAAAGTTGCCTTTGTTGTATATTTGCCTTTCTAAAATCATCCGCCGCTGTTATGAAAAAAATATTTTGTTTTATGCCGCTTTTGATGTTAATGCTTTCCAATGTGGGGCATGCACAAACGGGCTTATCGGTAACTCCACCAAGGGTGTACTTCACAGTAGCGCCCGGAGAATCACAGCGTCAGAAAATTACGGTAAGTAATGTAAGCAAAACTTCTACACTGGATTTAAGCATTTCACTAAATGATTGGTCTTATGATGAAAAAGGGAACAATCTGATCCATAATGCAGGCAGTACGCCTACATCATGTGCAAAGTGGGTAGCCATTCTTCCTTCATCGTTTTTTTCACTTGCACCGGGCGAACACCGCGATATTGAAATTCAGCTCGCACCGCCAGCAAACTTAAAAGATAGCATCGCGGTGCATACGGCCATGCTTTATGTAAGTCAGCTTAATCCGGTTGATGATGTTAGCCAGAAAGGTACCAATATTAAAGTAGCTGTTCGTACCGGTATTAAATTATACCAAAGGCTTCCGATTAGTAGGAATGCAAATCTGGATATCGAAAATTTTGCAAAGGTTAAAGAAGAACTGGTACTAAAATTTGCCAATATTGGCAATGTTTGGGCTGATGGCACCGCCAGCTGCGAATTACTAAACAGGCAAACCGGAAAAAAAACGACCTTGAAAGACATTATTTTTTATTCTCTGCCAGGCGATAAACGCGATATTTATTTTACCCTTCCCCAAACACTCGAAAAAGGGGAATACGTAGCTTCTGCCGTGTTAAATTATGGCGATGATGCTACCGTAAAACTAGCTGAACTCGAGTTTAAACATGAATAGAAACAGCATTTCGCTTACTGCTATTATTATTTTGATGGCTGGCCTTCTACAACAGGCTATGGCACAGCCACGGATTGCTGCCAGCAACCAGAATTACATGCAGGTAAGTTCTTCGCAAACACAGACCTTTAGCAATGCTTATCAGGTTCAGATTTCGCTCGAAGGAAACAACAAAACCTATCCTAAATGGAGCCTGGCTACAGTTTTAAATCAGCAGATTACCAATAGTGAGGGTAAAACGCTTGCATACAATAAAATTAAGTTAAAACTGAGCGCCATCAACGGTGCAACCTTTCAGCAGATCGGCAGTGGCACTACCCCTGTTCCATTAAATTCACCTGGCATCCAAGCTTTATTGATCAGTTCATCCAATTACCCTTTATCAAATCACCAGGATGAATTTTATAAAAACATTGTGATCACTATTGATGTGATCCTTGAGGGAGGTTCCTATCTTGATGCGCTAAAAACCTGGCAGGCCTACTCCATTAATCTGGCTTTTGTTCTGCTGGATAACAACGGAACAGAGCTTGGCCGCTCTAGCGCCGTAAATGGTATGCAGATCCGTCCGGATGGTAATTATACTACGCCGGCAAGTTATGGCATTCAGATTCAAAACAATGCCAGATCGGGATTGCTGGAATTGAAAACAATGGCCGATTATACCAATGGTGCTTCGGTTAGTTATGCAGACGGACTAACCGTAACTGCAGCTACCCCTTATGCTATTCAGGTGAGAACCAGCAGTGCAAATTTCACCGCCGGTAACAATAGCCTTCCAGTATCGGTTGTAAATTTACAGCTAAGCGCAGGCAGTTCTGCCGGAACCACCGTAGCATTATCAGAAACCAGCCAGACTATTGGCACCGGCGGAAGCAGTACCACCATTGCCCAGGCTTACAGATACAATCTCCGCTATTTTACCAAAGCAAACGATAACAGGCTGATGAATGCGGTGCCCAATAATTATAGTGGCATATTAATCTACGAGATTATTCCACAGTAAATACTAAAATGGCATTTTTCCATCAAAGGATATTTTTATGGTGTAGCATTTTAGTGCTATGCTTTAGTATGCCCTCATTCGCACAAAACAGCAGCGAAATTAAGATCAGCACTGATAGCCTGATCAATATCGGCCGCGAAAAATTAATTTCCTTAAGTATCAGGATCGATAACAATAGCGATCAGAACTTTGAAGGCCATATTATGCCGGTTTTACCTAAAGGGTTTGGCCTGTTTGCCGACCAGCCCATTAAGGTGAAAGTTCAAAAAAAAGCACATACCTTTTACCCCTTTAAATTTCTTGTACTAAATAATGCTGTTGCCAAAACGAATCAAATGGTATTTCAGCTCCACGACTTAAACAATGCTTTACGCGCCGAGGTTAAAACGAGCATTTCTATGCTGCCTTTACGCGCTACAGAGCTTATTGTACTTACACCAAGTATTCTTTTAAAACAGATCGGCGATTCGCTAACAGTTAACCTGCTCATCCGCAATGCTGGTAATCAGGTTGAAGAATTAAAACTGATCGCCTCTTTCCCCTCAGACAACGGGCAAGGTAAAAATGTTTTACAAAAAGATATCAAACTATCTCCGGGAATGGAGCAACAGATAAGTTTTGGAAAGATCATTAACCGTGAGCTGTACCAGCTCAATAACTTTTACGTCAACATTGCTGGTATTTACAAAAACGGCGAACTTTTTGGCAATGGTATCGCCTATGTGCAGAATGCGGCAGCCAACAGGCAATTTGTTAGTGCCGAAATGCCTCAGAACATATTAAACAGAAATTTAACCAATCAGATTTCGCTCAGTAGCCAAAACCTCTTTAGCGATTCGCAATCCTGGCAGCTTAATGGCACCGGAGCCACTCAACTGGGGCATGGCATACTCGGCTTTAGCGTAGATGCCTATCAATGGAACAGCCTGGCTAACCGCCCGCTCATTAGCAATACCTGGCTTAACTACGAAGGAGATAAAAAAGGGATCACTGTGGGAAATATTTCAGAAAACCTCGAAAGTTTTGTTAACGGAAGGGGCGTAAAAATTTATACCCGGGCCGATGAAGACCGCCATGGTGTAGAAGCAGCATTTGTACAAAAGTCTTACAATCTTTTGGGTGACAATTTAAACTACGGGTATTCTGCTTATCTAAAAGCGAATGTAAAGGACACCAGTGGGCATGAACTCAGCAGTTCGTTTATTTTTGATTACGCTCCGTTAGAACAAAGCAGGAGTATTTTATCGGCCAATACGGTTTCTCTGCTAAACAAACGCAACCTCGTTATGAGTGTTAACCTTGGTGGCGGCCTTTCTCAGGACCTTTTAAATCCGGATGACATTAAACCCTCTTTTGCGTTGGGCACCAATTTTAGCGGCAATTGGCAAAAATTAAATTTTAGCAGCAATAATTTCTTTTCTACTGCCTATTACCCAGGTATACGCCGGGGTGTACTTCAGTTAAATGAGCGGATTAGCCGTTACTTTGGAAAACACAATGCATGGCTCGGTTTTAGCCTGTACAATTTTGATCCGGCCTATCAAAGAAACATATTCTTATTCCAACGAAACTATTCGTTACAGCGCATGGAGGCAGGTTGGGCAATTCCAGTTAAGGTGAACTTAAATTTAACGCTTACCGCTTCACGCGATCAGGAAAAATCAGATTACAACTTTTTGCAGACCGAAACCAACAAATTAACCGCATACCGCTTAAATGAATCCATTAACTGGCACAGCAGTGATTTTAGACAGAATATCTTTTTCTCGATGGACAATGGTTTTGGGCAGAATATGAATGGGAAAACCGAACTTCAGCTCCGCTTAAACGCCACATGGTCTAATAGCTGGATGAACCTTAATGCCTATCTGCAAAAAGGAAGTTTTTTACTTGCCGAATCTTATAATACTGGATTAAAGGAGCAAGAGATATACCGGTTTAGCATCAGTCCATCTTTTCATCAATATTTCTTCAATAAAAAACTACGCGCAGAAGCAGGTTTAATTTTTTACCGCGATGCTTTTTTCGGCAATAATATTACTTATACCGGTAAAGCAGATTATAAAATTACGCCTAAAACAGCTTTCTACATCAGCTCTTACGCGTATCAGTACAGAACCAGTTTTGCAAATTCTTCATTTAGAAGCTTACAGGCAGGCATTACTCAAAAATTAGCTGATCCAAGGCAACATATTCCTGGTAAAAAAGGGAATATTACCATCTTAATTTATAAAGACAACAACCAAAATGGCATTTTCGACGCTGGTGATGAACCTGCAAATTCAGGTACCTTATTGGTCAACAAAATTATTTTCATTATCCCGGCTAACGGAACCATCCAATACAGTAAAATACCTTATGGTGATTACAGTTTGAACATGCCTTTGCAAAACGGATATCAGATTATGCCGATGCATATCACCATAGATCAGAAGAATATGAAAATTAATGTTCCAATGCAGAAAAGTGGAAATGTAACTGGCAGAATTGCTATTAATTTTAACGAAACCAGAAGTCTGCAGATCGATCCATCGCTGGCAGGTATCAATATTCTAATAAAAGGCAAGGATGGTATGATCAGAGCCGTTAAAACAGGTGAAGACGGAGATTATTCTGTTTATCTGCCAGAAGGTAACTATCAGGCTTATCCAGATGTGATGCATCTGCCAGAACATGTTTACTTTGACGGCGAACCAGCTTTGATTACCGTAAAATCAGCAATGGCTACAATAATACCTACGATAACTTTAAAGGTCAAAGAAAAGAAGATTGAAATTAAGCGTTTTAAAAATTAGGACAAAAAAAATCATATGTCAGTTGAAGGATTGGTTTTTAGGGAACCCGGCGTTTGACATATGACTTTAAATATTTTCAGGTGTATTTTACCTTTCGGAAATAACTCTGCAAAGATGGTTTATTTAAAACCTATCGAAACTTTTTTTACATCAACCCCTTATTTCTTTACACGAAACCCCAGTATTGAAATTCAATTTCCAAGTTTTATAACAATTCCTTTCAGAAAATGTTTTAATTGCTAGATACATTTTGTAAAAAATAAAATCAAGATCAGTTAAAACACCAATCAAAGCAAGTTTAACATTCCCAATAGTTGTATATGGTAATGATCAATTTTTTATTTCCAAGTTAATTTTCATTTTTACAGATATATTTCCATTCCCTTAATGAATATTGAAAATACTTATGGTGAAGATAAGTGGGCTGCATTTGGAGGCTTTTCGCCACTTATTACAGTTTTCAAATCTTATCATCCGCTTAATGATGAAATTGAAAAAATTATTAACGGGCAAACCTTTCCCATCCGTTTTGCCAAAAACAAACACATTGCCTCGCCATTAAAGCATAATCGATATATCTTCCTTATTTTGGAAGGAGCAGTACATGGTTACCTTAAAATGGGAAACAAAAAAATTACGACCTGGATTGCTGCCGAAAATGAACTGGCGGGAACCATCAGAAATTTGTGGGAGAATGAAATCTCTGATGAATATATAGAAACGATCGATCCGGTATTTGCAATTGCCATTCCGCACGAAATGTCGAAACTGCTTTACGACAAGTTTCCGATCGCCAACTATGTGGGCCGTAAAATGACAGAAATTTATTTCCTCGGAGCAACTGAACGTGCTTATATAAGCAGGCTGCCCTCTGCATTGAAACGTTATCAAAGATTCCTGGTTTCCTATCCTCATTTAATAAACCGTGTGCCACTTAAGTATATTGCATCATTTATCGGCATGCGGCTCGAAACACTGAGCAGGATTAGGAAAAAAGCACTTAATGAAAAAGAATAGTATGCCAGCTTTCTGATATGAATTCCCCTGCTGTGCAGCAAACATTTACACTTTAAGCATGCCGGTTTGGTAGAAGAGTGGATAAAAATTTGGGTGATATCCTTATGGATTTCCTGAAAGCTAAAGTGTAGATAAAAATACAGCGGTTCACAAATGCCTGTAGAAAAAGCGCCCGGAAAAGCAGTTCCTTTCCAGATGAGATTTTGAATAAATAAATGCAATTTATAACAATAAAGAGCAAAATCCGCCTCTTAAATAATTTAGGAGACGGATTTTTTTCTTAGATCTTATTATAAACCCCAGCCATATCTGATACGGGTTAATCCCGATTGATTGGTGGTTGTTAAGGTAATATTTGTTCCGCTTCCACCACGGTTCTGAATACTGTAACTGTCGTTATCTCTAAGCCCGGGCCAGTACACGCTGGCAACCTTATCATTTCTAAATACATTGGTAGAACCAACTATATAGGCTATTTCATTATCGCTACCAACCGAACCGGTATAGTTTTTACCCGTAGTCATGGCTGCACCATATTCGGTAACGACAGTTCGACTGGCGTAACTACCAAAACGGCTTCGCCAATCCGCTTCCCAGGCCGATTGTGTTCTGGTAGCCCAAAATGCATAATTATGAAGTGATAAGAGGCAGTTCGAAAAGCGGCTATCTGCTCCAACAGCTGTTACATTTTCCGAATAGCCTGTACCACCTAAAAGAATCCGGCCTTTGCTTACATTGGGGTAACGGGAAAGCCATTCGGCATAGATAGTGGTTAATTGGGCCAATGTATAACCATAGGGCTCATTCATGGGTTCGAAATACACGTTTGCATTACTTCCATATTTATTAACTACGGTTTGCCACATGGTCCAAAACTGGGTAGTGTCATCAATAGTACCATTATGGGAAGATGCACTCTCCCAACAAGCCAAAATCACTTTCATGTTCTTGCTTAGTGCACGATCTATTGCACCAGTATATGCACTCCACCACGAATCGGATACACTTGGCGGGTTAATTGGTAACCTTACCGTATTAACACCGGGCATGTTATTTTGAAAACCCGTTAATATCGCATTTGCCTTTGCTGATACCGTGGTGTAATCATCACCAGCGGTTAAGCCTGAAGGGATTACCCAGCCATCAACAAAATTATCCCGACCGTCCGCCCAGTTTACACCTGCAATACCCGCAGCACCAACCGATTCTAAATCTGCTTTTTGAGCATCAATAACACCTGTTTTTCCGATATCAGGCGGAGTTTCTGTAATTAATTCTTTTTTTTCACAGCCCATTAAGCACACGCTTAACATAACGGCCATTGTTGCAATTGACGTTTTAATTTTCATAGGTAATGATTTAATATTTGGTTAGTGAGGCGTTAACCAGAAGAAATCGAAATGTTATTTATTTTTTTAGTTCATTCAAAATAGGTTTAGCCAGGCTGCTTAATGTATGTTGTTTAGGTTTAAGCAGTTCGAAAACTACAATTTCATTCTTTCCCTTCTTAAGCCATTCTGCAGGCAAATAAATGGTTTGTTGTGGCCCGATAGCCCAATATTTACCCAAATTATGGCCATTAACCCAAACCAGTCCTTTTCCCCACTGGCGCATATCTAAATAAGTGTCGGCAACTTTGGTTAAATTAAAGGAAGCCGATTTAAGTACCGCCGCAGACTGGCTATTTACTTTAGGCTGTATTTTTCGGGCATCTATTTTATCAAATGGCAAGGGATACATTTTCCATGATTTAACCTCTTCACCATTAAAAGTTACATTTTTGGTAATCCCTTTATTATTTTTAAGTAAGTAAGGACCAAAATTAATTCTACCCATGTTTTCTACTAAAATATCAAGTTGTACATTGCCAGCAGGAAGATCGACCGTTAAACTATCTTGATAAAGTCGCCTGTCTAAAACACCTACAAGTTTTTTGTTGATATATACTAATCCGTAATCGCGAAGCTCGTTGATTTTAATTACGCCTTTGCGCCCACCTTTTATGGTGCTGTTGTACAATACAAAACCATAAGGTTGGTTAAGGGCTTCGAAGGTTAATGGTTTTTCACTTAATAGAGGTTTCCCAACCAGGTTAAAGATGTTTGTTGATTTGGTAAAGGTAATTACAGGCAACGCAGCTGCCGGTTTGGCGGCGGGTACAACAGGAAGTGTTTGGTTGGCAGGCAAATTCTTTTTAATCGCTTCGCGGAAAAGCATAAATTTTGGCGTTGCATTACCTGCTTCATCTAATGGCGCATCATAATCATAACTGCTTATCTGTGGTTCGTAAGCAGTAGAATCGTTGTAATTTGCCCCATTCATAAAACCTCTGGTTGTACCCCCGTGAAACATATACATGTTAATAGAAATGCCTCCTTTTAATACGGTGTCGAGTTTATTGGCATACGTTTTTGGATCTACCTGATGGTGTTTTGTACCCCACCAATCGAACCATGCCGGATACCATTCTGGCACAAAGTAAGGTCCGTTACCATTGTTATATTTATTGATCAGCGTTCTGATCTGAGCAGGATTATCGATGCCATTTACGCCAGGAAGCAAACCCGCTAAATGACCACCTTCTAATGCAGGGACAGGATCGCAGGTAGAAAGTACGCCATCAAAACCGGCATCTTTAAAGAGCTGGGCATTGATCTTCAGGTATTCCTTATCATTTCCGTAAGAACCATATTCGTTCTCTACCTGTACCATTAAAATGTTGCCACCATGGTTAATCTGCAATGGCGCTAAACGTTTACCAATCTCTGTAAGGTATTCTTTATATTCTTTTAAATATTGTGCTTCTTTACTCCTTACCTGTAAACCTTTAATGTTCTGTAGCCAAAATGGATAACCGCCAAATTCCCATTCGGCACATACATATGGACTAGGGCGAAGCAATACCCACAATCCTTCTTCTTTGGCTATACGTACAAATTCGGCAATATCATTATTGCCCGAGAAATCGAATTTATCTTTTTGAGGTTCATGTACATTCCAAAATACATAGGTACCAATGGTATTTAAGCCCATGGCCTTAGCCATTTTCATTCTATCGCGCCATGCTTCTCTAGGTATGCGGGGGTAATGCATTTCGCCTGAAATAATCTGAAAGGGTTTATTATCAAGCAGAAAAACAGCGTCTGCAAGTTTAAAAGTGTGCTGAGCCTGTGCAAAAGCACCAAAGCTGGAAAACCAGGTAATTAAAATTACTGTAATCTTCAGGAGTTTGAGGATAGGTTTCATTTAAGATATATTTTAATATTTAAAAAGTTAAAAGCATAGTTTTCCCATATCGATTTGTAAAGTGCTATTCAGCTCAAAACAAAATGATTGAGATAAAAAAATAAGGAGCTTTATAATTACAGACTAAGAAAATTAATTACTAAGTATGGTGGTCACAGATTTAGCAGGGACACGAACTCGTTTCGTATCTTTATATTGTTTATAGGGTGATAAATTGTATTCGGCAGAAGTAACATAGGTTTGTACAAAACTTTGCTTATTCCCTTTTACATCGATATCCAGATCGAAATCATTTTCTGTAGGGTTAACGGCTACCGTTACGAGCTTTCTATTTTGCAAGTAAGACGATATATACACTTGTGGTACTTTTTCTTCAATTGTTTTAACCTGAAGCCGCTTACTACCGACGCTGATAAAACGGCTATAATTGCCTAAAGCCCATAACATTTTACTATCGTACACCCTTCCGTCTGTTTTATTTTTATCGATATAAACCAGACCATCTTTATAATCGCCTGTTGATACAGCCAGCCACCATTGCCATGATGTAGCGTTGGATATCACCAGATCATGATGGATTAACTTTGCAATAAACAAAGCGGTTACCATACCCAGATCGCGTTTTTCGCCTTTCAGCACATCATCACCCAGCACACAATATTCAGACATCCAATACCTTAAACCTTGTATCCGGGCTACTGCTTCCGCTGTTTTTTTACGGGTATTTATGAATTTTTGTTCAGGGCTTGTTGTAAAATAGCTATGTCCTGAAATCGAATGATCAATATTGGAAAGATTGCCAACATAATTAGGAGATGCAGTATTAAAGAATTGAAAAACCTGATTTCCTTTGGCCTCATTACCATTATCATATAAATAATCAAGCTGACCTGCTTCTCCTATCTGTATTTTAGTTTTGATCTGATTTTTAGCGAACGCATCATTTACACCTTTATAAAGCTGGGCCAATTCGGTATTATTATATGGGCAGCCTTCCTGTTTGTGCTCATTCCATTTCCACTGTGGCTCATTTGCAGGGCTGAGGTAATCCAGTTCTATGCCTGTTGTTTTTTTTATTCCATTAATTGTGGCTACGAGATCGGCAGAAAATCCGGGAAGTTTATCAAAATTCAGGTTGCAGTTACCATCGGTAGAATATGCTTTCCCGTTTTTGGTAAAAAGCACATGTGGACTGTTTACAAAGCCAATAAACTGTTTTACACCACGGGTTTTAGCGGCCTTTAAAAACCAGATTTGTCCTGGCATTGCATTCCAATCATAACTACCATCTGGTTGCAGAAAAGCGTATTGACGACGCCATTCGTCGCCAATATCGCTTGCCTTACCTTGGGCGGCACTGCCGCCACCAATACTGAAACGCCACATATTAAGGCCAATACCTAGGGGCTGACCCAATTTTGTAGTTTGGGTACTAAAAAGCAAATCAGCCATCTTATCCTTTTTTTCTGCAGGCCACAATCCGGCAAACTGACAAGTCCAGGCATCAGAAGCACCGAACCCTTCTATGGTTTGGAATGTAATAGCTGGATCGATCTCTATCTTTACAACAGCCTCTTGTGCAAGGGCAGTTTCGCCATAGAAAAACATGGCCAGGCAGATAAAAAAACAGTTAAGGTGTTGATATGACTTTATCATATAAAATTTTAATTTCTATTTATTATAACCAAAGTTTTGGTCCAATTTACCACCTGATGCTAAAATTTCGGCTCTGGGTATAGGTAACCAATAGTGTTTGGTTTCAAACTTGCGTCCATCTAAAGCAACCTTAGGTGTATAAGTAAATCCACTAGCTGTTTTGGTAATAATCATTCCACCAGCAGGTTTATTTTCTGTTACATCGGCAATTTTCCATCTTCTTACATCATAAAAACGATGTTCTTCAAAGGCTAATTCTACCCTACGCTCGTAACGAACTGCATCGCGCATTTGTGATTGTGTAAGTCCGACAGCTAATGCCGGCATATTCACACCAGATCTTGCCCGTACCATATTTATCGCTTGCCTTGCCGTCATTGTTGCCCCGGCAGGAACAGCATCAGGACCATAAGCTTCGTTTGCCGCTTCTGCATAATTAAGCAAAATTTCTGCATATCTAAAATAGATCCAAGGTTGAAAACCTGCATTTCCCCATGGGTTTTGTAAAGGATATGCATTGTTCATGAATTTTTTAAGATAATAACCCGTTTTAGTTGTATTCCAGTTATCAATTCCGTCTTTACTGTCTTTCCCACCAGGAATAAACGTTTCTACATTACGTTCGCGGTAAGCCGCTCCGTTGTACAGAATAGTTGCGGCAAAACGTGGATCGCGGTCTTTATATGGATTGTTAGCATCATAACCAGAGGTTGGGTCGGTAATCGGTTTTCCGTTGGTCATTTCGTAATCATCTACCAGGTTCTGCATAGGAAGATTTCCTCCCCAACCGCCATAACCGTTTGGCCCGTTGGCAATCTCCAGGTGTGTATGGTTGGCATTTTTTGTAAATAATCTGGCAAAGATGATTTCGTTATTCTGATCATTCAGGAACAGGTTTTCATAGCCTCCGTTAAAAATACTATATTTATTTAAGGCAATAACAGCTTGCGCCGCTGTTGCTGCTGCCTCCCATGTACCCGCATTGTACAATGGACTAGCGGCATATAAAAGCAAACGCGATTTAAGTGCCAGTGCAGCACCTTTAGTGGCTCTACCCGGCATCCAGCTACTGCTATTATCCAGTGGCAGATCTGCAGCCGCTTCATTGAGCTGGGTCACAGTATAATCAATGCTCTCTTTTATTGTTGCGCGCTGAAATAAAGCCGGGTCTTGTAAATTATCAGTCAGGCTGGTTACTTTATCGCCCATTAAAACTACGCCTCCATAGTTTCGAATTAAATCCTGATAACGGAAAGCCCTTACAAATTTGAGCTCCGCGATCAATTGTTTTTTATGCGATGGGCTCATCGCAATTTTAGCAAGCACACCAAGCGCATAATTACATTCTCTTATGCTTTTGTAGCTTCTGCCCCAATATACACCCGCGCTGCCTAAATTTTCAGGGGCCAGCTGGCCTCTTTGAATCAACCAGGTAAAATCATCGTTATTGTAAACAGATTCGTCTGTGTATGAACTCCACATACTGTATTCGAAGCCCCTGCCAAACCCAGGTGCAGAACCATCACCCTCTTTATCTTGTAATCGGGTGGCAATATACCTGTTGGTTACATAAGCTTCCAGAACAGACGTATCGCTCTCTATAGTAGTGGTAGAAATCCGGTCTGTTGGTTCTACATTTAAAAAATCTTTTTTACAGCCCACCACACTCAAAGCGATTAATGATAAGCCGAATAATATTTTATGTATTGATTTAGTATTCATGATGTTTAGAATTTAATATTAGCGCCCAGATTAATAATGCGTTGCTGTGGATAGAATTGGCCACTGCCACTGTTTCCTTCCGGGTCGTAATCTTTAACTTTTGAAAAGGTTAGCAGGTTAAATGCACTGGCATAAAACCTTAAGCCCGAAACATTTATCTTCTGTAAAAACGGCGCTTTTAAATTATAGGCAAGCTCTACGTTTTTCAGCCTTAAAAAAGAAGCATCGTTTAACCAAAAATTATTGGCAAACTGTCCGCCACTGATGGCGTTCGAGGCACGATCGGTAACTCTTGGATAAGTTCCATTCGGGTTTGACGCGCTAAACCTGTTATTGGCCCAGCTACTGTAAAAGTTACCTACACTTCCTGCTTCAGGCAAAACATATTGGCTAACCTGGCCCTGTCCCGACAGCACGAATGATAAATCGAAATTCTTGTATGAAGCTCCGAAATTTAAACCATAAGTAATTTGAGGGGTATTGCTATAGGCTGATCTGGTTTGATCATCAGCAGTAATCTTTCCGTCATTGTTATAATCCAAATATTTAAGATCACCTATTTTGGCACCACTTACATGGGGATAAGCATCTAACTCCTGTTGCGTTCTAAATATGCCAATACTATTGTATAGGAGGTAAGAATTTAGCGTTCTGCCTGTTTGGCGCTGATATTCTAACGTACCGCTGGCCTCATCAATAAATATGACCTTATTTTTAGCATAGGTAATGTTTCCCGATAAATTCCAGTTAAAGTTTTCGCCATTATGGTTATAACCCAAGGTAGCCTCAAAACCATTGCTGTTTACCTTACCGATATTTTCTGATGGCACTAACGGTGTATAATTGGGACTTTTATCATCAAATGGATTAACTATACCTGAAGAACCTGGTAATGAAGCATTTCGTGTTGTTAAAATATCAGAGCGTTTTTGCTGGAAATAAATGGCTTCGATGCTAAAGTTTTTAAATATTGTAGCATTAATTCCGATATCGAGTTTTTTCGCCACTTCCCAGGTAATGTTCGGGTTTGCCAATTTAACCAGGTTTACGCCAGGTTGTATGGTCAGCGAATTGGTTACATCTCTGGCCACAAACCCGTTGCCTACCAATACATAGTTATCGAAATACTGGAAACCATTTACATTATCGTTACCAAGCGCACCATACGATGCACGGATTTTTAAGTTATCGATAAATTTAACGTTTTCGTTAAACCATTTTTCTTTTGAAATTACCCAACCTGCAGAAGCGGATGGGAAAACACCATACTGTTTGCCTTGGGGAAAAATAGACGATCCATCAACACGCAACTGGCCTTCAAAAAGATATTTATCATCATAAGTATAAGCTAAACGGCTGATTATACTCCGGCGGTTGTAGTTAGAGCTATAGCCCGAGTTCAGAAAATCTGTGGCTGCTGTGCCACCTTGCGAAAGTTCAGGCAGTGATGTAGATAAAAAGTTAAAACGCTGTGCATCGAAATATTCCAAATGATTTTCGCTTTGTTCGTAACCCACGAAGGCATTAATATCATGCAGGTTAAACTTACGTGCGTAATTCAGCTTAATATTTGAAGTAAGCAACGATTCATTTTTATGGCTTTCGGTTAATGTTGCTTTTTGATTGTTACCACCAACAATTACGCTGTTAAAGTTTTTTGTGCCTTGATCATACTGGTACAACAGGTAAGGTTTGTTAAAACTTTTGCTAAAAACATTCGATTTGTCTGCCGAGAAAAAGCCATCTACAGAAAGTCCCTGTACACCCGGTATAATAAACGTAGCCCTTAAAATCCCATTTAAAACCTGTGTAGGGTTTTTATTGGTTCCACCTATATCGGTTACCTGCATTGCAGGGTTTGCATTTTCTATCCCTGTAGTTGGCAAACCATTTGGATAATATGCAGCGGCAATTGGTTTTGCCCTATAGATAGATCTAAAAATATCACCTGCCCCAACCTGCGGAAATACGCGATTCTCTTGCCTGCCCGATACGGATAAACCCACTTTAATATATTTAGATATATTGGCATCAACATTAGTACGAAAATTATACTGATTATATTTTGTTGCGCCATTTTTGTATAAACCATCCTGGGCTATTGTACCCAATGAAACATAGTATTTTACATCTTCACTGCCACCATTAACGGAAAGGCTATGCTGACTTTGTACTGCGGTCTTTTTCAGTGTTTCGTTAATCCAATCGGTATTTGGATACAAGAGCGGATCGGAACCATTGCGGAATTTCTCGATCTGATCTGCAGTATAAGATTGATTAAGTCCACCGGCAGGATTTGAATCGAAACTAATTTCGTTCATAATTTGTGCATAAGTAGCTGCATCGGCCATTTTCGGCAATCTGGTAGGCGACCCAAAACCCTGGTTAAAACTGTAACTTATAGATGGTTTACCCGTTTTTCCTTTTTTGGTGGTAACCAATATTACACCATTTGCGGCTCTGTTACCATAAATAGCTGCAGAAGCATCTTTTAATACCGATACACTTTCGATGTCATTGGGATCTAAACGCTCAAGGCCACCAATCTGACCTGGAACTCCATCAACTACAATGAGTACATTATTACTCCCGGTAGTGGCAAGCCCCCTAACCGTAATGGTAGAACCATCAACACCAGGTTCGCCACTGCGGTTATTTACAATTACCCCCGAAAACCGGCCCGCCAAAGAGTTTGACAGGTTTGGTTGTGGGCTTTTCATTAATTCACTTCCTTTTACCTGCGATATGGAGCCTGTTAAGGTTGCTTTTTTCTGGGTGCCGTAACCAACTACCACCAATTCGGTTAGGGTTTTAGCTTCTGAACCAAGCTGAACATTAATGTTTGTTCTGTTTCCTACCGTTTGTTCCTGACTGGTGTAGCCAACATAAGAAAAAACGAGTATATCTGTTGTAGCTGCAACAGCAATGCTATAGTTACCCTTTGCATCGGTTTGTACTGCCTTCTCTGTACCCTTAATTTTAACGGCTACACCTGGAAATGTAGCACCTGTTTCGTTTGTTACGGTCCCCGTTACCACAATTTCTTTAAGCTTGTTCTTTATCCCTGTTGTAACAGAAAAAGATGCCATTGCCGGTAAACTGATGGATACGATAAATAGAAATGCCAGTGTTTTAATTGTAAAGGATTTTGGCAAAAATCCTTTCAGAACTTTTCTTCTCATATTGGTTTGCAAGTTTAATATTTGGTTAGCAGATCAATTTATAACCTACCCAACAGAACCCTATTGGAATCGCGGTTATAGCACTGCTTTATAGAAGGCTAAATTAGCGTCAACAAACAACTCCTATGGGGTACAAACAATCCAAATTAGAGGGGTAAACAAACCGAAAAACCCCAAAACAATGCTTTGGGGCCGATTATTAAACAAATAGATGAATGGCTACTTGCTATTTACCTTTTTTAACTGTGGTATTAATGTTATTGGAAAACGGCTTGCGGAATTTTTTAATGTACTGCGATGGGTTCATGTTAAAGAGCTTATAAAACTGCTCTCTAAAATATTTCGGATCGTTAATACCCACCATGTAAGAAGTTTCCTGAATGGTTTTATCGGTATTGATAAAAATTTCGGCAGCTTTCCTCAATCTGATGAAACGGATAAAGCCATTGGCTGACTGACCTGAAATGGATTTTATTTTGCGGTAAAGATTAGATCTCGACATACCGATAGCCGTAGTCAGTATATCGATATTAAAATCCGGATCGATCAGGTGTTCTTCTACGATACGGATACAGTTATCCAAAAACTCTTTGTATTCTGCAGAGATTTTGGTGTTGTTAGAATTGAGCGTAATCTCGTTATAAAAGTATTTTTGCAGCGCATTTTTACTCTTTAGTATGCTGGCTACCCTCGCTTTTAAAAAATCTTTATCAAAAGGTTTACTAATGTAATCATCGGCCCCACCTTCTATTCCTTTAAGTTTAACCTCTGGCGCAGAAATAGCGGTTAACAGGATAATAGGAATATGAGAAACGGCGACATCTTCTTTTATTTTACTACAAAGTTCTATCCCGGTTATACCGTCCATCATTACATCACATATCACAATATCGGGCAATAGTTCTTTTACCATATCATACCCGTCTTCTCCGTTGCTCGCTTCATAAAGGTGGTAATCCATTCTGAAAACCTGTTTCAGGTATTCTCTGATCTCGATGTTATCATCAATAATCAAAAGTGTTTTCAAATCCACAGCAAGCTGACTATCAATCAATGGTTCTTCTGCTGCTTTTACAATATTATTTGCCGTTATTTCATCCTCTATTAACTCTTTAAATAACGATGAATCGGTATCTATCAGTTCCTCCTGCAAAATTACCGCATCTTTAAAATGGCTTATTCCTTTTAATAAAGCAATATTAAATGCCGTGCCTTTATTTTCAACGCTGGTATAACTTATCGCTCCACCATGCATTTCTATAAAATTCTTGGCCAGGTACAAACCGATACCGAAACCTCCTTTTGCTGATTTATTTCCTGGATCCTGATAAAATTTTTCATAGAGTTTTTCTCCTGCAAAGCTGGTAATACCACAGCCTGTATCTTCTATAAGCACATTTATATTTTCCTGGTTACTTTTTACAATCATTTTAACCGTACCGCCTTCGGGCGTAAATTTTATGGCATTTGCAAGGAGATTAAAAAACACAATCTCTATTTTTTCCCTATCAGCATAAAATGGGATCAATTCATCGGCACATATAAACTCAAATACAATATTTTTAGACCTGGCCTGGTGCACAAAGCAAAGAAATACTTCTTTACACAAACTTACCAGATTTACGGGAGCTACTTTTAATTTTCCGCCATAGGTATCTGCTTTCCTGAACAATAACAATTGATCTACCAAACTTAAAAGCCGTTTTGCATTCCTGTAAACAATATTTAAATCAGTAGTATCAACATTTTTATCGTTCTTGTATAAAAGCTCTTTAACCGGATTGATAATTAGTGTAAGTGGCGTACGAAACTCGTGCGATACATTGGTAAAAAAAGAAAGTTTCTTCTCGCTGAGTTCTTTCTCTTTTTCACTTTCTACATGGGCCAGCTTCACCTGAAATTCGAGGTTTGCGCGATGCTCACGGTACTTAAGATAGGCATAAATCATCCCAAAGAAAGCCAGCCCATAAATACAAAAAGCCCACCAGGTATTGTACCATGGCGGTGTAATGGTAATTGCGATAGCGTTGCCTTCCATATTCCAGATGCCATCGTTATTTGATGCCCTTACTTTTAACACATACTTACCGGGATTTAAATTGGTATAGGTAACTTTATGCTCACTGCCACCGTAATTCCATTTCTTATCGAAACCTTCGAGAAAATAAGCATACTTGTTTTTTTCAGAAAGCGTATAATTAAGTGCTACAAAACCAAAAGAAAGCACACTTTGGCTGTAGGGCAAAGTAATCTCCTTAGTCATGTACACCGGTAATTTTAATGGAGAATCATCACCCGGTAGAATTAATTTATTGAAAATAGAAAAATCGGAAAAATAAACCGCCGGAGCCGTTTTATTATATTTTAGCTGTTGTGGATTGAAATAAACGATACCTTTACTTCCTGCCAGGTAAATTTCTCCTTTTGCATTTTTACAGATAGCGGCATTGGCATAAACACCGTCTTTTTCATCGTAATTTTTCACCATTTTGTTTACAGGATCAAAGAGTGAAATCCCCTGTTCGGTTGTTACCCATAACCTGCCATTATTGTCTTCTACCAGATCAGTAAAAACGTTGCTTGCAAAACCGTTTTGCTTTGAATATATTTTGAAAGTATCTGTTTTAGCTACATATTTATTCAATCCATCTCGGGTGCAGATCCAAACATTTTGATGCGAATCCAGATAAAGGCTATTTACAATATTATTGCTGATACCACCTTTTCTCGAATTATCGATCATGTAATTGCTAAACTTTTTGGTTTTAGGGTTAAAGCGGCTGAGCCCACTTCCGTATGTCCCTATCCAAACATTTCCCTGCGCATCTTTTAAAAGGCAGTATAAATGGTTATTACTTAACGAAGCCTGGTTTTTAGGGTCGTTAAAGTAATGTGTATAACTGCGGGTTTTATCGTTATATACCTTTAAACCAGCATCGGTAGCCAAATAATATTCCTTATTGTTTACCTCAATTAAATCTCTAAAAACATCTTCATTAAAAAAACTACCAAGTGCAGAACGATGATGGTGGTGAATAAATTTATTCTCTTTCTCCTCGTAACGATCGAAACCATTTTCGCCCATTACCCAAAGCCTGCCATTTAAATCGGTAGATAAGTTAATAATATCAGAGCTGGATAAACTATTTGCATTGCTGGTATGCTGCAGTTTAATTACTGAACGATTATCGGGATTATATTTAAACAAACCTTTGTTTGTGCCTACCCAAAAATCCTTACCATAACTGATGATGGATTTGATGTCGGCCTGCCCAAAAGGAAGGGAAATAAAATTAAATTTATACTGGTTAAAGTCTATTTTACTGAGACCATTTTTACCACAAACCCATATCATTCCTGTTTTATCGCGGTATAAACCTCCATTGGCGAAAAATTCGAGCTCTTCTATTTTCTCCCATTTATTTATTTCGGTGTTTACCCAAAATAATCCGGCATTTCCGCCAACCAGCATTTTTTTTCCACCTAAACTTAATACACTAAATACTGAGGCGTTACCAGTACCTTTACTACTGAAGGTGTTGAATTTCCCTGTTTTCGGATCGAATCTGAACAGATCGCCTTTCCAATAACAACCAATCCATATCATGCCATCGGCATCTATACTAAGTGTCCAGATATCGTTTGGATTTTTTTCGCCTGCTACTTCCTTTTGCAGGTAATTGGTAAAGCGACGTGTCTTTTGATCAAATTTATTTAGTCCTTTGCTCCAATTGCCTAACCATAAGTTACCTTCTTTATCTTCTGCGATGGCATTAACCGATTTTCCTTTAATGGCATTTGGATTTTTAATGTCGGGCTGATAAACGGTAAAAGACGCTGAGTTTTTGTTAAAAAGATTAAAACCATCATCAGTACCTACCCAGAGTTTATTTGTCCTATCGATGAGTAGCGACCATATTTTATTATTGCTTAATGATGTTCTCTTGTTTTCTTTATGATAAAAACGCTCAAACTTTTCTGTTACAGGGTCAAATCTATTTAAACCGTTCATGGTAGCCACCCAGAAAACACCATTCTTATCTTCTACAACAGCATTGATATAGTTATTGGTTAGTGAGGTGGTATCGCCCGGTATATTTACATAAATTTTAAAAGAATAACCATCAAACTTACACAAACCGTTTTCGGTACCTACCCAAATAAACCCCCTTTTATCTTTTAAGGCAGCTGTTGTGTTTTTTGAAGGGAGTCCTTCATTTATGCCGTATGTTTTAATTACATAATGGCCTGCTATTACAGGCCGTTTATCGACATGGGATACCTGCGCATTAACATGAGTAAAGAGGAAAAAAAATTGTAGAAGAAAACAAGTTAGACTAATTAATCTCATAGTTGAACAACAAAATTTGATGGGAGAATGCCTTAGCTAAACCCTGCCTCTTTCGAAATAGACGAGTTGTAAAGATACAATTTGCAAACTTATTACCGAATCTATTCTGTGTTCAGGTGAGCGCCAATAAAAAAGAGGCCGATTAAAAAACCGACCTCTTTGCAAAACTAACTACTACTAACTAAAATTTAACTGTATTGAGATACTTATCTACTATAATGCCCTCACTAATCTTAAGCCCGAACTGTATTTTGCGTTTTGCCTTAAATTTCAGGATAAACAGATCGGAAGTTTCGTTTAAAGCATCTTTGTTGCCAATGTTCACAAAGGTTGGATACAGAACCTTAGCGCCATTGGTGTGCAGGCGATCGTTGGTCAGGTTATCCATCTGTTTGGTGTTTAAAGGCTGAACACTTACAAAATCGTAATCCTGTGCATGGTATGGCAGTGCAAAACTTAAAGCATTTACTGATTTCAGGTTTATTCCTTTTACTTTGATTTCGATGATTTCGTCTTTATTGTAAGCTTGTTTAGCGGTACTGATTTCCAGTTTTCCGGCCACTTTATCAATTTTAGCATTTTTCACACCTCCTTCAAGCTGTGTAGCCACCACTGAAATATCGTAAGCATCAATCAAATTGTTTTTATTGATATCGCCATTGCTGATATAACCTTCAAAATCAGCATCACCTTTTCTTAAACCAGTATAATTGATGTAAGAAGTTAAATCGTTCTTATCAATTAAGCGGTCGTTATTGATATCGCCCGGAAGGTAACTTTCGGTACCAGGAACCTTAAATACATAAAGCTCTCTACCTGAGCCGAAACCGCCTACACCATCAGTAACAGCGATTTTGATGTACCGTGCAGCAGGATGTGCAGTAAAATTGAATATTTTAATTTCGTCGTTATTAGCCCATTCAAATGTGCCAGCTTCTGTCCAGCTTTCTTTATTATTGCTATAAAATACTTTACCTTTTAATAAAATCCCGTTCCCTCTTCCTGTGCGTGGCAGGTAGTGGAATTTATCCAGTTGGTTGATCGATTTCAGATCAATGATCATATCAAAAGGAACTGCTTTAACACCCCATTTGGTATGCCAGGTATTACCTTCATCATAATCGAATAATTTACTGATACCAGAGCCCCCTTGATTTTCTACTGTAGTTTCGGCAACAATACCCTGGATAGCAAACTCTAACGGATTGGTTTTGGTTGTTGCTTTAATTTCCGTCCAATCCGAGTAGCCATCTTTGTTTACAGCACGCAGCTTAAATAAATAAGGTGTTTCGGCCAATAAACCATCAAACAACAAAGCAGTATCGCGGATAGTGGTATAATGCATGTCGTTAAAATCGATCTCATAAAAATCTGCATTGCTCACTTTTGTCCAGCTTGGTGTAAGCGTATAGGCTCCTTTGTTTTTATCACTTACCCTTGCATTAACAGGAACAGTTAATTTTCCTGTTGACATGCGTTGTTTATCTGCAGGCTCAAATTTAAATCCCTCTATACCAAGTGTTACCGGATTGATGGTAATATCAGTAGACTGAAGTTTAACCAGCAATTGAGGGTTTTTAACCATTGCCACTTTTTCAAACTCGCTTCCTTTTGTAGCAAAACGGTTTAAATTTGGTGCAGCATCGTAGAAATAAACGTTAGACTGTTTTAAAAACTCGTCTTTTGAGTTTACTTGTGATAATTTTATTTTACTGTTTCCAACTTTTGCCGTTAACCTTTTTGGTTTTTCGGTAACGTTAATTACGAATTCAGTTGTTTTGTCTTTCACAAAGCCATCAAAGTCGCCCTTTGCAGGATGAATGGTAATCAGGGCATTGTTCTTCTGATCTAATACTGATTCGATTAAAGTAGAAACGCCTTTTCCTAATTTGTAGGCTTCTGTTGCACCGTCATCATCATATTCTGTAAATGAAGTTTTTTCAAAAGGATATAATTCATAAATACGGTTTGCTTTATTGATTTCAGAAACATTGTTATTCGGATTCGTCATCGGGATAATGGCGCCATTTTTCACAAAAACGGGCAATTTCCATAATGGTGAATCAAAACTGTTGAGAATACTGTTCCCTGTATATTTTTCTCCGGTGACATAATCAATCCATGTTCCCTCTGGTAAATAAATACCATTGCGGATATCGTTACCTTTTTCGTCTGATTGGGTAGCCTGATAAATTGGCGCCACTAGGAAAGAAGGTCCGTACAGATATTGATATTGTGTTGAAGTCCCTTTAGTATAAGCATTTGGGTATTCCAGAAACATTGCCCTGATCATCGGAAATCCGGTAACTGCCTCTCTAGCTACGCTATAAGTATACGGTATCAACTCCGATTTAAGCTTTAAATAATTGCGGTTAATCGATGTTATAGGCTCACCCAATGCTTGCGGATATTTTTCATTAGCTCCCCAACCGTCCATGTTTAATTCCATTGGCGTAAAGGTTTTCCATTGGAAATCGCGGGTATTGATGGTTAGATTTTTACCACCAAAAATACCATCCATATCTGAAGTAATATTCGGTTGACCTGATAAACCGGAACCTAAATAGGTAGGGATGTGGAAACGGATATATTCCCAAACACCACCAGTTTGATCACCGGACCAAATACCGGCATAACGTTGTGTACCCGCCCAGCCATCTAAAGAAATGATAAACGGACGGCTGCTATTGCCATAATAAGGCATAATCTGGGCCACATCGGCAACACCATTCAACCCGAATGAATAACCGGCACCAACCCATGCCACGTCGGTTTTTAATACACGAACACCTGCATCTCTTGCTTCCTTAATAATATCGCGCTGCAATAACGGACTTACTTCCGGTTTGGGATGAAGATCGGATTGTGTCCAAAGTCCAATTTCCACGCCGTTTTTACGGGCATAATCGCCAAAACTTTTCAGGTTCTGAATGTTGCCATCCAATGTTTCGGTTTGGCCATAACCTGCGCCATAACCATCATTTGGAAGTACCCAGCCCAAAGGCATATCGTGTTTTTTATAACGGTCGATCACCGCACGTGCTGAAAACTGGTAATTGTTTTTTTCACCGTTGAGCGATTCTTTTATACCGCCATTATCTTTCTGGCTTTCTTTGTAACGTTTGCCATCTTCAAATAAAGTTCCTTTTTCGTCTTCTTTCCAAAAATCTCTATTGTAAGCGTTTAAATGTCCCTGATAGAAACCAAATTTCGGTAACAAAATAGGGTTTCCGCTAAGCTGATAAAAATCGTTCAATAAAGGTACTGCACCATCGTTGATCATAAAAAAAGCATCCAGGTAATCGGTTTCGTGTGCCAATTTCACCAACCCTTTTTCTTTAGCCCCAAAATTATAATTCCCTTTACTAAAGGTATGCCACATTACAGCATAACCATTGGTAGACCAATAATAAGGTGTTGGTGAAGCTACTCCCCCATCTGTCCAGCTGTTTTGGTTCTCAATAGAAATGGCTCTTCCCTTGTGTGAGAAACGGCCGTTCTGTACGCCACCACCATAAAAATACTCCTGTGGATTTTCTTTCAGACTAAGTGTTACTTTTCCTTTTTCGAACTGAATCGGTGCTAATTCTTCCACAGCAACGGCTTGTGTAGCAAGGTTGATAATTTTGATCAGGGAAGTATTTTTATCGAAAAGAACAGTAATCTTACCCGTAGATATGAACAGTTGATTGTTCTCATCTTTAATATCCAGTTTTGAAACTGGTCTGCGTGGGTTTTCGACTAAAATTCTGGCTTCTGGTTTTGCTTCCGGATCGCGTATAAAACCTCCGGTAGGGTCTTCGAAAAGGCGAAAAATGTGATCACCATAAAAATCTAAAGTTAAACGTTGATTATCAGAAAGCAACAATTCTACTGTGGTGGTATTGATCTTTTTTGCAGCAAGCACTTTGGTAACTTTTTCTGCTGCCTGATTGGTTTTTTGAGCAGCTGGCTGAGCAGAAGCAAAAAAAGGAGCGGCAATTAAAAACAACGCAAATACCAAAACAACACGCTTAGGTTGGTTTTTGGGATTGGCTATTTTAAAATGTTTAAAAAAATAATGCGGGGTCATTAAATTTTGATTTGGTTATGTGTTTAAGTTAAGCAAGCTGATAATTTAGTTGCTATGGGATAAAGTTAACAAACACATTAAAGGAACTGGTGCGTTTATAGGTATAAAAACCGCGCAATCGTTTGCCTATCTAATTTTTTACCAGATAGAGTGATGTTTTCTATCATTAAGAAATTAAGGGCATTAAGGTTGTAGAAGATCGATTTTATAGAATAGAATCAGCGATCGTCCTCCTGGATCCGATAGCTATAGGATTTATTTCAGGGTCTTTCTAGTCAGCTTTTTTGCCACGGAAGCACAGATTTACACGGAATTTAATTTTGCTTTCAGCTTTTGCCTTTTCTATGAGTTGTGAAGTATTTTAGCCATGGCCTTATAAAGCATAATTTTACCTATACTATCAAAAAAAATACAAAGCATACGAATAGTTTGTTTTTAGTACTACTCGGCCATAAAATATTGATTAGTTATATTTTAAACAAAGCGTTTTTGTATTACAAACTTAAAAAAAAATCGAATGGCAAGCATTTTGTAAGTGTTTGTAAAATTGCTTATTACGAATGAATTCCCCTCTATCACAATCCTATAGCTGTGTAATTATAGATGACAGCCAAATGAGTATAAAAACACTTGAAAACTTTGTTTCCAAAATAGACAAACTCCAACTAAAAGGAAGTTTTACAGACGCAATAGATGCCATGGCCGCCTTTTGGACTTACGGAAAAATTGATTTCCTATTTCTGGATATCCAAATGGAAATATCAGGAATTGATATAGCCAGAATGCTTCGAAACAGTGTAAAATTTGTTGTATTTATAAGTGCTGATGACAATATGGCCATTGATACCTTTGATAAGGGCAACTGTTTTTTATTTAAACCCCTCGATTTTGAAAAATTTGAAGACACAGTGAATCAGTTGATTCTGACTGAACGTAAGCACAAAGAAATACTTTTGTGAGTAACTCGCTGATGATATTCGCTTTTATCTTTCCACCATTAAGGGTTAAGAATATTAAGATTTAATGACATGGTCTCAGCGGTCGTCCTCCTGAAATTTCCACTTCTAAAAAATTGCGTCATTCTGATCCGATAGCTATCAGATTTATTTCAGAATCTTTCCGGCTAGTTTTTTTGCCACGGAAGCACAGATTTGCATAGAACTAATTTACCCTTTTGCTTTGAGCTTTGGTCTTTCAGCTTTAGTCTTTCTTACCATTAAGCAGTTAAGAACGTTAAGATTTCATAGCTCGGTCCCAGCGGTCCTCTTAAGGATCTATCCAGCTTTGGTTATTTTTTTGCCACGGGACCAAAGATTTGCACGGAGTTAATTTACCCTTTTGCTTTGAGCTTTGAGCTTTGGTCTTTCAGCTTTAGTCTTTCTTAAAAATCTGAATAATCTGTTGGGTAAACAAATTTAGTGTCGTTTTTAGAAACATTATGCTGATACTCAGGCATGGCTGATAACTTTTTCCAATAATCATCCGCGGAGAAAGCCTTCCAGTGTGCGTCTCTGTCAGTTTTATTTTCGAAAGTGGTTAAATACATTAAATTAGGCATGCGACTACCGGCGATTACTTCGCCATAAAATACTGCATTAAAATTGAGTCTTTTAAACAACCCGATTTCATCGCCTTTATTAAACATTTGAACTTTATTCTTAAAATATTTCTCAGTAGGTGCCTCGTAACTTCTTAATTCGTACACCCGTTCTTTCATCGGCGATTTTAGATTAGGAAGCATAAAATGAGGAGCATCCTCAAAAGCCTTTAAAACAATAGATTCTAATCGATCGTAAGGAGCCTCGTTATAAGCTGCGTCAAGGTAGGCTTTACCATCAATAGCATGTTGTTTATCTTTGGCTAACTTTTCATCCAGCTCCAGAACGCCATTGAACGATTTCAAAGGAATAAATACATAAATAAGCTTTTCTGTAACTGCAGCTGGATCGCTTACAATTGGCTTAAACACGCCTACTTTGGTAATTCCATTGCGGTGCAATGCGGGTAGATATGCCTTCTGCAGATAATCATCTACTGTTTTTTCTTGTGCATCAGTTTTCAAATGGTAAATTTTGATCTGATAAAAATCTATCTTCGATGCATTGGCTACAAATGCGCTAGATAACAGCACAAATAAAAACAGACAGGATATTTTGATTTTTGGTAACATAGTATGAGGTCATGATTTTGAAGGGAAAAATACTTAAAGTTTTCGGGTAAAACTGAAAATATCTTTTTTTTGCTTACCACTTTTATCCTTTTCTTCTAATACAACGCTCAGTTTATTCTTCCCAATTAATTGATAGCTCAACCGGATCGTTCTATTCTCTGACTCGAACACAGCATAGGTACCTTTCAGTTCTGCCAGTGGAAAAAGCAATGGCTTTTCTTTATCTTCCCAACCAATACTTCCACGATTAAAATGCCTCATTTTCATTACCGGAAGATGTCCATCCTGCTCAATCACCACAAACTCGTAAAATAAGGCTTTTCCATCTTTAACACACCTGAAACTACTCATCATACTCTCTCCCTCCGGTGCACTCCAAAATTCCTCCAAATCGCCCCAGTCTGTTTTCTGAACCCAGGTACCAGTCATAAATGCCAGGTCTTTTACTGTAGCCTTTTTCACCTGTGCTGCGCCAGAAAAGCAAAAGAGCAAAAGAAACGAAATTATTAAAATGTTATTCTTCATAGCCATACGCATGTAGCTAAAATAAAAATTTAATTGGAGAATTAATGAATGATTGAATTAGTGGATGAATCAATAACTAATGACAAATAACCAGCAAACAATGAACTAATGACCGATGAACCAATGACAAATGAACTAATAAACCAATTTATTTTGAAAGATTTGGATTCGGTGGTTCGGCATGCAATAAATGTTTTACAAAAAAATCGCGTTTACGCCTGCGTCCATAAATACCGCCATCGCTATGCCCCATACCCGGAATGCTTAAAATATCGAAATCTTTATTTGCTTTGATCAAAGCATCGGCAAGTCGATAGGTTGATTCTGGTGGTACATTTTCATCGGCTTCGCCAACAATTAAAAATAGATTACCCTGCAATTTTGCTGCATTGGTAATGTTAGATTGTTCTCCATAGTGCGGCCCTACGGGATAGCCCATCCATTGTTCGTTCCACCATTGTTTGTCGATGCGGTTATCGTGACAACCACAGGCAGAAACCGCAGCTTTATAAAATTCTGGATGAAATAACAGCGCACCTGTTGAGCTTTGCCCACCCGCCGAAGTCCCATAGATCCCCACTCTTGAAATATCTGCATTTGGATATTTAACGGCCATGGCTTTCATCCACAATATCCGGTCAGGGAAACCTGCATCAGCGATATTTTTCCAGCATACATCATGAAAAGTTTTAGACCGGTTGGCGGTACCCATTCCATCAATCTGTACGACAATAAAGCCTAATTCGGCAATGCTCTGCATTTCACTGGCAGGCAAGAAACTTTTGGGTACAAAACTATCATGAGGACCTGCGTAAATATTTTCGATAACAGGATAAGTTTTGTTCGGATCCATTTTTGAAGGAAAGCAAACAATACCCCAAATGTCGGTTATGCCATCTCTTCCTTTAGATACAAACACTTCAGGCAGTTTAACACCTGTAGCCAAGTAAACAGCTGTTTGACCATGTTCTATTTCGCTTATTTTTTTGGTGTTCGCAGTTAACCTTAACTCGCTAACAGGTGGCACATTTACCTGTGAATAGGTATCGATATAATATTTACGATCGGGAGAAAAACTGAGGTTATGATTACCTTTTTCGGGTGTAAGATTCACCAGTCCCTTTCCATCAAACCCGATCCTATAATAATGGATAAAGTAAGGGTCTTCACTGGCATTCATTCCGCTGGCCCTAAACCAAACCTGGCGTTTAACCACATCTACACTATCAATATCCCTAACTACCCAATTGCCTTTGGTAATCAGGTTCTGTTTTCCAGTGGTGCCATTAACCAGATAAAGGTGTTGCCATCCATCCTGCTCACTGGTCCACAATATTTCATTTGTTTTAGGTAAGTAATGGGTATAAATGCGCCGCTCATAAATGAAGGTTTTTGTTTTTTCGTCAATAATGTTTTTGGTTTTGCCGGTTAACACATCTACTTCAATTACCCTGAAACGTTGATGGCCGCGATCTACTTTCTCATAGGTGTAATACCTGCTGTTATTACCGCGCCAATGCAATTCTGGTGCACCAAAGAAATCTATCGGATCTGCATCTACTTTAATGGCAGTTTTAGCTGCTAGATTAAAAACATAGGGTTGATAAGCGGTAAAATCGTCGCCAGGCTGTGCATATTCTCTTGATTTTAATTCACCCCTCGTGGTACCAGGCACGGAACTTAATACATAATGTACTTTTTTAGTCTCTTTCGGATCGATTTTATAGGCAACAATATTTTTTCCATCGGGCGACCATGCAAATTCGCCATATGGTTTGTCGGCATTACCATCGGTACTTAACTGGGTTTCTGCTTTGGTAGCCAGATCAACCACAAATATATTTCCACCCTTTATGAGGATTTCATTTTTACCATCAGGCGATTTTCTGGATTCTCGGTTCCGTTGCCAGCGCGATCTGCTTTGCTGCAATGGTCTTTTGGCATTGTAACGATAAATTATAGTGTCTTTGGTGTCCGCTAAACTGTAATCGCTCAAGTTTAATTGATACCATTTATCCTGTATTTTTAGTTTTGCCATATTACCCTGATCCGCGAAATACAATTCAGCAAACTGAAGTTTTAATGGATCCTGTTTTTTACCCGTTATCTTCTCTATAGTTTCAGCCAGTTTATTGTTATCAAACGCAGCTTTACGTTTACCTGTTGCAGCATCTACATAATAATATTCCCATGTTCTGTTAGGAAGGTTTTTTTTGTACCAAAATGCGCTCCCATCTTTTTTCCAGAAAGGAACAAGATCATTGTTGGTTGGGATATTGCGTAATGCGGTATCCAACTTAGTAGATAATTGGTAAGCATTTGCCATTTCAGCAGCACTTGGTGCATAGGGCTGTAAACCCGCTTGCTGTGCCAGCAGCTGAAAGGAAACAAAACTTAATAAGATGATCGCTATTGCTTTTGTAGCGCTTGGATAAATGGTCATTACAGCTTTTTTGTGATAAATATAGTGTTACGGCTTTTCTGATTTCCTTTAGATTTTGATGAATAACATCAATATTTTAACTGCTCACATCAACCGCTTCTTTTGCTTTCAAATCCTGGCGTGCAATACTTCCTTTAATCAGGTAATAAACCGGTATACCAATTAACGTGATGATTAATCCAGGCCAGGTGAAATTAGGTTTAAAAATAATCAGTAATATGCAAAAGGCCAGTCCCATTATCATATAGATGATTGGCAGCACAGGGTAACCAAAGGCTTTATAAGGTCTTTCGGCATCAGGTCGTTTCTTACGAAGGATGAAAATTCCGAAAATGGTGAGCATATAAAACATCACCACCACAAACGAGATCATATCCAACAGGTCGCCATATTTTCCACTGATACACCATAAACAAGCAAAAACACACTGAATCCATAGTCCAAAACCTGGAACTGCATTTTTGTTGAGTGTACCTACTTTTTTAAAGAAAAGCCCATCTTTGGCCATTGAATAATACACCCTGGCACCAGCCATAATTAAACCGTTGTTACAGCCGAAAGTTGAAACCATAATCATTAATGCAATAATGACCGTACCCGCTGTACCGAAAATATGGTTGGCAGCAGAAACCGCCACCCGATCCTTATCAGCATAGGCGATATCGTGTAATGAAAGTACCCCGGTATACATCACATTGGTAAGGATGTAGAGCACTGTTACGATAATGGTTCCTAAGGCTAAACTCAAGCCAATATTGCGTGCAGGGTTTTTAATTTCACCCGCAATAAAAGTAACATTGTGCCAGGAGTCGCTACTAAATATCGAGCCCACCATCGCCGCCGCAATAGCACCAAAAGCCGCCAAAGTGGTGTAAGAGCCAATATTTCCATCGGCAGATAACGGTCCTAAAACCCACATATTTTCCCAGTTGGTTTTCCAGATTCCTTTATCCAAAAAGAAAAGGCCAAACGCGATAAGGCCAAACAAACTTAGCAATTTGGCCACTGTAAAGGTTGTTTGAATTACTTTACCACCGTTTACCCCCCTATTGTTAATATAGGTAAGTAATATAATCACCCCGATTGCCAATAGTTGAGCAGGTGAAATGGTAAAGAAACCTAAATCGATGGCTACTAAATCTTCACTTAGTGCAGGCACGAGATATGCGGTAAATTTGGCAAATGCCACGCCTACTGCGGCAATAGTTGCCGTTTGAATTACTGTAAAAAAACTCCAGCCATATAAAAAACTGATGAGCGGATTATATGCTTCCTTCAAATAAATATACTGTCCGCCCGCTTTTGGAAACATGGCACTTAATTCGCCATAACTCAATGCAGCAGTAAGCGTCATAAAACCTGTAATTAACCAAACCACTAACAGCCAGCCAGAACTGCCTACATTCCTAGTAATATCGGCACTTACAATAAAAATACCTGAGCCGATCATACTTCCGGCTACAAGCATTGTTGCATCCATCAATTTAAGTGAGGGTTTAAATTGTGTGGTTTCTTTTTCAATCATGTGTTTAGTTGCTTGGTGGTTCAAATGGTTTGGTGAGCTTATTTATTTAAGTTGGCCATAAAAATGCCATGAGGTAGTGAAATCGCGGGTTAAAGGCTGATTGGTTAAAGTAGCCCTGATCATTTCTACAGGAATTAAGTTTTCTTTAATCACCGCATCGTGAAAAGCTTTAAAGCTCATCTTACCACTATCAACCAGTTCTTTTTTAAGCGCAAAAAGCTGGAGACCGCCGGTAAGGTAAGCCACCTGGTACAAAGGACTGTAATCGCCTTTGAAAGATCTTCGTACTTCGCCTTCTGCATTGGCGCGTTCATGCCCCACACGATCGACCAGGAAATCGACACACTGCTGAGGAGTCCATTTACCAAGATGAAAGTTTAGCGAAAAAAGAATTCTGGCACAACGGTGCATGCGCCAGAAAAGCATGCCCATTTTTTCTTCGGGAGTTTTGGCAAAACCTTTATCGTAGAGTAAAAGCTCCCAGTATAATGGCCAGCCTTCTACGCTAAAAGGTGTTTTAAATGGATCGCGATAGCTTTTATAACGGTTATTGATAAAATATTGATAATGATGACCTGGTAAGAGTTCGTGCTGTACCGTTCCTCTTGAAAAATAAGGATTGTTACCACGCATACTCATTAACTTATCATCTTCTTCCATCGAATTTGTTGGATAAGAAATACTGATTTCGCGCCCGCCGGTAAAAAATGGATTCACCAATTGGCGTTCGGCCGACATCATGACCATACCCCAGGTTTCTTCAGCAAGCGCCGGAATATTGATCAGATTGTTGGCTTTTATAAAGCTTAGGGCATCATCCTGCAGTTTTACAATCAACTCAGGCTGTTTCCCCAAGGGTACGTAACTATTCTTGATTTTTTCCTGCGCTTTTTTCCAGTCTTTACCGAAGCCCATTGCTGCCGATGCCTTTAAAAGTTCTTCGTCGCAGAACTTAAATTCTTTTTCGGCAAGCTGGATCAGTTCTTCTGGTGTATAAGGAATAAGCTCTGCATTTAACTGCCTGATCAGTTCTTCCCTTCCTATCGGATTTCCTTTAATTTCTGATTTGTTTGATTTTGTTGCTGCTAGAGGATCTCCTTTATCGTTAAAAAACTTAGCGTAATTGGTCAAAGCAAGATCTAACCTTTCGTAAGGTTTAGGTGCCCACCAGGTAAAACCAGGTTCATAATCCATATAAAACTGATAAAAACCTTTTAAACGGTGTTTTAAGCTCTGGGTTATGGCCGTTGCCATTTTAAGCTGGTCGGCTTTGAGGCTTGTTTGCTTAGCGAAATTTTGGCTCAGGGTATCAATCTGCTTCGCTATTTCGGTCATCTGGACAGCCAGTAGAGACCCTTCTTTATAAGTGCCCCTTCTTCTTAGTTTTTCGAGTGCATAAATCGCATCGGCGAAGGTGAAATATTTCGACAGGGCATTATATTCTGTTTCCTCTTTACCTAAGAGCCAAACAGAAGATTCTATCTGCTTTTTAAGGAGGATATAATCTACTTTGCCATAAATGCTAAAGCCTTCAAATTTGGCTGATTTTAACTTGCTTAAATAATCTTTATTAATGTCTTGCAGACGTTTTCTTTGTTCCGGGCTTTTAAAAGTAGTCATCGGAAAAGAATAAGTACCTCCTGCAGAATAAGGATAGTAGAAATCGTTAATGGCATCTACATCCCTTTGATAACCTACTATCAGCGTACCCATTTCACTGGTTTGTTCGTACAAACTTTCGTTTGAAGTTTGGGCCAATACAAAAGTACCTGATAACAGGCTTAACATTAACAAAAGGGCAAAAAATTTCAATTTGTTTTGCATCTGGTTTGGTTAAATTTGACGAATAGCATTTGCCTCCATTTGAAAAAATGGCTAGCTTTTTTAAAAAAATAAAAGTGGTTTTTGTTTAAGCGCCTACGTAGCTCACCCTGCTTACATTATTATAAGTATCGATATATGCTCTTGGCGACTGACCAATAATGCTTTTAAATACCCGGTTAAAATTGGTAATGCTATTGAAACCAGCTTTGTAGGCTACACCTGAAATGCAATCGGCTTTCTCACCCGAAATAAGGCTTTTACAGGCATCGTTAATTCTAACTTCGTTTAAAAAGGATACGAAAGTGTGTCCGGTATGTTTCTTAAAATACCTACAGAAGGCCTGAGGAGTCATAAACGCAGCATTTGCTACATCTTCTAAAGAAATTTGATTGTTGTAGTTTTCGGTAATAAAGTTAATGATCTTACTCAATCGCATCCCTTCATTTTCGGTTACGTTAGAAGAATACATATCTGAGCATAACGATTCTACATTCTCATTTAAATCCTGAAGACTGTTAACCAATTTCAAAAAGTTAAATAGCACATCAACTCCTGATGCCTGGTGAACATTGAACATTTTGGTTACCATGTTTTTAGTAAAAGCAGCAGGAATTTTGAAGCCATGTTTATGTTTAGCTAAAAAACCACTTGCCATCTTCATTTCGGGAAGATTGAACAAAGCAGCTAAAATACCGTTAGGATTAAAATAAATAGAACATGCTTTAATTGTTTTATTGCTATCAGCAGAGAAATATTCGGGGTTGCTTTTAAAAAGATGTGGAAGTTTTGCCCCAATTACAAAAATATCGCCCGATCGAAAAGCGTGCATATCATTCCCTGCGATTAACGTACCCTCTCCTTTTTCTATATAAGTAATCTGCCATTCATCATGACGGTGCAGATACTGGTAAAAATATGGAAGTTCAATATGTTCCGATATCACACTCTTGTCATCGGGAACAAGCATGGTAAATGGTAATACTTTCATAATTTTTTGGTTTGGTTGGTTGAGTTTGATTACGAATTGAATGTATAAATATTAACTCAAATAAACCAATAAAACTTAAATAAGGTTAAAATCCTGCTATACTTTGATAATATATGACGGATTTGATGATGAATTCTGCAGCTTGTAAATCACTATATTTTTAGTTAACCTATTGTAAAGCAAGATCTAAAATGATTAAACTAAACTTGGGATGCTCTTTATTTCTAGAGCACTAACCTATTTCGATGTTTTTTGGGGAAATTGTTAAGAAACTGAGTTAAGTTAAGAGTATGTATCATAAATATAGATTGTCATCCTGAGGAATAATTTATTGTATAGAATCAATATAAATACGCAGATGGATGAAGAAGGTGAATGGTCTCGAAGTATCGTCATTTCGACCGCAGTGGAGAAATCTTTTTCAATAACATCGTTCAAAGATCTCTCCACTCCGCGGTGCTTCGGTCGAGATGACGACCATTCTAATGGAGTCTGTCAAATGATAGCTAATCTAAGGCCCCGTTTCAAATGTCTTACAAGGCGTTTCGACAGGCTCAACGTGACAAATTCGAAGTAAATTACATTTTATGATACAACCTCTTAGCCATTAAAGCTTGTTGGATTACGTTCCAAATCATTTACCAGTAACGGATGTGTAAAATCGAGCGTCATTGCGAGGAGGAAACGGCGAAGCAATCTTTCCAACCAGAGGTATAGATTGCTTCAGCTAATCAAAATTGGCTTCACAATGATGACATTCCTCGAAATAACTGAATCCTTAGTATATTATCGAACTACAGCGAATGGCTCCATTTTCAGATCAGTAGCCATGCCTGAAGCAATCTGGCTAACCAATAAACCCGTTGCCGGCCCTAAACTTAAACCCATCATACCGTGGCCTGTAGCGATAATTAGATTTTCTCTTTTTTCGCTTCTGCCAATGTACGGCAAACCATCAGGTGATGACGGCCGGAAGCCATACCAGATATCTTTTTCTGCTGGAAGTGCGGGCTTTAAATCTGGAAAATATGCCGGAACCGATTCCACTATCCCTTTAACCCGCTGCATATTAATGCGGGTGTTAATTTTATCTAACTCCATTGTACCGCCATACCTAATCTGTCCGTTCATTGGTGTTATGGCCACTCTGGCTTCACATAGCAATGCCGGAATAGTTAAACGCTGCTGAGGTTCTGGTTCCATAAAAGAATAACCTTTACCTGGCATTAAAGATATTTTAACATCGGCCATTTTAGCCACAGCAGGCGACCATGAACCAGTTGCCAATACGTACTGATCGGCTTCCCAGGCGGTATTGCCTGTAAAAACCTTCATAATGCGATTGCCTGCAGTTTCAATTTTATCAACCGCTCTGCCACGTTCTATCTTAACACCATTGTTTAATAAATACTGAAGCAAAGCATTCATCAACTTTGTAGGGTAAAGGTGTGCATCGCAACGATAATGTACAGCGCCTAAAACGTCTAATTTTAAATCGGGTTGTAATGCGCGGCATTCGTCGGCTGTTAACACAGCCATATCCAAACCCAGTTCAATTGCCCTTGCAGCTAAATGCGCTTCTTCTTCTCCTGCTTTTTCTGTTTTATAAAATGCCAGAATACCATTGTTCGTTAATTCGAAATCGAAATCAGGCTCTTTTGCCAAGCCTTCATATAGTTTTTTGCTCAGCAACGATAAATCGCGTAAAGGTGCTGCCGATTGGCTCACATGTTTTGCCGTAGCATGTTTCATAAATTTCAAACCCCAGTTAATGAGGTTCCCATTTAAAGACGGGCGAACATAAAACGGACTTTTACTGTCAAACATCCAACGGATACCTTGCTTTATCATACCCGGTGCAGCCAGGGGGACAAAATGGCTTGGCACAATCATCCCGGCATTACCAAAAGAGCAGTTGTCGGTAATATCTCCTTTATCTAAAACTGTTACTTCGTAGCCTTTTTTCTGCAGATAATACGCTGAAGTTAAACCTACTATTCCACCACCTATAATTAATACTCTCGACATTCTTTTAATTTATACTGCTGATATTCTTTTTAAAAACTCACTAAATTACCTGAAATCCATATGCATATGGATCATCTTCTGCATCTATTTTAATGGTATTGTAGCCATAAATTTTTGCCCAGCCTTCTACACTTGGTATAATGGCTTTAATTCCGTTCAGGTCTACAACTTCCTCTACTCTTCCTATAAACTTGCTACCAATAAAACTTTCGTGGATAAAATCTTCTCCTTGTTTTAATTTTCCTTTAGCAAACCACTGTGCCAAGCGGGCTGAGGTACCTGTTCCACACGGCGACCGATCAATGGCTTTATCGCCATAAAAAACTGCATTCCTGGCGGTTGATGTAGGGTCGATTGTTTTACCTGTCCACAACACATGGCTACAGCCATTTATCGTTGGATCTAAAGGATGTACAAAAGTATATTGTTCGTTGATGCGTTTTCTAATGGTCTGGCTCCAGGTAATCAGTTGTGAAGCGGTGTAGTTTTCCAGTCCCGGAAAATTTTCCTGCGGGTCTACAATGGCATAAAAGTTACCACCATAAGCTACATCAAAAGTAAGCCTACCTAAATCCGGGCATTCTACTTCTAAATTTTCTGCAGCCAGGTAAGAAGCTACATTTTTCAGCTTAACCGATTTAACCTTTTTACCCTCCTGCTTATATTCAATTAAGACTAATCCGGCCGGGGCTTCCATTCTAATCACGCCTGGTATTTTGGGTTGAATCAATCCTTCCTCTATAGCAATGGTAATGGTACCGATAGTACCATGGCCGCACATTGGAAGGCAGCCACTGGTTTCGATAAAAAGCACAGCTACATCATTGGCTGGATCGTGAGGCGGATAAAGAATACTGCCCGACATCATGTCGTGACCGCGTGGTTCGAACATTAAACCTGTTCTGATCCAATCGAATTCTTTCAAAAAATGCTGACGCTTTTCGCTCATGTTTGAGCCAATAAGCTGAGGGCCGCCGCCTGCAACTAACCTAACCGGATTTCCGCAAGTATGTGCATCTACACAAAAAAAGGTTTTACTCATGAGATTTCGTTAATATCTGGTTAACCGTTCTGAAAATACCTAAAGGATTCCCGTCTTTCAATTCATCTGGCAACAATTCCTGCTCCCAATCCTGATAAGCCAATGGCCTTGCAAAACGGTTGATTGCAGTTGAACCTACTGAAGTAAAACGGCTATCGTTAGTGGCAGGAAACGGTCCGCCATGTTGCATGGCTGCACAAACTTCTACACCTGTAGGCACACCGTTTAAAATAATCCTTCCTGTTTTATCAGTGAGCTTATTTACCAAAGTTTGATAATGCTGAAGTTCTTGTTTTTCAGCCATTAGGGTTACGGTAAGTTGTCCTTCCAACACGTCAATGGCTTTTTCGAGTTCAGCAATATCCTGAGCAACAACCAACAGTGAATATGGGCCGAAAATTTCTTCACGAAGTTTTGGATTTTTGATAAAATCGGCAGCACTTACCTGAGCAATTTTCGCCTCTGATTGGTTTTGAAGTTCACTATTTTTTAATGTTGATGCCGATAAAAGCGCAACACCACCTTCATTTACGACCTCAACAGAAAGTTTACCATAATTATTGGCAATACCTTCGGTAAGCATAGTTGCAGATGGGACGGTTGAAATTGCCTCTTTTAAAACGGCTTTAAAATTTTCGAGTGCCAGCGATTGAACCGCTAACAATAAACCCGGGTTGGTACAAAACTGACCAGCGCCCAAAGTAATTGATGCAGCATATTTTTTAGCCAGGTCTTCTGCCTGGTTTTCTATGGCCTTTGGAAGAAAGATTACCGGATTAATACTTCCCATTTCGGCAAAAACCGGAATAGGTTGTTCACGCTGTTGTGCAAGATTAATCAGGGCCATTCCTCCTTTAAACGAACCCGTAAATGTTACTGCTTTAGTTAATGGATGCTGAACCAAGCCAGCTCCAATGGTATAACCATCATCATACAACAAAGAGAAAACACCTTTAGGCATTCCCGTTTTTTCGGCAGCTTTAATGATGGCGCCACCTACCATTGCACTGGTTCCGTAATGTGCAGGATGTGCTTTAACTATTACAGGGCAACCGGAAGCCAATGCTGATGCCGTATCGCCACCTGCAACTGAAAAAGCAAGCGGAAAATTACTTGCACCGAAAACTACTACCGGGCCGATTGGGATAAGCATTCGTCTGATATCAGGCCTTGGCAAAGGTTGTCTTTCAGGCAGTGCAGTATCGATAATTGCATCAACCCAGGAGCCTTCGGCAACCAGATTTGCAAATAACCTTAACTGACCTGTTGTTCTGCCCAGTTCGCCCTGTAAACGACCTAAAGGCAAGCCGCTTTCTGCTGAAGCCCTTTCTACCAACTCCCCGCCAAGATTAGCGATTTCATCGGCAATGGCATTTAAAAAAGCGGCTTTAAGATCTTTATTTAGGCTTCTATAGCTTTGGAAAGCCGATGTTGCCGACGTTAAGGCATCATTAACCAGACTATCGTTCGCTTTAAAAAATTCGCCATCAAGCGTTAATCCCGTTGCGGGATTAACAGCTTTAAGGCTTTTTTCATTAACTTCTATATAGGTGCTTGCTACAATATTTTTTCCGTTCATATTTGGTTTTTAAACTATTTTCCCCAGCTACCTGCAGGTAGTTCCGGACGAACAGCTAATGCATCGTTAATAATTTTCAATACTTTTTCTCTCTCTGCGCCAGTTATTGGTAAACGCGGTGCACGAACAGCTTCTGTTCCTAATCCTGTTGCTACCTCAGCCAGTTTAATGTACTGTACCAATTTCGCATGAATATCCAGTTCAAGTACAGGTAAAAACCAACGGTAAATGGTTAGCGCCTCAGCAATGCGGTTTTCTTTAACCAGTCTGAAAATGGCAACTGTTTCTCTAGGGAAAGCATCTACTAAACCTGCAACCCATCCATGTGCACCCATCACAATACTTTCCATCGCCAATGGATCTACTCCGGTGAAAATTTTGAAACGGTCGCCAAAGCGGTTGATCAATCGGGTTACATTCGATACATCTCTTGTTGATTCTTTGATTGCCTGAATGTTATCGTATTTAGTCAAAACCTCAAACATATCTAAGGTTACTTCGATTTTATAATCAACAGGATTGTTATAAATCATGATCGGTAGGCTTGTGCTTTCAGCAATGGCACCAAAAAAAGCCAAAGTTTCGTCTGGAGCAGCATTATAGCGCATTGGCGGCAACAACATTAAACCTTGTGCGCCAAGTGATTCGGCTTTTTTAGCTACTTCGATTGCTTTTTTTGTAGTCGACTCTGCAATGTTCAATAAAACTGGTACACGGCCATTTACCACAGTTAAGGTATGCGATAACAGACCGAACTTCTCTTCATCGGTTAGTACACTGGCTTCGCCAAGCGATCCGCCTAAAATAATCCCTTCAGCACCTGCTTCTAATTGCGCTTCGATATTTAAATCGAAAGCCGGAAAATCTAACTCATCGTTTGCTGTAAATTTTGTAGTTACAGCAGGGAAAACCCCAGTCCATTTGATACTCATTGTAATATTATGTTTTTAATAATTATGATTCAAAAAATTAATCCAGCCCGTTTAACTCAAAAGCCGGGTAATGGGCAAACTATCATTTAATTAAATATCGGTAATAAATCCGTTAAACGACATTCAAAGTTAGGTGATTGCTAAACAGTAATATTGTTGGATTTTAACCGATATTGGCTATAAATACGCCATTTGAATCAGACAGAATTGATTTGGAAAAGCTAAGGCTCTTGTAGGAGAAATGAGATATAACAAAAAAGGCATCCTTACGAAAAAGAATACCTTTGATAAAACCTGTCGGATGGCAACATCCAACAGCACTTCCAATGAATTACTTTGTGTTTTTCACCTGCAGGTAGTACATAAATTCGATACCCGATTTTGTAAAAAGCGCATCCTGACCTTTAGCCAATGCAACCTGTTGCCAGTTTTGCGAAGGAATAATTTTAAGCGTTTTGATCCCTTCTTTTTTCAGGCTTAAAGGCAGATTGAAACCTTTAACGCAATTGCTGTAACGGTAAAAAGCTTTACCACCTTTAAGGTAATATTCGAATGTAGGAACTTGCACCGTGCGCAGGTACTGATCAAAAACTTTTGAAAAATTGTAACCTGCCTTTTTAGAAACATAATTTTCGATCTGAGCGGTGGTTACTGTTTTATGGTAAAAGGTTTGGTTGAGCCCGCGCAATATCGATCTAAAAAGCTCGTCGTTATTTAAACTATGCCTGATGGCGTGTAACATGTTTCCTCCTTTTGGATACATATCGCCGCTGCCCTGTGCATTTACACCATATGGGGGAATAATAGGACTATCATTCCGGATACCTTTTCTAATTCCAAAATTGTATTCGTTACCCGCTTTATTGCCAAAAATGTAATCTACAAAAAGGGTTTCGCTATAATTGGTAAATCCTTCGTGCACCCACATATCAGCCAGATCGTTGGTGGTAATGTTGTTGCCGAACCATTCGTGACCACTTTCGTGGATAATAATAAAATCCCACTTCAAGCCCCAACCATCGCCCGACATGTCTCTACCTCTATAGCCAAACTTATAACCATTGCCATAAGATACTGCCGATTGGTGTTCCATTCCGGTATGTGAAGCATCTATCAGCTGGTAACCATCTTCGTAAAAAGGATATGGCCCAAACCAATGCTCCAGGCTCTTCATCATTTTATGCACCTGATCGGGCATATAAGTTTTCGCTTTTGGATAATTGTAATCAAGTACCCAATAATTCACATCTAATGCACCTTTTTCGCCTGCATATTTCTCCTTAAAATTTACGTATTTGCCTATGTAAGGAATAATGCAATAATTACTGATCGGATTTTTAACATTGTACTGATAAGTTGTGGTACCATCGTGGTTATCCTTCTTGAATACCAGTCGCCCATTCCCTACCGCTACCAAAGTATCGGGAACCGTCATCGTTAAAGAAGCGCCCAGATCAGGCTCGTCGCTTTGATGATCTTTATTCGGATACCAAACTGAAGCGCCTAAGCCCTGGCAGGCAACCGTCATCCATGGGCGCGAAAGCGAATCGGTAGTGAAGATAAAACCACCATCCCAGGGTGCTCTTTTGGCCTGGTGAACCTTTCCGTGGTAAAAAATATGTACGTTATTCTGTGCTGATATTTTTTGTGCCGGGACATGCACATACCAAACACTGCCAACATGTTCGAATTTCACCTTTGAACCTCCGTTGTACAGCACACTATCAATAATTAACGGCTCCTGCAAATCGATCTGCATGCGCGTACTACCATTATTTTGCTGCACTACTTTGTATACGATTTTATTCGAGCCTGCTATACTTTTATCATTATAATCGGGCTTAACAGAAAGTTCGTAACGCTGCACATCCCACCAGGTACGTTCGGTATTTAAGCTTCCCCTTAGGGTATCGGCCAAAGTGTAAACCTTTTTGGGTGACTGTGCAAAAAGCATGGCACTAAACGTTAAGAAAAGTGCGGTTAGGAAGGTTAATTTTTTCATATGTTTTTGCTGGTTATCATGTTGTAATAGCGTATTATTAATTTGAAAAGCAATTGCAGTACTTATCGGTTCGTTCAGTCCTGCTATCCCTCCTGCTCCGATAAAGGATCGGGAGCATCCGTTCTATCAGGTTTATTTAACTCTGGTTCTGTGCTTCTATCCTAGTTTTCTAGCCCTGACAGGAGCGGGCATCCCGATTTTTTCATCGGGATAAAGCGGATGGCAGGACTATCCTTTAAAAAACCGGAAAGCCCTGCGCTCCAAAAAAAATACAGAAATTATTCCAAATAACCGTCCTTGCTAATAAGCTTCACTTCTAATCGCTTCTATTTCATCTGTGGTTAAGGCCAAATGTTTACCCAACATCCGGCTTCCGTTTTCGGTAACCAGAAAATCGTCTTCAACCCTAATGCCACTAAAGTTTCTGAACTGCTCCAATTTATCGTAATTAATAAATTCGGCAAACTGGTTGGCGGCTTTCCAACGGTCTATAAGTTCGGGAATAATATAAACACCTGGCTCTACCGTTAACACATATCCCGCCTCGAGCGCTTTGCCCAACCTTAACGATTTCAATCCAAACTGAGTGGTATTTTTAGTCAGTTCATCGGTATAACCTACATATTGCTCGCCTAAATCTTCCATATCGTGCACATCTAAGCCCATCATATGCCCTGTTCCACATTGAAAGAACATCGCATGCGCACCAGCATGCACTGCATCGTCGATATTACCTTTCATCAGGCCAATATCTTTTAAGCCCTGCACCAGCATTTTACACGAAGCCAAATGCACATCTAAATACCTTACACCCGGCGCCAACATATTTTTGCCATGTGTGTAAGCATTCAGTACAATATCATACACATCTTTTTGCTCCGCACTAAACTTTTTGCCTACCGGAAAAGTACGCGTAAGATCGCCCGCATAACCTAGAGTTGTTTCTACACCAGAGTCATTCAAAACCAGTTGTCCGTCTTGAAGCTGATTACCATGATAATGGTTATGCAAAATTTCGCCACGAACAGTTAAAATAACCGGATAAGCCAGATTACCGCCCGAAGCCAATGCGGCACCTTGAATTTTTGCGGCAAGTTCGCGTTCGTACATGCCCGGTTTTGCCTGTTGCATAACCATTAAATGAATATCGGCCGATATTGCTGCTGCACGGTCTAACTCTTCAATTTCTTCGACCGATTTAATCGATCGTTGTGCCACAACGGCTTTAATAAAGCTAAGCGATGCTTTTTCTTTAAGCTGATCGACAGGCAAATTAAGCCAGCTGGACAATTTAATCTTATTCTCTGAGCGGTAAGGGGGTAAGAAATGAACCTTTCGCTTTTTGTCTTGATATTGTTTAAGATAAGTATCCAGTTGCGCTAGAGGCAGAACTTTGGTCAAGCCGGCATCCAAACTTTTTTCTTCCAATGTTTTCTGCCTGCCCATCCATACGATATCGTCAATTCCCATTTCATCACCGAAAAGGATTACCTGATCTTCATCAAGGTCGATGATAGCGCCCAACGATGGCTCACTTATCCCAAAATAGTATAAAAAGGTACTATCCTGCCTAAAATGGTAGGTATTATCTTTATAATTCATCGGACTTTCTTCATTACCCAAAAAGAGTAATATTCCCGAATTTATCTTTGATTTTAATGCTGCTCTTCTTTGGAGGTAAACTTTCTTTTCAAACATATTATCAATTGTTAGGCAAATATCCAAAAAAGCTATATTCATTACATCAGAATTGAAATGAATGGCTAAAATATGGGAGGTATCTGCAAATTATAAGCTATGGTTATGGCACAAAAATCACAATAAATTTCAGGTTAGCGAAAAATAAGGGTAAAATCTGCACAAAGTAGGGGTGATTAATGAAAGTTTATAATAGCAGTAACAATTTTTAGCTACAGAGATATAGATGGCACGGCGTGTTTTTATTGCAGTGATAGCTGTGAGGAATCGTCATTGCCAGAAGGCTTTTTCAGCCGACGAAGCAATCTTAATGCGCACGCAGTTAGCGATCGTTGTAAGATTGCTTCGTACCTCAGCAATGACGACTTTCTATAGGGATCTATCAATGACAAGCTTAATTTATTTCATAAAAAATCGCCTTTCTCACACCATCCTCGTTATTCCAGAGGAATAAATTTGTGACAGCGAAGTTCATCTAAACAATTTTAATGGACTATATTATTATTAAATTATATATTTTTTTGAGGTACAAAACTTTGAACTAATTAATATGAAGTAATTATTCAGCTATAAATCAAAACAAAATCAATGATTTTCCATCTATAAAACACGCCAATTAATTCAATATTTAACTTTAATAATCTGAAATACAAATCATATAAATATCTTATATCTATTTACAATATTGATAAGACTTCTATTTAATTGATTATCAATATGAAACAATAACAAAAAAGCCCCATAAATTTTACTTTACGGGGCGGAGACAGTAGATGAATTGATATTATCTTTGAAGAATGATTTCAGTGGTATGCGCTTTTGAAAGTGGAAACTCGTATCCTCCCCTCTTCTTAACGACACTGCCTTTTACAGCATAAGAACCTACGCCATTAATTTTTGCAGGCTGTAACAACCTCAAGATGGCATTAGGTGTATATTCATTTGCTTCGCTCAGTTTTAAGCGAATTTCGCCATTTACGGTATTATAATTTACCTCATCAATGGTACCCGCATCAAGGCTGATCCAAAGCCCTACAGAAGCAATGTAAACTGATGATTTTGCTGCCGTAGTTAATTTAACATTGATGTTATTACCTGTTTTGTTCAGATTGCCACCGAAAGCCAACCAACCAAACTCAGGATGCTGTAAGATATACGATGAAGTATTAACCGCATAGCCAAAAAATCCAGATCCGTAATCGCCGGTAATGCCATCATTCTTTAAGGTTGAAGGATAAGCATGAAATGCTGCAGGTGCAAAACCTTCCTGAGTGATATTGGAAATTGAACCCAATAACCCACCGTAACCAGCACGCAAAAGATAGAAATCGCCGGGATTTTTACGGTAATCCATTAATACAGGAATAGCATTGAGTGCTGAACCGTAATGATGGATCATCCTTTCGATACGCGAAAGTTTGCCTCCATAAAGAAAATCCCAGTACCGACGGGCATTACCATTGTAGGCCCAATGCGGCACCACAGGCATATAGGCTAATATAGCATCAAGCGTTACACTTGCTTTATCCTGATAGCCAAAATAGCTCGACCATACATAAACTTCTTCTTGACCTGTAGAGTCCCAAGGCATTTCACTACCAAAGGGATATTGTAGCGAACGCCAGTGGTTGGCTCTTTTCTTCATTTCATTTTCTAACCTGGTTGCTTCACCTGTTAGTCCTTCGTTTTTGAGGTCGTTTAGGATGAGATAGAAAACTGTGCCTTCCATTTGACCGAACTGAGCGTAATAAGGCGCAATATTAACCATCGCCATGCCTGTTTCAGCAGCATCGATAAGGTGTTGTTTCCAGCTCTGCTCCTCCACCAGGCCACTATAATTACGGGCCAACCGATACATTACCCAATGGGCTGCTGCAACATGCGGATAGTTATAAGACCGGCCCAGGTTATCAGCTTCTTTTTTTGGCCACGCAGACCATGTTTTAAAATTGATATTTGCAGCATAAGTATCTTTAGGGAGCGAATCTGGCGCATAGTAGAACAAGCTCTTTTTTACACCATATTTCTGAGGACCGTTTTTAAGCTGTATCCTTCCAAACATTACACTATCTACAAATTGTTTGAGTTTATCAACCTCTTCCTTTTTGGGTTGTACCAATTGTTTCATTATTGCCCCTAACCATGAACCTGCACCACCTTCATCGCTTAAACCCGCAATCCATGCCCTATTGTCTTGCGTTACCTGCTGTTGCTTTTCATTATCGTACGTAATAGCTGAAGGACTTCTTTTAAAAATAGGATCGGGTTGATTAAACCATTGCCTGGTTGTTAAAAAATTGCCATAACTAGCAATCACATCACTTTCGGCTTCAATTACCTTATAATTTATACTTTGCTCTAAGCCATCCTCATAGGTGATAGACAATCTTGCTCTTCCCCAGCTATTTCCCTTTACAGTATAACTTTTCCAGCCATTTTTGGTCGAGCCTAATGCACTTACCTTTAAGGCATTTTCAGGTTGAACCTGAATAGCTTTAATCTTTTTAGGGTAGTTAATAAATAATTTCCCTTCCACATTTTTAGGCAGAACATAACCCGGAACTGAGATCGCTACTGGCCGTTTATTTTCGATCAGTTTGCTTTCGGTATCTTTTGCTGCTCCAGAAAGAATAAACTGAAGGGCATAACTTCGGCTTTCGCCTGGCTTTAAAGAGGTTGAAGTTGGTGTGTTCCACTGCTCGGCATTTTTCCATTCATTTTCGGCATAGGCTTTACTATAAACCATCCATTCGTAAAAACCTTCAAAAGCTATTCCTCTTGGTGTCCGGTCGTCATTAAGCGGGTTGTAAGCCTCAAATGGTGTATGCCCCAACGGCGTAACAAGCAAAGAAGGTGCATGACCACTTAATCTGGTAACCTGAAGGTAACCGGCATCTTTTCCGATGTATGGATCGTAAAAAACATTTTTCGCATGGGTTTGCTCCAATGTTCTGCCTTCGAGAATATTGTCGAAAATCATTGGAATACCCAGAGCCCCGATTTCTACGTTTTTATTGCTCTTGTTTTTTAGTTCGAAGCGGAGTACAAGCTTTCCATTAAGCATTTCCCAGATCCGTTTAACCTGCAGCGGGATATCAGCCGGAAGTGTTGCAGCAAGATCGGCAGCAGCGAGTACGTTTTTACCCATAGCAATATTTTTCACCGGGCTTCTTTTTGCGGCCGTGCTGTAGCTTTTCCAGGCTTCTTCGCCAACATAACGTAACTTCAGGTTAATATCGCCCAGGTGATATAAACCATTAGAACTACGCACTTTTAAGCTGTCGCTGGGTACAAAATCGAAATCTTTTACCATTTTAGGCTGTAGGCCCGCTACTGTTTGCGATGACTTGACAAGCTTTAGATTGAATGCTCCGGCATTGTAAGTCGAAAATCCATTTTCCAGGCCCAACGTAGATGGCTTTTTGCCTAAAGCAATCCAAGGCGATTGGGCCAGAACTACCTCAATATTTAGAAAAGATAAAACACAGCAAAATATTGCTTTAAAAGTTATTATGAATAAGACTCTCTTCTTTTTTAGTTTGATAATCATGATGACAAAGGAAATTTAGGAATATGGTTAAATCAAAATTAAAATTTAAAAGATAAAGCAGGCACCGAACTTAAAAATAGCGCAAAATCGGTAAAGAATTGGTGTATTTATGGGGAGTCGGGCGGGAAGCGGATGGCGGGAAGCATGCTGAACAAAATAGGTTCCCGCAGATTACGAAAAGCACGCAGATTGTTAACACATGAGGGGAAACCCAACCCATTAACACTACATTAGGTAACTAAACGTGATTGCAGCGGCAGCCCCGAATGAAATGAGGGCTACAGCGGAAAGCGCGACTGACGTGGACTGAAATGCAGGAATTGCTTTCCTATATCAAATTATAGCCATATAAGAGATATAAGATCATTTAAGCGATTATTTTACTAATATAGCACAAGGTCTCCGACAAGCTCAGACTGACAACTATTATGTTGAAGCCCCACCTATTTATTTCCCGCAGATTACGCAAAGCACGCAGATTAATAACACATGAGGGGAAACCTAACCCATTAGCACTACATTAGGTGCCTAAACGCGATTGTACCGGCATCCCCGATAGAAATGAGGGCTACTATCTTCAAACTCTAAGATTAATGGTACATTCAATAAATTGATCGTCATTGCGAGGAGGAACGACGAAGCAATCTTTCATGCTAGTGATCCCTGCTATAAAGATTGCTTCGTCGGCTGAAAAAGCCTTCTCGCAATGACGAAATCCTGAGAAAGTTATTAAACAGGCTGACATTTCACTTTCAACCATTCAGCTTCTTCATCAGATAAAAGGGGCTGAAGCTTCTCAAACACCATTTGATTATATTGATTTAACCACTCGATTTGATCTGGTGCCAAAAGTGTTTTATTGATAATTACGGTATCGATAAAACATAAGGTTAAGGTTTCGAAAGTGAGAAAATCGCCAAATTCACTCTTTCCTTGAGAAATACATAAAACAAGGTTTTCGATGCGTACACCATGCTTTCCTGGCCGATAAATTCCAGGTTCAATGGAGGTTACCATTCCAGGCTTAAAGGCAACATCTACATTGGCTGGACTAATGTTCTGAGGTCCTTCGTGTACATTTAGAAAAAAGCCAATACCGTGGCCCGTTCCATGACCAAAATTTATGGCATGTTCCCAGAGTGGTTTTCTACAGATGGAATCGATCTGATAACCTTTGGTACCTTCTGGAAAAATCAGTTTAGAACCTTCAATCAGGCCTTTTAGCACCAAGGTATAATCATCGGCCTGGGTTGATGAGCAATTACCAATAGGCATTACCCTTGTAATATCGGTTGTACCATACAAATACTGGCCTCCCGAATCGACTAGAAACAAACCATCGGCTAAAATCTCCTGATTGCTTTCTTCTGTTACACTATAATGCGGCAAAGCCCCGTTGGCATTGTAACCAGCTATGGTATTAAAACTTAAACCTACGAAAGATGTTTGTTCTGCCCTAAACCCGGCCAGTTTCTCTGCTGCAGACCACTCTGTAATCTTTTCTTTCCCTAAATGATCTTCCATCCATTTGAAGAACCTGGTTAAAGCCACCCCATCATTTAGCATTGCTTTACGAATGTGGTTAATCTCGGTATTATTCTTTAAACTTTTTAGATGTGTACTTGGATTAATGCCTGAAACAATTTTGGTACTAGAAGGCAAGCACTGGTACAAGCCAAAACAAGTACGCTTAGGGTCAATAAAAACCTGCGTGTCTTCTGGTAGATTTTTTAATGCCTCAGCCACCTCACCATAGGGATGCAAAGTTACACCCTGCTGATTTAAAGTATCGATATCTGTTTGCGACAATTTTTGTTTGTCGATAAAGAGTTTTACCGCTGCAGGAGCAATTAAAGCAAAACTTAAAGTTACAGGATTATAATCTACATCTTTTCCCCTTAGGTTAAAAAGCCAGGCAATGTCATCAAGCGATGAAATAAAATGATAATCTGCCCCTTTTATTTTTAAAGCCGCTCTAACCTTGTTTATTTTAGCCGAAATGGTAAGACCCGCAGCTTCTTCGCCAATTAAAAAGGCATTTTCTTCTGGCAATCCTACCCTATCGATCCAAATCGAGCTGATAAAATCAACGTCGGTTATCTCAATTCCACACAGGGTCAAACTGTTTTGCATCCCGAGGGCTAAACCTACCGTAATAAGCTGGTGGTTAAAACCTACTTTTGCACCTTTTGGCAAAACCTGGAGTAACCAATCGATGTATTCGGGCGTATGTGGTATTTTCAACTTTACCAATTCGTAACCAGTATCGTTTAATTGTGTTACTGCCTGTGTAAAATATCGCGAATCAGTCCACAAACCAGCAAAATCCTGAGTAATGACCAACGTGCCAGCCGACCCTGTAAATCCACAAGCAAAAGGAATAGCTTTATAATGTGCTGGTAAATACTCACTGATGTGAGGATCTGCCGCAGTTATAATATAAGCATCTACTTTTTGAGCAGCCATTAACTGGCGTAAGGCCTGCAATTTTTCTACAAAGGTCATGTTGAGGAAGAGTTTTTGTAGGGCCAAATTTAAATATTACATTCACATCAGCACTCAAAACAAACAACAATTAATGTAAATTTTGAAAACACAGCAGATTTCGGTTGCATTAGAACCTGTGTTTACTTTTAAAAATATTCAGGACAAATATTAAACGTACCGATCAATTGCAGGCGCTTTGAGCACCTCATAACAATCTGATTTCTGAAAGCACCGTACTTTAAAAACAAGCGCAGATTCTCTCTGTGCCAGCGCATGGATACCTAATGTAAAACGTTGTTTAAAACGTTTGGGACAGGCCTCTTTATGGCAAATTATTTCATAACGCTCTACATTTTCTACGACCACATCAAGCACATACTTTGGCCACTGTTTTTTAATCAGGTTAGGCAACCAGCTAAACTGTTGTGTGTTAATCAAATCCCCCATCCCTTCAACTGCGTTTGTCGGAATATCCGCACCTACAATCTGGGTCCAGACTCCTTCAACTTCATCAATAATACCCAACACTTTACATCCAGACAGCACCAACCATGGATCTTCCATGCCTGACCGCATTAACTGATAGGATACATCTTCTAAAAATTCCTGTTCAAAAAGGTAATTAAGTTCGATCATAAGCTATTTTCATTTTTTATCGGCAGATTATTAAGTCGTATCAGTTTATCAATGGTACCAGCAAAACGTTTCATTGAGATCGGTTTGCCAAGATAACATTCAAAGCTAGAGTCTATATTTCTTACCTCATTTTCGAGGTGGGCGGATGCGTAGATCACAAATCTGGCTTTTGAGCGGAGATGCTGAGATAATTCAGTTCCCTTCATTCCATCCATATCTATATCTAAAAAAAGAAAATCAATTTTATCTCCCGCGCTAATTGTTTTTAAGGCATCAAAGGGATTATTAAAGGCGCTGAACAGTTTTAGAAAACGGATACCTTCAATATAATCGTGGAGTACGTCAATCGCGTGCTGTTCATCATCAACAATTGCACAGCTGTAATACATAGGCAAATTAAGATAGGCTGTACAAAGCTTAACAATGTACACCTCAATTCCTATAGCCAGGCATAAAAAGGGTAAAAGTACGGTAGTAATGGGCATATTAATGAGACAATATATCAACTTGCACTTTATTTCATGATATAAATTAGCCATGAGTCAATTGACACACGGCTAATTGCTTTAAAGTTTAATTTTAACAAAGTATAAACGGTTTCTATCGACCGAATTTGTTAAAGGCAGTATTTTTTGTGCAAAGCCACTTGCACCATTATCCACCACACCAAAATCATCGTCATTAGAAATTACGAGGATATTACCAGGCAGTAAGGCTAAACCTTCTGCTTTATCGTGCGGATAAATGGAAGGTAGATCTTTCAACAGGTCTAAAACAACGGTTTTGCTTACCGGGGTAATTCCCGCTGTGCTTAAACCTGCTGCATTGTTCAGTTCCTCTACGGTTTTGCCGCCATAAAGTTTGCCTGTTGCACCATTGCCGGAATCAGAAATATCAGTAGCACCACTCAGGTCTATCTTAAAAACTTTTTTAAATGTTGCCGGGTTGCTTGCTGCGCCGCCATACAATCCATCACGCTCGATGGTTAGGAAAGTAGTGCTGTTAACGGCAACAATATCACTCACGCCTGTTAAAGTAGTGTTATCCATCAGGTAAGCGTATTGCTTGGTTGCTCCGCTTGCGATATCAAAAGTCAAAATTCTTAATACCACCGAATTGGCAACTGCAGCTTTAGACGGGTTGTACATTGGCGACTGCATTATGCCTACCAGCGTTTTTCCATCTGGGGTAATGGCCAAACCTTCCATGCCGCGGTTTGCTCTTCTATTGGCAAATACAGCTGGAATAGTACGCCCACCTGTTCCTGTTCCAAATGGGTTAATGCGCTCTATTGTTTTACCTGAGGCATCGAAGTGTGCAATATGTGGACCATATTCGTCACTGATCCAAAATGACCCGTCAGCTGCTCTTACCAAGCCTTCTGAGTCGATTCCATCGGCACTTGGAGCAATTATTTGTCCGTTTAAGTCATAAGCGGTTTCACCAGAAGCCCCCATTCCCGCAGGATTTGGAAGTCCGTTTAATTTGTTACCGGATGCATTTTTAAGTTCGATGGTTTGTTCGAGCACCAATTTACCATCTTTCAATCTGAATTTTCCGATCTGTGGATCAAAATCCGGTTTTCCGATGATGATGGAGTTTGCGAGCTGTCCGGCCACGTTCGACCCCCTATCGGTTAGCATATAAAAAACATCCGGCGAGCTGGGATCGGAGGCAACTGCTGATCCAAAACCTCCGTTGTACACTTTTATGCCAGCAGCAGTTGTGAAAAGCACCGAAGGATCGGAAACTTCTGCAACGGCAGGATAACTAAATTCTACAGGGGTTTCTTCATGGCTTTTCTTGCATGATACCATACCGATAGATATGGCTACTGTTAGCGTGAGTAATTTTTTCTTCATTTATTTTTTTGAACAAAGCAAGGATCTAGATATGAAGCCTGTGTTAAGGCAATAACAATAATAGTTTTAAGGCTGCAAATAATAATTCAGCATTCTAAGAGGAGCAGTGCATAGCGTTAATTCGATTGTCATTCTGAAAAAATTACCAACAGCAGAATCTTATAGAAAGGTCGTCCTTTAGATTTGTTTTGATATTTTATTTAATGATACCAAGTATTTACTTTGCTTACATTATAAATCAGATTACCTAAAACGGTAGCGGCACATTAAAGTTCGTCAAGGTTTTTA
>NZ_JBQEPM010000002.1:0-971609 GCF_052045595.1 Pedobacter sp. 22163 | reverse complement strand
AGAAACAAGATAGCATTAAGAGTTGCTGCAGTTATAAAAAATCAGACCAGCTATAAAAATAATTATAATATAGCTGCTTAAAATTTGTTTTTATCATAACAATCATCTCGACTGAAGCATAGCGAAATGGAGAGATCTATAATAGATTTCTCGACTGCGTTGCACTCCGCTCGAAATGACGACCGCTTGAGATTGGCATCGTCTACTCCAATGTCTTTGAATAAATCTAATTTCCCCGTATAATGACCATTTTAACAAACTACATCATCAATAATTAACATATTTTTCTTCAAAACTGCCATCAGCGTATAAATCGATCAAGCCGTAACCTGGTGCAGTTTCTCTCCTGTTGCCCTCCCACCAGGCGCCAGATACAGCACCGTTGCAGAGGTAGGTAACACCGTTGTACACCACTTTATCGCGCATATGCAGGTGGCCACTTAAACACAGTTTTACATTAGGATGTTGATAAAAAAGATTAATAATTTTGCTCGTATCGGTATGCATATCGCCCCCCAACATGGTCCATTTGTTTACAATATTATCTTCTATCATTAAAAGCGCGGTAAGGATTGGAATGTGCGACATTACCATAACAGGCATTGTAGAACTGGTAGTTTCGAGTTCGTTTTTTAACCATGTTAACTGCTCATCGCCCAATTTTCCAATATACCAGGTATTGTCAATATCCAGGTGGGTACTATCCAACACAATAATCTTCCATCCGTTCTGCATTAAACTATAATATGGCTTAACCAACTGCAATTTATCCATGGCATATTTCTTCCCGTAAAAAACATCACCTTTAGTATTTTCGTTCCACCAGATATCATGATTACCTAAACAGTAATGCACAGGAAGGTTACATTCGTTCTTCATCGTCTCGTTTACAAGTTTCCATTGATCGTTAATGGTATTGATGTTTTCTTTGTTCATATCAAAAACGATATCTCCCCCGTTTAGAACCAGGCCTATCTTGGGCGATTGCGACTGTAAATGGTGCAGACACTTAACAAACCTGGCTGGCGCATTGAATTGATTCTTAAGGTGAACATCAGTGATGTGCGCAACTCTTAACACTGTTTTTTTATCAGCTGCCGATAAAAGTGCTGGCAAGGTTGGCAGCAAAAACAGGCCACCTATATTTTTTAGTGCAGATCTTCTTTCCATTACATTCTTTTTACTGTTTTTCAAAATTAGCATTGCCCTGTAGCCTTAACGTTAAGAAAAAAGCGGTGCTGTGATATACAGACACCGCCACAGTTTATTTATTTAAACTCTTGATTTATTAATTTTTCTTTAAACGATAAGCTTCGATGATTTTATAAAAAATCTGATGATTAGGATATACCCCCATAAAGGCGTCCGAACCAGGACCGTAAGCAAATACAGGTACCATGATATTGGTATGATCATCTGTACTGAAATTGCCACGTACGGTTCCTTTTCTATAAGAGGCATCAAGGAGCGACAACCCACCGGTTTCATGATCGGCAGTTACGATTACCAATGTTTCGCCATCCTGATCGGCAAACTTTAAAGCTTCACCCACCAGACGGTCGAAATCTTGTTGTTCGGTTACCGCAAAAGGCAAATCGTTTGCGTGTCCGCCATGATCAATCTGCGCGCCTTCGGCCATGATGAAAAATCCTTTTTTATTTTTCGAGAGCAATTCAACAGTTTTTAAGAACGAAATCTTCAGCATTTCTCCCCGGCCATCCATTACTTTCCGTGTAGCAGAATCGTCTAAAAGTACCACTTGTTTATCCGCATTTGAGGCAACGAAACTTTTTAGGTCTTTCTGCATAGTATAACCTTTAGCCGAGATTTTATCCATCAATTTTTGATCTGGATTCTCAGTAAAACTTTTGCGTTTCGAACCAACCAGAATATCAACATGACCGTTCTGAAAATCGGCTGCAATTTCCTTCGTCATAGATCTTTCGAGCTGATGGGCATAAAATGCTGCAGGCGTGGCATCGGTAATATCGCCACTGCTGATGATCCCGCTTGTAAGACCATAAGGTGCCAAAATATCAGGAATAGACTGAAGTGCTTTACCCGTAGAATCGACACTGATGTAGCGGTTATTGGTTTTATGCCCTGTAGCCATAGCCGTAGCACCTGCTGCAGAATCAGTAAAATCTGAATTGGAAGCTTCGGTGCGCGAAAGGCCAAGATGTTTAATCGTGATGATGTTGGATTGACCAAAATTAGCACTTAAGCCTGCCTGAATCTGTGCCAGCCCCATTCCGTCCCCTATTAGAAGAATTACATTTTTGGCTTTGGTTTTTAATCCGTCGGTTTTGTACGTTGGCTGATAAGGCTTATAAGCTTTCGGGTTGCTGTACTCGAGCTTAGCCCTGTTCTGGTAAAAATCTTTGAGCAATGCAGGATGATCCGTTCCGATCCAGTCAACCCCCATATGTTCCAGTTCTTTCCAGCTGTTCGGACTATCTTTGGTTGCCCAAAAACGGAAAGGTTTACCCAATGCATGTACTTTGGCAATTACCGCTTTCATCTTTTCTAAATCGGTTGGTGTTGGAGTACCTTTTCCATTCCATACCGAATAATGAGAAATATCATCGCTAATCATACCAATGTGCTTTAACTGATCACTTGTGTATTGATTTGCGGGACGGCCATCGAAACTGATGAGTGATGGATAATCCTTAAACTTTTCGGCAGGCGGAACAGCCCCGCTCATTACAATTTTAATGGCTGAAGGATTGATCTGTTGATCGAAAACAGATTCATTACCTTTTAAATCGGCCAGTAATTTCGGGATTACGTGTTCATAATCCTCCTTTATATCGATTACCAGCTGAAGTTTTTGTTTCGGATCTGGATAAGAATGGTTGGCATGATCTTTAAAAAACGCCACCAATGGATCGATATATAATTTTTTCAATGTTTTACCCGGGGTGATTTCGCTGCTATCGTGTGCAACGAACAATTCTCCATTACGGTAAAATACATCGGCCTCGATAGACCCCATGCCAGCATAATAAGCCTCCAATAAAGGAATCTGCTGCTTATAATCATTGTGGCTGTGTCCATTACCGGCATTCAGTTTCTGCTGAGCAGAAACTGAATGTACACCTAAACCCAATAATAAAAACAGGATCAGTTTATTCGATTTTACCATCCTGGATTTTGTTTAATTACACCTGCACTGTTATCAATTTCTCTTTGTGGTACCGCCCAAACATCGTGTACCTGTGGATTAAAAGTTCTTGATGGCCAAATTACGCTCCCATCAAAATCGTGTAATGGTTTTGCATAGGCTGCCTGAGCATCACCCCATCTTACTAAATCGCGGTGACGGTCGGCCCATTCTCCTGCAAGTTCGTTACGGCGTTCGCGTTTAAGGTCGTCGATCGTCATTCCTGTTCTGGTGCCTAAGCCTGCACGTTGCCTGATTTTGTTCAGTTCGGTATCGCCTGCCCCTGCACCGCTCAGGTTAATTGCAGCTTCGGCTTTAATCAGCAATACTTCGGCATAACGCATTAGGGGAACATTTAAATCTGTTGTGCCATTGTCTCCGTTCGGATTCACGTGTGTTGGAATTGGATTAGCATATGAAAACGGCTCCATGTATTTTTTAAACTGGTAATTTGAAGTCGCTCCTGCATCTTTGGTAAAGCTACGCTCAGCACCAAAAAACATAAATTTATCACCAGGTTTTAAGATGGTGGCTTCACGGCGCTGATCGCCAGTTTCGTAAGAATCGTAAAGCTCTTTGGTTGGCAGGTAATAACCCCATCCGTTATAAATCCCCCAGGCCTTATTGGTTAACATTACACCTGGAAGCTTGCTGCCCCAACCTGTTCCGCCACCGCTTGGCGTACACACCACCGACCAAATATATTCTTTCGACCAATTGTTAGCGGCCTTAAATACATCTGCAAAACCTGTATTTACTAAATCATGCTGACCTGAAGTGATGACCATATCAGCATATTTAGCAGCATTGGCATAATCTTTTTTGTACAGGTACACTTTAGACAGATAGGCCCAGGCAGCCGTTTTATGTGCTTTACCGTAATCAGCTGATTTCATTGCCGAGAACAAGGGAAGGTTATCAGCTGCTTTTAATAAAAGTGAAATGATATAATCGTAGTTTTCGTTTACATTTTTTGCACGGGCAATAGGCTGAGAAGGATCACTTTCTGGCGTTACGATCGGTACTCCGGCTTTATCGTTACCGTAATTGGCAGCCAACTGGAAATAAACCAGTCCGGCGTTAAAATAAGCATCGCCAATAATCTGTTTTTTCAAGGTTTCATCCATTGCGATGGCCGGCACATTGATAATAATATCGTTAGCGCGTTTAATGATGGCATAACGCATGCTCCATTGGGTTTCGGTATAACCTCCACCAACATAGGTACGGTTAAAATTTTTGATATTATCGGCCTCTGGCTTGTTACGTCCGGTAACCATATCATCGCTGGCATTGATAAACCAGAACATCCCACGACCGTAAAAGTCTTCTGCATTGTAATTTTCATACATTCCAGCTTCTGCTTTTATGGCATCTTCTTTGGTTTTCCAGAAATTTTGTGCCGATGGAGCCCCTTCAGGCACAATATCAAGCTCTTTTGTACATGAAGAGAAAAAAGCAAGGGTGGCAAATGCCATATATTTTAAATTCGTTTTCATTGTTGTTTTGTGATTATAGATTTATGCTTAAACCAAGGATAAAGCTTCTGGCTTGAGGATAACGACCAACATCCACTCCATTGTTGTCCATTCCGATTTCTGGATCAAAGCCTGAGTATTTGGTAATGGTAAAAAGATTGTTTGCTGTAGCATAAACCCTTACTCCACCTGTTTTTAATTTATTGGCGATTGATTTTGGTAAACTGTATCCCAGGGTTACGTTACGGATGCGCAGGTAAGAACCATCTTCGATATAAAAATCGGAGGCTGCAAAGTTTCCATTAGCATCGCTTGTTGAAATAATTGGCACTTTACCACCAGGGTTCTCTGGCGACCAGGCATCCAGGATACCGACCAGTTTGTTGTAAGATGGCCCACTAGCACTATAAGTAGTGCGTTTTACTGCATTAAACAATTTATTACCCTGTACGCCCTGCGCAAAAATATTGAAATCGAAATTTTTATAACTTGCATTAAAGCTCAATCCGTAAGAGAAATCGGGATAAGCGCTACCAGCGAAATAACGGTCTTTGCCATCAATAGACCCGTCGCCGTTGATGTCCACAAATCTAAAATCTCCTGCTTTTGCATTTGGTTGAATCTTAGTTCCCTTGGCATTTTTATAGTTATCGGCTTCTGCCTGACTCTGGAAAATACCATCAGTTTTTAATACAAAATAACTATACAGTGGCTGTCCTACCCTATTGGTAAGGGGAGCAACCTCATTCCGGAAATTGGTAGATACAGTCTGGTTTTCTATGCCTGGTAAAAGTTCTTCTATTTTGTTGTTTATTTTAGTTAAAGTAGCATTTACCGAGTAAGTGAAAGCTGCGTTTTTATCACTGTTGTAAGTTAACCCTAACTCAATACCCTTATCTTTTACCTTACCTGCATTAATGATTTGAGTATTTAAACCTGCCGTTCCAGGCAATGTTCTGGTTAGGATCATTTTATCGATTTCTTTGATAAAATAATCTACTGAAAGATTTATCCGGCCCAATGCCGCTACATCAACACCAAGGTTGGTCTGTTTAGATTCTGCCCATGCTATATTAGGATTGGCCAAAACGTTTTGTACATAACCATTTTGCAAAGTTGGCGTTTGCCCAAAATAACTTTGTGTAGGGCTTAGTAATGGATTAACCGCATCAGTAGTTAGCGAAGCTAAATTACCGAGAAAGCCATAGCTGCCCCTTAATTTCAATTCATTTAACCAACTTACATCTTTAAGAAAATCTTCTTTGCTCATTACCCATCCAATCGAAGCCGAACCATAATTCCTGGTCCTGTTATTTTTAGTGAGTAACGATGATCCATCACGGCGACCGATTAACGATACCAGATATTTTTCGCGATAGTTATAATTTGCTCTTAAAAACAATGACGACAGTGCCTGTGCAATATAACCGCTCGAAGAAGGCTGTATTACCGTGGCATTCATCAAATACCTGTATTGTGGCGATTCATCATCAAAACCAGATCCAGAAGCAAACAACTTTCTGTATTGTGTTTTTTGAAATGAATAACCACCAGTAAGATCAAGCTGATGGTTACCAAAGGTACCTTTGTAATTTAACACTTGTTCTGTTAGGAAATCGCTGTCATGGTTGCTGCTTTCCTGTAAACTATTGCTTAATACCGGCTTTCCTACCTCAGGTCTTTTAGGTGTAAAGCTTTTAAATGAAGCATCAGTTTTGGTGATGCTTAAGTTAGACCTAAAGGTTAAGCCTTTGGCCAGTTTAATATTGGCGTAAGGATTAACCACTAAAACATTTATAGGGTTATTGATATCGATACGCATTAAATCTGCAACGGGGTTAACAATGTCTCCATAGTCTCCGGCATACTGTCCACCCGGTAAACCGGCAAAACTTCCATCGGCATTATATGGTGTTCCATTGGTTGGATAATAAATAGCCGAAAGTAAAGCACCGGTATAATCGCTGCTCGTGTTGGCGCCGTTACCATTGGTACTGCTATAAGAAAGGTTTTCGCCAACTTTTAACCAATTGGTAACTTCATGTTCGGTATTGATCCTGAAATTATAACGTTTGGCTTTGGTATTTAACACAATGCCTTCTGCATTACGGTAATTGAAACTGAGGTAATAATTAGATTTCTCGCTACCACCATTTATTGCGGCATTGTAATCCTGTAATAAACCATCTCTAAAAACCTCGTCCATCCAATTGGTGCGGGTAATCTGTCCATCAGGGTATTTCGAAATATCAAAAGCCGGCAATATCGTTGTACCACCGTTTTTGGCAGCAGTTGCGGCCACCTGTGCACGTTGCTGAGCGTTTAATGGCTCTAATTTCTTCCATGCGCGCTGTTGCCCAAGTTTAGCATCGAAACTGATCTGCATTTTACCGCTCTTACCCTTTTTGGTTGTAACTAATATTACACCTCCCGAAGCTCTTGCTCCATAAATAGCTGCCGATCCGTCTTTTAATACCGATATAGATTCGATATCGTTAGGATTAAGCTGTGGAGTGCCCGAAAAGATAGATCCATCGATTACATACAGCGCATTTTCAGTGTTGATACCGCCTGAGCCACGAATGTTGATACGGGGCATCGACGTCGGATCACCACCCTCATTGGTTACCATTACACCAGGGGTTTTTCCGGCCAGTACCTCTCCTACACTATTTAATGAGCGTGAAGAAAGTTTATCCAGCCCAACAATGCTGATTGCACCTGTTAAAGTTTCTTTCTTCTGTGTGCCGTAACCTACTACTACCACATCGGCAAGCATCGAACGTTCTTCGCTCAACAACATATTAATAACCTGGTTTTCACCTACTTTTACTTCTTTGGTACGGTAACCGATCATAGAGAACGATAACACCGCATCAGCACCCACTTCAATGCGGTAAGCGCCATTACCGTCGGTTATTGTTCCGCTTTGCGTGCCCAGTACTTTCACTGAAACGCCAGGAAGCAATAAACCTGTTGAATCGCGCACAACTCCAGTGATAATCCGGTCTGGCTTATTCTGAATGGCGTTGTTCAAAATTACATATTCGCCTTTTTCTAAAACCTGTAATCCTAGTTTATCTAATAGCGACCTTACAGGCTCTGTGGTAAAATCGCCACTTACAAACATGTTTTTTTGTTGCAGCTGATCTGGATTATAAACAAAGCTAAGTCCGGTGCGCGACTCAATTTCTTTGATAATTTCGGTCATCTTACGGCCTTTGTTTAGCGTAATGCTGACGGTAGTTTTCTCTAACTTTTGTGCCATACCAGCCGAGGCCAGGATTGAGCTGCAAAATATGCAGAGAATTGAAAATGTTAAACATGAGTATTTCATGATCTTATAAAGAGCTGATGTCCTCTTAGCGGAGGTTGGTTTCATTTGTTTGATTTGTTTTTTAAAAGCTTTTAATTATGCTGGCCCTTTGGCCGGAAAGAAAGATTACGGTGGCCAGTCTAACTGGCGCCGCTAAGTATTTCTATGTTACCTGCTCATCTCATCTGTATATAATAAATGTTTTATGATTTTTTGATCCGTTGAATTTTAGGTGGTGCAGGCTGCAGATGATATCCAAAATCTCTTCTGGCGATTGCCTGCTGCTAAAAACGGCTGTGCTTTTAAGTTTAACCAAAGTGCTGTCACTCAGCGAAATCCTGATACTGTACACGTATTGAAGCTTGGTGATTACCTGCTCCAGGGTTGCACCCTCAAAGGCAAGTTCAACAAAGGTCAAAGCTTTGGTTTTACGGATGGCTGCCCATTCTTCGATTTTATCGTATGTTAAAAATTCGTCTTTGATCAGTGTACCAAGACTTTTCTTCTTATTGCTTACTGTAACTTTTCCGGTTACTACAGCAACTTCGATATGTTTGCTGGCCTGATAAGACTTAACATTGAAAGAAGTACCCAGCACTTTTATATCGATACCAGATGTGGTATATACTGTAAATGGTCTTTTCTCCTGGTGGGCAATATCAAAAAAAGCTTCACCCTCTTTTAATGTGACCTGGCGGTTGTTTGAGGCAAATACTTTGGGGTAGCTGAGTTTTGCAGACGGGCCTAACAAAACCACCGAACCATCTGATAAAGTAACGCGCTTCCGTTCTGTACTTCCAGTAACTACGGTAACCTGGTTTTCAGGCTTCACTGGGGTATTGAGTTTCCAGATGCTTATTCCCAGTGTAATGATGATGAGTACTGCGGCAGCGATTCCGATAAAAGACTGTAGTTTGAATACTTTACCATGTTTTGGCTTTTGGCGCATAGCGATCTGAAGGTGAACAAGCATTTGCTCCCCTATTACAGCTTTCCGGTCGGCTGCCAGTTCAATATTTTCCTGGTTGAGCGTGGCATACCATTCTTCAACTTTTTTTCGCTCTTGCGGACTTGCCTGCTTGTTGAGATATTTCTGCAGCAGTTCCTTTGCCTGTTCTTCTGTCATTTAAATACATGTCAGTTGAAAAGCAGATTGGTACTAACCAAGAATGTTATCTATAAATTAACTTTATGTTAAGCCGATTAAAGCCGCAATGAGCAGGATATAGGAAAGGCTTTTTTTAAGCAGTTTTAGTGCTGCAGAAATCTGGTTTTTTACTGTTTGTACCGAAACATCAAGTTCCGAAGCTATTTCTTTGATGGATTTTTCCTGTTTTCGGCTCATCGAGAATACCAGTTGCATTTTTTCGGGTAAAAGCGCAATGGCTGCATCAACTTCTAAATGAAGCTCTTTTAAAATCAGTTTATCATCAGCAGCTGCAATGTGCTGCTCATCCATTAGTGCTTTAAGTGCAGTTTGGTGATATTCTTTTATGCTGCCCGATCTGAAATAATTAATCACCTTATATTTCACAGCACCATACAGATAGGCACTGAGGCTTCCTGTTAAGTTAATTGTTGTTCGGTTCTCCCAGAGGGATATGAAAATTTCCTGTGTAATATCCTGTGCCAGCGCCTCATCACCCATTTTTTTCAGCGCAACATCAAAAACATCCTCCCAATAGATCCGGTAGATTGCCTCCATAGCCTGATGATCTCCAAGCTGTAAAGATAAAAATAGTGAATTGTCCAAAGGATGCCGCTTATAGAGCGCAAAGCTAATGGCCCAATATTCCCTTAATATTAACAAATCTTAAAGAGTAGATGACGAATGTAAGATGGGAAATAGACAGGATTCTGCGGTGATCAGTGATTTCCGCGGGAAACATGATGCGATTGAGTTCCTGCAGATTTAAGAAGATTGCCGCAGAAACCGCGCATTGGAAGAACGCTGTGTCCCTCTGTGACCTTTTCTCTGTGAACTCGGTGGTTAATATGGAAAATGGACTGGATCTGCGCTCTCATCTTCAATATCTTCAATAAAACGATCGTCATCTCGATCCGATATCAATAGGATGGAACGCAGTGAAATGGAGAGATATATCTCAATAGATCTAGCTTCGCTGAGCCTTCGGGTTCTCGACTGCGTTGCACTCCACTCGAAATGACGAACCATGCAGGAAGGCATATTCGCAATGACTCCTAATCGCTTACCCAAACAACCCTGCAAAAATTCTATTCGAATGCAATTTTGCCTGATGATCGTAAATATGCGAGGTACTCATGATCTCATTTACACCATATTTGGCAACAAAAGCTTCTAAATTTTCGCTAATGGTTTCGGCACTGCCAATAAAAGAATAATACAACATTTGTTCTACAGCTTCTTTTTCCAATTGATCCCAATATTGATTGATATCATCAACTGCAGGCTTTAACAATTCTCTTTTACCTGTAATTACCCCCAGGAACATCCGCTTTACCGAGCTTGATAAACGTTCAGCTTCTGCATCGGTATCGGCAGCAACCACATTTACACAGGCCATTACATAAGGTTCCCGTAAAAATGGGGAGGGCTTAAAATTATTTCTATAAATGGCGATGGCCTGTTCAAAATAAGCTGGTGCAAAGTGACTGGCAAAAGCATAAGGAAGACCTTTTTCTGCTGCTAACCGGGCGCTATCAGTGCTCGAACCTAAAATCCAGATCGGGATATCCAATCCTTCTCCCGGAATGGCCCTTACGCTTGCCCGGTTATTATTGGCAGAGAAAAACTGTTGGAGTTTCTCAATATCCCTTGGAAAACTATGCACAGCACTAAAATTTTCACCACGGATGGCCATTGCCGTAACCTGATCAGTTCCGGGTGCCCTGCCCAAGCCCAGATCGATACGGTTGGGATAAAGAGAGGCCAAAGTACCAAATTGTTCAGCAACAATTAAGGGTGCATGATTGGGTAACATAATGCCTCCCGAGCCTACGCGGATGCTATTGGTGCCACCAGCAATATAACCAATAAGCACAGCTGTTGCCGAACTGGCAACACCAGCCATGTTATGGTGTTCGGCAAACCAATAACGTGTATAACCTAAAGTTTCAGACTGTTTAGCTAAATCGAGGCTTGTTTTAAAGGTATCTGCAGCAGTAAAACCATCTAACACAGTTGCAAGATCGAGAACGGAATAAGGAATATTTTTCAATAAGTGATCAGCCATAAATTAATAGGAATAAAATCTATGCTGCAAAAATATCTTTAATAAAGCCAAGTCTGGTTTATCTGAATATATATGACGTTTAACCAACACTAATCAATACAGCAGGAATTATTCAATTAATCTATGCAAAATGAGATGGCTATCAGGCAACTGGGTATACACAAATGTAGGAGTATATATATTATTGTAACAAAACATATAAATCTGCGCTCTTAGCTTGATTAAAACTTACAATTCGATTAGCAAAACCATTAAAGGCGGAGTATAGGTATCCCAGAATATTTTTATGGATTATAGCTATTGCCTGCATCTTTTAAACTTAATTGACACATTTTTGCGTTAAATTAGTAAATAAGAAAGGACTTTAAATTAATCCGTACAGATAGTACCCTTTCCGGTACGAAAAGGAGTAATTTCGTTATAAGAGAAACAGATTTTTGAAGATGATTAAGTGCATAGCCATAGACGACCAGTTCAGTTCCTTAGCGGGACTACAAAAATATATTGAGGATACTCCGAACATGCGACTCGTCCAGCAGTATACTGATCCAATTACTGCTTTAAGAGAGCTAGCCAACTCAGAAACAGTCGATATAATTTTTATGGATGTGGAAATGCCTCAGATTTCCGGCCTGGAGCTGGCTAAGGCCATCCGCTTTAGAACCAGAAAACTCATCTTCACCACCTCACACCAGGAATATGCTTTTGATGCTTTTGAAGCTGCAGGAGATGCTTATTTGCTTAAACCATATAGTTATGCCAAATTTGCCACTACGATTACCCGGCTTTTTGGACAGGAAATGACAGGTGGTGCCAACGAAGATTACTTTTTAGTTAAAAATAAAGAAGAGGAACACCGTGCGGTAATGGTTAAATATGAAGATATTATTGCTTTTGAAAGTTTTCATAATTACATTAAAATACATACTGTAGAAAAAGTAATTATTGCTTACTTAAGCCTAAAAGATGTTCGGGAACAGCTTAGTATTAAAAAAGGTTTTATACAGTTACATCGCGGTTATATTGTTGCTATCGACAAGATTTTGTATGTTGATGGCAACCGGATTTCCATGAACAACCACGTAAGCTTTACCGTTGGCGATATTTATTATAATGATTTTAAAGGCTTTATGTCTACTAAACTAATCATCAGTAGCCGTAAAAAATAACGGCTATTGATGAAAAAATTCAATAATTTTAAATTATACCTGAATTCGTAGTAAATGTTGTAGTGGTTGGTTCGGAAGTGGTGGTTGTTTCGTTTATCTTTCCACCAATTTTTTTTTTAAATACAAAAAGTGTTTTTTTAGCTAATTTTTGAGTTTTCATAATTATTTTTTTTTCGAAAACTAGCTGCGATGGCACCCTATAACTTTAATCGTTACACAAATAGCAAATAAGTCTTTATGAATAGGTTAAAATGGAGCAACAGTATGTTGCAAAACTGGCTATATACTTACCGGATACACATCATTGCATGGACGGTATTTATTATCTGGGAAACCGTTATGGTTGTTTATTTTATCGGTATGTTAGGCACATTTGGCAACTATGCTATTCATTATACTATTAATATCACCTTATTTTACACCTATGCTTTACTGATAGAGAAAGCAACAGCATTTCCCAATGAAGCGGTATGGAAAGTTCCCTTAGTTGTAATCCTCACAATCTTGACTTACTTGGGTATAGTTACCGGCGTTGACATTCTGCTAAATACTTATACCAACATTTTACCTGGCCAATTACCTAGTCTTAAGATCAGAATAACCAAGGTACTTTATAGGGGTTCGTTTTTCCTTCTTTTTTCTACAGGTTATTATTTCTTAAAACGGTTCATCAAAGAAAAAGCAGAGAAATCCCGTATCGAAAAACAACGTTTTCAAATGCTTATTGATAAGGAAAAAATGGATAAGGAGCTGGCCATGTCTAAGAATGCTTTCATGAAAGCACAAATTAATCCCCATCTGCTTTTTAATACATTTGAGTTTGTACACCAGAAACTAAGCACCTACTCGCCAGAAGATGCTAAGGTAATGCTTTATCTTTCTGATATGATGCGTTTTGCAGCCAATACCCAACACAATGAAGGCTATGTATATTTAAGTGAAGAAATTGCACAATGCGAAAACCTGATTGGTTTGCATCGCATTACCCAGGGTGCAATTTATATCGAACTTGCCAGCGGCCCTGATCTTGGTGAAATCAAATTAATTCCGCTTATTTTGCTTACCATTCTGGAAAACATGTTTAAACACGGGAATCTTAATGACATAGAAAACAAGGCCACTATAGATGTTTACACCTTTGATGACAAACTGCGTATCGAAAGCCGCAATTTACCCAGATTAGTAAAAAGCAAAGTAGGCTTTGGCTCAGGAATGGATAATATCCGTAACCGATTAAAATACGCTTACCACCAAAATGCCGAAATAACTGCAGGGATTAGCGAAGAAGGTTTCTATATTTTAAGCATAAGTATTTCCTTAAATGCATTGCTAATAGAATCTGAAGATAAAAAAACTGAACAAACTATCCCTCTTTAACAATTAGATCGACCTGATAAGCAATCTTTCCAGGTTTCCACCATCGAGAAATATTATCGGTTCCCCTACTTAATGTAACAAAATTATTACTATATTAAACCGTCCTAATTGACGTTTTAATATTTAGATAAATCTTTACTGAAGAATTAAATGTAATCTTAACATAACAGATTAAAAAAATGAGAAAGGGTACAATATGCTATGTAGATCAAAATAGTGGACATGGCATTATTAAAGATGAAAATGAACAGAAAATTCAATTCTTTTTAATGGAACTTAAGGAAGAAATCAGGCTCAATGATGAAATTTCTTTTGAAATAGAGCTTACGGCAAGAGGCCTTGCTGCAACAAAAATACATTTAGTTAGCACTGCAGAACTAACATCCTAATAGCGTCTCAATGAAACTTTGAGGCCAATACTAGATCTAAAAGGAAATTAATACCGATTTAAATCTAATTGACTATCGTTTATCCTAATAAATAAAGATGCTGTAGCAAAATAGGTTTCCCGGGGAATTTATATGTGATATTTTAAGTAATGGAAACTTATATGGAGTAAAATCCTTGTTTCCAATGCAAGATTACCATTTCTGAATAGGTTGATAAATGGATTTTTCTTCCTTGCGGCTAAGTTTCTTTGTAAAATCTTCGCCAAAATTATGGCTATAAACCTTAAAATTGATTGCCCACTCATCCTTTATCATGGCAGGTACAAATTTTTCAAACATTTTTTCAAATGATCTGAAATTTACAAAGGGTTTGCAGACGACCAGATATTCAGCATCTGAATTCACTATAATTTCCTCAATAAGCTTTGGCCATCTCAATTTAATCTCGACAGGCAAATTTTGATATTGCTGCCGATCAATAAACAGTCCTATATTTTGTATAAGTTCTTCGGATAAGGAACTGCCTAGCAACTTTTTCCATTTCCCATCTTCTTTCACTATCCTTTCCAATACCTGTTTATGGTCAAGAACAGTCCATAAAGCTCCTCTTGAAAGCTGGATAAGCTGAAAATGCATGATATCGCCATCAGGCAGATTAAAGAAGAAGTCGAGCTCGATCATCAATTATGGGGCGATACCAAATATCGCAAAATCAAAAGTATTGAACTATTTCCAAAACACAAAAAAGTACAGAATTAAAAGCTTAATTGCGAATTCTTCTCCATAAAAAATTAAGCTGCTAAGCCAAAGAATTGCGTATATTTTTTAATTATTAAATACCTGTTAAATAAAAAATTGATTTTTATCATCAAGAAAAATCAAAAGCACCTTAAAAACGTAATATTAAACATACAAAAAATTTAATTTTAGCAATCATACATATATCTTTGCGGCATGAAAAGTACCAAATTATCCGCTCTTGTATTCCTTGTAATCACTTCATTATCTTGCTTATCAATTCATGTTCTTGCTCAAAACAAGCCAACCAAACTAGCTGATGTCTTCGAGAATGTAGATAGATTGAACGGAAACGATATGATTGAACGTTTAGCTGCTCAGCGCAGTGCCTATAATAAAAACCGCTCAAAAAACAGCCTTCCAAAGGCAGAATACATCATCAACAGAAATAACTTAACCCTCATTAGCTTTAATGGCTTAGATTATTATGTAAAAAACAATAGGGTAATAGGTATACAAGGACTAAATCTTTCAGACGAAGTATTGAACCAGATTACAGACAAATTGGTTCTTTTAGACAGTATCCAGTTTGATCAAAGTGAGCGGTCGAATACCGAACATTTTAATCCAAATGTTGATTTTCAGAAGATTTGGAATATCGACCGTCAATTTATGCTTACACTTAAAATGTTGTCGAGCACGGTGAGAGACATAGCCGCACTTACAAAAAGTGAGAATCCATCTTTAACCGTTGAGACCAAGGTTGCAAAAATGCGTTTACCAAATATCGATAAGGCGGCAGAAAAATCAAGCATGCAATCGTTGGTGTCATTATCGAAATAACAGTAAATTAACATTTCTTGTTTCAAGAGTAACAGGCGCTAAATCAATCCACTTTCTTTTCGGAATATACTTCGGCAATCTGTGCAGAAAGATATTTAAAAGCAAGCGGCATTTCGATAGCTGCATTTTTGATGCTTCCCTCCATAAAAATGAAACCTTTATAGTTTATTTTGTGCAGGGCTCTTAAATAAGGCTTAAAATCATCGCCCATAACACCTGGTAACGACCTATTTTGTTTTTCGGCCACTTCAGAAAATGCAATCAATGTTCCGGCCTCAATAATTTCATTTGGAGACTCTCCTTCCCGCATCATGTGAAATATATCAGCATTAAGCCTGAAATTTGGGTGATCAATTTCTCTTACAATTTCTGCAGCAGCCTTTAATGAGGTGATGAAGTTGGTTTCGGTGGTTTCGAGGTTTTCTAACAAAATTGTAACCTTATATTTCCCGGCAATTTTTGCTAGTTTTTTGCCCAGGCTAATAAAATCTGATTTTGCCTTAACGACATTATAATCAGCAGGAATGCTCCTTGCACCCGAGCTCCCTAAAACAATAAACCTAATCCCCGCTTGTTGAGCTCTTGAAAGAACAGTTTCCGTGTAACTTAAAACCTTCGCTTCATCTACCTCCGGCCCAGCTATTTTTATACTTGCCGGATAAAAAAGGTTACAGGTTAACACTTTACATTTTGCAGCTTTAATCTTTTTCAAATTGGCACTAAACTGGTCATCTGTTAGTGCAGGTGAAAGCATCTTCGGAACAGATTCGCCAATCATTTTAAAACCAGAGGCATAAGCTAAACTATCCTGTGTTAAACCAGACACAATCCCTAAACGCGGATATACCTGTTTATCAGAAATAAAACCACAAAAACCGATATAAATCAGGCAGATAAAAAAAGCCAGATAGCTAAATTTTGTACTTCTCATATTGTTATTTAAACGATTTGGTCAAAAAATGAGGTCTTAAGCTCCCCTAACTGAACAACTTGCCGGTGAGTTCCTAAGAATTCTTCCTTAAAGATAATATAAAATCTGCCCATTAAGTTTTGTATCAGCAAAATCACAGATTATGGAATTACAGAAATGAATAGCCCAGGTACAAATGCGGTGCAAACTGCTGCATTGGCAAAATAATGAAATAATTTGTTTCAGAGTATCGTCATTTCGACCGCAGTGGAGAACCCGAAGGCTCTACGATGTAAAATCTTTTAAATTTCAATTCTTATAAACATTTCAAAGATCTTTCTCCCGAAAGTTCGGGACTTCACCTATTTAAAATCTGGTACTGGGAATATATATCCGCCAAATAAAATATACGACCATAAGAGGGTCCAGAATATGTTAAATATTTGTGCTGTAACAAATGTAAATGCGGGTTTACCGCCCTGAAGTTTAACCAGAGCGGAAAATTTAGCTTCCATACCGATCGAAATAAATGCGATTGCAAACCACACGGTACGTAAGCCGTTTAAGGTTGGCCCAACACTTTTTGCGGTTGTGGGAGATAACAGAAAAGAAAACACCAAAGATGCTGCAACAAAACCCAATACAAATTTCGGAAATCGCTCCCACACAATTTTCAACCCCGGGCGCTCTGCTTTGAAGGGTACACCATCTTCTCCTTTAGGTTTTTTATAGGCCCACCATATTGCAATAAAAAAAGCAGCAACACCGATAAAAACATTTTGCGAAAACTTGGCAATAACACCTGCTTTAACGGCTATTGGTCCAACCAAATCGCCTGCAGCAGTTACGGTTGCCGTTGTATCTAAGGTACCACCCAGCCATGCCCCACCAATCACCTCAGGTATATGAAAATACTTTACCGCCCAAGGCAGAATAATCATCATCGGGATGGCCATAATCAATACCAGCGTGGTTACGTAAGATAATTTACGTTTATCTCCATTAATAGCACCAGCAGCAACAATTGCTGCAGAAACACCACAAATAGATACGGCTGAGGCCAATATTACGCCAAATTCATCATCCACTTTTAACTTGCGGCTTAACCACATCGAAAAAAACCAAACTACAGTAACAACAATAATGGCCTGTATTATACCAGGTAAACCAGCTTTGATCAGATCGGCCGATAATATTGTGGTTCCTAATATCACCAAACCTGTTTTTATATAAAACTCAGACCGTACTGCTTCTTTTAGCCAAGATGGCAACTTGATCAGGTTGCCCAATGCGATACCAATAAGCAGTGCAAATACCACATATTCTAGCCCAAAATAGGATACACTTTTATTACCTCCGATAATAAAAGAAACGATAGCTAAAAAATAGATGAGTGTAAAACCGCCAGCAAACCGCGCAACACTGCCTCCAGATAAACCTACAGCAATTGAGGCTAAGGCCAGAAAAATTGCGCCCATTTCAACAATCAACAATAAGTTGGATGCTGATAATATTTTACCCAAAAGATCTTCACTGGTTGCCCATTTAAATGCAGGTAAACTTATTACAGTACCATTGCTGGTTAAATAAAGTACAGTGGCAATAATAATCGTTCCCAATATAACTGCCCACCAATCTTCAGTGAGTGATTGTAAAAATGTTTTCTTATCCGGGGTTATCCCAGCATCTGTTAAAGCTCCAGTAGTATCGGCTGCGTTGTTTCGATTCGACATAGTTGATTAATTATGGTGTTAATCTGATTTAATTCTAAAAATATTGGTGGATATGATCAATAAACGAATACCCAATATCTAACTAAAATAAATATTCAGGAGAATTTTATCCGTAACAAATATCTGACGCTGTAAACGCCGTATATGTTTCCTTTTGAAGTTGAATGTATATTCCGTCTAAATAGAAAGGTCGCCAAATATATGGCGACCTCCTAACTAATAAACTTTGCTTATGAATTTTTGACTAGACTTATGTTATATAACTGGCTCATCCTCCAGTCCTTTCTGTTTTTTCTTTCCGATGCTTTGCACCATTTCACATTGCTGTGGATTTTTTTCAAATGGAGGGCTAACCAGAAAAAGTGTCGACATTAAGCTTGCCAATCCAAGCAATAAACTGTTGGTTGTGGTATTTTGATGATTTTCCATGATAATAAATATGCTTAAAAAGTTGTTGATGCATTTACTGCTGAAATTGCGCCTGTTGTTTTATGCTGAACCATTCCGATTACTTCCCATTTTTCGGCACTGCTGCCTTTAGGGATACTCAATACTGCAGTTCCAGATTTTGCATCCTTAAGAGATAATGTTAAGGTTTTCCGTACAATTTGGACATGGGATAATTTAAGTCCTGCATTCTCCCCACGCTGTACATCGGTGTTACCGCTCTTTTGTATAAGTGCAAAAAGGAGCTCGTCGCTAGCCTGAGTATCTTTGGCTTCGTAATTTATTTTCAGTACATCCCCATCCCTTTTCGTATCGAAGGCTAAACTGGCAGTATACTTTTTATTCAGAAGCTGTTTATTAATGGCATTTCTCACGTCGCTTTCATTAGATCCTATAAATTCTTGAGCACCGTTAATAACCAATTGAGGGGTATACACCTGTGCATTTAGCCAAGCACTATATTTTTTTTGCCTTTTTGTATTTTCCGGACTTCCAAAAACATCCTTCCAACCTAAATTATCAAAATAATCTACGTGATATCCAAGCACATACACCGGTTTCCCATTAGATTCTTTCTCTATTTTGGCCAAAAGTTCTTCTGCTGGCGGGCAGCTCGAACATCCTTCAGACGTAAATAATTCCAAAACGGCAAAGCCTTTTCCATTAATGGGCTGCTCCACTTTTTTTTCTTGTGCAGACCCCGCCCAAATAAATGCGCTAAGTGCTATTACCACCACAATGACCGCATTTACGATCGCTATTCTTTTTAGTGTTTTCATAATTTCTATTCTTTTTTGATCAAAAATAAGCGAGTAGTCTGCCTGAAATTAGGTGGAAATAGCTGAACCGGACAAATTAACGAAGGAACTAGACATAAAGCTGGTAAGGAAGACAAATTAGCAACGAACGTGCCCTAAAGCAAAAAGGTCAGAAAAGGATATCCATTTCTGACCAAGCTTGTTATCTAATGGCAAATAAATATGAATTTTTCTTTACCTATCTTCCATCCAGGAAAGAAAAGCAGGTGTTTTTTCCTTATTAATCAGCAATTTATCTGGAGTTTCAATCACCAGTTTAACAAACAACTTCCGTAAGAAATAATGTTCTATTTCTTTAATGGCTTTAAAGTTTACCAAATATTGGCGGTTAACCCTGAAGAACTGCTTAGACGATACCAATGCCGTAATCTGATCAAGAGATTGACTTAATGCAAACTCTTGTTTATCGAAGCACATAATGGTTGAAGCATCATTCCTGATATAAAAGAAAGCAATATTCTCGGTTTGAACTGTGGTATATTTCTGGTTTTTAAACACTAAAAAGCTCTCTTTCCCGGCAGGGCTGTTCAATTTTGTCAATAAATTGCTTAAATCGGGAATTACCTTTTGCTGAAAAAAATTCCGAAGGCCGTCTACCTTTTGAAAAGCCTCCTGAATATCTGTCTTTGAAAATGGTTTTAACACATAATCTACCCCATTACGTTTAAAAGCTTCCAACGAGTACTCATCGAAGGCTGTGCAGAACACAATAGGACTGTTTACTTTAACCTGTTTAAATATTTCAAAACATAATCCATCTGCCAATTGAATATCCATAAATATCAGATCTGGCTGTGGCTGTTCTAACAGCGCTTTTACCGATCCTTCGATGCTCTGGTACTGCCCTACTATCTTCACGTCGGGTCTCAGGCTCAAAATTATATTTTCGAGTGATTTAGCTGTTTTCAGCTCATCCTCAATGATGATGATGTTCATGAATTAATGGGAGTTTAATTTTAAAAATTTGGCCATCGTTAATAATTTCGATTGGCTTTTCGAGAAGATGCTGGTAGCGCAATGTGATATTTTTTAATCCAACCCCCAACGAGTTGTTATCCGCTGTTTTTAAACGGATAGGGTTTTCCAAAACAATTTGCCCATCTTCGGCATACAAGCTGATGTGCAAAGGTTTATCCAGCGAAACCACATTATGCTTGATACAGTTTTCAATTAACAGTTGTAGCGTAAAGGGAGGAATTAAGGTGTGCAATATTTCTTCATTTAAAGTAGAAGTAAAACTAAAACCACCATCAAATCTTGCCTGTTGTAAAAATAGATAGGCATTGAGTATTTCCATTTCTTCCGAAACGTGAATCAGGTCTAGTTTACGGCTCTCAAGGGTATATCGATAAAAATTAGAAAGCTTAAGGATAAAATCGACAGCGTCTTCATCACCGATTTCTACCATAGCCTTTAACGTATTGAGGCTATTAAAAAGAAAATGAGGGTTAACCTGCTGCTTCAGCAATTCATACTGTGCGCCCAAACTATCGCTTTTGATTTTCTCCAATTCCATATTCACCTGTTGATTTTCGTAATTTTGCTGTAACAGATGAAGGAACATATAAAAAATTAAATTGATTAATATTCCCCTTACTTCTACCATCAACATCACCGGACCGAAATTAATGTGCGAAAGGATCAATTGCTGAATCCACGCCAGGCAAAGCATAACGCCAATACCAATTGAAAGACTTTTAAATAACCTGGAGTAAGAAATCCCTTGTTTGTTGGGCCTACTGCTCTTTCGCGACAGCATGTAAATATTCAGGTACCACATCAACAATGCAAATACCGAGGTAATGCCAGCATTAACTGCCGCTTCGGCTGCATTAAAATGATGTTCTGCTATTTGTGGAACAGAAGATAAAACGCCGAGAAAAATGGAACTTACCCAAATAATGGCAGGCGAAATCTTTAAAGGGTTTTTGGTCATATCAGTTTTTAGCCTGGCCATTCAGGGTGGTTGGGATAATCAAAAATAATATTTTTTTAAATATGATAGCTGCACCGCAAGTATCTCATCTTTTTTTCACCTAAAGTAACCACGTAACTCTTATAGTTAAACAATTTTAAGCCTGAACCAGACAGATTCGGCGCTTAAGTAGACAATATCAGGTTTAAATCAGCATAAGAATTGTGTTTTTTTCGATAAGATCCGTATTTCGTTAAAATAGTTAACAAACGCATAAAAGGCTAACAATAGAAAATGTATCAACACGATAGCCGGCACAAAATAATACCCATTCCTTTGAATTCAATTATAGTCTTACTCAGGGCTAACAATGTATAAGTCAAAACCTAATTTGTCTATTTCATCAGGAAAAGGCTAATCTCCTCTTTCCATCCGCATTAATTTTGACATACCTAAGGGAGTAAAATATTAATTATTCAACAAATTTTAGCAAATGGAAAATCAAAATAATTATAGCCGCCGGCGCTTTTTAAGCTTAGCAGCATTAACCGTGGCCGCTGCAGAACTTGGCGGGTTAAACCTTTTGAGCGCCAAGGGAATTACAAAAAATAAATCCAGCAATAATAAAATCAATGGCAATATATCTTTCGATAGGATAAAACAGATTCATGCCGGTGTGTTAAACATGGGTTATGCAGAAAGCGGACCTGCAGATGGCGAACCGGTTATACTGCTACATGGATGGCCTTATACAATCCACAGTTATACCGATGTGGCTACGCTACTTTCTGCAGAAGGATATCGGGTAATCGTTCCGCACCTTCGAGGCCATGGCAGTACGCAGTTTCTTTCGGCAAAAACACCTAGAAATGGACAACAATCGGCCATTGCTGCAGATATTATTGCTTTGATGGATGCCTTAAAAATAGATAAAGCAGTAATTGGCGGTTTTGATTGGGGCGCAAGAACGGCCAATATTATGGCTGTTTTGTGGCCAGAACGTTGTAAAGCAATGGTTTCGGTAAGCGGATACCTCATCGGAAGCCAGGAGCTAAACCAAAAACCATTGTTGCCAAAAGCTGAATTATCATGGTGGTATCAGTTCTACTTTGCAACTGAGCGTGGCCGTTTAGGATATGAAGCTAACCGAAAAGATTTTGCCAAACTGATCTGGCAAACCGCTTCTCCAGAATGGAAATTCCCTGATGCCGTTTTCGAAAAGTCGGCAGTTGAACTGGATAATCCGGATCATGTTGCCATTGTAATTCATAATTACAGGTGGAGATTGGAGCTGGCAGAAGGGGAAGCAAAATATGATAAATATGAAAAAATATTAGCCACATTCCCAGCCATAACGGTTCCGACAATTACGCTCGAAGGCGATGCCAATGGCGCGCCACATGGTAATCCAAGTAATTATGCAGCTAAGTTTAAAGGCAAATATGCGCACTATAATCTTAGTGGCGGCATTGGCCATAATCTTCCTCAAGAGGCACCTAAAGCATTTGCAGATGCCATTATCCAGGCAGCAATGATGGCGTAAAAAAAATATTCATCTAATAATTTAAACAATCATAATAAAATTTAAAAAATGGAAAATCAAAATGTAATCGAATCAGCAAATACTTTAAACGTAGTGATCAACAAAGTGCTTTATACTGGAAAAGTTCATGTAAGCGGTGGCCGTGAGGGCTTTGCAAAAAGTAGCGATGGAGCACTTGACACCGCACTATCATCTCCTGGCAGTACTGGAAAAGGAACTAACCCTGAGCAATTATTTGCTGCAGGCTGGGCTGCATGTTTTATTGGTGCAATGAAACACAATGCGCCCCAACTTCAAATTGCACTTCCTGCTGATGCTGTAATTAATGCAGAAGTTGATCTGGCTTTGTCCGATAGTGGTTTTAGCCTTCAGGCAAGGTTAAATGTAGTTTTACCCGGACTTACCTACGAAGAAGCAAAAACAGTGGTTGAAGCTGCTCACCAAACCTGTCCATACTCTAAAGCTACCCGTGGTAATATCAATGTACAGATCAACGTAGCGATATAAGCTTCTATAAATCAAAAAAGCACTCCGGATTAAATCGGGGGTGCTTTTTGATTTATAATTTAATGATCTTGCTATACAGGAAAAGCAGTTTCGCGTTTAGCCTGCGTAATTACAAGTGAACTATTAAGGGTACCTATATTATCCAAACGGCCGAATTTATTGATTAGAAAATCATTATAAGCGATCATATTTCTTGCAACAACTTTTAACATAAAATCAAAGCCTCCTGTTGTATGGTAACATTCCAGTACTTCATCAAGTTTGCTCACTTCCTGCTGAAATAACCGGAAGGCATTAACAGAATGATTGGTAAGCTGGACCTGTAAATAGGATATCATACAATTCTCGAATTTATTAGGATCGATTAATGCTACTACCGATGAGATAAACCCTAAACGTTCTAAGCGTTTTACACGTTCCTGAATGGGCGATTTTGACAAATGCAGCATAGCAGCCAGTTCCTTATAGGTTAGCCTTGCATCTTTTTGTAATAGTGTTAAAATATCTCTGTCTGTTTGGTCAGGGCTGTATAATTCCATTATAGTGGTTAGTCTATTTATTTCTTTTCTAGGCTTAGTTTATAATGAATACCCAAATATATAAATACTCTCCGTTAAACCCTTAAGCAGAACACAAAAAAAAGAACAAAATTTTGGCAAAAAGTATAATTAAAACTACCAACAGAATTAAATTCCGCAAAAGCCTATTCAACAGGACATTTTCCGTATTTATCAGCCACCTTCGTTTTAATTGTCAATGCGACAGATATTTGTTTAACGAATGAAACAAACTGCTAACAGCAGTGCGTTGATTTAGTTTAGTTAATGATAACAAGAGCGCCAGCGCGATGCTGGCTCTTTTGCTTTTTAAATTATACCCTTATTTGGTGTAAACCTGTAGCAAATCGTCTCCCTGCTCCATAATCTTTAAGTGCAACCTTTTTCCAATCTCAATACAAGAAGATAAAAATTAATCATATCGAAAATCTTTAACTTTTTTTGGAATATTCAATTTTTAATATTTACTTTGAAACACAAAGCACTTTACATAACATAGAAACATGAAGCAATTTCTTCATCAGGCTTATACTCACTTGAAAATCACCGTTATTTAACCAGCAAGCTATGAATACGGAAGAACAAAAATTAAGGTTACACTCTAAAATATACGTCTGTACAATCATTGTAGGATTGGCAATAAGCGGATTAACAGCTTTTCCGTTAGAAACCGAAATGGCCTATCTGGTTAAATACAGTACAATTTTACCAAGTAGTCTTCAAATCTGGATTGAAGTGGTTTATCAGGCCCTTAAAGCGACCAACCTACAGTATCCATTTTTAAGTTATGGCACCGATTGGTTAGCTTTTGCACATATCATGTTAGCCGTTCTTTTTATCGGCCCATTAAAAGATCCTATAAAAAATAAATGGGTAATCGAATTTGGGATCATCTGTTGTATCTCGATCATTCCACTGGCTTTAATTGCGGGAAACATCCGTCACATTCCAGTATTCTGGCAAATGATAGACTGTTCTTTCGGCATCATTGGCATCATCCCATTGATACTATGCCGTATCAACATCAAAAAAATTGAAATATTAGAAGAGCATTATGGATTATGGACTTTGTAAACAAACATTCTATCGTAAGGAAAATATGGGGCAACACAGATGTTATTCTTTTTATTTTTGCTGGCGCCGCCGCAGAATTTAGCCTGAATAAAGCTGTTGATTGGCTGTATTTTACGGGTAAACTTCCTAAAGATCCACTTGGAAGATTGTTTTCTACGGTTACCTATGCGCAAAAAATCGTATTTTCTACTTTAACTGAAGCCCATGCAGCCATAGATCAGATTACCATGATCCATCAGCATGTTGAAGCTGGAAGAAATACTAAAATTCCAGATTGGGCCTATAGAGATGTATTATTTATGCTGATTAACTACTCTATCCGTGCTTTCGAGGTGTTGGAAAGAACACTCACTTTAGCAGAAAAAGAGGAAATATTTACTACTTTCTATCAAGTTGGGTATCGCATGAAAATAAATGGGCTTCCTACTAATTTTGCGGCGTGGCAAATGATGCACGAACAACAGCTACAGGAAAATTTAATTTATAGCTGCTTTTCTCATGATCTTTTCGATCAGTACAAAAAACACCTGGGTGCGTTGAGGTATTTATTAATGCGAAAAATACAAGCACTCATTGTTCCACTTAAAGTAAATGAATTGCTTAAACTGGGGGAAGGAAAACCCATTAAACCAATACTTACTTTATACAAAATAAGCAGGAAACTGAAGCTGAACAAACCGTTAAGAAACTTAATTCTTCCGGCAGCTTACAAGGCACAGATTTTGAGCCTGGAAGCTTTTTAAGCGTAATGAAGCTCTATCACAAAGTTAATTCGACACGTATTGTCACGTTGTCCAAAGGACGCCTACGGAGAGCTTGTCGAAACGCCTCGCCGAGGTTATTTAACCTAGTCCTTCGATAGGCTACCATAAAAAGGTCGTCATTGCGAGGAACGAAGCAATCTTAATGCGCACGCTGGTAGCGATCGTTGTAAGATTGCTTCGTCGGCTGGAAAAGCCTTCTCGCAATGACGATAATTATGAGGAGATTTAACCTCTTAAATTTATTTGTAATAAATGTTGATTTTTGCACGATAAATTACCCTCAGGTACTATACAGTTTCAATACAACCTTCTATTTCCAATCAAACGGCAAATACCAGTTGGCCGGATCCATTAATTTCTGCCTGGTAAGGCTTGCATTAGGATTGCCTGCTTTTAACAGCTTTTGGTAAATGCGATCTGCTAAAAAGGCCGGGTTGTTCTGTCTGCGGGCAATACGGACCAAATCAGGCCAGCGGTTACCTTCAAAAGCAAGTTCCAATGCGGCCTCATCAATTAATTTGCCTTCTAAGCCAACCATATCCGTCTGGTAACTTACATCGATCGAATTTACTACTGCCCTACCTCTAATGCCACAATTACGGTACCAGGTACCCGATACATCGTTATTTTTTCTGGCATCGAAATAATAAGGTGAGGTTTCCGGATAGGGCGTAATCATGGTGTTTAACTCCGCTACCGAAACAGGTGCCTGTGCTCCTGCAGTAATGGTACCTACATAATAGGTATTTCTGATCCCCGTGTTTAACAATGCCCAGCCCAATTTGGTCTGTCCATCTCTATTGGCTGCTTCCGAAAAACGAAGGTGCAGTAAAGGTGCCCTGTATATGCCCCACTTACCGCCATTATCTGTTAGTTTGGTGATTTCATCGCCCATTGCTGAAGCATTGAAGGATAATTTGCTTCGCGGATCGAAGGGAACACCACCGTAGGTAATTTGGCTGTTCCAAAGGTCTTTTATGGCTTGTGATGGCTTAATCTGATAACTTTTTATCGGCGAACACAAATCAATCATTGGATTTACAGGTTTAAAAGCGGTGTTATAAGGCATAGCCCATAACCATTCGGTACTCCATGGGCTCGAGGTGGTTGGCAAAGCAAAAATAGCACGCCAGCCTGCATCTAAACTGTTTATCAAACTACTGGCATCTTGCCCGCTTCTGCTAAACAGAATGGCTAAATTAGCATACGCCACATCACCGGAGTTATTGATTTTGTAAAAGTTAAACCTGAAGTTATCATTCGCATTGCCATTTTCGGCATTCATCAGCTTGGCATAATTTTCGGCTGCTTTAATATAGTTACCTTTCCACAAGTAAAGATCGCCCAACAGGAAAGCCTTTGATGCAAACAGTTTTTGGGTATAATTTCCATCAATGGTTACCAATAAGGATGTGCCTGTTGGATAAGCATAAGCTTCTTTATAAGGCAGGCTTTCGTTAAAGGCTATTAATTTATCCAAGAGCTGATCAAACGGTGTTTTTGGATAATTGGCCAGGTTTTTCAAATCATCTACCGTTTCTATCGCATCAGTGATATAAGGCACGCTACCATATTGAATACCTAAATGCAGGTAAATCCAGCTCCTTAATGTGGCAATATCTGAGTAACGTTTGTTATAATCATCAACACTCATCCGGCGATCATCAACCATCATTTTAAAGTTTTTGAGCACATCGTTACAATTCACAATCACCTGATAATATGGCCTTGGATCAGCATATTGATTATTTTTTGTTTCGGTATGTGTTGATAACTCCTGTAAATCGGTACTTGATCTGGAGGTAACATCCATTAAATCTCCACGCAGTTCATTCTGCAGGATATACAGTTTTTCCAGACCCAAAAATTGGCCGTAAATACCAACAACCGCCGCATCTGCATCAGATACTGTTTTAAAAGCATTTACACTATCCAATTTATCTTCGGTTGGTACGTCGAGCATTTTTTTGCAAGACCACGAACCTGCCGATAAAATACCCAACAGTAAAAGGGATGCGATTTTTTTATTTATGTTCATTTTCATGAGTATATCTTTCTTAATTATAATCCAACTCTAACGCCAAGTTGAAACGACCTGAACTGAGGCTCAAGTGTGGTATCTACGCCCTGGCTAAATAAACTGCCTGAATTGCTAAATTCTGGATCATAGCCTAAATAATTGGTTACAGTAAACAGGTTATTAGCCGTAGCATAAATTTTTGCGTACTTAATGGCTTTTAGTTTTAAGGGTACATTATAGGTTACATTAACGGTTCGCAAACGTAAGTAAGAACCATCTTCTATCCAGCGGTCAGAAAAACGGGCATTCCCTACCGGATCGCCATAAGTAGCTTTTGGTACCAACGTAACTTGTCCATCACCTTTCCACCTGTTGCCAATATTTGGTGTTTGGTTGTAATAAGTACTTCCAGATTCTAGCTGCGCCCTGGTATAATTGTAAACGTCGTTACCGCTAACAAAAGTGATTAAAGCATCTAAACTCCAGTTTTTGTAAGTGAAGGTGTTGTTAAAGCTTCCAAATAATTTCGGATTAGGATTGCCAATAACGGTGCGGTCGGCATCGTCTATGATTTTATCACCATTGCTATCGGTAAACCTTATATCTCCTCCTGTAAATGGCACCAATGCTCCTAAGCTGTTGCGGCTAGATAATCCTGAGGCAGCAGCCTCTGCATTGGTCGCAAAAACACCATTGGTTTTATAACCGTAAAACTGATTGGCTGACTGCCCAACCTGGCTGATGTAAGCACCACCCGCATAACTGGTTATAACTGAATTTCCATCAGGTAAACTGGTAATTTTATTGGTTGATGTACCGATGGTTAAACCCGCATCCCATTTTAATTTTTCATTTAGAATCCGACCGTTTAAGGCTAAATCTAAACCATTTGTCTGCATGCCACCATTATTGTTGATAAAAGAAGCAGTACCCGTAACAACACTCAGCAATTGATAGCTTAGCATATTTTTAGTGCTGTTTCTCCAATAATCTAAGCTGATGCTTAAACGCTCACTAAAAAAGGAGCCATCTATACCAGTATTAAACTTGCGTACGGTTTCCCATTGTAGATTGGGGTTAGCAAAATTGCCGGTTACGATACCCCTGATGCCCAATACATTTTGAGAGGTATAATATTTTCTGGCGGTATAATTCCCAACATCATCATTTCCAACTAAACCATAGCTCATTCTTAATTTCAGCAGGTCAACGCGCTGTAAATTGCGCATAAATTTCTCCGAAGAGATTACCCAGGCAGCACCAACGGCGGGTAAAACGGCATAACGGCTTCCATTAATCCTCAAACCATCGTCGAAGTTTAAGAAACCCTGGTCGGCCTTTGCACCAAAGCGCGAAGAACCATCAACAGCCATTGAGAAATTAACGAGGTATTTATCGGCGTAACTATAATTGGCAGACAGGTAATTGTTCAGCGTACGCCATTTCCCAATATCGCCACCAAATGTTCTAAAAGCGGCATTACTGTTCCCGATGCTGATCAACTCATCTGTTGCAGAGTTAAAACCCAAAGCATAGTCCTGCTCGCTTTCGCTCTGCGAATAGCGTGTGCCTACAATTGCATGTAATTTGCTATAAGAGCCAAAAGATTGATCGTAAGTTAAACGCAGATCGTTAAACACATTAAAAAACCTTCCTACCTGTGTACCCAAACGGCTATCGCCTACATAATTGGAAAGCGTATCGTTGGTTACCCCTTTTCTTGGAATAAAAAGCGTTTCCTGTGTTTTATCGTAAGTTACACCACTTAGGTTAGATAGTTTAAAGTTTTTGTTGAAAGTAAAATCGAAATTGATGTTACCATAAAATCGATAAGCCTTTTTTAAATTTTGTCCTTTCTCGATTAAAGCTCTTGGATTACTCACCTGTAAAGTATCGTAATCTGCTAAATTTGGTGAAACTGCCCCAGTCGAATTTATTTCATTTCTGGCCATAAAAGGCGATTTAACCAAAGCTAAAAACAGCGGGTTGGTTACAGGAGCAATTCCCTGATCTTTTAAACGCTGCTCGGTATAAGTAAATGATAAACTGGTGCTTCCCTGCAGTTTTTTAGTCAGGTTTAAATCACTATTAAAGCGTGTGCTGTATTTTAAATTATCGGTACTATCAATTACACCCCTATCTCTGGCATAAGCAGCAGACAGTGCATACTTTGCAATATTATCACCACCGGTTACCTTTAAAAAATAGTTCTGATCGAAACTGCTTTTTAATACCTCATTCTGCCAGTTGGTTTCGTTGTGGTATTTAAAATAATCGGGATTGGTTGGACTATCGTTCATATAAGGTTTTGCTGCAATGGCACTATTGCTTAATCCCTGACTTTTTAAAATATCAGAAAGATATAACCTATAATCAGAAGCACCCATTACAGGTAAGTTTTTAGGTTTGAAATTAAAACCTGCGTAACCAGAAAAATCGATATTGGTAGCCAGATCGTGTGCACGGTTGGTTGTAATTAACACCACTCCATTTGCCGCTTTCACCCCATAAGTAGCTGCCGAAGCTGCATCTTTAATAATACTGATGTTTTCAATATCCCGAACATCGATAAATTGAAGCGGGTTGTTAACATGGCCTTTAATTAGTGAAGCACCGTAATTATTGGCATCAAAAATCATCCCATCAACCACATATAAAGGTTGATTTGTAGCATACAACGAGTTAAACCCTCTAATGAGCACATCGGCACCTACTCCAGGTGTTCCTGAGCGCCTGGTAACTTTAACCCCTGCTGCCCTGCCCTGGACGTAACTCATAACACTTTCAGAATTACTGGCCCAGTTACCTTGCAAACTCACATTACTGATGGCGGGTATTGCCCTTGCCTGAGAAACCGTACCTATGGGCGTAACTACCTCATTATAAACCGAGGCAAATGATAATGGGTAAAGTTTGGTCCTGATTTCTTTATCTTTGTAAACTGGTAATACTTTGGCTTGGAAACCATTACCTGAAATAATAATGCTGGCCTTATAATCGGGTACGACTACAATAAACCTTCCTTTTTCGTCGGTAATGGCGGCGTTAAAACCAGTAACCGTGATATTAATGCCCACTAAAGGCTTATTGGTATTCCCATCGAGCACAACTCCCCTTATTTTTTCACCCTTAACTGCGCGGGCCTTTACTTTTACGGTAGTGGTATCTGTTTCGGTTTTCATCGAATCTACTTCCTGTGCCTGTGCAGCTAAGCCAAACACCAGTAAGCAAAGCAATATGCCCCAAACTTTTTTTATCGTTGTAAAATTATACATAGTATTTTTTTTGAAAGCAAGATTCATAATTAAGGTAAAACTGGTTCGAAGCGTAGATAATCCAATATGAGCGTACTTACATTTACATTCGTACTGTTTGCAGCGGTCAACCTCACCTGAAAATTGCCAAACTGTGCTGGCGTATATTCTCCTAAATAGGTTTCGTTATAGGTTAAGGGATTTACCAGATGGGTATAAAACAAAGTATAACTTACTGTGGCAGGGTTAAAAAAGAAATAACGCTGTGTAAATGCCACAACCTGTGGGTCGCCGGGTAAACCAGAAATAGCCCTTGCGTAAACTTTATATTTTACCACTGGCAAGTTGGCTTTAGTATAAAACACGCCAAATTCGGCATACTTGTGGTCGTAAACCTCGATATCGTTAAAGGTTTTCCCTAAATTATCGAGTTTTGTACGGTATAAAAGCGTACGTGCAGCACTAATGGCTTGTGGTTTTTCACCCTCAATTTTAAATTCTGGAACTTTATCCTTCAAACGAAAAGGCAGTGCATTTACCACGTGCACCATCCCGTTACTGGCACGATAAGAACGGATAATATTAACCTTATTGATCGGCACTTTTACCCCTTGTAAAGAAATCAGTGTATCAGGTAACTTTTCAATTGGATAGACGCCTTTAACGGTTAAATCTTTTACCAAAAAGTAGGAAGCATTCAAATTCGGATTTGTACTTGGATAATAGGCTGAAAGTTTTTCCGATTCGGCTGTAAAAGCGGCATCCTGCAATATAAAATAAGTGTATTGCTGACTTTCGTCTCTCAGATCGGCTACATTTACCCAGTAAGTATTTCTGGATATCATGGGCGGACTGGGGGCAAAAATTGGGTTTCCCAATGCATTATAACCAATAACAGTAGCATTTGCGGTATCGATAACGGTAATCGACAGATTATTAATATAGTTTTTTTGCAAAGTACCATCAGTACTGCCGAGCATATAATCCCAAATATTCTGTTTGGTTGGAACAGCCTGATCTACGGCATACAATACCCCATTTTTCACAAACTGGCCAGCAGCAGAAACAGTGCCTTCTTCAAATTTAGTGCTGGTAAAAACACCAAACTTATTATTAAGCAGTTTCAACCTTGTGGTATCGCCTTCTTTGTTTAATGGATAAGTAGATATTGCAATGTGATTGGCCACAAAATCTTTCAATTTTGCGAGATCAGAAACAATTGCTGCATCTAAACTGGCTAAAGCCTGATTGGTTGGTGCCCAAACCGTATAATTTTGCGCACCTGCAAGCACTTTATCATAACCTGTAGTTTTAACATAACCGTTAAAAACACTTAGGTTCGCCTGGGCATCTAGCTTTTGCGCAAGATCTAAACTGTTATCTACATTGGTAAGCTCGTTATGAAGGTCCAGGTTATCCTTACAGGAATATAAAACTGCACTGATACTGAGCAGGACAGCATATATTATATATTTTCTAGTCATTATTTATATTATTAGTTCTATAGCTCAATTAGTTATGGGCGTTTATAAACCAGGCCCGAGGGACTAAATCTTGGATAGTTCTGATCATCATCAATCGGAATAAAGTGAATCATATCCATATTCATAATTCCACTTCCATTGCCACGCAGTGTAGTAAACCTAACCCAGTGTTTATCAGTAGTTTTGATGTCGACCACACCAGCCAATTTCCCGACCATAACCGACCATTGGTTATTAACTGATATGGGCTGTAAACCATTTACACCATTACTTACATCGGCTGTGGTAGCCATATAGCGTTTAAAGCCGTTGGTTAACATTAATCCATCTGCTGAAGGCAAGGCTGCATTGGCAGTAGGCACACCAGAACTACCTAATGTTTGCGCAAAATCGACCAAATTCGGCAATAATTGCTCTTGTGTTGTGCCCACATCTACCCCAACCTGCGTAAGCGGTCCGGAGACGTTGTAGGTATGACAGATCCAAACTTTGTATTTACCTTTTACCAGCATAGGGGTCCTGATTTCCATCCAGATAGAACGTGCAGTATTACTGGTGGTTGGATTAAATTGAATTACATCCCTGTTGGCATAACTCCTGCCATCAGATGCACCGATTGGCGTTGACGACACGGCATAAACAGGACCAATTGTATTTGATCTGTAAGCATCAAGCCTGATACCTGCAGTAATTAATTTTCCGTTTTGTAAAAGCTGAATGGTTTGTCCAGGCGCCCGCCAGGCCGCTAATAATTTTAATTCTGGCTGATCGCCAATATCGAAGAAAACGCCCGTAGGTACCCTAGGTTTAATTTTGTAAAAACCTTTCGATTCGTGCAAAACCCCGTTAGAAGTAGTAACATTACTAAAAGTTCTGTTTACTTCTACTCCGGGCTCAATCACACCATTAAATTCATCATCATTTAATAAGATTTTCGTTCCAACTAATTTTGTGGTTATAATTTCACTCGGCACCAACGTTGCCAAGGAAGGCGAAGAAACAATATCGGGTGTATAACTTGCTCCTGTTGAAATGTGGTAAGCTACGTACATCCACAAACTATCAGTATGGCTTTTCGGATTACCTGTTTTTGAAAGTTTGGCTTTTAAAGCAGCATAGTTATTAAAACCAGCAGCTTGTAATGCCGAATCAGATTCTAAAATTACCGTCTGGAAACGGCGTGTAGTATCAGGAATTACAGATTGAACATAGTTTAACGAGTCGTAAAAACCAGTTTCTTTTAAGGCATGGGTAAAGATGCTATACCTGGTATTGCCTTCGATAGTTGAAGCCAGCGTTTTAGTTGAAGGGATTAATACATGATCGATAACATGGATGATTCCATTCCCAACCCGAACATTCGACTGGGTAATGAGCGCCTGTTTGTTAATGATAAAACTACTTACGCCATCTTTAAAAGTAACACCGGTTTGCAGATACTGGCCATACAGGGTGATCTGGGTTAACTTACCGTCGGTAAATTTGCCTGTAGCCAAGGTATCTGGCAAAACGTGGAAACGAACAACGTCTTTCAGTTCTGCAGCTGATAATTGGTCGACTGCTGTTTTATTTAAACTTTTTAACCAATCGTTAACTGCATTATTATCAGGAGTAAACATGGTGTATTTACCATACGCTGCCAAATAACCTTTTGTACCCGATCGCTCTAAGATTTGGGTAAACAAAGAAAATTTTTCTGGATTTTTCTCTAAAAACCCGGTAATGTTTACATCATCAGTGGTACTTAATGTTAAACTTTCTCTTTTGCAGGCATTAATCACGAAGATTATAAATGCGCTGAATATAACCAAATAGGTAATGTTGCGGATGTCTAATTTCACTTTCATATCACTTATTCTATTTAGTGTAAAATGGATTTTGTACGAGATTAGGATCGGTAAATAACTCACTTTGATAAATTGGCAAGTAATGGCTATTGGGATCTCTAAATTTAGTAATGGCCGATTGTTGAAGTGTAGGCGATACTGTTTTGGCTGCAAGATCTAACAAAATATCAATGCGGCTATAGTTATTGCGTTTGGCGTGACGTAAAAGGTCGAACCATCTTTTGCCTTCAAAAGCAAATTCTCTGGCACGTTCGGCCAAAATATAATCGCACAAAGCTTCAGTTTCTGAAGGGTCTACAGTAACTTTCGTAGCATTTACAGCATCACGTCTTAATCGCAGTTCATCAACCAATGCCAAAGCTTCTACACCACCTCCGGTTAAGGCCAAAGCTTCGGCTTTAATCATCATGATATCTGAATAACGGTAAGCCTGCCATTTTACATAAGATGGATTTTCTGTGCCATATTTTTGGATGGTAAAAGCCGAACTATAATAAGAGCCTGGTCTGATATCATAGTTATTATCCGGATCAACGTCATCTGGAATAAAGATTTCGGTACTCAAAAACGGAGATCCGATAAAACGCCGTCTGGTGTTTACCAATAAAGTATAAAACGGGTTTTCAATCGCCTGGTCGAATTCAAATATGGTTTCGATGGATGAACCTTTAAAAAACACATTATTGTACCAGCCAGAACCTGCACCAACAAGGGCAAATCTTTGCGAACTGATGATTTTATTACACTCAGTAATACAGTTCGGATAATCTTCCATCCACAGGTACACATCGGCCAGCAAAGCATTTACGGTAAATTTTGTTACCCTACCCTTATCAAACCTTGTGCTACCATAAGTGGTAACCGCTCCTTGTTCTGCTTTTTTTAAGTCGGCAACAATCTGTTTTAAAATATCGGCCTGTTTGGTTTTCGGCAGATCCTGTAAATCGGTATCCTTTACGGTGGCGGTTAATTTTAAGGGTACATCTCTAAAGGTACGCAACAGGTAAAAATACATGAGGCTTCTTAGTGTAAGCGCTTCTGCCACATAACCGTTCAATGCTGCATCGGTAAAAGTGGGATCGGTAGCTTTAACGCCAGGCGCAAAATCGAGCACTGTATTGCAATAGTTAATGGTGCGGTAAAATGCTGCCCATCTTGCTGTTGTATTGTCCTGGGTAATATTTACATTGATAATATCCGTTTCTTCTGTTGTAATACTAGGCCCGCCTGCAATCATATCGGCCCTAAGCTCACCATACATAAACATGTACTCCAATAAAGATTTATCACCAATACTGGGAGGAGGTGCCAGTAAAGAGGTGTAACAACCGGAAACCGCTGCTAAAACATCTTCTTTCGTTTTCCAGAATTCCTGTCTGGTAATTCCATCCCTAGGTTTAAGATCGAGCCATTTGTTGCAAGAGCTACTCATTACCAGCATCATTACTAAACAAGTGCTATATAAAATATTTTTCATCAGTTTGAATTAAAAGTTAGCAGTTAAACCGAAAGTGATTGTTTTAATTGGCGGCGTGGTAGAATTATCTATCACCGTGTTGGACCCATTTAACTTAATTGGCACTTCAGGGTCCTGACCAGTATATTTAGTAAATGTTAAGATATTCTGAACGGTAAGATTGGTGGTAAGCGATTTCATACCCAATCTCTTCATAAAGGTTTTGCCAAAGTCGTACTTTAACACCACCGAGCTCAATCTTAAAAATGATCCATCTTCAATGTATCGGTCGGAGCCTAAAAAGTTATAGCCCGTACCATACATGGCTCTCGGCATATCGGTAACATCTCCTTCTTTTTTCCACCGGCGCAATACTGCTGTACTTTGGTTGTTAAAACCATACATATTGGTGGTGTTAATTTTGGTACCGTTAATAATATCGTATCCGGTACGGAAAGTAAAGTTAAAACCTAAACGAAGGTTTCCGTTGATGGTTAGGTTAGATCCAAATCCTCCCGTTAGTTTCGGGTTGCCATTACCCAGGTACACAATATCTTTATAATCGATGTTCCCGTCATGGTTGATATCTTCATACATGGCATCACCCGGTTGGAAAACATAATCGATAGATGGATAAGCAAAACGCATGTAAATTTTATCGCCGTTCGGCCCAACAATCTGGTTTCCACTCTCATCCAATGCAACAGTTGCGTTTTTATCAGGATATACACCTTTAAATTTGAAGCCATAAAACGACCCGAAAGGATTATTTTCCTGAACAAACACTTTGTACACATTGTTGCTGGTTACCCTACCTTTGTTTTCTCGAGGGTATAGCGGCGAAACCTCACGGATTACGTTTTCGTTGTGCGCGATATTGAAGGATAGGTCTAATCTTATCTTTTTCTTTTTGATCACCGTAGCATTCAGGTTTACTTCCCAGCCCTGATTATCCATAGTGCCCACGTTCATATCAACCCCTCCATAACCGTTATAACTTGCTACCTGTAAACCCGGATAAAACAGATCTGTTGTACGTTTACGGTATAAATCGAAATCGAGGTTTAAATTTTTAAAGAGGTTTAAGGTAATACCGAGGTTGGACTGTGTAACAGTTTCCCATCTTAAATCGGTTAATTCCATATTGGTAGAGTATACGCCGGCATTATCCAGGTAACTAAACCCATAATTTTGGTAAATATTAAAATAAGAATAATCGTTTCTTGGCACATTGCCACTTTTACCATAACTCGCCCTTAAACTAAAATCATCTACATATTTATTGGCCTTCTTCATAAAAGGTTCGCCAGATATCCGCCAACGGCCAGAAACTGAAGGAAAAATGCCATATCGGTTAGCGGCACCGAACCTGGAGTTACCATCGCCCCTAATGCTACCGTTAATGATATAACGGTCTAAAAATTTGTATTGAACGTTAGCCAATAAACCAACTGACCTGGTTTGCCCTAATGATGATGATGCAGAACCTGTGTAATTGGTACGGCTATCAACAGAAGGGTCGGATAAATACGATGATGCCGTATTGGTAGAAAACAAGTACTGCCCAGTCCTGCGGCTATCTTCACTATCGAAGCGTAAAAAACCTATAATGTCGTGTCTATCGTTCAGTTTCGGTGTATAGGCCAATGTCATACTGGTGTTCATGGTGAATGAATCGCCATCCGCATCTGAAGCCATATTAACTACTGATTCGGTATAAGGGCGGCCTGTTGCAATCTGTGGAAGGAAAGTTTTTACTTTGGTGTTATTAATATTTACCATAAAACTTCCGTTTAAACGCAGTACGCTTGGCAAAATCTCGTACTGTAAACTAAATTTTGGTGTAATCCGTTCGCCCAATTGGTGGTTACTGCCTGCAGCAGCCATAGCCAATGGATTAAAAGTTCCGCTTACCTTTTCCTTTTTATCAGAGTTATAGATGAATAAGCCTTGGGCTGTTGCTGCAGGACTGAAAAAGTTTGAAGTTAAATTTCCATACTCATCGTACTCGTAAATGCTCTGGTTAGGCATTTTGGTATAAGCAACATCTCTAACGGTCTGCGTAAAAAGTCCGTTCTGATCGATGTGTGTGTATGAAATATCAGAACTGAACCTGATTTTGTTCGACACCATATAATCTAAATTCACCCTTGCCGAAACACGGTTTAAATCGGTGCCAATGGTAGTACCTGTTTGGTTAAAATAATTTACCGAAGCCCGGTATCTCGCTTTTTCACCACCTCCAGAAATAGATAGGTTATGATCTTGAAGGTAACCTACCCTCGTAATGACCGATAACCAATCGGTATTATTGCTGTAATTATAGTAATTATAAGGATCGTTCGGATCATATTGAAATTGTTTTGCAAATTCTGAAGTAGAAAACTGACGGCCAGCATTATAATATTCTTCCAAAACGAGTGATGAATACTGGTTACCATCCAACATTGGGATCGGACTTGGCTGTTTAGAATACGAACCTTTAAAGTTATAGGAAATAGCTGGCGGGCCAATTGAACCTCTTTTTGTGGTAATGATCAATACACCGTTTGCGGCTCTCGATCCCCAAATCGCTGTAGCCGCGGCATCTTTTAGCACACTAATTTCTTTAATATCAGATGGGGCAATATTTAATAACTGACCGTAATTGTTCTCATCAGAGGTGGCAAAGTTAAAATCAGAAGGAATGGTAATGTCGTAAGGCATACCATCCAATACAATTAACGGATCGGTTGCGCCATTAATGGAAGATGTACCGCGGATCCGGATCTGCATCGGCGCGCCCGGATCACCCGTACTGGCGGTAATATCAACCCCTGCCATGCGGCCTTGCAAGGCCTGGTCGATTGATGCCGATTGGAGATCTTCGAGTTCTTTGGCATCGATGGTAACCGTAGCCGAAGTCTGATCGCGTTTATCGATCGTCATTCCACTTCCATTGTTTGTTTTGGCTCGTGAAACAATCTGAACTTCATCCATCTGATTTTCAGAAGGTTCCAACTGGAAATTAATTACTGCTTTATCGATATTAACAGGTGCTGAAGACCTATAACCAATATATGAAACCGAGATCCTATAGGTTTTATCTGCTACCGGTAAAGAATAGTTTCCATCAATATCTGTCGAAACGCCTTTAATTACCCTTTTGTCTTTATCAACAATTACAACAGATGCACCAATAATGGGCTGCTTATCTTTTTTATCAATTACCTTTCCCTTTACATAGTTAATTTGTTGTGCATAGGTTAGGGGCGATACCAACAAACAGCATAGTAAAATAAAAAAACTATAATTATATTTTTTAGTCATCTCGGTTTAGAATTGATATTTTAAATAAGAATTGATTTGGTGAATCACCGTTCTGTTAGATAACACGTTGCTCCTATCGGTTGTACCCAGCAAAACATTCACAGAAGTATTGGTTACATCTCTTAGCGTGAGTGTATTTGTGGTATTGGTAAATACAGTAACCTTGGCTGCATCTCCCGAATCGTTTTTAAGCAAACTTTCAAAAGAACCTGTTTTCTGTCCGTCGCTTGCTACTGTGCTTTTAATAATATGGTATTGGATAAATTTGGCCACTCGGCTAATGTCTCCTGCATCTGTTGGCGCATAATTTGGCGTTCCGTTGGCTAGTTTTGGTAATAATCCAGCGGTTACCGCAGCTTGTATAGCCGCATTTGTAGGAATGAAAACGGTGTAAGCGCTTCCATCGGTAACCCCTTGAATTGCGCCTGTAGCAGCCGTATAAAGCGTAACGTTATTTTTAAGGTATTGAAAGAAAGCATAATAAGGATCGGTTGTTAATGTACCATATTTTTCGATATGCTTGCTTACCGGAAGTACAGTGTACATCAGTACTTTGGCAGCATAGGCATCAGCTCCATTAACAGCTGTGGCAACCGAATCGATCTTAATACTTTTATCGGCAAGTGCTGGCAGATCTTCTGTCCCAGCAGAAGAGAAAAAACCGTTGTTGTACTTAATGTATTCACCACCCGAAGTTTCTAAAATACCAGCTGTTGTAGCAAAATTTGGTACAGCACGGTCACCCAGTGGGATAATATGCGTTTGCAAGAGTCGCCTTAAAATATTAAGATCGCCTCTAATTGGCGATGAAGGATAAAATGGATCGTATGAAAATCCTAAATTTACCAAGGTGGCATCGGGAATTGGGATAACAATATATTTTAATGAGGCCGTTTTAATTGGAATAGCATAGCCCAAAACATCAAGCGCCTGTTTCATAATGTAATAGGTAGGATCTAAATTTACCTTCCCATAAACAGTTGAAAATACATTGGCATTTTGGGCAGCATTTACGCCATAAAACAATCCATTACTTAAAAACTGTTTGTCTACCACATTAGCAGGAGTAAGTTTCGTGGCTTCGCCCAAAAAGCTGTTAACCGTATTAAATTTGCTTGGCCATACTGTAGTTCTGTATAAGTGGGAATTGATAAAATCCCTGATAATGTCGGATCTTAAAGAAAACAGTTCGTTCAGCTGTGCTTTATAGTTTCCTGGCTGTAACCTGTTTTTTGCATAATATTTTAACAGCACTTTTGCATAGGCCTCAACCGCGTCATCGGTTGGTGCAAAAATGGTATACATACCAATCTGTGCATCGTTGGCATCATCTTTCAGGTAATTTTCGTTATTAGGCGAAAAACCAAGCAATACGCTATAGTTTTTAACGTAAACATTATCACTTTTCCCCGTTAACACCTGATAACGGTGGGTAATATCAGTATTCACATTATAGCTTACATATTTATCCAAAAGGGATTTGAAGGCACCATATTGTGCTTTAGCACCAATATACTGATCGATGCTTTGTGGCGGTGTAAGCACCTTATCTACAATGTGGATTACGCCATTTTCGGCTACAATATCTTGCTCGATAATTTTTCCAGGGCCTACATTTTTTCCGGTATATTCAGTATTTGGATAAAAATAATTATAATCTAAAGCGCTAATGCCCGCAAAAGTGACGAAGGGGCTAAGAAAATAGGGCAGGTTTTTATTGTTAAAATCGGTTGGCAAGTATGTTCCGTTTCGGTTACCCGCAATTACCTTTATCGCTTTACCATCATTGTCTACGCCATCATAAACAAAATCGTAATAAACAGTACGTCGCCTAAAACCGACATTTTTAACGAAACCTTTTGCAGTTAAATTATCGCTTAAACGTTCTACTTTTTCTCCATCATAGGTCATTGAATAACGTACAATTGCCGAAGCGAGCGTTGCATTTATCTCGGTTAAGTTGTTTTCGGTCATGTAAGTGGCAAAAGCCACATCTGTTGGTGCAAAAACCGTCCACGATCCTGCTTTGCTTAAGGTTTCTTTATAGCCCGATTTATCTATACACTCTAAAAATCTGGTAAAATTCCCTTTGGCCTGAAGTTGTTGATAAATCGGATCGGCTAATGTTTCAGGACGGCCATAGAACTCATCAAATTCTTTTTTCCGGCAAGCGCTGAGAATGAATATAATCGTCAAATTAACGATTAAAAATTTTTGTAAAATTTTACTCATAGCAATTTCATTGGATAAACGGCCATTAAAATACTGGGCAATAAAAAGCTATGGATCTAAATCAATTAGAAATTAAAGAATGCAAAAACTGACTTAAAAGGGTGAGTAGATTTTTACTGCATAGAATGATATTAACGTTCGTTAATTAAATTTTGGTTAAAAAGTTATTTGGTTAGTGAATTATTCCTTAAATATATAAAGGCAGAACAAAATCCCCATCCTGTACTATCCTGTCTTCTTACTATAAAATATTATCATAAAAAGATAATATTAATCTTCAGCTCAGGTAAATCGTTTTAAGCAAGCCTTAATGCCTTTAAAAAAAAATAAGCAATAGCAGTACTGGTCAAAAAAAACATTAACAGTACAACAAATAAGACAAAATGTGAGGGCTATTCTGCAATTAGCAGTAGCATGTAATGTTGTTCGGCTTAAAGCTATTTGATATTCATCCATCCTTTTGGGATAGAAATCACGCAGATATTCATCGACCGGTTGTCTTCAGACAACATCGCAGATTGGATTTCGATTTTTTTACCATCAGGACTCATGGTAGGATGCGGATGATCTGCAGCTGTTTGCTTATGTCCGGCCGAAAGCAGTTTCATTTCACGCGTTTTCCTATTAATCAGATAAATGCTTCTCGAAAAATCGTCGCCAACGGCCCACTTTCCGTCTGGAGAACCGCTTACATGCCAAAGCCCGCTACCCGTTGGCGTTTGTCCTTCAATTCTCATTTCCCTTGTTCTTAAATTTACAATGGCCAGCCCGGTAGGTTTTTCGCGGGTGCCTGATGGTCCCCAGGCATTTTCTTGTCCGGGATTGGCACCGTTCACCTCAGTTTGTGGGGCAGATACAGCACCAGTTCCAGGTATAGGTCTGTGCCCCATAATGGCCATGGCTACTTCATCACGCGAAATGATGGCTTCGTGGGTAACCCATTCATAATCGGCCTCTGGATATAGTGGCCGTAACCCTGTTCCATCAGCCAATACAGTCCAGGTTCGCTGTGGGGATTTCCCTCCGGTTTCCCAGCAAAAAACAATTTCGCCGGCCAGCCAGGGATTGGTCTGTATATGCCCTATCTGAAACGGAACCGAAACTACATATTTGATTTCGCCGGTGTGGATATTCATCCCCGCTATACCCGATGGGCCAGCGCCCATTTTCCGTGGTCCAAAGTTCGGTTCCAGTTTAATTCCTGCAGCAAGATGTTTAGCCGCTTCTTCTTTACCCACCCTGAAATAAGCCCAGTTTTCGTCGCCATCAAGCGCCATATCGCCACCTGCACCTATTTCTTCGGGGGTAGTTCCACAAACACGCTCGTAAGCCGATATTGATTTCATTTTGCCAGTTTTACTATCGGCAAATACCTTAGCGAGATCTACCTCTATAATTTTTACTGCGCCTCCTATGTGTTTGCCCGAATCAATATTCCGCATAAAATATAGTTTCATCGATTTTCTGGCCACATTCAACATGCCGGTGTAGCCACCTTCGGTAACCTGAACAAGATCTCCCGTCTGCTCATTTACCGCCATTGCTTCTCCCTTAACCCTGCCAGATCGGAATATCAACCATCGTCCATCAGCAGTCCACTGATTATGTGTCTGATAAATCTTCGAATCTCCTGCCGGCGTGCTGGTTAGAAAAGTAAGTACAGCACCCGTAACCGGATCTTTAAGCACTTTCTTTTCTGAAGGAAAACGTTTACCAATCTGTGCGTAGCCTGGCTGATGATTAAACGCTAAAATGCAGGTAAAAACGGCAATAAGAAATGAACAGGATGTATATTTCATCTTTATTTTGGTTAAATGCGGTGTTGATTATTTGTACATCTGTACCGAACTATCGTTTATTACGAAAGGGTGCGTTTGTAACAAACGATAAGTTTCTGCTCCTGCTAAAAGCACCGGGCCATAGCTATGTGCCGCAAAAACATTTACAGGCCTGTAATAATAAAACGCAGGATCGAACCCCATGCCTGTACCTACACAGGTACCTTCTACCTGACCGTTTGCATTTATTTTAGTGCTCACTGCGTTCCAGGCCAACAGCGCCATAGGGCCATAGGCTCTGGCATCAAGCCAGCCTTTATTTACTGCACGGGCAATGCAATAGGTATAAATCGCGGTAGCAGAAGTTTCCAAATAAGAATCGTTACGATCTAAAAGCTGATGCCAAAAACCTGTTCCATCCTGCAAAACTGCCAAACCTTTTACATGTGCTTTTAACATTTGCAAGATATAGGGTCTACCTGGATGGTTTACAGGCAAGGCATCCAGCAGTTCTATTTTTGTCATAAGTGCCCAACCATTTGCCCTCGCCCAATGAAACTGCGGATGGGGATCCATGTCCTGAACCCAGCCATGCATATACAATCCTTTTTCTGGATTAAACATCCGTTCGGCAAACAATCTGTATTGTTTCACCGCTTCGTCAAAATATTTTGTATCACCGGTTAGTATGCCCATCTGCGCAATTGCAGGCAGGCTCATGTAGAGATCATCAAGCCATAACGTATTGGGCTGTGGCCTGTTCCTGGCCAATGTACCGTCTTTCAAACGGAACTCTTTGGTCATAATGTAATTTAAATAATGATCGATAACCGGGCGGAGATCGGCTTTCACCTCTCCTGTTCGCTGCGTCTTAATCATTGCTGCAGCAATAGAACCTGCATCATCCAGTGCATGTGGATCTATTACCGAACGAACCGGTGTTACTGCCCCTTTATTTGTTTTTAAATATTTTTGATAAGCAGAAACAACATTTGCCAAAAAATTAACCCGCTTTACGGTATAATCTTTAAATTTTTGATCTCCTGTTGCAGTAGCAACCTCCAGCATCCCCGTATAGGTAACCCCCCATTCGTAACTCGTTAACCGATAGTCTCCTGGTTTAAATATCGAAATGGAATCTGCCTTTTTTAAATCCGAAACCACTTTTCCAGAAACCTTACCTATCAGTTCGAAAGGGGTCGTTTTATCCAGGTAGTTAAAAACACGATCAAGCGATACTTTAATATCTGCCATTTTTGTTTCACCATAAGGTGTAACATAGGCCGGTTTTAACAGATGTAGTGGCGAGGTAACATCATTCCCTTTATGTTCTACATATTGAGCAAAAGCTGGTACGCCGGCGCATATCGCAGAACAAAGGAATAATATTTTAGATCCCGAAGTTTTAATCAGATTGGTAAAAACAAACATAATAGGTGGCTCAAGCTATATCATTGCTCCTAAATGGGAACAAAACATATAGGGGTTTATAATTGGTTAATCAAGCCAATCTATCATAATTTAAAAAAAGAAGCAACCTGCTCTGTCCTGCTTCTTCCGTAAAGAAATTATTACAGTATTTATAGAGCCTGTTTAAATTTGACGCAATTATTTTTACTTTTCTAATATTTTTGTCACACTGAGGGATAATTTATTGTATAAAAATCAATATGAATGACGCATATCTTTTTTTGCCCAGAGGCTCATCCTTGCCTCGGCTCGCCGCCGCCGATGAGGCTCTTTCTTTTTGCTGTCAAAAAGAAACAAAAAACACCGGCTGAAAATTTTTCTTTCAAAGCTAGTGGGTTGGCTGGGCCGGTGGAGCCCGAAAAATTTGTTAGGCCGGATTTAAGTAGAACGGGATACCGTGCTATGGCCTAGCTGGATGGAAATGAGACAGCAGCTAAAATACTGATTAATAGTTTTTTATGGAATAACGTCAATGGTAGCGGAGTCGATTGCTTTTAATATATCTAAAAACGGGTCTTCGACTCCGCTCAGGCTGACATACTAATAATTTATAGGCTCATATAATATGTTTTGCGCATATTTTTTATGCTTTGGATGTATTAAACAGGTTTTACAGCTACAAGCTGCATTTCTTTTTCCTTTCCACGGAGCTTAATTGCGCCTAACATTTGCGTGGTATAATGGTCGGTTAACTGGAGTTCTTCAATTAGCGCTATCGAAACCAGCATCTCCTGGTTAAACTCCTTGCACATATTCTGAATTCTTGAAGTGGTATTCAGTACATCTCCAGAGTAGGTAATATCGCGTTTTATAATCCCTACTTCGCCTGCTATAATCTTTCCGCAATGAATACCTGCTTTAAAAGCAGGCAGTAAACCATATTTTCCAATGTACTTATCCCTCAGCAGTAATAGATGCGCTTTGATATCAAAAAAACAATTGATGCATTTATTGTTTCTTAATCCTTCATCATAGCGCCAGGCAATTACCACTTCATCGCCCACATATTGGTATATTTCTCCCCTATTTTCTAAAATAGGATTGGTAATATCGATAAAGATATCTTTTAATAATTCGTGGTATTTTTTATCTCCGAGGCTTTCGGCTATAGATGTTGATGAATTTAAGTCGAGAAACATAAAGATCCGTGATTCTTCTTTGGGCGTATTGTATTTTCCCCTAATAATATCCCAGAAAATCCCTTGTCCAAACTTACTGTTTATCTGTAGCAGCAACTGCGTTATGGAAACCACGATGGCCCACACCAATCCGTTTTTTAAAAATCTTTTCGAATCACCCAGTTCATAGAGGCTCAGTATCTCGTTTACAATCAAAATAACGCCTAAAAACGATCCGGCAACAATTAAGAGGGTATAGCCGTAAGGCTTATCGTTATATTTTACATTTACAAAGAATACGAGCAAGCTTCCGCCCAACAGTGCCCCAAACAAGCCAATAACTGCATTTAGTACAATTGAAGAAATTAAGGTATAACCAGGCGCTGGCCCTAAAGAATTTCGGGTATGCAGCACAAGGTCTTCAAAAATGGCAATTACCATTCCAGCCATCACCCAGGCAAGGATAATGACCAGTAACTGCTGAAGTTTCTGCTGTGTTTGGCGATTGATTTTTACTGACATCGTGATTTTATTCAAAACGACTGATCCAATATACTTTAACTTTTCACTAAAATAATGAATATAATCCTTACATGTGCCTTACTTAAACAATTGAAATAGCAATTACAAGCTAATGCACAAAAACTGTTCGCTGCCGCACAACGACTGTTCGGAAATGAACATGCGTAAACGAGTAATAATTAAAAAACAACCATTGCAGAGCAATTGAAGTAACATTTGCTTTTTGGCACCCGCTTGGTTAACCACGAAACTGAATAATGTGTGTACAAGCTGGTTTAAATTAACAAACCACTATAACCTCAGCAAATTTTAATATTTAAATAAAAAACACGATGAAAACCTCAATTAAAACGCTAATCGTTATTGCATCTGCAGTAATTACCTTAACGGCTGCCCTTCCAAACAACTTAAGGGCTGCAGAAAAAAACACGACAATACTTTACAAGATTCAAAACTTTAGAAGGATTATGATAAAGGGAAATGTAGAAGTGATGCTGGTACAGCGGCCCGCTATTGGAATATCTTTTTCAGATGATAATGCAGGAAGTGTGAAAGTTACCCAGCAGGGCGAAGTGCTACGCATTACCGGACTCAATAAAGAAACGTGTAAACTTGTTATTTATGTAAACGACATCTATCGCATTGAGGCTGATGAAAATGCTGTAGTAAAAACAGAAGCAAAGCTCAGCACTAAATTTCTTCAGATCATTCTTAAGGGAAATGCCTTTGCCGATATCGATACCAGTAGTGAGGGCTTGTATACTGAAATTCTCGACAATAGCACATTAAAACTCAAAGGCAATACCAATCACCATACGCTGGTTATGGGCAAAGCACCAAATTTAATCATCGATCGTTTTGCTTCCGCCCATACAGACGTTAGCCGGGTGGGCGTTACAGCAGAAGAAACTGTTGCGCTTGTTCATCCTCAATTCAATAAATGATAGCGGCTTTAAAAGTAAATCATCCTCACGAATAATTTTGCTAATCACACAAAACAACCAATCGGAACAGTTATTTTTTCTATTTTGCGTTCGAAATAAAATTTACCTCTAGACTAAATAACATCATTAGCAAATGAAACTCTCCGAAAACTTGCAAAAATTATTGCCATATGGTTACCTGTTCCTTGTGGTGATGGGGATAATAAAAGAAAGCATTTTTTACTACCAGATCGGTATAAACATTTTAAAGTATACCACAATTATGGATGTACTGATCAGTCCAGTGGCAACACTAACCTCTCATCCGGTGGTAGTAATCGTTACGACAGGCTTCATTCTGCTCGCTTATGCTTACCCGGCCTATCTGGCAAAGCGCAGGAATAAAAAGTGGGCACAAAATCTTTCTGGCCTAAAAAACCCTGAAACACTTAGTGAAGAGGAAGTAGAAAGCCACTTTTCAAAACTTTTCACTATTATTTTTGCTATCGGACTACTATCGATGTTTTTGGGAATTGGCCTTGGACAAGGGAAAAACTTATCAAAACACATCCGCAATAACGAACTCAAATACGATCGCAAGCTGAATTATTCGAACGACGAATCTGAAGACATTTATTTGATCGGCACAAATAGTATTTATTATTTCTACCTATCCAAAGGAAACAGATCAATTAAGATTGCGCCAATTGGTGCTGTAAAAAATTTAGAAATTCCAATAAAAGCTTCGATTAGCGCTAAGTAGTAATCTTATTTCTAAATAAAGTGTTCAGTATTTCTCATTTTCAAATATCTTATATTTCCCTCCAGGACCCTAATCAATGTTGCGAGGGCTCTTCATCCGATAGTTATCGGATGACGATTTTTCTACTAGGATCTGTCTATAGTAGCCTAGTCGAAAGGCATTTATTTGCAGTTATCAATCTGAAGAAGTCTTCGACTACGCGCTCCACAGGAGTCCTTTGAACAGACTGACGCCCACTAGTGCTTATTTAACTTTGCTCTATTTCCTTCAGGCTATTCATTTTCTTATAAGCTAAGAATCCTTTAATATCTTCAAAGTGTTCACGAACGCGTTTATTGCCAAACTCAAACACTTTTTTCACCAATCCATCTAAGAAATCCCGGTCGTGCGATACCAAAATCAAAGTACCATCAAAATCTTTCAACGCGTCTTTAATAATGTCTTTGGTCTTCATGTCCAAATGGTTGGTTGGCTCATCCAGGATTAATACATTTACGGGTTCTAACAACAATTTAATCATGGCCAAGCGGGTTTTCTCGCCCCCGGAAAGTACCTTAACCTTTTTTGTGGTATCATCACCACTGAACATAAAGGCGCCTAAAAGGTCTTTGATTTTTATTGAGCCGTCGCTTAACGGAATTTGATCAATGGTTTCGAATACCGTTAGGTTTTCATCCAGCAATGCAGCCTGGTTTTGGGCAAAATAGCCAATCTTAGCATTATGACCTACTTTTAAACCGCCTTCGAAATCAATCTCACCCATAATGGCTTTAATCATAGTCGATTTACCTTCACCGTTTTTCCCAACAAAAGCCACTTTTTCGCCCCGTTCGATCACCATAGATGCTTTTTCAAATACCACATGATCGCCATAAGTTTTAGTTAGCTCTTCTACCATTACCGGGTACTGACCTGAACGTGGTGACGGAGGAAACTTCAATCGTAATGCCGAAGTATCTACTTCATCGATTTCGATCACTTCAAGTTTCTCGAGCATTTTTACACGCGATTGCACCTGTAGAGTTTTAGAATAAGTTCCTCTAAAACGATCGATAAATTCCTGGTTATCGGCAATAAAACGTTGTTGTTCTTCGTAGGCTTTCAATTGGTGTACGCGGCGCTCGGCACGCAGTTGGAGGTAATGGGTGTATTTGGCTTTATAATCGTATATCCTGCCCATGGTTACCTCAATAGTACGATTGGTAATGTTATCTACAAAGGTACGATCGTGCGAGATTACCATCACCGCTTTTGCCGAATTGATCAGAAAATCTTCCAGCCATTGAATACTTTCGATATCCATGTGGTTGGTAGGCTCATCCAGTAAAATGAGGTCGGGTTTCTTTAATAAAATTTTGGCCAATTCGATACGCATACGCCATCCACCTGAAAACTCAGAAGTTTGGCGGGTAAAGTCTTTACGATCGAAACCCAAACCTTTTAACACTTTCTCTACCTCTGCATCATAATTGGTTTCTTCAATCGAATAAAATTGCTCACTTAACTCCGATACCCGTTCAATAAGCTTCATATAATCGTCACTTTCGTAATCGGTACGGATAGTCAGTTGTTCATTCAGCTCATCAAGCTCTTTTTGCATCTGGTTTACCTCTGCAAAAGCTTTCATGGTTTCTTCAAAAACAGTGACATTGTCGTGAGTGAGCAAATGCTGTGGCAAATATGCAATTACAGCTTCTTTCGGACCTGTTACGCTGCCAGAAGTAGGTTTAGCTACATCGGCAATGATTTTTAAAATGGTCGACTTGCCTGCGCCATTTTTACCCATTAAGGCGATTTTATCGTTCTCGTTTATCGAAAAGGTTACGTCGCTAAAAAGGGTGGTTCCGCCAAATGAAACGGAGATGTTATTTACATTAATCACGATTGGGAATATTAAATTCGCGGCAAAGATAAAGGAAAGCGCTTAAATTATCGCGAGAATTTTAAGGCATAAAAAAAGCCTCAGCGTTATACTAAGACCTTTTAAAATCTGGAATGGTTTTATTTACCAGCTTTACATTTTTATATACTAATTATTGCACAGTTATAGTGTATTCTCCTGTCAGTACTTTAGCTTTAACCAGGGTTGTTTTATTTTTATATACCCGAATATCCTGAATGTAAAGCGGATGTAACCATACCCCTGATTCAATTGAAAGATTACCGGTTGTGTTGAGTATATAAAGGCTGATTTTACCATCCACAGCAGTATATTCAGGGAAACTGTAGGTCTTTACCCGATGGGATAATGAATCTGCTGAAACCTTAAAAGCAGTTTTTTCGTCATAAATTTCAGACACCTTGAAGTTAGGGGCATCATTCACTTCAAATTCGAGCTTGCCCACAATACGCTCCATCACCATCTCTACTGTTTGATTGTTGTTAATATTGACCGCTTTTCTGGATAAAAAGGTGTCACTAGTCTCATAATGCCTCCAATAGGGATCAGGGCCATCCTGTAAATATTCGATAGAGGCCTGTGCGTAAGGGAGGTATACGGGAATGGTATCGAGTTTATAAAACTGATTGATGCCAAACGCCGACTGTGACCCGACTGCTACAAAATTATACTGTGCCGGATCAAGTTTAAATATTACCTTTCCAAAATCAGATTGAGACGAAAATTGCGTTAGCCGTTTCACTTCGGCACCTGTCTTGGCATTATAGGCAATCACGCTAAGCTGCGTAATATAATTCTGCAATGGTTCAGGTTGCATCCCCACATTTGGCTGCCCGACAGTGTGGTTGAGGCCAGAAAATTGAAAGGTAACCTCGTGTGTAGTACCTCCTGGCTGACCACCATGACCGTCCAGAATCTTCCGGCAGGAACATATCATAACGACCTGAACCAGAGTAAGTAGAAGAAATAACTTTTTCATAAGCTTTTTAATTAAAGTTATTGACTATCAATCAATTTTAAACTTTAATCAACACATTGTGCATCATAATGTATACCTATACACACGTTTTCTTTGTATTAAAAGCACATTCTATCATTATTGGAAATATGGTTTACAGGAAAATATGCAATTAATCATATCAGACAAATATGTAGACAATACTATAGACGTTGTACATGATCACCCGAATTTAACCTTCGATGAGCCTAAATTGAACCATTTATGATAGGAGAAACAAGTCTATCTTCATGAGTAAAGAATACACCAATTATTTAAAAATTATTTTTTCCAGACTACAATGGCTAAATAATAGAATTCAGGGTGAATAATGATTAATCGATAAGGCCATTTTTTGGGATAATGTGCCCAGAATTTCTTCACCGTTCAATTCCATCAAAGTGGTTTCGATTGTCAGGCAATTAGCATTTAGGGCGAGTTGTTCGATGCTGTACCGAAAGGCTGCTCTACCATCGAAATAACGGATGATGTTAAACCTGGCAACTCCTGTAGTGCCCTTGCAGGAATTGAGGAAAAAGCAGGAAATGACCTTAAAATAAATCAGAGACAATATGTCGTTCGGACATCCTTCAAAAAGGTGAGGTTGGAACCTATTTTATTGCTTATTCTAAAAATTTGAGTACCGTTAAGGAAATGTTAACACGAATGTCCGTTGGTTATCCGCCTGGCAACTCAGATCGGATCCTTCATTTTAGCACAGCCCACACAGGCACCTTATATTTTGCACCAAGCCTTATGGTGTTACAGGCTTATGCTGAAGATGGCATGTAGAGAATTCTTGCGGTGATTGATACGAGGTAATAGTGACTCAGGTTACTATTAATTTTATATGCTTTAACCAAAAGCCACCTTTTTTATAATATTTAATCAATATTCAACCATTTCATTATCCAGAAAGCAGTACATCCACCGTTCTCCCGGTTCTGATGAGATGATAACAGGATGTTTCTCTGCCCGGCAATGATGCGACATGTGTTGCATTGGCGATGAATCACAGCATAAAGTAATGCCACAAGTTTGGCAGGTACGAAGGTGTACCCAATCTGTACCTTGTTTTATACAGGTTTCACAAACACGTTCTTTTGCAGTTTTTAATTCTTTTACAGCCTCAATGTGGCTGCAGATGCTGTTGTTTTCCATAATTACAATTTTGATAAATATTGATGAACCTGAGTTACCGCCATGGCACCTTCGCCCACAGCCGATGCAACCCTTTTTACCGAATTAAACCTGACATCACCAGCAGCAAAAGAGCCCGGAACACTGGTTTCTAAATGATAAGGCGGCCTTTCCAGTTCCCAGCACATCTTATATTGATCCAGGCTAAGCAAATCGTTACCTGTAAAAAGATATCCGTTTCTATCCCTGCAGATTGCAGTTTCAACAGCCCATTCGGTATTGGGTTTTCCACCTATGCAGATAAATAATTTTGATGTCTCGTGCCATGTTTCTGTTCCATCCTGACTGTTTACAATTTTGATGCGCTGTAGATAATCATCACCTTCCAGTGCCACTACTTCAGCATAATACAGGACATGAATATTCTTAATGGATGCTATCCGCTGAATCAGGTATTCAGATAGGGTATCTGCAAGGTTACCTTTTCGGATCACCATGAAAACGCGTTTGGCAAAGCCAGAAAAATAGGTAGCGGCCTGTCCGGCAGAGTTTCCGCCGCCAACAATATAAAGATCTTTATCCTGACAGAAAAAAGCCTCACTTGCACCGGCACCATAATAAACCCCTTTGTGAAAAAACCGGTCCTCATCAGGGAGATTCAATCTCGCATACTCCACTCCTGTTGCACAGATATTTGTTTTAGCAACAAGCTTTTCGCCGCTTGCAAAATCTACATGGATTCTATTGTTATAAAATGCACCTTTGATCCCCTCCTTTAAAAGCAAAATCTCGACACCGAATTTTAGCGCTTGCTGCCTGGCTCTTTCAGCAAGGTTTGCCCCGGATATTCCTTCAGGAAAACCCAGATAATTTTCGATCAGCGAACTTGTACCAGCCTGCCCACCAATAGCCTCACGTTCAATCAGAATCGTTTTCAGCCCTTCTGATGCCGCATAAACCGCGGCACTTAATCCCGCAGGACCAGCACCGTAAATCGACAGATCATATTCCGCATATTTAGGTTCGGTAATCCAGCCCAGGTTACAGGCAATTTGTTCTAAGCTTGGATTTACAATCACTTTGCCATCTGGGAATTCTATTACGGGTTGCTTATCCGGATTATTAAATGAGGTAATTCCCTGGCCCCAGCCCAAATCATCATGCGTAATATCGAACCATTCGAAATCGATAACACTTCGTTTTAAAAAGTCTCTGATGGGGTAAATTTCAGGAGAATCTGGTTTACCATATAGTTTTAGTTTGTTCATGGGCAGTTCCTAGTCAGTTCGGGTTTTTAATTTTTTAATCACCTCATCACCAACGCTTTCGGATGAAGTTCCGTAACCGTTAACAAAGATCCCTTTTATTTCACCATCAACAGAGGATATGGCATAAACAATCGCCTCATCATCGGGATCAGATTCTCCTTCAAAACGATAGTATTTATCAATCAAAAATTGCTCGGGAGACGCCTGAATTGGGTTTTCTCCGCTATTTAACTGGCTACTTTTCAAATTGAAATCGAAAGTATAACCCTGTTTAACCAGGGCATTTACAACTTCTGAAAGTGAAGTCATTTCCCCGATATGTTTTAAATAATCGTTATCCATAATTATTTGTTCTTTTTAAATAACGTGTTAATTTACCAAAAACCAAACCAACACACAACACCCTGTAAAACAAAATTTTAAAAACAAACCAACAATAAAAATCGACGAAATAAAGTGAATTTATGATAAAATTCGGGTGTATTTATTTTTAAAAATATTAATGAACAAAAGATAAACTATTCGATGTATAAAAAAGCAAAAAAGAGTGGCTTAAGCTAATTTAAATGGTTATCTTTAAATAAAAAAGCCATGATAATAGACCCAAATAAAGAAGAACTTTCTGACGATAAGGAAGATGCATTAACCAGCGAGGAAGATGCGCTAAATCAAAGTACAATCATTAGTGATGAAAGGGCTGCCGAACACGATGCCGACTTGTTAAACCAGGCAGACAAGGGCTCCCGCTCATCTTTCGAATTGGATATTTAGGCCAATCGTTTTGCCAGGATAAATGGCGATATCTTTGGAAATTTCAGAAGATATCGCCATTTCAGTAAGCAGTGCTCGAAAGAATAAGTACGAAAACTATCGCTTCAAGATGATCAATAAATGTGTTTTTTGGCCAGGCCAAGCTTTTTGATTTTTGAATTTAGCGTGGTTGCCGGAACACCTAATAATTTTGCCGCGCCATGCTGACCGGAAATCCGCCCGTTACATAACGCTAATACAGCGAATATATGCTCGCGTTCATTTTCAAATATGGTTTTAACAGAGCCAGCTGAAGATATGGATTGTTTGTTATTCTCTGGAATTTCGATATCCTTAATCACATTACCATCAGCCATCACCACCTGCCTTTCGATGAGGTGCTCCAATTCTCTTACATTCCCAGGCCAGCTGTAAGCCATCATCGTGGAAATTGCCTTTTTTGAAAATCCATGAAGATTTCGATTAGACTTTTTGGCGAATTTCGCTAAGAAAAAAGTAGCCAATACAGGTATATCCGGTTTTCGATTTCGAAGTGGCGGCAATGAAACCGGAAAAACATTTAACCTGTAATATAAATCACGCCTAAACCGCCCCGCCTCCACTTCTTCTAAAAGATTTCTGTTGGTGGCCGAGATGATGCGCACATCAGTCACAATAGTTGTTTTGCCCCCAACACGCTCTATTTCTTTTTCCTGTAAAACACGAAGCAATTTAACTTGTAAATCGAGCGGTAACTCGCCAATTTCATCCAGGAAGATTGTACCCTTATGCGCTTGTTCAAACTTCCCGATCCGTCTTTCTGTAGCACCCGTAAAGCTTCCCTTCTCATGACCAAAAAGTTCAGATTCGATTAAATTAGGTGGAATAGCTGCACAGTTGACCTTAACCATTGTTTTTTTGCTTCTTGAAGACCCCTCGTGAACGGCTTTGGCGATCAGCTCTTTCCCCGTTCCGGTTTCGCCCAAAATTAAAACTGTAGTTTCCGTAGCAGCAATCCGGTTGAGCAGTTTGTAAACCGCTTTCATTTCAGGGCTACTGCCAACAATATCAGGGTTTACGAAGATTTCAGGTGACTCTTCAGGCTCAAAAATCAGGTATTCTGCAAGCTGCGCACTTAGTTTTTCAACTTTCTTTTCTAACTGCTTAATTTTCTCCTCTGCAAAGGCTAATGTTTCAGACCCGTTTATAATTTGGGACGTACCTAGCCTTGCAAGATCAGCACCTTTTACATTTTTTTCCCAAATTGTAGCGAGCAGTCCAGCTATGAAATCGGCAATGTTACAGCAAAAAGTCAATCCTTCCGCACTTAATTCCCGCTTATGATTATGAAGTTCGAAAGTTCCCAGTATGCGGCCGTTGTGCGCTAAAGGTATATAACAATGAAAATGATACTCTGTAGGATGATTGCTGAGGCAATGGTTCTCGCCAAAATCAGCTATCCAGTCTTGCCTCGACTTAAGCACAGGAAAATCAAATCCCGAAATTTCTTTTGTAATCAGCGAAAGACTAATCGGATCGGAGATAATTTCTGTACAGGATATTTTGCCTGAAATAGCCTCTGTGAGATATGCTCTTGTAATGTGGTCCACTTCATCGTTATAAAGAATCAATGCAGCACAATCAATAGAAAATAATGGATTCAGTTTAGAAAAAATACCTTGAAATAGTTCCTTTAAACTAAAATTCTTTTCTTGTTCTGCTATTGTTTCTGCCCTTGTTTCGAAATAAGAATCGGCATGAGGCTTAACATCGTTGCCATCAACACTAGTACTCGTATTAAGATATGATTCTTGCTTTCTCATTTTTATAATTGACCTTCCTAAAATATCTATCCGGGAAGTGGATGAATGAACTTAACGCAATCGCAAAACGAACAAACCCGGATGATTATTCATCATCACTGAGCGTTTTAGAATTGATTTCGATAGAGACTTTTTTGTTAACGTTCAAGCCCGCGAATTCAAAGAATATGCCAAAGGCAAGAATATGGCGTTAATGGGCTGCAATCAAGATTATGATCGTAAATGCCTCACGATATTTCGCTAAAAGGCGATTTTGGACACGAAATGTAGTAGAGAATGAGTGAGAAGATGATGGAACGGTATTAATGGTGGATATCCTTATTGTTATGTATTAGATATCCACCAATTGCTTATTCTTTAATAAACTTGATCAGTTCTTCATTGAACCTGTCTTTTTCTTCGAGAAAAGAGGCATGGCCGCTTTTATCAAAGGTAACAAGTTTAGAACCCGCGATTCCGTTATTCATTTGTTGCGCTAAGGCATAAGCTACAATGTGATCGTCTTTTGCATGCATGATTAAAGTCGGGACTTTGATTTTTGCCAGATCAGCCCTCAAATCTTCATCTCTTAACGAAATAAGCGCCTGCTCCATTGCATATGCTGATGATTGAAGTTCGATCGAATATAACCACTGGCCAATGCCTGGCGACAGTGAGCTTGGCGTTAGCGCAAATTTAGCGCCTACAGCAGCTAATAATGCCGGGCGATCTGAATTGTTAAGTGCTACCCATTGGCTGATATCATCTTTGGTAAACAATGGATAAGGATAATCGGCGGTTTTAGTGTGGCGGGGGGCTGCTGCCGAGAACAGACCAAGCTTTTTAATGTGTGCACCATCGTATTTGGCTACATAATGTAACACGATTGCCCCACCCATTGAGTGTCCGCCGATAACAGCGTCTTTTACATCCATCTGGTCTAAAACACTTTTGATATCATCCGCAAACTGATCGTAGTCATATTTACCAAATGGCTTATCAGATTGGCCAAAGCCTCTTAGGGTAATCCCAATTGCGCGATAACCGGCTTTAACCAAAGCATGGTACTGGTACTCCCAGGACGCATCGCTTAACGGGTAACCATGGATCAGTACCACTGCCGGACCATTGCCTAAATCAGTTACGTGCAGTTTTACATTTGGCGCAACCTCATAATATTCTTTTCTTCCTTCGGTAGCTGCTGTTGTTTGTTTTTCTTCTTTGCTTTCTTTTGGCTGTTCCTTACACGAGCCTAAACCCATTGCTGAAACGAGCAAAGTGGCTGCAATGAGTTGATTGTACTTCATCATAATTTGTTTGTATTTTAAATAATTGATCATGCCACTATTTTTAGTGGTCATCCCTTATCATTCAAAACAAAAGCCACCACACAATAGCCTGATTATTAAATAATTAATCAAATAACACCCATTTCAAGCTTACCTTATTTCGTTAATTTATGATTCGGTTATTTTTTGTGGTTATGGAAAAGGAAAATCTGTTAGATGACGATCCTTCGTACGTACCTTCTAAGAATCGTCATCCGAGCTATCGGATGCGAGAAGGCTTTTTCAGCCGACGAAGCAATGACGACCTTTCTTTTGAATTTGTCATTGATAGTGTAGTCGAAGGGCATTTTATTTGCGATTTTATAAATTCAAGAAGTCTTCGACTACGCTACCATTGACGTTATTTTACAAATCACTATTAATCAGCATTTTTATCGCTTTGCATTTCCATCCAGCTAGGCCATAGCACGGTATCTCCGTTCTACTTAAATCGGCCTAACAAATTTTTGGGAATCCACAGGCAAGCCCATGCAGAAACTTCAATACAAAAATTTTCAGCCGACACTTTTGTTTCTTTTGGTGCCAAAAGAAAAAGGCCTGTCCGGCCAGGACGAATAAAACACCCCCGTCCTGCGGACACCCTCTAAAAGAGGGGAATTATATACCGCCTGATATTTCAACGTCATTTATATTGATCTTTATGAAATAAATTACCCCCTCAGAGTGACAAATGAGACGCTTAACTTATCCGCCAGATGGTAACACCTGACACTATGGAAATCTAACTTTTTGGATGTCGAGGGATCCAGTCCAGCAAAACCTTAATAATATCATTAAAAAAAAGGCTGTAGGTATCCTGCGTAACGAAGCCGATGTGAGGAGTCGCCAGTACGTTCTTCAGCTTTCTGAAAGGATGGCCTTCATCAAGCGGTTCTTTATCAAAAACATCTAAGGCTGCGCCGGCGATCTTGTTTTCTTCCAGGCTTTTGATCAATGCATTTTCATCAACCAATGGTCCCCTTGAGGTATTGATCAGGTAAGCCGTAGGTTTCATCAATGCTAAATCTTCGGCACCCACAATACCTTTACTCCTATCGCTCAGCACCATGTGAACGGTTAAATAATCAGACTCCTGGAATAAAGTTTTTTTGTCTACATACCTGGCACCGCCAGCTATCGCTTTTTCGGGTGTTAAGTTTTCACTCCAGGCAATGATATCCATATCAAAAACTTTTGCCACGGCGGCAACCTGTGCACCCAAATTCCCAAGCCCTAATATGCCAAGGGTTTTTCCTTTTAAATCGTTACCCACCATCTGCTGCCAGCCACCAGCACGCAGATTGGCATTTTCTTGCGGAATGTGTTTTGCGATGGCCATTAAGAGTGCCCAGGTAAGCTCTAAAGCGCCGTGACCTAAATAACCGGTATTACGCACTTCAATTTGCAATTTTTCAGCTACAGCAACATCAATGGAACGGTTTCTGGCACCCGTAGAAACGATCAGTTTCAGGTTGGGTAACTGCATAAGTAAAGCAGCGCTTAAAGGGGTGCGCTCGCGCATGACACAAATGATATCAAAGTGTTTAAGGCGTGCTACAATTTCATCCCCTCCATGAAGATGATCGGTAAATACCTTAATATCGGCATGTTCGGCAAGTACCGTCCAATCGGCAAATGATTTCGCTACATCCTGGTAATCATCAAGTACTGCAATTTTATATTTCGACATATTTTATAAATTTAAATCCTTTGCAATTACAACCATTATGTTTGGATAAAGTTAATTTTCTTTGATGATACTGCCCAGAATATCCAAAGTAAAACACAGATCAGCAAAGCGGGATCGGGATAAAAGAACGAAAGGACGAAAGCGATTAAGTAGGTCGGGAATCCATACAGATAGTTGTTTCTGAGCTGCATAATGGCAGCATCACTTATTCCGGGACGCAACAGTTTTTTATCAGCGGTAGCCTGTTGCCAAAGCAGATTGAAAGCCAGATTAATCAAAACGAACAGTCCGGTGTAAATGGTAACCGAAAGCTGTTTTGAATCCGTTAGAAAAAACCTGGCCAGTAGTGCACTGGGAAAAGAAACAAGCGAAACCAGGAACAGTATGAGTCCGTTGGCAAACATCAGTCCCGTGTTTCGTTTGTAAATCTGTTTAAAAACTTTATGGTGGTTAACCCAGATAATAAAAATGCTAAAAAAGGAAATGACAAAAGCGATATAACCTGGCCACTGCATTTTAAGTTCTTCAAGTAAATGTACCGGAGTATCGCCATCCTTCAGTTCAGGAACATGGAGCTCGAGCACAAGGAGCGTCACCGATATGGCGAAAACACCATCGCTAAAAGCCTCTATTCTTTCTGTTTCCTTTTCCATTTGCTCAGTTAACTGTTAAAAATCAGCTTATTTACCTGCTCTATTTCTGAATGGCTGATGGTATGCCCCATGTTTTGGTAAATAATCTCGGTAACCTCTGCACCCATACCTTCGAGTAAAACTGTTGATTCTTTAACCCTCGATACCGGAACATGCATATCGGGGTCACTGCTGCCGATAAAAACAGGCGTACCGTCGAAGTCGCCATGATAATTGCGGTGATCTACCTGTTCGCCGATAAGCCCTCCTGTGAAAGCCACCACACCACCATAACGGGCAGCATTACTTGCAACAAAATCGAGGGTTAAACAGGCGCCCTGAGAAAAACCCAAAAAGTAGATCTGTTCTTTTGTAAAACCTTCTTTTTCCAGATCAGTTATAATATCGTTTATTGTTTTTAGCGCATTGGAAAGCGAAGGCTCGTTAGCTGCCCGTGGCGCCAAAAACGATTGTGGGTACCACGTATTATTTTCAGCTTGCGGGGCGATCAATGCAAATTTTGAAACCTCCAGGTATTCTGCCATCGATAATATATCCTGGGCCGTTCCTCCACGGCCGTGGATCATGATCAATACTTTTTCTGCCTGATCAAGGCTTTTTCCAGCTTTTATAATTTCTCTCATTTTTATTCTTCTTTTATTTTGTTCCAGATATCGCGATACAGATCTTCGTGCCGTTTGAACTGAATGTGAACATAGGGGCACATTGGAATAACCATTAATCTGTTTTCGCGAACATAGGCCACCATTGCATCGAGCAACATTTTAGCATAACCTTTTCCTTCTTTTGCAGGCTCAACTTCGGTATGGTAAACGGTTAAATCGTTATCCTTAATATCAAAAATCATTTCGCCAACTTTTCCGTCTTCATCATAAATATCGAACGAACTTGGTTCGCCTTCCTGAATGTTTAATTTTACCTGTGCCATATTTTTAAATTAGTTTTGGAAGTAATTTATCTAAATCTTCGCGTAAATGCTCATGCTGATGTGGTAATTTTAAATGTGTTCCCAGTTCATTTAAAGGCTCATCAACAGTAAAACCTGGATTTTCTGTTGCAATTTCGAAAAGAACCCCTCCTGGTTCGCGGAAATATAAAGAGTAGAAGTAATCACGATCGATTTTAGGGGTAATTTGTAAGTTTTTACTTAAAATCTGCTCCCTCAATTCCATTTGAATATCCTCGTTTTTAACACGGAATGCCACATGGTGGTTGGTACCGGCAGCATTTCTTCCCCTGTGGCCAGCTGGTACTTCCAACAGATCTACAATAGCCGCATTTTCTACTGTATCGGTAATAAAACGATAGCGGTTTTCCTCCTGCCCCAATAAACGGTAACCAAATAAATCAGTTAATACCTTCGCGGTTCCATCGATACTTTGCAGGGTTAAAGTGGTACTGTGGAAACCTTTAGTGGCGGTATCCTTTTTAATCTCGGTAGTTTCCCATGGCGTTCTGATATCTGTAGTTTTGGGAACAATCAAACTCAACGATAAGCCATCCGGGTCTTTAAAAGCCAATACCTGTTCTCCGAAGCGCTCGGTAATCTCTTTTGTTTTAACGTTTGCGGCACCGAATCTTTCCAACCAGAACTGGTGACTGTCCACAGGTACTGAGTAGCCGATTTCTGTCGCCATGCCTACGCCTTCTGTCCCCTGCCCAATGCCCTCCCAGGGGAAAAAGGTAAGAATAGTTCCTGCTGATCCACTTTCATCGCCATAATAAAGATGGTAAGTTCCAGGATCATCAAAGTTCACAGTCTTTTTCACCAACCTTAAACCTAGTGTTTTAGTATAAAAATCGAAGTTCTGCTGTGCATTGCCTGCTATCGCTGTGATGTGGTGCAAACCTAAAATGTTATTATTCATATCGTTTAATTTTTATTTATTAATAGTGTTGAACTTTCTGTAATTAATTCGTTGTGGCGTTTGAAGATGACATCAAGCACAAGGCCATCATCATTCCACATTTTTATTTCTCCGTTAAGCTGTTCGGTAAGGCCGGTCATCAAGCTCATTCCAAGTGATTCGGTATTGTCAGGATCGAAGCCTGCTGGCAAACCAATCCCCGTATCTGCAATTTTCAGTTCACAGCGCTCCTCTCCCGTGAGCAAGAAAGAAATGTGCACTTTACCTTTTTCATTAGCTGGAAAGGCATATTTAATCACGTTACTAATGGCCTCGTTCAGGATCAAACCAAGCGGAACCGCCTGTGCAACATCTAATTTAATCGCCTCTGTTTCTAAAGTGAACTGGATTTTCTTATCAGTACCAAAACATTCGATCATGTAATCGACCAGTTCTTTGATGTACCATTTCATATCTATTTCAGCCAGATTATCAGATTGATAAAGCTTCTGGTGGATGAGCGACATGGCATGCATCCGGTTCTGGCTATTTCTAATGGCCACTAAAGCATCTTCATTATCGAGGTAAGCCGATTGGGTATTGAGCAAACTGATGACAATCTGCAGGTTGTTTTTTACCCGGTGGTGGATTTCGCGAAGGAGCCACTCTTTTTCACCCAGTATTTTCCTAAGCAGCTCGTTCTGCGTATTTATTTCTTCCTGCTTTTGCTCCAGGATAAGATTGCTACGCTTTTTTAGACGATAACGGTTATAAATGAGACCTGCAAACAGCGCCGCGATAATAAGTCCTGCGATAAAAAAATACCTCACACGCTCCTCATTCCCGATCCTGACCTGCTGCAACTGATTTTTTTGATGAAGCAGGGCAATATCCTTATCTTTTTTCTCGGTTTGATATTCGATTTCCAATCCCGAAATCTGTTTGTTCTTTTCGTTGTTCCAGATGGAATCTGTTAACCTTTTATAGGTTTTATAGTGCGCCACAGCCGACCAGGGTTTGTTCAGTGCAGAATCTACATCAAACCAAAGCCTGTGCAACTGAGACAGCGCCAGTAAGTTTTTCTGCGCTAAACTTTGCTTTTCATGTTCTTTTAAATAACCGTCGGCAGCTTGAAATTGCTTCTCATGGATCAGTTTCCGGATGATACTGCGGTACAGATAAATCTGGTTTGGATCATCTTTGGGCAGGTCGTGGTGGAATTTAATTAAAGTTTTGAAAAATGGTTCAGCCTTGCCATATTGTTCAATATCGTAGTAAGTGTTGAATAAAATATAAGGAATGCGCAGTTTCATCTGGGTATCAGTTGGCGGATATTTTTTAATCAGCTCTTTCAACTCAGCTATTCCATCTTCGAATCTTTTCATCCGGACATAAATGGTGGCTACATTGGCAATAATGGTCTGCATGTAACCTGGGTCTTTGTAACGCTCGGCAATGTTTTTGGCCCTTAACCAATAGTCAAGTGCTTTCTGGTCGTTCCTCAGGTAATAATAGGTTAAACCTAAATGGTTGTTTATAGAACTTCTTTGCAAACTTGTATCGGCCAACTGGTCGGCAGTTTTCTCTGCGAGTAAACCGTATTTTAGCGCTTCCGAAAAATTGCCGAGGCTGATATTGGTAATACACATGTTATTGTACACGCCTTGCAACTCTTTAAAACCAATAGCCTTGTAAACAGCAAGCGAGGTATCCATTAGTTTAATGGCATAGGCTGGCTGCCCTTTTATGTTGTAATAATCGCCCAGGTTTTTGAGCGAATTGGCTTCCTCCAATTTATCCCCAGCCTGGCGGTAAAGGGCCAGGGATTTTTCGTTGTAAGCAATTTTCTTTTCGAGATCCGCTCCTTCATTGCCAAAAAGAGTACCCATAGCGGAATAAGCGGCTGCCAATTGATCTTTCAGATTCATCTTCGAGGCATAGGCTATGGCCTGTTCATAAGTTTTTGCGCCTAAAATCCTATCTCCCGATTCGCGGATGATACTTCCTTTGAGTACCATACTTCGGGCAATTCCTTTTGGATATTCGATCTTGCCGGCTAAAGCAAAAGCCTGTTCGCGGAGCTGCATCGCCCGGGCGAGGTCGGCCTTTAATTCGCCTGGTAAATTGAGGTAATAGGTGCCCAGGTCGATCCATAAATCGACTTTGCTTTCTGTTTGGCCAAGCCTGCGAAGTTTAATTTCCGCTGTCTCAACTTCCTTGGAGGTCCTGATGCCCTGCCCTTTTGCAAGGACAGGACTGATCAGCATGAAAGTAATTAACAGGAACCTGAATTCCGGCCAGCAAAAATTAGCTGTTCTATTTTTGGTTGGCATCTTTAAAGTTTAGCATCATTTTTAGCCTGCTTTGTGCTGTAATAGCAGATTAACATGGCAACACCAGGCAGCACGATACCCACTAAGCCAAACAGCTGTCCGATCCAGGCACCGAGGATACAACCGATTAAAAAACCGCCCAAAGTGATTAAGCCTTTATTTATTCCTGAAAGGAAGTCAGCATTTTTGAAACCTGAATTACAAAACGACCTGATATCGAGCGCAAACTGGGTTACATTACCTGTCATCATGGTGGTTGGTCCGTAGGTTTCCTTGGCAAAAAGTTTCCCAAAGGCATTCTGCAGCCCCATGGCAAAAACCACGATCATCGTAACCAGATACATTGGCCATGTAACTTCACCATTATCTATATAGCCTAATGAATACGCTATTGCACCGCCAAGTAAAAGAATAAGTCCCTCACATAAAAGCAGAAAATGCCTGTTTGAAAATCTCGCCGATATCCAGCCGCCAGCCATAACAGAGAGCATAAATATTGGGAAAGTTAGCAGTTTGATCCATGCATCGCCATCAGAGCCTTTTATCATCTGATAAGCGAATACGATAAAGTTTCCTGTAACGTGTGCCGAAAAAATCTTATCCGCAGCAACAAAGGTAATACTATCGCAATAGCCCGCTATAATGGTTAATACAAGGGTTACAAACCAGATATTGTTCTGTTTTTCTTCCATTTTGTTTTTGATTTTACGATAAATGAGCCCTTAACATCCAGGCCATGGTTTCGTGTGTTTCCATTAAACCTGTAATGTAATCGCTTGTTCCTGCGTCCTTAAGCGCACCGGCATAATTATCAATGTTTTCTCTTAAATGGATCAGAATACTTTCGTGATCTGCTAATAACATTTTGATGTAGGTTGGTGCATCGTTTTTACCGCGGTCGTCTTCAGTTAAGTGAGTTAATTCCAGAAACTGTTTAAGTGATGCCGGGGCGTAATGACCAAGTTTACGGATACGTTCTGCAACTTCATCAACAATATCTTCCAGTTGGGTGTATTGCTCTTCGAAAAATTTGTGTTTGTTGTAAAAATCTGGCCCTTCTACGTTCCAGTGCGCTTTTCTGGTTTTGGTATATAAAACGTATTCATCTGCAAGAATTTTGCTTAATGAATGTGCAACCTCGGCGAGGTTTTCTGCGCTGATTCCAATTTTAGCTTCCATAATTTGTGATTTAATGTTTATTTTAATTAAAAAGTGTATTGAATAAATAATGATCTATTGAAATAGTCCCGGGTCCGATTGACCATAAAAAAAGCATGGCCAATGTGTACATGTAAGGTACATCACGCACTTCAATCGAATCTTTACGGTGCACCACAAAGTAACCGATGGCCGTTACGCCTATAGATGGCAGGAGGAAAAGCCTGGTTCCGAATCCTATTGCAACCAGAAATGGCACAACGGTATCAGAAAAAGTGGCAACCAGGGCATTCAGTTTATCCGGCAACCCCAATGGATTGGGCACATGTTCTTTCTCTCCATTTTGAACACGGAACTTTTTCATCCCATGAACCCTGAAAAGCTCAAGCATGAGCAGCAGCCTAAAAATAAGTACTGCCCAGTTGTTAAAGTCTGATCCCAAATCAGAATAAAGCAGGTATTTAATGATATTTTCCATGGTTTAAAAAGCAAAGCATGAGCAGCCCAGCGCGCCCCAAAATGCGGTGTAATTGTTTACAGGGAGGTTGCTGGTCCTCACTGCATCGTGATTATGGTTATGGACATTACAACTGCCTACGCAGGAATGTACCATTGCTAACACTGAACCGGCTCCATTTGCCGTTTTTGTTTTTCCTTTCTGATCTGTTTTATGTGTCAATTGAGAATAATATCCATTATAGTTTTTGGTTGGCGACCAGTCTGGCAGAATCGGGATTTTTGGTGGAGAAAAAGAAGAGAAATCGCCTTTGGCATACACAATTTTGCCATCAACAATGGTTAAATCAGATTCGATACTTTTAATCTGCTCATCGGCAACCTCAAAGTAATCGTGATTTAAAACAGCTAAATCTGCCAGCATGCCTACTTTGATATCACCTTTCTTTTGCTGTTCATTCGAAAACCAGGCACTACCCCTGGTGTATAGTTCTAAAGCAGTTTCTCTTGATAAAACGGTTTCTTCACTGTAAATTTTTAAGCCACCAACTGTTTTACCGGCAGTTAGCCAAAACATCGAAACCCATGGGTTGTAACTGCTTACGCGTGTGGCATCAGAACCGCCACCAACAGGAACTTCCATTTCGAGCATTTTTTTAACCGGTGGTGTTTGGAGGGCAGCTTTTGCACCATAACGTTCGGTAAAATATTCGCCCTGATAAGCCATTCTGCTCTGAATCGCTATACCGCCGCCCAATGCTTTTACACGTTCAATGTTCCGTTCGTCGATGGTTTCGGCATGATCAAAAATCCAGGGCAAACCAGCAAAAGGAATATCTCTATTTACCTTTTCGAAAACATTTAGAAAACGACCGATACTTTCATTATAAGTGGCATGAAGCCTGAAAGGCCATCTTTTTTCGACCAGCAAACGCACCACACGTTCCAGTTCAGGCTCCATATTATCAGAAAGATCTGGCCGTGGCTGAAGAAAATCTTCGAAATCTGCTGCAGAGAAAACCAGCATCTCACCTGCCCCGTTGTGGCGGTACATATCATCTCCCTGGTAAAGTTTTACGGTATTGGTCCAGTTGTCAAAATCCTCAAATTCCTGCTTTGGACGCTGTGTAAATAAATTATAAGCAATGCGAACGGTAAGTTGTTTTTGCTCATTTAATTCGTTTACAACTTTATAATCGTCAGGAAAATTTTGAAAACCTCCACCGGCATCAATTACACTGGTAATCCCGAAACGGTTCAGTTCGGTCATAAAATGACGGGTAGAATTTACCTGATGTTCATAAGAAAGTTTCGGACCTTTTGCCAGCGTAGAATATAAAATCATGGCATTGGGGCTGGCGATAATCAGTCCCGTAGGCTCCCCATTGGCATCTCTCTGGATTTCTCCACCTGGAGGCGCAGGCGTATCTTTTGTATATCCAACGGCTTTAAGCGCAGCGCGGTTCATAAAAGCACGGTCGTATAAATGCAAAATAAACACAGGTGTTTCGGGCGCAATGGCATTTATTTCTTCCAGTGTTGGCATTCTCCTTTCAGCAAACTGAAACTCAGACCAGCCCCCAACTACCCGCACCCATTGTGGTGATGGGGTAATATCTACCTGCTCTTTAAGCATCCGTAAGGCATCGGCCAGTGATGGAACACCATCCCAGCGTAATTCAAGATTGAAATTTAACCCACCACGGATTAAATGGATATGGGAGTCGTTAATCCCAGGAACAACCCGTTTTTTGCCCAGATCAATCAGCCTTGTTGCAGAACCCGAAAAATTCATAATGTCGCTATCACGACCAACGGCGATAAACTTGCCATCTTTAATGGCAACGGCTGTTATTTCTTCCTTGTGCTTGGCAATGGTATGAACCTTACCATTGAATAAAATGATATCTGCAGTCATGGTGTCTTCTTTTTAGATTTGAGATCTTAATTTTTAATAGCAGCAATTGCTTCCTGAATGCCTTCTCCAGCCGTTGTAAAAAATGCCGGCCCTGCCAAAAGGATCACTTTCGCTACCGGTTTAAAGGTTGCCATATTCTTTTCTTTTAACCAGGTTTGGGTTCTGTAGGCTTCAAAAATGCCTTTTACAACGTTGCCAGCAACCAATGCCGTTGGCGAATCGATCCCTGCATCTTTTAAATCACTTGCAAAAGAAAAGTTGTTTACACCAAGTTTAAGCGCTTCTCTCATGGCGATGCTGCCTACTCCTATCATTAATTCTGGTGTAAATTTATTCCGATCGCCAAGACCGATTAAAAGCAGGCGTTTGCCACCTATAGTACCTTTTGGTGGAGAAATTAAAATGGTTTCGTTGGCGTGACCAAGAAATTTGCCGCTTTTGCGGATTTCGGTGATCAAACCTTTCATATCCTGATCTAAGTGCACCAAACCATTTAAAGCTGGTGGAAGTGCTGGTGGTGAGTTAAAAATATCTCCTTCGGTGTATTCGAAAACACAGGCAATCTGTAAATCGCTAACCTGCGCCGATGGGCCCTGAACTACGCCTTCGATTGCAATCCCATCAACCGTACCCCAAACTTTGGCCGTTCCTATTGCGGTGGTTGTTTGTGCGAATGCTGTTCCTGTAACAAATACAGAGAATATGATAATGGCCACCCTGAAGTTTTGGATAGCAGCTATTGATTGTTTAGTGAAGTTATTTTTCATTTTCTTTTTGTTTAAAATTTGTATGATACCTGAGCATTAAAAAACTTTGAATTGTCCCAGCGTGGTACAATATCTTTTATAAAATCACCCACCCTGAAATATTGCCCCCCACAACTGAATGAAAGGTTATTATTGAATTTATAATCTGCACTGAGCAGATAAGTGGTACCGATAAAGCGGTGGTTAGAAAGTGAACCTGCGGTATTAAAATTCCCGCTGGGACGATAAATTCCGTCGTTTGCAGAATACCTCCAGTTAAAAACAACATCAGCCTGGATGCTTAATTTATCGGTCGGGCTAAGGGTTAAGTAAGGGTGCAGATCAATTAGGTTCGATGGTCCGATGAGGGGGTTGAAGCCAAAATAGCCTCCTTTGGGATACAAGGGATTAAAGGTTTGGAGTTTTCCGTCGCCAGCTTTCCTGTCGCCTGAGATATAATCGTTCCGCAGGTTTACAGAAGGCTTAAGCTTGGTTTCTTCAAAAGTATACCCCAATTCGATAGCCATTGTCCAGGCATCGATATTGCCACTTCCAAACCTGCCAAACTGATAGGCCGCTTCTACATTATAGATAAAACCGCCGCCACTTTTCCAATATCGCGTAGCCAGGGTATGCCTGATTTCTTTTTCAGCACCTTCCTCAAATTCTGCATTGTCGCGCCTGATGCCTAAATAATAGAAATCAAAGTTTCCGCCTTGTTGGATATTGAGATTCGAATAAGTGCCCCAAAGGTTTGCCTGATGGCTGGGGCGATTATCGAATACCCCGAAATTCACTTCATCGGCTGCTAATACAAATGCATCCAACGAAAACCGTGGTGTTGCATACATCAGTTTTGCTCCTGTAAAGTATTGCCTTACCGTAGTACCCTCCCGCACAGAAATTAACCGCCCCGAACCGTAATTTATTTCCTGCCTGCCCACCCGAACGGCTAATTTGTTTAATGAATCTTTAAGTATGCGATATTCTGCGAAAAGATTTTGAACTGCAAGCTGATCCTCATCAACCGGAGAGGGGCCATACTTACTGCCGTTTTCCAGAGCACTGTTTACCTGAGCGAAAAACCGCAGTCTTTCTCCAACATTTAAATCTGCATAAAGCGAATAACGCTGTAAAAAAGAATAGTTGAAACCCTGATCTTTGATCCAGTCTTCATTGATTTTCCCTCCATATTCCTCCCTGATTTCGCCACCAAAACTGAGGTAAGCTTTTTTATTGGCAGAAAGCGGCAGGAACTTTAATGTATTGTAGAAGTTCCTGGCCGAATCTTTCAAATTGCTATAATCCTCATCGTAGCGCATAAGCTTAATGCCTTGGGCGAATGCCACAGTTGTTGATAAGCAAAAACACATTGCAACAACGAATGCCAAATGGGGATAATCAGTTCTCATTTTATGTAAATGAGGATTAGTGTTTTACCATTTTGTGTGCATACTGGATACCAAGACCATAACCTGCACCGTATTTTTTCATTAGTGTGGTTACAGGCTCATAAGTTCCGGTTCTGGCCCAATCTCTTTGCAATTCGAGGATGTACTGTACAGAAGTTACTGGTTTTACACCTGCATGCACCATCCGTTGAATGGCCCGTTCGTGCGCCTCATTGCTTACATCACCACAGGCATCAGTGATCACGAAAACATCAAAACCTTCTGATAAGGCTGATAAAGCCGGACCAACAATACAAACACCTGTCCAAAGGCCGGCCAATACAAGTTTCTTTTTCCCGGTTGCTGTTATTGCTTTGTAGGCCGGTTCGTCTTCCCAGGTATTCATCGAAGTCCTATCGATATAATTTGAAGTAGCCTGGGGATAAAATTCTTCAATTTCTGGAAAAACAGGGCCTGCAAACGATTCTTCGGCAACTGTGGTTACAATAGTGGGTACGTTAAAGATTTTAGATGCGCCACAAACAATGGCAACATTTGTACGAAGTTCGGTAATAGAGATGCTTTTTGTTGCAAAAGCCATCTGTCCTTCGAAATCGATTAATACTAATGCATGATTTTCCGGAGATAACAAGTCTGGTGATGGTTTCATAATTAAATATTTTTGTTTCCCTCATTGTTCCAAGAAACATACCACCACACAAACAACTATAAATCAGAATCTTACATAAAAATACACGAAATATGATTAACCATATATCGTTGATTTACGAATTTCAATATTGTTTTTTACCACAAAAGACTAAGAGGGAAAAGCGTGTATGTTTTAACCACCGAGTAAACAGAGGAAATGCACAGCGCGCACAATTTGGAGTTGTGATTCCCTTCATCGGACCGTCATTTCCAACTTGATTGGGAACCTAATGCCTAACAAATGCTCAAGTATTAAGATTCCCGCCTGCGCGGGAAAGACGACATTTCTATTGAATTGCCGTTAATGATTTATTTCAACATTCAATCTACCAAACATTTACCTCTGCGGAAATCTCCTAAATCTGCGGGATAAATTAATTGAACACCTGAATAATCACGAAAAAATAAAAAAATATCAACATTAAAACTAAACATAACTCACTAAAAATCAATATAAAAAATAAACAAATAACGAAATTTCGTTACCGATTTAACGAATCAAAATTCATTAATTAAAATTATAAACCCTACTTTAGCGACATGGAAAGCAAGGGCAATTTATCTGAAATTCAAAATCAAGAACATGCCATCCTAAATATTAATGGAGCGACAGTACTTGAAATCGAAAATGCACGCTTACTTAAAAAACTCGAACAAAAGGAAAGAGAAAATGCAGTTTTATTATCGTTAAGCAACTCCATTGCTTCCATCAGGAATAAACTTGATCTCTTCGATGTTATAGACCTAAAGCTTAAAAAATTATTTGATTTTGATGACTTTGTAATCTGTTTGATTAATGACGATCAGGAGACCCATAGTGCTTTCATCTATAACCAAAAAGAGGATTTTCTTAAAACAGCCGGTATAGCACCAGAATCATCGAAGAAGTACACGCTCGATGACGGCATGTGCAGGGCGATGATTTCTTCAGAAAAACCAATCGTTTTTAACGTTGAAGAAGTTTTGAGGTGGGATGACGCACCCGCCTGGTTATCATTTTGGCACAATAAAGGCATCAAAGAAATGATTGGCCTGAAAATGGTAGACCGATCAGCATGTATTGGTTTCTTTTATCTCTACACTAAGAATACGAATTCGTTGTCGAATATCTATTTTGATCTGCTGCAGGGCATTTCGCTGCAGATTTCAATTGCGATATCGAACATCCTTGCAAACGAAAAAATAGAGCAACAGCTCTTAGAAATCAATGCATACAAACAAAAATTAGAGGATGAAAAAAGCTACCTGCAGGAGGAGATCCAATACAAATACAACCATACAGAAATCATCGGGCAGAGCAAGTCGTTAAAAGGCATTTTTCACCTGGTTGAGGCTGTGGCTGCTACCGATAGCACTGTATTGATTACCGGAGAAACAGGAACAGGAAAAGAACTCATTGCAAGGGCATTACACAATTCCTCACTTCGCAGCAGTGAACTGATGGTTAAAATCAATTGTGCCGCAATCCCATCTAACTTAGCTGAAAGTGAACTTTTCGGTCATGAAAAGGGCAGCTTTACAGGTGCAACAGAGCGGCGCATCGGCAAGTTTGAACTGGCACACAATGGGACGCTTTTTTTGGATGAGATTGGCGAACTTTCATTAGAACTTCAGGTAAAGCTGCTCCGTGCATTACAGGAAAAAGAAATTGAACGGATTGGCGGCAGGGATGTAATTAAAACAAATGTGAGAATTATAGCAGCCACGAACAGGAATCTGCTAAAGGAGGTAGAAAAAGGAAGTTTCAGGAGCGACCTGTATTACAGGTTGAATGTATTTCCAATTCCAATCCCACCGTTGAGGGATAGATTGGATGATATCCCCCATCTTACGGCATTCTTTATTGAACGCATTTCAAAAAAAACAGGAAGGCAGGTAAATGCCATTTCCAAAAGCGCGCTGAACAAACTCATGCTCTACCCCTGGCCGGGAAACGTGAGGGAGCTGGAGCATTTGATTGAACGGAGCATATTATTAACATCCGGCAACATATTAAAAGAAATCCACCTACCGAAAACAGATAGAAATGAGGTAACTAACAATACAGATGAGCAAAAAATCAAAAGCATCCACGAAAACGAGCGCGACCACATCCTATCGGTTTTAAAACGTTGTAAGGGAAAAATATCTGGTATCGGTGGAGCTGCAGAAATATTAAATATCCCTGCTACTACCCTTAACTCAAAAATTAAAAAATTTAAGATTAAACGGGAACATATCCTGAATAAGTAACATTTAATGATAGAATTAAACAAACTGTTTAAAAAAATTGGGGCAGTAAAGCACGTCAATAAAATGATCGTGCTCATCATGCTATTTGCGATTTTCAGTTTAATGCTGGTTAAGGGCAGTAATACTTCAGCCAGAAATCAGGTAGGCAGTCTAAATCCTACAGATTCTCTTCAAAAGCTACAGCGACTTTTGGCTGATTCAAAACCCGATACAAACCGTATACAATACCTGCTAAAAATTGCCTATCATTTCATTAATCAACAAGAAAACCAAAGCATAAATTTAGCGAAGGCAATGCCTTATCTGCAAAAGGCACATATTTTAAACGATCAACTTAAATCCCCAAACTGGGAATTCCGTACCCTTATGGCTTATGCCCGGTTTTTGAACAAAAAACGTTTGCGGGTGCAGCAGGCACTTACCTATGAAAAGGCAATTTCTGTTGCAAAAAGAATTGGCAATAAACATTTCGAAGCCAGCGCATGGTATTCTTATTATGTCAATGTTCCCGATACCGTTTCGGATTATAAAAACAGAACATTTTACAACCGGGCGGCTAACGCACATGCCTTATATAAAGAAATTGGCACCTCTTTCCAGGAAAAATACAGAGAGGCAACGCTCCTAAAAACAATGGCAGATTTCCATTTGGAGGAAGAAAAATTTGATTTATCGATAAAAGAGCTTTTTGAGGTTATCGCCTTGGATAAAAAATTCAAACTTCCCGATCTGCCAATGGCCTATGATCTGCTTTCGGCAGTTTATGAAAGAAAAGGAGAACTCAGTAAGGCATTGAATTACGCATTACTGAGTGTAAAAACGGCACAAAACAATCACGAGGAAGTGCTCGGCACTTATTTAAACCGGGTAGGCTCTGCCTATGAGGCCATGGGTAAAGCTAAAGAAAGCATTGCCTGGTACCGTAAAACCCTTGATGTTAACGATAAAAGAGATCCTTTCCGTTTTGTTACGGCTTATTCCATTACGAGCCAAATGATCAAACTGGGTGAAGCTAAAAAAGCATTGGCCATACTCGAAAAAACCTGGAGCGAGGTTAACAATCCATCAAGTGGGCATGAATATTTTATGTTTCTGGCATTTGGCGAATGTTATGCTGCGTTAAAAAAGTACGATCTGGCTAAAAGCTATTTCAATAAACTACTAGAAGACAATACATTACAAACATACTCTAACCCTTTCCAAACTTCAGTTTTCTTCTCTGTAAGCGAATTCTACTTTGCCCAGAACAAATACGGACTTGCGTTACAGTTTGCAGAAAAAGCAAGGGAAAACCAGATCAGTATGACCTTGCCAAGGCAGATCCGCCTAAATGAAATTCTTTACAAAATAGATCTATCTACAGATCGTCCGGCGGAGGCAATTATCCACCTGCAAACCTTTCATAAGCTTAGAGATTCGATGCTTAGCCAGGAGAATTTAAATACGATTGAGCGATTGAAGATTGAATTCCAGGCCTCACAGAAAGAGAATGAAAATGAAATCCTCAGGAAGAAATCACAATTACAAAGTCAGGAACTTAACCGCATTCAATGGATTAAAAATGCCACTATCGCTGGGCTGGCTTTTTTAACTATCGTTCTTGTTTTAATCTATGGCAGGTTCCGGTTGAAAAAGAAACTTCATGATACTTTGGTAAAGAAAAAGGCAGATATAGACCTTGCTTACACTGAACTCGAGCTAAATATTCAACAAAAAAACAAGTTGATCGAAGAAAAAGAGGGTTTGATTAAGGAAGTACACCATCGGGTTAAAAACAACCTGCAATTAACAATGAGCTTACTGAACAGCCAGAGCTATTACCTGGAAGATCTATCGGCAATTGAAGCCATAAAGGAAAGTCAGCACCGGCTGAAAAGTATTGCATTAATTCACCAAAAGCTTTACCAAACAGAAAATCTGGCTACCATTAACATTCAGCCATATATCGTAGAATTAGTTGAATATTTAAAGGAAAGCCTGAACGATGATAAAAAGATCAGCTTTGAATTGGATATTTTGAATCTCGAACTGGATATTTCGAAAGCTGTTCCGCTTGGCCTGATTATTAACGAGGCGATTACCAATATTTTCAAATATGCGTTTCCTAATAGTCATGGAGGAAAAGTGATCATTAGCCTAAAAGAATGCCAGGCAGATCATTATAAACTATTTATTAAGGATAACGGCATCGGATTACCCGCCGATTTTGATTATGAACAATGCAACACACTGGGCATTATTTTAATGAAGGGACTGAGTGCCCAAATTGATGGTGTTTTTACGATGGAAAGCAAAGATGGTGTTTCGTTAAGCTTAATTTTTATAAATAGAAGTGAAGATTTATTGCTGTTGAATGATTAATTGAAGATGAGGACAGAAAAAATTCTAATTGTTGAAGATGAATTTATCGTTGCGCACGATCTGCAGATGATTTTGCAGCGTGCCGGTTATCAGGTTGTCGGCATTGCCGATTCTGTTAAAAATGCTCAGGCCCTACTGGAAAAACACCAGGTAGACCTGGTTCTTTTAGATATTTACCTTAAAGGCAGGTTAACCGGCATTGATCTGGCGCATGACTTAATGAAAAGCCAGATTCCTTTTATTTATGTCTCTGCAAATTCGAATGAAAAAGTGCTGGAGGCTGCAAAGTCCACCTGTCCGTACGGGTTTATTGTTAAACCTTACCGCGACCGCGACATTTTACTCAGCATTGATATTGCCAGGTACCGCAAGGAAAACAGCAATAACATGAAAATGAGCAGCGAGCGCTTTATGCAGGATTTCATTGTAGATATCTCGATGAAATCGTTAACCTGGCAAAAGAAAATTTTAGCCATTGCAGCTGCCTTTCAGCCATATATTCCTTTTGATTTTATTGCACTTTCTGGTATTGCAAAAGATGGAAAACGATATAGCGAAATTGGAATCACCAGAAAAAACTTCGACCAGTACGACTTATTTACAGCAAATGAGTTTTTAAAATACGCGGGTTTAAGCAGGGCAGAATATGATACCATCAATCAACTGGTACCCCAAACAACAGCCGACGCCATTTACATTGGTGATGATTTTGAGGGGGTAAAAAAGGCTGCTCCAATGAAAAACTTAATCGCCACCACCTATCATCTCTATTCCAATATGGTGAAAACATTCTACCTTGAAAATGGCGATCAGATCAGCTTTTCGTTTTACAGTAGAACTGAAAACATTTACCAACCCGCACACATGGAACTGCTTAACTTTTTATCAGGCACTTTAGAGAAAAAATTGGTCCATATTATCGAGCTTGAAAAAGCGGGAACGGAGACAGTTTTACACCAAGAAAGCAGTAACTATCCTGTAGCGAAAAAAGATTTTGAAAATATTATTGGCAAAAGTACTGCTTTGCTCAGTGTTTTAGACAAGATAAAAATTGTTGCACCAACTGATACATCTGTATTGATAACCGGAGAGAGCGGGACAGGAAAAGAAGAAGTTGCCAAAAGTCTCCATCGCTTATCACATAGAAGTGCAAAGCCAATAGTGGCTGTAAATTGCGCTGCACTACCTGCAGATTTAATTGAATCCATTCTATTTGGCCATGAAAAAGGCTCGTTTACAGGCGCTGTGAACACCAGAATCGGAAAATTTGAAGAGGCCAACGGTGGCACCATCTTTCTCGATGAGATTGGAGAGATGCCCTTCGATCTTCAAGCAAAGCTTCTCCGCGCGTTGCAGGAGAAAGAAATTGAGCGGATTGGTGGTAAACAACCTATTAAAGTCGATTTAAGAATAATTGCGGCAACAAACCTCAATCTGGAGAAAGAGATTGCAAAAGGCAGGTTCAGGCTGGATCTTTTCTACCGTCTTAATGTTTTTCCAATTCACGTTCCTCCGCTTTGTCGACGAAAGACCGACATCCCACTATTGGCAGAATATTTTGTTCAGAAGCATGCAAAAGCAGTAGGTAAAAACATTACCGAAATCCCCACTGATTTTATGGATCGGCTAATGTTGTATGATTGGCCAGGCAATATCAGAGAACTGGAACATGTAATGCTGAGGAGTGTACTGCTTTCATCGGATGGAAAACTTAATCCCGATCATTTGGAACTTGGAATTAAAAATGAGGAACCGCTTTCGCAAAATGGAATTAAAACGATTATTGACAATGAAAGAGACCATATCATCAGGGTTTTGGAGCTCTGCAAAGGCAAGGTTGCAGGCAGCGGTGGTGCGGCAGAATTATTGGGTATTCCGGCAACAACTTTGAGTTCTAAAATTAAAAAACTGGACATAAAACGTTAGTGATATTTAGTAAATCGACGATATATCATGAGCTCAAAAAACCAACCAACACAATAAAACACTGATAAACAAAAACTTAAGGATTGGTATTTTTCTTGACTTGAATAGACTGTATTAATCAAAAAGGGACCTTTGTTGGCCGTTGATTTATATCTAACGCTCGCCCGAAATAGAAAATGAAACAGAAAATCTTAATTGTAGAAGATGAATTTATTGTAGCCAACGATCTTAGGATCATGCTCGAAAAAGCTGGCTATAAAGTGTGCGGGATAGCACCATCGGTGGTGAAGGCGCTTGAGCTGATCGCAGCTAAAGAACCCGACTGGATACTGTTGGATATTTTTTTACAGGGCGACAAAACGGGAATTGATCTGGCTGGCCAGCTTACCGAAATGGGAATCCCTTTTATTTACATATCCGCAAACACCAATCAAGGGATTTTAGAAGCTGCAAAAGCAACCCTGCCCTATGGCTTTTTGGTTAAACCTTTCCGCGAAAAAGACCTGATGGTAATGTTGGATATTGCCCGTTACAGACATGAACAAAACCTGAAATATAACCATCATACAGAGCCACCGCTACATAAACAGATTGAACACATTGCGCAAAAGCAGGAACCGGTTTCGCAGCGTTTGAAACAGATCAGTGCCGCAATGCACCCCGTTGTACCTTTCGATTTTCTCTGGATTACCAGATCAAAGCCGCGCACAACTACAAAAGATGTTTACATCAGCCGCGCTTCCGACGGAACGTTCAATATCTTCAGCACCGACGCTTTATTGAAAGAAACCAATATTTCAGATCGTGATTTTAAAACCTGGAACGGCACTGCGCTTGTCCATAATGGAAAACCGATATTTAACGGATATGATTTTCGGAAACTGAGAATGGAAAGTCGATCTGTACAAGCGCTTTCAGACCATTACAAACTTGAATCAGCCTTGATTACCGAAATTGAAAGAGATACAGAAGTATTTCAGTTCATTTTTTTCAACCAGCTTTCAGATCTCTACACAAAAGTTCATTCGGGTATTATTGCCCAATTTAAGAAAAGCCTTGAACTCATTATAGATAAAATTATTTTAAGTAAGGGTAGTGTAGCTCAAACTCCAGCTGTGGACGTACCTGTAGTTGAAAAGCCAATCATCAAAAAAGAACAAGCTATAGAAATTCAAAAGGATTTTAATGGCATTATTGGCAACAGTGCTTTATTGCACGCTGCATTTAAGAAACTGGAACTGGTGGCACCCGATGATACTTCGGTACTTATCCTCGGCGAAAGTGGTACGGGTAAAGAAAAAATCGCCCAAACTATCCATAAATTATCTCCCCGTAAAAACAAACCCTTAATTACCGTAAACTGTGCTGCCTTACCCTTAACGTTAATAGAATCGGAACTTTTCGGACATGAAAAAGGTTCTTTTACAGGCGCAAACGAAAAACGCATCGGCAAGTTTGAACAGGCCGACGGAGGTTCGATTTTTCTGGATGAGATAGGCGAACTTCCCTTAGAAGCCCAGGTAAAACTATTAAGGGTGCTTCAAGAAAAAGAAATTGAACGTTTGGGTGGAAATTACACCAAAAAGATAAACGTTAGGATCATTACGGCCACCAACAGAAACCTGGAGAAAGAAGTTGCAGAAGGCCGTTTCCGCCTTGACTTATATTACCGCTTGAATGTTTTCCCGATAGAATTACCTGCGCTGAGAGACCGAAAAGAAGATATACCTGCTCTGGCTGCTTATTTTATCGACAAATATGGCAAAAAAGGATCGTCATTAGTTACTTCAATATCTACGGATGCATTGAATGAAATGCAGGATTATCACTGGCCTGGAAATGTCAGGGAATTGGAGCACCTGATCGAAAGAAGTATGCTGTTAACTGAAGGGGAAATGATTACTAAAGTTGAACTTCCCAATTCGACATCCGCTACAGGTTTTTCTGGCGATGATCATTTCAAAATTAAAACCATGGAAGAAATGGAGCGGGAGCATATTATGAGCATTTTGCAGCTGTGTAAAGGCAAAATATTTGGCCCGGGCGGCGCGGCGGAAATCCTTAATATCCCCTCAACGACATTAAACTCAAAAATTAAAAAACTTGGGATAAAGTTCGAATTTGTTAAGTAGGCTTTGGGTTTAGTCCGAAGTTTGTAGTCTTGAGTCCGCAGTCGATTAAGCGCTGTGATTTGTTGTCCTGAGAAATTGATTGCATAAAAACAATAAAAATAGCAGAAGAATTTAAAAGATATAAATCTCTTCAAAGTATCGTCATTGCGAGACGGCTTTTTCAGCTGACGAAGCAATCTTTATGGCAAGGATCACTAGCGTGAAAGATTGCTTCGTCGTTCCTCCTCGCAATGACGCCCCTTATATTTGAATCTTCCAATAGTAGCGTAGTCGAAGGGCTATTTGCGTTTTATCAATCTCAAGAAGTCTTCGATCACGCTCAGACTGACAACTACAGTGCTTACTTAATGGCATTGGGGCACAATCTACTTAACCATTACTTTTTATTGATACATGCGGAATTTTGGTATCTGATAAATCGATCTGCATTTCCTGCTTCCTGATTACATCATCACTAAATTGCTTTTCCTTGCGGATTTTGTGAAGTTCTTGCCGCTGGATATGATAAATATCTTTTAAGATGTGGTTATAAACTTCCATCTCTGCATTTTCGATTGCTTCGCACTCCATCGATTCGAGTCTTCTGGAGGTATGGTTTAAGCTGTTCTCGAGTTCATTTTTCAAACCATTTACCAATCCGATTCCTTCAATTTCCTGTGCATAGTTTTCCCTTAAGCGGTTTAATGAAACCTTTAACAGCCGCTGTTTAATGCTGGCCTCTTGTTGCTCATCAGGTACCAGTGGATCAATTTCGTAAATGTCGATCGCCTTGATGATATAAGGCAAAGTAAGGCCCTGAAAAACCAGGGTAACCAAAATAACCACAAACGTAATAAAGATGATCAGGTTACGGTGTGGAAAATTAATGTGAGCGGCAGTAGTAATGGGCAATGAGAGTGCCGCGGCCAAAGAAACTACTCCTCTCATTCCGGCCCAGCCGATAATTAACGGGCCTTTCCAGCCTGGGTGAGCTTCACTCCTTCTTACCCTGGCAGATAGCCACCTTGGTATAAAAGCTACCGGATAAATCCAGGCGATGCGGAGTACAATTACAAGTGCACTAATGATCAGTCCATAACTAAAAGCTTCCCAAATTGAATAACCTTCTAAGCCAGCCATTATGATAGGCAATTCCAGTCCGATCAAAATAAATACCAGGGCATTTAGGATCATCGTTAAGGTTGCCCATACATTGATGGCCTGCAAGCGGCTTTGTCCATCTACAAAAATTTCGTGCGACCGGTATGATAAAAACAATCCCCCGCTTACCACAGCCATTACGCCCGAAAAATGGAACTGCTCAGCAGCCAGATACATAAAGTAGGGTGAAATTAAAGTGATGGCAGCATCGATGCTGGGTGTAGTAGGTAAAAACCGATGGATAAGATATAATACATGAGCCACGGCCAATCCGATTACAATGCCCATAACAGTACTTAAGAAAAAGTCGCCTGCTGCATTTGAAAGCGAAAACTGCCCTGTAATTACCGCAGCTAAGGCAAAACGGAGCACAATTAGACTGGAGGCATCGTTAACCAAACTTTCGCCCTCCAAAATGGTGGTAATCCGTTTTGGCACTTTTATATTCTTCAATACCGATGTCGCCGCAATGGCATCAGGTGGCGAAACAATGCCCCCAAGCAAAAATCCCATAGCGAGTGTAAAGCCAGGAATCATGGAAGAGGTTAAAAATGCAACGGCTACCGATGTAATAATAACCAGGCCAAAAGCAAGCAAACTGATCGGCCTGCGCCAGCGCCAGAAATCATTCCATGAGGTATACCAGGCAGCCTCGTAAAGCAGCGGAGGAAGAAAAATCAGAAATATAACCTCAGGATCTATAGACATTGGCGGGATACCCGGAATATAGCTGATGCCCAGACCGGCAATTACTAAAAATATAGGATAGGAAATTTTTACCTTTTGTGCCAGCATGATCAACAGGAAAGCTGCTGAAAGTAAAATAATGAACTGAAGAAGGGTATAATGCATGGCTTTTTCTCACAAAGAATAAACCACAAATATAATCAACAAATAACCAGTTATTTGAGCTTTAAAGGATTGTTATTTAAGCAAAAAAAATAACGATATAACGTAATTTTACCTGAAACAATTGCTAAAATCAGCTAAGCAAATAATAAACTGTTAATAAGGCAGGAGACTACTGCTCCAGATGTTGTTTTAAATCAATACGATTATCTTCGCTAAAGCACAAACCAAAAATCATTCAGCAATATTTATTTCTCCAGAAAACTAACGTAAATTAACGAAATAGCGCAAATTAAAAATCAATAAACAAACAACAAACACCTAAAAACCAAATACTTAATAAAATGGATCGCAAATTGTAATATTGGCAGCACGAAACTTAACATACAGTTTAGTGAGCACCTCGACATCAATTATTAGTTTTGGTAATTCGCAAAAACTGCTTTAAACAATTAAAATTAATCTATAAAAAGCTATGAGTACAATTAAAGTAAAAGACGGAACTGAAATTTATTACAAAGATTGGGGAACGGGACAACCAATCGTTTTTCACCATGGATGGCCATTATCTGGAGATGACTGGGATACACAAATGATGTTTTTCCTGAAACAGGGCTATCGGGTGATCGCGCATGACCGTCGTGGGCATGGCCGCTCAGGTCAAAGTGCCAATGGTAATGATATGGATACCTATGTAGCCGACATTGCAGAACTTACAGCAGCACTCGACCTGAAAGATGCCATTCACATTGGCCACTCAACCGGTGGTGGTGAAGTAATCCGTTACGTGGCAAAACATGGGAAAGGCCGCGTTGCAAAAGCAGTTTTAATCAGTGCAGTAACGCCGATTATGATCCAAAACGAAAGCAATCCGGAAGGTGTGCCATTGGCGATATTTGATGAAATCCGTCAAGGTACCGGTTTTACCAGAGCCCAATATTTTTACGATTTCCCAGTGGCATTTTACGGCTGGAACCGTGATGGCAAAACAGTTCAGGAAGGAATAAAACACAACTGGTGGCGCCAGGGCATGATGGGGTCTGTATTGGCACATTATGAAGGTATCAAAGCATTTTCGGAATCAGATTTTACTGAAGATCTAAAAAGTGTGGAAATTCCGGTATTGGTATTGCATGGAGAAGACGACCAGATTGTTCCTTTTAACCAGGCACCAAGAGCGGCAAAGTTGTTACCAAACGGAAAACTGATCTCTTACCCAGGCTTCCCTCATGGTATGCCTACAACAGAGGCGGAAACAATTAATAAGGATATTTTAGCCTTTATTAAATCGTAAAAACTTAATTAACCACTGATGCGCACAGATAAACACAGCCGTTTGTTTGTGCGCATTTTTGCGTTTGTAAAAAACAAAGGGCTTGGAATAGAGGAGTTCGAAGAACAGTCACTATGCTTGAGTGTCTGCAATTGTATTTAAAAAGGTCCTTCGAGGGGCTACCATTGACATGCCTCCATAGGAAAATCGTCATCCCGACTGGAGCATCGCGGAATGGAGAGATCTATGAGCCAAATTAAAATGGAAAATTGATTTAGCTTTGCTGAGCACTTCTCTTGGTTCCCGACTGAGTTGTACTCCCTTCGAAATTACGATATCCTGTAATGACTTAGCGAGACGCAAAAGATTAGGCAAGAAAAATCGTCATCCGATAGCTATCGGATGCGAGAAGGCTTTTTCAGCCGACAAAGCAATCTTACAACGATTGCTAATAGCAGGCGCATTAAGATTGCTTCATCGTTCCTCTTCGCAATGACGATATCTCACACTTCATCTTAAGAAACAATTGCCGTAAAACAAAAACATAGGCCTGGTATCCACCGCAGCCTATGTTTTACCAAATTAAATCAGCACGTAACAAGAATCAAAGCTCATTAAGACTGAATTTATGACCGGTCCTCACCGGATACCTCATCCATTGATCTTTGCTCAGGTTCCTGATTCAACAAAGCATCAAAGGGAATATTTAAATGATAGCATGCACATTATCTGCTGCTACCTTTAGTTTCATAGTTTAGTTTCGGAAAATCCTTTTGGGCCTGTTTAAACTGAAGATCGTATTCGATTGGCCAACCAAAAGCTTTTTCTGCAACATCCTGTAGGTTTACACCAGATGCACCACTCCAGAAATGAATAAATTCGCCAAAATTCAAATCTCTTTTGTACCGCCCGCTTTTGTTTTTTGGAAAGTTTAATGCCAGGAGCTCAAAATACCTATTGAGTACTTTTCCTTCACCATACTTATTATAAATAGGGAAAAACCAGTTTTTGAACCACTGCGTTCCCTGTCTCGGAAAGTCGTCGTACTGGGTCTGCATTTGCGTAAATACTTTATTGGCCTCGCCAGCCATTCCTATGTTTTTGAGTACATCATAATTGAAAATCTCCATAAACTTACTATCTCCCCACAATACATCAGAGGGCGAGCCTTTTGTACCGTGACTGGCGCTGGTTACGATATGTCCCATCTCGTGTATTGGCATGCCAATCTGTTCGCCGGTAGGATTATTCCATTGCGCTAAGCCACAATCGATCACGTTGCGATAATCATGGCTCGCATCAAAAAAAGGTGATGGATGCCCTCCTCCATAATCCTTGCCCATTGCGCGGTGCAAGATCACATATAGTTTTGGGTCCGGTCCGAAATCGCCATAGTTGCGTTTAACATAGGCCCAGCAATCTACCATTACGGCGATAGGCCATTTAATATTGCTCGGCATATTTTTATCATAAAAAACAGCCACATGTGCATTGCTTTCTATCAGTTTCAAATCTTCCTGATGTTCAAACCAGTGCTCTTTCCATACAGAATCAGGGGTGATTATCGCTTTATTAGATCGATCCTTAGCCTGAGCTTCGGATTTTGAAACTAGTCCCAATAAAAAAATCGGGACTAGTAAATAAATGATTGCTTTAGTATTATTCATAATTATGTTATTCTCTATTATAGAGAATCGATCCTTATTTATTCCAGAACGATATTTCACTAATATTGCTATAATAGGCATCGCCACTGGCCACTTCAATTACCCGAATGCGGATGTATCGCATTGCAGGCAGGCCATCAGGCAGGGCAACTTTAAATGGTGCCGATCCATCATCTGAGCGTTCCACCGTTTTAAGCAGCGTCCATCCTCTTCCTTTTGATTCTGCTGTCCACCCTGGTGAATTACCTGGCGACTGGGTTTCTGCTCCTGTAAGGTCTGCGATTCCCCAGATCTCAAATTTGGTAGGATTATTATAACCATTGCGCCCGATGATTTCAAACTGTGTAAGATTGACAATCGCCTTACCCATATCAAAAGTGAAGTGATGTGGAAGCGGTGTCTTGTTGTCACTATGAAAAATATCCGGGTATGCGGTTGGTGCTTTATTGCCATTCCAAAGTTGCGATAAAGAGGTTTCACTCGAATATGTGCCCACATCATTCGCCAGTTTTAGCGGACGGAACAGTGATTTATCCACTGGCACCATAATATTGCTCAAAGAATCGTAATCTACTGTATAAAAGGTATCAATCGCCGATTTTACCGGCACATAAGCCGACCTGAAATAAATCTTGGTTCCGGTTTTGTAGTCGGCAAGCCTGATTGAATTTTCATCAGGACTTAACGCGCTTTTATGAATGGTACCATCTTTATAGGTATAGCGTATTTCGGTTGTAATATTGATGGTATCTGGTTTTTCAAAATTGAGTGTAATGCCGTCATCATCCAGCTGATAAGGATCTGTTGAAACCAGAAACCTGTTGGTTAGACTCGATTTATAGCTATCGCCATAAACCTTTACGTTGCTAATCTGAACAGGCACAGATTTGTTGCCAGCTTTATCATAAGAATAAATGGTAAAGGAATAATTATATTCTACCAGTTTGGGAATAATTACCGATACATCAGTAACGCTTCGGTCTGGCGCTTTCATTTCCAATGAATCTGCCGAATTGTTCCAGAATATGCGGTAATGGGTTACACTCGGATCGGGACTTGCCTTCCAGTTCAGTTTTATCCTGTAATTGCCCGGCGCTGCACCAACTTTGCCGGCAAAGCCTGGATATATACGTTCTTTTCCGTCAAGATATTTTCTGTAATCTAGTGCATCCTTGCTACAGCCACAAAGAACCATAATGGCCGTAAAAACCATTAAAATGCTGTTTATATGTTTAGTTGTCATCTGCTTTAATTTTTAATTGGTATTTCCCCAAAAAGACAATTCCATCACATGGGCAAAATCTGCATTTCCCCAGGTCGAGTTAACGGCCAGCCTGATAAACCTCACTTTAGGAATATCAAGTGCAATGTTAAATTCAAAGCCGGCTTTTACTGCGGCAAGATCCACAGGTGTGGTTTGTCCGGGTGCATTGCCAGAGGGCGGCGGCGGGCAGGTAAAATTCCCCAGGTTGATCCAATCACCTACAATGGTTCCTTTTGCCGAACTTACCGGTAATTCGATATCTGCGGGTGCAGTTTTGGCTGATCCCCAGAGCGTCCATGCTTTAGGGTTACCATGGTTATAAGAATAATCGTTACCATAGGCTTCTCCTCTTTCCCACAATTTATAGCGACTGAGCTTAGCAAGTACGCCCATATCAAATGTGCAGAGCTGAAGAGGCTTGCCATAACCTGCCTCTGTATGCCACCCAGGATCTGAAGTATTGTTATCCCATAACCTCGAAGTATTCCATCCAAGACCTGTTGCGCCCAGAGGGGAATCTGATGGTAGCCGATATTCGCTGAACTGTGCTTTTGGCACCATAATCTCAAAGATGGGACTGATTGATTTAAATAAGGTATCGGATATATTTCCCCATCTATCAGTTACATATACACCAAAATCTCTTTTTAGGGTATCAAATCCCCTTACACTAAAATTAATGTTTTCGGCTTCGGTGTAGAACTGTTCTATGGGAAGCATTTTCCCTGTTGTTTTATCATTGGAAATCACAATCACCCCGATTGGTTTCTTAGCCGGGTTACTGGCGATTACATTTACCCCGCCAAAATCAGCCTGAAGCTGAACTGTTGGATAAACCGACAGATAAGATGGTGTTGCGGGGTGTACACGCACCTGAACAGGATCACTTTTCACATTTGCACGCGATACGGCATAAAGCGTAACATCGTAATCGCCGCTTTTTTCGAAGCCTTCTACCTTGATCGTGTCGCTATAATAAGAAGATTTACTCTGCCTTACGGTCCGCGAATTGATCCGGTATTCTGCCTGTACATACAGCAGGTTTTCGGAATTGGGCAACACATAAGAAATTACTGCAGCTCCTGCCAGGTTTTCTACTTTTACTCCGGTGAGTACTCCGGGTTTTGTCATATCTTTCGATACCACCTCATTAAAACCTTCGCTTTCTTTACAGGAGTAGAACGAGCAGGCCACAAGTAACATGGCAATAAACTGCAATACAAAAAGCCTGTTATATATTTTTGATCTAATTTTCATCATCTTCTATTTAATTTACCAATAAGGATTTTGAACCAGGTTCGGATTTACGATCAAGTCGTTGTATTTAAGTGGCCACAAATAGTCTTTCAGACCAAATACAGGAATTACCAGATTACGCTGACGGTAATAACCTTCAGGTGTGGTATCCTGAATATTCCAGCCCTGAAGTGGTTTGCTGAGTACATCCTGCATCACTTTCCAGCGCCTTAAGTCCCACCCTATTCTGCCTTCAAAACAAAGCTCAATCCGTCGTTCCTGCTGTATGATCGATCGGAGGCCATCTTTACCCGAAGCCTTGCCGGGATTAGATGAATAGCTCGCCCACGACTCTTTAACGCCCTTTAAACCTGCACGTGCGCGTACTTTATCGATATAAGTATAAACATCTGCCGTTGGACCATTTACCTCGTTAAGCGTTTCTGCGTACAGCAGATAAAGTCCGGCCAGCCTGATTAGCGGCATCCTGAAACTTGCCTGGGTAACCTCGGTGCCAAAAACAGATTGGTAATTTACCAGTTTGCTTGGCCAGTAGCCCGATACGTTAACCCTGATATTATCTTTAGGGCCAGCCAATGAAGTACCCCCACGGGCCTGTACATAGAGCATATTTTCTGGATCTGTTTGGCCATTACCAAAAAAACAGCTTCCATCAAAAGATAAATCGGCATAAAAGCGAGGCTCCCGATCCATGTGCATTTTTATGGTCTGGTAACCACTTTTTAAATAGTATTTACTCTCGGCACCTGCCGAGGTGACTGTATAACGGCCTCTGTAATCGTAACCGGTATCTTCAGCCATTGGTACACCATTTTTCGAATAAAACAGCTCGGCCATTCCAATAGGTACGGCAAAATTTCCAGGTGTGCCGCCCATATTCTGCACCATGGCATTGGTGAGCCTGGGCATAGCCATTGATTGCAAGCCGAATTCAGGGTTAAGTGCCCAAATTACCTCAGGATTTTTCTCCCAGTTTTCGGTAATGCTCTGTCTGATGTCCATCACTGTTTTCAATGGTGCAGGTATAGTTGGAAGATTGCCAGGAGAGGTAAAACGGTAAAGGGAAAGGTTGCTTTCTTCGCAGGATTTTACCGCAGCCTGGCAGGCCAGCATGGCTTTATTCCATTTTTCTGCACTAAAAGCTGCAGGAAACAGGTTTGCACCTTCTTTATCCTTAAACCCGGTATAATCGGGATTGCCGTTAAAAAAAGGGCTCGCCTGCGTGGTAAGCACTTCAGCTTTAACCGATAGGACAACATTCTGTGTAATTCGGCCTAAACTCCTTGCCGGATCCTGTATGGTGCGTGGAAGGTCGGGTGTGGCCTCATCCAATAGGGATACGATATAGGCGAATGCCTCGTCAACGGGCGCACGTTTTATCCTTACCTCATCTGTACCAGCATCTATAGGCAGATTCTGTTTAATCAAAGGAATGGGGCCATACATTCTCAAAAGATAAAAATGGTAATAGGCCTTTAAAAACTTAACCTCTGCAATCCAGCGGTTGCGTTCAAATTGAGCCAGATCCTTCGGCCGGTCGATATTCTCCAGAAAGATATTACATCTCCTGATTGCTTTAAAAATTGGCTGGCCAAGCTGCTCTCCGTCCCAATAATTTAATGATGGGTTATCGGTACTCTGTACGCCCCTGATCAGGTGAAAACCCTGCTCTGCATCCCTGCTGCCCAATGTGGCCTCTGTTAAGGTGTTGGGGAAATAAATCTCCCCGGAAGTTGTAAAAGCAGCATCGCTATTGGACGGCCCCATGTTCTGCAGGGTAGAGTAACAGGTAAAAAGGTAGTTTTCGGCCTCATTTCTGTTTCTGAAAGCATAATCGATTGTGGCCACATTATCTGGCGTTACATCCAGGTATTTCTTGCAGGAAAGGGTCATTCCCGAAATCACTGCAATGAGTATGAGAAGTTTTATGTTTAATTTCATTACAAGCATGCTTATAAGTTAACGTTGATTCCGATGTTATATACCTTCTGGATCGGATAGCTGAAGCCATTTGAGGCCAATTCCGGATCCCAGTCTTTGAACCTGCTCCAGGTGAGCGGATTTAAAGCGTTGAAATAGATCCTGCAATTAGACAGAAATGCCTTTTTTGACAACTTATCAGGGAAAGTATAGCCGATTTCTACAGATTTGAGCCTGATAAAAGCACCATCACGCATCCACCACGAACTGGTTTGGAGGTTATTACTAATCTCGGAAGAGGTGGTTCCCAAACGTGGATACTTGGCATATAAATCCTGATTTTCTTCTGTCCAGTGGCTATCCGCAAAGGGCTGAAGCACCTGCCTGTTGGATAGGAATGGACTAACCTGAGATGGATCAATAAAGAAACTCGTGCGGCCTACACCTTGAAAGAAAAGCGAAAGGTCGATCTTCTTGAACCCCATTGAAAGCCCTGCACCATAAACAATTTCAGGTGTGGAAGGAAGGCCGATAAATACCTGATCGGCTTCTGTAATCTTGCCATCATTGTTTACATCGGTATATTTGATATCCCCTCCCTTAGGCGCCGAGGCGCCAGCGCCAAAAAGCTGGGTTGGCGAAGCAGCAGCTTCCTGATCATCAACAAAAAGACGCTCGGCAATGTAGCCCCATCTTACGCCAATTTTCTGCCCGGAAAGTATTCTCCATGGCTCTTTATAGGCAGGTTGCTCATATTGTCCGTATTTATTTTGCGAAAAGGTAAAGTTCATCCTGCCCGACATCCAAAATCCGCCCCTGAAGGTTTTACTATAATCGGCAGAAAAATCTATTCCCCTCGAATCAGCAGTACCCAGGTTTGCGCTCACACCAGATTCTAATCCCATAGTAGAAGGAATCGAAGCCCGCTCCATCAAAATATTGTAACGGTGCTGTTTGTATACCTCTGCAATAATATTCAGACTTTTAAACAAACTGATTTCCAGCCCAATATTGGTCTGTCTGGAAGTTTCCCAGGTAACAGCATCATTGGCATAATTGGTAATGCTTACCCCTGGCCTGGTAACGCTATTTGCTTGTCCGAAATAAGCAGGGCTACCACCATTCAGGTTCACGTTCGAAAGGTAGAAGAATCGCTGTGCGCCAATGGCATCGTTACCTACGAGACCATAGCTTGCGCGCAGTTTAAGCTTACTCACAGCTTCTTTTAACCCGCCGTCCCAGAAAGCTTCGTTGGAAATTACCCATGAACCGCCGATAGTTGGAAAGAAACCAAACCTGTTCTTTTCAGCAAAGCGTTCTGATCCGTTGTAGCCAAAGTTAAATTCGGCAAAATAACGGTTATCGTAACCATAACCCAACCTTCCCGATAGGCCAACATTCCGGTAGGGAAGCGAATACTGAAGGCTGGATAAATTGGTTGCCGGATCTACTGCATTGGCGTATAAACGCTGTTGCCTTGTGGCTATCAATGTTCCGCTGATGTTGTGTTTACTACCGAGCTGCCTCGAGTAATCCAAAACAGCCTGCATGTACACAAATGTATTAATGTCTTTAAATCCTGGTTCAAAACTCAGGTATTCTGAAGCCTGGCCAGGCTGGTTATTGATCCAGTTGAGGCTATATTGATTGCTGATCCTATCATAGGATGCCACATTGTAAAAAAATGGAGAATATTTTCTGGTCAGGTCGAAATAAGAATATCTATTGGTGTTAAACATTCCTTTAAAAGACAGGCCTTTGGTCAGGAAGTTAAGGTCTTGGTTCAGCTCGAGCTGTGCAGACATCCTTGACCTGGAAAAGGATTTATATCCCTTCATCATATCTGCATAAGGATTGGAAAAACCGACTGTATTTCCTGTACCTTCAGTGGAGCTGTTACCAAATAGGATGTGGGTATCGATCCCCAGCGAAGGATCGGCCGGATAAAAGGCCGGAAATAATACCGGGCTGGTATGAAGCGCCTTTTTATAAAGGTCGGCAGAGAAAGAGCCATCATCGGTAATCGGTCCATTGTACTCATCAAAAGTTCCCGACAGCCTGAGTACCACTTCTGTAGTAGGCGTAACATTGATGTTGACGTTTGAGCGGAGCTGGTAATTTTCGAGTTTAACGTTATTGTTGAAGTTATTTACAGGGCTTACCTTTAATATCCCGTTATCGCGGTTATAAGAAGTACCGATATAGTATCTTGCAATCTTTCCGCCCCCGCTTACGCTTCCGTTTAAGCGTTGGTTATTGGTGCTGGTTTTAAACAGTTCATCAATCCAGTTTACAGCAGGATAAACATATTTGTTGCTTCCCGGCGCACCACTTAAAGTCTGCTCGCGGTTATAAATATCGTTCTGGCTAAACCTTGGCACGCCTAAAGGATTTCGAGTGGTAATGGCCTCATTGTACATCTTCATAAAAGTAATGGGGTCGGCAATTTCAAGGTTTTGTGTGGCCTGCGAAATGGAGTTTTCAAAGCGGACATTTACTTTCGCATTGCCTTCAACACCTTCCTTTGTGGTTACCAAGATTACCCCATTAGCCCCTCTCGCACCATACAAGGCCGTGGCACTGGCATCTTTTAAGATGGAGAAACTCGCAATGTCATCAACTTGTAGCCGCGCCAGATCGGTTGGCGTAAGCTCTACGTTATCTACCAGGATCAATGGATCTTGCTTGTAGCCGAATGTGGTTACCCCACGGATAAAAAAGGTAGAATTGTCAAGCCCTGGTTGGCCGCTCCGCTGGTAGGCCACTACGCCGGCAATCTGTCCGGCCAAGGCATTGGTTAAATTGCTGGATGGGATCTTTAGCTTGCCAGGTGTAATGCTGGTAACAGACCCCACCATAGCTTCTCTCCGCTCCTTCTTTCCAAAGGCGGTAACCACTACATCCGAAAGATTGTTGTCATCCGAATGCAGTACCAGATCTACCTTTAACTTTAGCGGATCGGCTATAAAAGTGATCTGCCTGAAACCCACAGATGATACGACAACTGTTGATTTGACTGTAGCGTTCAGCAAGAATTTACCATCGCCATCGGTAATGGTTCCCATACCGCTCTGGCCTTTAACCTGAAGGCTTACGCCCGGAATTCCCAGGCCAAGCGAATCTTTAACAGTACCGGTAATTTTGATTGTTGCGCCCTGTTGCGCATAAGTGGGACTGCCCAAAAGCAATAAACAGGCACTAAATACGGCGAACAGTACCCAGAGGTTCCCCAGATAAGGCAGATGCCTTACCTTAAGAGTAAAATTTTGGTTCATAAAGTTTGGTTGGTTTTTATGTTTAGATTATTTCAAAAAATGTTTATCCGTATCATTTGGAGTAGTCAATTTCCATCTGTATCTGTCAAACAAGAGCGGTTAATAAATTAGCCGGGCCAAAAATGATCCGGCTAACACATTATTTTCTTTCGTTAAACACCCCTAGTTCTGCAATAGCGGGCGGGCTATCGAAGCCTGTAATGGTTACCTTTATTTTTTCACACCAGATGCGCTCGAATCTAAAAATACTCACCTTTTTCTCTCCCTCATTTTTTGCAGCTAAAGCATTCCATTTACCATTTGCATAATACTGTAAACTGTAGGTAGCTTTTCTGTTATTGCCAGCGGTTAGTACCACCATGTTACAGGGAACAGCTTTTTCGAAATTCAGTTCATACCATGGCGATTTTACGGTGTGATTGGATGACCAGCTCGAACCGAAATCATCATCATTGGCAAAATCCATGATATTCATATCATCACTCCAGCTGCTGTTACTTTTTACATGCTTGGCGATGTTGCTCGAAATAATCGGTGCAGCGTGCGCAGGAATACGTGGAAGATCTGTAGATTTTTTATAAATCTGGCCCATTTCTTTAAGTGCTGCCAAAGCATTATCGTCTATTAAACCATTTTTACCGGGCGCTACATTGAGAATAAAATTGCAATAGGCACCGTTGTAAGGAATGATGAATTTGTTCACCAGTTCAGGTACGTTTTTTACCGGAGTGGTAGGAAAAGATGTTTTCCAGAACCAGTTGGCCTGCAGGGGAAGACAGGCAAGTGCCGGAAGTTTGTTGTTCTCTTTAGAAATAAACTGCCCTGCGCCCTGCTCATAAGATTTGATATCGGTATAAAATAGCGCCTGTGTAGGATATTTTGCTGCATTTAAATCCATCACCAAACAGTTTGGCTGTAATGATTTAATTAGGTAATAGATATCTTCAAAAGGCACCTGATCATAAGAAATCCTCGACCATGGCGCGTCCCATCCATCGATAATCAGTGCTGTGATCTCGCCATAATTGGTGAGCAGTTCGGTAATCTGATCTTTGATCATTTTAACGTTATCTGGTGTAATCTGGTTTGGGCGGATGCCATGGTGGGTATCCAATATGGAATAATACAACATTACCTTTAATCCGTTTTTGCGGAAAGCATCTGCATATTCCTTAACTACATCGCGCTTTAGCGGCGTGTTCATTACGTTATACGCTGTAGTTTTGGTATTCCAGATCGGGAAACCACTGTGGTGTTTAGTGGTAAGGCAACCATAGGTCATGTTAGCAGATTTTGCGGCTTTTGCCCACTGGTCTGCATCCAATTTTGGCGATTGGAACAATGAAAGGTCGGCATCAGGATCAGACCAGTCCTGATCCATAAAAGTTGGCATCCCATAGTGGATAAACATGCCCAACCCAAGGTCAACAAAATCCTGTTGAAGTTCAGTCAGTGGTTTATTGGCCGATTTTTGCTGGGCCATTGCCGGATAAATAGATGTCGTTCCCGAAACGATAAGCAATAATAATAAAATCCTTTTAAAGGTCATTTCTCTTTTTTTTGTTATGTGATTGGTGTTATTTATTTAAAAGACTTATTGGATTACAATCACTTATCAAACCCAATCATTCAACATTGATCTGGTTTTATTGCGATCTGCTTTCCGTTATCCAAATCTACATCCAACATCGAGGTAATTTGTCGAACGAAAACGTAACAGAAACCTAACAAAAGCTTAACGTTATGGTATTTATGAAATAATACGGCTATTTTTAAAGGATAAAATGAAAGATCGTATATATAAGTCAGTAGTATTGGTCAGTTTTCTGATATTGCTTCTGGTACAGCTCAGGTTAACCTATAATTCTTACGTTCTGCGGGACAGGGATTATAGTTTAAAAGAAAAAACGCTGATTAACGATGAATATGGGCGCAGTATATCCGAAGACAAAGTTTATAAGGGCGGCGGAAAGATTATCGATTCGATCCTCTCGAGAAATATGCCCGCGCTTAAACAAGCATACTTAAGCAACAAGAAAGAATTTGTTAAACGTTCACAAAGTGTTAGCAACACATTGTTAAAAGACCTGCAAAAAGAAAGCACTATGGACAGTGTTTTCCGCTCGATCGTTAAAAGGAATGGGTTAGATTCCAATCTTCAATATCTGCTCACTTTCCAGTCAATTGAGATTAACTTCGATCCCAACATCGGCAACATTCCCATATTTGATACCAGTACCGATACATTGTTCAAAACATCTCAAAAAACACCGTTCGGAGTCATCATTGATGGCACATTGACTGATCCTAACGTTCAGAACAGGGTAACCAACCTTTCTGTTAGTGGCAAACTGGTGTACGATTACAGAGTTACCTTTAATCTTTTTGCCGATCCTCCGGGCCGTACTTTAAAAGTTGCTTTTCAAATGCTGCCCACATTTTTATTGGTTGCGCTTTGCATCATTATTATTGTGGGCATTAATTATTATACCTATATCAGCTGGATGCGGCAGAAAAAAGAAACAGATATTAAATCTGATTTCCTAAACAGTATTAAACATGAATTTAACACCCCCATTACAACTATATTAGTGGCAAGCAAAAGCCTGCACGAAGATGAGGTGCTCAATGACAGGACACGCGTAAATGCACTCGTAAATATTGTAGAGAGACAGGCACGGCGACTTCACTCCCACATTAACCAGATGCTGGAAATTTCGGAAATCAACAGCAACATTAACCTGGAGGAAACAGATCTTAATTATGCCATTCTTACTTTGGTTAACGATTATAAAATAAAAGTCCAAGAGCCAAATAGTCTTACTTTTGATCCCCATGGTTCGGAAATAATGATCATGGTTGATCCTTTTGTGTTTACCACCATGTTGCAAAACATCCTCGACAACTCCTTTAAGCACAATCATAGCGATATAAAAATGACTGTGCTCTTTATTACCGAGCATATTGGCGGATATACCATCCATATTAAAGATAATGGAAAAGGAATTGAAGACGCAATGAAAGAAAAGATATTCGATAAGTTTTTCCGTGCGGGCAAAGACAATACCGTTTCGGGCCTGGGGCTGGGCTTATATTACGTTAAACAATGTATTGATATTCATGGCTGGGAAATCAATGTAAGAACAACATTGGGAAAAGGGACCGAATTTCTGATTCATATCCCTGCGGAGCAGACCATAATTGGTACAAATCATTAATCTAAAGAATTTTATGAGTTATGATATCGTAATAATTGAAGATGAAATAGACCTGGGCAATGTAATTTCGGAATACCTGAAATTGAGGGGATTCAGTGTGCTATGGTTCAAAACTGCTTCGGAAGCATTGGCATATTATAGCGCAAACCAGCTTGATAACAAATTGGTTATTGTGGATGTACAGCTACCAGATATGAATGGCTTTGACCTGGCCTCAGAGATGGTGATGATCAACTCTAATCAACCTTTTTTCTTTCTAACGGCACATAACGAAAAACAGGACCGTCTTCGCGGCCTCAAGATTGGTGCAATAGATTATATTTCAAAGCCATTCGAAATTGAGGAACTGGTGCTTAGAATAGGAAATATCATCAACAAGTTTTCCAGCGCTCCAAACGTGCAGTTCCCATCCGGTTCAGGGTTTATCAACATCGGCGACATCAGGTACCAAAAGGATCAGCTGTTTCTGCGAATGCCCGACAGCAAAGAAGTTTCCTTAACCGTTAGAGAATCGGAAGTATTAGACCATTTGGCTGGCAATATTAATCAGGTAGTAAAAAAGAAAGATATTTTATTGGCATTATGGGGAAACGATGATTACTTTAATGGAAAAAGCCTTGAAGTTTTTATTTCAAGGCTAAGACGGCTCTTCAAGGCCTCAGACCATGTTAGCATAGAAAACGTATATGGCCTGGGCTACATTCTAAAAGTTAAATAATAGCACATTTATTACTAGCAAAGTTAGGTAGCTGATCTTTAAAGATGCTCACTATCCCATGTAAAAATAGCGTAGTTATTCCCGAAAGTAATAAAATTAACATTTACTTGATCTTCTGTTAATCATTTTCTCGACTGTAATAACGGTTAAAAAGATGAGTGGCGCCCAGCCTACAACGCATGCCCGTTTATTCTGCCGCACACTAAAAAACAACCCCGACAACAGTAAAGTACATCGGGGTTGTCAATCTGTTCACCTGGTATTATGAGGGTATTGATACGACCATTTCCTTCATGCTTTCAATACCCAAGATTATCCTTCTGCAAAAATCCTACAACACGCTCAACCGGAGATTCAGCTCAAAACTGCCGTTTGTATAGGCACTTAAAGCCGAGGTCTGTGTGGTGTACATCCCACTGATCAGGTATTTTCTTTTAAAGTCTACACCAATGCCGAAGGTGGCATTTTCACTGCTATGGTATACCCCCATCAAAAACACCTGTTTGTTTGCAATCCAGGCCTGTGCACTCAGATCAAAGATATTATCGAACCCTCTCACCCCGCGGTAGGCTACTTTTGGTTCAACCTCTATCCCCTCCATTCCTTCACTCAGCGTAATCTTATAACTTATGGCCGTATAAAAAGTGGCCACATCGGCCAGCTTGATCACATCTTTTTTGAAAAAGCTTTTCAGGTTGGGCAACGATCCCTCAATACTCAGTTTATCTGAAGTATAGGCAACACCAAAATCCCCATCAAGATAGGTTTTGCGGTCATTGTAAAGCCCCACCATCGGGTCGTTCGGATTGCCATAAATATCTGCGTTTTCAAGACGCTGGTTCATGAAACCTACCGACAGGCCAAAATGAAGCTGCTGGTTGTTTGCGTTTAAAGGCAGGTGGTAGGCATAACTGCCCACTATGCGGGTCTGCCGCTGTAGCCCTGCACTTTCATTGCTCATGTTCAATCCTATACCAACTTTACTGAAACCATAGTCGGCGGTGAGATTCTGTGTTACGGGAGCGCCCGGAACGTTGTCCCAAAGTTTACGGTAGGCCCCGTTTATGCGCAGGCCATTGTTTGCACCTGCAAATGCGGGATTGATCACATAACGGTTGGTATAATATTGTGAGGAAAGCGGATTCAGCTGTGCGTGAACACTGACTGCAGGTATCCATACTGCCAGTAACATCAATATTTTATATAAAGTCTTCATTTGATCTTCTCTTTAATTTAACTAATTTTCCCTTACCAGTGTGATAAAACCCTTTACCCTCATCTTATCTGTACCGAAATCAACAATATAATAATAGGTACCCTCTGAAAGTGCCGTTCCGTTGACTGTTCCGTCCCAGCTGTTATCGTATGCCTTTTTACTATAAATGATCCTTCCTGCCTTATCAAATACCTTAACCTCATTGTTCGGATAGTAGTCGATATTCTCGATTACCCACTTATCGTTAAAGCCATCATTGTTTGGGGTAAGAATGTTGTTGGCCTTGATTTTTGAAAGATCCTCGGCGACAGTGATGGTAATAGACTGGCTCTGGCTGCATCCGCTTCCGTTGGTAGCGGTAACGGTGTAGGTAGTAGTTTCTCTTGGCCTAACGGTAAGGCTGGCAGAATTTTGTCCGGTAATAATCCCACTGGCAGTCGACCACACATAGCTTGCAGCCCCTGTTGCGGTAAGAATAGCAGTTTCTCCCCTGCTGATGCTGGTTCCCTTATTGCTATTGATAGCAATGAGCGGAAGGGGATTGATCTTAAGCACGCCGTTGATATAATTAAAAGTATAATTGGCAGATACGCCGCCAACTGGTGAAAGCACATAATCTCCAGCTGCAGAAGACCTGCTTCCGGTGCTGTTTACCGATGGCCTTGTACTTAAACTGTTTGCATTGTCAGAAAATTTAAAACCGTTGTAGCTCAAGGTAAATGCGGGTAGATCGGCTCCCTGGCACATCTGCTTTGCATCTGCAGTTACGCTTAGCACTGCTTTATTAATCGTCAGATCAGCTGTTTTAAAGTCTATAGTGTAATTAGCACCCGCGCTCAAGGTACTGGCAATAGCATATACACCTACATTTTCGCCTGAACTGCGACTCAGCGCACCTGTAAAACCATCACCTGTCCCTAGCGAAGGGCTAAAAGTATAGGTCAGCGCCGGATCGGTGTCTCCGTAAGTTTTGCTCTTGGCAGCAGCAGTTACCGTAATGGTTTTCTTAGCGATGACAAAATCGGCTCCCGTATAAGTCAAGCTATAATTTGCATTTAAAGCCAGGCTGCCCTGGTTAATCGGATAGGTGCCCACATTTTCGCCTGCCGAACGGCTAAGTGACCCGCTAAAGCTGTCGCCCGTCGCTAATGCCGGTGCAAAAGTATAGGTCAACGCCGGATCTGCATCACCATAGCTTTTATTCTTAGCGGCCGCGGTTACCATAATGGTTTTCTTAGCAATTACCAAATTTGCTCCTGTATAATTCAGGGTATAGTTTGCATTTAAAGCCAGGTTGCCCTGATTGATCGGATAGGTGCCCACATTTTCGCCTGCCGAACGGCTAAGTGATCCACTAAAGCTGTCGCCAGTTACTAAGGCCGGGGCAAAAGTATAGGTCAGCGCCGGATCTGCATCACCATAGATTTTGCTTTTAGCGGCCGCGGTTACCGTGACTGTTTTCTTACCGATAGTTAAATCGGCACTACTAAATGTTATGCTGTAGTTGCTACTTAATACAAGTGTACCTTGATTGATAGCATAAGTACCAGTATTCTCACCAACCGCTCTGCTTAAGGATCCCGTAAAACTATCACCTGTTTGCAATGCAGGAGCAAAAGTATAGGTCAACGCTGGATCAGCATCACCATAGGTTTTGTTTTTCGCTGCTGCTGTCACCGTTATTGTTTTTTTACCAATGGTCAGGTCAGCACCAACGTAAGTTAGGATATACTTCCCGTCCAGGGCAAGTGTACCCTGGCCAATTGCATAGGTACCAACATTCTCACCAACCGCCCTGCTTAAGAATCCCGTAAAACTATCACCTGTTTGCAATGCCGGAGTAAAAGTATAGGTTAATGCAGGATCTGCATCACCATAGCTTTTGCTTTTCGCTACCGCAGTTACCGTTATTACGGTTTTCGCTTCAATGGTCAGATTGGCTCCTGTGTAGGCCAGGATATAGTTTCCGTTCAATGCCAGTGTACCCTGGGTAATGGCATAGGTACCCGCGGTTTCACCAGCTGTCCTGCTCAAGGATCCTGTAAAACTATCGCCTGTTTGCAATGCTGGGGTAAAAGTATAGGTCAGCACAGGATCGGCAGCGCCCTGGATTTTACTTGTCGCAACAGCTGTTACCGTTATTGTTTTTTTGCCAACAGTGAGATTTGCACCGACATAATTTAAGGTATAATTGCTGTTCAGTGTAAGTGTACCCTGGTTAATGGCATAGCTTCCAATATTTTCACCCGGCAATCTGCTCAATGCTCCCGTAAAAGTATCAGTACCTACCAAAGCCGGGATGAAAGTATAGGTCAGTGCCGGATCGGCATCACCATAGGCTTTACTTTTGGCGGATGCAGTTACCGTAATGATCTTCTTGGCGATCACAAAATCAGCTCCTACATAGTTCAAGCTATAATTTGCATTTAAAGCCAGGCTGCCCTGACCGATCGGATAGGTGCCCACGTTTTCTCCTGCCGAACGGCTAAGTGACCCGCTAAAGCTGTCGCCCGTAACTAATGCTGGGGCGAAAGTGTAAGTTAACGCCGGATCGGCATCACCATAACTTTTGCTTTTGGCTACCGTGGTTACCGTAATGGTTTTCTTGCCGATGGTAAAATCCGCACCAACATAGCTCAAAGCATAATTACTGCTCAATGCAAGGGTACCTTGAGTAATGGCATAATCACCCGCATTTTCACCTGGCAGTCTGCTTAAGCTTCCGCTAAAGGTATCGGCAAAGGCAAGGCCTGATCCGCCGACCGTAAAGGTAAGGAAGGGATCAACACTACCGTATTCCTTAGATTGTGCAGTAGCTGTAACCGTTACCGCCCTTGGATTGATTGTAAAATTTATTCCTGGAGTAAAGGTGATCGCATAATTAGTGCTTAGTGCCAAGGTACCCTGGGTGATGGCATAGCTGCCCACATTTTCTCCAGGTGCGCGCGATAAACTGCCGCTAAAGGTATCGGCGAAGGCCAAGGATCCGCTAAGCGTAAATGTGAGGGCCGGATCAACATTTCCGTATCCTTTCGATTGTGCAGTAGCAGTAACCGTAATTGCTCTTTTATTGATTGTAAAATTTGTTCCTGCGGTAAAAGTTATTGCATAATTGCTTCCAGCCGAAAGCGTACCTTGGGTAATGGCATAAGTACCGATATTCTCTCCCGCTGCACGGGTAAGTGATCCGCTAAAGCTATCACCGGTAGCTAAAGCTGGTGTAGCGGTAAAGTTTAGTGTAGGGTCTACGTTTCCGTAAATTTTCGAATTTACAGTTGGGTTTATTGTAATCGTTCTAACCGAAATGTTTGCTGTTGTTGATGCGGTTGCATTGCCTAAGGTATAATTGCCCGATGCACCACCAGAAATGGTAATGCCCGTAACCGTTATCGGCTTATTTGTTCCTACAGCAGCCGATGCAAATGAAGCTCCTGTGTAACTTTCGGTAAATACATCGCCCGCTACACGATCGTCGCTCAGGCTTACCGTTGCAGTTGTAGTCCCGTCGTACAGTTTATTATTCCCTGTTGCCGATACGGTTAATGGTTTTGGTGTAACTGTTAAAGCTGAGGCATTAGCTGCAGCCTGTACAAAATTATAGTTTGCTGCAGTTAGTCCTCCACCATTAACATTATACGAACCCACAGCACTACTTATTGTAGCAGAGCTTGACCAATTAATAGTGCCGGCTGTTGCGGTTGTTATAATTTCCGAATTCACAAAGCCGGTTACTGTTCCTGTTAAAACCGGAACACTTGCCCCATAAACTTTTGATATCGCATTTGAAGTATAAGTTAATGTTGCCTTTAAAACTGTACTCGAGGGTATGTTTATCGTAGTACTATTTGCACCTGCACTTGTTAATATCACATTTCCTAAATTTGTACCAGCAGATGCAGTTGCTTTTAGTCTTACATATACAGTTCCGGACACCGTACCAGAACTACCGATGATGGCAGAAGGACCGAAAGTTGTACCATCGGCACTCACCTCAAAATTGGTGGTTGATGATGGAGTGGCCGTAATTCCTGCCAATAATCCGGTACCGGATACAGTGACACTAGTTATAGCGGATGCCGTCCCATAAGTAGTGCTTAAGCCCACAGGAAAGTTGGCAGGGGCAGAAATTGTTAGTGCCGATATCGCTATGGTGTATGATACTGATTTATTGCTCGAAAACGCATCAGTACTTTTTACCGTAAAGGTATAGCTCCCTGGTGCAGTGGCCGTTCCCGACAATACTCCTGCAGCACTCAGCGTGATACCTGCAGGCAGCGCGCCGGCAGTAATCGAATAAGTATAAGGTGCTGTTCCGCCCACAGATAAGAAGGTTTGGCTATATGCGGCACCCAAAGTAGGATTAGGCAATGTAGCAGGGCTTATTGTAATATCGGCCTGAGCAACATTAATGCTATAAGCCTGAGATTTACTGCCCAAAGATGCATCTGTACTTTTTACGGTAAAGGAATAGCTTCCAGCTGCTGTGGCAGTTCCCGACAGTACTCCAGCAGTGCTGAGCGTGATACCTGTAGGCAGCGCACCGGCAGTAATCGAATAAGTATAAGGTAATACTCCCCCGGTGGATGACAGAGATTGGCTATAGGCCGATCCAACAACCGCATCAGGAAGTGTGGCAGGGCTGATGGTGATCACAGCCGGTGCAACAGTAACTGAATAGGCCCTTACCCCATTAAAAGGAGAAATATCGCTGGAGAATATAGAAAAATTAAAGGTACCCGAGGCCGTTGGCGTTCCCGAGATAAGCCCTGTGCTGCTGAGCGACAGGCCTGCAGGCAGTGCACCTGCACCAACAAGATAGGTGTATGGAGCTATCCCCCCGGTAGAAGACAGTTGCTGGCTATATGCCATCCCTAGTACAGGGTCGGGCAAAGTAACCGGACTAAGTACGACTGTTGGTGCTGCAATCTGTATGTTATATGCGCGTGTGCCAGTTACCGAATTGCCATCGGCAGCCTGCACAGTAAAGTTAAAGTTTCCGGCCTGTGAAGGAGTTCCTGAAAGAATACCCGCCGGGCTCAGGGACATACCCGCTGGCAGACTGCCTGCACTTAACGTAAAGGTATAAACCCCTGTACCGCCTGAAGCAGTAACGTTCTGGCTGTAAGCCGCCCCATATACCGGGTTTGGCAGTGTTACTGGAAAAAGCGAAATTGGAAGTGTGGCCTGAATACTATTTCCAGTTTGATCTGCTGTAGTTAATGCCGGATCCGCGCCTCTGTTCCAGTCATCCGCAGCAGCCAGGTTATAGATATTGCCATCCTGTGCCGAAAGACCATTCTTGTTTAAAATAGGAATAAGTGCAGCTTTATCGGCAGCATTCAATACAATTGCAAACGACAGTGCAGAATTAATTTCAACACCGCCCGAAGTTAAGGTATAGGTAGCGCCGCCCTGACCCTTAACGGTCAGCTTAGTGACATCAATATCGTTGAGCGCACCGCTTCTAATAAGAAAGCCAGTTCCGCTCACCACCATCACCCCTGTTGTTCCATTGTAAGTTGCAGAAGTAATGGTCGGTACGGCTACCCCACTCACCGTAACCGCATTGGTTGCATCTGCATTTAAACTTACGTTGGCCATCCAGCCGTTTGCTGCTGCCAGGTTATAAACAGTACCTCCTGTAGAGGTTGTACCATTCTTATTTATAATCATACCCAAGGCCGTTCTATCGGTGGCATTCAAAGTCACGCTGAATGTCGTTGCACTGGTAATTTCCACATCGGGACTTGTGAGCGTATAAGTACTACCGCCCTCAGCAGTAAGGGTTAAGGTAGAAATATCGACATCATTGGCAGCACCTGCTTTAGCCTGTAGGCCTGTACCTGTTACGGCCAATACTCCAGTCGCAACATTGTAAGCCGCTGAAGTTATAGTAGGCTGTACCAAAGTGGTAAATGGGCTGTTGGCCCCATAACTGGTCCCTTCTGAATTAATTGCGTAAGCCCTATAATTGATCAGGGTACCTGCCGGAAGGGAAGAAATTGTGGCACTGAAACTACCTGTTCCGTTACCGTTGGATACTTTATTATTTGAGGTCGTAGGAACGCCGGTGGTAGACCATACAATACCTCTTTCGGTTACAGCGGCACCTCCATCGGCTGTTACATTTCCACCTAATACCGCCGAATTCGTCTGAATAGTAGTAGCTGCCGTAGTACTAACGGTTGGGGCCACTTCTGTTCCGGTAGCTATTCCAACCCTTATATCATCGATCCAATAACCATTATTTGCTTTAAAATATATATCAACACTGTTTACGGCCAATGTTCTGGTGAAAGTATTGGTTGTAGTGGTAATTGCGTTCGATCCTCCAACTATGGGAGAATTATCCTGATCCGTTTCGGCTGCTCCTGCAACTTTATTGTAGGTTACAATATACCATGGCGGTATAACGATGCCGAACAGGCCGTTGTAGCTATTATAGCCCTCGTGCCTAACATACATTGAATAAAAATTAAAAGGCTGTCCATCTGCGCGCTCCAGCCTGAAGGTGTCTCCTCCTGCACCGGTTTTCCACAAAGAAGCAGAGTTGCCGCTTCCGCCCGTTGCACTAATACTAAAACCTCCGTTTCCTCCTGAGGTAAGTTTATAATTAACCCCAGCAATAGTAATAACAGCTTCTGTGGCCCAGGGAGACCCCGGAGGCGTTGTTATTGTTGCCCCTGCATTAAAATTATAGGTGGTCTGCGCATGGCAAAACAGGGACAGGCCAAAAACTAAAAAGATCAGTAAAGAACCCTTCAATAGATTGAATAATCTCATGAGCGTAATATTTGGTTAAAATGTAGATGTTCGGTCGGCTGTAGGTAGCCAGTTTATTAAAGAAGTAGAGCGTATCGGCAAATAAATGACGCAAATAAACAAAATATCAGACTGGAAAGAGATTGTAGCGTTGTAATATTTATAATACAATACAACAATCTTAAAATAACAGCAAAAAGCGTTACTTGATGAAACAACAATGTCATTAAATTAAGCCCTTTTAACCACAGATGGGCACAGATAAACACGGATTTTCAATCCTCACCTGGCCTTAGCGTCTCTCTCCGAGACTTTGTTTTTTTACTATTAAACAAAGAATGGGAAGTCTTAGCGAGATGCTAAGGCTAGAATAGTAAAAAACGTCATTGCGAGGAGGAACGACGAAGCAATCTTTCCTGCCAAGCGATCAGTGCTACAAAGATTGCTTCGTCGGCTGAAATAGCCTTCTGCATCCGATAGCTATCGGATGACGACGATACCACCTGGTCTTAGCGAGATGCTAAGACCAGAATGCGAAATCTTCCGTACAAGTAATTTACGCCTATTCCAAAGCAAAAGCCTCCCAGCCTGCAATGGTTTCCCTGTTACATTTCATTACCGATTGTCCACCTTCAGAAGAAATGTATTTGCCGTTATTCCCCTTAAGTGAGATTTTTCCATTGGCATTAACCACCCAATCAAACTTTTCCCAATCGCTGATCGTTGTTCGGTTGCAGGTTATCCCGGTAAGTGCTCCATTTTCTGAGGATACATATTTATTCATGCTGCGCAGGGCGACCTTTCCTCCGCCTGCGTCTATAATGGCAAAGGTTTCCCAGCCAGAAGCACTCACACGATTACATCTCATGGATGCTTCCCCATTTTCGCCGGATACAAACATATTGTTGGGGCCTTTTAATTTTACCGTTTGGCCAATTGGCGCTTCTGCCTGTACCTGCAGATTACCGAGTTCCAGCCATCCATTTTTAAAGGTGCCGGTTACAGCAAGTGCAATACCAGGTTTATTCAAATTTGTTTTATCGACAATGGCTACCACCCATTTATAATTGCCAGGAGGTAAATTGATTGCCGTTGTGGTAAAATTGTAAGTGATAGAATTGTCTTTCAGCCATTTAGAGGGATCACCGTTTTCATCAATAAAAAGTTTTTTTACCGCACCTGCAGTATCCAGAATAGCAAAGGCAACTTTGTACTTATAGTTCCACTGAGGAATATTGTTAGGGCAATACCCCCAGCCCATGTTTTTCCAGCGATGGCTTAAAGTAGCCGTTGCACCATTGGCAATTGCGTTTGGTAACGATAACTCATCAGGATATAACCGATAACCTCCTTCTGCATTAAAACGTTGTACCAGGGGAAAGCTGGTCTGAAACCAGGAGGTTGTTTCTCCAACCCTAAAATCCATCATGTTTACCGCAGCTTCGGCCGACCTGTTAAATTCGCCTAACCTTACATCCTCAGGGTGTCCTTCGCGATATTGTCCACTGGAGTCGATCCAGTAACGATGGGTACCACTCACAATCCATCCTCCCTCCATAATAATCGGACGTTTATGTTTCCAGGTTGCGGCAAAGTTTTTCTCCCAGCTTTGGTAGTAGTCGGTCATTCCAAAGGCATCATGCCTCAGGCTATACCCTTGATTGATCGCTTTCACCAGTAACCTGTCACTGTTGGCGTTTGCTGCCCCCCAACTCGTAGGATGACCTATTAGCCTGTGGTAATTGATCACCAACGGTACCTTGGTAAATGTTCTGTTATATAGGGCCATTATCCAGTCTAAAGTCTCTTCTTTTACCGTCTCTGTTTGTGCGGCCGTTAACACACCCGGTGCTGCATATACCGTATTATGCGCTTCTCCCCACTTGCCTAAACCATAGGCATCGATAAAAGAAGTACGAACGGGGTCATTAAAGTCTTTTGCCAGTTCTTCAATAAAAGTGGCATAATACTGCCTGAATATCGGATCTTGAGGATAAGGGGTTTTCTGTGTAGGTGCGGCGGGATTTGACAACCAGTATCCAGCTCCGGCGTTAAATACAAAAGCAGGCGTATTTTCTCCCTGATCGCGCCCATCTACAACGATCCGGAATGCGATGGGTAATCCCCTGGTTTTAACGCCATTAATTAATTTACCAATTTGTGAATTAAGGTCTCTCCAGGCATAAACGCCGGGGCTGGGATTAAGGGATCTCCAGCTTGTACGGATGTAACAGGCTGACGCATAATCTATAGCCTTTACGTTTCTGCCCAATTCTGGTACATAAAACTGACTATCCCAGTAGGTATCCAGCGCATCACGCTTTGCATACATTACCCAGCCATTTAACGGATTGCGCAATACAGCTGTACTGTTGTATACCGGCCTGATCAGCACATTATTGGCGGCACCAACAACAGCCATTTTCTGCGCGCCGTTGCTAAAGGTTTCTAAAAGATCTTCATCCTTGCTTTTAGTGCACGAAAGCATTTGCAAGCATAAAAATGCCAGCAAAGCGACCTTTCCGGTTTTCTCTAAATTAAGTTTTTTCATGGTAATAAACATTAAATTATTGGATTTAAAAATTCTTTAAATTTGAATGCAGCAATGCTTCAAAGCAGAGGGCAATTTTTGCCTCTGCTAAAATTACATGCGCACCAGTTGCTACCTAAATAAGGGATTGACGTAAAGAGACATTATAAATCGAAGGGCGATTGCCGGCAAACCGCTATTCGAATCACAATAATGGGGCTTGAAAAATCGGTGATCAGCATACGGTGTTATACTGATTAGGATAGGCAAAGAGATCTTTTAATGCATCCAATCTGGACGCATTTAATACACTTAGCCTCCCATTTCACCTTGCTCTGGGTTAAGGGAACTTAAGCTATTGGCTCATAAGAATATAATTTGGTTGTGATAAAAATACACGACAAGAGGGCGCGAAAGGGTTCGTTTTTGTACGGAAATGGTTCAATTTTGTACAAGAACAAAAAAATTGCCCTGAAGGGTATTAAAACTGAGATTTGCCTTCAAAAAAATATCGGTAAATCATGGCATATCAACAGAAAACAAAAAACGGAGGCGCTTTGCAGCATTCCTCCGTCAACTAAAACTAACCAATCTAATCTTTTCAGGTTATGCTAGCATAACATATTGTGAAATAGCGACTTGCCACAGCATCCATCCAATAGCATAACTAAAAATGGAGTTTGGCAAAGCGGATAAAATTTGTCCAATCGTAAATGTTGAGGTCGTGTTTTCCTTCCCTGAAATGGTAACCCATAGCCGAACTAATTATGGGACTGTTCACTACGGGCATATCTTTAGAAAGGACAACTTTTTTACCATAGAGATCATAAACAGGCTTGGCATTCACTAATGACAAAAACGAGCCATAAGGGTCTGCCCACCGATCTTCGGTAGCATTGGTGGTATACACCGGCCTTGGAGCAATGAGACCAATAAGCATATGCTGATCAACCGGCAGGCTGTTTACATCGTTGCTATATTTCTTGTAATTATTGTTAAACCAATAACCAAACTGTTTATTGATCAGGCTTATTGTTTCGCCATATTTACGCCTTGCAAGCGATGCGCCTGTGCTGCCTGAGCAACTGCTAAACACCATTGCAAAACGTTGATCCTGGGCGGCTGCCCATAAAGCCGTTTTACCACCCCGCGAATGCCCTACGAGCGCAACTTTGTTAAAATCGATTGCTTTATCGGTTTTGAAGTAATCCATTACCCTGCTTGCTGCCCAGGCCCAAACGCCGATTGCTTTCATTCCATTATCTTTTTCGAGTTCTGCCGGAAATAAATGTGCCAATACACCATTCTGATAGCTATCCTTACGGTCGGGAGCCACATCTCCATGATGAAAAGCAGCGATAGCATAACCGCTGTCGATCACTTGCTCTGCAGGCCAAAAAGCACTCTTTTCTGCTCTTGTTGGATCCGTATTTCTGCTGCTCCGGTTGTTGATCAGTAAAAATACAGGAGCTGGTTTGTTCCGCTTGTTGGGAATAAAGAGCACCACAGGAAAGGATACCGAGTTACCTTTATTCCAGGCGGTAATTTTTATCTCTTTCAAATGAGCCTTTCCCTGCATGGCATCAGATTTTTCATTGGTTACCATAAATTTTAAACTATCAAAACTGCCGGGCGTTTTTCCATAAACATGTTCTTCAAAAAGGGCTAAAAGCTCAGGTCTTCGCTTTTTCTCCCAAATTGAGGTGTTTTTCACCCTTTCTCCTTTTGTGGTGAGCAGTATTTCGGGTAAGGTGTAGGCAGGAACAGTGCTTTCATCATAATTGACAATTTCTCCCATAAACTTATCCGTTTTCTGCGCATATACGCTACCTGAAAATAGGATTAGCACAAGCAAAAAAATCAGCGTTTTTCTTACCAAATCGGTTATTATAAATCTGCCCTGACGGGCAGCACATTTTAATTTATTTATCATGCTTAATACCCTGGATTTTGAATCAGTTTATTTGCTTTATTGATTTCGGACTGCTGAAAAGGATACCAATAGTTTTTACTGGTGAAGGTTCGGTTTTCAATTACAAAAGGGCTATAAGCTAACGTAGTACCCACCTTGGTAATTTTTATTCCTTTAACAGGTCCGTTAAAATTACTTTCCCCATCCTTCCATCGCCTCACATCAAAAAAACGCTGTTCTTCGAAACATAATTCTACACGACGCTCATTTTTAATGCGATCGCGCATTTGAGATTGTGTTAACCCAGATAGCACGGGCATTCCGGCGCGGGTACGCACAGCGTTTATGGCATTATAAACTTCTGCATTCGGACCTCCAAATTCATTTAAGGCTTCTGCATAGATCAATAAGATTTCTGCATACCTAAACAGTACCCAGGGCCTTCTTACGCTTGTGGTACCCGTGATGTTATAAGTCGCATTGCCACTTAGAAATTTACGCAGGTAATAACCGGATTTTGTACTGTTTACATTGGAAGGAACATTATCACGCCCTCCTTCATAAGTTTCTACTGCACGGGTTAAACTTCCCGTTTTAAAATTTGCGCCATTATACACGATAAACTGGTTTAAACGTGGGTCTCTGTTGGCATACGGATTTTGCGGATCATAACCTGATGTAGGATCTGTTATGGCTTTACCATTGGTCATTTCAAAGGCATCCACCAGGTTCTGTGTAGGGTTTGTTCTTCCCAAACCGCCGGTGAAGCTAATGGGTGCGTTATTTGACTCTATTGTATTGGTATTGCTTGCCGGTGTGGCAAAAATAACCTCATTATTGTAAGAAGTAGCAGTGGTGGTATAGTCCCATAAGCTTGGGAATAACGCCGTACTTAACAAGCTGTGCTTGTTTAAATCAATTAAATCTTTTGCACTTTTCGCAGCATTCTGCCACCGCTGTAGGTCGTTACCCGGGTTATAAAGCGGACTTGCATAAACCAACAGCGTTTTGGCTTTTAGTGCCATTCCAGCAGCCTTTGTAGCACGGCCGTAATTGGCCGCATCCCAATCTTTGGTAGAAGCTGCCGGAATCTGGCTGATGGCCGAGTCGCAATCTTTAACAATCTGTTTTACCACATCATCAACAGTATTTCGTGGAAGGTTCAGATCTTCTATCGGCGAAAAGGATCTCGTGGCGAGCACGATGCCGCCATACCGCTTAAATAATTCATAATGGAATAAAGCCCTCAGAAAGAAGGCCTCTCCCCTTAACGCGGGCAGATCGCTTGCCGGAAAGATAACCGCCGTGGGCGAACGCTCCAGAAATGTATTTACCACCCACAGTCCGGTATAAAGATTGGTGTATTGTTCATCGAAGGTTCTTAAACTGCTCCAGTTACCATTGTTGAAAACGTTTACGTTACTATTTAAATTTGAATTTACGGCTTCATCACTTCCGCTGGCCATTAATGCGCCCGAACCGTCAACATTGTATCTGGCCAGCATGTAATTGTATCCGTTGTTCAAATACTCCCGCACGCGCCTGTCTGTATTCCAGATTGCTTCTTCACTTACGGGGCCTTCACTGTACGAAGGTTCAAAAAATTCATCCTTACAAGCGCCAAGGCCCGTTAGCAAAACTGCCAGAAGGATATACATACCATATAATTTCTTTTTCATCTTCATTTTGAATTAAAATTTGACATTTATACCCACGGCAAAGGTTTTTACGTAGGGATAAGAGGAAAAACGACCTGCATTCGGTGTTTCGGGATCAATATCCAGCTCATTGAGTTTGGAAATGGTAAAAATATTATTGCCACTTACAAAAATCCTCGCGCCTTTAAAACGTAAGCGTTGATTGAGTTTATTTGAAGTGCTATAACCAATTTCAGCGGATCTAAGCTTCAAAAAATCACCTGAATACAACCAAAAGGTGGAGTTTGCGGTATTGTTTCCATTATCTGAGATTCCAACACGTGGGTATTTTGCCGTAGCCGCAGTGGCAGGTGTCCAGCTATCTAAGCTCAACTGGTTCAATCCATTAGGACCAGCATACATAATATCAGAAAGATCGATTGTTCGCCCTTCTACGCCTTGAAACTGTGCACCGAGATCAAACTGTTTATACCTGATATTAAAACCAAAGCCATAATATACTTTCGGAATATCGGTATAGTCGCTTGATACAGCATCATTTGCATCTATGAGATTGTCGTTGTTAACGTCTTTATATTTAAGATCGCCAGGTACCACCAGGCTCGACAAGGTTTGCTTTGGGCTTGCATTAATTTCTGCCTGGTTTTGAAAAATACCTTCAGCGATATAATAATTTCCCCCATTTACGTATCGCCCTATTGTAGATTGATTGGGCAATACATTTTCGGTCCTTTCCAGAATCACGTTTTTAGCATAGGTAAAGTTGGCGTTGGTACTGATGAACACTTCGCCGATTCTTTTATTAAAAGCACCGCTGGCATCAAATCCTTTACTGCTCACCTTTCCAGAGTTTACCTGTGCAATGGCTATCCCAACGATACCTGGTAAATTTGCCGGGCCCAAAATGTCTGTCCGTTTTTCATCAAAATAATCAAAAGAGAAAGAAAGCGCCCCTTTTAGAAAGTCTACATCTGTACCCAGGTTCAACCGGTCAACCTTTTCCCAGGTGGTTAATGGGTTACCGGCAGGGCTTACCAATCTTGCTGTTGTTGAAGTAGAAAAAGTAGAACCGAGGAATGGCCCTGCATCTCTGGTAAACAGCGTACGGTAAGGCAGCCTTACCACATTCCCGCTGGCATCATAAGTTGGCCCTATATTGCCCGAACGCCCATAAGATCCTCTTAATTTAAGGTAGCTGATTGCTGAGGCATCTTTAAGAAAATCTTCTTTGGAGATAAGCCATCCGGCCGATACTGCAGGAAAAAACCCAAAACGTCTTCCCGGAGCGTAATTTTCTGATCCGGAATAACTTGCCGTAAAACCCAACATATAACGCTGTTTGAAACTGTAATCGGCACGGCCAACAAGCATACGCGAACGATAATCTAACCGATCTACCGCTGCACTTACGTATTGCTGCCCACGTACATTGGCTTTTATTTGATGATCTGTACCGATGGTCCTGTTATAATCAAAGCCAAACCAAAGCTCATTATTTTTGGTATTGGTTTGGAATGCCGCAGTTCTGTAAGCAATTACCGCAGGTGTACGATAGGTTTGTACTGGGGTAACTGTTTGATTGAAAACAGCATAATTTTCAGATAATCCATCTCCATAATTGCCATAGCCATCATAAGAAAAGAATAAGTTGGCAGAAAGGCCCTTCGTTATAAAATCCAGTTTTTGATCGGCCATGATACTGGCCAGTAAAATATTTGTGGTGGTACGCGAAAATCCCGTGCCCTGTAACTGGCCGAGGGGATTATTCTGAAAGAGTGAAGTTCCGCCGTAAGATCCATCCGCATTTAAAATAGGAAACGCATTTGGCGGCAAATTATACAAGTTGTTAAATACAGTTGCAGTGCCATCTCCAACATCGTTCCGCACTTCACTTCTTACCCCTGCCAATAAGGTTAGCGTAAGCGTTTTAGTCACATCATAATCCAGATTGATCCTGAAGTTATAACGTTTATAACCATAATTAGAATCGTAATTGGGCGTTTCTGTTTCTTTAAAGAGTCCTTGCTGATTAAAGTAACTAACGGAGCTAAAATAACGCACCTTGTTGCTCCCGCCACTAAAGGTAAGTGCATACCTTTGGGTAGCTGCCCGTTTGTTTAGAAAACGATCTAAATAATTGTTATCAGGATACAAATAGGGATCTGTATGATTTTTGTATCCTTCGAGGGCTGCTTCGCTGTAGGCTGGCGTTTGCCCGATATTGGTTAAGCCGCGATTATACAGGGTGGCAAAATCGTAGGCATTTAAGGGCTTGATCAGGTTGCTGGCCGACTGAAAACCGCCCTGGGCATCGAAAGAGATCAGATTTTCTCCAACTTTGCCCCTTTTGGTTGTCACCAGAATGGCGCCGTTGCCACCATTTAGCCCATACCAGTTTAAAGCAGCAGCATCTTTTAATACGGTTACGCTTTCAATTTCGCTGATATCCATATCCTCGAAATCACGTTCAATTCCATCCACGAGGAAAGCTGGTGTTGAGCCTTGCGCATAAGATGACCTTCCACGGATCTGATAGGATACGTTGCCGCCACCAGGCTGATTACCTGTCCATCTGAACAAAAAGCCACTCAATCTTCCGGCGAGTAAACCAGACAGGTTACTGATGGGTACTTTTGTGAGCTGTTTATATCGAAGCGAACTCTGGGCAAAATTCAGTTCTTCCCGACTGCGGGTGCCAAAGGGAATTTCAATCAATTTATCAGTTGAGTCTGTCTGTCCATCGTTTTCCTCTGTGATAGACACCTTCTGATTTGTATTTTGTGCTAAAGCTGTGCAGGTAAACAGATAGCATATGATGCCCAAAATTATGCCTGAACATTTAGTATATCTTGTCATTTCTTATCTTTTAAATTATATATAACTGAATAGTTACCAGCCTGGATTCTGTTTTAAAGCGCCACTGGTTTTATTCATTTCTGCTCTCGGGATCGGGTATAAATACATGTTATTGTTGAATACCTTTTTAAATGCGGGCAATTCTATCACGCTGTAGCTAAATGATCCATTGGCATTTTTAATCACTTTCATGGCTTTCATTGGCTGCGCCACGATTTCCGGTCCTTTTTTCCAGCGGAGTATATCCCACCAGCGCATGTCTTCGAAAGCAAATTCTATGGCACGTTCATTTCTAATGCGCTCCCGCATTTCAGCTTGGCTGAGGCCAGCTGGTAAAGCAGGCATTTTAGCCCGCAAACGAATGGCGTTCACCGCGTTATACACTTCGGAGGTTGGACCTGCTTCTTCATTTAAAGCCTCAGCGTAATTAATCAGTACTTCGGCATACCTGTAGAAAACATAGTTCAGAAGCGCCGACGCTGTAGAGCCCGAACGCGAAGCTTCAGGCCATAACCTTTTTAGGTAATAGCTGGTTTTAGTAATGGAGGTAGCGGTGCTGATATCAGTTCCATAGGTGATAATACCCTGTGCATTGGGCTCTGATTGCCAGGTTTGTAACGCACGCCCCTGCCAGGTAACATTATTATAAAGAATGTTGACATAAAACCGCGGATCTCGATTGAGATAAGGATTTTGCGGATTGTAGCCCGATGTGACATCGGTAATCGGTTTGCCGTTCGCCATTTCATAAAGATCAACATGATTCTGAACTGGCGAAAGATTAGATTGTGCCCCTCCATAACTTGTAGGTATCAAAAAATCGCTGAGATAGGTACCAATAAACCCTCTCCCTCCGCGTGGCCAGATCCGGATGTATTCATTAGAGTTTGCCACAGTGAGTACGTTGGCATAGTTTGGCTCGAGTGAAAATTTATTAAGGTCTATAATTGCTTTTGATGCCTCTGCGGCCTTCTTCCACTTGGCTAAATCATTGTTGGGATTATTTAACGGGCTGGCATCGAATAACAATGCTCTTGCTTTAAGCGCCATAACTGCAGCGCCTGTAGCCCTGTTAGATTGTGCAGCAGGATTTGGCCAATCGGCATTGGTTAATGGCAATAGTGCAATGGCCTGCTCCAGGTCATTCAAAATCAAACCCAATGTTTCAGCATAACTTGTACGGGGAAGGTCTGTTGAAGCTTCAGTAAAATCCTGAGGTTGGGTTAATATAACCACCCCGCCAAAGCGCCTTAAAAGCTCAAAATAAAAATATGCCCGGAGATAAAGTTGCTCGCCTTTGATATAATTGGGATTGTAAAGATCTGTCCATGGGGTTTTACCCATGTTAGCCAGCATCAGGTTTGCGTTTCGGATTCCTCGGTACATTTGTGCATAAATGCCTGTTACATCTGAAGCCCCGGGATCTAAAAACTGGCCGCTGTTCATCGCTGCTACCTCTATCTGACCGTTATTGACAATTGATTCATCTGTAAATTGCGAGGTCATGCCCTTATAACCGCTCAGGCGGCCATAATCTGAAATGGAAAACGTATAAGTAAAATCGCCGAAACGGGAAGCCAGCAAGGGGTCTTTAAAAACCTCTTCGAGGTCGCTCTGGATCCCCACATCACGTTGTAGAAAATCCTTTTTGCAGGAAAAACCAATTAACGAGGCGACTAAAAACAAGAGATATATGATTTTTTTCATGATTATACCTTTAATTAGAGTGATAAATTGAGACCGAAATTGAAGACCTTGGTGGTTGGAATGGTGGCAACGGACGAAGCATAAGCATTTCCCGACAAGCTATTTTCAGGATCTATACCATAGAAATTAGTCCATGTTTTTAAATTTTGCCCGCTAACAAATACCGTAAGGCTACTTAACCGAAGTTTTGTTATCCATTTTTTAGGCAAACTGTAACTGAGTTGCACATTTCGCAGTTTGATGTAAGATGCATCCTGCAAGGTAAAATCGTTCAAACTTTCGTTAGGGTTTGCATTCAGGCCCGGACGGATTACCGGCCAGCTGGCGTTGGTATTGCCAGGCGTCCATCTTTCCAGCATCGGTGCATAATACTGGTTAAGGCCACCGCTTTGGAAAACTACGTTAGAACTCACATTGGTTACCGCATTAAACAATGCCGACAACTGAAATCCCTTATAGCCGAACTGCATATTTAAACTGGCATTGTATTCAGGGATGTTTGGATGCCCAATGGCCACTACATCCTGGTTATTGATTATTCCATCTTCGTTTACATCCTGGTATTTAAAATCGCCTGGTATAGACGGATATGCCGTTATTTTGTTTAGCGGGCTGCTGTCTATATCCTTTTGGTCTGCATAAAAGCCAAGCACATGGTATCCGAAATAAGTACCGATAGGTCTGCCAGATACCCGTAGGTTTTCTGCAAGGCCGGGAGCCTCGTCTAATACCCTGCGCTGGTTACGTGCATAACTCAGGTTTCCGGTGAATGAATAGTTAAATTCGTTAATCTTATCCCGATAAGTTGCTGAAAGTTCATATCCATGGTTATAATTGATGCCATAATTGGTACTAGGAACCGTAGCCCCGTAGGTGGCAAAACTGGTTGCCGATCGGGTAGTTAAAATATCCGAACGCTCATCATCAAAAAGATCTGCCGTGATATTCAGTTTATCTTTAAATAAAGAGAGATCAAGCCCTATGTTTCTTTTTAACGAGATCTCAAAGGTGATAAATGGATTACCATATTGCAATTGGGTATAGGTTGGCGCACTGAAATTGCTGTTTGGGTTTCCAAATACGACGTTCGCCCCTGCCCCAAATCTATTCTGGTAATAGAACCGGCTTGTACCCGGACTGGGAATCCCCACCCTACCAATCGAACCACGTATTTTGAGCATACTGATCCAGGTAAACTTTTTCATCCATTCTTCATTGGCCAAATTATAGCCTACAGTTGCAGCAGGAAAAAAGCCATAGCGATAGCCTTTGGCATAATTTTCCGAGCCGTTGTAAGTAGCACTGGCTGTTAAAAAGTATTTATTGCCATAATTATAGGTTGCTTCCGAAATAATGCCTTGATTGGCATAGGGAGCAGCTGCTGCTGCTGAGCCCTGCAGCTCGCGCTGACCGATTAAATTAGCACTCAGATTATGTTTACCGAATGATCTGCCATAGGTTAAAAACAGCTGTAAATTCGTTTTGGTAAAACCGCTTCTAGAATAAGCTGGTGCGCCAAAAAAATCATTGTAAGTTCCGCCAACTGGTGTAAGCGCCAGTGTTGACCGGTTTAGTTCGAGGTATCCTGTACTCCCCCTTTGCAACTTTCCTGATAATTGTGTGGCATCATAACCAAACTGGGCTTTTAAACTCAGGCCTTTTGTTATAAAATCAAGCTTTTGGCGTACCGTAAAAATCGATTCGGCAATATTATTATCGGTAAAAGCATATCCCCCGTAAGTTAACAAAGCGTAAGGGTTGAAGGCATTTACCCCACCCAGTCCATAATTTACGATATGGTTATAGTTTCCATCCAAGGCAATTACTTTGGGATCGTCGGAGTTGGTGTATTCTTTAAAAAATGGGGCTGCCCACGATGGCATTTTCAAGGCCCGGCCTACAAGCCCTTCAATACCGTTGCTTACTACACCCGCAGGGTCGTTGTATTCGCTCATTCCTGCCGGACTGTAACGGTGCTCGTTCCTTCCTGCTAGGTTAACTTCAAAATTTGTAGTCTTGGTAAGATCTATGCCAACCCTCGCCCTGAAGTTGTACCGGCTATAGCTCGGAGAGGTAGAATAATCTAATGGTGTTTTAAATTCCTTAAAATTTCCATCTTCGCGCAGGTGACTAAAAGAGGTAAAATATTTTACTTTTTCACTACCGCCTGATATTGTCAGGTTCTGCTGATTCTGCATCCAATGATCTTTAACGAGTTCATCGTACCACATCACATTTGGATAAAGCAACGGATTACCGTTTCCGGCCTTAAATGTGGCTAAATCTTCATCGGTAAAGGTTCGTGGCTCACCAACATTAAGCTGACCTTCTGTTAGCAACATCGCGCTTTCGTAGGCACCCAGAATCTCCGGACGGGATGTGGCACTAACAATGCCCACGTTACCTGAAAGTGTTACCCTTGCCGGCCCCTCTACTCCTCTTTTTGTGGTGATTACAAATACGCCGTTAGCGCCTTTTAAACCATATAAAGCCGTAGATGACGCATCTTTAAGTATGTTAATGCTTTCGATCTCGTTTGGATCGATATCGCCGAAAGAAGTCCGTTCCACACCATCCACAATAATAAGTGCTGTTGCTGAGGGAGAAACCTGTCCGCGGATATACAATGCTGCACCATTAATGCCCGGTCGGCCGGAGGTTTGCTGTACGACCAAACCAGGTACCCGCCCGGCCAAAGCGTTATTGACATTGGTTACCGGCGCTTTTAATAAATCGGCACCTGAAACGGTACTGATGGCGGCGGTAACGGCCGATCTTCTTTGTGTAGAATAACCATTTACCACCACTTCATTAAGCGAACTACTTGAAGATGTTAAAGTGATACTAATTACACTGGAAGTACCTACAGTCACCTCCTTGCTTTCAAAGCCAATGGTAGAAAAAACGAGTACCTGACCGCGATTAACGTTGATTTTATATTTTCCATCCAGATCGGTTTGAACGCCGGTGGTAGTTCCTTTTATTTTGATTGTTGCACCCGGAATGGGTTGGTTTTTCTCATCCTTAACTGTTCCGGTTATTTCCTGGAACAGTGGTTTGGAAGATGTAGTAACAGCGCTGGTGGTTATTTTAATTGGCTCGGCAGCAAGTGTATGTGCCTGACACCAAACTGCAATAACCACGAAAAACCAGCTTTTGGGCCTGAGGTTTGATTTTTTTATCATCTATTTGATATATGGTTAGAATTATTTTTTTCGAAAAGGATGGGCCTTCTTTATCTGATTTTAAAGTTGCAGCCTCATTTTTATTTACACTTATGCTTCAGGCAAAATCAATGTTGAATTAATATGGTTATGCTTTTATCACGCATAATTCACCTTCAGGCTACCATACAGGCGTCCTCATAAATCCCAAAAAAGGGTAGGTTTATTAGCTGAATTTTAAGAAAAGAGATATGAAAGCATTACAATAGCAATTATTTGATTTTGCCATTTGGTTTAAACCTTATGCCGTGAAACATCAGTTAAATACCTGTGCCATTCTATTTTACTGACTTGTAGTTTAGACTTTGTGTTTTCCTCGTTGGCAATGGCCGGGATGGTTGAGAAATGGGTTATCATACTTAGTTGGGTTTATTATTTGGTCAACACAAATCTATAGTACTTACCCCTTACATAGGGTTCACTTTTGTACGGAAATGGTTTGGTTTTGTACAGTTGGCGCATTATTTCGATTAAATTTGCCCTCAGACTGAATGCTGAGGGCTAAAAATGCGGAAATCATTTTAATCTGTGGATATCATATCCTTATTGCCAATCCTGCGCTTTCCTCACCACTTTGCTTGCCACCTTTTTCAGGTAAGCTGCAAGGTCGTCAGATACCCGCTGGGGCTTGAAAGCGATATTTTTCAAATCATCATTAAACAATATGCTATACCAGATTAATCCGCCTAAATATTTCCCTGCATCATTGGCGTGATTAGGATCGAAATTCAATTGATCCTTATTCCAGAAATACCCGATGTTTAGCGAATTGGTCTGATCTGGCAAATTTGGTGCAACCGGATGATCATAATCAAATGAAAGATCAGGTTTGAAAGCATATTTTTTATTGGTAGCCACAATTTCGAAAGCGTCGCCAACTGGTAAAATACGGGCATTGATCCGTTTTGCAAGGAGATGATAAGCTGCACGGGATTTTTGCCACATTTCTTCCTGATTCTTCGCAGTTTGGCCTTCACTTATACGCCCAAATTTCTTTGCATCAGAACGGTAAGCCCAGGTTTGATGGATGACGATACGGGCCTGAGGTTGCAGTGTTTTTACATAGGCAACCAGTTTATTGGCATAGGGATAATAGCTCGGGGAATCGCCCGAGAGGAAAGAATATTGTTGTATGGTCACAATATCCCAATTCCCTTGCCCCAATAACATTTTTAATGATTTACCATTATAAGGTTTGCCCTTAGGATCGTCTACATTGGCCTCTGCTTTTTCTACATAACTCCAATGCTGTTCGAGTGAGTGCCCACCGAGTTCGGCACGCCCGATAACGAGGGTTTTCCCATTCTCTTTAGCCATTTGTGGCAAATAGGCGGAAGCGTTTTGCGAAAAGCTATTTCCGATGATAAATAAACGCAAGGTATCTTGCTGGTTCTGAGCAAAAAGATCGGTAACCAGGCAGATCAACAGTAGAAAAAAAGCTGTGGATTTAGCTAAAGGAGGCAGCTGTATTTTGATGTTAATCTTCATTCTTGTTAATTTTTATGAGCCTTCTCCTCCGATTTTAAATATTGATATAATTGAGTTCCTGCCAACAAAAACGCACCCACACCGTAAACCTCGGTACTATTTGCATTTACCGCATCCGGACTTGCGCCGATAGGCTGCACATAACCCAGCATGCCATCTTCATGAACAGCAGATACCAAAGCTTTCCATGATTTTTCTACCACAGGAAGATATTGCTTCTTTTCCAGAAGTCCATGATTTAAGCCCCAGGCAATTGCATAGCTAAAGAAACCCGTACCGCTCATCTCCTTAACGGGGAAACTTGCAGGATCCAATAATGAAGCGTGCCAGCTACCATCTGGCTGTTGTAAGCTGGCAACTTTACTTACCATATCTTTATAGAGTTGCACCAATTTAGCCCTGTCGGGATGGTTTTTCGGCGTATTTTCGAGTACCCTTACCAAACCGGCCAGCACCCACCCGTTACCCCTTGACCAGAATATTTTCTGACCATTTTTTTCTCTTTTGTTAAAGAAACTTTCATCTCTGAAAAACAGCTTCTCTGTTGGGTCGTAGAGGAATTCGGTGGTCTTCCACCACAGTTTTACCGCTGTGTTTAAGTATTTTTCATCTTTGGTAGCGGTGCTCAGATAAGCTAAAGCAGGAGGCCCCATAAAAAGGGCATCGCACCAGGCCCACTCTCTGTTTTGGATTTTATTTTTCCAGTTTAAAGGCTCGTTATGTGGTTGATTTACAATGCTGTCTGCCTGCAAAACAAACGGAGCAATCATCTTTTTCTTTTTAAATTTACTATAAAGCTGAGCATAGGTTTGCCCCACGCAATAATCGTCTGCATGAAAGCGTAAATGCCCGGTATTCCAACCCAGCTCATCGCCAATATCTACCAGCGTTTTAAGATAACGATCATTACCTTTAATGTTGCCAAAAGCGAAAATACCAGTATAGCAGGCCCCATTTGTCCAATCGGCTTTTCGGTGGTTAAAGCCTTTGTTTTTCCAGGTATCCAATTGCCAGTCTGCCACCCGCTGCATCATTTTAAAAATGTTTGTTTTTTGCAGAACCGAATCTCTTTTTGCATGTGTTGGCTCAGAAAAAGCGTTATATCCGCAGCAGCCAGTAAGTATTAATATTAAAAGCAAGTGTCTAAAATTCATGTGTTTCATATTTTAATTTTCTAATTTATTATTTTGATAAACCCTCACATAATCTACTTCGAAGCTGGCCGGAAAGGACGTTTTTGAAGGATCTCCACCTTGTTTTCCACCTATTGCTAAATCGAGCAACATATAATGCGGTTGTTTGAAAGGATTAATATTGGTACCATTCTGGTTCACCAGCTTATCTAAAGGCACCTTGTTCAAGAGCTGGTTATCTACATAAAGTGCAATGCTGTTCTCGTCCCAATCCATTCGCCAAATGTGAAATTGATCTGCCCAGGCCTGGCCGCCTAAGGAATCGATATTTTTCTCCGTGGTAAACCAGGCATCTTTTCGATCGGCTCCCATAAAAGCAATATTCGCGAGCAGTTTTTTCCGGTAATATTCCATCATATCAATTTCGCCGGTTGCAGGCCACGATCCCTTTATTCCCAACGTCCACCAGGCTGGCCAAATGCCATCGCGGATATCAATTTTACCGCGCATCACAAACCTGCCGTAAAGCCAGCTGTGCAGTCCTTGCGTTTTGATACTGGCGGAAGTATAATCGGCTTCTTTGCGGTTTTTCTTCCAATCGTTGCTCCCTTCCTTAAAATTGGGGTTTGTCTTTTTTTCTCTTTTCGCTTCGAGGATTAATTTTCCGTTTTCACATCTGGCGTTTTCTGGTTGATACCATTGAAGTTCTTCATTGCGTTCAAATCCAAGCTCGTAGGTCCAGTTAGCCGGATCGGGCGCACCATTGCCATTAAATTCTTCGGCCCATACCAGTTTGAAACCATCGGCGGTGAGTGCTGGCGGCATAGGTTGTTTTTGCTGTTGTGCTACTGCAGATAAGCCCGCGAAGAACGTACAGGCCATTAAAAAGGGTTTTAATAAATGTTTTTTCATTGGAGTTGATTTATTGGTATCCGTTTAAACGTAAAGGCATCAGTGTAGGAAACGTCCAGGCATAATCGTGTTTCGGATACATGATCGGGCGATATGGCGCCAGGTATTTCTCATATTCCGCGTCGGAATAAATGCCGTTCATGGCCTCCAGAAGATTGGCCGGCCAGAAACCCGTTTCTGTATAAACCGCTCCCGTAGCAGGATTTTTGAAGAATTTCCATTCTTCAGGATGCTGGTTATAGTAGTGCAAATAATCTAGCGATTTCTTAAATGATGCGCCGTTTTTTGTTGCGGCAAAAAGATTTTCACCGGTTTGGTTATAGATCACCCAGCTCGAAGCAGTTAGCGGGGCCAGCGAAAAATAGGTATACCAGATTCCTTTGCCCTGTCTTTTTACTTCTTCAACCATGTGACCATCGGGCGCAAGCTTATCGAAAAGGTCATTTTTAATCAGCGCAATATTTTTTTGTAAATCTTCCTGATCATCAAGATAGGTATCAGCCAGTATAGAAGCCAGCCGGGACCAATCGCCAGAGTTGTTGTTGCGGAAACGAATGCTATTTGCCGCTTCCCGGAAAACGTTTTTAGTCCATAATTTAAATTGCGCAACATCTTGCGGCTTCCATTTTTTATAATTTTTAAGCAGGTCTGCACTGATCATTAGGGTGGTACCAGAGTAAGACATTACCAGCGAACCATCTAATTGTGAATATTTTTTGTTAATGGATGCCCATGCATTGAGAAAATAAATCGCTTTATCGGCATATTTGGTTTTCCTGCTCAGTTGATAGGCCAGGGCACAACTATAAGCCGAAAAACCATCTACCTGAAGAGCCAGTGAGGTTTTCCGGTGGCCATCCTTGTCCTGGTAAAATCCGGGAATGCTGAAATCTGCTACTGCATGCTGTTCTACCAGCAAGGCAGAATCCGCTTTGCTGATCAGCGCTTTATAAGCTGAGGTATATAGCTCTTTTTTGGCCTTGAGCTGCCTTTTAACAAAATCAATCTGTTGTTGTGGGTGCATGCCCTTAAGTTGGTTTTGCGCAAGCGCCTGCTGTCTTTGCAGCGTACTTAAAAGGCATGTTGTGAGAAAAATGGAAAGAAAAAATTTTAAATGGTTCATGGTATTTTATTTGGTTAAAATGGGATGCTGAATATGCAACTGGTCCCTTTAAATATGATATTAAATCTTTTTGCTATGTCTAATAAGGCAGCTTATATACCCATTGCCTATCATCTTTACGCCGTATTGCTTTCAGTACTGTAGCGCTTTTTATATTCAGACGGACTGGTTTCAAATTGTTTTTTAAAACAAACACTAAAATATTTCGCGTTGTTAAACCCGGTTTGATAAGCAACTTCTGCCACGGTTAAATCTGCATGTTCGAGCAAATAGGCACTTCTTTTCAACCTGATATTTAAAATGAATTCTTTGATAGACATGCCAACAATATCATTGATCTTTTGGTAAAGTATAGTCCTTCCGGTGTTCATATCCGATACAAAATCGTCGACTGAATAATTGGGATTGGCCATATTCTGCTCAATAAATTTCATGGCTTTAATCAGCAGTTCCTCATCCATTGAGGTAATGGTAACATTAGATGGGTCGACCACCAGGCGTTTGCTGTACATTTCGCGCATTTCCTGCTGGTTTTTTAAAATGGTATCAATCTGCTGAATGAGGTATTCTACTTCAAAAGGTTTATCGATAAAAACCGTGGCTCCATGTTCAAGCGCTTTGGTTTTGTTCTGGTGTACATCGCCCATACCAGATATCATTACAATTGGAATATGGCTGGTTTTAAAATTCTGCCTCAAATGACTGCAAACCTCAAATCCATTGGTATTAGGCATCACCAGATCGGTAATAATCAATTGTGGATAGATCTTTTCGGCCTTAATAATACCTTCCATTCCATCGCTGGCCATGTATACATTGTATTTTTCAGACAGTCGCCGTTCCAGATAATTCCGAAGATTAGGATCATCATCAATCAACAAGATGCTAGTGGCTTTTCTGGCATTTTTCAGTGTATGATCAGGCTCTTCAGCTTCTAACAGGATATCGTCTATCTCTGAGATGGTATAATCGTATACGCTTGACTGCATATCGCCAGAGCCGGCTTCTTTTTTGAGTGGCAGCATCATGGTAAAAGAAACTTTATTGGTTTTATTCACCATCCAGATTTTCCCCTCAATGGCATCCACAAGCTCCTTTACAATAGCAAGGCCAAGCCCCGAACTTTCTTCGAAAGTTGGCCGGTAAGACGACAAACGATTGAAAGAGGTAAATAAGGTAGCAATCTGCGCTTCTGAAAACCCGATACTGGTGTTCAATACCTCCACAGAAATATATTCCCGGTCATGATGATCTGGCATAACATCCACACGCAGTTTTTCTTCCGCTGTAGATTGATAAATCCGTACGCCAACATAGCCTTTATTGGAGGTATATTTTAAAGCATTAGAGAAAAGATTGGTCAAAATCTTTTCAATAATATCGTAATCAAAGGCAACATATAAATGATCTTCATGTGCCGTTATGTTGGTTTCAATCTCTTTTTTGTTCGCGTAAAGTTCAAAAAGGCCAAAAACGTCGTGTACGAAGCTGATAAAATCACCAACCTGAGGATTTAGCGTTACTTTCTGGCTTTCGATTTCCCTGAAGCGTAACAATTGGCTGATTGTACGTTGGATACGGGCAACATTTTTCTCAATTAACTGCATATATCCAGTGGCGTGGTCGTTTTTCTGCACCGTTTCTTTTAACTGCTTAAGGGGTTCGAGCACCAGGGTAAGCGGTGTCTTCAGATCATGTGAAATATTGGTAAAAAAATCTGTCCTGGCCTGGTTTAAATCCCGCATATTCTGTTCTTTCATCGTTTCTAAAGCCAGCCGTTCCTTAAAAACCTTCTTGTTGGTAAAGTAACGCATAATGAAAAACAGGAGCCCCAGTACAATTAAAGTATAAATGGAGTAAGCCCACCACGACAGGAAAAACGGTGGATTTACATGAAAATAAAGTTTAGAAACCTCGCTGCCCCAAAGCCCATCGTTATTAGAAGCCTTTATTTCAAAAGTATAGTCGCCACTAGGCAAATTGAAAAATTGTACAGCATGCTGACTGGTATTGATCTTGAGCCATTTATCGCTAAGACCGACCATACGATAAGAAAATTGATTTTTATCGGCAGATAGATAGCTATTTGAAGAGAACCGGATTTCGATGTTTGACTGATTACTGGAGAGTGAAATCCTTCCGTTCTCCTGATTGCTTAAAGTAGAAATATCTTTCACCAATGGCGAATCTTTGGAAATGTTGCTCACCTGTTGATTGTTGATGAGCAGGCCAGTGAAAAATACCTTTGGCTTTTGTAAGTTTTTGTTCAGGTATTGCGGATCGAAAAGTAAAAAGCCGTTTGTTCCGCCAAACAACATTTCTCCGTTTTTGGTTTTATAGGCTGACCTTAGATAAAAAGAGCCGCAGCTATTTGCCTTATAAAACCTGGCTTTTTCAAATTTTTGATTTTTTTGATCGAAAAAATACAGTCCATCATTGGTGCTGAACCAAATATTTCCAGAAGCATCATCTTCAAGAATACCGAAAACGATCTTTGGAGGGAATCCATTTGCGCCATTGAAATTAAGGTATCGGCCATCTTTCTTTAAAATGTTAACTCCTCTTCCGGCGGTACCGAGCCAAAGATCGCCATTTGAAGCTTCATAATAGCTACAGAGGTGATTAACCGCATATGGACCATTTTTGATGACATAATGCCGCAGCACCTTTAGGGTTTTGGGATCTGCAATGTACAAGCCCTGATGGCTTACGACCCGTAAATGCTGTTGCTGATCAAGCGAAATGGCCTCAATTTCTACATCCAAAGGTTGACCATTTAAACCAATAAGTTTCACGATTTCAGTTGCTGACGCTGGCTGGTTTTTCTTCCGGTGAAAAAAGGTTTTATCAGGATCAGTCATCCACCAGGTACCTTCGGCATCGCGTACAAAATCATACACGGTTAAGGGCTGTTTACTTTCTGGCGAGCGTATGTTCAGGTTGTTAAAGCGCCCGGTCGCCATTTCATAGGCAGAAATGCCACCACTAAAAGAAGATACAAAAAGGTGTTTTCGCTCAGGATCGAATTTTAAGCGCTTTACCATGTTCGAATTGATGGAGTTGGCTTCGCCTTTGGTGAAATGGCGGAAAGTATCTTCTTTTCTGTTCCAATAATTAAGCCCGCCGCCCTCGGTTGCAATCCAAACATTGCCCAGATCGTCTTCCTGAAAACCGCTAACTATTGGATGATTGAGCCCTCCAGAACTCGGTGTAAAATAGCGCACATATGCATCATAGAGTGAACAATAAGCAATTTTGCCACCATAAGTTCCAATCCAGGCGCCCTGATCCGGATCGCCATAAATGGTCCAGATTGAATTATTTGGCAGGGAAAAAGCATCGTTCAGGTTCATTTTGAGCAGTTTGCTTGTTTCTGTCTTCGGATCGTAAAGCAGAAGTCCCGACTGTGTAGCGATCCACATCATTCCGACCTGATCGATGAAAATCTTTTTAGCCATAGTTGCCTGGTTCCCTCCGGCCACTATTGGAATATTTTTTTTAATTGCTCCCTTCGCATCGGTAATGAATATGCCACCATATTGTGTAAGGAAATAATAATCGCCCTGATAGGCCACTGCATCGTTAACTACATAGGAGGTTTTGCCCAAATCGGCAAAAACAGTAAAGCGCGATGTTTTGGTATCGAACCTATACAGTAAATTTTCCTGCGAGAGATAAATATTACCCTTCAGGCTAATTACGCTATTGAAATACTTGCTGGTAGGCAGTTTATTTTTTTTGACAACCTTATTTTGCCGATTATACTTTAACAAGCTATCGCCAGAGAGCATGTAAACACTCCCATCGTCATGCACACAGATTGAGCGGATTTTCCCCGGAAGAATTAAATCAAATTTAAACCGCTCGTAATTAAACCTCAACAAACCGTGGTTGGTTGCCAAAAACAATCCGCCCTTTTTATCGGTTACAAGCGAGCCATAAGCCCACTTTACCTTAGGGTTACTTAATGAGGCCAGTTCGTTTAACTGATAAAAGCTGTTTCCATCATACATAAAAACAGCATCAGGGCCGGTATACCAAATTCGCCCCAGGCTGTCCTTAGTGATGCTCTGAATGCCTCCATAATAGAATGTTTCGGGCATCACGTGAAAACGATACCTGGAAATATCAATCGCAAATGCACTCTTTAACAGAAATGCACTGAAACAAAACAGCAAACAAATGATTTTCCGGATATCCATAAGGTTAAAGCAGAAGCAGGTAAAGTATTGGATTTTGAAATTACCACTAAAATTTTTATCTATAAATTTATTTCGATTTCTATTCTCTATTATATTGACGATGTTACACGCCTGGAAGGGAAATCATTAAATGATGGTGTTCGATAATTTCTAAGATCGAAGCGCTCGTTTATCCTAAAGTAAATAAGCGCTTCGAAAGATTTTCTTATTGAACAGCTACATCCATCAGCTTCAGCCATCCTGTGGAAGTTAAATCGCCATTTACGGCAATTTTTATCCCCGGTTGATTTTCTTTTGTGGTATCAACAATGGCTACTGCCCAGGTATAATTTCCTGCAGGAACGCCTGCGTTTAGCTTAAATTCGTATGTAGCAGGGTTATTTTTTAGCCAGGTTGATGGTTCTGCTTTGGTATCAACAAAGATTTTCTTCACGTTGTTATTACCATCAAGGAGTGCAAAAGCCACTTTATATTTAAAGTTCCATTGCTTAATGTTGTTTGGAAAGTAACCCCAACCCATGTTTCTCCAACGGTGTGTAATAGTGGTTTCGCTTCCACTGACCAATTTTTCGGGCAGATACACCTGATCCGGATATAAACGGTAGCCACCTTCAGAAACAAAGCGCTGTGTTAAGTTAAATGCCTTGGTAAACCAACTTTCAATTTCTCCAACACGAAAATCCATCATGTTCACTGCTGCGTCTGCCGAGGCATCAAATTCACCCTGGCGCACATCTTCAGGATGATCTTCCCTGTATTTACCATTCGGATCGGTCCAGTAGCGGTGGGTGCCTGTGGTAATCCAGCCGCCTTCCATAATAACCGGACATTTAAAACTCCATGTTTTGGCAAAGTTTTTTTCCCAGCTTTGGTAGTAATCACTCATGCCGAAAGCATCCTGTCTTAAAATGTAACCTTTGTTAATCGATTTCACTAAAAGTTTATCGCTGTTTGCATTGGCTGCACCCCAACTTGCCGGATGGCCGATTAAGCGGTGATAGTTGATTACCATTGGCACTTTATCGAAATTTTTTGTATAGAGATTGGTTACCCAGTCAAAAACCTGCTCCTTAAGTGCTTCGGTATTTGCGCCAGTTGAGGTATTGGGATCTTCATAGATTACATTGTGTGCCTCGCCCCATTTACCCAAGCCATAGGCATCGATAAAAGAAGTGCGAACCGGGTCGTTGAAATCCTTGGCCAGTTCTTCGATAAATTTGGCATAATATTGCTGGAAAACCGGATCCTGAGGATAAGGCGTACGGCGGCTGGGAAATTTACTGTCTTCCAGGTAATACTTCGCTCCGGCATCGAATACAAACTGCGGGGTATTTAAACCCTGGTCGCGGCCATCCACAACAATTCTAAAAGCAATCGGCAAACCCCTGCTTTCTGCACCTTTAATCATTTTATAAAGTGCTGAACCTGGATTTCTCCATGCATAAACGCCGTTTGAGGGGTTGAATGTCGCCCAGCTGGTTCGGATATAACAGGCTGAAGCATAATCTATCGCCTTTACTTTTTTTCCTAAATCGGGAACATAATATTCGGTATCCCAATAAGATTCGTTACCAGAACCCGAGCCGTACATTACCCAACCGTTAAGCGGGTTGCGAAATACAGCACTCCTGTTGTACTTAGGTTTAACCAAAGTACCTTCGGCCTTAGCCGTTTGTTCGTCGCCATTTTTTTTACAGGCAAAGCCCATAACACCCATCAGGGCTAATAATGCTTGTGAAATCAGTATTTTATAATTCATTTTTTTCATCTTTTATTTTTTGAGGTCCCATCACTAACTGTATCATCGTTTTTCTGCCAGTATGGTCATATTACGCAGATCGAATACAATCACATTTGTACCAGATGGAATAGTATAATAAGAATTGCGCTGTGCACTGGTGAACCCGCCAGATAGCGGTGCAACAGTACCCTGCAGGAGGGTAAGTTCTTGTGCAGTACCTGTGGCGGTAAGTGGGCAACTAAATGCGTAGGCCAGATTTTTATTGTTATCATTGCCTCCATAAACAATAAACTTGGTTTTACCCACCCTGCCTCCGGTGTACACCAAAATCTGCGGATCGGCCAGACTCACTTTACAGTCCATTTTTATGGGGGTTCCAAAACTATTAACAGCTCCGTGCATCCATAACTCGGCAATGGTGGTTGTTTGGGCAATTCCACCATCTCCGTTCCAGGTTACAACCTTTGGTGCCAATGCCTGGGCCGGAGAATAGATGGTTGCGGTTGCCTTTTGCATGTTTACCACAACGCGGTATTTCCCCGCCGTCTCAATTTTCCATGAAAAGGAGGTTTCACGCATTTTTATGCCGATAACGGTCCCGTCTTTTACCGTCGTAGCCGCATCCGCAGAGGCAATATAATTTGTTGCACCATTATACTCTACAGGGATTTGCAGCTCGCCAGGCTGTAGGTCGATCAGGTAGGCATACTGATTTAAATTCTCTAAAGTTTTAGGCATTTCAACCTTGCTTAATCCAGGAACAGCGCTTCCACCCAAAAATATTTTATCGGCATCAAAAACAACTGTTCGGATAGGTGTTACGTTAACCTGTACTGTTCTTACTTCAGGCGATTCAAACGTGGCGCCACCCTCCCATTGTGCAATAACCCTGAACTCCAGTGTAAAGGACTTGTTGGTAGGAATGCCCCATTTCTGATTTGCCCAGTTTTGCAATTGTTCAGAAGTGAAACTTCTGCTAAATGTTCCATCATCTTCGTAATTCATAATGGCGGTAGCCGACCCGAAGTTGTTTCCAACCAAATCCAGTTTGGTTACGTAAGAAACTAAATGATCATCTGATTGCGGCCTCGCCGGATGCCATTTGAAGGTGACAATGTCTTTGCTGAGGTTATTTTCATCAAGTGTTATATTCGCCGAAGACAGCTGCAGTGCCAATTGCTCTTCAACTTTTTCAATGTCGCTGATTCCTTTTTTGCAGGCTGTAAAACCGATCGCCAGGAACAGTAAAAGCCATATTTTATATAAAAATCTATTTTTTTTCATCTGATATAATAGCATAAGTATTCATTTTAACTTGTTCTATTTTAGCACACTTATCATTACTTACCGTAACCCGGGTTTTGAGGAAACACTGCATCGCGGTTTGCATCGATAATCGACTGTGGAATTGGCCATAAGGCATGAAAGTCCATCACCTTGTCTTTAATTGCCGTATTATAAAGTTTTACCCGATCTACCAGTTTATTGGTACGTACTAATGTAAAACGGCGGCTTTCCTCTCCCACCAGTTCCCTGATGCGTTCATCGAGGAGAAAATCCATGGTCATCTGGCCTGCGCCTACTACCGAGGCACCAGCACGTTTACGCACCTCATTTACAGCATCGGCGGCTTTCGCCGGGTTTCCTTGTCCTAAATAAGCTTCTGCAAGCAGCAGATAGGTTTCTGCCAGTCTAAATTTCACCCGGTCTTTATAACTTCCGGTTAGCCCAAGGTTTTCTGCCCGTCCGTAAAAAAACTTAGTAATTGCCGGAAATAAACTTTTGGTAGAAAACCAGGTCTGTTCGGTAATATTTGCTTTTTTGCCATACAGTGAGGTTTCGCCAGGGTTATTATAGTACCAGTTGCGCTTGATGTTATAATTGGAATTACGGATATCTGTTGCTTCAAAAATCCCCGGAACATTACCTGTAGCATTTGTGCCTGCAGTTCCAACCCACCACTTCATCGGGGTAAGCTGTGCCAGGCCTCTTCCACCCAGGGTATCTGCTAAAACGAAACCCGTCATGGTAGAATAATTTGGGTTCCAGGCCCTGCGGCTCCAATCGTCAGAATTGGTACCACCGCCTACAGTATTAAATTCGAACTGCAAAACCCAGATACTTTCCCGGTTTGCATTTTTTAACCTGTTCTGGTTATTCTCCAGAAAAAGATCACTGAAAACATCTCCAGCCTTATCTTTATTTACGCCAAATCGTGTTTTCATTAAACCATAATAGCCACTGTTGATTACCGCGAGTGCAGCTTGCTCAGCAGGTACATAGGCTTTGTTCAGTAGGTGCATTTCGCTCAGTAAATGGTAAGCAGCCCATTTGGTAAGCTTCCCATCTTTTACCTGATCTGGATTTGCAGGTAAGTGCTGGCTGGCAAAAGTCAAATCGTCTATGATATGCCCCAAAACCTCTGCTTTTGGTGTACGGGTAAAATTGAGTTTAAAATCGTATAAAATGGTTTCTACATAGGGTACGTCTCCATATAAATAGACTAAGGTGCGATAAGCGTATGCGCGGAAAAATCTGGCCTCTGCCTGAAAACGTTCCTTATCGGAAGGGGAATCCCAGTTGGTATTTTTTTCCGAATAAATGAGCATTAAATTGGCCGATGAGATAATGCTGTATGCCCAGTTCCAGTAAGTGCCAACAAACCTTTCTGATGAGTTTAACGTGAGATTGGCAAAAGGCAGCAGTGATGCATCGCTGTTGATTACATCGGCAATATCTGTAGCAGCCTGTAAAGCCTCGTAAGGACATGCACCATTATGAAGGTATGCACCGCCTTCGCCAAAAGTATTGTATTCTGAGCGGGTAAGGGCGTATAAGCCAGCGCTTCCTACTTCAAAGCCATAGGTACTGGTATAAGTATTGGTTGGTGCCAACTCTGTTTTCAAATCTTCTACCAGAAATTTTTTACACCCCATTGCCGAAAACAATATGATGAGTGCCAATCCTGTTTTTATAATTTTTTTCATGTGATAAAAAGCGTTAGAAATTTACGTTTAAACCGAACATATAAGACCGTGCAGTCGGATATGAAGCCATCCAGGTATTATCATAGTTAAGTACCTGCCTGATGTTCGAAATTGTATTTAGGTTGTTAACACTCACGTTAACATCAATACCATTTACACCAAGCTTTTTGGCCAGCTGTTGTGCTATTCGATACCCGAGGGTGATATTTTTTACCTGTACATAAGAAACTTTTTTATAGTAGCCATGCCCGAAATTATTGTTGTATCCCGGCGAAACAATAGTTGCTTCCGGATTTTCTGGCGTCCAGTAATTGGCATTGTGTACATAATTGGTTATTCCGAAAGTCCACGAACTGATATTGGCCATATTATCATCGCGCCAAACGCCAAATACCCCGGTTACCAGTGCCGAGAGGTAAAAGTTTTTGTAGCTTAACCTGTTGCTTAATGAGGCGGTATACCTTGGCATCTTAGAACCAATAACTTTGCGGTCTTTAGAATCGATGAGGCCGTTACCGTCCACATCTTCTAATTTGGCAGCGCCTGCTGCCGCGCCTTGCTGAACGGTATAGTTTTCGCCTTTTTGCCAAATGCCAACCATGTTATAATCGTAAAAAACACGCAGCGGTTTACCAATAAACCAACTGTTATTTACGTCGTCCAGTCCATCGCCCCTGAGTTCTACAATCTTATCGCGGTCTAAGGAGAAAACAGCTGTCGAATTCCATTTAAAGTTCTTAGCATCAATATTGAGCGAGTTTAAGGTAATCTCAAATCCTTTATTTTGGGTTTGGCCGATATTATCCCAAATCCTGCTGTAGCCGTTCATGATTGGAACGGTACGGGTCATCAGTAAATCTTTGGTTCTCGACAGATAGGCATCAATTGTACCGCTTAAACGGTTTTTAAACAACTGAAAATCCAGACCAACGTTTGTGGTATAAGTTGTTTCCCATTTCAGATTGGGATTACCAACGCCATCGCCGGCAAGGTAAGCAGTATTTACAGCCGTTCCGCCATCGCCCCAGATGTATTTTACGTTCGAGTAAAGGCGATCTAATGTTCGGTAAGCCGTGATGGCCTGGTTACCATTAGCACCATAGGAGACTCTTAGTTTGAGTAAATCGACCCAGTTTAGCTTATCTTTAATAAAACTTTCCTCACCGATATTCCATGCCAGTGCAGCTGATGGAAAAAAAGCATATTTATTGTTTTCACCAAATACAGAAGCACCATCCGAACGGCCGGTAAAGGTTACCATATATTTCCCTTTATAGCCATAATTGATCCGCCCCATGTAAGATAAAAGCGCTGTTTCTGATAAACTTGAGGACATGATGAGGTTGCGTGCGGCTGTACTCATCATGTAATAACTGGTGTTGTCGGTTACAAAGCCCTCACCGCTCTGCGATGAACTAACACTTTTGGTTTGTTGCATACTAAATAAGCCTGTAGCATCAAAACGGTGATCGCCGAGGGTGCGTTCATACTTAAGTACGTTTTCCCAGGTATAATCGTTATAATGCCCATTATTGATAGATGCCCTACCGCCAACTAAACCGGCCTGCTCGCGACCGTCAAAAGTGTCTCTTCCATAGTAAGTGCCCGTAAAGCTGCTCCTGTAGTTGTAACCGAAATTCGAGCGTGCAGAAAGTCCTTTCAAGGGCAATTTAATATCAGCATAACCACTGAGAAAAAAGCTACGGTTTATTCTATCCTGGTCTGCATTCACATTACGCATGGGGTTAACAATGAGCGCAGACTCCATAGGCTCGGGAACATAATAACCCGCAGCATCTATGTATTTACCATAAGGGCTCATTTTGACGGCATGTTCAATGTTTGGCGTAATACCTCCATCACTTCTTTGCGAAAACTGGGTTCCAAGGCCAACAGTTAACCAATTATTAAAGGTCTGGTCGATATTGGCGGTAACATTCAGTCTCGAAAGCTTCGAATTATAAACCACCCCTTCCTGACTGAGCGAAGAAGCTGCCGCCATGTACTTGGTATTTTGCGTGCCACCAGAGATACTTAACTGATGGTCCATCGTTATTCCCCTTTTAAAGATATAGTCTTGCCAGTTATGGGTAATGCCGTTTTTATAGTTTTCGCGCTCGGTTACACTCATGATGTTTCCGGCAACAGGATCAAGCTGATCGCCGGTATACCCTGATTTTAAACGGCCGATATCCTGTTTCAATCGGATAAATTCGTTTGGTCCCATTACATCAATCCGCTGCATTGGCTCAGCAAAGCCCAATTGTCCGCGATAGGCAACCTGTGCTTTACCCAACATCCCTCTTTTGGTCTGGATGAGAATTACACCATTGGATCCACGGGCACCATAAATGGCCACCGCCGATGCATCTTTTAAAATGGTCAGGTTTTCGATATTATTTGGATCAAGGTCTACCAAAGATCCGCTGTAAGGTATACCGTCTAAAACAATTAGCGGTGAGTTATTGGCCGATAATGAGTTTTCTCCACGGATCAGTAAAGCCTGGTCCTGACCTGGAGCAGCATTTCCTGTTGTGATATTAAAACCTGCTACCTGGCCAACCAAACGATCCATAAGGTTTGGTGTAGAAACCATATTGATCTGCTCCTTTCCTACTACAGCCAACCCGCCGGTCAGGTCTTTTTTCTTGGCGGTACCGTACCCTACAACTACTACTTCATCAAGTTGTTTATCGCCAGCCATTTTTACATTAACTATCCCTGAGGCATTTACGCTGGCTTCCTGGTTGCCAAAACCCACATAAGAAAATACCAGTACTGCAGCGGGAGCCGCCTGCAAGGTATAATTTCCGTCTTTATCAGTCGAAGTACCCGTATTGCTTCCTTTAACCCTTACGGAAACCCCAACGAGCACCTCGCCCTTCTCATCGGTAACTTTACCGGTTATTTTTTTCAGGTCCTGCGCATAACCGATGTTTATCATCAATAAAAGCAGCACAAGCATTATAATGTGGCCCTGGAGCCTAAGTAGTATTTTTTTTATCATGTAGAATTATATATTGGTTAGTATTCGAATTATTATTTTTTTTGCTCCCGGTAGGCATGAGCTTAAAGAGCTTGGATGTTTATCATGGGCCTGATGATTTGCCAGCAACTTTGATATTTTGCTCAGACTTGGCGGAGATGACAACTGCCCGAAAATCAATGATCTGTTGAATGCTCATATTACTTGGTTGTGATATCTGGTTAGTACAAAACTACCGCTAAAGCCCATTCCAAAGGGTTCGTTTTTGTACAGAAATGGTTTGCTTTTGTACAAAGGAGGCGCTAAAAGGCATTTGTTATGATAATTTTAACGAAATACGGGTTGCTTACTCAGACGCACGTTTTCCTGCTTTAAGCAGTTCTGGAGGCTTAAAACATATCTCCTCAGATTAAATGATTACTTTATATTTTTGTAATAGTCTGCGATGATATACCATGCTTTTTTGCGGAATCCCTGGTCTGAAACAAGGCCCTTTCTATTCCAGCCATCCTGGTAAGTAGGATGAAAACGGAAAGGTGATCGAAAATCGAACAATACCCAGGGAGAAATTCCACGTAGGTTTGGAATGTGTTTAAACATCTCCAGGTTGTCTTTATACAGCTGGGCCTGATAATCTTCACTCCATGAGCTCGCTACATCAGCCTCTCCGGTTTTTCCGTACAAGGCTTCTGCGCCAAATTCGGAGATAATTAAAGGCTGATTTCGAGCTACATCCCAAATGGCCTTATCAGGTGTAACCGGCCAGGGATGATACCAGCCCATGTATTTATTGATAGCTACCACATCTATCTCTTTAATGAAAGGATCATCCATAACAAAACATTGCCTGTTGCGATCAAACTTTACTAAATCGAATGCAGCTGTGATTAACCGGGTGCTATCAATCTCCTTTGAACATTTGATCAGGTATTTCAAAAATTCATTCCTGGCTTTTGAAGGCTGTGTTTCATTTGCCATGCCCCAAAATGAGAGGGCACATCTGTTTTTATCCCGCATCACCATTTCCTTTATCATGGTTCCGGCCTTTTTTCTGGTTTCCTGATTTTCAAAATCAATTCCCTGCCAGATAGGAGTCTCTTCCCACAATAAAAAGCCCATTTTTTCGGCCGCACGTACCGTATATTCATTTTGAGGATAATGTGCCAAACGGATCATGTTACAACCCAATGCCTTCGCTTCAGACAAAAGCATCACGGCATCGGCCTCAGAAAAAGCGCGACCTTTGCGCTGTGGAATCTCTTCGTGAAAGCTGATAGATTTTAAAAAAACCGGTTTATCATTGAGGTAAATCTCGGTTCCTTTTACAGCGAGGTTTCTAAAACCGATCATTTCATTTACCACATCTTCGGCAGTTGATACGCGTACGCTATAAAGCTTGGGCGATTCAGGCGACCAGCGCTGCAACTGTTTTATATTGTTGATTGTAGCCCTGGCGATTCCCTGCTGATCTGTAACCAGCTTTTGTTTAATTTTCAACTCAGGAATTTCGACAGTTACCGCTACATTTGCCTGGCTACCAGCAATTTTAACCACGGCATTGATTTGATTGTTACGCTGTTTATCCAGCTGAATAAAATAATCATGGATATAAATTTTCGGCATTGATACCAGCATTACATCACGCGTAATGCCGCCATAATTCCACCAATCGAACGATTTTGCAGGTATGGCATCAGTAGTCCGGGTATTATTTACCTCCAGGGCTAAAAAATTATCTGTCATCTTCACCAAGTCTGTTACCTCCACCTGAAAAGGCGTAAAACCGCCTTCATGCTCAGCAATTTCTTTTCCATTGAGGTAAACCTTACAGCGATAACTTACCGCTGCGAAATAAATAAACAAGCGTCCATTTTGCGCTTTAGGTACATCAAAATGTTTTGCATACCAAACGGTGCCTTCATAGTATTTCAGTTCAGGCAACTGGCTGTTCCAATCAGAGGGTACATTTAGTTTTAGTCCGCCATCAAAGGAATATTCATAAAAATCTGTTTTACCTACAGGTTTTTTGTTCAGGTAAATTCTGTTCTTTCTCCCCTGATCGTATTGATCTATAATGGCATCCCATTTCCCATTAAGAGATTGCGTTTTTCTTCCATATACATTGACCAAAATGTCCTGCGCAAAAGTGTTGGACTGCAAGCAACACAGTAGTATTAGCAAAGAAAAAATGGTTTTGCTTAGCTTCATAAATTATTAGTTTACTTTTTAATGATTTTCATAGCGAAACCTCCGCCCTGGGCCATGGTAATGGGTAGTTTGCGATTGGCAGGAATAGTGATCCGCTCTTTTCTGTAATCGGATGCTATTTTATCGGCGTTTACGCCATCACGATAAATCTCTGCTGCATAATCTCCTGCACCAAGGAAGCTGAGATCAAGTTCTAGCTTGCGGGCATCCCAGTTGGTTAACGATCCCAAATACCAGGTATCGCCCTTTTTGCGTGCGGTAGTGATATACTTTCCAATCTCGCCGTTAAGCACGATGGTGTTGTCCCATACTGTGGGGATTGCGCTGATGAAGTCAGTGCATTCCTGCTCCCTTTCATAATTATCGGGGCTATCACAAAGCATATTCAATGGCGATTCAAATACCACATATTCGGCCAGCTGCCTACAGCGGGTTCCCTGGCTCATCGGTTCATCGTTTATCCCCCTATGGCTTCGTTTGGTTGCGTTACGCATGGCTCCCTGGGTATAATCAACGGGGCCTGCAATCATCCTGATAAAGGGCATGGTAACATCATAGGTAACCATATCCATTTCAGGCCCAGTCCATTTCATTTGCTCAAGGCCGTTCACCGCTTCGTAATTGATTACATTTGGGAAAGTGCGGTTCAGGCCTGTTGGTTTATAGGTTCCGTGAAAATCAACAAGCAGTTTATATTTAGCAGCTATCTCTGCCGCACGGTAATGAAAATCGACCATATCCTGGTCATCACGATCCATAAAATCGATCTTGAAACCTTTTATTCCCAATTGCGAATAATGTTTACAAACTTTTTCCAGATCCCGCTCAAAAGCGTAGTATCCGGCCCAAAGGATCAGGTCTACATTTTTAGATTTTCCATAGGCAACAAGCTCCTTCAGGTTAATTTCGGGTACAACCTCAAATAAACTGGCTTTCAGGTTTACCGCCCAACCTTCGTCTAGAATAACATATTCAATTCCGTTTTTGGATGCAAAATCGATATAAGCCTTATAGGTTTGATTATTTACGCCTGTAACAAAGTTTACTTTGCTGATGCCCCAATTGTTCCACCATTCCCAGGCCACTTTTCCTGGTTTTATCCATGAAACATCTTTTAACCTGCTCGGTTCTGCCAGTTTATAAACCATATCATTGTCAGCCAATGCTTTATCAGTTGTGGTTACGATGGCAATACGCCAGGGAAATTTTGTTTGGGCCTTGCTTTTAGCCAGATAAGGCTGGCGGGAGGTTACCATCTGTTGCAGCTGGTTATGTCCGCCTTGCTTTGTAGATTTGGGATAAGGTGCAAAGTTTGCTTCCAGGGTGGTGGTGCCACCAGGATTATAAAGATACATACCAGGATAGCTTTGCAGATCTGCCTCGGCTAAACATAGTTTCTTCCCGCCATCAAGTTCTACCACCAACGGAGAAAAAGCCAGTTTATCCCTGTTCATTTCACTCAGAAGAGTGTAGTCATATGTGTTTTCAAATGAGTTGAAATATTGTCCTTCGAGCGTCTTCTCCTTTGTTTTTACATACGGAATGTAGGCTTTGTAATCTTTAGGAAATCGGAACGATGCCAGTTCTTCATTTACGATGAAGTCTTTTTTACCATTGGATACGAAACGATAGGCCATTCCTTCGTTATAAACCCGGAAAATCAGTTTGAAATCTTGTTTAAAACCAAGTGTTAATTCCGAATATTCGTCATTTATCCGGCTTCTTTTGTAAAAGTGTGCGTCAATTTTTTCTTTAACAAGCGTGGTTTTGGCCTGCTTCAATTGGGATCTGATCCCAAAGGCGTTTCCATTACCCAGTTTCATGGCGATGGCATTAGCACTCAGTATTAGTCTGCCATCGTGAAACAGCTGATAGCCAATAGTATCAGTAAGGAGAACACCCACTTGCAACCGCCCATCGGGCGAAGTAACACTAAGCCTCCTTTGGGCGATTGCGGGGATAGTTAGGAACGTTAAAAGGAATAGGCGTAGTATTTTTTGTTTCATCAGTTATACCTGTTATTTAATTGTTGATTTCTCCTGACCCGGCAGTGGTTTAATTGGATGCTGTTTGTGGTATTGGAGAATTTCCAACAGTATGCGAAAATGTTCGCCGATCGATCTCATAATAATTTGTAGCTATTGTATTTGGTGAGTCCAAAACTAGCTAAACTGCCTACCCGAAGGGTTCGGTTTTGTACAGAAATGGTTCAGTTTTGTACAAAATGAATTTTTAGCCGAAATTTAAGACCTCTTGTCGCGTATATGCCAGCAAGATTGATGAAATGGCAGATTGAAATAAACTCATTCTTCTGCAAGCAATCCAACACCTTTCCACTACAATACCCGAATTTGATTAGTACTGCGTATTTACTAAAGAAATATTTGAGAATAAAAGATGAATATTAAATGATCAAAGATTCGCAAAAGCCGATTAGCTGGCGCGATTAGTATTAATAGATGGATTTGGAAAAGAAAAAATCATTAAAAGTTTAAATTTTGTGGATTGGCTATCGACCAATCCAATTACTTTTCCGAGTTTTCACCTAGGAGGTAAATACGTTCGATCGCGTTCACAATTGGTTCAAGGGCAAGTCCTTCATCCTGATTAGCAAAGACAACAATTGAGAATTTTTTCTCTGGATATCTTACATAATAGGATGAAAAACCTGTCGTTCCCCCACTGTGGAAAATTCGCCTAGTGCCATAGCGTTCTTCAATATACCAACCGTAGCCATAGTTTATGCCCGGTGCCTCCTGCGAACTTGGCCTAAAGATTTCCTCCAGGGTCTGTCTTTTTACCAGTTTATCGGTGTAAAGTGCCTGGTCCCAGAAATAAAAATCATTTATCGAGGAATAAATCCCACCATCACCCTGAAGATAGCTCGCATTGCTTTGGTCCTCCAGCAGCAATTTGCCATCCCGAAGGTTATAGCCATAAGCCCGATTTGGAATCTTTCCTGCTAAATTATTAAAAGTAGAGCCTTTCATTTCTAGTGGAAGAAAAATATGTTTGCGCACAAATTCATCAAGCATCAATCCAGATACCTGTTTTACAATGAGGCCCAAAAGCACATAAGCAGAATTACTATAAGAAAACCTTGAACCTGGAGTAAACCTGGTGCTATCCTGCTTTTCTATAAGGTGCAGCACATCTATATCTTTTAGCGGCTCTTTAGTTCGAGCATCTCCGTAGCCCATTAATCCGGAAGTATGGTTAATCAACTGTTTGACAGTAATCTTACTCGCAAAGGCAGGCAAGTTGGGAAAAAAACTGCTGAGCTTATCATCGAGACTTAACTTACCTTGGTCGCGTAACATCAATAAGGCCATAGCCGTAAAGGATTTAGTTACAGAGGCAATCCGGTAATTGGTAGATGAATTGGCTTTTCCCAAATTACCGATATCAGCATATCCGAAAGACCGGTTATAAAGCTTTCGCCCGTCACTGATCACCATTATACTAATTCCCGATTTTTTGCCATCGACATACTGCCCGAAAAGGCTATCAACCGATTTAGCTTGCTTTTTAAAGTTTTGAGCCATTGAAAAGGTAGAGAAGAGTGCAGTAGCGAAGAGCAGAAAAAACTTTTTCATAGGTGTATAAAATAAAAAGGACACTAAATTACACCAAAAGACACCATAAATATTTAAAGGTTGCTTACAATTACAAACAATTTCGCCCTGGCACTTTTCGGTTAAACTGCCTTTCGGTGTTTGGAAAAAGAGAATTTTCAATTTTGATCATCTTGTGCCCTTACCCAAGTAATCTACAAACTTTCGCAACTTGACCTGATTTCACAATACGGCAAAAGATTCATCATTTCAGCTCAAAAAATCTTCTGAGAAGTAGTTGAACATGACAACAACAGGATCAATCAAGATATCTGATCTGAATCGAGCTTTGAGAATTCAGACACTTTATTGCATTAAAAAAGAGCTTATGCCTGTAAAATAATCTTGTTCAAGCTGGTAATCCAGTTAACACTGAGTAGGTCGAGTCATGCTTCAATAAAAACAAATTTGAATGCATGACCCTGACCTAAATCAAGACTGCAAAACTATTCCGCTACAAGTTTAAGTCCAATCAGTGATATCACCAACGTACTCAGGAAAAAGAGGCGCCAGAAAGTAGCTGGATCTTTAAACACAAGTATGCCAACCACAACTGTACCTACAGCGCCAATGCCTGTCCACACAGCATAGGCAGTTCCAATAGGCATAGTCTGTGTAACTTTCATTAATAAAAGCATACTAAGAGACATGGTTATAAAAAAGCCAAGGTACCATAGATAAACAGCGCTTCCGGTCGCTTCCCTTGCCTTACCGAGGCATGATGCAAAAGCGACTTCACATAGGCCGGCTATTGCTAATAAAATCCAATTCATAGTTACATTATTTACCTGTTAAGGTATTAATAACAAATTTACTGTCCGCCTCATTGGTAGGTGATGAAATATATTGTGACCTGGGCGGATCGGTCAGTTTCTGTATTATTCTTTTACCAGATCATGGATATACTGCTGTAGCGTAATTTCTCCCCTTAAGGCGTTCTTTGGTACCTGGATATCATTAGCTGCTATTTCGGTCATAGCCGCATAAGACGCAGCGGCCTCATCAGAAAATCCCACTGATTTAAAAGCATTAGTCCATTGCTGCTTCGGAATCACTTTTACGCTTACCTTCTTGCCCAGTGCATCAGAAAACCCGTCCGCTACATCCTGTGGTGAATAAAGTTCCGGGCCTACTATGGCATTCAACTCCGGTCCGTTCTTGGTTGTCATAAACCTTGCCGCCAATCCCTAATGTCCTGAGGCGCGACCATCGGTATCTTAAGCGCTTTTGGAAAGAACGATATAAGTTCGCCGGTTTTTTTTATGATCGGCAACGATGATGCCCAATTGCTCATGTAATAGGCTGATCTGATGATCTGATAAGGGTATCCAAGAGTCCCTATTCCTTGCTCAAGTTCATACAAAGTATTGAGATCACCAATCCTGCTGCCAGACCGTGCCCCTAGTGTCGAAGCAACAACTATCTTTTCTGCCTGCGTTCCTTTTAAGGCCTCCACTAAGGAAGCGACCGTTTTCCTTTCCTGAAGGTCCGTGTCCGTCAACGGGTCAGCAGGCGGATTCAGTACAAAAATGTTTTTTCCTGTTTGAAAGATCCCGTGCAAACCTTCGGTGTCATAAATATCTGCAACTGCAAATTTTGCGCCTTTAGCTTGCCAATCAGCTGCAGACTTCGAGCTTCGGGAAATAATGGTTACCGCCTCGCCGCTTTTGAGCAAGGCTTTTGCTAAGGCAGATCCGATCTGCCCCGTTCCTCCAGATATGATATTCATAATGCTATAGGTTAAATTTCGTAATAGATCAAAAATACAAGCTACTGTGACAACTCTCTGTCATAGGTGTTTTCAACTTGGGATTTTTTATTAACCGGTGCGCATTTAGACAAATTAAGAAGCTGGAATAACCCGACGGTTCAGAAAACAAAAAAACTGTAGCGCTAGAGATGTATGCTATCTTCTGCCAGTCTGTTGAGGTATTGAGAGATCGTCATTTTATGTGGCTCAAATCTTTCGTTAAGGATATAAAAGGACTGGAACCGGTCAATCCTAAAAAAACGGTAATCCTTCCGCAACCGGCAAAAGGCAAGTAACAACCACTTGTTTGCCGCATAAAACAAAGCAAAAGGCTCGACTACACGCTCTGTAATTTCATTTTCTTTTAAAGCGCAGTATTCGATTTTAATGAGCTTATAATCGGTTAGTGCCTGTTGCAACTCCGCTAAATGACTGCTCGATGGCTTCTCATCGGTATTAACATACACTTTTACACGTTCAGAGAGTAGGTTCATTTTCTCTTTTTCCGCATAACGCAGTACAGCTTTTACCTTGTCTGTCGCGTTGCGATAATTTCTAACCAGTGAATCATCGTTATTACCGGCAACGAGTTTTTCAGCAGTGATAACAGCTGCTGCTTCGCTTTCTGTAAACAACAATGGGGGTACTTTATAACCCTCTACCAATGAAAATCCTTTTCCTTCTTCTGTAAAAACCGGAACACCGGCCTCTTCCAATAGTTTGATGTCCCTGTAAACAGTTCTTGTGCTAACATTAAACCGGGTTGCAAGATCAGTTGCGGTTACAATTCGCTTGGTCTGCAAAACGGTAAGCAAGGCAATAAGCCTGCGTAAACGGGTAGCACTGCCAGATTGGTATTGGTTATTTGACGACATATGGACAAGGCATAAATTAAATATCTACTTTATTGGCTATTTTAATATATCGCGTTCTATTTGGGCATCATTCAACTCCTTTTATAGCCCCTCGGCTATTGGATAAATCTATAGCCGCTTTCTTAAAGGACTCATCAAACACTCGTTTGCTCATCTATTCAAATTTAAATTTTCTGTTCAAATTTTACACATAAATCCCCTAGTTAAATGTAGCAACGCTAATCCTCTTGATTGTGAGGGGCAACAAAACCTCAGTCTTTCAACATATGTGTCAGAAAAAAAACCATATGAAGTATCCGCTAACGCTTGATTTATTTAAAATTGATTAATTAAATCATTAACCAAATCTACTTATGAGAAACAAAATTTCACATGTGCTCATTGCAGCACTATTATTTGCCGGCTGTTCAAAAAATGAAATCAACGAAGCAGAACTGTTAATTCCGCAAAAAACGACCGCAGCGCTCAGATCGGACTCCGTTAACGGAAGCATGGCAGCGCTCGCCGTACAAGGTACTGCCGAAATTAACGCCTCTACTGTACAACAGTCTATAAAAGGGTTCGGTGGAGCCAATATTGTGGCATGGACAGGGGACTTAACAAGTGCTCAAAGAAGTACAGCATTTTCACCTACAAACGGCATCGGTTTAAGCATCGTCCGCGTACGTGTTCCAAATTCCTCCACAGAGTTTTCTGCTGAAAAAGCAACTATCGATGCATGCAAGTCATATGGAGGCTCAGCCATCGCCTCAGCATGGTCAGCACCCGCATCGATGAAGACCAATGGAAGCGTAGTAGGCGGCAAAATCAAAACAGCTTCTTATGCTGCCTATGCCGCACATTTAAGTGCGTTCAATGGTGCAGTTGGCGGCCTCGCGGCCATTAGTCCTACGAATGAGCCCGATTATCAGGTCAACTATGAATCTATGGAACTTACGGCTCCGGAAGTAGCTGACTTTGTTGCTGCGCAGGGTAGCAATTGCGGCGCACCCATTATGGCACCTGAACCATTCCAAATGAACCAGACTTATATTAATACCTATCTCAGCAATGCAACTGCAAAATCAAAAACCAGTTTTGTATGCGGCCACATTTATGGTAAAACGCCTTATAACCTGGGGAATATTGGCAAACCAGTGTGGATGACCGAACATTATACCAATTCGAGCATAAGCGGGGAAGATTGGCCAAATGCAATGACAGCAGCCAAAGAGATCCATGACTGCATGAATGCAGGATGGAGTGCATATGTATGGTGGTACATCAGAAGAAGTTACGGACCGATCAGCGAAAGTGGCAATATTCAAAAATTAGGTTACATCATGGCACATTACGCCAGATATGTCCGCCCGGGATATACCAAAATCAGTTGTACTTCAAATCCAAGTACTGGTGTTTATGTTACCGCATACAAAAGCGGAACAAAATTAGTGCTTGTTATCATAAACCAAAATACAGCAGTTACTTATCAGCCTTTTAGCTATACCGGAATTTCAGTTAATGGATTCAACCGCTATTTTACAACAAGCACCACAAATCTTGGCTCAAACAGCTTCGCGGTTTCAGGCGGAAGCTTTGGTATTAACCTTTCTGCATCAAGCATTACAACACTTGTATCTTATTAAAATTGCGTTTCCCTGGCTAAATGGTCAGGGAAATTCCTATTCATTAAATAAATTAGGTAAAGATATTCTGCAAGGAGTGGTAAGAAACAAAATCAGTTTTTAGAAGCCTTTATAACCTTGTTCGCAACCTCAAGCAGATAACTTTTAAAATCATCTGAAACAGATGTGGGTTTAAATTCTATTTTTTTCGGGGAATCTTTAAAAAGTATCCCGTACCAAATCAAACCGCCTAAATATTTCCCTGCATCATTCGCATGGTTTGGATCAAATGCCAATTCTTGTTTGTTCCAAAAATAGCCCATATTAATAGAATGAGTCTGATCAGGTAAATTGGATGCAACAGGATGTTCAAAATCGAAAGCTGTATCCTTTTTATAGCCATATTTTTTATTGGTTGCCACTTCTTCAAACGCATCGCCAACAGGTAAAAGCCTGGCATTAAACTGTTTTGCCAGTTTGTGGTATGCTTCACGAGATTTTTGCCACATTTCCAACTGGTTTTTAGCCAATTGCCCTGGCCCAACTCTCCCAAATTTCTTTGCATCAGCACGGTAAGCCCAAGTTTGATGAATCACGATTTCTGCATTTGGTTGAAGCTTTTTAATATAGTCTACAAGCTTTTTCGCGTAGGGATTGTAGCTTGATGAATCGCCGGAAAGGTATGAATATTGTTGAATGGTCACTACATCCCAGGTACCTTGCGACAATAACATTTTCAACGATTTGCCTCCGTATGGCTTTCCTTTAACATCGGTTGAATCCTTTTCAAATTTTTCTACATAACCCCAATGTTGCTCCAAAGAATGACCGCCAAGTTCTGCCCTACCAATAATTAAATTTTTACCCCTTTCTTTGGCCATTTGAGGCAGAAAAGTGGTTGCATTTTGCGAAAAACTATTTCCAATTACAAATAAGTGTAATGTATTGTTATTGGTTTGACTGAAAGCATTAAGACTAAAAACAAGCAAAAAAATGAATAATCTGCTGCCTTTGCACTTTAAAAAGAATCGTATCATCGTAATATATTTTTGTTTTTATTTCGCCTTTGTAAAGGCTTTCATGTATTTATAGCGTTGTACTCCTGATCGTAAAAAGCACCCACTCCATAAATTTCTGTACTGTTTGCATTAAACAACCAACTTTTTACTGGCTACCCGCCATATTAACCCTGCCGATATCAGGATCAGGCCACCAACAGCCATAACTGTGATTGAAAAATCCTTTGCGATATATCCAAGTATCCCGATGCCTATCCCCACAATACCCATTGAAAGTGCAATAACACCTATCCCGAATTTATTTTGTTTTGCAGCCTCAATGTGGAGGGCCGGATCTACAACCCGGACCGCGGTAAGCTCTTTTTCCTGCTCCATTTCTTCTACCTTAATGGAAATACGCCCCTTAGCAGTATAATATATTTCGAAAAACAAAAGAACCGCTATTGGAATGCCCATTCCCATGCAGGTTTCCATGGTACGATCAAGCTTTAAACCCCAGATACCAGGTGCAATTACTTTAAAGAACAGGTTGATCAGCAATGATGCCACAGTGGCGGTAACGACTGAAAATCCGGTTTGACGTTTAGAAAAAAGTGTCCAGATGATCGGTGCAAACAATGCTCCCCCTGCAATAGAGGCCGTACTTAAAACCACTTCAACAATTCCCCCGGCACTTGGAATCCAAATGGCAACAACAATTGTTAGTACGCCAAAAACCAGGGTAAAGAAACGGGCCATCCAGATCACCTCTTTTTCTGAAGCTTTCGGCCTGAGCAGGTTTTTATAAATATCCTGTGCAAAAACGGTTGAGGCCATATTGATCGTTGTATTGGCTTTACTGGATGTGGCAGAAACCATTCCGGCCAGCACAAGCCCTATCAAACCTGCCGGCATTACTTTTTGGATCAACATCATGTATGCATCTTCACTTTCCAGTCCCTGAAGATTTGGATTGATCACCCGGTAGATCATCGGCGGGATCATCCAGATAAAAGGACTTACAAAATACAATATGGTAAATATACCTGCTACCTTTTTTGAGTTTTTCTGATTAGACACACTGGTATAACGTTGCACGTATGACCAGTTTCCGCCGATATAAAACGTCTGATAAACAATAAAAGCCAACATAAACCCAAAGGTATAATCCTGGTTAAAAGGCTCAAAAAAATGGGGCGGCGCTTTTGCCACGAGGTTTGCCGGTCCGCCGATCTGGGAAAAGGCAATAGGGATCACAATCAGTACCGCAGCTGTAAGTATCACAAACTGAACAACGTCGGTTACTAAAACCGCCCATAATCCGCCAGCAGCGGTATATACCACAATGATCAACCCGATCACAATTATGCAGGTTTCTAGCGAATAAGGGGTAGCTACATGCACCATTTTACCAACCGGATACAATACTGCAGCAGTGGTGAACAGGCTCAGTAGCAAGGTCATATAGGTGTAAAACTGTTTTTCGGCCGCACCGAAACGTTTGCCGATGTATTCAGCCGCAGTTGCAACACCTGTTTTTTTCCATCTTCCGGCAATAAAAAAGGTGACAATTAAGCCACTGATAGCCATTGTTAACTGTATTGCATTGGCAACCAGCCCATGTTTATAAGCGATAGATCCCCAAACCACAAAGGTTCCGGCCGAAAAATAGCTGATAAACAAGGATAAGCCATTGATCCACCAGGGTGTTTCTCCCCCGGCTTCGAAAAAAGCCTGTCCGCTTTTACTACCCACACGGGTAAATGTAAGTCCGATACCGAATATAAGTAAGGCAAAAACCGCCATTACCACAAAATCTAATTTTCCCATTTAATTTATCTGCTATTTAATATTATTGATAACAACGCACGGAGAACAAAGCTGCAGGTACATCACCTGAAGGATGTTCCAAATATATCGTTAGGCTCCTGGTATTTAAAGGCTCAGTTAGTTCAATGATGTTCCTGGTTTGATAATTACCGGTTTTAGTAAAAACAACGGCCCCTTTATCGTCTTTGATTACATAATTCCTTACGCAAAACGGCATCACATTTTCCGGATGCCCCATCAGGACAGACTCCATCGGATGATCAAAATCGGTATCAAACATCAACTCGATCCGTTTAACGGTCTTGATTTCTTTCCAGCTGATGGTTAGTGCCGGATTCTTATCTTTCCAGTCGGCCACCCATGCATTTGGCGCAGAAACTGGTCTATCTATGCCATTGGTAACATTTGCAGCACCAAAAGCATGGATACCAGATTCGTAGTTAAATGCAATATTGTGCCCTTCGGGCCTGCGCTTGGGGCACCAGAATTCAAACTCATCTACCCCAATATCCGCTGGCGGACTTTGTTTTCCATAATTGGAGACGTCCTTATTAATGGCATTGAACACGGATAATAGTCCCGTAACGCGCTTCGCTGAGAACTGCAGTTTAACATCAGGGTTCTTCATAAAGGTAAGAAATGCATAACTTTCTTCAGGCATTACCGCATCAAAGCTGATCTGCAGGCAATTGCGCCCGACATTTATTGGCAGTGACACCTTATCTATGGTCAAATCTGGCGTATGGTTGTTTTTTTTACTGCTGATCCTAAGTTCTACCTCCAGCTCCGTTACCACATCTCCTTCTGCATGTACAACAAAAGCCCCGATTGCACCTGCTTTTAAGGGAATCATCTGTGCAACAGAAAACTCAAGTGGCTTAAACAGTTCACTTTCGGGAAGACCTGTCAGCAATAGTTCTGAAGATGCTGTAACCTGCGCACTGCGTACAAGGTCGAGCGCATCATGAAGTACAAGATCTGGAATGTGATGCCCACTTCGCAACAGCTCAGTCTGCAGTTCAGGTATAAATCCTTTATGATAGATGTCAGCTGGCAGCAGATTTTTGTCTTTACAGATCTTCGCTGCCATGGCAACAGCCTGTGCCGCATGGGCGGCAGTAGCCATAACCCTGGTAGAGCCAAAGGCAACATGTGTTGCACTGATAATCCTTCCCGCCAGAAAAAGATTCCTGATGTTGCGGCTGTACAAAGCGCGGTAGGGAATCTGATAAATGCCCTTGCTATGCCATTGATTACAACCGGGTTTCTCGCTGAACACCCCATCTGCCGGATGCAGATCTATGCTCCAGCCACCAAACGCCACGGCGTCATCATGTAGTTGCTGATTAACGATATCCTGTTGTTTGAGGATGTATTCGCCTTCGAAACGACGGCTTTCTCTTTTACCCGGTATGGTACCTACCCACTCTAGCGCAAGGTTTTCGGCTTCGGGAAAATTGCCTGAGTTTTTTACATAGTTCCATGCACCGTAGGCTACTTTCCAGAGTTCCCATTTTATTTTTTCGGTATCATGTACCGTATCCAGTCTTCCTCCATATTCCAGCCACCAAAGTTTACATCCGTACTCTCTGGCATTAAAATTTTTAAATCTGGGGATTTTTGTAATATCATCCAGCGCATAGGAAGGGGCTACAAACTTTACGGGTTTACCGGTATCCTTGCTGTAAAAATACAGGCTATGGCCAAGCAGTTCCCCATATTCTTTTGTAGGCGCAAACTGTTCTCCAAATTCTTCTTTAGCCTCTGCTCCCATCCTAAACGCCGCACCTGCCAAAAAGGCCACAATGCCATCTCCTGATGCATCGCAAAAAAGTGGTGCGTGTATAATATATTCGGTAGAATTCTGACTGCAAAAGGCTTTTACGGCACTCAGTTCATCTGCGGCTGATTTCTTTACATCATACACCCCGGTATTGAGCAATAAAGTAATATTTGGCTCTAAAATAACTTTATCAAGCAAAACCGTATCAAAAATCAACGGATTTCCTTCAGGGTTCCTGTACATATTTTCTACCATCAGCTCATCCACAACACCACCTTCCCTTGCCCAACGGTTATTATTTCCCATATGTGATGTAGCACCCAGCATCCATAACCTTACCTCACTGCTCGCATTTCCGCCAAGCACGGGCCTATCCTGCACCAGTACAACCTTTAAACCTTGCCTTGCAGCGGTAATTGCGGCACAGGTTCCTGATACCCCGCCGCCAATAATGGCAAGATCTGCCGCGAGTTCGTTAGATCGCAGCTGCCTCTTTTCGCCTCCTTGATTTGTGATCATAAAAATATTCTGTATTATTTCTTTCCTTCTGTTATACTTTTCCAATTGTCTGTTCTGAATGGCGACAAGGGAAATCCTTCTGCATTAAAAACATTGGCGCCGTTACTTTCTACGGGACTGCCGGTCCATGCGTACCTTACAGCAACCGGTTTTACTTTCCAGAGCCATACCACGATCTCGTCGCCATCAATTTTTGCATTTGCCCATGCAAATTTTTTATCAGCGCCTGCGATGGCAAAACCTTTAGTTATGCCGCCCTTACTGATCAGATTTTTACCTGTATGGCGAAATTTAAGGCGGATACTGTCACCACTCAGCCGCATAGATTCGTAAAGTGGGGATATTGCCTGATCCTGATCGCCATAAACCATGTGCATGGCCTGGGCAGCCAAACGTTTACCAACTACCTGTTTATTGAGGGGATGGATATCATACGGATCACCCACATCAATGGTAACTGCCATACCTGTATTGGGCACCGAAAGTGTTTGCAATTGTGCTTCTCTTAATTCAGCCCAAAAATGATCAACAGGCTCACTGGTAATCGGTCCGTAACCCGAGAGCTGCGTAAAAATAAAAGGGAGATCGCCCTGGTTAAACTGTTTTCTCCAGTCGTTGATCAAAAGCGGGAACAAAGTTCTGTACTGAAAAGCCCTCCCGGCATTATTTTCACCCTGATACCATAAAAATCCCTTCACTGCCAGCTTTTTAAGCGGCGCAATCATTCCATTGTACAATACCGAAGGAAGTGCCGATACATTTATGCCGGCTTTGGGCTGTTCGGGGTATTCTGCAGCAGCAAGTCCCTGGGCATATTTCCATTCTCCTGCAAGTGGTATGGTAGTAGGATTGTTTGTTTCTACCATCTGCTCAAGCCTGATGATTGAAGCATCTTTTGCTTCAAAACCCGCCGGGCGATCAAATGCTTCCAGCCTGATGCTAATGATGTTTTCTCCTTTGTTGAGGATTTCCTTTGGGATGCGGTATACCCTTTTCCCGCCGAAACCGGAAACCCTGCCTGCTTCTGTACCATTAAAATAAGTAATGTCGCGTTCATTGAGTTTTTCCATTACCAGGGTCAGATCCTGACCGGCCATAGCTGCAGGGATAATAACATGTTTACGCAGCCATATGCTTCCTTTATAATCTCCAAGTCCCTGCTGTTCCAAAGTTCCCGGAACAACCAGTGTTTTCCATTCGGTATCATTATATTGAGTTTTGCTCCAGCCTTCGATATACCCCTTGTCCTTTTCCTGTAGCTTTTTCAGGTATGGAAAACTGCGCTCTATGTATACCTGTTTTTGTAGTGCTTCTATTGTAGATCTGTTTTTAAATACCTGCAAAAGACTATCAGCTTTTAGTTTAAAATCAGGATGGGTTGATATGGCGTCATTACTGATCCAAGATTCGGCAGGTGTACCTCCCCATGAAGTATGTATGATACCGATAGGTACTTTATAACGTTCGGTAAGCGTTCTTGCAAAGAAATAGGCCACAGCAGAAAATTCCCAGGCGTTAGCTGTAGTGCAGGTTTTCCATGAAGCATTTTTTATTTCTTCTGCTGCAAAGGAAGCCGCATTTTTGGGAACAGTAAGGAAACGTATGTTGTTATAGTTCGCTTTTTTTAATTCATAAGGACTATTAAAGGCCCTTCTCAATACCCATTCCATGTTGGATTGTCCGGAACATACCCATACATCGCCAATCAGGATATTTTTTAGGGTGAAGGAACTGTCGGATGTTACCCTTAGTTTATATGGCCCCCCAGCCTCCATCGCCGGAAAAGTGATCTCCCATTTGCCATTTCCGGTAGCATTTACTTTTTGTTTTTTTCCTGCAAATTCAATATCGAATACTGCTTTAGCTGCTGCTGTTCCATAAAATCTGATTGCTTTCTGCCGCTGCAATACCATATCATCGCCAAACAGCCCAGATAAACGCACAATGTTACTGGCTTTAGCGCACGTAGCTGCAAAGCTTAAGGTGAACAACAGCGCAAAAGCCCTGGTATAATAAAAAGACTTCATTCTTATCTGTTATTAATATTTGTTTTCGTGATGATAAAGCCACCCGGTTTGATCAGTTCTATGTACGCTGGCTTTTCGCCCGGGACGATATTGATACTGATCTGCTGCGAGGCTCCGGGCGGCAATGTTTTAACCTGAACAGTTTTGCTCCCCGCTTTTAGCTGATAACCCTGCAGGCTGTAAGAAGGAAAATCGCTTCTTGATTTTATATTCAGGATTAACCTGTTATCCTTAAAACTGATAACAGAGATCAATGCAGGCGCAAATTCCGCTTGTAAAAGACCATAAACGCCTCTTGGTTCACGCCTTGCATTAACCACTCCCCAAGACCTAAATCCATCTGCATTGGACAAAGGAAAACGGCTCAGATAATCGTTAAACGACCAGATGGAAGCACCAATCACATAATCCGTTTTTCTAAAAGCCTCAATGGCATCTTTAAGATAAACTTCCCTGTCTTTCTCGGTCTTATTTGGGGTGAGCATCATACCAAATTCACTTATATAAATCGGTTTTGAAGGGTACAACTCATGGATATGGGCTACCCATTTAGCATGGTTTGCATATACATTGGCACTGATAAAATCAACATATTGAGAAGCTTCATCAGTTGGTTTTTTGATGTAGTCCCTAAAAACAATATTACTGGCAAAGGTGATTAGCCTGGTACTGTCGATATTTTTCACAAATGCGCTCATGTCCCTCACCCATGCCTGTCCTTCGGCTTTGTGGGAATAAAACTCATTGCCCAATGAATAGGCAAATACCGAGGGGTGATTCCAGTCTCTTTCGAGCATTTCGCGCATCTGCGACTGAAATTTGCCCCGCATTAAAGGGTCTGCCATTTGAGAGGAAGCCAGCTGCCAGTTGCCCGCTTCGGTGATAATGAGCATGCCGTGTTCATCGGCCCAATCCAGCAAATCGTTAGAAACTGCATGATGTGCAATTCTGGATAGTTCCATTCCTGCAGATTTCATCAGGATGAGGTCTTTCTTTAACACACTATCCGGATCAATGGAACCAAAATCCGGATGGTCAGCAGGCCGGTTGCCGCCGCCCATTCTAATGGGCTTTCCATTAAGCAACAACTGTGTTCCCTTAACTTCGATCTTCCTGATACCGAAATTACTTTTTAGTGTATCGTTGCCCGCATTTAGCGCTAAAGCATATAAGGAAGGGCTATCATGGCTCCATAGTTTTACATGCTTTGCAGGTAGATTGGCCTGCAGGTTCAGCGCTCTGGATGAGTTGCCTGCAATATTTATTTTTACCGGTTTAAACAGGCCTGTAAATTTTTCTTTATTGGCAGAAACATCAGCGTTTAGTATAATTGTGGTATCAGCAGCAGACGTATTTTTAATAAACGCTTTGACTTGGATTACAGCACTACCTTTTTTCAGGTCGGGATCGGCCTGGATCTTGATATTGCTGATATACACAGCCGGTCTTATCTTTAGCTCAACAGGTTTGGTAATGCCTCCATAATTTATCCAGGGATATACCTGCGCAGCGGCAGCATTGTAATTGGAATCAACAGCCCTTGCACCGGGAATAGTCGTTTTGTCCCACGAATTATCAACCATTACCGACAATACATTTTTTTCTTTCAGCGCAGTGGTTACATCAAGTTCAAAGGGGGTATATCCTCCTTCGTGTGTACCAATAACCTTACCGTTCAGCCATACTTTACACTTATAAAAGACGGCATCAAATTTTATAAATGCCCTAAAACCGCTACCGATAGGCCTGGCGTCGAATTTTTTAAAATACCAGGCCGTTCCGGTATAAAAGAAATATCGTTTGTCGACAGAAAAAGAGTGTGGTACGGTAACCTTATCCAGTTTATTATCAGGGAAAGCCGGAGCTGCCCAGCCTTCATCTGCCCCTATCTTTAAAGGATCAGGGGCAAAAGACCAGGCACCGGAGAGCGACTGTATATTCGACTGGCCAAATGCAGCTAGTGAAAATACAATCAATATTATAGAGAGGATATGTTTTTTCATAATCAGAATTAATTACCTGAGGGACTGATTTCCATCACCAGTCCGGCATTGGGACCAATTACTGTTTTTTTAACATCAGTTGCCCCAATTGTTGATGTTGTGCTCAAAAAACCGCCATCCGGTGCATCGTTTATCGCGATAACCTTATATTTTTTCTTCTTCTTTAAAAAATCTGCATTAAAAGAGATTTCTTTATTTTTTGCTGAACCGTTAATTGCAGCGATATACCATGTATTTCCTTTCCTTCTTGCGAAGGCCGCAATTTCGCCAATAGCACTACATTTAAGTACAACTGTCTCATCCCAGGTAACAGGCAGTTTTTTCAGCAAGGGAACAACAGGTTTAAACTGGCTATCTGCCAATAACTTTACCGGATTCTCGGCCATACATTGGAAAGGCGAATTAAACAGGTAGAACAATGCCAACTGGTGTGTATTAGTGGTATTGGCCTTGTTGGAGAACAAGCCGGGGGTATAATCGCCGTGGCCGAGCACCAGCCTGGTGAATGGCAGGGCAGCATTGTGCCAAGCTGGTATGGGCTCTTTCATGATATTCAGTTCCATCCCACGGATCCCCTCCCTCGTCATTTCATTTGGATAGGTTTTACTTTCTCCGGTGGGCGCATGGCAGCCATGGAAATTGACCATCAGTTTTCTTTTTGCACAGGCTTTTAAAAATCCGATTTCAAAATCGATCAGTTCTTTTGCCTCACTGTCCATAAAATCTGTTTTTATCCCAACAGCGCCTGCATTGCGCACACTATCCAGAAAGCCGTCACTTTTTAAGGGGTCTCTAAGTGCTTTTGAGTTCTTCCATACCCATACCCCCACCTTTTTACCTGCTGCGAAACTGCATATTTCAGTTAACTGTTTCCATTTGTCGGGCCATATCGTTTCCCATCCCTCATCCAATAAAGTATATTCAAAATTCAGTTCGCTGGCAGCTGTTATGAATTTCATCTCTTCTTCAGGCTGCATATAGTTTTTATCCCTGGTGATCCAGCTCCAGACTGACCTTCCGGGTTTTATATAGCTTTGGTCAGCGTACAACTGTTTATTTGGCTCAGGGTTCAGGTCATTGATCATCGAGCTATTCACCAGCCTATTCAAGTCCGTGGCATATAATAAAACCCTCCATGGCGTAATCAGGTTGCCCGTAACTTTAAACCCGTTCTTTTCTGTAAAATCTACTTGTAAAACCCTATTTTTCAAAGCTTTGAAACGCATTCCACTATAATTATACAGTGCCGCTTCGGTAAGCATTGCGTATTTTTTGCCCGGAAGTTCGAATAATAAAGGTTTTCCCTGTACCGGCCCCTGGCCTGATATTATATTCAGGCTATCTGCCGTGGTATTTTGCCATAATCCTGCGTAACTTTTCAGTTTCCAGCTGTTATTCCGTTCAAAAAACCATACCCTCGATTTTGGAAGCACAAAGGCCGTAAGCTCTTTGTCTACATATTGTGCTGTTTTACTATCAAAAATATACCGAAAGGCAGCCCCCTCATTTGAAAGCCGAAATTCGATGTTATATTTTCTTCCTGCTTCTGCTAACAACAATGTGTATATATGATATACTTTATTTCCCGTACGGACTGTACGCTTTGCTAAAATAGAGAGGCTGTTAACACGGCTCCCGTATGCAATATCGTCAATCACCAGCCCCATTGTGCCATTATTGATCATTAATTGCTGACCGGCCTTTATGGTATAAAATAAATGTCCATCCCTTTGAGCTATTTCGGCTGAAATATGACCAGCGGGACTGATCATTTTAATTTCAGTATTCAAAACCGCCCCCTTCGCTGCAAATACAAGAAGAAGGAGGTTGATAAATAATATCGCTTTTTTCAAATTTGATGTTTTTGACCCTTTTACAGGTGAGATTTATAAATGGTTAATTCAAATATAAGGTACAGTAAAAGAACCTCGCAGCTTTCAAAAAAGTTATTGTTTTGGGAACGGTCCCAATATTTGGGAACATTCCCAAAATCCTTTCCCCAATCAATTAATATGTTGTATATTGGAAATAATCAATTTTGTGATTGCATCATACCAGATATTTTAACGATGAAAAAGCACCAGGTTACCATTATAGATATTGCCAGGGCACTTAACCTGTCGAAATCAACTGTATCAAGGGTTTTAACAGGCCATGCCAATGTAAGCCTCAAAACCAGAGAAGCAGTATTGGAACTGGCAAAAAAGCTCGATTATCAGAAAAACATGCTTGCCATAAGCCTGATCAGTAAAAAAACAAATACCATAGGTATCATCGTTCCCGAGTTTTCGAGTTCTTATTTTCCACAGGTAATCATAGCCGCACAGGAAGTAGCCACCCAGGCTGGCTACAATACCGTTGTCAGCCAATCAAACGAAACCTACGAAACTGAAGTAGCCAACACCAAAGTGATGCTGGCCAACCAGGTTGATGGCATAATCGTATCTATTACCCGCGAAACCAAGAACTACGACCACTTAAAGATTTTTGAAAGAAAGGGAATTCCAATCGTATTCTTCAACCGTGTATGCGATGAAATGAAAGTTCCGAAAGTAATTGTGGATGATTTTGAGGGTGCCTACAATGCCGTTGATTATTTAATAAAAAACGGCAGAAAAAGAATTGCCCATCTTGCAGGTCCGGTATCGTTGAGAATAAGTGAGCGCAGGCTCGATGGCTATAAATCTGCACTTAAGAAAAACAACATAGCAATAGATGAGGAGCTCATCATTTCTTACGACCTTGGCCTTTCTAAAGTTAAGATTTATGTAAACCACCTGTTAAATCTGGAAAACCCGCCCGATGCGATCTTTGCTGTAAACGATCCAACGGCAATAGAAGCCATTCAGGTCATCAAAAAAAGAGGTTTAAAAATTCCTGAAGATATTGCCATTATCGGCTTTAGCAATGACTATGCTTCGGCATTGATGGCACCCTCCTTAACAACTGTTGCACAACCGATAGCAGAGATCGGGATGACCGCAGCACAGTTGTTGATAGACCAGATCAACAGGGATGTGAGCGACTGGAAGGCCGTGACAAAAGTATTGAAAACAGAACTGATCATCAGGGAGTCGACCTGAGGGATAATTTATTTTATAAAAAATGAGTGACATACAATTGTTTTCCTTTTCCATACACCAGGGGCTTGCCTCGGCTCGCCGCCGCCGAAGGGCTCTTTCTTTTTGGCATCAAAAAGAAACAAAAAATGCCGGCTGAAAATTTTTCTTTTGAAGGCAGTTGTGCGGCCAGAACAGTACGGCCCGAAAAATTTGTTAGGCCGGATTTAAGTAGAACTGGGATGCCGTGCTATGGCCTAGTTGGATGGAAATGCGAAAGTAGTTAAACTACTGATTAATAGTAATTTACAAATAACATCAAATGGCAGAGGTTAGAATTTTTCAAATACATCAGAGTGCTGATGACAGATTCGTAACTTTGTTAAGCCTTATGCTGCTTGCTAAAAAATCACACAATACACTTATTATCAATAACTTACAAAATCTATCATTAATAAAACCTGTTGATATCCAAAAAGGCTATTGTGGGAAATAAATATTATTTTCCCAATTCCGTTTCTTTGGATCGCGTCAATTTTCCATTGATATCTGTTAATTCCAGGTGAAAACGAACCGCTTTATCTTGATCAACAGGCACAGTAAATTCAAATGGGTATTCATTTTTATCAATGCTCTTTTCCTTGCCTCCATTGATCTTGTAGACCAACCGCGCCTTCTTCCATTTGGTATCATCTTCCTGAAGAAATACAAAAAGCTTTTGCGCATAAGCCCCAAGTTTAAACAATAATGCCTTTGTATCTCCTTCCGGGATATTGATATAATCATTTCTCTGGTCTTTTTTCACATTCAGGATCTGGTCCTGAAAAGTACTGCTGATTTTTACGCCCGGGATAGCCAGGGCAGTAATGCCGCCGGCAGACACATTGATCTGGAAAGTGCCGTCTTTTAAATTCAAAACCTGCGCTGATGGATATAAAGTCTGAACTCTGGTACTATTTGAAAAATCTACCCTCGAAGCATCTACAGAAACACGGGTGCTGATATCCGCTTTAGATTGGTTCATAAAAGCAAGCAGAAGGGTATCTCCTTTTTTTGCACTAACATAGTTTAAAGCAATATTAGCGGTGTTCAACAGGCGGGAAGGCATCCAGAGTTGCACATTTTCGAACTGAAAGAACAGGCCTTTCTTTGCGCCGTAAAACTTATTCTGCAAATACGCATATCCCTCTATATAATTGCTTGGAAAGTCTATCCTGCCACTACTCTTCACATAAGCATCTGAAACCAGGTAATCAACAAACATAGAAGCCATTGGCAGGATATGATTGTAATGAAAGGAGTTTACACTCTGGTCTTTATGCTCGTGGAGTGGAAAATCGGCCTTTTCATAGGCTGTAGTTCTCTCCGTATTGATATGGTATCCTGGAAAACTTTCGGAACGGCCAACAATCGAAGCTTTAGCTACATTCATTAAAAACGGATCTTTTGTATGATAGCCTATCCTTAACAACCAGGGCGCATAAGTGGACATGAAAATACCCCTGTGCCCGGTTGAAGTTCCCGATGATTCTGGTGTAAGTCCCATCTCAGAAAGCCTCCACGCAGGCACTTTTTCTTCAGGATAATACATTTGATGATGTCCTTTTGATTTGAGGTACCAATACATCGGTGCTTTCCCTCCTCTATTTACAGTAACCACATCATTCGGTATAGCGGGTGTCATCCAGGTAAACAAGGTGTAATGCCTGGCCCCATCCTGTGCGGCTTCCAGATACCGGCGATCAGCAGTAAGTTCATATAACTCCAAAAGAGCAGACCAGTTATTGGTAAAGGTTGGCCAGAAGAAATTGGAACTAAACAAGGGATCACCAAACGCCTTTAACCTTGTATTTACTCTTTCTTTCAGATATTTATCCGCCAGGGTCTTGCTTAAATTTAAATAAGCCGAATCGGATGTCAGTTTAAACATAAACATTGCATTGACCCAGTTGCGGCCTTTCTGCTCTTCATCAAGATTTCTGACACGCGCCGTTCCGAACTCTTTTTTGGCCATCGTAGCATAAAAGGAGTTGTTCCCACCAAAAACATCAGATAAAACCTGTAATTCGGACAATGGCGCAATAGGCCCCCTCAATTTCCTGGATGGAGACTGAATTTTCTGGTTGCTATCAATCGCAAACAGGAACTTTTCGCGCGACAACATAAACTCCATTAAAGGATATGCCCTTTTATCAAACATTTCCTGATCATCTCTAACGATTGCCAGTTCAAGCGGGTTCAGGCTCGAAACATTCTTTACTGCACCAGGCACATCCGTAGCATAGGCAAAGCCTTTCAGGCTATCGATAAACCAGGCATAACGGGTCTTTGAATAATCAATCAGGTTATCCAGGGTTGTATTCATAGAGACGGTGGCATTGGTACGGTAATCCTTAAAGCCAAACACAGTTGTTGCAATTTGCTCATATGTTTTTGTGATGCTCAAGGGCTCAACAATAGGGTTCATTGAAAACTCAAAAGAATGCCCGGCGCTCATCTGAGAATTGAAACCACCTGGCATCGGGGCGAAAACCTGGGGCTGTAATGCTGATTTGTTATTTAGAAGTGCGATCCCAAACTGGCTGTTGGTTAAAAGCGGTAAAGGTTGAAAAGGCAAATACCTCGAATCAGCCAGTACACCTATTGAGTTATACCCGTCATTCACCAGTGTAGTAGGGATTGTTGCCATAAACGACGGCGTAAGATAAGGTTGCAGGGGAACCCGTTTTTCGGTCCAGATCAGGGGCTGCCATACTTCATCAACATGATCACTTTTAAAAGACGGCGCCCCGATATACCCAACACTATAAAAACCGTTCTTTTTAGGGGTAAACAAAAACTCCATTTTAGGATAAGGCAAACTACTTTTAATCAGCCAGGCTTTTAGCGTAAACAAGGCATGTTCGGGAAAGATAAAACGAATGGAATCTCCAGAACTGATTGTTTTAATGGCACTAAGAAAATGTGTTTTCCCGGCGTGATAGATATTGGCCGTTCTATCTTGCTTCGCACTTCTTAATATTTTATCGTCAAATCCATCTCCGGCAACACTGGCGTTAACAATTTGTTGACGATAATCGGCCAGGCTACTGTCGCTGGTTTTCCAGGTGGGAATATTGTAAGATACTTTTTTTAAGCCGGAAGGCTTTAATGCCAATTCAGGATCCTTTTCGTTCCAAACAACAACAAAATCGGGCTTGAAGAGGTAAGTTTTACCTTTTGATAAAATTTTAAAGCCCTGACCATCTTCTACAATTTGCGCATTCGATTGCATACATAAACAGCACGCAATTGAAAAGCAAATGAATTTTATATGCGGTTTTAATTTAAATATCTGTTTCATTTCAATAATGTCCCCCTTAATAAAATCCGGCCTAAATAGATCACTGTCTGATCATATTTTTCGGGATGTTGAATAATATCCCCTCTCTTGTCTTCTGGCAGTATCATAAGTTTATTGGCTTTCCGGCCAGCTAGGGTTACCTTTACCAAATGTTCACCCTGCGGTACTTTAATTACATCAAATTGTCCACGGTAACGGTTATTGCAGTAGCTGTTGAACCTGTTCAATAGATCAGCAGCGGTTGTATCTTTTGCCTGGTAATAAATAAAATTTCCTTCTTTTTCCCTGCTTAGTTTAACTGGTTTTCCATCTATGATCCACTCCAGTTGTCCAACCTCTGGTCCGCCAATATCAAATACACCCAGCATATCTCCTTTAAAACGAAAACTAAATGTGGCCCCGGGCTTATTTGCAGAAAGTACATTAGAAAACCAGGGACTGAATTTTTTAAGGTTTGGATCGGTACCTGTTGACAACACCCTCCAGCCCTTATCAGTAACCGGTAAAGTTGATGGATCCACCATCATTGCATCATCCCATAAGGCAGTAATTAATGGCTTTGGCAGCTCCTTCTTTTTTAAAGGCTTTGCTGCCTCAATTTTTTTGAAGGCCCTGGCTATGGCAGCTGCATACAGGTTCCCACCCGCCGTTGTCGGGTGGATTCCATCCTCAGAAAATAAAATCTTATTCGGATCAGCCTGGTTCCCTTTCCAGATCAGCTTTCCTGTTGCTTCCAGGCTTGCTGCCTCCACACCTAAGTTTACGGAAGGCAGGTTGTAGTGTGCCGCAATCGGCTCCAGTCCTTTAATATTTGGGGGCAAGTCATTTTTTTGATAAAAGGCAGTTTGCCCGGTTAAAATGGTATACAGCAAACAAATAGCTGTATTGGGGTTCTTCTTAATCGTTTGACGGATTATGCCCTCCATCCCTGCGGCATAAGCGCCGTTAACGGCAAACTCTATAAAAATAAGATCGGGCTGGTGGCTGAGCACCTGTTCATTGATCCTGAATGCGCCAAGCTCCGTTCCCGTGCCCGAGACTCCTGCGTTGATCCATTGAAAGCTGGCCTGAGGATAGGTTTGATCCAGGTACCTGGCCGTTTGAAGGCGATAACCAAAATTTGCCTGGGTAATGCTTCCTCCAATAAAAGCAACCACCACTTTTTTACCCGTATTTACTTTTTCAAAGAAGCGCGGAAGACCTCCCCTGACATTGCATTCCAGTTCATTGTTAAAATTACCCGCTTCAATCACCGGGATATTCGCTGCAGAAACATCAAAATAAAGCGGAGAAGCCCCTGCCTGGGAGGCCGCAATCTGATCACGATCAGGCCTGGTTTGAGAAAATGCAGTAGCAGACATTAATAAACAAGCAAGCAATGCAGTTTTCGAACATTTTTTATTCATTACCATTGAGTACAATCTTTTTTGATTTTGTTTTCCCATCATTACTTTTAAAAATGAGCTCCAGTTTTGCGTCCTCACTCATTGCCAGTTTGTTAAAACTCCATTCGTAAGGATATTGCTTTATTTCCTGCACTTGATTGTTACAATTAACGGTTACGGAATATCCGTTTAAAGGAGCTGTTTCTGCAAATCCATAACAGGTATCCCAACCAAATGGAGAGCGGATACGGAACAAGAATACACGCCCCCAGGGAGCCCCCAAATCAATTACCTTCATTCCATCTTTTACCGGCTGATATTTCTTTGCTAACGGAGTCGCCTTTAACGGAATAGCAATGGCCCTGAATCCTTTTGCAGGGACAACAACATCAATCTTAGCCGCTTTAAAATTCTGGGAAACCGGCTGATCGCTTTGCGCATAAACCAGGGCTTTCCCATCCTTTAGCGCAGCCGTAGCATCAGTCCATTGTACAGCTACTTTTTGCCCAGACTCAGCTTCCGAGGAAAGCAGGATCCAGAAGTTCTTATCCGAAATTGCGGTAACATAATTGATTTCTGGATGCTGAATATTTACCAGGCCCTTATGCATCCACAGTGTGGCTTCCTGATCGCCAAAGATCTTTCCTTTTCCGCCACCATATACCCGATTGTTAAACCAGACAAATCCTTCCTGTTTGCTATAAGGGAACACTACATTTCCATTCGAACGCTGTATGCTTTCTGAGATCAGGTAATCGAGGCTAAAAGCGATGTGTGGTGGGATATGGTGATAATAAATGGAACTCACATCCGGTCCTTTATAAGGAAAATCAACCGACATGGGTATATCTGTAAAACCCGTACCGTAATACCCAGGATAGTTTGTATAACGACCGATTACTGCATTGCGGGCATAGGTTTCGTAGATAGAATTGTTCTCGTACTGGAATAAACGCAATAAATGAGGTGCCCAGCTACTCATAAATACCGGACGGATTGTCTGATCTTTTACGCGGGTAAAATAAGTACTAGGCTGCTCCAGGCCCAGGCCCACTGGCGATACCAACCATTCGGGTACTTTCTTCTCCTGTACATCGTCATTTTTCCGGGGAAAGCCTAAACGATAAGGCTCATTGCCTTTCCACCAGATATGTGTAACGCCATCATACTGATTATTCTTGTGAATTGTTTGCAGACTATCTTCCACTTTCGGATAGCTGCGTATTCCCGCAATGGTGAAGTGGGCACCATATTCTGCAGCTTTAAGATACTTTTTATCCTTTGTTGTTTCATAGAGATCCAGCAGGTCCCACCAGGGCGGATAAAAACTGGCATTGTAAAAAGGTACATGGCTCAATACTTTACTGGTATTGTTATATATTTTTTGCTGAATAAAAAGATCGGCATCTTTTTTTGCCTGCTGCAGCCATTTTGCCTGTCCTGTGAGCTGGTATGCCCAAAGCGCCTGGTTCCATGAATGGAAATCTGTTGAGTAGCCTTTTGCCATCCTAAGGCTATCTCCCGGTAGTGCTATATTTTTCAGCCAGGGATTCAATCCGCCCAATAAGCGATCCAACCCTACGTAATAAGATGTGGTGAACTGAGAGGTAAGCGGATTGAACTCCAGCGTTTTTCGTGTAGCATTATACGCTGTCGGAACAATATCGGTCGCCCATCGGTACCCGCTTCTGGAAAGCGTAAATTCTATGGTCGGCAAGGACCGGCTGATGTAAAATTCTTCATCATTCTGCAATACAGAAAGCGCTATGTTGGCCAATGGTGTGGCATTTACAACTGTAGGTGCTGTTTTAGGGTCGCCTTCAATATCAAAAAAGCCCTTTAGCTTAGTTGACCATCCCGCAGCATTGTCGTTTTTCACCAGCTCAATCATGTTGAATACCGCGTCGGTAAGTGAAGCTTGTTCTTGTTTCCGGTAGTCCTTTACCTCAAACACTTCTTTCGATACATAATCCATGGCCGAATCCCAATTGCCCGACTTTACACCAATAATAAACCGCCTGTCAATCAGCTCCCCTGCACGGTATTTAGAATCGTTCATTCCCAGAACCGGAGAAAACATAACCGGTTGTATCTGGTTATTGTGGTTCTTCAGTGTAAAACCCGCTGGCGCATAGTCTACAGAACCCCAATCCTTTTTAAACAATTCAGGACTTGTTGCCACATAACTTGAAACAATATCTTGCCCTGTTTTTGAAGAAACAATAGCCAAGGGTTGCTGCATCATCGAAGTAATCATCATTTGCGGACCGTCAGAAAGCCGCTTATACTGAAACATGGGGGCCATCAGTACGCTTTCCAGCTCCTGATCAGAAACAGGTTGAAACGCTTCGATCCCTATACTGTAATACCCTGGCTGGGCAACCTTGCAGATCAGCCGCAGATCAATATGTTGCTGCCCCGGATGTAATGTCCACAAACCAGTTATTTCAGAACCATTCCTGGTCACATATTGAACTTTTATGGTCTGTTTATTTACAGCTTCTGCTGTTATGGGAATGGCCTCGCTTAGGTTCCCCGCCTCAAAAGGATTGAGATCGGCTCCCGGCTGGTAAACTGCATATTTATTCCCCTTAAAAACAAAATATGCATTTGGTTTTTGGCTATCCCAGGCCGGGTAGTATTTATTAAACTGGATAGCGGTGGCATTAGTACTGATTAAGAAAATCCTATGGTCTTCAATGTTTGCAGTACTTACCTGTTGCCAGGACCCATCTTTTTTTATTTCTGTTTTACAAGCTATGGCCTTATGGTCAGCCCCCGTTCGTACAAACTGCACACGTACGGCCTCGTTTTCAATTCCTGCAATTACTTTATCCGTCTTGCCCAGTTGAAGTGCGGGACTCGTGTTTTTCTTTTCCGCTGTAAGTGTTTCCTGCATAACAGGAAGCTTTTTCCAGGATAAAAGGGTTTTCTTGTCTATATCATTTGGATTGATGGTGCTGTCCTGCGTAAAAAGAATAGCATCGCAGCGGCCAAAATTAAAATTATGAAGGCGCAACAGCACATCAGTCTCTTTCAGGTCAGCACTTCCGAGACGCTCCCAGGCATATCCTGGTTTTCCATGTCCGCCTGCTTTTTTTAACCTGGCGTTCCCAACCGAAAGCTGAAATAACCGGGTACGGGGACGGATATCAAAATCGGGGGTCCTTATCCAAATGGCATAACGACCTGCTTTTCCGATATTCATCACGGTTAATGCATCAGATGTGCTGTCCTGTTCTCCTTCTAAAAACCTTAAAATGCTACCACTGATGCCGTCTTTATTGACTTCATTAAACCATTTGCCTTTAAACTGAAAATCAGTCCCCAACAACAGGCTTTTTTCCTGCTGAGCAATCGCAGTTCCCGTTGTTAAAAACAAGAATGCTATTAATAATAAACATAGCCTGGTTTTCTGGTACATGTCTTAATTTATTTATATGTAAATGCATAAACCTGGAGACCATAAGGTGCTATTTTTATAGGATCTCCTGTAGAAAAAGGAATTTTTGAACCTGATGCAGAAAAACATTTGGCGGTTTTCAAATCCAGGTTATGTCCTGGAATAAAATTGGACATGTCTAGCTTGAGGGTACTTTTTTGTATTTCGTCATCGTTATTCAATACAAACAGGTAAAACACTTTATCCTGCTTATTCAAGGCGCATACATAGTCCATATTGGGATTGTTCAATGAAACCAGTTTCTCCATCAATGTCAGGTCTCCCTGCTGATCAAATATTTTTCCCTGCCTGAAGCCAAACGTTTTGTGAGGGCCAACCTTAGGCGTAAGAAAGCCTGAAGGAAAATCAATCCGCCCCTGCGAACGCAAGGAAAGTTCTGCCATCAGGTAATCGGTGATCCAACCCACCTGCCACCAGGCATGATGAGGAAAAGGCCCGGCTCCCTTGTTCATGGCGCTCCAGTAATAGGAAGCGACTCCCGTGGCGGGGTCTACAAAAGCATCTTTACTTAATGCTGCTGTCCTTGCCATTTTAAGGTATAGCGAATCTTTTGTCAGTTGAAATAACCTTATAAACATGCCGGCATGGCTTGCCAGCATGATGGGGCCGCTGTTATTTGCGGAACCTAAAATTCCTCCATGTTCAAAGCTTAACCCCACCTGGCTTATTTGCCAGTCTTCCAATTGCCTGGACCCAACTTTTTTGCTTTCTTTATTCGGAATTGGATGAGAATAGATGGAGGTGGTATAGAATTGTGCAGTCTTAATTGCAGCCTGTTTAAATCGTACATCCTTTGTAATTTCAAACAGATCGAGCAAAGCCTGGGCACTTTGTCCCGTTGCAAAATCAGGTGCAAACCTGGCATCTCCGCAAACACCTAAAAAGTATCCTTTTTCTACAGCATTTTTGATATACCAGTCTGCAGCTTTTACAGCCGCCTCCAGGTATTTCCTATCCCGAAGCGTTTGGTATGCTACCAATAGACCATAAAAGGTAGGCCTATAATCTTTCAGATCTTCAAACATAGGCTTTTGCGTGTCGTTATGATAAGCCACTTCCCAATAACCTTCTGGCTTCATTTTAGTCAAAAGCCAATCGGCCGCCATACGTATCCCCGATTTAAGCTGCTGGTTATCTGGCTCAAACAAAGACACATTTCCCATATCTAGCAACATATAATAAGTGGTTGCAATTGGCTCGGTATAAGGGCCCCATTCTTCGGTAAACCGTTTTGAATTATAGAGGTAGTATTGACCAGCAGCAGCCCCGTGAAAGAACCCGCCGGCGGTATTTTGCTGCGCCAATTTAAAGTTCAATGCGTCTTTTAGTCGTTTCTGAACCAGAATCGGATCTTGAGTGATATTCGCCAACATCCACATAGCCCCATAATCGGCATTTTTTACGGCATCTTTTTCAGAGCCATACACTCCACCCAAATATTCCTGGGCACCGATAGTCTGGCCGTGATAATCGAAAGTCCGCCACCGTGAAGTACTGTCCTTTTTCACATAGTCTAAAAGTTGTTCCATGCGATCAGATAAGGAAAGCTTGGTTTGCTTCAAGTGCAGTAGCTCATCAAAGCGGTAAACATCACTTACGACATGCTGATATGCCTGATACCAGTTGGAAGTATTGATGGTGTACCTGAAATCAAAGGAGATACTTTCTCCCTTTTTTAAATACGACTTGTTCTGCCCCAGTACCGGATGATATAAGGTTGGGCTCAGTTGTTCCTGCCTGTTGATCAGTGACAGGCCAAGCAGCCAGTTCGACTGGGTAGATTTATCATATTCCCATGGGTGCCTGGCAGTTCCAGGCTCGGCCGTTACGGCGAGTGTAATTCCATCTCTATTGGTGAGCATAGCGGTAAGTGCAGCTGCTGTTCTTTCTCTTACCACCACCGGTCTATCCGGAATTCCGTGGCCATAAGCATAGGCATCTGTAAAGTCATTGTTGATGGTACTGCCTTGGAACACACCGGGGATGCAGCCCCATTCGAAACTCTTTTTGTCGTTTGTGCTCAATGCCGGAGTCGCTATGGAATAATATCCATCCCTATCGGCTGTTAAATGAATGGAAACACAAAGATCATTTTTGTAAACAGGATCTAATTTCCAGATTGCTTTTACTGTAGAGACATCTGTTTTTTGCTGAAAAACGAGTGTATTGCCAACCTGCTTATATTGCTGTGGATAAAATAAAATGGCACGCCCTTCCTTATTTAAGGAAACCGCAGAGGTATTCGCCTTCCAGGTAGGAATGATATAGCGGTATTCAGGTTCGGGAAACTGAATTTCTTTCCCGTTTTTGTCCTTAGCCTCCGAATCCATCCTGGGTTGATCTGCACTGTAAAGCAGGGTATATTGCCCCAATGTGCCAGACAGGGAATGCCATCCGTTTTGTCCCTTTACCGACAGCTGTTTTATTTGATATCCCTTACCGGTATCTTCCCAGTTCAGGCGAAGTACATCATTTGTTAACCGGGCTTTGGGCGCTAGCTGGGCATAACTGCTGTTTGCAAAAGCAAGCAACAGCACGATTACAGGGTTTAATCTCATTGGGTAATGGTTAAATCTATTTCTTTTACAACTGTAAGTGATTGTTCTACATTGGCGTTGGTTGCCACAAACGACACTTTATATACGCCAGCTTTAGTATAAACCCTGGTATAATCTGTTAGTTTCTGGGAAATATTCTTAATAGGTTCCCCTACGTCTGGCAAAATACTATTAGGGTTAAACTGTTTGCTTACTACCCAGTCGTCATCAAGATCTGTACTGTTCCTCACTGTAAGCAACTGTGCTGAACTAATACTCCAATTGGTTGCAGGACCACTAAAATTAAAAGCAGTCCAGCCCGCGGTAGCCATAGTGGCCAGTACTGTTTCTTCCCCTTGCTGATTGGTGCTTTTAAGATCGAAAGAACGGATTACCCAACGGTTTTGCTGTGCTTCTGGTTTTATAACACTGGTCTTATAAACCAAAGCCAGCGCCATATTTTTGTTCCGCGCGGCAAAAGTGTTCAGGCTGATATTTCCTGAGGGGGTCTGATCCAGGCCGGCAGATAAAACAGCTTTATCTGTAATATCTTCCCAGGTGGCAGCCTTTACATTTGTAGCATCATATATTCCGTTGAAATTGGTAGATACGTACAGTTTAATCACCGATTGATCGATGGGCATTAAGCCGAACTGGGCATAAGTTTTAAAATTGAGGGAAACCGCATTTCCTTCCACAACCGTTCTTTTCCGGTACTCATATTTGCGCCCGGCTTCTCCCGACCAAAACACAATGTTCTCCGGTTTACCATTAATTATAAACCTAACGGGTTCTCCAACTTTATAACTGTTTTTTTCCAACTCAACAGAAAAGTCATCCTGCGGAGCCAGCTCATAGGTCTTCTGGCAGGAAGCCAGGGAAAATAATATAACAGAGGCAATTAATAGCTTATTCATCTTATACAATTTTGTAGTTACCATCCTGTATTTTGTTTAATATTAGGGTTAACGGCCAGTTCGCTGTTGGGGATCGGGAATAAAACAGCACGATCTGTTACGCGCTGTGCCTGTGCAACAGCCGCGTCTTTTAAAGCAGTTGGCATGTTGGTTTGGTATTCTCTTGCCTGCGTTTGCATAACGGATGGATAAATACCCCATCGTACAAGATCGTGCTTCCGAATGCCCTCGAAAGCGAGCTCACGTAACCGTTCATTCCTGATCAGATCAAGGAAGTCCTGCTGAGACAAATTAGCAGCAGCATCGGCCGCTACATCAGGAACAAGCACATCTTTTCCATAACCCCTTCGCCTCACCATATTTATCGCTTTATACGCATTTACAGAGGGGCCGTTATTGGTATAATTATCAGCTTCTGCAAACATCAGCAATACATCGGCATACCTTAACAGCGGCCAGTTTGTACCGGTATAATTTTGATTTCTTGGCAAAAGAAGTTCATACTCGCGCCTCCATTTTCCATTACTACGGTCGTATAGCTGATCTGCTGCCCAATTGGTCCGTACAGCCGTTTGTCCGGTTGTAACATACCGGTAAGGAGCAATTGTCCAGTCCCTTCTCAGGTCGCCATTTGCATAAGCATTGTAAAGTTTCGCCGTAGCATGAACATAATCATAACCATATCCCAGTTCAATATTTCCACAGGTAATGCCATTATAACTGCCAATCATGCCGCCCTCTTGTATTTCGCCCTGGTTTACGCCTTTAAATTCTACTTCCCACATACTTTCCTTTGTATCGAAAATCTCCTGAACGTGGTTGATATAGATTTGTTTAAAATCGGGATTAAGGCTGTGCAATCCTGACAGCATTACTTTTTCTGCATAAGTTCTGGCATCAGCATATTTTGCAACATCATTTAACGGGGCGCCTGCCATGGTTAAATATACCCTAGCAAGTATACCCTGTACAGTAGTTTTTGTAATACGGGTATTATAGCCATAATCAGAAATAGATTTCACCAGGCCTTCTGCCTGTTTCATATCAGTAACAATACGTTCGTAAAGGTCCTTTAACGGCGTACCAGGAAGAGGCGGTTCTTCGGGTGATTTGCTCGATTGAAGCTTTAAAGGCACACCTCCAAACTCATCCGCCAGCAGAAAATAATAGTATGCCCTTAAAAATAGTGCCTGACCTTTTATTTCGTTGCGTTTTTCCACAGTCACCTTAACGGCCTTATCTATGTTTTCGAGTAACATGTTTGCTCGCTCAATACCCGTGTAAAGCGTTTCCCAATGTCTGTTTAATTCCAGGGTCGAAGCATCCACAATATTGGCATTCATTCCCGACGTCTGGTTTTTCATGAAAAACTCATCGCTAAAAACCATGTAGCAAGACATACCTTGTGAATAAACCCTGTTATCGCCCAAACGGTCGTATACTCCGGCCAGTGCAGATTGCAGTTCACTTTCTGTATTGTAATAATTTACTGGCGATACAAAATCCTGTGGGGTTGTATCCAGGATCTTTGAACATGAGCTAACAACCAGTGCCAGCATCATCGCGATATATAATAAAGTTGTTTTCATTTGTAAAAACATTTATTGTTAAAAAGTTAGGTTCATACCAAAGGTGATGGTGCGCGCTCTTGGATATGGGCTCCAGTCGAAACCAGGTGTAAGCGCAGAATGGCGCACTGAAACTTCAGGGTCCAAGCCAGAATAGTTGGTCCAGGTTATCAGGTTTTGTGCCGAAACATTAAAGCGGGCTGATTGTATTTTCAGCTTTTTCGTTATTGTAGAGGAAAGGTTGTAGCCCAACGAGACCGTCTTTAACCGAAGGAAGGAACCATCTTCTATATTCCTGTCGGAGAACACATTAGGACCATAACCACCGGCTACGGGCAAATCGCTATTCTGATTTTCCAGAGACCACCTGTTCTCGTAGGTTTTAAACATATTCAGACTTGGCCTGGCTTCTGCGCCTTCAAACACAATCCGGTTCGCATTTAAAATGTCATTCCCGTAAGACCATTGCAAGAAAACATTGAGGTCAAACGGGCCATAATTGAAATTATTGGAAAAGCCTCCAATGTGTTTCGGATTAGGATTACCAACAATCGTCTGATCATTTGCATCTACCACTCCATCTCCGTTAATGTCTTTGTATTTGATGAAGCCAGGCTTAATGAGCGAGCGGGCGCCTCCATTATTCGGTACATCAGGTTTCAGCTCATAGCTACCGTTAGACAATACATTGAAATCACTTAAAGGATACACGCCATCAAAAACATAGCCGTAAAACAAGGCCACAGGGCGTCCTGGTAAGGCTATATAGGGCAAAGAGTTATTGAAATTGGCGTTCCAGTTCGAAACACGTGTAATCAAACTAGGCTGATCACCATTCAACTCTTCGATCTTATTGGTATTAAATGCAATGTTAAAATTGGATGTCCAGCTAAATTTCTTTGTACTTACGTTTATCGTATTTAAGGTAAACTCTAAGCCCCTGTTTACCACAACACCAATATTTTTAAATGCGGTAAGGTACCCGGTTGAAGTAGGCAATGAAGCATTCAGCAACAAGTCTGTAGTTCTTTTATAATAATAATCGGTAGTTAAACTGATGCGTTGCTTAAAGAAACTTAAGTCTATTCCAAGGTCAAGGTTTCCGGTTCGCTCCCATTTAAGGTTCTCATTTCCCAGCCCAACAGGTACAGTTCCTTTAATATATTGTCCGTTAAAATAATAGCCACTTCTGGTATTTCCGGTGTTGGCGCCCACTTCCTGATCTAAAATACTCAGGTACGCAAAGTCTGATACCCGGTTGTTTCCGGTAATTCCATAAGAAGCCCTTAGTTTTGCAGAAGAAATGGCTTTCACTGATTTCAGGAAATTTTCTTCCCCAATATTCCATGCAAAGGCCCCCGAAGGAAAATAACCCACCCTGTTATCCCGGGCAAATTTCGAAGATCCATCACTCCGGATAGAAGCCGTGAACAGGTAGCGGGAGTTGAACGTATAGTTCACACGCCCGAGGAAGGACACCAGCGTTGAATAAGTACCTGAAGTTGTTTTTACCAGAACAGTGCCTTGGTCAAGCCCTCTGACACCCAATGACTCATTTGGCAATAAAATAGATACAAATCCATCCCCTTCCATACTATTTCGCTGCATGGTAAATCCAGCCACTGCATCTAAACGGTGTTTCTTGTTAAATGTCTTGTTAAATGTGAGCAGGTTCTCGTTCAGCAAACTGCGGATATTTTGATTTTCGAGGGAACCATTAATGCCATAGCTTTGCCCATAAACGGTCCGTGGATTTCCGGCTGCCGTATTAGAATTGTTAAAACGCTCAAAAACCAAACGGGTATCCGTCATCCCGCCACTTACCTTAAACTTAAAATACTTCAGGAAAGCATACTCCGCAAAAGCATTGGCAGTAAGTGATTTGTTAAAAGCATACTGATACAGGTTGTTGGAGTTTACCACTGGATTTATCCTTAAATCTGTATTGCCCGCCACATCATCGTCAAAAGGCTGATCAAGGAAATTTTCATCATCCGCATTGCCCGTAACGGGCCTGTATCCCCAGGTACTGTACATCAAATACGAACTGGCATTTCCCGCCGAGCTGCTGTTTAAGTTATCACTGGTTAGATTTGCGATCTGGCCTTTTTTGATTCCGTATGTATAATTGGTATTAATGCCAATTCGCATATTTTTCCCTACACGCTGATCGATCTGAAACCGCCCCTGGTATCGCTTATATCCACCATTAATCACAATTCCATTCTGATCTAAATAAGAGCTGCTTACCGAATATTTTGTAGCCGCTGTACCGCCTCTCATAGAGAAGCTATGATTTTGCATAAATGCATTCTGCAATACATTATCCTGCCAGTTTATCCCCTGCTCATTGCGGTACGCATCTAAAGTTTTACCGTCCTTAAGATACAAAGCAGTAGCCGAAGTCTTATTCAGGTCCAGCTGATACTTCACAAATTCATAAGGGCTCATCACTTCTATCTGCTTTGACGGATACTGATAGCCCAGCCAATTGTTATAGTTAACTACCGGCGCGCCTACCTTACCTTCCTTGGTCTTGATTATGATCACTCCATTGGCTCCCCTCGCGCCATAAATTGCGGTAGAAGATGCGTCTTTCAATATATCTATTGATTCAATATCATCCGGATTAATGGTATTGTTGTCGGGATTTTCCAAAGGAAAGCCGTCAATTACATAAAGTGGTGAGTTAGACTGGGTAATGGAATTTCCACCGCGAATGGTGATGTTACTGATACTGCCTGGCTGCCCATCACCAGAACCGACCTGCACTCCTGCCACCCTTCCTGCCAAAGCATCTTCAAAGGAAACTACCGGTGCCTTTTCCATATCTTTCATCACTACAGAACCGACCGAACCAGTAAGGTCCTTTCTTTTTACCTGGCCATAACCAACAATTACCACATCATCTAAAGCAGTGTTGTTAGGTACCAGCTGAATTTTATACTGGTTTTGACTGGTGATAACCACAGTTTTGCTGATATAGCCAACCATGGAGACCACCAATAGTTCACTTTCCTTTGTATTAGAAAAGCTAAAGTGGCCCTGATCATCTGTTACACGGGAAGTTGTTTTACCCTGGATGACTACTTTTGCACCCGGCAAGGGTTTCCCGGTTTCTTCTGTAACAGTTCCGGTAATGGTTTTTACCGCTTGAGCCAGACTGGAAAGCGGAATACCCAGAACCAATAGCACCGTTAAGAGTAAGTTTGGTTTCATATTCATTGTTTATATTTGGTTATATTGTTACGACAGACATTTACGTGCCTGCAGTATAAATGACTTGTTAAAGCATTTAAAACCTCATCCAGATCCCGAGAATAGCAATTAGCGCAGTACAACAATAATTACTACGCACATCATCAAATGCTCAAACATTAGTCTGGTCTGGACTGGACTGGTTACTTAACAAATATAATATATTTTATTTCTTTACAAAAGATAAAAAAAAATAAAAAAAGCCTCCCTACACCCAAAATTGGGTGATTATTAAATAATTGTTAGGTGGGCTGGTTTGGTTTGTATGGTCTATTAATTACATTTGCCTAAATAATATACCTATGACCTCTGAAAATACACTCCAGAAAGGCAATCAAGGCAAAATGAAATATCAGCAGCTTGCCGATCACATTATGTCACTGATTGAAATTGATCAGCTACATATCGGAGATCAGCTGCCTTCTCTTAAACAGCTGCAGTTGCAATTAAAAATGAGTAAGGAAACTTTACTCAAAGGGCTGAATGAGCTTGTTGAAAAAGGTATTGTAGAATCTGTATACAGGAAAGGGTATTATGTACGCAAAAAGGCCATTCATCATTCCTTCCGTGTGTTTTTGCTCCTTGATAAAATGAATATTCTGCGTGAACAGTTTTACAGGACGCTTTTTAATCAACTGGAAAACCGCGCTGATATAGATATCTACTTTCACCACCATAATTATCAGGTATTCGAAAAATTGATCAAAGAAAATCTGGGATCATATACACATTATGTCATTGCAACTTTTTTAAAAGAAAATGTAGCCCCGCTCCTCAACCTGATTCCTGACAAGAAAAGAATAATTATTGATTTAAATGAACAAGGTTTATCAGGAAATTACAGTAGTATATACCAGGATTACGGCTATGACATTTATAACAGCCTTCATAAACTACAGGCTGAGTTAAAAAAATACGATCGGCTGATATTGGTTGCCCATCCCGAAGCTGTACATGCCAGGCTGGTGGTTGAAGGTTTTCTACATTATTGCACTGAAACTGAGTATCCATACCTGATACAATCTGAGATTGATGAAAAGACTTTTCAAAAAGGTAATGCTTATGTAACCTTCAGCAGGTACGACACCGATGATGTCATGTTAATTAAACTTGCCCGAAAAAAGAAACTTAAGTTAGGGAAGGATATAGGGCTCATCTCTTACAATGATACGCTGGTGAAAGAAGTGCTTGAAGATGGCATTACGGTCATATCAACTGATTTTGAGGCAATGGGTAAAACAGTTGCACAGGCCATCCTGGATGAAAAAATCGTGATTACGAGAAACCCGACAAAAGTTATCAAAAGACATTCGCTCTAAAGAACCTGTTGATACGCAAAACATATTTTCTGCATATCAACAGGCAGCATGTCTTCTTATTTAATCAGTTTATTGGCATCGGTTTCCGTTTTTGGGATTGGCCATAAATATCCTTTATTGGCATCAAAGGGCGTCCGCTGCAATGCCGTGGTAATCTCATATATGATTCCGGTAGATGCAAACCTGGTTAATTTAGCAGGATTAAAGCCTTTTAAGTCCTTATAGGCATCCGGACCGCTCTCCCAACGCATGATATCAAAAATCCGCAATCCTTCAAATGCAAATTCTACCCTTCGTTCGTGCCTGATCACATTCCTTAAAGCCTGTTGAGAAAGGCCTAAACCCTCGGCGGTTTCAACCTTTGGCATCATCACGCTGGTACGCTGCCTCACCTGGTTAATCAGCGAATAAACATAAGCTTCATCATAACCGCCCTTTTCTACAAGCGCTTCGGCCTCCATCAGCAGCACATCGGCATACCTGATAATAATGGGATTTACGCCAGAAATGCCCGAAACATTGTAATTGGTATAATCTACATACTTTCTCACCCTAAAACTGGTTAAATTGGCTGCTTTTTTATCAGTCGGATAAAATACACCGGGCGCTTTGGTTGTGGCATTATAAGAATCGATGGTATAGGGAACAACAATCGAAAAATGCATCCTTGGATCCCGGTTTTGAAACCTATTGTCGTAACCCCCATTTAATACATAGGTTGAAGGTGCAACCAGATCAGAAGTTCTTACTGCGGGATTGTATAGTTTATTTGCCGGATTGGTAATTGAGAGGCCATTGGTAGAATAATACTGCTCATACAGATCGTGAGAAACCTGATAACCAGAGAACAGATAAAACCTATCGTACCATGAATTCGATAGTCCTTGCGGTAGCGCATTGGTTTGATATTGCATATCGAAAATTGTTTCCAGGTTCCCGGCCTCGCCTTCGGGCAGGAACATGGTTTTATAATCAGGCATGATTTTATAGTAATTCAAAGCCTTAACTTTAACGCAGTATGCTGCTGCCTCTTCATATCTTTTATTGTATAACAGTACCCTTGCTTTTATGGCCAGCGCAGCACCTTTTGTTGCACGCCCTTTTTCAGAAGCGGCATAAGATACGGGCAATAATGCGGCTGCATCTTCCAGATCTTTAAGCACGAGCTCAACAATTTCTGTATTTGAGCTCAGGGCCTTATTAGCCTCTTCCAGTCCTTCTGGTTTTAAACGCATGGGAACGCCTCCAAAAAAGAACGACAGGTCGGCATAGGAGAGCGCACGTAAAAATGTGGCCTCTCCTTTATACTGTTTGTAGGCAGATTCGGTAAGTTTCACTTTATCGATATAGGCAAGTACGGTGTTTGCCCTCAATATCACTTTATAATCTCTCGACCATTTGTTAACGATGTAACTGGTTTCGTTGTTATAGGTTCTGTTCCACATATCCCTGTAATCAGGAAAATAGCCATTATCAACAATAAAGTCGGTATAGATAGGCTCGTTTTTGTCGGAAACGTATGCCCTGTAGATTCCATTTACAGCCTCTCTGATGTCATTTTCAGTTTCAAAATTATCGGGAGCGAGAAAATCGATCGGTTTACGGTCCAGAAATTCTTTGGTACAGCCGAAAAGCAGACAGGCCATACAGCTTAAAAGTATATATTTTATGATTCTCATCTTTGTTTGCTTTGAGGTTAAAAATTAAGGTTAAGGCCAATAGAATAAGTAGCTACCTGAGGGTGGAAAGCGGCAGTAACGTTTGTAGAACGCCTTTCAGGATCAAAGCCTTTAGGAAAGTCAGAGATCAGGAAAAGGTTTTCGCCACTTACAAAAACCCTGCACCTGCTTACATCAAATTTCCTTGTAAATGCAGCATTAAAGGTGTAGGATAACTGTAAGCTTTTAAGCCTGAAATAAGCAGCGTTGTATATATTATAACTGGTAATCAGCGCATCACGCCCTTTGTCTACATATATCCGTTGGTACTTATCAGAAGGATTATCAATGGTCCACCGGTCGGTTACCGTGCTGGTAAGTAAGGGGCCCGTTGTGTTAAAAAAAGGCCCGATCAGGTTACCGTTCATATAGGCATCGGTACGGCCCGTGCCCTGGGCAATAACATTTAAACCAAAATTCTTATAGGATACATTAGCGGAAAGTGAATATTGCAGTTTGGGGATGGGATTGCCGATCAGGGTTTTGTCGTCTGCATTAATCACCCCGTCACTTTTAACATCGCTAATTTTAATATCACCGGGCGCGGGATTGCTCATTACCCCTGATACAGTGGGCATTCCCGGTTTTAGGGTATAAGTTCTGCTGGCATGCGGAACAGAAGGATCACTTCCGTTCTGCCAGGTAAAGTCTGACACCTGATAGATCCCATCTACTTTATAACCATAAAATGAAGAGAAAGGCTCGCCTACCACGCTACGGTTGGTCGCACTATGATCTACATAAGGCAGACCGCCCAATGATGTTAGTTTATTGGTGATGTAACTGGCATTTACAGTAAAACCATAGTTTATTTTTTTGTTGTTTACAGGCGAATTGTAACCGATACTCATCTCGATGCCCTTGTTTACCATATCTCCTATATTCTGATAAGGAAGCACGGTAACCCCTAGTGAAGGCGGAATGGTAACACGTGCCAGGATATCGTAAGTCTTTTTATTAAAGTAATCGGCGGTAATGCTCAGCCTGTTCCACAGGATCATATCAAATCCCGCATCAAACTGTTCTGTAGTTTCCCAGCGGGTATCTTTATTGGCCAGAATGATGGTACCCCTGCCCGGTACAATTGCATTGCCAAAGGCATAATATTCCGAGCCGCTCATCTGATCGGCAAAGGCATATTGGGTAAAGATGTTCTGGTTGCCCAGCTTACCCCACGATCCCCTCAGTTTTAGATATACATCATTTTTAATTCCTTTAAAAAATCCTTCTTCACTGATTCTCCATCCGGCAGAAACCGAAGGAAAATTACCCCATTTTCTTCCATCGGCAAAACGCGAGGAACCATCCCTTCTCATGTTCAGCTCGAGCAGGTACTTACCGGCATAGGAATAATTGAAGCGGCCGAACAGAGACGCTGTAGCGGTTTCATTGGCCGCACTGCTTAAAAACGGAGATGTTGGGTCGCCATAATTGAATATAGGCTGGTTGGAAGATAGGTTTTTCACACTGCCCATATCGTAATTATAGATCATTTCTAACCGCTCGTGGGCAGCCAGGAATTTCGCCTCATGTTTGCCCTTTTTGAAGGTGTACTCCAATGTTGCCAAAAACGTATTCAGGTTACTTTCCGAATTTCTTTTCTCCAGGCTCGATTCTCTGAGATTGATTGATGTTTCTTCGTAGGTACCGGAAGTATAAAACCGGGGCGTAAAATTAACATAATCGGTTTTGAGTTTATTGTTGCTCAGCAAAACCTTTCCGATCAAACCTTTAATCGGTTCTACCTCTACACTTGCTCTCGAATTGAGGCTGTTCTGCTTGTTTTCTATGCCTCCCCCCAGATCCATTGCACCCAGAAACCGTCCGGGATAGCTGTATAAGTTGGCATTGCCGGTAAGGGTATCGATGGATTGCACAAATGCAGTTGGTAAAGATCCTGAGATCTCGGCAAGCACGGTACTTGTAGGTGAGATAAGCTCCTTCCCTTTTTCATTATAACCCACCAGACCTAGGTTAACCCTTACTTTATTCTTAACAAAACTGCCACTTAAACTGCTGTTGAAAGAAAGTCTTTTAGATGAGGTTCCTAACAATATGCCCTGCTGATCTTTATACCCTACTGAATTGGAAAATTTATAATTCTTTTCGCCGCCCCTTAAGCTCACATAGTGGTTCTGCATGTATGCTTTTTTATAGTACACATCATACCAGTTGGTATTGGGATAATTCGGGTCTGTTCCGCTTTTAAACAGATCAAGCTGCGTTTGGTTATATATTGGCGCCAGTGCAACATTTACCCTGGCTTCATTCAATAAAGAAGCATAAGTGTAAGAATCAACTGTTTCGGGTAGTCTGGTGGCATCTACCATTGATCCGGTTACATTATATTCTACCTGCAGCCCTTTACCTGTGAAACCTTTTTTGGTTTCAATAATAATTACGCCTGCCGAAGCACGCGAACCATAAATTGCCGCAGAAGCCGCATCTTTAAGCACGGACATGGATTCTATATCATTCGGGTTCACATCATTGATATTACCTTGCACGCCATTGATGATAACCAGGGGATCATTATTGTTGTCGATTGAAGAAACACCCCTGATCCTGATTTCCGAGTTATCATCACCCGGACGCCCGGAGTTCTGAACAATGGTTACACCCGAAAGCTTTCCCTGCAGGATCTGATCTGCAGAAGTTAAGGCCCTGCCTTCAACCTCCTTTACAGACACACTGCTTACTGCACCTGTAAGATTTGCTTTGGTCTGTGTTCCATAACCAATCGCCACAACCTCTTCGAGTTCAGTAATACTTTCTTTCAGGGTTACATTGATTACACTTTTACCGTTGATGCTGGCCGTTTGCTGCACATAGGAAAGAAAAGAAAAAGTTAAAGTTTTTGTCGTATCCGCTACGCTCAATGTGTAATTGCCCTGAAGATTGGTAGCCGCTCCCGCGTTGGCTTTGCCCGCCTTTACAACAACGCCTGGTAAAGGCTTGTTCTGTTCATCAACTACTTTCCCGGTAATGGTTCTAAGCTGTGCAAAGGTGTTGATGCTGATCAATGAAATAAAAATAATGAATAACAGTTTTCTCATGTTTTTGTATTTATGTGTTACCCTTTTCCTTCAGATTAAGCTTCAGGGGCCATTGTACTTATAATTGGTTAGTAATTAACTGTTTGCTGCTTGAAGAATAATACAAACATCATTGGTAGGAAAATTTACAGTAAATCAGCCCCAAACTTGTGGTGTAAGCGGCCGAATAATATCCTGGAGCTAAATTTTTCACATTGATTATACTGGACGATTTTTCGGCCTCAGTTTTCAGATTACCGGTGTACACAACGTTTCTTGTAATTAAATTAACAATCCTGAGTGGTCCCTGAAGTTTGGTTTTGGATGTCACAACAATTTGTAGATCATCACTGCCATTGGAACAGAAAACCCTTAAAACAGCTGCCTTTTCCTGTGGTGCTTTTATAGGTGATCTGAGCATACTAAAAGTTTGTGCCGTAATGGTGTCAGGAGCAAGGGCTATTCCCCTAAAGATTGTGTTCGTAGGCGCCGAAGCCACCAAAACCACTTGAGGTGCAGCAAAATTCACATTATAACCTGTGGTATCCGTAATGGAAACAACCTCGCCTCCTGCTATTAAACCACTGTTTTTACGGGTGGCATACAAAACAACTTCAGCTCCATTCTGCTTGCCTGTAAGGCCTCTGTATAGATCAGTCGCCGTTCCAATTTTTCCGTTCAGCACCCAGGTTCCTCCAACCAGCGAATATTTAGATAAAGCATTTGTGCCATCGTCTGCCACATACATTACATCCACTCCCGGCACAGCGCTGCTCAGGTCTGCCATGTAAATACCATAAGGACTTCCACTTGCTGTTGCAATCCCAGGTAAATTGGTCATCGTCTGCCCAGCAGTTACCGGCATGCCTGTTCCTATTTGCGCAATCCGCAGGTTCGTTGCTGTTGTAGAAGCATACAGTTGACCATTAAATATATTAAGGCAACGTGCTGTAGGTGTTGTAATTGCTATTGAGGTTGCCGAGCCCAGAGTGGTATATCTTATCCCATTATTTCCGCCAGTGGTCCAGATATCGGTTCCGTTACTGGTAACAGCCGACCTGATGGCTACGCCGCTGAAAGTATTTAGCCCCGTCGATGTATTTACAATGCCTTCTGCATCAACAATACCAATAGTCCGTTTAACTGTTGCGCTCGCGGAAGTACTTACTCCAGCCAGTCCGGGTGCGGCGTCGTATCCGGCCAGGGCAAGAAATTTCCCATCAGGAGAGCGGGAAAGATAACCCTCTGTTTTGTCGGCAGCGGATACAGATAATGTCAAACGCTTATTTGCTCCCGTTGTTGCTACAGGCATGGAGATACTTCTCACCAAAGCCCCGCTGCTGGTATATTCGTCAAGGAAAACGCTAGTTGCATTGCCGGAGGTTAATGCAGTCAGTCCATCACCAATTCTTAACACAACAAGGTTACCCGGAGTAAAGGGTTCACCGCTTCCTGATGGTGCAACATGCTGTACATTACTATCGGCACCTATTCCAACGGGGATAAAAGAAGTGTCGCCCGTAAGCAGGAATTTATCACATCGTGCAAAATTCTGTGAACTGTCAAAAAGTTTAAGCGTAGTTGTGCCCTGAGGTATGTAGTAGGTACCTGCACTTTGCCATGCATAACCATTGATACCATGGTTTCCGAACTCGCCCGGCACCTGCTGTCCGTTCAAGATTACTTTAAATTTTCTAGTGCCCGGCCCTATCGTAAAGTCCCTGGATCTTACCCAGAGTTTGTAATTGCCCGCACTATCAATTTTAATTCCGGTTACGGCAGTAAGCTCGGTGCTGTCTCTGCTGGCATCCCGCTGGGTATAGCCCTTCAGCACCACCATATTCTCATCGAGCTCTTTAGTCCAGTTTTTTTTATTTTTGAAATCTTCTGCTTCAATCCAAAGGTCCTTGGCTGCCGAATGAAGGGGCAGTTTTAGGGAGTCGAGATGTGCAATAAATGGCCCCTTACGCAGGTTATAGTTTGCCGGCGATATTTCATAACATTTTAAATAATCAAAGAAAACTGCTCCAGAATCTGTTGCATTAGGCTTATTGGCAATACAGGTAAGCCATAAATACAGGTCGTGACTGGGGAGTTTCCTGGTATCAACCGTTTTAACCAGTTGCCCGTTGTAAAAATAATTAAGGTAATCTGGCGTATATTCAAAACCGAATACATTATAGGCGCAGCTTAAGTTTTCTGTTACAGTTTTGTAATCTCTGTTGGCATTACCGGTAAACGGCGACCACTGTATGGCACCATAGGTATAATAGTTATTGGCATAATCAGCATAGTGTTCAAAACAGTCGATCTCCAGCTTATCCATATTATCGTAAGCGGGGTTCAGATCATCAAAGCCACTTTTCCATGAAGACCAAAAAGCTTCGTGCCAGCCATAACCACCATCAATTTTAACGCTCACTTCATAGTAGCCGTACCGCCTTGGTGTTTTGGTAATTATTCCTCCGGCAGTATATGCTTTACCCCCGTAAGTTTCCTTTTTTAAATTGATGCGTATTTTTCCGTTTTCTAAAACAACATTTTCCGGCTTTAAATAACTGGTTCCGGCAACACCTGTACGGTATTTCCAAAGTGTAGTATCAAGTGAAGCCGTATTAAATTCATCAGACCATGCAAGTGAATATCCGGTGGGTGCCTGGGCATTAACGGAAAGTGCAAAGAGCAGACTAAAAGCCAGTATTAAACAGAAGACAATGTTTTTATAAGCCTTTATCGCAATTTTACTATAAATTTCATAAAAGGGCCGATGGTCCCCAAGAGGTATTAGTAAAGCTCTTTTCATAAAGTTTATTATTTGGTCAGCTAAATTTGTCCATTAAAAATTACAAAACCACAAATTTTGGATGAGTTTTATCCTCGGGAAGGTTCCCAACTCTTGGGAACATTCCCAAGAATATACCAACGCCATAATGCCAATAACAGAGTACGATGAGCTTGGCCGTTCACGCCATACCTTGGATCTTGCCCAAATAAAGAACTTTCAAAAATCTTATTATTTTGTCCCGGACGATAAAAAATGACCAATATAAGAAGGCAGCTCATCTTTAACAGCTAAACATATTCGGCCTGAAAATGTTATCACTTTATCAGCTGAAATTGTTATGCAAGAAAAAAAAGAGCAAGATAATTTTGAGAAACGGTTCAAAGAATGTGATGATAAGTTCAACACTATATTTGATCTTACCAGTGTAGCCTCAAAGATCATCCGGTCAGACCTAACCATCTTAAAGGTGAATAAGGCCCTTTGCGAAATGTTGGACTATCCTCCGGAACAAATTGAGGGAACAAAAATTCTGGATCACGCCTGTGAAGAACATATTGTACATTGGCATCGCCTACAGGAAGAGATCTGGTCTAGGCAGGTGCCGTTCTTCAAGCTGCAGGCCTGCCTGTACCGAAGAGACCGCAGCCGTGTATGGGTTGATGTGACTACGATCCTTTATAACGATCAGGGCGAAACCTTCGGATTTACTGTGCTGGATAATATTTCAGGAATGAAACAACTTGAGGAGAGTCAGAAACGCCTGAACCTTGCCCTCAAGTATACCGGCACAGCTATCTGGGAACTCGACCTTGAAACAAAAGAAGTTTTTCGTTCCCGCGACCATGATGAAATCTTTGGCTACCCGCAAAGGCAGGAACATTGGAGCCTGGAAAGTTATTACCCACATATATCAGCAAATGATCTCCCGGTGTTTAAGGAAGCCATAAACAATATTCAGACTGATGGCGGCATAGATGTACAGGTTAGATTAAATAGGGCAGATGGCAAGCTTCAATGGCTGAATATAAAGGGCAAAACGGAAACCAACAAAAAGGGTAAAGCGGTGAAACTGGTCGGTGTTATTAACGATATTACCAACGACAAAATCATAGAAAGGCATAAAGACGATTTCATCAGTATTGCCAGCCATGAGCTGAAGACCCCGGTTACCAGCTTAAAAGGATCAGTGCAAATGTTGCAACGGGACGCGAACCGGCAATCTGACCGTACCAAGCGGTTGGTTGCGCAGGCAAGCAGGGGCATAAACCGGATCTCTCTGATCATAGACGATCTGCTAAATGCCGGCAAAACTTATCGGGATCAGATAGAACTAAGAAAAACGAACTTCAACCTGTTTCAGCTGGTCCAGGAAATAGTAGAACTGTTTGCTTCCACCGAGGTCCCGGCAGTAACTATAACAGGGAAAGAAGATCTCATGGTTTATGCCGACTCAGAGCGGATTGGCCGGGTACTTACTAACCTGATCAGTAATGCAGTCAAATATGCTCCTGGTACCGCAGAGATAAAAGTTGAGCTCATTGATAATGAAACCTACGTTAAAATCTCCGTTATCGATAAGGGTCCGGGGATTGTTGCTGAAAAGATCCCCTTGCTGTTCGACCGGTATTACCAGGCCGATGAGCAGCAGCAGCAATATTCCGGACTTGGGCTAGGCCTGTTTATCTGTGCCAATATCGTCCGTAAACATGGCGGAGAAATCGGCGTTGAAAGCGTACCCAGCGAGCGTACCAGCTTTTGGTTCACCCTTCCGAAATCGGCAGGCAGTTAAGTTAAATCAGAAATATATTACCATGCACACCGTACGGATGGATAATGGATTATGCTAGTTTTTTTACCAGTCAGAAAGGTTAAGGCAAAATTTCACGAATACTCCATTATCCATTATAGCCTTACGACACAGTTGCAAACCTAAGGCCATAAGTTTTATACTACTTTCCTGGCAATGGTTACTTTACAAGATAATAAACGAAGGTTTTTAATATCTTTCCCGCGTTCCTGACCAATAACGGATCAATACCACATTGCAGAATAATTATTTCCAAGCATATTATTGAGTTACCTCGACAGGAAAAACGCTAAGGATCTTCACACAGAAGTGTTTTATCGACAATTTACGGTATGCCCATAGGTACCAGTAGTTTCAGGTGATATAAAGGGAATACCCAGATCGGCCGACCGTAATATGAGCAATGCCCCCATAAAAAACATAAACCAGGGGATAAGTTTGTTGGTATTAAAGCGGATGTATTTTTTAAGGAGAATCCCTCCTAAAGAAATCATGAGCATCAGTGGCGTGGTACCCAATCCAAAGAGGAACATAAAAGTAGCACCAGATTTAATACTACCAGTATTTAAAGCAGTTGCAAGGGCCAGATAAACCATCCCGCAGGGGATGATGCCATTAAGCATTCCGGCAAACAATCCCCACAGTGGTAAATTAAATACTTTTCCCATAAGCCTGCTCAGCGGATTGAGCGCCTTTAACTGAAGCTTTGAAAACCTATTTCTATAAGCAGCATTAAACTGTAGCGCTGTAAATAAAATCAGTACAGAACCGATTAAGATACTTAGCATTTTCTGATCGCTAAATATGCGGATACTGCTCCCTAAAGCACCCACCAACAATCCTAATACAGTATAGACGGCAATTCTGCCAAATTGGTACAACAAAAGCTGTAAGCCACTTTGAAAGAAATCCTGTTTCGTGAATGGCATGCCCAACATGATCGGCCCGCACATTACGGCGCAATGAAGGCTCCCGAAAAGCCCCATCAAAAATGCCAATGGTAAAAAATCCATCATAGGGTGATGTTATTTTTAAACAGATAATCTTTACCAGAAGAGTGCCACTTGAGGTTTAAAAACCACATTCCCTTGGGCATTTTAGTTTTATCAACCAGAATAAGATTCGCCGTTCCCGAGGTCTGTCCCTTTAACTTAACATCATCGTTGCTGTTGGCAGGCCGCATTAAAACAAGATCGTATTTTGCACTATCTTTTACCTGAATGATAATCTGAGTTTTTGTAATGGTAATTTTGGGACTGGCATTATCATCTATCACGTTCACTTTGGCATTGTATTCTGAATTATAATTGATCCCCTTTTCATAATAATTTTCTTCGATCAACGCATCCCGTCCGTGTACATGGAACATATAAACTACCATCCCCACAATAAACATCATGAATGCAATCATTCCCAACACTATTTTTGTTCCCCAGTTCATATCTCTTTTTTTAATTTTGAATGAGTGAATTTTGAATGAGTGAATGGCAACGATAACTCCACATTCAAAATTCAATCATTCACTCATTCTCTCACTCAATCATTCTCTAATTCAATCCTCAATTCCTCCCGGTTGCGCGAAAAAACTTGTAGTTGCCGTACTTAAAACCTCGCCATTGGCAATAATTTCGAAAACAGCATCGGTTTTATATTTTTTAATGGAATTGTTTTTCCTGATCAGAAAGAAAGTAAGGTGCGCCGAACCTTCTTTTGGCAAAACATCAGCTTTTTGGATGAAATTAATTTCGTCTCCCTTTTCCTTCGATCTGAAAGTAAACTTTATCGCCTTATTGGTTTTGTTGATCAGTTCTGCATTATAAAGATTACTCGTTTTATCTGCTCCCCTACTCTGGTATAAAGTACCACTTGCCCTTAATACCGTAGTCTGGATATCTTCTCTTTTATAGATCAGTGAAGAAAAAACCATCATTACCACAAACAGTACCGCAGCGTAACCGTAAGATTTTAAACCAATTTTATAGGGTTTACGTTCGTTAATAAAATCCTGATTGAAGAAACCGATCAGATTTTTGGGCCTGTTTATTTTAAGCATCACCTCGTTACATGAATCGATACAGGCCGCACAGTTTACACATTCGAGCTGCGTACCTTCGCGAATATCGATACCCGTGGGGCAAACCTGCACGCAAAGCCCACAATCTATACAGTCGCCGGCTGTTAACTCATTAGCATTTTTTTGAAGATGCCCACGTGGTTCGCCCCTGGTAAAATCATAGGCAACTACCAAACTTTGGTTATCTAACAAAACGCCCTGTAACCTGCCGTACGGACAGATTACCGTACACACCACTTCGCGTACATAGGTAAATACGCCATAGAATATAAATGTAAATAGCCAGATGGATACAAAGCCAGAAATATGGCCTGAAACGGGCTCCGTTATGATTTTAAGGAGTACATCCGAGCCGATCATATAAGCCAGAAAAGTATTCGCAATGGCAAAAGAAATCACCAGAAAGATGAAATGTTTACTGCCTTTTTTGAATATTTTATCCGCGGTCCAACCTGCTTCAGCTAGTTTCTTTTGTTTGTTGGCATCTCCTTCAATCCAGTATTCAATCCTACGGAAAACCATTTCCATAAAAATTGTCTGCGGGCAGGCCCATCCGCACCATAGCCTGCCCAACACTACCGTAAAGCACACAATGAACATGATAAAAATGAGCATGGCAAGGGCAAAGAGGTAAAAATCCTGCGGGGTAAAAATCAATCCGAAGAATACAAATTTTCTTTCTATAAAATTGAGCAGTACCAGTTGCTCACCGTCAAGCTTTACAAATGGACAGGCAAACAAAAATAAAAGCAGCACATAACTGACCCATTTCCGGTAGGTATACAACCTGCCCGATGGCTGTTTAGGATAGATAAAATTTCTGCCCCTGCATTTATTTTCTTTTTTATTTTTTGGTAACATTGGCCTGGTTTACACTGTCGGTTGGTGCTTTCACCTCATTGTCTTTTAAATCTTGCGCTTCGTATTTTTCACCCTGTGGCGCTTTGGCTCCTGCAGGATTACTTCCTTTTAGCGATAGGATAAAATTGGTAACAGCACTAATCTGTTTTGGGTTCAGGTTTTTCTCCCAACTGATCATTCCCTTTTCAGGAACACCATATTTAATGGTTTTGAACACATTATTAATGCTTCCACCATGTAGCCAGTATTCGTCGGTTAAATTTGGCCCGATGATGCCCTGGCCTTTATCGCCATGACATACCACACAATTAGTTGTAAAAACAGTGCTTCCTTCTTCCAGCACAGTTGGTGTATTATCAAACTTCACAGAGTTTTCATCAATGGTATTGGCCGATTTTTCGAGGTAGGCTGTTTTTTCTGTCTTCGCTTTGGCCATTTCATTTTCGTATTCTTTATCCTGCAGGTCTCCATAACCACCAATGTGGTAATAAAAAAGATATGCTGCGGCAAAAATCATTGTACCGTAGAAAAGGAAGTTAAACCAGGCCGGCACAGGGTTATTAAGTTCTTTAATGCCATCGTAAGCATGATCGATGACCAGATCCTTTTCTTCTTCAATGGGTCTTAAGCTTAAAAGTTTTGTCCAGATTGAAGGTTTAACAGGCTGTTGCTTTAACCAGGTATCGTAATCCAAAACAGGTTCTTTTACCGACTTGGTATATGGTGTAGGATTTAACTGTTCCTGGTACATTACCTTGAATGCATTTAACAGGGTTACTGAAACAAAAAGCAGCACAATTGCAAAAACCAAAAGGATTATAATCAGTATTTCCGACTGGTTTAACCCCAAGCCTGCCTGAGCAGGTGTTACGGGCGCTGCGGCTTTCTCATCCACAGCAAAGGCTGTAATTGAGCTAAACAGGAATAATAACGATAGTTTAATCTTCTTCATATGCAATAGGTTGATTGTCTTGAATGGGAAGCTGGCTCATCACTTCGATATGTTTTTTATTTAGTTTGAGCAGGTAAATACCCACGATTACAAAAAACACCATGAACATGAGCAGTGAGGTGATGAGGTATAATTCGCCACCGGCTAAATCTTTGATCTGGTTGAACATATTTTATTGATTTGAAGGAATGGTTTCTTTATTTGCTTTGATATCGGTACCCAAACGTTGCAGATAAGCAATAATGGCTACTATTTCCCTGTCGCTTTTAACCTTAATGTTATTCTGTTTTAGGTCGAGTGCAATCTTTTCGGCCTGAACTTTTAAATCATCGTTAGCACGTTTATCATAACCATCGGGATAAGGAACGCCCAATGTTTGCATAGCCCTGATCTTGCTCGCTGTGGTTGTAATGTCCAGTTTCTGTTCGATGAGCCAGGCATAAGGCGGCATAATGCTTCCTGGCGACATTGAAGTAGGATCGATCAGGTGATTGTAATGCCAGGCATCAGAATATTTCCCGCCTATGCGATGAAGATCAGGCCCGGTACGTTTACTGCCCCATAAAAACGGGTGATCATATACAAACTCTCCGGCTTTACTATATTCTCCGTATCGTTCGGTTTCTGAACGGAAAGGCCGCACCGTTTGCGAGTGGCAGTTTACACAACCTTCTCTGATGTACAGATCTCTGCCCTGAAGCTCTAGTGCCGAATACGGTTTTACGCTCGCAATTGTGGGCACGTTAGATTGAATGGTAAAAGTGGGCATCATTTCTACCATGCCCCCGATTAGGATAATGATGAGTGATAACACCATAAACTTCATTGGCTTACGTTCCAGCACCCTATGCCAGGCTTTATCTGCCAAAGAAGTTTCGATGATAACTTTGCTTAATGGCATGGCTTCGGCCGGTTCGTTGGCAAGCAATTTAGCGCCCAACATGGTTTTGGCCAGGTTATAAGTCATTGCAATTACCCCTATTAAATACAGCGCCCCACCGATTGAACGTAAAACATGCATTGGGATAATCTGCAGCGTGGTGGCTAAGAAATTCGGGTACTTTAATAAACCTTCTGGCGTAAACTCTTTCCACATTAGCCCTTGGGTAAAACCTGCCCAATACATCGGCACGGCATAAAAAAGGATACCCAAAGTACCTATCCAGAAATGAAAGCCTGCTAGCTTTTTAGAGTATAATTCTGTTTTGTAAATGCGTGGAATTAACCAGTACAGGACACCAAAGGTTAAAAAGCCGTTCCAGCCCAAAGCGCCAACGTGTACGTGTGCTACAATCCAATCGGTAAAGTGGGCTACACCATTAATCTGTTTTAAAGATAATAACGGACCTTCGAAGGTGGCCATACCATAAGCGGTAAGGGCAACCACCATAAATTTAAGGGTAACATCTTCCCTTACCTTATCCCAGGCACCGCGCAGGGTTAACAAACCGTTGATCATACCGCCCCAGCTTGGTGCAATCAACATGATCGAAAAGGCAACACCTAATGATTGTGCCCAACCAGGCAATGATGTATATAATAAATGGTGCGGGCCGGCCCAGATGTAAATAAAAATGAGCGACCAAAAATGCAGGATACTTAATTTATAGGAGTAAACGGGTCTTCCGGCCATCTTAGGCAAGAAATAATACATCATGCCCAGATAAGGCGTAGTGAGAAAAAATGCCACCGCGTTATGTCCATACCACCATTGTACCAGCGCATCCTGTACACCGGCATACACATAATAACTTTTCATGAAAGAAATAGGCAGCTCAAAAGAATTTACAATGTGTAATACCGCTATGGTAACAAATGTGGCAATGTAAAACCAGATGGCCACATATAAATGGCGCTCTCTTCTTTTGAAAATGGTACCGAACATGTTTACGCCAAAAACCACCCATATAATGGTAATAGCAATATCAATCGGCCATTCGAGTTCAGCATACTCATGTGATGTAGTAAAGCCCAGGGGAAGGGTGATTACTGCCGATAAAATGATCAGTTGCCAGCCCCAGAAGTGGATTTTGCTCAGCACGTCGCTAAACATCCGTGCTTTTAACAAACGCTGAAGGGAATAATAAACACCCATAAAAATGGCATTGCCCACAAAGGCGAAAATTACGGCATTGGTGTGCAGCGGCCTGATCCGGCCAAATGTGGTGTACTGACTGCCCATGTTCATTGCGGGTTTAAACAGTTGCATTGCTGCGAGCAAGCCAACCGTCATGCCTATAATTCCCCAAACCAGGGTGGCAATACCAAAGTTCCGAACAATCTTGTTATCGTAAGTAAATTTTTCTAACTGCATAATAGAAGCTGAATTTTTGTATGTTTTGTACACCAAAGGTATCTGGCAGTGGGCGGATAAAGTATGACGGCAGTTAGCTGGAAAAGTGATCTTCTTCACTTTTTTCAGCAACAATTTCATCATCGAAGAGCATACGGATCCCCGGGGTATGCACATCATCATTCTGACCGGTTTTATAAGCCCAGAAAAACGCAGCCAAAAAAATGAGTGCCATTAAAACACTGCAGCCAACCAAAAAGTAAAGGATGTTCATATCAGTTTATTTTTACGCGCAAACCATCTGGTTGCCAAAGTGGTAAAAGAGATAATCGTAACGGTACTGATTGGCATCAGCACTGCGGCCACCAAGGGATAAAGTGTACCCTGCACCGCAAAATAAACACCTATGAAATTGTAGGCGATGGCTATAGCAAAGCTTGTTTTAATGATCTTCAGCCCATCTTTACTGAGCTGGATAAAATCTGGCAGAAAGTTTAAGGCATTACCTTGCAAAATAGCATCACAGCCGGGCGTAAAATTATTGATATTATCCGTTAATGCGATTCCAAAATTACTTTGTTTTAAGGCTCCGGCATCGTTTAATCCATCGCCCAGCATCATCACTTTATTCCCAACCTGCTGAAGCTTTAAAACTGCATTGAGTTTTTGGTGTGGACTTTGGCGAAACCTGATGGTTGTTTTTTCGGTGAATATCGTATCCAACATCCCACGGTCTTTATCGGTATCACCAGATAAAACCAGCAGCTTCAATTTCGAAAGTTTTAAGATCAACCGCGCTAATCCCGAACGCCACTGCTGTTTGATGTCGAAACATCCTTTATAAACATGATCGATCACAATATGCACGCCGCTTTCGCGGGCAGATTTTACTGCTATAGGCAGCATAGAAAGATGTCCGGCATAAATACTGTGGTTATTTATTTTAGCGGTCAAACCTTTCCCTACCACCTCTTTATAATCGCTGAGTGAATAAAACCGATCAACATTCAGGGCTTTTAAGATATGCCTGCTCAAAGGATGGATAGAATTTCGCAAGAGGGAACCAATAATAATCTTTTCCTCCCCGGATATCGTTCCGCTAAAACCGATCTCCGCATTTTCATTGCTGGTTAGGGTACCAGTTTTATCGAAAATCAGGGTATCGCATTTGGCAAATTCTTCAACGGCATCTGTATTTTTTACATAAAACCCTTTCTTATCAAAAACCGATAAAATTGCAGATAGTGTAAATGGGGTACTTAAAGCCAATACGCATGGACAGGCCACAATAATTACGGCGGTAAATGCCGACCATGCTTTGTGGCTATCGTTCTGAAGCAACCAATACCCGGTAGCGGCAAATGCAATCAGGAAAACCGCCAGACTAAAGTATTTGGCTACAGTATCATTAAAGTTCCGTTTTTCGGTATTGTTTTTATAATTATCGTTGTTCCATAAACCGGTTAAATAACTCTGTGAAACAGGTTTGATCACTTCAAGTTCTATGGCCTCACTGGTTTGCCTGCCACCTGCATAAATAATTTCGCCCAGAACTTTATGTACAGGGTCTGATTCGCCGGTAACAAAACTCATATCCATCCAGGCCTCACCTTTCATTAAAATTGCATCTGCAGGAACGAGCTCACCATTCCTGATCCATAGCCGGTCGCCGATCTTGATTTCGTTTATGGATACTGGTTTTTCTTTGCCGTTTAGCAGTGTAGTTACCGCAATTGGAAAATATGACCGGTAATCGCGATCAAAAGAAATGTGATGATAGGTACGCTGTTTGAGCCATTTCCCCATTAAGAGCAAAAACACCAAACCGGTTAGTGTATCGGCAAAACCCGGACCTGTACCAAAAACAATTTCAAAAGCCGTGCGCAAGAAAAGCACCGCAATAATTAATGCTAAAGGGGTATCGAGGTTAATATGCCTGTGTTTAAGGCTTGTTATGGCTGAGGTAAAATAATCGCGACCGCAGTAAAAAGCTGCAGGAATAGAGAACGCAAGGTTTAGCCAGCCAAAAAGCGATTGAAATTGTTTCTCGAAACCTGATAAACCAAAATATTCCGGAAAGCTAAAGAGCATAACATTGCCCATTAAAAATCCGGCAACGGCTATTTTTAACACCAAAGCTTTATCTACCGAACTGCTGTGTTCCCGTACTACATCCTGCAGACTGATCAAAGGCTCGTAACCAATCTGGTTTAAAGTTTCTACCAGCTGCCTTAACGAAATTTCGTCGTGATTGAAACTTATGGTAACCTGTTTTTTAAGAAAATCGATCCTTGAGCTGAATATAGCGGGGTTGATTTTATAAAGGTGTTCTAGCAACCAGATGCACGAACTGCAGTGTATTGCAGGGATATAAAAGGTGATAATGCTCGAACTTTCATGTTTATAATCGAGCAGCTGATCGATAATTTTTGGCTCATCCAGATATTCTAAATGGCTTTCATTCTTAAATTGCCTGCCTGGATTGTTGTTGTACACATAATAATTGCATAAATTATTCTCTGAAAGGATCTTGAAAACGGCCATGCAGCCCGCACAGCAAAAATCTTTATCTTCCGCCTGATATTTTACCATGGGCAGATCTTCGCCGCAATGATAGCAAAGGGCTTGTGCTGCAGTTTTACTTTGATCTTCCATTTTTAACCTTTACTTAAATTGATGAGCTGAACAATTGGGTTTTGGGCTGTTTAAGCCATAGTTTCTCGTCGAAAGCCATACACACGTTTCGTAAAAAAGATCGCCCCTTGGTGGTAATCCTGATTTCTTTTTCGGTTACCCAGATCAGCTTATCGCGTAATAAGGGCAACAGCCTGTCATATACTTGTTCTGGAATGCCTTCGTTGTACACTGTATTTTCCTTACACATGAGGTTAAGGATGTGTTTTCTTACCTCAAGATCTTCACCTGTAAGTAAATGCCCTTTTTCTACAGGGAATATGCCTTGTTCAATTTTATCAAGATAACCTTCTACTGTTTTCGGGTTTTGTGCAAAAGCTGTCCAGCTATCGCTAATAGAAGATACGCCAAGGCCAATAAGTAAATGGGTATGTTTATTGGTGTAGCCCATAAAATTGCGGTGCAGCTTCTGTTCAGTCATCGCCTGGAACAAAGAATCGCTGTTCAGTGCAAAATGGTCCATCCCCACATCTTTATATCCTGCGGCATCAAGCAATTGTCTGCCCAATTGGTAGAGCGCAAACTTTTCGTCGCCCAGGGGAAGATCTTTTTCGGTATAATGTCTTTGGCCGGGTTTTAACCAGGGCACATGTGCATAACTGTAAAAAGCAATGCGGTCTGGCTTCATATCGATTACCGCTGCTATGGTATCCGCTAAGCCCGGAATTGTTTGCCCCGGAAGACCGTAGATTAAATCAAAATTAACAGAGGTGTAACCAATTTTCCTTGCCATGGTGGTAATGTTAGCTACCTGTGCAGTGGTTTGAAAACGGTTGATCAGGAACTGAACTTTGGGATCAAAATCCTGGATCCCCAGGCTTAACCTCTTAAAGCCAAGTTTATAAAGTGTGGTTAAATGTAGCTCAGTAGTATTGGCCGGATGTGCTTCAAAAGAAAGCTCGGCATTGGGAGCCAGATTGGCCTGCTGCATAATGCCCCCAATAAGCTGTTCGAGGTTTTCTGCGCAAAAAAAGGTAGGTGTTCCACCTCCCAGATGCAATTCTTTTAGTTTAGGTTTTTCCCTCAGTACTTCCACATACATTTTCCACTCCGAAAGTACTGCCGCTATATATGGCAACTCTACCGAATGGTTTTTGGTAATACGCGTATTGCAGCCGCAATAGGTACAAAGGCTTTCACAGAATGGAAGGTGGATATAAAGACTGATTCCTTCTTCCCCATACGTTGCATAGGTATTGGCCACACTGCCCAGCCAGCCATTTGCATTGAAATTTTCATTATCCCAGTAAGGAACAGTTGGATAACTGGTGTACCTTGGTGCGGCAACATTGTATTTTTTAAGTAGTGCAGCAGTTTCCATTATTTCAGCGCTTTTACGGTGGAACATTCGTTTTGACAGCAGCACGCGCTACCTACGCATTTACCTACCGCCCATTGATCGAGGTTTTTGATCACCTGTTCCATCCGCTGTTTAGCATCGGCATCGCCGGATGCCAAAGGAACGTTTGCCACTTTGATCCCAGCAGAACCGGCAGCTTTTAAATCAAGATGATCTGTTTGGAATGATGAGGTTGCAATGTATTTTATACCCAGGGCTTTTAGTCCCAGAATCATCGCCTCGCTTAGTTCATCGTTATTAAAAACCAGCAGGGCTTCCTTTCCGGTTGCATATGAAAGCGTATCAATAGTTAAACTATTGGCAATTATGGTAATGTCGTGTTTTTTATAATTGGCCAGTACCAACCATTCCTTTTCATCGGGTTTGATGTTGTAAGCTATAGCTTTCATATACAGAGTTTATGAATACAAAACTATAGAGGAAGTAAACTGCAACAGGTGAGGATGCTTAGAGAAAAAAATGATCTTTGTTACATTTCTTAGTTTGGCGTTGGGTGTTTGGGGTCGATTAACCGATGTAAACAATTTGAGTCCAGAGCTTGGCGCTAGGCGCATAGCGTAGATCAACCGATTAAAGAGTTTAGGGATGATTCAACCTGAGTAATAAATATGAACTATTGACTAATTCCCATAATACAATCGTCATTCCACGCAGGTGGGATGCTAAAGCAGTAAGATTACCAATCAATTACCAATTACAGATTCTAAAATTGGCATCTTCTCGACCGAAGCAAATGCGGAGTGGAGAGATCTTTGGACTATGCCTTATATCCCGCTGAACTTATTTCAGCGGCTATAGGTTAAAGATTCTTCACTGCGTTCAGAATGACAGGTCTTATAAACGATCATCATCACGAACCATTGACCAATGCACAATTTACTGTTTAATATTTCGGAGTCTTTCGATTGAGCGGATATTTATGGCATTGCCGGTTTTATCAATCAGTTTTTCATCTTTAAAATCAGCAAGCATTCTGCTTACGGTTTCGCTGGCTGTACCCACCAATGCAGCAAGGTCATCACGAGAAATCCGGATGGTACAGCTATCATCAACACCATTTCCAAACTTAGCGGCCACTTGCAGCAAGGCTTCCGCTACACGTTTCCGTACTGATGAATAGGCCAATTGAAGCATTTGCTGTCCTCTATCGCGCACATTTCCAGATAACAAAGCAATAAAAGTTTTGGATACGGCCTGATGGTTGAGCAGGTACTCCATAAAATCGGCTTTGGGGATCTGGATAATGTCCGATTCAATTAAGGTTGCTGCATTGTCTGTATATACTTCGCCATTACACAAACTTTCATATCCAAAAAAATCGCCATCATGATACAAGCCCGATGAGAGTTCCCTGCCATCCTTAAAACGTTTATAGGTTTTCACCTGGCCCTTAACTACATAATAAAGATGGGTTGGTTCATCCCCTTCCACATAAATAATCTGTTTGCTGGCAATTGGCCTTAATTTACCCTTTTTACGGAGCTCGTCCATCACCGCTTCGCTATTGCCCGATGCTGCATTAAAGCCCGCTGATTGTTGTTTCTTTTTAAACCTGCTTTCTATGGCCTTAAAAAGTTCTATATCATCAAACGGTTTGGTGAGGTAATCATCTGCACCCATTTCCATACCTTTTCGCATGTCTGCCCGCTCGGTTTTTGCCGTAATGAAAATAAAAGGAATATTTGCCGTTATCTGGTTTTTGTTCAGTAGGTATAAAACCCCATAACCATCCAGTTCCGGCATCATGATATCACAGAGGATCACATCAGGTAAATGATTCAAAGCCATTTCTACACCTAATTTACCATGTTTCGCGGTAAAAGTTTCATACCCCGCCAGATCCAGCACCTCAGCTGTACTTTCCCTTATGTCGTCATTATCTTCAATAATCAAAACTTTCTTGTTCATGGAGATTGGGTGTTTAATTGTAAATTATTTACCAAGCGCAAAGCTGAGCGTAAAAACCGTACCTGAGTTTTGTTCGCTCTGGCAGGCTACAGTGCCATTCATCAGCCCTACATATCTTTTTACAATGTTCAGGCCTAAACCTGTGCCAGGGATATCGCCCGTATTGTGCGCCCTGAAAAATGGTTCGAATAAGTTGCTCTGATCGACTTTTGGAATCCCTATACCGTTATCTTTTACCTCCAAAATGAGTTCATCATCTTTTAAAATGGAATTGAACTGGATCAAAGTATCCGCGCCGGAGTATTTTATCGAATTGGAAATCAGATTGATTACACAGTTTTTCAACAGGTTCGGATCGAGATAAACTTCAGCAGTTATACCTGTATGTTCGTAAATAATATGCTGGTTCTGTTTGGTCATCATCTGCATTTCTTCAGCTATTTCTTCAGCAAAGCTGATGATATTGAAAGACTGGGCCGATGCTTCTACTTTTCCGGCCTCAAGTTTTTCGAGCGAGAGGAAATCGTTTAAAATTGTAGTAAGGTTATTGATCGAATTTTTGATTTTCAGCGTATGTTTTTCTACACTGGCCGCATCATGTTTGGAGGTATATTTATCTATTAAAGAAGCAGATAACTGAATAGAGCTGAGTGGTGTTCTAAACTCATGCGAGGCCATCGAAACAAACCTTGTTTTGAGCTGATTGAGCTCCTTCTCTTTCTGAAAAAGCGCCTGCATATTTTCTTTGGCCATTTCAAGTTCGGATACCAGCTTTACCAGATCATGTGTACGTTCCTTGATCTTTACCTCTAATTTTTCGGTGTAACTTCTAATCTGCTCTTCATTAGCTTTTTCTTTACTCAGATCGTGGATAAAACCGGTGTAAATTTTACGGTCGCTAAATTTTATTTCGCTTACGCCCAGTCTGAAGGGAAAAACCGAGCCGTCTTTACGTTTTCCGGAAACCTCTCTTCCAATACCTATAATGTGTTTCTGTCCGGTATGTTCATATCTGGATAAGTAACCATCATGCCGCGAATGATCGGGCTCTGGCATTAAAACCGATACGTTTTTTCCAACCAGTTCTGCTCTGCCATAACCAAAAAGCTCAAGTGCAGCCGGGTTTAAATGTTCTATAATCCCTTTATCATCAATGGTAATAATCCCATCAATGGCATTTTCAATAATTGCATCTAAAAATTTCGATCTATCCATGTAATACATCAGTATATCCTCGTAAATATAGAAAAGTTATTCCCGATCTTTTTCTCTTATTCAACAATCAATCCGTCCAGTTTGTCTTTCGACTTCGCCAGCTGTTCGAATAATCCTTTTAATTCTCCAGATGCCTGATCTGCAACCTCGGCAAAAAGCTTTTTATAATAATTAATCCCTTCAGCCAATTGGAGTTTGAATGCGCTTAACTGCTTCCTTTTTTTATCGCTAAAATGTTGAAGCTGCTGTTTAATATCTTCCTGAAGATAATCGATATAAAGATTGAGCTCTTTAATAAAAACATGTGGTCTTTCTACTTGTGCCAGCAGGTTAATTTTACCGTAAATATGGCCAACCATTTCATCAAATGAATATACATCGGAAAAATAGGCCAGGTTTGGCCCCGGGCAAATGGCTACTGCGGTGCTTTCTTTTGGTTTAGCCATGTTATATTTCAAATAGGTAGCGGCACATAAGCCCTCACAAAGGCAAACTTTTTCGGTTACCAGGTTAAACTGCTTTTGGTATTCATCTGCTGATAGGCCGGCGGTTTTGAGGCTTTTGATTTTTAAGTGCTGATATTCGCGGGATGCCGTACAGATGGCTTGCTCGGTAAATTCGGTATTGTTGCAAAGGTATTTCTTGGTACAGGGGCTTCCCGGCCTGCCATTTTCAATCCGCTCGGTGCGCTGGAGTTCTATTGTACTATTTTTAAAATTATTGAACCGGATACCCAGCGGAGAGGCTCCACTTAGATAAAAATCACTTTCTGTTGAGCTGGCCAATTGCGCCAATGTTCTGGCATCTACATTAGTTACTTCGGGGACCAGTAAAAAAGGGCTTCCCCATCCTGTGGCGTCTAGATTGTAATGTTGAAGGAGGAAATCGTGTTCTGCAGCCGTACCAATCCCACCCTGAACACTGATCCGTTGTTTGGGCTGTTTTTCTGTTCGGATTCCCTTTTGCACCAAAGCAGATTGGTACATTTCAAAAAGCTCAGCAAGCATGTCGTTTTTTTTGAGCTTAAATTCTTCCAAAATCGGCCCAAGCAAGTATCCTTCTGTCGCAAATGCATGGCCTCCACAGTTTAAGCCCGACTCTATCCTGAATTCTGAAACCCACAAACCCTTTTTCGCCAAAAATTTAGCCTGGATCAATGCCGACCTGAAATCGCTTACTTTTAAGATGATTTTCTTTTTCAGCTTGCCTTTTTCATCTGGAAAAAAGTCTTCAAAATTTTCCATATAACTGTATAATTTTGGGTTCATACCAGCAGAGAGTATAACAGAGGCGTTTAGTTTACTTTCGGCAAAACCGCGTAATGCACTTAATGCATCGGTATTGGTATCACCAGAATATTCGCCATCGACATAATTCATTTTATCTACCTTGGCCATGATGTTCACATCAATAGCCCCTACCCGCATCGAATTTTTCAAAAGCGCCTGGAAGGCCTGCTTGGTTTCACCTTCAGGATATTGCAACATCAGTTCGTAACCATGTTTTAATTTAGACGTATCAGGCAGTAGCTCAAAATAACGGCATATATCATTACCAGTGGCAAAATCCTGCTTTTTTAAGTTTTTAAAATCGTCGGTTATCGTTTCCAGCAAAAAATTGAGGTATGCAGTGATGCGTTTACTCCGGCAGTCAGCTGCTCCTTTTGGAATCGCTTCGAAATGAATCTGGCGGTTTTTTGAATGATAAGCACGCATGCGCTCTATCAGTTCGTCATCAACAATAGATAGCACGGACGAAATACCGTACCTGGCAACTTTTAGTGGCGTATCAATAGAATAGCCTAGGCCTAATACAGGGATATGGAATGAATGTGGCATGATATGTTGTAATATAGGTTTGGCCTCTTATAACAAAAAGCCGATGATTTCGACAGCAAAACTATTATAGTTGAACTGATCTGGAGATGATGCCTGTCAAAATGAAAAGTGAGGGAGGTCACTTTTTAACGTTTTATAATATGCCTTTGGAAAGTTGGGGTATATTTATTTGTTAAAAACGCTTATTCAACACTATCGTTTATTTCGAATCTACCTGTTTTAAGATGAAAGATAATTTTGAACACGATAAGATCTTCATCATAAGTATCTTTCTTGCCAGTTCCATGCGATGGTTGCTCCGAAGGGGTATTGGTTAAAGGCATCATTCGGTGGATAATCCCCTGAAGTGCCCTTTGTTTTTCTGCAGCATCGGTGATTTCTTCAAATTTGCCCCAGCACACCACACTCTTCCAGTTAAAGGTGTCGCGGATCTGCTCGGTTTGAAAACATACCTGAGGATTACTTTTCATCATCCTGATTTTTTGCCCCGGAGCAGAATGGGCGTAGACCATGCCGCTGCTATACACATAATTAATGGGTACAATGTAACTTATCCCATGTGCATCGCAGGCCAAACGGCCAATATATTGTTCCTTAAGGAGTTTTTCGATCTCCCCTTCTCCTAGTTTTCCTAACATCTTACAAAAATTATATTTATTATAAATCAAGCTCCCGCGATATCCAAAACAATCCGCCCCTCAATCTCACCCTTTTTCATCTGTCCGAATACGTCATTAATGTCGTCCAGTTTTGCTGATTTAACCTGTGCCCTTACCTTTCCATCTACCGCAAATTCGATGGCTTCCTGCATATCCTTTCTTGTGCCTACAATAGAACCCCTGATGGTTATTCTGTTCAACACGGTATCGAATATGGGAAGATCAAAACTGCCTGGAGGTAGTCCGTTTAGCGATAAAGTACCTTTCCTGCGTAATGCCGAAAGCCCTTGACTAAAAGCAACAGGTGTTACTGCCGTTACCAATACGCCGTGCATGCCACCAGTTTGTTTTTTAAGAAATTCACCAGGGTCATGCTCAAGCGCATTAACAACAATGTCTGCACCGAGTTTTCTGGCCATCTCCAGTTTATCGTTTGAAATATCAATCGCGGCAACCTGAAAACCCATGGCCTTTGCATACTGAACCCCAAGATGGCCGAGCCCGCCAATACCTGATATGGCTACCCACTCACCTGCTTTGGCATCAGTTTCTTTTAAACCTTTGTATACGGTAACCCCGGCACAGATAATCGGTGCCATTTCTGCAAAATTTACATGCGAAGGAAAATGCGCAACATATCTCGAATCGGCAATTACATACTCTGCAAAACCTCCGTTTACACTATAGCCTCCATTCTGCTGCTCATAGCACAATGTTTCCCAGCCTGTTAAACAAAATTCGCAACAGCCACAGGCACTGTATAACCATGGTACCCCAACCACATCGCCCTCTTTAACACTTTTAACATCATGTCCCATTGCCGCTACCAGGCCGATAGCCTCATGGCCTGGCACCAATGGCATTTTTGATTTTACAGGCCAGTCGCCATTACAGGCATGAAGATCGGTATGGCATACACCACATGAAATTACCTTAACCAAAATTTCGTATTGATTGAGCGGTCTAACCGGAAGTTCTTCTATGGCCAGTGGTCCTCCATATTCATGGATAACTGCGGCTCTCATTGTTTTAGGATACATATATGCTGTTTTACAATAGGTTATAATAATTGATTTTTATCTGGTGATGGGCAATTACATCGGAATGTTGTGTGATGGCGGTAAAACCAAAAGCGGGATCTGAATATGATCTGACATGTTCAGGGTATAACTACCTTTAAGCAGGCGATGAAAAAAACCGTGTTTTCGATGCACCATGGTCAGGATATCGATCTGTCCGTTTTCTACGATCCAATCTAAACCATCCTTAATCTGTTCACTGTTTATATGCCTATGGTAAATATTTCTATAGTTAACGCGATCGGCAACCCGGTTTAAAAAATCTTCGGTTGTATGACTATGACCTTCTGGTTCTGATTTTGAATTACCGGTATGTGTAATGAGTATATCTGCATTAAAAGGTTTTGCAAATCCGGCAAGTGTACATAAAACAGGGATATCACTATGGCTAAAATCTGTGGCAAAAGCGATTTTTTTAGGTTTCTTAAACCTATATCCCGCGGGGATAAGCAAAACAGGTATTTCCTCCCCGATAATTTTTCTGGCAATACTGCCCATAAGCGTTTTGGTCAACTTATCTGCACGGTTTAGTCCGGCCACAACGAGGTTCATTTTACACTCGGTAAAATACTTGCTAACCTCTTGTTCAACCTCGCCACGAACAGCTCGCCCAAATACTTCTGCTTTAAAACCAAGCTCGTGATGAGCCTTTTTATACTTTTCTTCAACCTTTTCGACCAGTTTGCCCAATGCTTTTTTAGCATCGTCTTCTATAAACTTATATTCTTCAAGCGGCCATACCAGAGATGCCGCGGCAGGAGAAAATTCAGGAACCTGAAAAACATTTAACAATTCTACGCTGGCACCAATACCATGGGCCAGATCAGTTGCATAATCGGCTGCGTTCTCTGCCGTTGCAGAGAAATCAACAGGTACCAGGATTTTTTTCATAATCAGTCTTTTTTGATCGGTATAAAGTTTGCAAAAACCCTATGTTTAAAATATGAGCCGCATCAGTTATTAAAATGATTCTCCCGGTGTTACCATTTAAGTGCCCATTCACTACCATGATCTATTAAAGAAATATTTAGACTAATTATCATTACCACAAAAAAAGATTAAATCATTATGCTTTCCGTAATTTCAAGCTTTTAAATCCCATTATACAAGATGAGTGTCCATATAGGCTTAATGATCTGGAAGGAAATGAAGCAGAAAGATATCTCTGTTTCAGACATTGCCACCGCCCTTGAGATCAGCAAAACAAAAACACAGGAGATGCTGAATACCGCAACTATCGATATTCTTACTTTGGTCCGCGTGAGTGAAATCCTGAACTACAATTTTTTCAGCTATTACGAAAGCGGAAAGGTTTTCTCTAAAATCGAGTTACAGGAAAAAAAACGGCTAACCGCAGAAGTCGACCGGTTGAAGGCATTGCTCGCCGAAAAGAACAAAGCCCTCGAACTTCAGGAAAGGTTGAATAAGATTCAGTTCAGTACGATTTCACTGTTGGAAAAAGGACAGTTTAGATAAACATGCTCTAACACCTGAATTACCCTGCCCCTTCCATTTTTTAAAAAAATGCCACAACCAGTTGATCTTTAGCCTGGATGAGCCTGTCTATTTTTTGGAGGGATGAGATGAAAATCAGAAAAATTAACAGCTTGTTGCCCCTATCAGCTCGATAGAGCCTCGTTAACATTAGCTGATAACAGATTTCGAATCTTTTAATACCCCTGATAGTGTGATCTCCACATCCCCTTTTATAAAACTATTCTGACCTTCGGAAGGGATTTCTTTTAAGGACAGGAATTTGATCTTTAGAACTGGAAATCTGTTCTCCTGCAGTGGATTTAGTAGTTGTTGTAAATTTATTTTTCATGATTTTATCTTAGTGATGAACTGTTATTTTACCACTGATGTCTTAATATATTCGAACTCGAACCGGATAACGAGGTTATTACCCACTTTCATTGGGCCAGGCATAAAACTTGGCGGTTCAATACCATAGTCGGTTAGCATTAATTTTTCGCTGCCATGGCAACTGATGGAACCATCTGCATTTACCAAGGCCATTACCTTCATTGAAAGGCTTTGCGTTTTCCCGGCAATGGTCAGGATTCCGGTGGTCTGGATAGAATACCTTTTTGCCTGTACCATGGTAACTGTTGCAAAGGTGAGTTTATAACTTATTTGGGGAAATTCAGTTGCATTGAGCATTTTATAAGTACATTCATCCATAGCAGATTTACCACTTTTGAGGCGCTTTGCCGCCAGGGTAAATTTTAGGACCGTTACATCTGTCATTTCACCACGGGCATTGAAATTAAATGTACCTGTGCTTTCGAACTGTTTGGCTGTCATCGACCAATCCTGAACATTGGACGTACCTGTTACCTTAACTGAATTGCTGGCTGTTTCCGAAAGCTTATAGGCCGTTTGTGCCACAGTTAGCAGCGGGGAGAGCATAAATAACAGGGCAATAGGTCTGTTTTTTTTCTGGAATATGTTAAATGTTTTCATAGCAGGTTAGTGGATTAAACTGTTAATCAAACCTACCCTGTTCTGTGTCAAATTTTATGAGCAGCACCAGATTGAAAACTGATGGTCATCACTTTTCAACCGCACCAACATCCTGAAAACCAATAATATATTTTTTTTTAAAGAAGTTTTTCGGCTAAAGTTCACCTGATTTAACTAAAACACATCCAATCAGGAAGGGGCAGTCCTATTCATTTTAACGCAGTTCTGAAAATCTGACTACAACAATTACCAATTGGGCTACTTTTTACAGCATGGCAATCAAGAATTTTGTGCCTGAGATTTATTCAGTTCAAGAAACAATTAAAAATAGGATTATGCAAAAAAGAAAATTAGGAAATAGCGGATTGGAAGTTTCCGCATTAGGTTTTGGCTGTATGGGTTTAAACTTTTTGGACGGGAAAGGTCTTGAGAAAAAAGAAGCCATAACGCTGCTGCACAATGCGGTTGAAAGAGGGATTACATTTTTTGATACCGCAGAAGCTTACGGACCTTACACCAACGAAGAACTTGTTGGTGAGGCACTACAACCGTACAGAAAAGATGTAATAATCGCCACAAAATTTGGGTGTAAAGATGCCAGACCGGCAGTAGGTTTAGACAGTAGACCAGAAACGATAAGAGCAGTAACCGAAGCATCTCTAAAAAGATTAAAAACAGATTACATTGATCTGCTTTATCAGCACAGGGTTGACCCCAATATTCCGATAGAAGATGTTGCTGGAACCGTTAAAGACCTGATACAAGAGGGCAAGGTAAAATATTTTGGTCTATCGGAAGCAAGTGCCAGAACGATTCGAAAAGCACATTCAATTCAACCTGTTTCAGCATTACAAAGCGAATACTCTTTGTTTTGGCGTGAGCCTGAAAATGAGATCATTCCAACTTTAGAAGAATTAGGAATTGGTTTCGTTCCCTTCAGTCCTTTGGGCAAAGGTTTCCTCACAGGAATCATTAACAAAAAATTAGCGGATGCCGACCGTAGAAATGTTATTCCACGTTTCACCGAAGATAACATAAAGGCCAATTTGGTTTTAGTGGAAGCACTTTCTGAGATTGCTCAACAAAAAAATATAACGACCGGACAATTAGCATTGGCCTGGCTATTAGCTCAAAAGCCCTGGATCGCACCAATCCCCGGGACCACCAAAGTGCATCGCTTAGCAGAAAACATTGGCAGTATAAATATTGTATTGACAGCCGATGATCTGGCAAAAATTGATACAACAGTAAATGGGATTACATTGGTAGGCGACCGCTATCCCGAATTTTTAGAAAAACAAATAGACAAATAAAAATAGCAACAATGCAAAATATCAGAGGAAAAGTAATTGCGGTTACAGGTACCAGCAGTGGAATAGGTAGGGCCATTGCCATAGAACTGGCAAAAAATGGTGCAAAGGTTGTTTTGGGTGCAAGGCGAAGAGCGCAATTACAACAACTTGTTGAAGACATTAAAAGTAAAGGTGGTGAAGCCGCTTTTGCTCAAATTGATGTAAAGAATAAAGCCGATCTGATTAGGTTGGTCAATACGGCAGTTGAGCAATTTGGAAAATTAGATGTCATTGTAAATAATGCAGGTATCAGCCAGTTAAGCCGCATTGACGAATTGGATATTGACGGTTGGGAAGAAATGATCGACATTAACCTCAAAGGCGTTTTGTATGGGATGGCGGCCGCAATTCCTGTTTTTAAACAACAACAATCGGGACATATCGTTAATATCATTTCAACTTCAGGAATAAAGATTGTGCCAATGCAAGGCGTTTATGCGGGAACTAAAAATGCCATTCGCACGATTGCAGAAGCTTTTCGTCAGGAGTCAGACGGGAACATACGCATAACAGGGATTTCCCCTGGAATTGTGAAAACAGATTTTGCGAGCCATATCAAAAACGAAGAAATGAAAACAGCTGTTCAAAAAGGAATGGAACAAATTGCGATAAACCCCATAGCCATTGCCAATGCTGTAATTTATGCAATAAGCCAACCTGGCGATGTTGAAGTTGGTGATATTGTGATTCGTCCGTCAAAACAAAATTGATTAAATTCGTAAACGAAAAATGCAACAACGATCTAACATCAATCACCTTAAAAGTATATCGCAATTGGTGCGTATCTTGGGATTTTCTGCACCCTCGCACCCATTGATTGCATTGGTTGATTACAATAATGTCTCGATTGAAATGTTTCCAAAAGGGCAAAAAGTAAGTCTTGATTTTTACAAAATATCCTTTAAACCTACCTTCACAGGACAAATAAAATACGGGCAAGGCTATTACGATTTTGAAGAAGGTGGATTAGCATTTTTGAAGCCAAAACAAATCGTTTTTTCACCGGAAGACACAGAGAGCTACCAAGGGATTGCTTTGTATTTCCATCCAGACTTTATCCGAAATTATCCGTTAGCAAGCACAATAAATCAATATGGCTTTTTCTCTTACGATGTTTCAGAAGCTCTGTTTTTATCAGCAAAGGAAAAAGAAATTATCGCTAATTTATTTGCTTCAATAGCCAATGAATTGAGCAACAATATTGACAGTTTCAGCCAGGATGTGTTGGTGTCGCAAATAGATTTGTTATTGAATTACAGCAACCGTTTTTACAACAGGCAATTTTTGACAAGGAAAGCCATTAATCACGACATCATAACTTCTTTGGACAAACTTTTAGACAATTATTTTGAAGAAGAAAACAGTTTAAAAAACGGCTTGCCATCAGTAAAATATATCAGCACAGCATTAAAACTGTCGCAACGCTATTTGAGTGATATGTTGAGTTCGTTGACAGGACTAAACACACAACAATACATTCAGAACGCAGTCATAGAAAAAGCTAAAGAAAAATTATCAAGTACAAATCTTTCCGTCTCGGAAATTGCTTACGAATTAGGTTTTGAACATTCACAATCGTTCAGCAAACTTTTCAAGACCAAAACTAATGTTTCGCCTTTGGCGTTCAGAAATTCGTTTATCTATCGCTGATTTGAAGCGAAAAGGATATGTTTCCGGCACTAGATGCGGCATTGCCCCTTGTTTAAGTCAGATAAAACCCGTTCGGCTGATGCGGTTCGGGAACATCCCCCTGACCAGTCATTTGCCTGATGTTAATCTCGATATTGGTCGCTATTGCCGTCATCGCTGTATCGGTCGGCTTATTACTGAAGGGATCCTGCAACTGTGTCGCCGTCTCTTCCAGCAGAAAGAAAAAACTCGTAATCAACAGCAGAATGGGGATTTCAAAGTAGCCTGATGTCTGTCGCAGGGCGATGGACAGGGTTATGATAAAAACATAAATAATCATGTGGAGGAACAGCCGGTAGGTTACCGGGAACACCGTGCTTTTGATACGTTCGGCCATTCCCATCTGGTTGACCAGGTTGACGATGATACTATTCAGATGAACATGGCTGTAGCTATCGATTTCATCTTCTTCCCTGAGCTTAGAGATATGCGCATTGTTGAGCTGAAGAACAGCCAGAGCCTTATTGGAGTGACAACCGATAGATTTCAATTCATCTCCAGACAGAAAACGGTCAAGCCCTTCCATTACCTCCTGTCCTCTAAGCTGCCTTCCCAGTACATAGCACCACGCGATATGCCGCTGGGCAATAATCCGGACCGCATCTTGATTCTGCTTCACAAAAGCCTGGAGCTGCAAGACCAGGTTTCTTGAATCATTGACAATGCCGCCCCATATCTTACGTGCTTCCCACCAGCGGTCATAGGACTGGGAAAGCTTAAAGGATAATATTACCGATATTGAAGTTCCCAGGAAAGTTGGAATCGTTAATGGGATTTCAGGGATCAGGTGGTCAAATTCGGAAGTCAGGAAATAAACAACAACAGTTGCTATCGATACATTAATGAGCTCTCTTTTTATTTTGTTAAATATATATGCAAAGGGCGGTCTTTTTTCAAGTAACATAGCTGAATAAAACTTTTCTTTTATACCTTACAAAAAAGTGCTATCAATGGTTATGCCAGGCGCAACAAGCGTGAAATTTTGTCACTGATATTTTAAATGCAGATTGCCAGTTATTGCCCTGTTTGCTAACTTTGACGGATGCTACTCTAATTATTGAAACAAATGGCAAAATAACCTGTAGAAGCAAAAACTGTTACAATCCTGTAATATTACTTGCCTTAGTCCTATTTATTGTGGAATCATTTCACAGCCCTGGTTGCCTTATCAAAAGACAGCACCAGATTCTTCTGATCAATATCTTTTAACAATACCTCATGGATACCATTACCACGGCCCGCAGTAAAATAAACATCAGACTTAACAGTAGCGCCCTTCTCAAGCCCCTCCTCAAACAGGGCAATCCCGAATAAAGTACTGTCCACCTTCGAAGAAACAATTATGCTCACCGTACCCAGATAATACTTTCCGTTATTCTTCAAGGTAACAACCCCTTGCTTATAAGTATAGCTTACCCCTTTCAGTGTTTCCAGATAGGTTTTATTCTTACTGGTAATCGCCTGATAGGTTTGCGTATAACCTGAAAGGCCGGCAATTGCCAGCAGTAAAACCAAAATGATTTTCTTCATGACTTTAAAAATTAATTCAATTATTTCATTTGAGTAAGCGCAGATTTAAGTCCTCCTATTTCGTCATCAGGATCTCCTTCAGAAGCAAAAATTTCCGCGACATCCATATCTTTGCCATACACCACAGCGTTCGCAGCCACATCAATCTCCAGTGATGCGCCATTGACAGAAAGCCCTGCAAAAAGCCCCTTGCTACGGGAATAGGAATAAACCTCGGCATCGAGTTTGTAATCTGTATTCACTGCAGAACTCCGTCCAAGAGGACCCGCCGCGATAGAAAGGTCGCCACCAAGGGTAAAGCTGCTTTTCTTGATCGCTGTCAGGCTACTGGCATGGGTAAAAACAAGCACAAGTTCAGTCGATTGTACACCCGCCTGAAGACCAACGCTTCCTCCCGTAATAGTTATAAATACAGGATTGCTCCAGGAGCCGTCTGCCCTTTTTACCATTGCAATGCCCCTGCCACGTTTCCCTCCGATAACAAAACCTGCGTTGATCAGTTTAGGTACGATAACAATGCCCTGGGTAAGTTCGAGTAGTCTTAAGGGAATAGATTCTTTCATTTTCCCGAAACCGGAAAGCACCTGGGCCGAAGCCTGTATTCTTTTTTGCTCCTTATTCTGCGCAACGGTCGCATTGGGAAATGATAATAATAATAGTACTGTGCAGCAGAGCGCAGTAAGGTTCAGCTTGATCAAGTTGATTGTGTTCATATATCTGTCAAAACATAAAGACGTTACCGGGGCATATTTGCGCTCCGAAACCGTCCATACGTGCAATATTATATCTTTTATTTCTTTTCCCGACGGCTCTACAGCTAAATTACGTTTCTGTGAGAAATCCCCCTGGTTCAATAAAATTTAGGATAGAACGGGGTAACAGCTTGTTATCCCCTACTCCAAAATTGACGAAGAATAAGCAAAGTGCTCATTTATTCCGCTCCGAAATATGCGCCAAACATCCCATAAAGCGCGTAGTCGGCTGATTTTTAATATTGAAATTCAGGGTATGAAATGCTGCCAGCGATAAACTCATTCTCGTATTATAACTCAAAAACGATAAGTAAATACAGGACGAGTGAAAATTTACGAACAGAAACAAGGATTAACCCGCATACGGCTGAACTGTCCAATAGTGTACAGCTATCGTTCGATAACGAACGATTCTATTATCGGACTAAATATTAATTAACTTAAAATCAAAATGTTAACAACATAAATAACGATTGGCACAAACTTAGTAAATTGCAGATCAATTAGTATTTGATTAATTGATAAACCACTTGCTGTCATGTTCAAACTCAATTTAAAAATCGCTTTCCGCAACCTCTGGAGAAACAAAACATCTTCAGTGATCAATATTATTGGTTTGGCGGTCGGTTTGTCTGCCTGCTTAATGCTTTTGTTGTATGTCGATTATGAAATGAATTTCGACCGTCACTTTAAGGGTGCAGACAAAATTTACCAGGTAATGACCAATTTTCAGGATGCATCAGGAAAGATAACCAGTACAGGAAAGTCGCCAGGAAACGGGATTGCAATGGCTATAAAAACTAAAATACCTGAAATAGATGCCATTACCAGAATTAGTGGCGGTAATGAATCGCTTATTGCAAATAATCAAAAAGTTTTTAAAAAAGTTGATCTCTTTGCAGACCCTGAAATTTTAAAAGTTTTCAATTACGAATTTTTAGCGGGCAACCCCTCCTCTGCCCTTAATACACCAAATGCTATTGTATTAACCGGGGAGACCGCAAAAATTTTATTCGGCACTACAGATGTGCTTAACAGAACCGTCAGGTATCAAAACCATAGCGATTTAAAGGTAACCGGTGTAATCAAAGATCTGCCCGCCAATACTTCGATCAGGTTTGATTATTTGATGCCCTGGTCTTTTTATGAAAGTATAGACAATGATGCCAAAAACCCTGGTTGGGGAAACTTTAGCTACCTCGCAATAGCCAAGGTTAATAATCCAGACAATATAGACCTGATCAATACGAAGGTAAAAAAGCTTTTCAACGAAAATTACACAGCGCAAAAGAATCAGAATTTTCTATTTCCCCTTTCAGATTTACACCTGCATGGTGAATTTTTGAATGGCAAGAGTGTAGGCGGCGATATAGAACGTATCTATCTTTTTTTTGCACTTGCCTTCGGCATTTTGCTTGTCGCCTGTATTAATTTCATGAACATGGCCACTGCTAAATCAGAGCGTAGAGCAAAAGAAGTGGGAATCAAGAAAACCATTGGTGCAACAAGAAGTTCTTTAATTACCCAATTTTTAACCGAAGCCATGGTGTTAACCATGGTGGCTGTATCGATTGCGATTATTATTATTGAAGCCAGCTTACCGCTGTTCAACAACCTGCTAGGTATAGATATTGTAATTGGTTATACCAACACAGGTTACTGGTTTGGCATCTTCATAATTGCATTGTTCACCGGACTTTTATCAGGAATTTATCCTGCCTTGTTCCTTTCTTCCTTTAATCCGATTCAGACTTTAAAAAAGAAAACTGCAAGGGCGAAACTAATCCCCATCAATCTGAGGCAGGTATTGGTGGTAGGACAATTTTGTTTTGCCATTATGCTGATCATTGCTACGCTGGTGATCTATAAACAGATGCAGTTTATAAAGAACAGGCCTATAGGTTATAATGTCAATTTACTTGCTGAGATGTCTCAGGATGGTGAGCTATCCAGTAAGTTCGAATTGTTTAAAACACAAGTACTGGAAACCGGAGCTGTTACCGCCGTAAACCAAACGTCGCAAAGCATGACTCATGCGAGCAACTGGTTTTATGGCTTTGAATGGCCAGGGATGGAAGAAAAAGGAAAAGAAATTGTTTTCAACCGGCTTCAGACACAGTACGATTTTGCGAAGACAAATGGTATAAAACTCATTGCCGGGCGCGATTTTTCCAGAAATTTCGCATCTGATAGTTCGGCAATTTTGCTAAGCAGTACTGCGGTGAAGGTAATGAAGCTTAAAGATCCGATAGGGAAGAATGTAAAACTCTTTGGAAATCAACTGACCGTGATTGGGGTTTTTGATGATTTTATCTGGGATTCGCCCTACCGTTCGGCCCGCCAAATGGTAATTAATTTCAAGAAAGACCAAGGTGGGAAAATCAACTTGCGGCTAAATCCCGCCAACAGTTTAACTAAGAATATTGAACTGATATCGGGCGTTGCAAAACGTCTTAATCCAAGCTATCCGGTTGAAATTAGCTTTGTTAATGATCTCTATGCCACAAAACTGAAGTCAGAAAAGATTCTGGGTATTCTCGCTAACCTTTTTGGCGGTATAGCAATACTCATCTCCTGCATGGGGCTTTATGGTCTGGTTGCTTATAGTGCAGAACAACGTACAAAAGAGTTTGGCGTGCGCCGTGTACTGGGTGCATCGGTTAGCAATATCATGAAGCTGCTCTCGGTTTCCTTTCTGAAAATGGTATTTGCAGCAACATGTATTGGCGTGCCTTTGGCTTATTATCTGATGAACAGATGGCTTACCAGTTTTGAATTCAGAACAACAATTTCATTCTCAATTGTGCTTATCTCAATCACGGGAACTGCAGTCATAGCATTTTTGACGGTTGGTTTTCAATCTTATAAGGCTGCAAAAGCTAATCCTGTTGATGCCCTGAAATGCGAATAAGCTTATGTATAAGTAACTGTTGAACTGAAAGAAATCATCTAAATCCAGACTACTTATGGTTGAAGGAAAGCTGCAGATAGAAGGCGGAGTGATCCACGTGATCGTCAAACGTTGCTTTGATTCACCAGCTTCCTCCGATCAATAGTCAGGGAAGAAAACAATGGTTTCCTGCCTTTCTCCATATCTGATGAAAGGACAGTAGTCTATTCCGGCAAGGATACCAGATAAAGGCACTCAGGTAAACTCAATAATTCCAGGAGGCAGAAATGTTAAGTAACGATCATGCATATTGGGTAATTGAAATACACTTTATTCCGCAACTGGGGGAAGCAGCGGATACCTGCCCATGGTTAATGTCAGAAAGTGTAAGAGCGGATAGGCCGGTAGTTGCTAAAAAAACAATATAAAAAGCTACCATCAAAATAAAAAATACTAAAATGGGCTAAATACGACCCTTATTGAGCTAAAATGAGCCATTATAATTGTGGCAGGCGGCGCAAAACCCGGGCGTTGTGGCGGCCCAATACCATTAAGTTAAACCATCCGGCACGAAAAATAATTTAACCACAGATAGAAAGGATGCTCACAGATATAAAAATCTGTGTTTATCTGTGCGCATCTGTGGTTAAAAATTCTTAACTTAATTACATTGGGTGGCGCCCTGCTTAAGGGCAGCATAACCATCGGCGGTGGTGCCATTCTGCGAAAGCAAGCTCCGGCTTTACCTTTTAGGTAAAGAAAAGGTAAAGCCGGGGTAACCCTGGGGTTATCCTGGGGTTAACCTGGTAGCAACAAAGGGTACAGAACAGGTAAAGCAGGGGTAATTAAATACGGCCCTTTTGCTGGCTTTCCAGGTAGGCAACCAGTAAATCTTTCGCGTAAAACGATCGCTACCAGGTTTTTTAAAGGGCTTAACGTGCCATCTTTTACCTTCGTTTGTAGGTGCTTTAGCAGCTTTTACATTTGAGTTCCTGTAGGCATACTACATCTGGCGCCGACTGGTTAAGCCAGCGTAGCAGTATAGCCAGGATTATAGACCTTAAAAAATCATTCCTTGATTTGCTTACAAGCTTCAGGGGTTTGCATACATTCACCCGATTTGGCTTGCCGACCTTTGGATCATGGAAATGAAAAAAATAGCATTAGGCAGCCAGGGTTTGGTTGTGCCTGTGATCGGCCTTGGCTGTATGGGCATGACGGGTTTTGAAAAGGGGCATATGTATGGTCCTGCGGATGAGCAGGAAGCTATCGCGACGATTCAGCGTTCGCTTGAGTTAGGCGGTAATTTTTTAGATACTGCCGATCTGTACGGACCGCTGAAGAATGAGCAGTTGATCGCTAAAGCGATTAGTGGTAAACGTGACCAGTATATTTTGGCGAGCAAGTTTGGCTGGGAGATCGATGATAACAATAAGGTAACCTGGGCAATTAATGGCAAGAAAGATTACGTAAAAAAGTCTTTGGAGCGTTCGCTCAAAAATCTGAATACGGATTATATCGATCTGTATTACCTGCACCGCCTGGATAAAAATACGCCGATCGAGGAAACGGTTGAGGCAATGGCGGAGTTGGTTCAGGAAGGTAAAATTGGTTATATCGGTTTGTCGGAAGTTTCGTCTGAGACCGTTAAGCGGGCGCATGCAGTTCACCCGATCACTGCCGTACAGAGCGAGTATTCTTTGTTCGAGCGGACGGTGGAAGAACGTGGGGTTTTGGCAACCTTAAAGGAACTGGGTATTGGTTTTGTAGCCTACTCACCGCTGGGCCGTGGCTTCTTATCGGGGCAGATCAAAAGCATAGATGACCTGCCTGAAAATGATTTCCGCAGGGCGATCCCGCGTTTCCAGGGTGTACAATTCGACAAGAATATTGAATTGGTGAGCGCTATCGAGGTAATGGCCGAAGCTAAAGAGGTCACTTCTTCGCAACTGGCTTTGGCCTGGATCATGAGCAAAGGCATCCTGCCCATCCCCGGAACAAAACGCCGGAAGTACCTGGAGCAGAACATTACGGCAACAACTATTGAACTAACGCAGGCAGATCTATCACAGCTGGAGCGCATTGTACCTTTAGGTACGGATACCGGCGCACCTTATGATGAGTTTAGTATGGGCTTAATTGATTAATTTTGTTTTTATGAACGCCATTAACTCCATATCGGAATTTCACCGTTTGCTGTCCTTAACAGAACCCCGCCACCCGCTGGTGAGCGTGATCAATCTGGCAGAAAGTATTTTTTTGGAAGACGAGATCTGGAAAGGTTTCGTTAACCGCTTTTATTGCGTGGCACTCAAACGCGAAGCCAGAGGCAAAATCAGGTACGGACAGCAGCATTATGATTACGATAAAGGAGTATTGAGTTTTACCGCGCCTAACCAGGTGCAACAACTGGACCTGCAGAATATGGAATGCGGGTCTGGTTATCTCCTGATATTTCACCCAGACTTCCTGTTACAGCATACACTGGCGAACAGCATTCATCACTATGGTTTTTTCGATTACGCGGTTAACGAAGCGCTGCACCTGTCGGCCGGGGAAGAAGATGACCTGATCACCATTCTCCATAAAATAGATAAAGAGTGCCAGCATATCGATAAGCATACCCAAGAGATCATACTTACGCAAATCGAGAGCCTGTTAAAGTACTCCAACCGTTTTTATGAGCGGCAATTTCTGACCCGCAAGAATAATAATTCAGCACTACTGGCCAGGTTCGAGCAGTTGATTGATGACTACTTTAAAGGCGAGGTACAGGCTTTGCTCACGGTACAACACGTTGCTGCGCAGATGAACCTGTCGCCTAATTACCTGAGCGACCTGCTCCGGATTCATACCGGGCAGAACACACAGCAGCATATTCATGAAAAACTGATCGCGAAAGCAAAAGAAAAACTTTCCACAACCAGTCTGTCGGTCAGCGAGATTGCCTATACCCTGGGTTTTGAACACGCGCAATCCTTTAGCACACTTTTCAAAAAGAAAACGAACTTATCACCGCTGGAATTTCGTCAGGCTTTTAACTGATTACCGGGAAAAATGGTGTCTAGAAAATATTTTTCGTTAAAATATTTACCATAGACCTGTATGGGCCGATTGGAGATGTATCCTATTAATAAACAGGTATTATCCTCCTTCCATTTTTTGAAAACAAGCATTGCCTGTGATTGTTGTATATAAAACACGAAACCCTTATGGACAACTTTACTGTAAGCCTTAGCCCCGATCGTGTGTTCCATTACCAGGTTGAACAGCATCCGCATCACGTTACCGGTGGCTGTAAATACAAAATCTACCAGGATGGGAAATTTGTGGCCAGCCTTGAACCCGACAGCCGGGATTTTTTGCATGTATGCCAGAACCCTGCAGCTATTGAGCTGGAGATTCTGCATATGTTAGCAGAACAGATTGAACTTGTGCACCCCGGCATAACTCATTTGGGAGAACTTCAAAATATTGAACTCGACAGCGATGATGAGCTGGAAGCACCACCGCAAAACACGTCTTGACATTATTAAGAGGGATAAAGTTGGCAGCGCGGTAAATGATTTAAAATATGGCTAACACCTATCAAAGCATAACGGCGCCTGACAAACGATTAAGCTTTAATTTTCAGATAAACAGTAAATATTGAACCTTCTCCCAAATTACTATCAACGGTAATCCTTCCCCCAGAAGCACCTACAATTTCCTTAACCAGGTAAAGCCCGATCCCTGAGCCATCTCCAGACTGGGAAATCCGCTGGTATTTGCCGAAGATACCCGTTAAGTTATTTTCAGCAATCCCAATGCCGTTGTCTTTTACAATAATTACCATAAAATCACCTTCCTGACGGGTTTTGACCAAAATTTCCGGAATCCTTTCACTTGACCTATACTTTATTGCATTATTAACCAGGTTATAGATTATGCTACGCAGTTTACGGCGGATATATAAGATTTCAGAAAAACCGATATCAGCCTTTATCCTTGCAGACGATTCATTTATCTGCGGTGCAAGCGTGAGCCTGACATCCTCCAGGATATGCTCAAAATCCAGCAGTTCCTCCACCGCTTTATAACGGTGTTCCTGTTCACGGGAATCGGTCAGGTCATGGATTATCTGTTGCATTTTGGTCAGGCTGTTCTCCACCTTTTCCAAAAGCAACGGAAACCGTTCCATATCTTTCTCTGGCAGTTTTCTAAGCATCTCGATTGTAAGTCCCAGGCTGGTGAGTGGTGTTTTTATATCATGAGAAATAGTATCCAAAAGCAGTTCATGCTCAGCAATCAGTTTTTCCTGCTCTTTTAAATCGCGTATGCGCATGGTGATCTCGACAAAAGTGATGATTACGCCATTTGTTTTCTTATCACGCTGGACGATATATGGCAGAATATTCATCTGATACCAACGCAGGTCTGTGGTCTGTATTTCCTTTTCCAGCACATCCCCACTATCAATAACATGTTGAATATTCTCGATAATAGTCGGAAAACGAAAATTTTCTTTGATATCTGCAATAGGCCTTCCCACATCAGCGAGCTTTAGGCTGAACTGGCGCATGGCTGGTGGCGTGAATTTTCTCAGTATCAGGTGTGCATCGACAAACAGCTGAGGGATGATTGTATTTCTGAAATAGTTTTCCAGCTCTTCGTTAAGTTCGATAAGTGCACTGATCTGCTCGGCTTTGTTCTGCATGCGTGTGGCCTACAGGGTGAGTCCGGATCGGCAGTGCAAGATAGACAATAAATAGCTATGCCTATATGTTCAGAATAATCTTAAGCAGTTTTTAATTCTTCTGCAGATTAGGACCGCCACCGATGCAAAACAATGTCCTATCTTGTAAAGGTTAATTTCTATAATCAAAACAAATGTTTACAATCAGGGTTGTTCTACCAAAGCCCGGAATATACTATGATCAAACGCATACTAATCATTGAAGATGATCCGGGGATTCTGGAACTGCTATATTTTATATTTGAAACCGAAGGATACGCGGTTGAGGGCTTTTTGAACGGTAAATCGGCAGCTGAGATCATTTTGCTAAAGCCTGATATGATCATACTTGATATCAGGATTGCAGGGTCAGTCCAGACAGGTGACCAGATCTGTGCTGATCTGAAAGCTACAACACCATTATATATAACACCTGTACTTCTATTATCAGCAGAACCAGACCTGCCGGAACTTTCCGCTGCATGCTTTTCTGATTCATTTATGTCCAAACCATTTGATCTTGACAAATTACTGAACAGGGTTGCAGAACTCACCGGATGACAAATAATAAAAAATGATCGCCGTCCAGGAACCCTGTTTTTTTTTATACAGTAGCAATTTTAGCTTTACCCGGAACCATCAAAAGATTATACTTCCCGTAAACACCTCTTCTATCTACAGTATTATTTTCCCAGTAATTCATCCCTGGTCTCCTCAGCATGGTTTCATCGGATTATATCTATTTCAATGACTGTTAATACAAATATATGGCCGCTTACAGCCGCGGCAAGGCGAAGGTGAGTAAAGATCCTTTTCCCAGATCGCTTTCTGCCCATATTTCCCCGCCGTGCAGCTTTATGATCTCCGAACAGACGTATAGTCCTATTCCGAATCCCGAGATCAGCTTATTGCCCTCCGCACGGTAGAACCGCCCGAATATTTTTGAAAGCTCTTCTTTTCTCATCCCCATCCCCTCATCCTTTACACTTACCCTTACCTGCTCACCAGCCCCAATACATGATACGAGGATAACACTCCCTGGTTTGGAATACTTAACTGCATTGCCAATAAGATTTGAGATGACCTGCCCAAGTTTTCCCCTGTCTCCATTTACCATGTGGCTTTCTACAGGATCAAAAATAAATTTATGGGTACCATATAACATCAACGCTTCCTCTCGTGAATCTCCGATGAGCGCGCCAATATCAAACTTTGAGCTGTTTACGTGGATCTTTGCCGATTCCAGTCTCGATAAATCCAAAAAGCCGTTGATCATATCGGTCATGCGCTTGGTCTGTTTGACAGATTGTGATAATGCACGATGGATAATTTCATCGGAGCTTTGCTTAGACCGCGATTCCAATAACTGGAGATATGCAGAAAGCGAGGTCAACGGTGTTTTGAGTTCGTGGCTTACCACACCCATAAAATCGTTCTTCCGTATCTCCTCCATCTTTTGTTCGGTTATATCCATAACTACACCGGTAAATGCAGAAAATGTGCCTGAAGGGTCTGCTGTAAGATTGCCGATTGCCCTGAGCCACCTCAGTTTATCATCGTGAAGGCCGATAACAGGATAACAAACATCATAATCTCCATTATTGTAAAGGGCATTTTCGAATTTATCCGAAATAAAGTCTCTGTATTCAACTGTAATCTGTGCAATTGCCTGTTCAATAGAAAGCGTTTCATCAGGGTAATAGCCGAATAATTCCTTAAGCCGGGCATCGGCAATGAATTCCCTGGTAACCGAATTTATATACCAGGTACCGAAATTTGCCGCCTCGACCGCGAGACGAAGGGCGAGTTTCCCTTCCTCAATGGTTTTTTGGGCCGAAATGAGATCGGCATTGGCTTTTGACAAGCGTTCGTTGGCCGCCTTGAGCTGATCATTGGAAACGGTGAGCTCCTCATTAATGGCGGCAAACTCCTCATTCATGGCCTGCAGTCGTTCTGCACTTTGCGTTAATTGCTGCTGCCATTGGTCCCGCTCGGTTACGTCTCTGGTTGTGCCTGAAACGGCGACAACTTCGCCGCTTTCGTTGAAAACAGGATTGAGGATATAATCATATAACCTCCTGCCCAGGGTGGCGTGCGGAAAAGCCACTTCGCCCCTAACCGGGTTTCCTGTAGCGATGATACTGTCAATCTCCCGCTCATGCATATCTGCGTGCCATGGTTCGTAACCATTTTCCAGCAGGTTCTTTCCTATTGCTTCATCCCAGGTTTTACCCCACATCTGCAAAAGTGCGGCGTTTGCATAGGTGAACCGGTACTGGAGATCGAAAACGTACATCAGGTCGGGTGTTCCGGCAGTGATGGTTTCGTAAGTGCGCTTCTGTTGCTCCAATACTTCTTTGGAGGCTGCCAGTCGCTGTTCGGCTAACTTACGTTCAGTAATATCCGATTCCACGCCAAACCACTCTTTTACCTCCCCATTATCACCAAAAATCGGCACTGCCCTGGAAAAGGTCCAGCCAACACTTCCATCAGTCCGTTTCACCCGGTGCTCGAGCTGAAAAATGCTCCTGGCTGCTATGGCATTTTGAATCGCATGTTGTACAAGTTCAAGGTCTTCTTCATATACATGCATGGATTGCCAACCCGGGCTTGCATCCTTGGCAACATAGCGGGCACCATGGCCACCGAGCTCAGTCAAGATGGTCCAATCCGGGTTCATACTGTAAACTACATCTGAGGTTGCGGTCAATAATGCCTGAAAACGTTCCTCATTTGTAGCAGAAAGAGATAAATAGGTTAATTGTTTACCCATAAGTTGGCATTTGATAATATCTGAAACCTGAAAATAAGCGTTTTGTTTGAAATTATCATTAACAGACGTTCTCTGTTTGCGTGCAATAACACGGTTAGTTACACAACACTGAGTGGCCAGGGTAGTTTGATACGAAATACGGCTTTGTGCTACGTTAAATACCCGTAATCGATTTAGCGGAGCACACAAAATACCTAAAATTCAAAATGATAAAACTTAGCCGCGTTTCTTCCAGTTACCTATTAAAAAAGATTATGGAACAACAGCGAAGCGGTGCACAAAGGGATAAGATCTCCATAGCAGAAAAAATTGACGACAGACGCCAACGGTTACAGCCACTAACGGGCCAGCCGACTTTAGAAGAAGGCAGCCGATCTGGGTTAATTGAAGGGAAAATTGTTAACCTAAAGTGGAAAGCGCCTTCAAATGGAATAGCCGGTCTACTATAAACCGAAGGGTTGCAGCGGTACAGTACCGCTGCATTTAAAATTTAAATAATGAGAAAGCCGAAACCTGCAGTGTGTAGAGATCATCGTCAGGGAGATATCAACACAGTGGGTATATAGGCTATTTTTTACGAACAGCTCAATATGAAAATCCGCATTACATTAAGCTCAGTTATATGCGCTTTATCAATGGTTTCCTGTAACAGCTACGAGAGGGACAGGCAGATCAAAGCAGATCTTACGATAAAAGCAAAGGAAGATGTGAATTTCGCTGGCGTAAACTTCACCGTGCGGAACCGCAGTGTAAAGATCTGGGGTTATTGCCCAACATATAAATCCAGAATGGCAATCATCCAAAAACTGGGTACTATTCACGTCATTAAGAATATCGACAATCAACTCGTTATCAAACCACTGCGTATAGATCAAGGTTTTTATCTGAAGCAGCTGGCAGATAGTCTCCTGGCAACCCACCCAGAATCATGGGCGGTTATAACCGATCAGAACATCATATTAAAGGGAAATATTAAAGAAAAACAGCTCCCAAAGCTATTACAGGCTATCCACCAGCGGATCCCCGAACGCGTCCTAATCAATCAGACAGTTACTAATTGAGCCAATTCCAGATGAAATAGTGAGAAGAATAATTGCCACTGATAGCATAAAATGCCTGAATACTTACGCAGACTTGAACGCAGGGGAAGAATAAAGGCTAGGTTTCTACGTACCCAATACTTTTTTGCATGTTGCACCATTTGTGCTATCGGCACTTTTCTGCATGGCATGGTAAGCAATTGTTGCAAAGATTGCGAATACAATATGGGCAGGGATACGCTGTAGATAGAACCGTTTATAATTCATGAGCGGGCTTAATGGATGAACGGCAAATGTCGCTTTCCAGATTGCAATTCCGATCAGGCCGCTCACTGCTCCCAAACACAGCCCACAGGCTAATGTAGGTTTTAAGGTTTTTGAATCCCATAACTTAATATATACAGCCGAAAACGCAGACCCCATAGCATAGTGTGCGGCCCATGCCGAAACAGATCTGACCTGTTTTGGCAGAAAAGGCAATACCCTGCTAATTAAGCCATTTAAACGTTCAGGCTCTCTAAAGTCCTGGCCTAGTAATGACATTAATGCACTTGATGCTGTCATCATCGTTGTACCGGCAACACTACAGCCAACAGTTTTAACGAGCGGATTTATCATATCTTGGTACTAGTTATATTTACAAATTCAAGTTTTCTGATCTCATTTTTAAATTTGAAAAGGTAAATGAATAAACGCTTATTCCATTTCCTGTTCGGCTAAACCTTCGAGGAACCATCCTGATTTATATTCAAAATCAACGCGCTCACCTGATCCGTTAATTACATGACTGGTAAAATCATGGGCTATGATACGTTCATTTTCGAGATATTTTTTCGCCAAAGAGGCATATTCTTTAACGTTAAGGCCATCCTTGATAATATAATGGGGTTCTCCAGCTTCACTCCAAACTGTTTCTACCACACCAGATTCGAACCTGCTAGCTTCTTCTGTGGTTAAACGATTGTTTGTTCCGTTAATTTTTTCCATTTTTCTATGGTTTAAGTGTAACTGAATTAATAACAGGTGTTACAATGGATTTGTTCTTGCAAAGAAATTGAGCATCAAATAGGAGTCAACTTTAGTACAAATCATTGTAAGTGATTTTACAAAGTGCTTCTTCGCAAGTAAAAATCGCAGACACCATCAATAAAATTTTTTGAAAGATTCCCTCTTTACCGTTTTGGTATCCAGCCGGGTGAGCTAGCGTCCTGTTCTTTCATGTATGTTTTGTTAGGCAAAAATTTAAATGCCCCGGATCAATGGATTGTTATCCGTTTCTTCTTGAATATCTTCTTCTCTGGATGCCTGGCTGTGTTCTGGTGCCTTCGGATCACTGCTTAAACTTCCTTTTCCGGCAATTCCACGGTAATCTGTATTTTCGAGAAGCTCGGTTTCTTTGGGCAAACTGGTCTGGGGAATTTTTCCCGATAGGTTGTTTTCCATAACGTGTATTGATTAATCTATTTTGTTTTCCATATTGTTTACTGTCATGTCTGTTCTGGATTATAGCCTGAAAGAAAGCCCGACAAAATAGCTTTTCCTTGCATCATGCTGAACGCCATAATTAAGGCCACCGTCAATAAGCAAATCCTTGGATAGCTCATATTGCAGCGCAGCATTCAGAAAGTTTTTTAAGTGGTTATCCTTAAATTCATAGGTATAATAGGTTTCAACAATACCATCAAGCTTTTTAGTAAGCGGGTGTGATACCGTGAGCGTCTGCAAAATCTGGTCGTGGTGGCCAGAGCCTTCCTCGTCCTGTAACCGGTCTGCTTCAACCTGAAAGCCTAATTTCCAATCGTTTCCAAATTTAATACTCATTGGGATGATGATCCCCCCTTCATATTGGCTTTCTTTATCTGCACCGGAAGTCGGAAATTTCAGATATGGGAGCAGCGCGATAGCGAATTTTCCTTTATCGTTGCCCAATAGATTTTGTTTCAGCCTGAGGGTAAGATCACCAAATCCACTGTTCCGATCAAAACTGCTTTCAGTATTAAAATCCTTTTTTACCACAAAGCTTTCGAATGTAAGTTGGATGGCTGTCGAATTTGTTAACCCCAGCTTTATATTGGCCAGGTTAAAAAGATATTCGTCGCTCCTTCCTGCATTACGGTTTTCGCGCTGAAAGCGAACAAGATCGGTCTCAAACTGAAAATGCCCGGCATCAACGGTTTGCGGGCTTTCGGTTACATCTGGCCGATCGGTTTCCATTTCCCTCAAACTATCACCCGGAACTGGCCTGAATAAATGATAGCATGTTTTTTGCTGGCCGAACGCCGCAATATTGCCAACGCTTAACAGCGCGAGAATTAAGATAATATGATATAGTATTTTCATTTGGTTCTGGAGACCAGGTATTAATTGCCTTGCCGGCGACTTAAACCTGAAGAGGTTAAAAACGCCACACCGGATAGCGTGGCGTTTTGCGTGTGTTCTAGGCGGTTACACCTGTATTTGCTTCAGTTAAAGCGATTTCTGTTAACAGGCTGTCGGTATCTTTTTCTTCCGCAAGTGTAGCAGCCAGTAACTCTTCGGCCTCAGCATGCTCCATCAGCTTTGCAAAGGTTACAAGAGTTCCATAACTCGCTATCTCGTAGTGCTCAACTTTTTGTGCCGCCGTGATTAGTGCAGCATCAAGCACCTGTGGCTCGCTGCTGAAGCTTTCGATAATTTCGTCCGCCTCTTCCAGGAGACCTTCCATTGCCTTACACTTTTTACCCCTCGCAGTGAGACCTATTGAGTTAAAAACCTCTTTCAGTCGGTCAATCTGTCCTTCGGTTTGGGCATAATGGGTTTCAAAAGCATTTTTCAGTTTTTCACTGCCGGCGGCTTCTGAGAGTTTTTTCAGACCTTTAAGCAACTGCTTCTCCGCTCCAAGTATATCCCTTAATTCATCCACAAAAAGTTCATGAAGATGCGCATTTGGCATCTGTACATCATTTTTTTTATTTGCCATGTTTTTATAGTTTAATGTTCATCATAAGAACATGGCCTAACAAAAAAAAGTTTAAAAAATTTAAACTTTGAGTTCTTCTTTCAGGCATTTTATAGGTTTATCTAATAAAAGAAATATTGGTAAGCGGGTGCGAAGCTGTTTAAGGGAAACAAGCCAAGTAGAAACGATCCTGTAAGATTTCCTTTAGCTACAGACATCACAATTTGCTGGATATATCATAAAAAGACTTTAAAAAGTCAAGGGCTGCGTTACCCTTTTGAGAATCTTCTTTTAATAGAAAATCGTCCCCGAGGGGGAAAAAGCCAGGCAGTTTTTGGTATTCTTCGTGTCTTATTGATTTAAAACCCATGGTCCAATCCGGGAAATTGCGTTCTTTTAGAAATGACTCCCTTAATACCAGTACCCCTTGATGCCGTTCGTCCTTAGCTATCTTTTCGAAAAGTTTTTTCACATTACTTTCACTACCTTCCAGCACCTGCATAAAACGGCCTTCATATTCAGAAAAATATCGCCCTTCCATATATAAAAGCATACCTGTAATATCATTTGCCAGGTTATTTACGCTGGATTGGTTAAGTAAGCTGGTAAGACCATCCACGGGCATTAGCGTCCGGGCTTTACTGAAATAGATTAAGTGAAATAACAAAATAAATAAATTAGGTAAAACTGTTCCAAATTATGAATTTATTCTAATCTGCCAATTTTAAAGCGAAAGAATAAGCTGCGCATAAAGGCAACTATTTTTCAAAACCTTCTGTTAAAAGAAATTGTTTTTTTAGAGTTCAACATAAACGACAGTCTATCGGCTACTGGTAAATCGTAAAACGGATGAAAAAATATAAAATAGGAATAATCGGTTATGGAGGTTTTGGTAAATTCCTTCATTATTGGTGGGAAAAACTGCCTAATGTAGAAATTGTCGCGATTGCAGATCCGCACAAAAACTTTCAATCCCAAGAAAATTTCGTGGTATATCGTGATTGGAAAGAATTGATACAAGACAAAAACATAGACATTGTAAGTATTGTTACGCCACCCAGTTTACACGCTGAAATGGCCTGCGCAGCAATGAAGGCCGGCAAACATGTACTGCTCGAAAAGCCTGTGGCAATAAGTGAAGAAGGTGCTCGGGAGATTATAGAAACGCAGAAGCAGACTCGCAAGGTGATAACCGTAGATCACATGATCCGTTATAACCCCATTATTCAAAATCTCATCAAATTAGGACAGGCAGGTACTTTTGGCAAGCTAAGGCATGTTGTAGTAAACAACTATGCGCAGGATGAGGCTTTACCTCCTGATCACTGGTTCTGGAAAACAGAAATGTCTGGCGGAATATTCATCGAACATGGGGTACACTTTTTCGATATTGTGAATGCTATCGGCAATCAGGAATATGTTGAGGTGTATGGTTGCACTGATAGTAGAAATGAAAACCAGCGCGATCGTATGGCTGCAATGGTATTATATAACGAAGGTTTAATTGCGAGCTACTACCATGCTTTTTCCGGACCAGGCTTATTTGAACAAACAACGATACACCTTGCCTACGATCTCGCCCGTATAGAAATTGAAGGCTGGATGCCTATGAAAGGGACTGTGAAAGCACTGGTAAACAGCCGGGGCAAAGCACAGCTGGAAAGCTTGCCGGGCTGGACCATTATCGAACTTGGCGGATTAAATACTTTGAGAGACGTTTCCCGGCCCGAGGGCTGGGGCAGTGAGGATCTATCGGCCCAAAATCAAGCTGTAAATGCCGGCGGAATAACTTACCTGGTAGATGAAATGCTTTCCGGCAATTTTGAAATCCATCAAACCAAGGGTGAGGTTTACGGAAAATGTGTTCAGTCAATTTTATCAGACATCATTCAAAAAATAGAAAATAAAGACCATAAACTTACTATAACGATAGAGGATGCCTTCGAAAGCTTGAAAACAGCTATTCTCGCTTCTCAGTAAGCAATTAAGCATATAAGAGAATGCACTCCAACAAACTCAATATGATAACATATTGTGCGTGCGTTTCTGCGCTGCGATGATTAAAAGAATAAAATATTATGTATGATGTTAGAAAATGTATTTGCGCAATTGTTTAGCTATCCTAAAAAATTGAATCATGAGCGCATTTTACAGATAACAAAAAAAGAATGATTGATCTAACTATTGAAATACGCGATATCATTGCCATGTTGGTTTCTGTCATATGTGGCGGCATCATCGGGTTCGAGCGGGAATACAGGAACAAGTCTGCAGGATTCCGGACCATTATACTGATCAGCCTTGGATCGACAATTTTTACAATTGTGTCCTGGCATGGAACGGGGACCGACGACCGTATTTCAGCAAACATTATAACCGGCATTGGTTTTATCGGTGCAGGTGTAATCTTTAAAGACCGCATATCGGTAAGAGGGCTAACCACAGCTGCTGTTATCTGGACCTCTGCTGCAATCGGCATGACCGCTGGCGTGGGTTATCATGCACTTGCGTTTGTGCTCACCATCAGCACCCTTTGTGTTTTGGTAATGGTTAGTTATGTTGAAAAAATCATATCAGACCTGAAAAAGGAAAGGATGGTTACGATAACTTTCGTCGACAATTCGTTTTCCAGCGTGCTTTTGCTCGAAAAACGGCTAAATAACACCGAAGCCAAGATTGAGCGTATGGAAGTTTCCAAAGAAGAGGGACGGATAAATGTAGTGTACCTGATAAGGGGTAAAAAGGCGGCCGTAAATGAGCTCAACACACTACTGGCTATGGCTGAAGAGGTGGCGAGCTTTTCTTAACTGATATTTTAATTGATAAACCTCAAATAAATATAGATATGGAACAGAGTAAGGACAATAGAGTCATTCCCATGACCTCGTTTTCCAGTGGAAACGGAGAAGCGGTAGCTGATGATGTATATTATTTCACCAACCAGATCGTTAATGTTGTTATGCTTGGCAGCCCGGGTGAAGACTGGATTTTAATAGACTGTGGCATGCCGAAGTGCGGCGAGGAAATTATAGCTGCTGCAGAAAAACGTTTTGGCAAAGATAACCCACCCAAGGCAATTTTCTTAAGTCACGGCCATTTTGACCATGTTGGCGGCATTGTAGCGCTAATCAACAAGTGGAATGTCCCTGTATATGCACACCCACTCGAAATGCCATTTATTACAGGAAAAGAGGAATACCCAGAACCCGACAGTTCAGTTGAGGGCGGGCTGCTGGCCAAACTTTCATCCATTTACCCACACGAACCAATTGATATTTCCGGGCATGTGTACAATTATCCGGAAGACGGAAGTTTGCCAGACATCAAAAAATGGCGTTGGATCCATGCACCCGGACATTCGCCAGGGCAGGTAGTATTTTTTCGCAAGATAGACAGGATTTTGATAGCTGCCGATGCATTTATAACCGTAAAACAGGATTCATTTTACAAAGTTCTTATCCAGAAACGTGAGGTACATGGCCCGCCGAGATATTTAACTACCGATTGGCAGGCTGCATGGGATACGGTTAAAAAGCTGAGAGACCTGCGCCCATCTATAGTGGTTTCTGGCCATGGCCAATATATGAAGGGCGCAACACTTAGGTTAGGGCTTAAAAAGCTAGCTGAAAATTTCGACACCTTAGCAATACCTTCGCACGGCCGCTTCGTATAACTTCGGTGAAACAATGTTTCTTGTTTCTAAATTACCGATAGCGTAAATTCTGCGCCATCGAAAACCTTAACTTGAACTTGCTGCATGGCCTCCAAAAAATGCGTGCATGAGGCAAGAAAAAGAGGGTGTAGCAGGCCTAAAATCAATATCCCTTTACCTTGAAGTAAAATACTTAATCAAAAAAAGGATAAATACGCTTTATATCGTTTCATAAAACACGCGGCCGGTAAATGGGGTTCTCTTTAAAGAACAATGTTTAGAAATCAAAGGCATACCCAAATTAACCTTTAGGAAAAAAGTAAAACATACTTAGCGCATGAAAAGAATATCGAGAAAAACACACGGAATAATTGACTACCTGTGGGCTGCAATGATGATTGCTGCACCTTTTTTCTTAGGTTTTACGACGGTTATTCCAGCTGCAACCTGTTTTTTTATTGCCGCCCTTAGTGTCATTCTGCTATCTCTTTTTACAAACTATGAACTTGGTGTGTGGAAAAGATTGCCAATGGCTTTCCATCTGGATATGGACGTTGTTTTAGGATTCACGCTGGTTATTTCTCCCTGGCTTTTTGGGTTTTATAACCAGATTTTTTTGCCAAACATCGTTATGGGTGCCTTTTCCATTGTGGCCGGATTAACCTCAAACCGCAATTCGATGATTAAAGACGGTTGAAGACAGGAAAAGATAAAGCGTTGGCATTTAAACTAAAATACTGGCGATACCGAATGCTAGCCCGGTACTTTCCGTAAAGTTAATACAGGGAACAAAGATGATTACCGTGCCCTTCAGCTCTAGTGAAACGTACACAGGTTGATCAGGTAAATATTTCCCACAGCCCTTTGGCCAATCAATAAGGAACTTTGTATTACTTTTTGAGCCGTTAATAAAAAAAATTAGTTTTTTATTCCACATCAAATATGAAACCTACTTCCATCTGGGCAGCAAATGCCCAAACAGAGCTTAAATCACTAGCGCCTGTTGCCGAGATTTCCAAATCGCTTCAGCTTTATGCTTATCTGTCAAGTGATACACTTTGGCTGGTAAAAGAACGGCCTGACGGGAGCCGTATTGCTTTCCGCACGGCATTTTCACCATCCGGAAAACTAGAAGTAAAAAAAATCCATCATGAAGATGGAGAAACAACGGTAAGCCTCGCCTGTTCAACAATTGTTTACCAGGTAACGGTACAGCATGAAGCAGGAGATAATTTTTTCCGTTATACTGTAATGGCAACACCGAAGGCACCATTGCTTATCCCTTATTGGCCAAGAGATATCATCTCTTTCGATGAAAAAGGCAAAATAAAACAACAGGGCAAAATCCATACCCAGCAAAGGGGAACCCGCTCCGGAGTCCTTTTTTTTAATGACGGTGATTCTGGCTCCGTTTTTTATTTTCAAAACCTAACAGCCCTTAATGATTATTGCGAAACTGCACAATGCAGTGCTAGTGGCGCTGTTGGAGGAGAATGGCCTGAAATCGGCTTCTCTTTACCAGCGACTAAGACACCGTTAAAAAAAGGCATAAGCTACTGCCTTAGTGACGGTTTTGTGCGCCTATCGGATCCACTTCCTTCTACCCCTGCCGAAACCGCAATATTGTATATGGATCAGTTAGCGGCAACTTATATTAAACTCCCACGACCAGAGCGTTTTTACCATGACTGGCTTGACACCGTGGAGAAAGGTCTGGCGGATTTGACATACCATAAAGGCTGCTGGACATTTGCCGGAGGCCATAGTTATCTCAACGCTTACGTAGCTGATTATAAAACGCCACCTGAAGTGATGGTTCAGCTTGCTGTATTGCTCCCGATGCTTGATTACCTGGATTGGAAAGGGGAAACCACTCATCAACTGGTAACCGAACTAAGGGCGGGGCTCGAGGCATTCTACCAGCAAGATATGGGAACAATTGTAAGATGGCTCCCATCGGCCGAAAAGAACCTGGACCATTCTGAAGAGCAGAAAAAACCGCGGGTGATGGACGCCTGGTATTTACACCATCCATTAATGAACCTTGCCCGCCTAAGCACCCGTGGTGACGAAGACGCAAAAAAAATCCTGCTTGATTCCATCGATTATGCAATTAGGGTAGCCCATAAATTCAATTACCAGTGGCCTGTATTTTATCAGATGGATACCCTTGATATTATAAAAGCAGAAATCGCAGAAGGAGAAGGTGGTGAAAAAGATGTTCCAGGCACTTATGCAGACTTAATGCTGAGGATGTGGAAAATAACCGGAGAGAAAAGGTTTTTTGAAGAAGCCAAAAAAGCAGCATCGAAATTAAAAGGCCTGAGCTTTGAACTGTTTTATCAGGCAAACAACACCGCATTTTCTGCAGGAGCCATGCTCCGGTTATATAAAGAAACTCAAGACAAAACATTTCTGGAACTGAGTTATGTATGTTTAGCGGCACTTTTTGACAACGTGCAGCTATGGGAATGTGATTACGGGAATGCAAAGAATTTTCCAACATTTTTTGGGGTTTTCCCTTTGAGAGATGCGCCTTATACTGCGGCTTACGAAGAGCAGGAGGTATATTCAGCCCTTCATGATTACCTTGCAGAAGCAGAAGGCCTGGAAATCCTCCCATCGGTAAGGTTGTTGATTGCAGAGTTCATCAGGCACATGGTAGGCCGTGTGGCCCATTACTTTCCGCCAATGCTGAAGGAAGAGGTGATAGCTGAAGAAAGCAAGACAGGTGAAATTGATCGCAGGCTCTGGATTGCACTGGAAGATCTGCACGACGGTTGGGAGCAATCTGGCGAAGTTGGACAGGAAGTGTATGGGGCAGGGATCGCATTCGGCGTAATCCCGAATCAGTATTTTAGAGTTAAAAATGAATCTTTCATCATTTTTTGCGATTATCCCATATTCAATTTTCGATGCCGGGCAAATGCGGTGTCATTAACCACTGGCGGCGACGAACGGTTGAACTGCAGGATGATTATTTTATTCCAGGGCGGAGAAAAACCCAATAGTTTGGAAGTGAGATCTGGCCAGAAAAAAGAAAAGCACAATCCAGTGAAAAACAAGCCGGATCTGCTGGAGTATAGCATAGCAGGAAATCAAAAGGTGAGTATTAATTGGTAGGTTAAGAGCAGTTGCAGCACGCTGGTCAATAACCACAGCGTGCTATTTAATTGGAATAACATAAAATCACTACCAAACGGCATTATATTTTCAGCGCGACAAACACTGCACCAGATTCTTTTTTATTTTGAGCGGTTTCGAAGGCTTCGTTGATCTGATCCAACGAAAAAGAGTGGGTAATCATTTTTTTCGCATTGATTTTTCCTTTGGCCAAAAGATCCAGGCATACCGCCATTTCAGGATAGATATCCCAAAAGCCATAACTTGCACTGGGGATAATTGTAATGCCTGACTTTTGCAAATGCTGCCAATCCATCTCTATACCTGTGCTTCCGGATTCGAAACCACCTACAATAATTACCTTGCCCCCTATTCGGGTGAAAGAAACTGCCTGAGGAAGTGTAGTTGACATTGAAGGCCCTCCGGCACATTCAAACGTAATATCTGCCCCCCTCCCATCTGTAAAAGTTTTCAAGCGCTCAAGCCCGTCTTCGACTTCTGTGTTCACCACTTCATCTGCGCCAAGCTCCCTGGCCAGTTGCAGTGCACTGGGAACAATATCAAAAAGGATCACATCTGCACCCGATGCTTTTGCAAGCTGCAGTTGTGCCAGCCCTATTGGTCCACCACCAATAACAGCCACTTTATCGTTAATATGCAATCCGCTTAACTGTTGCGCATGCAAACTCACTGCAAAAGTATCAAGAAGTGTTGCCTCTTCATCGCTTACATGATCGGGCAGGATATGAAATTTTGTTGCGGGACCAATAAGGTATTCGGCAAAGGCTCTGGATATGGTTTCCATCCTCACCTTATATAAGTTTGGACACAGGTTGTATTGTTGAATGCGGCACCATTCGCAGTCGCCATCACCCAAAAGGGTTTCGACTACAACCCTATCGCCTGGTTTTACATTTTTCACGTCCGGCCCTACTTCCACTACCTCGGCGGCAAGTTCATGGCCCATAATTTTACATTCCAGGTCGGGTTCATGTTTCTTCCAATGCCGCAGATCCGTTCCACATATCCCCGAAACTTTAATTCGTGCCAGCACCCAATCTGGCGCAGGTATTTCTACCCGGTCTACTTCCTGAACCTGAAAGGTCCCATCCGGCTTTTTCAACGCCGCTTTCATTTTATTGCTCATTCTGTTAAATTATAATTTAATATACATTAGCTAATTATCACCTGTCGATAGCTGCACAAACTGCATGCAGGCAGGTGCGTTTACCTGAGCGGCCACACCGCGATAGCTTAGTTTTCCGTTTTGAGGGGAGATCTCAAAAGCGGTAATTGAATTTCCCTTCTCATTGGCAGCAAAAAGATAACTTCCAGAAGGGTCAATTACCAGGTAGCGAGGCCCTTTGGCGCCGGAAGGTATTCTCTGAATTTCTTTTAAGGCGCCTGTATGTTCATTGATCGCAAAGACGATAATCTCATCTGCATCGCCCCGGTTGCTGGCATAAAGATACCTGCCGCTACGGTCGATTTTTATATCAGCAGCTTCGCGTCCGTTTGGTACCAGATCATTCGCTACCGTATAGCTGTATATCCATTTATCCAGCTGCCCTTTTTTAAATACAAAAATATCTGCGCTGAGTTCGCAGGTCACATAGAACCACAATCCGGTTGGATGTAGGGCCATACACCTCGGCCCTGAGCCGTCAGGCAGCGAAATAAAAGGAGTGTCTGCAAATATAAGCGGCTGTGTAGCTAAGGAATCATAGCGACAGACATAAATCCTATCAGTACCCAGATCTGCTATAAGAAGTATCCGCTGCTCTGATAGTAAAAGCGAACTGTGAACATGCGATGTTTCCTGGCGATCATGAACCGGTCCGGAGCCGCTAAATTCAAGGAGTTGTAAGGTATCTGACAGTTTTCCCCATTCATCAAAGGGCAGCATAGCCAAACTCCCGCCCCCATAATTGGCAGAGACAGCAAATTTGCCATCCCAGTCTACTGTTATATGACAGGCCCCGGAACCTTTGTATGATACTTTGCTGAGTAAGGCCGGCTTTGCCCCTGGAATCATCTGGAAAGTGACCATTGCCGAATAATCGCCTTTTTTGGTTTCACTGATGGCAAACAATAAACGCCCGCTTCGATCGGGAACGATGAAGGAGGGATTTTCCATCCCACAAACCGAATCCAACAAACCCAGTGTACCATCAGCGGTGTTAAAAGCATACCGAAAAATAGATTCCTGATCTGCCGCAGCATAACTGCCAACCAGAAGATGAGTTTCTACCTTGCTTCTCATACCTTGTTGATTAAATATTTAAATAATCTGCAAGCTTGGGCGGATTTTCAAATTAACCACATCACATGCCGGCGGCTGCGCGATACAGAAGGCTATGGCCCAGGCAATATCTTCTGCCCGGAGCATTTCTTGATTTCTGATCTGTTCTTGCTTTTCCTCCAAACTCGCCTCCTGCATATCGGTATCAACTGCTCCAGGTTCAATAAGGGAAATTTTAATGCCCATGGGATTAACTTCTTTACGCAGCGATTCTGAAAATCCCTGGATTGCCGCTTTGGTGGCAACATAAACAGCACTACTTTCTTCCCTTACATCAGCGCTCATTGAGCCGATATTGATAATCTGACCGGAGCCCTGTTCTTTGAACCTTACGATCGCTTCTTTGCTACAGGCCATGTAGGCCAATAAATTGGTATCCAGAATATACTGCCAATCTTCATAGCCTCCTTCAAGTATGCTTCCATATCCCAGGGCGGCGTTGTTGATCAATATATCCAGTCTGCCAAGCTGTTGATCGGCTTCTTTAAAGAGCCGCTCAATACCTTTTTCAGCCGAAAGATCAACAGCTATACCAAAACTGTTTAATCTGTTTCTTGCCGCAATCGCCTGTAGCGTTTCATCTATCTGCTCCTGATGACGACCACAAATAATACACTGGGCACCAAGCGAGCCGAGTAAAATCGCTGTTGCCCTTCCAATGCCTGTGCTGCCACCAGTAATCATAATTTTTTTGCCCAAAAAGGCACTGCTGAAATACGAATTAAAATCTTCCATAGCTTTAATTTAATTGTTAACAAATATTTATTATTGATTTGCTGAAGGATATTACCCCAGGTATTTCTTGAAACCGATCTGCGAAATACTTCCAATCACTCAGGATGCAACCAATTCCCCAAAGGATAATCCATGGGTTGTTTTCCGGTTCCTGCCGGTCATTCAGCCTATTTTTTTTATCTTGCCAGTAAAACTCCACTAGCGCCTTTATGCTTTTCTGTCTATCATCTCTATACTATTAACCTGCCCTAGGCTAGATTGTTGAGACAGAAACTACGTGTTTTGTATGTGGTTAATACCGTAACTTCTGTAACCGCACTAACACTTTAACCCTTTGTATCATCCATTTTTACAAAAAGCTTATCCTGCACGTTGAAATACGGGGCTTTTCTGCTGAAAGTACCCGTTTTGTGCTTCTATCAAACCGAAATTCCAGAAGAGCTGTTGAGCATTTAATCAGCTCGAACAAAGGTTATAGGGTTATAGCAGGATCAATCGTAAAAACATGAAAAAAGAAGAAATACATTGGGGTGACTGGCACCGCATCCTCATAGGCACCGCACCTACAGCATTTTTACTGGAAGTGCTGATCAGGACAATTATCATTTATCTGTTTCTACTGGTAACCCTTAGGCTGATGGGCAAAAGAATGGGCGGACAGCTGACGATTTCGGAACTGGCGGTGATGCTTACCCTGGGTGCAATCGTCTCTGTACCGATGCAGATACCAGACAAAGGTTTACTACAGGGAATCCTGGTACTTTTTTGTGCTTTTGCTTTTCAACGTGGCATTACCTATCTAGCTGCCAAAAACCATAAAATAGAACTTCTAACCCAAGGTAGCGAATCGTTATTGATCAAAGATGGGGTAATGCTCGCTACCAAACTCGACAGCATGAAAATCTCTCGCGAGCAGCTGCTTGCTGTGCTGAGAAACCAGCATATATACAATTTGGGCGAGGTACAAAGGGTTTATCTGGAAGCCTGTGGTATTTTTTCTGTTTTTAAATACGACCAGCCGAAACCTGGATTAAGCCTGGTTCCCCCTGCTGATGGCAAGGCGGAACAGGAATTTAACATAGTTGAGGAATCCATAATCTGCCTGGAGTGCGGAAATCCTGCCGCTGAACAATCAAGTAATAAAAAAACCTGTAAAAACTGCCACTCAGAAAACTGGGGCCAGGCTGTTATAGCAAAATGATTATGAAAGAATACGAAATTAAACTAACTGACATTCAACGCATCCTTCAGGGTGAAGTTCCGTTTCATTTTTTCATCGAGGTTATCCTCCGTACTGCTGTTATATACCTCATCTTAATGGTATCGATGAGGCTGATGGGCAAACGGATGTCTTCTCAACTAAGCCGTAACGAGATGGCGGCGGTAGCATCGCTTGCGGCCGCTGTCGGTGTGCCATTGATGAATCCTGACAGGGGCCTGCTACCTGCAGTAGTTATAGCAATGGTAATCATCGCGCTTCAGGTATTAATTGCCAAAATTGCCAGAAATAGCAAAAAGTTCGAATCATTAACACAGGGAAAATACAATATTTTAGTTAAGGATGGGGTGCTGAACCATAAGGCTATGTTACTAACCCGTATTACCAGAGACAGGGTGCTTTCACAGCTAAGGTCGCAGGGAATCAGCCACCTTGGAATGGTTAAGCGCCTGTACTTTGAAGCCGGGGGAACCTTTAGCCTGCTTCAGCAATCAGAACCAGTACCGGGTCTATCCTCAATTCCTGAATGGGACCAGGAAATGTCAGCTAAAATCCATCAGCAAAGTACACATAAAGTCTGCAAATTCTGCGGCAATTACCATAATGGGGCAAATAACAATAAATGCGAAAACTGCGGAAAGGATAGCTGGGTTTACGCGGTAAATAACCTCAACAATCAGCAAAACTGATTGCATGTAAAATAGCATTTAACCTAACATCATTTTAAGCCATAACGCCCGACGTTGTCTCGACCGGAGCAACTCATAGTGTTCCAAAGGAACCCCTTTGGAGGAGAGATCTTTGGAATAGATTAAAAGATCTCTCCACTAGGAGATGACGATTCATTGTAAAACGATCATCCAGCTCCTTTGTCTTGGCTAATACTAACTTCTGAAAGATTCCCAATAGAAAGGCGCCTCACAGCAATGGTAACACCCCAGGCTATCCCTTCCTCAAAAAATAAATTATCACCCACAAAAAATCCCAGAGAAGATGCCCACACCCAAATGGATCACACGAATAAATACGGAACAAATTCAGGAATTTATCGGCTTCTTTCGGGTATTTCACCCCTAAACCAGCACAATAAAAAAAAGGTTATCAATAGAAAGAAAAGATAAAAGTTATGAAAACATTAAAAACACTGATTATCGTTATGCTTACCATTTTAAGCTTACAAGCCTGTAAAAAGGATAACGAGGAAAATTACGCGATGGACAACCAGTCTTTTGTAAGCCAGGCCTCGATCAGTAACAGTTTCGAGGTGCAGGCAGGTGCGATGGCCATGCTAAAAGCGCAAAACACTGCGGTAAAACATTACGGCGAGCACATGACAACTGATCATACCGCCGTGGGAAACGAAATGAAATCGCTCGCGGAGGTAAAAGGATGGACTATACCAACGGCATTACAGCCCAGGGAGCAGGCAAACCTTGATAAGCTGAACAACACCGATCCATCATTATTCGACAGCGAGTTTATGAAGATAATGGTTGCCTCCCATCAGGACGCGATTACGCTGTTTTCTAACGCGGCTGGTGATATGGGGGTTTACGATGCAGACTTAAGATCATTTGCCGGAGCAAAGCTACCTTCACTTAAGACCCATCTCGAAGAAGCGGTGAAACTGCAGGCCCAGATCAAATAGCCAGACCAGTTAAGCACCTGTTTAACAACTAAAATATATTAATCCAAAGATGAAAGACAGCAAAAAGACGAAACACGGGCTGGAAGATGAGCCCCTTGGCAATGAAGATCAGAAAGCCGAAGACGGACCTCAATCATTTGAAGATAAGCGGCCCGCCGATCTGGAAATCCCAAAAGGGGATCATCCAAATACAGATACCAGCCGTAACCCGTCCGACTGGAAAAAAGAGCTGGGCGAATAACAAATGTGGACTGCAACCAAATCAGCAGATTATTGGCGCAGATCCACAAGTATTAAACAACTAACAAAATCAATTATGTTCCATCATTCAAAAGACCTACAATTTAATGCAAGGGTATCCAAACCGGATCCTGCATTTGCAAACATCCTGCTAGAACAGTTCGGAGGCGAAAATGGAGAACTCGCAGCTGCTATGCAGTATTTTACACAGGCATTCAATGCCAAACAGCCATATCCGGATAAATACGACATGCTTATGGATATTGCAACAGAGGAGTTTTCGCACCTTGAAATAGTGGGTGCAACTATTCAGATGCTGCTTAAGGGTGTTAACGGAGAATTGAAAAGAGCTGCAGACTCCTCTGAAATTATGCAGGTGCTGGAAGGTAAAGCTGCAAGGGAAGATATTATCCATAGTGCCCTCACAGCAAACCCACAGTTCCCGGTCATTACCGGAGGAGGGCCAACACTTCGCAACAGCCAGGGTATTCCATGGTGTGCTTCTTATATTCATTCCAATGGCGATTTAACCGTAGACCTCAGAAGCAACCTGGCCTCCGAATCGAGGGCCAAGCTGGTGTATGAACACCTCATGAAATTTACAACAGATCCGTACGTAAAAGACACACTTTCCTTTTTGATGACAAGGGAAGTTGCACATTACAAAATGTTCGAAGCCGCCCTGGAAACAATACAGCCCAACTTCCCGCCGGGCGTTTTACAATCAGATCCAAGGTTTACCCAGCAATACTTTAACCTTTCTACGCCAACAAGCTCAAGAGGGCCATGGAACCAGGGAAATATGCCGAAGATGGATAAAGAATGGGAATACATATCCGATCCGGCAGCCTATGTTAAAACGACATCAGGTCTCAGCGCTGAGGATATCAATCTTAACACAGAAATTGAGGAGGCAAATGCATTGAGTATCCAACTGGGCGAAATCCGGAGCCTGGAAGTCAAATCTTCAGAACCTGAAGGAACCGCAACGTGGAGCGATTATAATCCTGGATTAACATCCATTTGACATGGCAAATACCGAACCGATAAAAGCCTGGTCTTTTACTAGACCGGGTTAATCGGTGACTATCAGGATACAGTTATATAACATGCCTATGAAAGATAACAGCAAAAATAAAGAGCGGAGAGAACAAAGGGAAGAAAACAGCAACCCCTCCCTCCAGGATGAGATCGTTAAAACGCTTCAGAAAAAAAATGAACAGATTAAAAGTGGAGCAGAACAAACGAATCAAAACGGAAGCAAAAATAAGGGATCAATGGGTTTTGATGAGCGGTCGGTTTCCTGGCCATAATACCAGCTAATAATAGCAATGCTGCTTACAAAAATAGGATTGCTTGCCTGCCCGACCAGGAATATATCTCTTTTTTGCCTCAGGCACGGAAAAGTTATTTAAAGGTGCAAATTATGAAAAAACAAAGCTGTCCCCTTCCCAAGGGAAAACTTATGCTCATCGGAGGCGCTGAAAACAAATCGCCTACCGAACTGACCGATAAATCTGTCCTTTCAGCCTTCATTGAGATGTGTGGCAAATCTCCTGTTATTGAAATTATTACCACAGCAGGATCGGAAGAAGTTAATGATACCTACAATGTGTATGCAACTTGCTTTAATGCGCTTGGTGCAAGTACAACCGGCCATATCCATCATGAAAACCGTCCGTTGGATGCCGATCTGGCCGAACGTATTGATAAGGCAAACGGCATTTTCTTTACCGGGGGCGACCAGCTTAAACTCACGGCGATATATGGAGGAACGGAAATAATGGGGCAGATCAAAAACAGGTATATCCATGGCGGACTGATCGTTGCAGGAACAAGCGCAGGCGCAATGGCAATGTCGACCCCGATGATTTTTGACGGCACGGGCAATAACGAAATGGTGGCTGCGGGGGTAAAAGTTACCACTGGATTCGAATTTCTGCGAGATGTTTGTGTGGATACACATTTTGTTCACCGCGGGCGTTTTGTACGGATGGCCCAGGTGATTGCTACAAACCCAGCCTCTATAGGCATAGGTATAGAAGAGAATACGGCAATTATAGTTACAGAGGCTTTTAATTGCGAGGTGATTGGCAATGGGGTTGTTATATTGTTGGATGGCGAAGGAAGCAACGGCTCGAATATCACCTCGTTCGATGATGACCGAAAAATTACCATCCGTGATTTGAAAGTATCAGTTTTGTCAATGGGTGAAAAGTTTATTATTCCTTGCAGGAACACGCCTCACCTTTGAGCTAACCGGTTTCCATAAAAGGAAATTTATTCTCCTTACCTGCTTTCTTTTAAGCGTCTCTGACTCGTTTTTATTTGTAGGTCTGTAGAGACGCTACGCTTAACTCTACGGACAGAAAGGGGCATATAGCGGTTGAGCGGGATCATTTCGAATATAACTCTATCATTAACAGCAATTTACGTATTAACGCTTATCAAAAAAACAAAAATGCAATAGGGAATCAACAGAAAACTATCATTTACTTATATATTAAATTTTAAAATTATGTTAGCAATGAACTATCGCGGACCCTACAGGGTACGTACCGTTGAGCGGCCAATGCCTGAAATCCTGCATCCCGAAGATGCGATTGTGCGGGTTACAAGAACTTGTATCTGTGGGTCGGATCTCCATCTTTACCATGGGATGGTACCTGATACACGTGTTGGATCTACATTTGGGCATGAGTTTACCGGAGTTGTTGAAGAAGTTGGTCCGTTAGTAACCAATGTCAAAGTCGGCGACCATGTACTTGTACCTTTCAATATTGCCTGCGGCAAGTGTAATTTTTGCAAGCAGGGACTTTACGGAAACTGCCATGAATCCAATACAATGGCCACCGCTGTGGGTGGCATTTTCGGGTATTCGCATACGGCAGGTGGCTTTGATGGCGGGCAGGCAGAATATGTCCGGGTGCCCTATGCAAACGTTGGCCCAACAGTCATCCCACCTGATATGGATCCCGATGATGCTGTGCTATTGACAGATGTGGTGCCTACAGGTTACCAGGCAGCCGAAATGGGTGGCATAAAAGAAGGTGATACGGTGGTTGTGTTCGGCGCAGGCCCAATTGGAATAATGGCTGCCAGGTGCGCCTGGTTTTTTGGCCCTTCCAGGGTGATCATTATCGACCATGTTGATTACCGGCTTGAGTTTGCAAAAAATTATGCAAAGTGCGAAGCCTACAATTTTAAATCTATGGATGATCCTGTCGTTTTCCTTAAAAAAACAACCGACTGGTATGGGGCAGATGTGTGTATTGATTGCGTTGGTTGCGAAGCCGAAGGAAATGCACTCCAAACTTTTACCGGTAAACTGACCCTGATGCAGGCCGGAACGGCAACTGCGCTTCAGTGGGCTATAAACTCAGTAAAAAAGGGCGGAATCGTTTCGGTAGTCGGCGTTTATGGTCCACCGTTCAATTACGTTCCTATTGGCAATATACTCAATAAAGGTATCACACTAAGGGCAAACCAGGCATCGGTTAAAAGACTGTTACCACGCTTGATCGATCATGTTCAATCTGGCAGGCTTAATCCAAAGGGCCTTATCACCCATAGGGTTCCATTGGAAGAAATTTCGGAAGCTTACCGGATCTTTTCATCCAAACTGGATGAATGCATTAAAACTGTACTTATCCCATCAACTAAATCATAATGTTATGAACACTCAAAATCAAGACTACAAGAATATTCCGGGATGGGGCATGGATATTGATCCTGACAACGAACCCACCTACCCCATTAAAAACTATACCGGAGACGACCACAACAGAAGCAATTATGAAAAAGCTGAACAACAGCCTGTAAATATTGAGCTTCTAAAATCTAATGAGCGGCCACAGCCCAGCGTGGTATTCGGAACCTCCGTTCCCCCATCAGGACTCAGCGGTGCAATACGCAGATATGCTTTTAAGCATAGCGAGGACAGGTACCGCCACTGGATACCGCTAATCCTCGCAGACAGGGTAAATGCTTTGGAAGGCATCATTGAAGACGTTAAGAAAGGTACCTTTCCAGATATTGTTAAAGAAAGAGGCTGGAAATCAGAATTCAGGTATAATCCTGTCAATATGATAGGCAAGGCGGCAATTACCCTCGCCCTAGGTGGTCTGGTGATCAAGTATCTTTGCAAAAGAAAATAATAAAAAAAGGACCTGCCTTGGGACTAAGTACCCAAGGCAGGTCCAATTTCTTCAGTTATATTTCCTTATGCTATAATTTGGTTGATCGCGATAAAGGCACTCAAAATGTTACTGCCCATCACGCGGACCCGGATAAGCACGAGGGTCAGTACCGCGCTGTTCTTCCTTATCTACGTCTTCATCTGAACGGTTATTCCTTAATTCAGTAATTGCGTCATCCTCTCCCGCTCCTTTGATTATATCTTCTGCGGGTGGCCTTACCGGTGTAAGTGATCCGTTTTCGGATGCTTCTTTTAAATGATCATCTTTACGCTTTTCCATAATTTTTTATTCATTTCTACATCGCTGTAGGTATAATTAATACCAATTTGCGACCAAAATATTTTTTAATCTGGTGGGGTGCCCATCACCGTACTATCCGTGGTTGTTCCTTTCCTGCTTTTCGCAGTACCATCACCTCCAAAAGAATCGAGCCTGCTGCTATCCTGAAGACTAGAATCAGGACTTGTGGACTTGCGATCGTTTTCTGTTCGATCAGCGTGGCAGCCCATACTGGCCATCATTGCAGCTGTAGCTATAGCAAAAATATATTTTCTCATAACTTATTAATTAAGACAACAATGAATCTCCTGATACCTCACGATTTAATTTTAAGCCGGAGTACATAACATCACCTCAGAAAGCAAAATTTTACTTTCTGAAGTGATGTTATCCGTCTGAAATATCGGTTTTGATACCACTTTGGTCTGATTAACCGAGCCCTGGATTTCCAGTGCTTTCGTCAATGTCAAGCTCACTAGGGTCAGGTTGCTCGTCCTCGGATGATGCATCTCTGCCCTCAATATTTTCTGTGTCCTCTGATGACTGGCCTGGGGACTGTTCGTTCACTGAATCTCCCTCAAGGGTATTGTTTTCCTGGGGTTCTTCGTTGCTAATATCTTGTCCGGAATTTTGCTCTGTACCTCCGTTTTGTCCGGTTTCTGAGTCTTGCGGTGTAGATTGATTTTCTTGTTCCATTTTCTTGTGATTAAGGTTAAATTTTATACCAATGTTTAGAGAAGGGGCATCGCAACAGCACGGTATGATCTACCTGGCTGGCAACCCAGCTATCCTATTGTCTTTGCTGTTGAGTACCTGTACTTCCATTCTGAGCAGTGGAATCAGTGCTGGTGCTTGTACTCGTGCTATCACGGCTTGTGCTATCCTGCATAGGGTCTGTACCACTCATTGAGCTCATTGAAGTATCACTGGAAGTTGAATCGCTGCTTGATGAGCGATTTTCGGAGTTACAGGCCATTACTATTGAAGTTAATGCGGCTGCGAATAATAAATTCTGCTTTTTCATATCTGATAAAATTGTTATAGTAAAAATCCTTTACCTGATCAAAAAGTTTTTGTTTTCAAATGGAAAGCTTTAAAACGGGGGTTAACCGCAGGCTTGGCGAAGTATTTATCCCACTAATTCCCGTAAAAGAAACGTCCGTAGGTTATTAATCATTCGTGTCCCTTTACGTAACCGATATATTAAAAACATCTTCTTATGGCATAAAAAAGCACTAGCAATTACTCAAAAAAGCCGATCAGTAGCGAAGGTTTTGGGCATGATGGTGTTTATTTTGCTGAAACGGGTCAATCCACTCTCATTTACCCGTTTTAGGTTTTGGAAGTTATGTGTGCAAAGATTGCAAGATCGTAATACGTCGGCGAGTGATCATGCCTTGTTGCCAAAGAAAAACCCAGATACGCTATTTTGGGCTTATAATTACCGTACCGTTTTTCAGAACATCCTTCCCCGCAATGTATTTGGCCGACAGTAGTTTTTTTAGGGTATTGTGAATATCCTCCTGTTCTGAGAAGATATACACCGGATCATTCAGGCTACAGTAAAGTTTATAAAGCAACTGGCTTACAAAGTTAGCGGAGGCCCTATCACTTTCATCCCGCAGGTTTCGTGAATTTTATCAACCTCTTCTCTGGTAGGTGCGTACTTCAGGTTATTCATCGTCCGGAAAAATGCTTCTGTTTTACCTGCCGGCTGTGCAAAATAGACCATTTTACCCTTGTTGGTCAGCTGTATCCAGGTATGCGGAACGTTGCGTGGTAAAAAGATGGTATCGCCTGGGTTCATCATTATTGTTTCCTCGCCCACCACAAAGCGATAATTTCCTTCTGTCACATAAAAGATCTCATCCTGGTGAAAATGCACATGCAGCGAAGGCCCTGTTTTTTCATACCCCGTGTACTCAAACATCGCGAGTTGGCCATTCGTGTCCTTACCGGATATTTTAATATCGTTTGGATTTTTCCCTTTGTATAAAAAAGATTCGCCAAAACGACCTTTACCCGCAATTATCTTAAATGGTTTTTCAGGAGAGGTATTTGCTACTCCGGTTTCTCCAAAAGCCAGCATTGCCGCTGCACCCAGCCAGGTTTGTAAGAATTGTTTTCTTTCCATAATTTGCTTGTTAGACAAGGCAAATATCGAAAGCCAAATGCAGGGTTTAGTGGTAAGAATCAGACATATTTAATAAACCTCTTCCGTGCCCAGCCTTCGTTCCGGGGAATCAATAGCAAAGAAAACCGCCGGGGTGTGGCCGGTAAACACCTGATAGTCCTTACTGAGGTGCTGGTAGTCATGATAACCACAGGCGATTGCGATATTAAACCAGCTCATTTCCGGGCAAAAATTTTTCATCCGGTAAGCCTGATTAAAGCGGATAACTTTCAGGTATGCCTTGGGGCTAATGCCCATCCGGTCTATAAAATTACGGTCGAACTGCCGGTGAGAAAGAAATGCGTTTGCTACGTACCAGTCCAGATCATGCTGCGGATCGAGCATTTGATCGGCCATAAGGTCTATCGCACGGACTTCCCTAACCGTGCTTTTGATCAGTTGGAGCATAAACCGTTCGGCAATAGCGATCATTTCCAAATGGTCTTTAGCATGATAAAGCTGGTCATTCACCTCTTCAATGCCGTTTCCAAAAAAATTGGAAGCATCGATCAACTGGTCGGTTAATTCAGCCATTGAAAAACCAAGCAAACGGTGCAAAGCACCTGGCTGAAAAACAATTTGCAGTGAGAGGAATTTCTTAAAAACAGTTCGTTTATTCATCACGGTAGGCTGGCCAATCAGCAAACCATTTTTGGGCCTGATATGCTCACCTTTATCGCTGTACTCAATGATGGTTGGTGTAGGAAAAAATTGCAGGCATTGCTCAGGCCGCGGCGTATAAGCTTTCGGCGGGATAGGGTCATGATTCGGAAACTCAAAATCAATTATCCGATAACACCTCACGAAAGCGGTTAAAGCAGGGCTAGATTTAATTTCGCGTAAATACATGATTTGATATCACTAATTTAGCTAAAACCTGTCGTATTGCAAATTTTAAGGAAGCTTCTTTGTACTGCTGATCAGGATAAAAGTGACCATAGACTAACGCTCATCAAGTAACTTTTAATCTTTGCTATTTAAGCAGCTCAACCTGGAGGGCTGCCCCAGCGCTGCGCAGGCGCTGTGTGTTAACGGTAGAACTTTGCTAAGCATGCCCTGCATGCTCATCCCAGCCTTCATGAGCCTGTATGCCTTCGCGGACTGCATGCAATGCCGGAAGGTCCAGTTCGCAGCCCTGGCTTTCGCAGTGGGCATGATCTCTCTCATCCAATTGAATAGTGCCGATTACCTCGCCGTTTTCTGATATTTCATACCGGGCATTTCCCAAAGTGCGGATGTCGTAAAACCTGCCCTGGTTCTCTAATGCCACTTCTATTCTGAACTGTTCCATGTTCTGTTATTGATTAGGTTTATTATTGCCTTCTTCCGCTGGCTTGTCATTAACTCTCTGATCCTGCCGGAATCTGGGATCCAGTTCATCAGTCTCTGCGGTGATGGCAGGATCCAGGAGAACCTTTTGCTCTCCTGTTTCTTTTTTTGGCTGTTGGCGATCTCCTGTGGTTTCCATAGTGCTTTTTATGGTTCAACAATTTATTCCCCGAAAGGTTCGGGGCAGCGCTGATTTATATTTTCTATTAAGGGACCTGGGTATTTTGGTTTGGTTATCTATAGTGTACGAAGCTGACTAAGGCGCTGAATGATGTCTGCTTTGGGAATGATCGACAAAGCATCAATACCAACATACTGCATGATTTTGGGTAAAAAAACATACCATTTATATTCATTTCTTAAAGCGCAAACAAAAACAACGGCACATTTCCAACACGATTTACCTTTAGGATTTTGCCAAACGGAATAATTTAATAAAGCTATTATCATTGAAAAAACGGGAAAGAATATTAATTTACTTTCCCATTCTGAAATCACGAATAAAAATTATTGGGTTAATTTCCCAATCAGTCTGTTCTATTTTAATTTCAGTTTCACCTACTGTTTAGCTGGAGCTGCGTTTATAATAGTGGAGATTTAACTGCTAGTAGCGGATGGCTTATTTTTTATAGGAATTTCTTTTTCGCTTCGTCACTTACGGGAGTGAAAAAATTAATCAGATTACCATCTGGGTCGCGAAATAGTAAAGAACGATTACCCCAGGGCATTGTTGTCGGTTCCTGAACAATGTCGCTAGTTAAATCTTTAATCCTTTCGTAATCATCATCTACATTCTCAACAAGGAACTCTATAATAATACTTTTGTTATCTCCTGGTTGTGCAACCCCTTCTCCGAAGAAAGCCAATGTTCGTGTACTACCAATTGCCAAAGTAAAAGACTCCGATTTAATCTCTGCAAAATCATCTGTTGCCCATTTGGCCGTTGTTCCTGTTGCATGCTCGAAAAACTGAACTAATCGTCTTATGTCAGCCGTAATGATTCTTATTGATACTAAGTTTGATTTACTCATTTTCCTTTTTGTTTTTAATTAATATTGCAAAGTACAATGGCATTATGACAACAGTATGTCAGGCATCGCATTTTTTTCTTTGGTATCCAAAAATTCTGTTAGGGCAAATTTGTATGTTTCAAAGAATTTCAAGTGGTTGTATAACAAGATAAAACGAAATGTATGAAAATCGGAATTATTGGTGCAGGCCAGATTGGCAAAGCACTCGCAAAAAAATTGGTAAATGCAGGGTATCCTGTTATTATCTCTAATTCGAGGGGGGCCGAATCATTGCAGCCCCTGGTTAAAGAACTTGGAACGCTGGCATTAGCGGGCACGAGCGAAGATGCCAGTAAGGCTGATGTTGTTATCTTAGCCGTGAGATGGGAGAAAGTATCCCTTGTGCTCAATAAGCTGAAGCAACAGCTTATTGGAAAAATCGTCATTGATGCAAGTAATCGGCCGCAGGACGCCAATCTTCCAGATCAGAAAAAACCATCCAGCGCTGTAGTGGCAGATTTAATACCAGATTCTAAAATTGTTAAAGCATTCAACACGCTATTTGCAAGGTGGCTTGAAGCAGACCCTGCAGTGGACAACGGCAAACGTGTGAGTTTTATTTCAGGTGATCACCGATCTGCAAAGGAGACTGTCGGGAAGATTATAACACAATTAGGATTCAAAGTTGTTGACCTTGGTAATCTGATACAAGCAGGACAAATAACAGATTTCGGAACACCCCTATCAGGATTAAACCTGGTTAGTTATCCCAGTTAATTTTAACATCGTCGGATCTGGTAATGGCGGCAAATTGAATTTCAAATACAACAGCTACCCCAACTTACCGATATACAATACCTGCGGTCTTTAGTGGAGGTGAATCCAAAATGGCATTTGGATGAAATGAATCCAGATGCGATAGTAATTTCTTTTCGGAAGCACGGCCCTTAGGTTCCATAAGATATCCCTACTCAATATTCTGCCACTCCTGCTACAAGAATATAATTAAGAAACATATAGGTTGTGTTTCTTAATTTTTGCGGTCAAAACCGTATCTTCGGCATGTTTTGATACAACAATATTACACCTGGTATAATGCAAATGGTCATTTCCACATTAGAAACGTAAGCCCATGTCTGAAATAAATTATCCTGTACCATATAATGAATCCGAAAGGCTTTTAAGGTTGTCCGATCTCGATATTGATTACGGAAGCCTGTCTGAAAGTTTTAAAGACCTTACCCATCTGGCCGCGAAAGTAGCTGGTACAGAAATCTCATTGGTTAACCTCATCGACGCCTATACCCAGTGGACGGTAGGCAGACATGGCCTTGATTTACAGCAGATGACGCGGGAAGAGTCTGTATGCCAATACACGATTACACAAAACGACCAGTTCGAGGTACCGGATCTTTCGACAGATGAACGCTTCAATAAAAATTTCTATGTTGGTGCTCCGCTGTCCCTTCGCTATTATTTTGGTGTACCACTTAAGGATAACGACGGATTAAACATCGGTGCCCTTTGTGTGCTGGATACCGGACTGAAAACACTGAGCCCGGAGAAGATCGAGCTACTGAAAATCATTGCTGCAGAGATCATGAACAGGATAAAAACCTATCAGACCATGGAGTTGCTGCAAAATAATTTAAAAGATCTTAAAGAATCAACCAAAAAAGTTGCTCATGATATTCGCGGCCCCATTGCAGGGATAATAGGTTTATCAGAAATTATTACTGAACAAGGAAAAAGTGCCAACTTAGATCAGGTAATTGAGTTTATCAAATTAATTCATAGTGGAAGTAGATCAATTTTAGATCTTGCCGACGAAATACTTTCCGATAATGAAGAAGTGAAAGCTCCAGGCGTCAATGAATTTGACCTCAGCAGTTTCCGCACCAAGCTTCAGGAGCTTTACGAACCGCAGGCAACCTGCAAAAACATCAATCTGAATATCAGTATTAATCCAGACAAAAAAAACATTGTCTTTTCGAAAAACAAGCTGCTGCAGATTAATGGTAACCTAATTTCCAACGCCGTAAAATTTACCCCCAGCGGCGGTACAATAACCGTAGACCTTGACGTAGTGGTGAAGCCCGAAACCAATATTTTACGTATTGTGGTTACCGACAATGGCATCGGAATTATGGAAGACGAAATTGTACAGATTTTAACAGGAGGCATTGGCACAAAACAAGGCACCGGAGGTGAAAAAGGTTACGGATTTGGCTTATCGCTGGTAAAACACCTAATTGACAAACTAAACGGTGAAATGCTTATCACCTCTGAAAAAGGACAGGGGACAGTCTTCCGCATTGAACTTCCTCAACGCCATTCGTAATTTTCTGTCCGCTAAAAATCTAGTTTTTGCTATCATGAAGCCCAAATTTTATTTATTGCTATTATCAGCCCTGGTATTCTCTAAATTCTCGCAAGCGCAGGAAGGCAGTGCAGACGAGCTGTTTACCCAGGCAAGAACTGCAGCCTTCGAATCAAAAGACTATCCTAAGGCCATTGCACTCAGCAAAAAGGCCCTGGCTAAAAGTCCGGACTATGCAGACATCAGGATTTTTTTAGGCAGGGTTTACACCTGGAGCAAGCAACCTGATAGTGCCAGGCAAGCTTTCGCACTGGTTTTAACGAAACAACCCGATAACAAAGATGCACATCTTGCTAATTCTACGCTCGAATTTTGGGAAGACAATAATGAAAAGGCCCTGCTCAACGTGAATAAAGGTCTTACTTTTCATCCTACAGACGATGATCTTTTGCTGTTAAAAGCTAAAATACTCAACAGCTTAAAAAAATGGACTGAAGCGAATGCAACTATTGAAGAGCTACTAAAACGATCGCCTAATCTTACCGAGGCACGCACACTTGCCGCAAGGGTACGGGAAAATTCTTCCAAAAACAGAATAGGCCTCAATTACGACTTTGTATACTTCGATAAACAATTCGATGATCCCTGGCACATTGTGAGTATAGACTACAGCAGGCAAACCAAATTGGGTTCTGTTACCGGAAGAGTAAACTATGCGAATCGTTTTAACCGCAACGGCCTTCAGTTCGAGGTAGACGCGTATCCGCGTATATCAGACACCTTTCAGGCCTACATCAGTGGCGGGTACTCAAACGACGTAGGCGTGTTTCCTCATTACCGTGCAGGTTTTTCATTGTATGCAAACCTACCGGCAAGCTTTGAAGCAGAAGCCGGATTTCGCTATTTAACCTTTGGCGAATCAACCTGGAGTTATACCGCATCAATAGGAAAATATTACAAAAGTTTTTGGTTTAATTTCAGGACCTTTTTAACCCCTTCCAACGACCAGGTCTCTCAATCGTTCGCCTTAACCACCCGGTACTATTTCGGTGGTGCGGATGATTATTTTAGCCTTCGCCTGGGCACTGGTTTATCACCAGATGACCCCCAAAATAATGTTTTGATTGGAAACACGGCTTACAAGCTGCGATCAAACAACATTACGCTCGGTTACCGGAAAGCCTTTAAATCGCTTAACATCCTCATCATTAACCTCGGGCTGGAGAACCAGGAATACAGGCCTGACACCAAAGGAAATCAACTCGATCTCGGGATTGGCTACATAAGACGTTTCTAATGATAAGGAAGGTAAAGAAGCTATGGATTGTTCTGGCTGTTGCCGCCGGCATTCCATTAACGATGTGGCTCTGCTGGTATTTAACCCCTAAAACCAAAATGGTTGCTGCCATAATCGATAAAACAGTTCTTACACCTGCAGGCCAGGAACATATCTCCTTCTTATGGATTTTAAATCATGAGAAACTAACAAAAACAGCAAGCAAATTTTATAAAATTGACCACGATTATTTTGGGTTCTTCCCACTGGAGGGGGAAAAATTCCGCCTGAAGGGACTGGAGCGGTTTAACCATGATCAGCTAAAGCAACTAAGTGAGGATGTTAACCTGGTTTATTTTACGGATACCTACGGCATTTACCGAAACGAATGGTATACCCAAAAGAATAATAACGAACGCTCCGGAATGGTTTATGGCGGGTTGAGCAGCCAGGATATTGAGTTATTAAAGCAGATGAAGCAGAAGAAGAAGCTCATTATCACAGAATTTAATAGCATAGGAAGCCCCACAAGTCAAGAAACCAGAAAGCAGTTTGAGGATATGTTCGCGATGCATTGGACCGGCTGGACAGGCCGCTTTTTTGAAAGCCTTGATACGACAAGAAATAAGGAACTGCCGCGGTGGCTCATTAATAACTATAAACGGGCAAACAAAAACAACTGGCCTTTTAAAAAGTCGGGCATTGCTTTGGTTAGCGATCAAGACAGGGTCATCATCCTGGAGGATGGCCGCGACTTAAAAAACCCAATGCCGCATATTATCAGTAGTGAATACGGACAAAAAGTACTGGGCTTGCCCGAAGAGATCAAATATGCATTCTGGTTTGATGTCATTCAGCCGAACAGCGCCATTAATACCCAGGTTGCCAGCTTCCGGATGGATGTTAACCAAAAGGGACACGCACTTTTGAAAGCAAATGGCCTAAGTGCTGTTTTTCCTGCTGTATTGATGCATAAAGAAACCGATTATCGCTTCTATTACTTCTCCGGAGATTTCTGCGACAACCCAGTCAACCTATCTTCCTCTTATTTCAAAGGAATTGGTGCTTTCAAATGGTTATTCTACGACACCAGTAACCCGATGGAACGATCCAGCTTCTTTTGGAATTTCTATCGCCCAATGATGACCACCATCCTTGATCAGGAACGGGAGTACAACAACAAATAACTATTTCTTTGTTGGCCGGTATTTTAGAATAACCGATGGTGGCAGCACCCTTGCCTTTGAACCCAAACCTGCATTTTTTCGCTTAAAATTTTCGAATGCATTTTTTATGCGTTCGTAACTCACCTCATCTCTCACCAACTCCTCTTGCATATTGTCGCCTATTTGATAAAGCGATGTACCGTTGAGGTGATAGGAACCCTGGATAAAATCGACCATCTCGGTTTTGGTCTGTATCAGCGGGTAACTGTGCACATTTCTGAATGAGCGGGCAGTATCAAGTCCTGATCCTAACCAGCTTACAGCACCGGGTAAGTCTATACCATAGCCCGACTGAAGATAAGCGAGCAAGCTTGGTGTTACATCGAAATGTGTAGATATGGATGCAAACTGCGCACTACGCTTTAACAGCGGCGAATAAATAATTAAAGGGACATGATAGCGATCGATCTTGTTACTCATCGGGATCTCCGGCATCCGGTGATCTCCGGTAATTACAAAAATGGTGTTGGTGTAGTCTTCTCTCTTCTTATAATTGTTAAAAAAGCTCCTTAAAGCATCGTCGGCATATAAAATAGTGCCATACTGGTTTTTGTAATTACGATAATTATCTTTTTTGGCTTCGTCGAATCCCAAGTCCGTCATCCGTTGTTCAAACCTGGAATTATATTTTTCCTGTTCATTAATCAAGAAGGGATTGTGTGTGGTGACCGTTAAAATTACGTTCAGCTCTGCAGGTTTAGCGGCTTTTGAAGGCCTGTTTGCCAGATAATATTTATATAGCTCCTGATCTCCATATCCCCATGAAAATCCATTTTCTGCCGGCAGTTTGGAATAACCAGCCGAAAAGGACTTAAGGTCTCTGATTTCATCAACGCTGTTCTTTTGAAGAAATAGGTTCATATTATCGAAGCTTGCGTCTCCTCCATAATAGAACGAAGTTTTATATCCATTAAATTTCAACAAACTGAACAAAGAAAGATGATCTGGCATTTGCTTTCCCTGCTCAAGAAAACCATTTTTACCGAAAGGCAAAGATCCCATTAAAGACGGGAGGACTGCAAACGTTCGACCACCAGCACTTAAAAAGTTTTTCCAGTAAAGGCCTTTACTGGCTAATGAATCGATAAAAGGAGTGAAATTTCCCAGATAGGCGCCTTCGTTGGTAAACGCCCGGCCCAAGCCCTCAACGATAATGATCACCAGATTCGGTTTACTGTTGGCTTTATTGAAAAATGGCGTTAGCACATCACGATCATTTGCTTTCCTATAAAACGGGTATTCCGATCCGCCAAGGTAGCTGAAAGTAGCGGGCGCAATACTACCGTCGCCATAATCTCCAATATAGGCATCAGCATAAATATCCACATCCTCATCCCCGGGATAAAAGTGAATATAAGAGCTGCTAAAAAAGTAATCGGCCTTGTTTAATGCGAGGTTATTGACAAAAAGGTTTTCAAAGTTTTTTTTGAAAAGACGCCCCTCGCCACTGGTCATTAAATAAAAAACGGACAGTACGGGTAAGGACCAGGCCAGCCATAACGGAACCTTGATGCGGTTTGGCAATCGCCTAAGTGCAAGTACCAGGAGTACAATAACGAATAAAAAACTTAGTATTAGCGGCAGACTTACCGTACCGGATGCACCAACGGTTTGCTTAATATCGGCAAAAGAATAACCATAAAAATCTGCTCCCAAAGGCACCAGGGCAGTAGCGAAATACTGGCAGAGCACCAGTTGAATGAAGATGGTAATGGCAACAAATATTTTAAAGCTAACTTTAGCCAGTTTAGGATGTACAAAAAACAGCGGAACAAATAGAATAAATTCAAAAATAAGCCATTTTAGCCAAAAGCTCAGATCTGCCATCCACGACCACAACATAAAACTAAATAGCTTAGCCGGGAATTGATGAATTAATCCATTAACCAAAACTTCTACAACTCTGATCACAATTAAAGCAATAAGCCAAACAAGGGCGATTTGCAGAAAAACTATGGTTGCTGATTTAAAACGGCTGATCATTGTTAATTTTTTTCTTTTGTAAATCCCTTCCTGGTCATTTCTCCCCATGAATTCTTCTTCCTCAACAGATCGATATTGCCTTTGATAGCCGACCATACCACAAACGGGTGGAAGATTAATGGCTCCAGAAAAGCGGTAAGAATTAAAAGCAGGAGATTTCTGTTCGTTTTGTACTGGTTATAAGTGAGCACCTCCATCAATATTGCAAAAACCGAATATAAAAATCCGAAGCTGAATATAAAAAGCAATAAACCCAAAAAGAAAGACCACTGGATCAATCCGAAGCTGGCAAGAACAATAAAGGTGATAAATCCGAAAAATTCCACTAAAGGCGCCAAAAATTCAAAGAAAAACCAATATGGATAGCTGATCATACCTAAAAGGCCATATTTGGGATTAAAGAACATGACTTTATGTATCTGCAGGGTCTCTATTGTGCCCCGGGTCCAGCGATTTCGTTGCCGCCCCAGTATTTTAAAGGTCGATGGCGCCTCCGTCCAGCAAAGGGGATCGGGAATAAAGCTCACTTTGTGCGCAATCCCCTTTTCTTGCATGTATCGTCTCATTCTTACTACCAACTCCATATCCTCACCTACTGTTTTGTGATTATATCCTCCGCACTTGATCACAATCTCTTTATCGAATGCGCCAAAAGCGCCTGATATGAGCAGCAAACCATTTAAGCGACTCCAGGCCATCCGACCTAGTAAAAAGGCCCGAATATATTCCAGCGTTTGAACACGCGGCAGGAACTGTCTGGGAAGCTTAACTTTGAGCAAACGCCCATTTTCCACAATACAGCTGTTGGCAATACGAATTACTCCTCCCGTAGCAATCACCCGCTCTTTCGTGTTTTCCAAAAAAGGCTTGGCCAGTTTCAGAATAGCATCCTGCTCTAAGATACAATCAACATCGATACAAACAATATAATCGTTGCTTGAAACATTTATACCAACGTTTAAGGCATCTGCCTTTCCGCCATTTTGTTTATCAACAACAATTAACTTTCTGTAAACTACTTTTCTGCTTCTGTAAACGCCTCTTACTTCCTTGGTTTCAATCTGGCCGTTAATAAAAAAGTCAGCCTTATAAAGATCATAAACTTCAATCAGCTTTGATAATGAATCATCTTTACTCCCATCGTTAATAATAATTACTTCCAGATTGGTGTAATTAATAGACAACAAAGACCGTACATTTTCGATAATATTGGCTCCCTCATTATACGCAGGTGCCAATATACTGATACTTGGCGCCTGCCTGGAACCTGCCAGCACGCCATAATCTGTAAAACTATTTTTTCGCAGGTAGTTGCGGATCTCTCCCATCGAAAACGCCGCGATGAATACGTAGCAGGACAACAGCACCAGTGAATAGGTTAATAACCCATAAGTAAAAAAATCTGTTAAAAACGATTGCCAGCTCACCATTTAATCTCGCTTTTTAGTTGGGGAATCATGTCACTTAAGGGGTAATTTTTGGATCTGGGATCGTTAATCAGGCACTCCAGGCCGATAGCACTGCCGTTGACAAGCGCACGTGCAACCGCAAATTTCATTTCGTGCTGCTCGGCTTCGAGATAACCTAGCAGCGTTGAAACATTTTGCACATCCCCAATCACTGCTACTGCATTCATGATAGCGATCTGATTTTTGTAGGTTTCTGCCTCGAACCTGCTCAGCAGTTTTTCTGATGTACTTTCTATGTATATTTCGGTTAATGTTGAGATCGCCTGCCTCCGCACATTGGCATCGCCATGATCCAGGCAACTTACAATGTTCTCATAAAGCTCGTATCGATGATAATTCCGGACTAATTTAAGGGCAAAAATGACAACGCTCGGATTGCCAGAGTTTAGCCATTTATCAATCCCCGTTAACTCGGCCTGTGGCACTGTAGACAACTCTTTTAAAAGCCTGATCTGCTGCCACTCGGTGATCTGATACGAGATGACATCAAGAAAACGAAGTCCTTCGAATCCAAAAAGATTCAGTACGGCAATCTGTGCTTCAATACGAACCAGGTCATTTTTATTATTCGTATAACGGTATATCTTGGTAAGATGCTCCTTAAGGACCATCGTTCCAATCTGCTGAATAGCATAAGCCCGCACATGCCATTTTCGGCTTTCCAATAATTGGAGTGCCTTTTTATCCAAACCAAGCTGAATGTATAAATGACGCAGGTTTTCACCATAACGCCCAGACATGTTACGCTTTGCTGCAATAATTTTTTTCACAAATTGCTTACAGAATCTCTTATTCTCCAGGTTGGCTTTTAACCGTCGGGTTACTGGAATTAAAGCCAGTTGCCCGGTATTGTCCTCATGAAAGAATATAGCTTTACGAAGTAACAGATCTATCATCCTGTCCCACTTAACATATTCCCTTCTCCAGATTTTCCTGACAAATAGATAAAAAGAAAGAAATGTGATCAGGCAGATCGCCAGAGCGAAGAAAAATGACAGCAGTACTTCAAAAAAAATCATCTCTGATTAACTACTGCAAACCGCTTTATCCGCACAGAAAGTTCGTTAGGACTAAAGGGCTTCGTTAAGTAGTCGTCTGCACCTAAACGAAAAGCTTCAAGTACGATATCCTCCTGTCCCATTCCAGAAAGGATAATGATGGGAGTTTGGCTATTTTCTTTTACCGCAGCTACAATTTCCAGGCCCGAAAGGTAAGGCATCATCACATCGGAAATAATCAGGTCAGGTTGGTACTCATCTATTTTCTGCAACGCATCTCTTCCGTCACGCGCCAGGATCACCTCATGGCCGTCTTTTTTTAAACGGAATTCGACTGTTCTGAGCATTAACTCATCGTCTTCAGCAATTAATACCCTCATATTTAAAGTTATTGGATGTCTCTTGCAAAGTTAATACATTTCAATGGATAATTAAACAATGCGACTGCAATCCGTAATCATTATCAAAGAAATACACAATGCCCAAACACTGGATAAATAGCACCAAATTGAGCACTTAAAAGCAGAAGTTGCGTGCAAACCACTTTCCATGCAATGGGTGAAAATCCATAATTTTAGAGAACGGAACCCAGTAACTTTTAGCGCACAACTACAAGCTTTAAACTACGACTAAATGCATAAGGGTAGATGGATAAGTGGATGAAAAATCACAGTCTTGAAGATGAAGGAAGACACCAATGACTAGGCCTATTTACAATTTTGGTACATTGGTACCTCCACCTATTACCACTGCACTGCCAGATGCGGCACAAGGTTCAGCGCAGAAAAGGCGATGAATGCTGATTTTGAGGCAGAGCTGCTGAAATACCTGCCAAGAGAAGGCATAGTGGAAATTTTCACCAGAACGATAAAGGGTCAGTATAACAGTCAAACGTTTTCTATCGTCGATGACCGCAAGGACTACCCCAAGCAGATCGAAGACCTCGTCAAAAAGATTGACAGGGGACACGAACTTTTGCTAGACGGACACGTTGAGGGAGGTGACGTTCAGGCGATCAAAAATAATTGCAACAATCGGATAGAAATTTTGGAGGCGAGAATAAACGACCTGAATGTGGAGAATGCGGCGGTGCCGAATATAGAAGGCTTACTCCTAAAAGCTATGCGAAATATTGAGCAATTGGACGAATTTTACGATAAATCTTCGGTCGAGGGGAAAAGATTTTTGATGGGCCTGTACATTGGTAGTTTTGATGGGTTCGTGAAGCTGCCCGCCCAGTTTTTTAGTGAGTCTCCCCAGCATCTCCTGGTTAACTAAAAAGCGTTCTGATCCATCTGGAAGTATGTACCTACCATTTCCAATAAATCTGACCAATGACTCAATGCCGATTTCTGAAGCCAGGCGGCAAAAGAAATATCCTCCAGGTTTAAGTACGCGTCACATGGAGGTTAGCATAGCTTCGAAATGTTCCTGGTTTTCCGCAAAATGGAGTACAGGACTGCTAATAACCAAATCAAAACTTTCTTTTGTAAAAGGAAGCTTTTCGACCGGAGCAATTTTAAAGTTTTCTTCTGAGTTGATCTGAGGAAATGCGGCAGCAAAGGTTTTCAGCTGCGAGATGGCTTCCGTGTTTTGATCAACGCCATACACTTCCGCTCCGATTTTTAAAAAATACAACAGGTTTCGACCTGTTCCGCACCCAGCGTCCAAAATGGTACAGCACTCATCGTAGGTGCCTTTAAGCAACTGGTCGAATAAATAAGTATCAATGTTTCCGAAGGTTTCCTGAATATGCTCACTTTTCATCTGGACGATAAAGATAGAGACAAAGAACGGTCAATGGAAATTCTGCCTGCGTTGTTGATACCAGTGTAGAAATATTGCGATGTCCTTGAGAACTTCTTTTTTGGCGGACCGAATGTTTTACTATTTTCGGGCCCGATGCCCTATCCCATCCATTATGAAAATTCCCGATACCTGACCCATGGCTTTCGTGCGGTGGATCTGGAACGATTTGATGCGTTAAGCGTGGAGGTCTTCCGGATATTATCTGATGATCATACTTTGCGCTATCTTCCATCTAAGCGTATGGAAAGCCTACAGGAGACGGAATTCTACCTTCGGACGATGCTGATCAATTTTCATACAGGAAAAAACCTCTTACATTTTATTACGGATAAAAGAGCGGTCAGGTGGTAGGCATGATTGACCTGATTTCTCCGGAACTGGCCAGGGAGCAATATCGGGTCAGTGAATATCCTTTTTTTGTTGAGTTTTATTTGGGCAGTTTTGCCAGTGGATCCTATTTGATGACCGAGTTATTGCCTGCTGTGGTTGAGCAGTTACTGGAGGGTGGAATTGGGCGTATTGGTGCTGTGGTGAACAGGCGAAATATTGCGGCAGAAAAAGTACTCAAAAAGGCAAGGTTCAAAAAGATAGATGCTTTTGATCTGGAGCAGGGTCTTTACGAGGTTGGATTATAATGGATCAGCGATTGGCTTTAAGTCAAGTTATGTCTTTTTCTCTGAATGGAATTCTTAATCTTTAGAAAAGTAGCGGTAATACAAACAGGTTCTGCAAGACTGAAATTGTAGCGAAGTTTATTCCGGAGAAGGGATATCACTGCTTAACAAAACTGGATAAAACGACCGGGAAGATTGAGATTTTAGATAGATAAGTTTGAGTATAAAATCATCAGATAAATCTTTATTGAACAGTTTCAATAGAAAAGCCTTAACCACGCCCACATCTTCAATAGCCATAGAATCAAAAAGCAGCATTCGTTGGCTGTCTGTATTCTTATGTAAAATACAGATATATTTGCCGATGATGTTTATATTTACTACATCGTCGGTGTATACAGATTTTTGTATTTCTATATCTTGCGCATATTTCTCGCAAAAATGGTTGATATTTTTAGAAATCTTTCTCGCGTCCTGAGTATAGTTTAGGAAGTTATCCCTGTCATTAGTATCTACGTATAATATAATAGGATTGTGGCTCATAAATAGTTCATTTCTTAAACCTAGCAAACCGCTGGCGTAAAAACAAATAGTTTTGTTATAATTACAAGCAATTATTATTGAATAGTAAGGTGGTTCCGGTCATCAAATCCGCCAATTTCTAAACTTAGCATAGCAGTAGGCGCGTTGCCGTAGACTACATTAGATTCTTATCCTTGTTGAGGTTTCCAAAATACTGTTTGCAGCAAGATGCCCTGCTAAATATTAATAGAATTGCCCGGAGTGATATAAATTCACCCGACACATGGTCCGGGTTTCATCAAACCGCTAGATCTCAGTCTGGAAGAAATTATGGATTCGATAAATTATTCAATCTATCTTTCAACAGCCTAAACCTAGCATATTATTAAATTCTAACAAAAACAACAAATCTGGAAGCTCGATTAGTCGTAAAATACTGACCATTTTCTTTACCTTGCATTTACATAATTAAATAAACAGTTGAATGACACCGAAAATAATTCATCATATCGTCGGACCTTCCAAAACAGAAGTAATAATTGACTGCATACAATCCTGGTCCATCTTAAAACAACATGGATTCAAAATTGCAATATGGGATGATGATGGTTTAAAAACATTTATTCAAAACTACTTCCCCTTTGCCCTGCAGGCATTCCTTACAGCAAGAAACCACGCAGAGGCATCTGATATTGCTAGATATCTGATTATTTATAAGTATGGAGGATATTATGTAGATTGGGATATTAAGCTGTTTAATATTGGAGGATTTATAGATCTCTGCAATTCAACACCACTTGGATATTTATTGATAGATAAAAGCAATGGCACGTTAGCGTCAGAGCACTTCTCGGCGCCAAAAAAAGAGAAATATTTAATGTTTCTAGTAAAAGACATTATTCATACCTTTCAGCGTGATGAGCGAGACTTAATGGCCACTCCACAATACTCAGGACCTTATAGAATGAGATCGGCATTTAGGAGGTATCAGGAGTCTCAACAGGAAGTACTTGACGTAAAGGACGTTTTTGAATATGATTATTCAGAAATCCGCAAGGCAGAGGTGTATGGAAAGAAAAATATAATGGTACATTTTTGGGCACATTCTTGGATTAAATAGCTTAACATAATTAACTATTAGCAACTCGGAGGTATATTGTGAATGACTTTTTTATAACAACATATATCATTAGCAGCGAAAGCAAGGCTCAAATCGAGTATAACCTTGATCTGTTTCCTGAACTTAGCCTGAGCGATCTTGCATTCCCAGAAGGTTTAACTGAAGTACAAAAGCTAAGTCATATACTTGAGGAAGCAATCGCTGAAAGAGATGATGCAATCCTCATCATTTCGAATACCGATTTCTTAAAAAACTACCATCGTGATACATTTCTTTCATCCATTTTTCAATTAGTTGACAAAAAATTACACTCACTCATCCTAGATGGATATTTCACTGAAGTTCCTACATGTATTAATGATGAATTTTTCTTAATTGAAAAAACAGACGAACTAAAAAGTTTCCTTCTTTTAGGTAATACTTTTGAATTTATCAAACGCGTGATCCAAGACTCAACCGCTCTTAGCAAGGGGATCGGTGAAATAAAAGACATCCTGAATTTATATCATATAAAAAAAGCCTTTTCGTCGAGATTGGGAATCAAAAAAGATAAATTAATTAAGGAACGCCTGATAGAAAGCAAACATCACAAAGATAGAAACCGGATTAATCTAATTGTACCTTTTAGAAATGTTGAGAAATACATTGAAGAGTGCTTAGAATCCATATTAAGTCAGAACCATTTAAATTTCAGGGTATTTTTTATTGATGACTGCTCTAGCGATGCCTCGACAGACAAAATACCCAATCATCCAAAATTCGTGATTGTAAGAAACAGTGAAAGAAAATATGCGCTTCAAAATATACATGAAGTTTTAATTTCCCAATTATTTTTTCCGGACGACATCATAGCTATTTTGGATGGTGATGACGCGCTTATGGATAATTATTCACTCGATGTTGTAGATAGGTATTATCGCGGAAACAACCTTATGACATACGGCAGTTTTAATATCTCAAGAAGCTATTCACTACCACAGGAATATTGTTATACCGTTGAGGAATTTAGAAATCTCAGGGTTGCAGCATGGAAAGCCTCACATTTAAAAACTTTCAAATACAAAGCTTACAGCGAACTGCTCTCACAAGACCCGGAATTAACAGCTTTCAAAGACTCTTTTGGACAGTTTTACAAAATGACTTACGATATTGCTCTAATGCTTCCACTGATGGAGATTTGCGGGTACGATTACGTAGCATTTAATCCGTTACCAATTTACTTTTACCGCCTTCATGAAAACAACGATCATATGGTGAATAGAGCATTGCAAGAAAAGATCGACTTTGAGATAAGAGCTAAAAAACAATTTAGACAAACTAATCTTATTAGTTCTCATCTATTTGATAAAAATTAGATTTTCATCGCCAATATTGTTGTCAAACATATAGGTAAGTATTTTTGAGAATTTTTTCCTCTTTGCCCGGATTCTCAGCGAGGGGACTATCATTATTTTAAACCCCGGTAAGACTTTTAGAAAAGTGTCGACGCTAATTCCACTCACGTTTCTTAAATGATGAGGAAGAAACTCAACTATAAGAACTGTAGCAGACGATAATATTCTTTGCATTCCTTTAAGGGCAAAATATTCCGATCCCTCAATATCCATTAATACAACATTGAACTTTTTATTCTTGAAAACGTCATCCAGTCTAAAGGCAGGGACGCTAATCTGTTCCGGATTATCGTAGTAGTACATATGATCCTGTATTATTGGCTTCCGCTTGCTTCCTCCACTGTTTTGTGTATTTAACAGGAACTCAAGTTCAGTAGGTTTATCATTTGCCGCAAAATTAAAAGCCTTACAGTTTTTAGTATTGTTTATAGCAAGATTGTATTTTAATAATTTATAGCTTATAGGGTTAGCCTCCACAGCAAAAACCAGTTTTGCAATTCTGGAAAGTGGTATGGTTAATGTTCCGATATGAGCTCCAACTATAAGCAGTTTTGTTTCTGAAGAAATAAAATTTGCAAGATATTCGATTTGTTCAATGGCGTTTTCTCCATATTTTCTTAAGTTCAGTCCTATACAGTTATCTTCTGGCTGGACCAAGTAATTTCCATTGCCTGTTTCAACGAGTAAAGCCTTAGTAAACTTCTCATTAATTAAATTTGGAAAGTTAATAACCATGTTCGACCCTTGCTTTAAAGCTTTATTTGTATCTATGTTTTCTTCTTTAAAAAACTCATCTCTCATTTGAGAAAAAAATATTTCTCTTTCCCTTTCATTCAAACTCAAGATTTTTTGGCGAACTTTTTCAAGTGATTTATTCATCAATTTTACCTATAATGTATCGCTTTACTGACCGATCTACTTATTCGTTCGAAAATAGAAAGGTTATCAGTTAGTATCTCCGCATCTGCGAGCATTCCAATTTTTAAATGTATTCTTTTGTTCTGTGTTTTCTTTGAGATTATTACCTTGGAAAAAAATAAACTATCTTTTAGCGGTATTTCACTTATAGTTGAAATTTTTCCTTTCAGATATCCATACTCCTGAAAAGGAAAACTGCGGACTTTGATGAGTACTTCCTGACCGACTTTTGCTTTGCCGACATTTATCTGCGGAATGTACATCTCTCCGAAATAAACCGCATCCTTGGGATTGATAAAAAAAACATCTCTGTTCGCTTCCAGATACTGGTTCTCCTCAATGGTGCCGGAAAATAAAAGCCTTCCTGGAACAGGTGCGGTTATTACATATTTTTTTATCCAGCTTTCTGTTTCGCTTATTAAACTGCTCAATGATTGGACAAACTTTGATTTTTGCGTTTCGACATGATCATCCAATTCCGCCAGTTTCTGCCTTTGTAAGGCGATCGATGATTTATTGTCTATAATCATACTTGCCGTTTGGTTCAATGGGTATTGTTTATTTAAATAATAGGCTTCCCTCTCTTCCAGTTCAGATTTCGATATCACTTTTTTCTCGTCCAGCTTTTTGTAACGCTCAAACTCTCTTTTAGAAAGTTCAAATTCTTTTTCCTGCAATTTTTTCCTTTCCGCTATGGTATTGTTTTGTTGGGATAAGAATTCGATATCCTTTAATATAAAATTTCTATTTTTAGCATATATACCCAAATCGAGTGAGGCTTGATAGGAGATATAGGCTTGATAAAAAATCTCATATGACGCCTGTAATTCGCCAAGCTTTAACACACCGGGGTTTTTAAGCAACATCTCGTGCTTACCATTAACGCTCTTTAGTGAAAGTTCCCTTAAAATCTTTAAAAGTGCTAATATCTGTTGATGGTCGGCAGTACTTTCCATAAACGCCAGCACCTCGCCTTTTGTTACAGTTTCCCCATCTTTGATAAAGATCTTATCTATATTGCCTGGCACCCTATTTATTACTACTTTGGGTCCGTTTAAGGCATTTATTTTAATTGAAGCGTTAATTGTGTCTGGATAGGTGATAACAAAAGAAAGTCCCAGGATACAGACAAGCACCATAAAAACAAAACTAATACCCCGTTTTAGCAGCCACGATGGTGGCTTAGCTATGATATCCTGCAGATCTTCACTATGTTTATCTTCATTAAAGTGCTTCGCCATAAAATGCGGATTAATTTCCAAGTTCTAGTTGATTTTTCACCAATTTATAATATTCACCTCTCTGTTCAGTAAGGGCTTTGTGTGTACCTTCTTCTATAACTTTACCTTTTTCAAGTACAATAATATTGTCCGCATGGCTCACTGTGCTGAGCCTGTGTGCAACTATGATTACAGTTCTGTTTTTAAAAAAGCTTTTTAAATTATCAATAATCACCCGCTCATTATTAGCATCTAAAGCATTGGTTGCCTCATCAAAGAGGATGTATTGAGGTTGCTTATAAACCGCCCTTGCAATGAGCAACCGTTGTTTCTGACCTTGACTAATTCCCCTGCCCGCTACTCCGATTTTAGTTTGAATTCCGAATGGTTGTTCGCTGATGAAATCAGATAGGTTAGCCATCTCTATAGCGTGCTGAATGCGCACTTGATCTGGGAATTCTTCTCCAACGGCAATATTGTTTTCTATCGTATCTGCAAAAATATGGCCTTCCTGCATTACAATCCCACAAGACTCACGCCATGTATGAAAAGATATTTGGTTAAGTTTTTTTCCTCCTACCAGTATTTCACCCTCCTCAATTTCATAAAACCTCATCAATAATTTCAAAATGGTTGTTTTACCGCTACCACTCATGCCAACAATTGCCGTTGTTTTACCTTCAGGAAATTTTAAAGTTAGATTTTCAAAAATCAAATTGTTTCCCGCCCCAAAATATCTAAACGATAGATTGCGCATTTCAATACCTTTATCGGCGGGCAGGTCAGAGGTAAATTCCTTCTCTATAGGCTCTTCATCTTCGGTTTCATATATTTCATTTATCCGCTCAAGACTTATTTTAGCATCCTGATAAGATTGTAAAAATTCTAACAGCTGTTCAACAGGGCTATTTACCATTCCAACAATATACTGTATGGCCATCATCCCGCCAAGCGTAATATCCCCATCTATAACTGACTTTGCGCTAAGATAGGTAATTAAGATGCCTTTGATCTGATTGATGGCCATTGAGCCAACTTGTTGGTATTGAAATAGAGCAAGGCTTTTTACTTTAAACTTGAACAGCCTAGCCTGATATTTTTCCCATCCCCACCGCTTTTGTTTTTCGGAATTACTCAACTTAATATCTCGAATACTGGAAATCAATTCAACCATATAAGTTTGTGTGTCAGCAGAGATTTTAAATCTTTTATTGTCAAGTTCTCTACGATAGCCCATAAAGAACAGTATCCACGCGGTGTATAGAACTGTACCTAAAATGAACACAAGAAAAATGATTTTATCATAGATAATCAGTATTGTACCGAATATTAATAAGTTGAGCATGGAGAAAAGCGTAACAAGTGTAGAACCTGTCAAAAAAGATTCAATTCGTTGCTGATCACCCATTCGTTGCATGATATCCCCATGCGTTTTAAGATCGAAAAAAGCCATAGGCAGCTTCATCAATTTCATCAATAAGTCAGTTAAAATTGATATGTTAACCCTTGTGCTTATGTGGAGCATAATCCAAGAATGGATAAAAGATACACTTACCTGGCCTATATATAGTACCAATTGTGCAATCAGGATTAGGTTTACAAAACCAATGTTTTTTGTATTGATACCGATATCTACAACAGATTGAGTCAGAAATGGTGTAATCAATTGCATCAATGTTCCAAGCAACATCCCTAATATGATCTGGAAGAACAGTTTTTTGTACTTGAAGAAATAAGCAAATATTTTGTTCCACTTTAACGAGTTTTCGGGTTCATCATCGTCCGAATCATAAAACTTTGGAGTTGGTTCCAATAAAATCGAAATTCCTTCATGCAATTGCCTTTGTGCAAACCAATTACTGGCAAATTCCTTACGATCCATTGTGACCAGCCCATTCGCTGGATCAGCAATATAGTATCGTTCATTTTTTATCTTATAGAGAACTACAAAATGATTTTGGTTCCAGTGTAAAATACAAGGGAGTTCTATCTCGTTTAATTGGTCGATGCTAAGTCGTACACCATAAGTCCGAAAACCCATTGTCTCTGCCGCCTGACTTATTCCGAGCATATTCACACCTGACGTTGTTACTTGACATAGGCGCCTTATACGGATTATGGGAACATTTTGTCCATAATATTTAAACACCATCCGTAAGCAGGTGGCGCCACAATCCATCTGGTCATACTGTTTATAGAAAGGGAAATTCTTTCTCAATGTCTAATTATTTAATAGGTTTAATATTTATAGCAATATCAAGTTATATTTCGTAAAACAATTTACATATTGCACATAACTGTGGGATACCTGAAATATACCAAAAAATTCGACTTTACCGACTTAACGATATCGCTTTTTGCAGTACCAAATCTTGTCTTAACTTAATAGACTCTATAGACTGTTCACAATATACATCTGGCTTTATTCCTTTCAAATGATGTTTTTTGCCATCCGTGGTTTTGACCAGCATACCAGTAAAATATACAGTAACCTTTCCTGGCAAATATGCAATATTTACATCTCCATTTGTTCCCGAAGTTGGCGTTCCGATTATTGTACCGAGGTGGCAATCCTTCACCAATCCAAGGATTGATTCGGCCGCGCTCTGGGCAGAAGCATCTGCTAAAAACATGATGTTTCCCTTTAGATGATTGGCTATAGAAGGATTATATTCCTCTTTCACTGGAAGATAACTAACATTTCTATAATCTGGATACAATATTTCCGGAATGAACATTCGGGAAACCTGAAGTTTTTTAGTGATTAAAGCTTCAATTAGATTTTCACTAACTGTCTGGTCGAAAGGGTACCCACGAAGATCAAAAATTATATTACGTGCAGTGGTCAACTCTCTTAGGTCTTTGGCATTTAATGAATTTCTTGTCAGATCGAAGTAATAGACTTGAGGGTTCAGCCACCCATTAGATCTTTTCAGATAGCCGCTATTTCCAGGAACTAAAAACTTCGCGGGTTCGTCGCTTTTCAAATCTATTTTTTTTATAACATTACCACGCTCAATCTTCATCGAGATATTCTTTGGCATGTTCTGCGTCAAGGCATTATTTAAAGCTAGTAGTGTTTTCATCTGCCGTGAACCCGAATTATAGTTCATCAGAGAATCCAATATCGTTTTAATCGATTTATCATTAATCTCCTTGACGATATCCCCCGGCGAAAGGAAAGCAGATGTAGTTTTATTTAGCACATCCTTAACAACGACTTTCTTCCTCACTTTAACTAAAGAAATTGCTGGACTATAAAGGCTATCATTTATATCCTTAGTAACTACAAACATATGAGCGTCGTTATAGTATCCAGTCATCTTCTTGATAGTTTGTATGAATCCTTCTGGCGACTGTGGACGAGCAGCATCTGCCAAAGCCTTTTCCAGTATGGCCTCGGCTGATATTTTAACATCTCCCCAATATGGATAAGAATGTTTAAAAATGTTCCAAAGTATAATGACATCAGCTAACCTCACCTCCGTAAACGAAAATGCAGTTTTACCGTAGTAGTCTTTGTTCAAAGTTTTGGCAATGGAACCTGATTGAAAATCATTTGATTGAATTGCCACGGGAAAAGTTTTACTTTGATTCCCCAAAACAACCAACGGCATCAGAAAGTGAATACCTTTAACTAGCTCCGTTTTAATATACTCGCCAAAATTGAGTTCTTTATTGAATAATGGAAGGTCTGTCGAATTGACTTCAAGTGTTATTTGCTGAGTTCCCAAAGTTTTTCCATCATCGTCTATCTCCATGGGTTTAACCTTTAGTCCATTTTCAATAACTATGAGTTCAGGTTTGTTCAGTGACGCTGGTATTCCCAAATTTGAATTGAGTTTGAAAATTAAGTGATTTACAGAATCTCCAACCATACCATTAAATACATAATCCTTACCGCTAGTTTTATCAAGAATCAAATTTTTGCTAGAAGACTGCGTTCCTGAGATACCCATTGACAGCGGCAAAGTAAATGTGCTATCATTGACTTCCGCACGAATCCTAAATTCAAATGGAAGGCCGCGATATCTTCTGACATCATACTTTCCAGTAATATTTGCTGTATACTGATTCCTTTGCTCAAAGGGCGAACTGCGGTTTACCCGTATACTGTAATATGGTCTTTCCATTATTCCACTATAAAGGTTGAAGCCTAGATGTTGCCAATAAACTGGTAGTAAATCTTTCCTATCTAATGGGCTCATCTTCTGTTCATCAAATTTGATAGTACTTCCGTTGTCAGAAAATTGGAGGGAAGGGGCAAGTGGCAAAAATATTGCCTTTAGGTTTTGTAACAATTCCTGATCATTTTTTACATCCATCATTATCTTGCTGCCATTGATGGCTACGTTATCCCAAATCCCTAGTTTAGCCTCGTCGGATGGGTGGAAATATTGAACATATCCAAATGTTTTGGAAAATGCTATTAGATTTTTCATTTGTCGCTTGGATAATTGACAAAAACTAAAAATGGGAAGCAGTATAAATATAAAAATAACAAGATAAAACTTACTTTTCATGCTTCGTGGTGTTTTCGATTAATGTTTTCAATTGTTCTTTTTGACGCAATTCAGTGAAATAAGGAAGTTCAATATCCATGTTATGAAATGCTATCATATCTAAGTCATCAAAATACTGACATTTAACACCTTTACTTAGCAGATCTACTAGATTTATAAAATTCGGTAAGTTCCCTTTCCGGAATAAAAGTACATCAGCTTCGGAAGCCAATTCTGAGATCTCTTTTTTATTAACCTTCCCTATAATTTTAAGATTTGGAGCAAACCTTAAAGATAGGGGTACCTCCTCGAGGCTAATCCCACAAATAACGAAAACATCTTTAGTAACGTCCCTGAGAATGGATAAAAGTTTGACTACGTGTTCAGATTTTTCGTCCTGAAGATAAATAAACACTATTTTTTTATCCTCAGCTGCAGATAATTCAGACATTATCAAAGACTGTTTTCCCCCGCTTGAGTTATTCCAAATACAGTTTGACCAAACCTCAACCCTTTCATCTAGTATACCGTAAACCTCCATAAGTGCGATTTTGGTGTGCGAATCTTTTGCAAGGATTAAATGTGAATAATTTAAAAATAATGTACCAGATTTTAGATGGGCCAATTCATCAGGTGTTTGTTTACTTTCCAGCAAATAATTTCTTCCGGGATTTACCGATGCAATATTTGTAAACGGCCTATCTTGGTACAAAATGATCTTTGAATTAAATCTACGGATTATTGTTGCGGCAATATAGTAAAGATCGAAATTATGGAACATAAAGCAATATTCTTTTCCGGCAGTGACAAAATCGTTCACAACCATTATTTCGATAATCCTATAACCAAAAATCATTGCATCTGATTCGTTGCTGATATTAAATTCGGAGGAGTTTGGATAAGGTATAAAAATTTGAGATCTAACATCATGCCTAGAAAGTGTTAAACACTGTTCTGTTCCAATATGAACAAATATCGTCGAAGAAAAAATCCCTGTATGGTTCCTGTCAATAAACTGATGCAAATAACCATCTGTGGTTGAGCTGTCCAAAAACAAAACCCCTATAATTTCATTTTCGTTCATATGGTATAATTTTTTTTTAAAATGTGAGTGGCGCTTATAAATTTATGATCGAGGCTGATCATCAATAAAATTCCCAGCCCCGCGGGCCCCAAAAGGCCAAGAGTAGCTCTAATGGAGGAACTGTTGGTAAAATCTGAGCAAAAATTCTTTTCATCAAAACTTTCAAGAATGGCATCAAGATAATTGTTAATACCCGTCCAAATAAGTTGCGAATTTAATTTGTCATTGACTTGGAAAAGACTTATTAAAGTCGCAATATGTAAGTCAATTGAGTTCTGCCGCAAGTCTAGACTCGAACTAAGGGCCTTTGTACATAAAAAGTCGTTTAGAAAGGTTTCAAACTGAATTTTATCTTCATTATAGGGGCCGCCGTTAAAATACATTTTTATGTAAAAAGAAATAGTTAAGAAATGTAGTTTGGTGGACAGCGCGAGAAAATTTTGCCCGAATTCGCTGTCATTATATAACAGTATCAATAGATCATTGTTCTTTTTTTCTAGTAGGGAAAGACATCTATCGACAACTATGAGATAGATTTTTTTCTTCTTCAAAGCGTGCAAAAAATCGGCAATATTTAATAAATTTTTAGAAATGTTTTTAACCCTTATAATATCGGCTGAGCGATCTATTGATTCGGTTAAGCTATTGTCTTTTAAAACTTTTAGCGAACCTAAAAACGTTTCAATTATATCAACATGTTCGACAGCTCTTTCTAAATATAACAACTTTTCGATCTGATTAACATTCTCGACATCCGAGATATCAAATTCGTTTAACAGATAAAGCGTGGTGTGTAGAGAATCTGGCTCTAAAGATGGTTGACCATATCCCCTTAAGATTTCAATATTCACGTTGGCGAAAAAATCATCACGATCGGGGATTTCGATTATGTCCTCATTGTGTAAATAATGCAAAACGTCTGCAATGCCTGCGATACCATGAGCATATGACATATCATTTTCATTCAAGGCATCCAAAATTATTAACAACTGCTCATTACACAAGCTGAATAGTATTTCGCTATCCTTTAATTCTGCATATAAGTATAAATACAGAATACTACCCATCCTCCCAGCAGATACACCTCTCTGTTTGTGGAAATCTATGTTTAAAATGATGTTATTGGCTATCTGTGCCAGCATGTTAAATGACCTGTTATTCTTCATCTATTGATAAAATTCTTTTTTAGCTCGACAATGTGTAAACACTATCCGATTAAATGTTTACTGTATGACATGATATCTTTGAATGCCCCTTTTTTTGAAATAGATCGATTCTTAATAAACTTTTGTGGTGTTTTTATCTCGGCTTTACCAATATTTTCCAAATGAAAGTGCTTATTAATAAATTTTGCTGTCAGTACAATTTCTTTTAAAAAATAAAACATTGACCTGATTGACGACTTTCCTTTAAGAAGCATAATGAGCACTTCTTTATCAACGGTCAAACTTGAAATGTCACCACATAAAACGTTTTCATTGTCGACCAAAAATCTGTTAATACGCGGAATATCTAAATTGCGAACAAAATCCTTTCGTAATCCCCCCCTTATTCGGTCAAGGTAATATCCTGAAGATATCGCCAGGGTCTGTGAACTGTCTTTAACCTTTTTCAGGCAATTGTCAAGATGGACTGGCAATGTTAGTGTGTCGCCATCATACAAGCAGATAGTGGAAGTTTGAATTTGAGGTAAAATCTGCAAAACAAATGATTCCAGAGATTGAGATGAAGAGTCATCGGACGGGTTTGATCTATAGCTCAATATAGCTGCTTGTTCACCAAATCTATATTTTAAATAGGATGTGTTTAGGTCAATATTGCAGTTTGAATCTTCACCACTAACCACTATGAAAGTCACATCTTCAGAATCGTATTTTTTTATTTTACCAATTTCTGTGATTTTCTCCACATACTTAAAACTGCATGTATGCTTGGAAACGAAGTCGAAGCTATTGTCGTACGGAGAGAAACTATTAAAGGCGCCTTTATAAAAATATCGGTTCTTGCTACTTAAATCGATTCCTGCATTATGAAAGATTTTTTTGTTGGCCCAGACTTCAACATCATCCGGGGGCCAACAAAAATCCAGTTCTTCATCAATCTTCGTAGCGTAATTTTTAAATGAATTCCATAATAAAGCCCACATATCGGCACACCAGCTTGCTATCGGAACATAATCTGCTGCTTTTCCTGTGCGACTTTCTACAAATTCAGCTTTGTATCGTGGTTCACTTCTTTTCAGATGATTATAAAGATTTACACAATCGGTCTCCATGTGTATCCAGAACGCTTCGTTGACATTTTTAATAATAGCTTGCGCTCCCCCAGCATTATTATCATTCGCGATAACTAGGTTTGCGTCTATACCAATGACTTCACACATTTCCCTTAAAACATTAGGACCTTTTGCTCTTATGTACCTTGAATCAAGATATGACCGAGCATCTGAAAAATACCAGTTATCATCCGCGCATAGCCTATCGAAATCTGGAAGGGAGGTTGTAAATACAATATCTGAATCATGATAAAAAATAGGCTTCTCCTCAAGTTCTGGGAAAGCACTGAAATGTTGTGCGATAATATGAGGTCTGATACTCGAAATATAATTCTTACATTTTCTTCTATCTGGATAATAATAAAACTTTGCATATGCAGAATAACTCTCACTAAACCTTTTAAATGATTTATTTATCCCCTTAGCTTCCTCATATGCTACTAGCACGTGAATGTTATTCGGGTCAATTTTAAATTGAAAAAAATTTAGAAGCTGTATTTCAAGCTGCCAAATAAAATAATTATCGTCGGGCTGTGCAGATAAGAATAACATAGTGAAAATATAAGCCTTTAACGGACAGAAAGTGAATTAAATAAAAAAAAAGCTTCTTTCCATGACTGCACACCTGTATTGCGAATTGTCTTTCTTTGCGTACGATTCAACAATGCACAGCCTATTCCTGAAATGCCCTCCAAGAGTTCGAATTTGTATTCAGAAAATGGATCTTTAAGTGCCATAAGCTGTTTTTCCTGTTTCCCAAATGCAGAAAGCGTAACTGACAACCAATATTCAGCACTCTCTTGGAAGGCGATTTCCCCAGTCCTTTCATAAAGCTCTTGAAAGAGCAGCATAATTCCACTACTTCCATGACAACAAAAGGCATCTTTAACCAAGGAATCATCGAAATCCCTTCTTTTAGACGTCTCGATAGCCATAGCTTTTAATAGGTTAGAATTTTGATGATCTGATAGAGTTACTGCAGCCTGGTGTAAGGCATTTAAAATGGTCAGGTCTCCGTAACACCAGGCTAGTTTCGAAAACTTTGGCTCGTCATTTTCTCGATAACCGTCATGAGCAGGGATGAAATCTTTCCAAAAAGAACCGATGTTATAGAAATCCTGTCGCTGGCTGAGATAAAAATTTAAAACATTGCTTATCAATTTTCGACATGTGTCCCGAAGAATCCCGTTCTTATAGCACTCACTTAAGAAAACAATTATTCCTGAGTTGCCATGCGCCAACCCCATATCAATGATATTCTTTGAAAAGTACGGCTCAAATCTTTCCCAAGCCATCCCAGTGCTTTGAGTTACAATTGTTCGGTTCAAAGCAAAAACTATTTTTTCGAGAGATTGCCTGTTCATTCTTTTCAAAAAATAGAATCCAATCCCAATATATCCATACAGTGTATCCCATTTGCTTTCCTGAATAAACACATCAAGAAATGAATTGAGATAAAGATCAGTGTCAGCTAGGAAATCATCAGTATCAAAATCAACATAATCAATTTCTTTTAAAAAAATTAGCAACCAGCCGATGCCAGACAGACCTTCGCAAAATGAAGGTGACACACCATCTCGGCCAGAGACGATGTCCATTATCTGGTTGATGATCCCTAAAGGTAATTCATCAAAAAATGAATCGTCGAGTATCTCATTGTAAAGTATGGCATATAACAAGACCCCTGCTGAACCCGTGTGAAGATAAATGTTTTGGTTTGAAATAATCTCTTCCTCATTTGCCTTGATCATTCTATTTATATCATTGAGAATTCGATAAATATCTGGATTAACGTAAGTTGGTTTTTTTAGTCTCATAGTGGTTCTAGGTTCTGTTACTGCCGTTGAAATTAAATAAGTGTCTTTTTTTCCATTAACGCGTTTTTTTTGTACAGTTTGCTTAATAAATAATATATGACCACCTCATATGTATTTTGATTATGTGAAAAAAAACGGTTAAACTCCATATGAATAATACTTTTGACAACATCTTCAACGGTCGGTTTACCACTTCCTATCAGAATTGACCTGTCAATTTTTGAAATGTTATTCTTTAATGTGCGCATGTAAAGTTGCTCATCAAATCCAGGTAAATTACATTCTATGTACAACGTTTGCTCTGCTTCCTTCATATACTCGCGTTGTACAGTTTGTATGTGTCTTTTCAAGTACAGATCATCTGGAGACCTGGTAATAAAATTTTGATACATTTCTTCACAGACCAGATGTTTCCGGTCATTAGAAAAGTCAAATGCGTCAAGAATTACGTTTATTATTGGAATAATTTGCAATCCTTTTTTTTCATTTCTTAAATAGTGGATGATTTTGTAGCTATTCAAGCTAAAGATATCTTCAACTATTTCAATTGTTGCTTCTCCGTATCGTTCGATTTCGCGATTGTATACATCCGTCGTAATGGTTTTTATATAACGGTTTTCAATCAAAACGGTAAATTTTTGATGAAATAACGTGATAATTTTGTTAATGGAGGACAACTCACATAGATGAAATCTTAAACGTAGATGTTGGCCACCATTATCGGTATATCTAATGAAAAAAAACTTATCAATAAGCCGCCTATCGTACAAGAAGGACACAACTTCAAAAATTTCATTGCATAGTAACTTGTCCAAAACGTTAACTCCAGAATAGATTTTATAATAAAGCCATTCGCTACCGAGGAAAAATTTTCTTGTCAAAGTTTTGGGATAAGTTTTGTAAAGGTTAAAAATATTTCATTGTTATGAATCCCCTTTTCAGTGGAAATCAAGGCTTTTTCGTTGTCGAAAAGGTATTCTTCAAATACTATATATGGTTCTTTGGCCGCCTCTGCCCTCAGAATATCCATCGAAGATTTATGATTAAAATCTATTAAGATCTTCGAATCGAAACCTTTTCGCAGCCAAACTTTGTCAGGTATATTCATTTCGATTTTCATCCTGTACATTTCGTCAAAAAATTTTGGTGTTGAATCAATCTGAATCTTAGATATCTTCCATCGCGCCAGAATAAGGATTATATTGTCCTCAAAGCAGACTCTAGGAAAGAATCCGTCAGGCGAGGAAATATCTTCCCAATCCAATATAAACCTAAACTTGGCTCTTTCATGCACCTGTAGGGATGAAAGGAAGTAATAAAGTGGATTGGTTTTGAAGCTATAATCGTGAGCGGATGTATTTTTTGGGATAATTCTTTTACCATTTTTTTTAGACTTAAGCACAATCTGGTTGGAAGAATCTATAGAAACTAAAATATCCGATGGACTGATAACGTTTTCTTCTTCATGGGAAGGTACATTCATAATTGGAATTTCATATTTATACCATGCCCGTCTTTGAAGAATAATGGAAGAATCAATTTCTTCTGGGAGATAAGATATTTCAGCAGCTATTGTATTGTCATTCAACAGGCTTTCCTCAATTTCTGTAACCTGTTTTACATATTCACATAATTCTGGACTGGATTTACAGAACCTATTGATTAGATTGACACCGGTTGTACCACCAGCAAACTTCAGGTATATCAATGGAGTTGCTCCTGTGTCATATATCTCGTTACCTACAAGAAATGAATTTGGGAGATCTGCATACCAGTTTTTTGGATAGTCACCTAGATCACTATGGACGATATTAATAAATCCTTTTTCCGGATTTTTAAGATAGTTTTGAAATTTTCTAAGCAGTAGGCTATCAATTGCAGGCCCACCAGATCGGGAATTGTTCTGCTTGTTGATATTAAAATCCATAATTATTGGATCAGTTTGAATGCTCTCGGCCGTAAATTGCGCAAACCCTACTCCGATATCCGGATCTAAAGCCTCCAATAGTGGAATGTCTTGTCCATCATAACGTTCAAGGAACTGTATCTTAAATTCTCTTAATGCTAAATCCTCTGTTTCTCGAACCGACAGCAGTGTGATTAGTCCTACCAGCCCGTTATATATTTTATCAACCAATCGTTTTTCCAATTTGGCATTATTCTTTACGAACAATGTTGTGTTGGTTAGTCCTGCCTTCGAGATATCCCTGAGATTAAGTTTGGATATAATACTATTCTCCAACTCCAATAACTTCTTTTCTCGACCTCCGATACTGATTAGATTTAATTCATTTAACTCATCTCGAATTGAAGTTATAACCATTATCAATTTCTCTGCTTCTTGATTTTCATAAGATTGCAGTTTTTTTATCAAAAACCCTAGCTGATCCGTTCTGGTCAAGCTTAAATCCAGTTCGCTCACCAATACATTATTATTGATCAATTCATCTATGAATTCCAATGCATCTGAGGTTTCTTCAGCGTGATCGTGGATAACAAGAAGCTGCGCTAAATAGTATGCTGTTTGAGGTACTTTACAGGATTCTATCAATAGAGTAATAAAATCGTCGGCTTTAATTTCGGAAATCCTAAAAGGCCCATTTTGTATCCTTTCGTTATATCGGTATGTGCCTGCAAAAAAGAACAATGATGTATTGACAGAATACTTTTGGCTATGACGAATATTTCTGTTCTTATTTATGTATTCTAAAAGTCCTTCATAAAAACTGAAATTAAAATCGGTGAATGCATCAAAATCAGTGCTGCTATCAATAGCTATACTCGTCTCTGTAGAGACGTATCCCACTCCTATTCCCGCAAAAATACCTAAGGGAGTACTTTTTGTGCACATCCTAGCAAGATATTTGTTTAATGTAACTCTAACTTTCGGAGAATACCCTGAGTTTGAAACATTTTTTTCTAAGTCTAAAATTTTTCTAAATCCTCTGGAAGAAACTGAAATCGCTTCATAAAATATCGGGCTATCAACTAATCCTTCTTGTAGATATGAAAGATTATTTAAGGTTGGCGTCCGGAAAATAAATTTTGGAAAACAGACATATTCTCTCATAAAAATCTGTTTGGCTGTCTTTAGGCCCTAAAAAAAGAAAATGTCATAGTTAAACTCTATATGTTATGGTTAATAGTTTGCATTCACCAAAAAAGGTGAATGCAAAAGAAATATTATGCAGGTGCGCAGGTTTTGTAAGGTATTGTTCTGCATGACTCTACAGGTGTGGCAGTCAACGGACATGTAGCTAAGTAAGATGAAGGCTTATAAGTGGTAGGCGTCGCACATACTGTATTGACATACAAGTTGGAGGCTCCACCTATATCCCCGCCGACAACGTTTTTCTGTTCGATATCAGTGAGATATCCTAACGTCAGTTTGTTCAGTGTTAATTTTTTCTTTTTCATGTTTTTGTGATTATAAATGTTTAATGGTTAAAGAATTCAAATAGTCAAATCAGTGTTGATTAAAGTCTTAAATCACTTTTTATAAATACAAGGAAATAACGTTTTCATTTACTTTATATTTAATACAGTTGTAGAAAACTTATAGAGATTTATTATGACTCTCCAATGTTACTAGTTTCTACGTATGAATATTCCACATTCTGCATTCACCTAATAATACAAAACCCAATAGACTCAAAACGTTATTAAAGGAGCCCGCAATTGTACATCTGCGCGATTATAAAACTCGACCTCAGCAGTTTTCATGAGGATCTCGCACTGATCTCTGATTCGACATAATCAATAAAAGCTGTAATTTAATAGTATAATGCTGTATTTAAAGCAATTTAGAAATAATAAATATATCTTTATTAATTTAAATGTAACATAAACAACGACATTTAAAAAACACCACACTGTATCACTAGAATTACATCGCAGCTTACGTTTAACTTACTTTTTAAATCTATTTTTATTTAAATAATCGCGTAATAATTCATTGTGATAAAATTTTTTTGATCTTAGATTGTGAAGAATTTCCAGACAGCTTTTTTCAAAACCAGGGAATAATTTCTCAAAAGATAATTCAGTTACGTTTCCAGTTAAATCTATTGCGTTATGGCCCCGTTGTCCCCTTTTAAATTGGCAATTTTTGTTAGATGCTGAAGGAATGAATGTCTTAACAGTCTCCCACACGTGTTCTTCTCGCTCAGTGATGTCCCATTTCAACAAATTTCTATGCAAAAAAATAATTTCGCCGCTAGGGTCGTGCTGAACCATTGTAATCCCATTGAAGGCGCCTGTATCCTGATCAGTATAGCCGCATGAACCTACTTCCTTTTCTATCATCGATACAGGCTTGCCCATTGCCAACCACGCGAACCTAAATGTATCTTTGTCACCATAGATAAAATTGTAATAATCATGATGTCTTATGTTAAAATACAGACATAGCTGAAGTTGGTCCCAGGATTTCTCTTTGTTAATAAGAAGTTGACCGCTATCTTGCTCATAACTGTCAAAATATGCTAGTTCTAAGATTTCCCAAATTGGATTATCTTCAGAGGTTTTCCAATAATCCGGCCAAAATAAATTACCTGTTTTCAGGTAGTTTTTGTCATAGAAAAGGTACGATGGATCTCTTACGCACATGTTATCTGCGTCAAGAAACAATACTTCTTTGAAACTGCTATAAAGAATTGACAATGGCTTCATTAAAAAACCGTGTGGCGCTTCGTCAACATAATTTTCGATATTTTTACATTTCACTTTGAACTTGGACAAGTTACGCTTCATTGAGGCGGATACCTCGTCTCCATAATACCAAAGCTCGATATCCAAATTGCATCCTGATTCTCTCAACTTAGATATCAAAACCCAGCTTGAGGTGAAGTACCTCAGCCCTCCTGCGCTTATAACTATACCCTTCCCAGTTCCAATTTTTTGACCAAAGAATTCGCTTTTTTTTTTCAGATACTCTTTCCAGTCATTGCGGAGCTCTTCTATTTTTTCCTTTGTTGTATTTATATTCAACCATGGCACACTACTTATCTCTGATTCTGTCATTTTTGGATATATGTCTACTAAAACTCCGTAAATATTTAAATTAACTTATTCTATTTAATTGGTTTAATCCTTCTTGAGGCATTATACAACTGATAACACTTTGAATTAATGGAGATTTTAATCCCAAAAAAACCTTCCATCCATTCTAACTGTTTTTCATTTACATTGTAATGATTGAACCGAAGCTTATCGAAATCGGCCAAAAGTATAGTGCTGTTTTTCACTGGTATAAAATGTATTCCCCAATCGACGAGGCTATTTTCGTCGAAGTAAATGTTTCTGACTATCACTTTCATGGCCCATCCCGAAGTATCCAACCCATCAATACAATCAAAGATCTCAATGACGCGTTTATTTGAGCTATCAAAACGGTCCCTAAATTTTTTCTGCTTCATTACAATACTTCCGGTATCACTTTTACTTTGCTTTGCTAAAAATTTCCGAAAGCTAGTAGTACAAAAGATAAACTCATCGATATCAATGAAAGCAGTCCAATCAGACAGTTTTGAATATCTTTTAAAATAGTCAACAATAGAATCCTTTTGTCCATAAACTATTTCACCTTGGGCATTTTTTGGAGACCAGTCTATTATTGTTAATCTATCGCTAAATCTTCTTAGGATATCATTTAAACTATGATAAAGTTGTTCATCAGTGACGGCTGCTGTTAAGGCTTTAAAATCAATATTATATCTATTATTACCATTAAAATTATACTCGTATTCTAATGATCCTGAATTATCGTACAAATAAATGTGATTGAATCCTAGACAGAGGTGATATTTAATCCATTCTTCTAAAAAAAGGATATTCTCCCTTAAAATAAAAACAGTATGAATCGCTAAAACCATGGATTTCTTTTAAGCAAAATAAGGTTTTCTTTTAAAAAATCAATAAAGTTTGCGAAAAACTTAATGAATGCCAGTAAAATAATTTTCAATAATACCAATCCCCGCTTATCCCGATGTATTCTTTGAAGGTTTCGGTCATGCATGGCTCATCAATGCCTACCGCGGCCACTACATGATCCAGCACAGCGGCGACCTGTCACTATACTCAGCCAACACCAACCTCTTCCCAACTGACAGCGTCGGCATTGTCGTATTGGTCAATAAATTTGACGCGACGGTGCCTGAAATGATCAGCTACTATATTGCAGGCAAGCTTCTGGACCTGCCCTATAAGAACTGGAACGACCAGATCCTCGCCATGCGAAAAAGCAGAATACCCCGAAACCTACCGGCAAGGAATCCAGTACTATGCCAGCCCGGATTCCGCAATCATTACTTCATACAGCTTACGCGGGAATCTACCAAGACCCGGACGACGGCACCGTGGTGATCACCCAGGAAATGCATTAAGAAACTTCCATCACAAAACCGCTCTACTTAAACTCGGCTGCTGTACTGATAGCTCAGAAGATAACCTGCTATGGCCACCAGGGGCCTATGATGAACAGCATGTGCATTGCCTGTGCATGATCGCATCCATCAACAATAGTCTTCGGTCAGTGATATCCAGCTCAATGCTTAGGAAGAATGTCAGTATAGGTATACCCACTCAATTAGACGGCCAAAGCCGTAGAAGCTCCTCTGTGAAAAGGCCACAGAGTTTACAGAGACTAATCGTAGAGCAAAAAAATGTTCGCTGGAGGTTTAGCAAAAAAGTTTTCCAACAAGTACAAACTTTACAGATCGAGATTTCTACGAACTAGAAACTAGTCTTAAAAATTAGTCGAAAAATTCAATTTTTATATGTTTGATTGTTGCACTAGATTTTGACTTTCCTGATGAATCCTACCATCTTTATGGAGATCAATCCTAAAATATTTTGCACATTATAAATAGCAATAGTTTTAGGTGGCCATATCAACGGATCCTCTAATTTTTCCCAATCAATCCCTATATCATTTGGGTAATAGTCCCAATTATTCCAAGCCCTTTCTTTTACCATCAGTCCGTCGTAACCCAGCTGTTTAGTCAGATATTCATTGCGGTTGCCCTCCCAGTCTGGGCCATAACTTAAAAGATCTGCTGCCTTATCAAATTCTATAAACTTACTGTTATCTAAGTCACGATGTTGCTCAGAAACCCCGCGTAGGATAAGACACTCTGGACGCGGGATGCCTCCAGAGGCTGTTCAGCATCAAGGATGCTGATGTTTTTATCTAAAAAAATTTGATAAACCTTGGCAAATCCAAGGTTTTCATATGCTTCTCCTCCCGATAATCTCGATTTCTGCAACACCAGGTGGCTGAACAAAAGTGCTGCATCCTCGCTTAGGGAAGTGTAAAAAGCATCACCGAGTGTAAGACTATCTACCCTTTTCCTGATTGAATATAGATTTCGTTTCCTACGAGCCCGAGAGAGCCGTGGAACAATTTTACGGTATCAGGATTTTTCAATCGATTGTGTTCCATAGCAAGCATGTTAAACATTTACAGTGATACTTTCAGATTTGAGGTCTAATGGATAATTAGCGGTGAGTACCTCTGTTTTGCTTTTCTGCTTTCCACCTTTCGCATTCACAGAAACCTGCTGTTTTACAGACCATTGTGACCAACAGTATTCCTTAGTATATTTTTCAAGCAGCGGTGATGGGTAAGAGGAAAGAAGAAACTTACCCTTAATCCTTGGAAGCAAAAAAAGAAGCGCTTCGAAATCCTGCTCAGAATACCCATCATAATGCCCGCAGTCTGAATTGTAGTATGGTGGATCGCAGTAGAAAAAGCTTCCAGGAGTATCCCTACTGCCAATGATATAAAGTGCATCTGCACATTCTATCTGGCAGTTCTGAAGCCTGATGGCCATTTCTTCAACAAACCCCTCCTTCTTTGAATTGATTTTCTTGGTGGTCGTATTGCTCGATTTGTCATAACCCCAACTGCTATCAAGCTGCGATGAAAAACTTTGTGAGGAAGTTAGTCATACCGCCCATGCCCTTTTGATCTCTGAGAACATATCCGGATTGTTATAAATCACCGAAGCTTTTCGGTTCAAATCCCTGCTGTGCAGCGAAATCCGGATTTCCTTTTCCAGTGATGTAAAATCATCTTTCGCTACGCGATAAAAATTAATCAGCTCTTTATTGGTATCATTAATTACCTCGATAGTGGATGGTTTCTTTGCAAAAAACACTGCAGCCCCGCCAATAAAGGGTTCGCAATAAAGCACAGGTGGTGGGATTACAGAGACAATATGCTTTGCTAGTTTTTGTTTACCCCCATAATAACTTATGGGGGTCCTTAATTTTAATTTGGTCATGTTTTTTTAATACAAATCATCAATTGTTAAATCGACTTTTTCTCCGTTGACAAGTATTGAAACCTTGCATTTGATATCAGGAACACCTATACTTTCAATTTGAAAGCGTTTTCCGTCAAGATGATATAAAGTATGATTTTTGTCCAGGTCCAGGACTACCCAGCCCCTGGAACGGATGCGTTCTATTTTGGCCAAGAGCTTCTTCATTGTTCAATAACAATTTCTTAAAATATCACCGGCCTATCTCGCCGTTCTGGGAAACTTCTGCTGTCTGATTTCCTTCCCATGGAAAGCGGTCTTCCTGTTGACTGGCATTCACCTCATTTATTTGTGAAAGGCCCTGCTCAGTTGGCCCAGCGGTATTTTTTTCTGCTCCCTTATTTGGAAAGATTTCGTCCTGACGAATGATAGCCATGTTCTTATCAAAAACATCAAGCCCTTTAAACTGGGGATTTGCGGTAATAAATACCTGAACAGCTTTCTTCCCTACCATCATTTCTGCCTGGGCCAGATTGCCATTCCTTAGAAGTTTCATCATCGCATCTTTCCCTGATTCGTCCAAAGCTTTAAAAGGATATTTATCTATGGCATCAGATAGCTCGAACTTAAATTCGGGATAGATTTTTTTCAACGGATGGTTCCCATAGGCATCCTGGACATCGAGGTTAAGCTTAAACCACACCTTCTTCTTTTCCGAAATCTCACTGTTTTCGGACTTTATATATACGTCCCTTTCTAGTGAATTCCCGGACAGCAGTTTATATGCCTGCAATGCTGTGATACGGTTATCCCTTTCCAGATCAAAAACCTGTCTAACCGGCAAAGTGCTTCCGGCCCTATTTAGGGTCACCTCATAATCGTTGAGAAAATACATATCGCTCTGTTTGGAGCGGTTAAAGTTCAGCATGAACCTAACCTGGTCTGAGCCAAGGGTCGGATTCTTTTTAGCCTGTGGCGATGTGTAACGCTGCGTCACCCCCAGGGTAAAGGATGGGAGTTCCCTTGAGATCGCTGATTCAAGAACATCGTTAAGCTTTGCTCCAAAGCCCAGGTAGTCCAGGCTCTTTTTTAAGTACTCTAAATTTTTTTCATTCATATCAATAAGTTTTAAATTAAAATAGGCTGAGCTGTTGCTCAGGCTGGGGAGGTTCATAGCCGTTTTCTATGGCGATGTGCTCGCCAAGGGAGACCGCCAGTTCCTCTATGGATCCAAATCTGCATTCCTTTAAAAAAGCAGAAAAAAGAAAATGTGACCGATATCGGGAATTAGATATGATAGGTGAAGCTGAGCGGAACTCCAGGTGAACGACAGTTGGCTCTTTTTCATCATTTCTTTTGACGGGCCAGTTGTACACATAATTTACATTGACATCGAATCCGAATACCCTTATATCTAAATTGACATCCTGTTTAAAAATTTCTGGAATCATGGAGTTGAATTTTACCGCATTTGCAAAGGCCTGACATTTGTCCTAAATCCGGTAAGCCTGCAGAATCTATTAAGTGAAAACGGCGATTCCACACATGAAATTCGCCCGACTTAAATGTGAAGATCACTTGATTGGAGGAAATAAGAAAAGATGCATCGATTCCTTTCAGCCATAGGGCAACCTTGCAGGCCAGCACCATCCCAGGCAAATCACTGTCGAAAACTGTCCTAAACCTTGCATTCTGGAAAGTTGAACGGATAGAGCCTACATTTTCTGGAATTAGCAGGAAGCCCACCGTTGCCAAGGCGGTATGTTGAGCTTTTAAGAACCGTGCCCTCGCACAAAACTTTTAAGGCACCCCTCTTTTCATAAAAAATGCAGCCGGTAAGAATAGTGATTGGAGGCAGCCCAGACGGGATTAAGTAAGAAAAACCACTTTGGTCAATCCAGTTAATATCCACCTTTATCTGGATGTGGTGTGACTATAACCCCTTGTATATTCATTTTTGAAATCTTCAAGTTCCCCCTGCTGCAACTTTTCATCGGAAATAGAACCATCGGATTTATTCATTTCCAGAAATGCGGACACAAAACCAGGAGAAAACGGTGTATGATGAATACTTACATCCATTATCGGAGAAAGGTCCTTAACCAAAAAACTTCTGGCCGCCCCATATTCCATAACAGTTAGGATCAGGGCTGTGCGGCTGGCTAATATGCCCTTGGGTTCAGTAGCTCTATGTTGAATCATCGTCCCATCGGAAAGCTGAACGATACGTCCCATGGCAAAATCTGCCCTATTCTTTGAATCCAGTAGCTCTCCATTGATTTGGTGGGGAACCTCTACCCCTTCGGGATGGTAGGAAACAAATTCCCTCGTCTCACTATCATATTCAAATACAATAACCCTGCTGCTGCCATCTGGAAAACTGACAGATTTTGCAACATTTTTAACATCTCCAGATATCAGCTCATTGGCTTCGTCGTCCAATAATTCCGGGGAGCGTTTCGGTTCCTTATAGATAGGGTGCAGTTTAATTTCCTGAAAGTTATCTTCATCGGTGTGCAGAGAAAGTTTTGCATCCAGGCTATCGATCACATAAGCTTCACTGACCAGATCCCGAAGGTTGACCATGGAAGTTCGCCTTCCGGAAAGCAATGCGGAAAGATCTGTATCGCTTAATAAATGCTTGTTACCATCATATAATCCCAGCCTGGAAAGCTCTGCTATCGGCAGTGCCTCGTTTATCATTAAATGTTTCATCAAAATTTTGTTTTATCTGTTAGCACTATACAATGGCGAGTCTCCATCTAGGTTCTTCCCCGAACCATTAGATGCAGTTCTTACCTGCTCATTGGTCATTTCCCGCTTGAGATATAAAAGGGAAGCATATAGTTTATCGCCTTTGCTTAAGGTAAAACTGTTACCAAAAAGGCTTTCCTGCATCTTCAGCCTTCCCTGTTTTAAATGCCCGATCACTTCATAGACTGATCCATTATAAGGAATTTTGTCACCGGTGGTAAGATAACCCGGGGGTTTACCTTGCGGTAGACCAGTTGCATGCATATGCTCTTGCTCTACTGATTTTTGCTGCGCTCTTTCAAGATCCATGATATAATTGAATATACGTTCAGCATCCATTGAGGCAGAAAAAATCTCAAAGGGATTATCTTCCAGGATTTTGATCCAGCTTTCTACATATGCGAAATGCTGCCCCGGATCATGGCCTATACCCAGCTCTTGCCCCATGATCATGGAGGCGATCTCTGCCCTTAACTCCTCTTTTGCATAAAGTAAATCTCCGAAGCTATTACCCATATCCCGGTTTAAACGTTGTGAATGACCGGTCCAATGACCCAGTTCGTGAAGTAGTGTGGCATAGTACTTATGGTCCTGCGAAAACCAGTCTTTATAAGGTAAGGTTATGGCGTCATTTTTCGGGCTGTAAAAAGCTTTGCCGGAATACTCATGCAAGATTTTAGCGCCAGAGGAGGCAATCATTTTTTCTGCCCGTTCATTGGGCTGCCAATCGATACCTGGTAGTTCCCGTTCCAGTTTCGGCATTCCATCAATCTGGGCAGCATTGAAAACGTATGCATTTCGGATGATGGCATGGGGAAGCGCAGTAATATCCTTGATTGGCTTTCCCAGCTCATCATGCATAACCTTTCCCGAGGCATCGCGCTTGGTACGCTCATCTGTGGTTTTAACAAACTGGATAAGCATTGACTTCTCTCCTTTTCTAACCTGCATCCCACTTTCTTCTGCTTGCCTGTAGGTCATCCACCTTGGATCGTCCCTACCTGCCATTAATAACGACAGCGCGTTAATACCCTTATATCTTTTGCCGCTCTGGAAATTATAAGGTAATAGAAAGGGCATCCCACTTGCGTCCCATGGAATCTGCCATGGGGCAGTCCCTGCCCTAAGTCCTTCAATAACCTTTTCCGCAACCTGCACATGAAGAGGTTTCTGAACATCTTTTTTATTCATCTTCAGGCTCCTCCCTGTCGGCAAAATCTATCCCATAGACCCAAGCTTCATCGAGATTGAGTTCAATCTCCTCCACCATGGCGAGCAGTTCCAGCTTTTGCCTTAATGTTAAATAAGCTGTACTTTCCATAAATTTTTGCTGATTAATTCCCAGGTTCACCTGGAGCTGTAGGATAAAAAGTATGGGATCTATATAGATGCCATCAATGCGCAGACTAAAATGCAAATGCTCCCCTGTTACCCGACCAGTTGATCCTGTAACTGCAATAAGTTCCCCTGCCTTAAGCACCTGGCCGTTATGGACCAGGATTATGGATAGATGGCCATAGATACTTTCAAGTCCTGAATGGTCTATCTTTATAAATTTACCAAGTATAGGATTGTAGCCTGCCTCGGATACCTTCCCCGAAAAAAAAGAAAATACAGGCTCATTCCTCGCACGCAGATCGATGCCGCGATGAAAGTCATTTTGATGTGTTACTGGATGGATCCTGTTACCAAATGTGCTATTTACCTTCATAGAATTCAGCGGCATGCAAATCTGGGAGTAGGCTGACAAAGAGGAAAATACAGCAATTAGAAATATACCTGCCAGGAACCTAACGCTCAAACGAAACCTCTTCACTAACGTCTATAATCTGGTTGCGGGAAATATAATCCTCCAGGAATATCATGCTTCTTTTCATAGCCTCCGGATTTTCTAACGCAATTTTCATTGCGCCAGAGACATTGCCGTAATCGGAACGTTCCTGTTTCATATTGATGTCGAGCAGGTCTTTAAATGTCTCAGCATCCATGTCCTTTACTCCGGTCATGATATCCTGATAAAGCTCGTTTTTATTCTTCAGCACAAGGAGGGCATCCGAGGAATATCTGCCCAGTGGACCAGCGCCAAAGCCGACACTAATGGTATCGTTTTTTAGATCAGCCGTCGCAATTACACCGATTTGACCCTGCCTGGAAACAGGATCTGTTGTCAGCTGGGGATGTACCACTACAAGCTGGCCGGTTAGTTCTTCCATAAGAGTTGATTTTAAGAATGAAAAAATAATTTGTTTACCGCTTTATGCCTCCTGCCATCGAGGCTCTGGGGATTTCGCCATTTTTTGGAGCGGTAGTCTCTGTTCTGAATTTTGTAACCAGTACCCGTATTTCGGTATTGATGCGCATGAAGTTTTTACGCAGTACCTCATCTTTTTTCCCGGCAAAATCATAATACACCGGCATATCAGGGTAAGCCTTTTCCTCTCTTGCTATCTCCTTCATATCCAGGTTTACCCTGCAGTTGATCGCCGAGGTCTCATACTTACCTGTGTATTCCGTTACTGCATCCGCCGCCAGCATACCGACAAGTTCCCCGGCTTTTAATGAGGCAATCTTACCGGCGGGAATTAGTGGTTCAAGCTTTTCAGAGAGTGAAATGGAGGTCTTGGTCCTATCAATTGATAAGCTCTCGGACTGTTGCTTAATCTTTCCAAAAAGCCGCTCCAGCCATTCCAAGGTTTCCTTGTTTCTTGCCGATCCGGAAAGCACATTCCCTACGACCGAGGTAATTGTATTTGCGGTATCCTTTCCATACTGCTGCTGAAACTGCGGAAGTTCCTGAAGGCCCATGAGTACGGCAACCATGTTGGATCTTGCAGTCGCTATGAGATTTTCGATTCTGTGTACAAAAAGGGTCGGTAGCTCATCAATAATCAATGCCGAGGGCTTATTGCCTTTAGAATTGATGAGCCGGGTCAGCCTATTGAGCACGACAGAATAACAGGCAGAATTGATATTCTGTGTATTTGGATCATTGGCAAGAACCAACATTGAAGGCTCAGCATGAGCGGAAATTTTCAGATTAAAATCATCACCTGAAAAGACCCAGAACGTTTCTTTCGTAGCTAGCCTGGAGATAAACACTTTCAGCGTTCCAATCTGTCCCTCCAATTGATTGAATGCTTTGGCCTGATAGGCGGTAGCAAAGGGAGATAGCAAGCTTTTAAGTTCGGGATTTGAAAAAAGAACAGAAAATATCTGCTCGTAGCTGCAGTTTAAGAAAGAAAGTACATGGGGAAAAGTGGAAAAACGCCCGCGTTCGTATTGTGAAAAAAAATAGATACACGCTGCCAAAAAATTAACTGCGCTCTGGGTAAAAAACTGATCGCTTCCCCCCGATTTATCTCCCTTCTTTAATGCTTCTACCAGGGCTTCCGCCGTTTCGCCCGCGTCTGCCAGTGTAACGATATAATCGGGCCTTAATACATTGATCCGCCTGCTTTTCTCTACCGATGTTAGGTTAATGACATGGAAATCGAATCCTTCAAGCCGTCCCTGTTTTTTCCCAAGAAGATAATGATAATAGGCAATCTGGGCCAGATCAGGGAATTTGAAATCATAACAGCATATGCAGAACTCCTTAAAAATCAGCTGCCGGATAAAAGGCATAACCACTCCAAAGCTCTTACCGGATCCAGGGGTTCCGATCAAAAGCGTGCCCCTGAATATATTTTCAATATTAATGAACCCCGCATGTACTTTTTTCCGGTAGTAAAATAATGAGGGAATGGAAACTGCGAATTTTCCATTCACCGGTTTCCTCGCCTGCATAAAAGATTCTTCTTCAGTATTCCATTTATCCTTTCCCAGCGAGGAGCTGATAATCTTGGAAACGTTATCCATAGCAACATGGACCGATATAGTACCCGCCAACAAACAACCAATATAACCGATATCTTCCCAACTGGTGCAGTAACCTATAACTACGCCCGTATTACCGAAAAAATATATGCTAAAAACCATCGAGACCGCTCCAAAAACAAGTGGGAGAACAATCGATGTTTTAGCTTTTAGATCCTTTTCTTTTTTACTTAAAGTGCCGATAGAGACCAGGGAAATAAGCAAAAAAGAAAAAAAGCGGCTATAGATAGGATGCTGATAGATGATAATCCTGGACATGCGGACAAGAAAACTGCTCAGGCCGAATCGATGCCCAATCTGGCTTTCGAGCAATTTCGGTGAATACACGAACACCAGTATATCCAATAGCAGGGCAAGGTAGATGGTAAACTGAAGAAAGCGGTGCAGGCTCTGTTGTTCCTTGCTTTCCTCCATCTCTGAAATTAAAAACTATCAGCCTTTAGAATGTCAGAATAACGGAGTGAAAGTTGGAGGTTCCGCCCTGAGAGCTGCTTTTCAGAGAGTTCAATACTGAATACCTTATCTCCGGGAAATGTTGCTTTCTTTAATATGTAGATATTACGGTAAGTGTTTTTAAACCGTTCGAACGGATAAAGGCTAAAGACGGGTTTTAGTTCTATGGACTGTACATTGGTTGATTTGTTAACCTTTCGGTCTTCGATTTTAAACCTGAGCTCATCTACATCAAAAATAAGATTGGTTTCATTTTTAAAACCCAGGTCCAAAAGAACACAATTGCCAAGTGTAAAAACCCTGTTGACGGTTACCGATATTCCATACCCTCTTGTACGGCTTACATATCCCTTGCTGCGTAATTTCAGGATGGAAAGTGCATTGGCCCTCATTTCAAGGGTTGATAACCCTTTTTGGGAATTGTCCAACGGCCTCATGTACTGCGGAAGGATCTCAACCTGGGTGGCAATAGATTCAGATTTTTGCGAGGGCAAAAAACATAGCCTAAACTGGGAGATAAAGGTTTCCCCTACAATGGTTACAAGGCCTGCTTCACCGCTGGATAGCAGACCAGGAACGGAATCAGGGACAGCTTTGACCCTGAGGATATTCTTTTCGGGAAGGTCCCCGATCAGCGAGGGACTGGAAAGGTCAACATAAGAGATTTTTTCCGGCGAAATAAAATGTAGTGAGACCGAGCCGGAAATACCGATAGCCGGAATTTCAGAAACAGCGAGGGTACCGGCTTGTTGGGCAAAAAGCGTTAATGAGCACAGTAAAAACTGTACCGTCAGGATTATTTTTTTCATAACTAATAAGATTGTTGCTTTCTTTTAAGCTCATCGGGGTCGATGAGATAGATTTCGGTATTATACCTGATTTTGACCTTGTTGGAGCGGATGAGCTTATTGACCGCGGTAGTTGTAGACTGGAACATTTTAGAGAGTATCCCCATCACCAGTTGATTGTTATTTTCCGCTTGCTGTTGAATGGATATCCCCTGTGATGTGGATCCACCAAGATCCCTGGTAAACTCCCTGAAGGCAGAGGAGGGGACATATATCCCGGCAAGCCCGTCATTATCATAAATCTGAAGATTTATGGGAAGGATTTCACCGCCATAGAACACTGATGAGACAGTGAGCGAGACTCTTTGGGCAGAAAATCCCGATATGGTGGCATAAAGGTAAGTCCCTTTGGGGATCACAAACTTTCCTGCCATGATATCATCCAGCAGTCTGATGCGCAATCTGGAACCTGAAAACCCGGTAATATCCTGATCAATCATCGCAGAAATCGGGCGCTCATCGGCTGAAGAGATTACAGTATTAAAAGCACCTATAGCGGCATTTGTTTTTTTTACCGGGAATTTCTTTTTACCCTTCGCTTCTTTTTCGGCAATTTCAAGAAGCCGTTCTTTCTCTCTTTTTTCGATAAGAGAAGGATCATTTGCTTTGCCCATACTATCGACCAGTGCCATCTGGGCACGGAAGATCTGCATTGGATCTGCAGGCTCTTTTCCTATTTCAGGTTCAGTGCTAAGTTGTCCGTTTTGCTTGATCTTTGATAGTGCAATAGCCAATGCCCTGTCTTGTTCGGTTTTAGAAGGATTCTCCCCTTTTTTATAGGTTGCAAAATTTTCTATGTAAGGGGAAGACTTGTTTTGTTGGACAGCGGCGGTTCCATATTTCCTTTTCATCACCTGATCGATGGAATCCAGCATCCGCTTTTCGCGCTCGTTATAGGATGAGTTTATCTGCGACTGTTCCTTGGTTTCATCTGAAATACTGCCAACGGCGGTATAACCATCTGCCTGCTTGAACTTATTCCGGTAGGCATCAAGTTTGCTGGAAAGACCTTGATTTTTTACCTGATCGGATACTCCGGCAACGTTAACCTGGAGTGAATCCTTTCCCAGTGCCTGTTTTCCTTCTTTGCCAAAACTAATTTTATAGATATAAAAGAAAAGCAGGATAAAGGGGAAACAGATCATAGGCAGGGCATACCTCGCCTTTTTAAGATCTATTTTTTTCATAACAATAATTTTATTTTTTTCTATCGCCTGTTTTTTCAAGCTCTAAGACCATAGCGGCCATTAGTGCGCTGTCCGCTGAAGTCAATGAATCTTTAGCGAGCATTGTTTTCAGTGCAGCCCTCATCTCCAGCGCCTTTTCCAGGCTATTCACGGTTGTACCGATTTCAGATAAGCCATCGCCAATGTGAGTTAGCGCTTTATTTTCAAACCCCGGTTTTGTGGGCTTTTTCCTAAGCAGCGTAAAACACAGTAATAAGGAGGAAGCGATTAACAGAACCATTACTGAAAAGGTGGCCTTTGGATATTGGTTGAAAAAACGGGAAGAAGAGCTTCTAAGGCAGCTAACCTGTGCTGCGAACTCATTTTTCAATTCAGAAAGGATGGTTATTTTTCTCATTGGAATGCATTTTTTTCTGTAGTTAAAAGATCCCTGTTTTCTAATGTCTTCCATCTTGTGATCAGCACCGCATGCGGGTTGTTTTCAGACCTTGTTTCCAGATCAGTCAAACTCCCCTCAGTGATCAGTGACCTGGTAATGGTGGAACTCCTGCGGTCTATTTTCTGGGTTCCATAATACCTGAAGTACATGCGTTTCTCGTCCAGGAAAATAGAATCGGTACGTAGGGTCAGTACGGCAGAAGAGGACAGAATAGAGGTAAAAAAGCCTTTTTCTTTCAAGTTATTATACTGTAAAACCCCTGTTTCATCGATCAGGTACATGGCCTGTTTCATCTGGTATTCAATAAATTTATCGTCTGGTACAAGCGAGAAAAAAAGAGAATGGAATTTTGCAATATGTGCCCGATATTCTGCAGCCCTGTTCAGCTGTACATCGGTCTGTTTTGCCATAACTGGAGTTCCGGAGGGATCCAGGATATAAATACTCTTTCTCGAATCCCGGACATAACCATATGCAAAAAAGGAAACTATGGCTACCACGGCTGCGCATAGCAAAAAGCTACCGACTGAAATCAGGGTGGCAAGCCGGATTTTTGATTCAATATTTTTAATCATCATCTCTTCTACCCTCCCATAATCTGTCCGGCAACCCTTGTCATACTCGATGCTCCCCTGCCCATCGAGCTGGCTGCAGATGAAATGCCGGATGTTGATACAATCCATGTTGAAATGCTTGGAACGGTCAACATGGTCAGTGCACCTATTATGAAGGTTACGATTACCATTCCAAAAGACAATATCCCGTTACTGGCAAACCATCCCAGTTTTTCAAGACTCGCTTCCCCTGTCCCTATCAGTTCCTGATATCGAGTTATTTCTGCTTCCAATGCATAATGCTGAAAAAGCGAGGCTACATACATCACCAGATAGGCGATACCCGAATAGAGATTTACAGAAATAAATCTTGCCACCCAGGTGGAAAAGGAATCCCTAAAAGCAGGAAGAATCGATACTGCAACCGAAAAAGGGCCAAGGATAATCAGAATGGTTGAAAAGATAATCTGGATAATAAATATGATGTAGGTACATATCCTCAATATCCAAATTGCCAATGTCTCCAGTAGGGAGGTTGCAAGGAGCTGAAGGCCGATCTGCAAACGGTTCCGCATTTCTACAACGGGCTTCCAAACCTCTGAGAACCCTTCTTTTACTGAAGAGCTTACCGATTCCCAGGCATTTTCATACCAGGTATCTGCTTCTGTTTTTGCTGTTTCTGTTTCAGCCTGAAACTTTAAAAGCTGATCGGAAACTTCCACCATCAGCTTGGCCCGCTGAAGCCTGAGATCATTGATCTCTGCCTGGCTTCCATCAAACATCGCAGAGGTCTTCTGTTCCACCACGTCCGTCGGATAGGCAAGAACACGTGTAAAGATGCTCCACCAAAGGATCACCATTGTCAGCCCAAAAGGACGCAATAAAGGCATAATTTCCAGTTGCTTATCTCCGGAGATCATTTCATAACTCTTGACTGCAAAAAATATAAGCATGAAAATCGCAGCAAGGGCCTGTGCATCAGCAATAAAGGCATCATAATGGGTCCAGATTGTATTTTTCATTTCATGAAGGAAGTGCATCATGCCTTCCTCATAAACCCCGTTTCCCTGGAGAAAATTAAAGGTATCCTTAAATGAGTCGGGAACAGATTGCACAAAAAAACCGGCAGTACCGGTCAGGTAATTGGGTAAGGTCATATTTACAGTTTTGATTTTTTAAGGATATCATCAGCGATCTGGATATCGGTCTTTCTACCACGAACCTCAGGCGGATTCGCATTCCTTATTTTTTCGGCTGAGGATTTAATCGACAAAAAAGCTTTTGCTTTCGACTTCTTCATCTCCCAGCTAGCCAGTAGCTTTCTATATTCGCCGAGCATTCCGTGATAGGCCATAATCCTTGAGCCCCGGTCAACAGTAGTGGAACGGGCTATTTCCAGCCTTTCCAAAAGTGCATGGCTTTCATCCCTGTACCAATCAAATAATCCGGAAGAAATCAGATAGCTTCTTTCGGCAGCAGATAGCCCAGTCAACAAATCGGAATCAGCCTGATTCAGCAAACCTTCAAATTCATTCCGGTAATACATCAGCCACAATGGATCTGCAAAACTCAGCGCTGAAGAATAGTTTGAAGCCTCGCTCAATGCGGTATTGCGCAAAGTATCTGAATGTAACTTATAGAGGTTGTCTGTGTGTTGCATGGCAGCGGCAAACATCAACCTTTGGGTCTGTGGCCCCGCTGGTCCCAATGGTCTGAGATCGGTTTTGGGATAATTGGGATGCAGCGCCCAGGTAATCCAATATTCTGGGTTCAGGCCCAGAAAACCCGGCTTTGGAGTAAACTTATCGCGGTCCCATTGTTTGAAGACCATGCGTTCCTGCTGGTAGATGATGTGCTTGTCAGTTATCTTTTTTTGCGCATTTGCTAAAAGAGCAATTACACAAAAAAGAAACGTCATTAGATATTTTTTCATTGTTTTAGGAGTTTTGATTTAAATAGAATATCATCCGCTGTGCGCAGATCCTGATTAATAAAATTCCGATACGGATTCAACGAATGCAATACCCCGTTCATTTTTGCCCAGTACATAGATTTTTTCATGCTGAATACAAGCGCGCGGATAACGCGTAGTTCCAGGGCGATCTTTTTCAGCAGCGCATCCCGCTTTTCAAAATCCATCAATACATTTTCACCCTCTTTTAGCACGAAAGATGAAACCTCGGAAAAGAGTCCGATGCCCCTGTTTTTAACTTGCCTTGCAACATCTTCGGCAAAAAGTATCAAGTGGGGATCCGAGCGGGCCATGGCTATCATGCCATTGCCTTCTAAAGTGATTTCCGCTACCAGACTTCCGATCTGTCTTACGGCAATGGCGCTTTTTAGCCCCTGATCAACTTCTCGGAGCGAGGAGAGTATAAGCGATTGGACCATTACCACCGCACCTAGATTTACATTGATATCTGAAAGCCTGTTATTGATCGTATTCTGATAGTTACTGTAGGTATTTTCAGCAGCGAGGCGGACTGCCCCATTTTCATTTACAATTGAAAAATGTCCGCGGTCGAATACCAACCGTTGGGCCTGGACTGACAAGGTTATGACAACCAATAATACCGTTGTGATGTATGCGCTCATAATTTTAATTTTTAAGTATATCCTTTCTTCGCAGAATACTTTCTACCAGTGCCTTATCAGTATTGATAAAATCTGAAAATGGGTTCACTGCATTCAGCGCATTCTTTCCGGAAGCGTATTTCAGGGATACTGCAAGCCCCCGGGCGGCACCGGCTATCCCGCGTAATTCGGTCAATACATGAGAAAAAAGCATCTTCCGGTCACTTTGCTTCATCTGGTTGATGTCACTGGTTGAAAGGGCAATTCCATATAAAAAGTTTAATAGTGAATATGCCCTATCTCCCATATCCATTTCTGCCTGAATTGCAAGAATGGACAATACCGGATCATCCTTGCACAGCCTGAAAATAGTTTCCTGGCTTCGTGCTATATCATTAATCAATGGATATGCCTCTATCCCTACTTGCGCAGCATCAATGGCAAGGCCCAAAGTTTTAAACCTTGAATGGATATCTCTGTAGGCAGTTTTCAACCTCACCATTAAGGTCTTATTTACTTCCTCATTGGTTGTAGCTGCAAGCTGTCGGTCCCTGGCATCGGTTTGCTTTCCGTGTTCGGTTTTGCTATTTCCAACCAGTTGATGTAAAAGCGTAACATTAAGCTGGGCATGTGAGGAAAGGGAGATGATAATCAAGCCGAAAAAAATTACTATATTTTTCATTGCTTGAATATTTTATGGTTTCGGATAATATCATCAGCGATACGCTTGTCAATATTAATGAAGCGCGCATACGGGTTAAGTGAATTTAAAATACCACGCTGTTTCGCCCAATACATTGAGCGGTACATGCCGTAAGCAACTCCCCGAAGGATGGTGAGTTCGGTTACAATTTTGTTCAGCAGCTTGGCTCTTTCGCCTGCATCCATAAGGGCATCTTTGCCTTCCTTGAGTACAAAGGAGCTGACCTCTGCTCCCAATTTTATCGATCTGTTTTTAAATTCCCTTGCCCCTGCTTCAGCAAATAGTAAAAGAAGGGGATCGGATGAACTGATATTGACTGCCTTATTTACATCCTGCACAATATCCTCTGAAATCTCGTATATATCCTTTACTGAAAGCAGCGACCGCATTACTCCAGAAACCTCAGAGAGGCCGCGGTAAATAGTGGACTGGAGATCGTTTACGATACCAAGCTGCCCGGTCACAGCAAGCTGGGCTCTTTGAACAAGGGTCAGGTTGTCACTGGTCCGGGAAAGGCCGCTGTTCATTATCCCAGCGTGTGCAGCAGTTGCAGCGGCTGTTGTTGGGTCAACATATATCTGCGCCCGGGCAATCTGAGCAAAAAGCGCAATTGATAAAAAAAAGAATATTCTTTTCATGATTTTATTTAATTATAAGCTGTTGCATTTACTCTCCGGACAAAATCGGGCAATGAAAGCCTGCTGGATTTCATATCAGAAACAAAATTTTCAAGGCCAAGGCGATAAGATCCGTGGCAGGAAACATAGGATTCCACTGCTGTCTTTTCAGGTTTTTCGGTAGTGAAAGTCAAATATTGAAAAAGGGACACTTCTACGCCATATACCTCACCTATACCCCCGCGCTTGATGTAAACCTCTTTGAATTTACCCCGCCCGGATTTATTTTCCAGTGTATTTACGGTAAAGATTTTCCGTTGCTCTGCCTCGGGTAAGACGAGTAACTTGGCCACGTGCTCATAATTGCCCTTATATTTAGACTGGTCAAGTAGGCAAATCGTATCGGAGCTTGCGAGTATGGAATCCTTGATAACTGCATTTCCGATAATATCGTTAAGTTCCTGGGTTACGACAATAGGTTCCCCCCAGAATTTCCGCATGGTCTTGTAGAAAAACAAAAGATAATTGGCCATCAGTGGCGAAGCGATTGCTTTCCAGGCCTCCTCAAGTACCAGGGCTTTTCGCTGAGCTGTCCTGTGCCGCATTTTCTGGAGCACCAGATCCATAATCGACAGCGTAACGATGGGAAAAAGGATCTTATTTTCTTTTATGGAGTCTATTTCATAGACTATCAAGCGTTCGGTAAAATCAGATTTATCTGCGCTTTCGTTCAACAATCTGCCGTACTCTCCTCCAAGGCAGAATTTTTTGAGCACATAACGGTATTCATCAAGGTCAAAGCTGATTTTTTCTGTTTGCATTATTTCGGCAATTTTTGCTACTGAATAATGGTAAAAGGTATCAAAGCACAAGGCATATTCTGCATCGCCAAGAAAGAAATCCGAGTAATAGGCAGATAGCACATTTGAAAAAACCGTATCCTCAATCTGTGAAACATAGCCCTCAGCGCCTTTTAATAGCAGCCCGATCAGCGTTTTCAAAAAATCCTTTTTTTCGATGTTATACTCCGCCTCAGATATTACAAACGGATTCATCGTTATCGGATGCTCTTCAGTGTAGGTGTAATATTTCCCTCCGAAGTAACTGCATAGTCCGGAGTAGGAATGTCCAATGTCAACGATCACCACATCATAATTATAGCCCATATACTGCTCTAGCAGGCTGTTCATAAAAAATGACTTACCTGTTCCAGAATTACCGAGTACAAATTTTGAGCGGTTGGTAATCCGGCCATTTTCCATCGGTAGATCTGCTAAATCGATTCCTACAGGAATACCTCTCCGGTCAGCAAAACGCATTAAAAATTTGGAAGGCTCATCAACCATCATGCGCTCTTTATAGAAAAGGCATAATGCAGCGTCAGCGGTTGTTAGAAACCAATCATATTTTTTAAGCGCTACTGCATTTCCAGGGAGCGCACTTCTAAAAAGCTCCAGCTGGTTATAGGCATTTTTAGATGGGATAATCCCCTGTTTAAAAAGGGCAGCTTCGATATAATTACAGCTGGTATCCAGTGAATCAATGCCAGAGCAGACAAGTAGTGAATAGTGAGCGTTGACCAGCAACTGGTTTTCCCTTGCTACATCCACCAGCAGTTTATCAATATCCTCCACACACATCTGGTTAGCAGGGTCGGGTACCCCGGAGTGGCGCTTCCGCTTTAACTGAAGTTTGTTCATGGTCATTCCCTGGCTTGGAACCTCTATCAATTGGTTATAGATCAAACATGATATCCCTGGGACAGAAGATAGAAAATGTAAATTATCCATTGGAAATTCCTCTAATCCCTTTCCATCCGTCACATTTAAATATGGGCCAATTGATTCCGGCAGATCAATAGCATCTACATCAACAAGGCTCATGCAACGGACAGCCCTTTCGCCCATCCCAATTTCATTATCTCCTGCCCGAAAATTGTTAAGGGAAAAATGCTCAGCTGAAAAATCCATTGCCAGCATTCTAGCTATGTATTTTTCTATCTCCACCCGGCTTAGCATTTTAGGCGATATCGATGCACCTTTAAGCAGTTCAACAATCTTGGCAACATCAGAGAGAAAACCCATGAAAGCCTTATTGTCGTAAACATAAATTGTCCGTCGTTTCACCTGACGGGTGATAATCAAAAAAGTGGAATGTTCGATATATTCCCTGCCTGAAAAATGCTCATCATATTTTTGTTGTAACCACTCTGTTTGCTCCTTGGGACAATAAACCTTTCTCGAAAAAATGTCCTGCTTCTGCATGATATATCCTTCTCCGAGATTCTTGACAAGATTTAGCAGTAAACGATGAAAATCTTTATATGCCGCCTCATCAGCGGAATAAATAAGCACAGGATTTGATATTGATATGATTATTGAAAAATCCCCCTCTTCTCCATATAATACCGGTAGTCCGTTCACTTCATCAATTCCAGCATAGGGCAATTTAAATTCCTGTTTTCCCATATCCCCGCCTTAAATAAATTCTATGAATAAAAATCCCTTTTGACCGGGTCTTGTCATGGAGGCCGGACTGCTGTTTGGAAAAAGTATAGCTCAGACCGGAAGCAATGGAAGCGATAGTGACCAGGCCTCCGATATACATGTTTACCATTGCCCCTGAAAGGCCGCCAAGGACAAGACCAAGGCCCAAGGAGGAAATACCATAGGCAATAAATTTGCCCTTGAAGCCACGGTAAACAAGGGGCTTCTGCAACCCCTTGTACACTAAATACAACTTCATATTAAACCCCAAAGAATGCCTTGATAACCACAGAAACCAGTACAAGAAAAAGACAGGACCCTCCCCAGCCCATTATCTCCTTGTTAATGTCCTGGTCACCGGAGTTCCATTTGATATATACCCGAACTCCACCAATAATGCCTACTACGGCACCAATTGCTAAGGTGAGGGTAGATACAGGATCTACGTAAGCGGTGAGGGATGACGTAGCTGCATTGATACCGGTTGTTCCGCCACCGGCTTGTGCAGAAAGCGACTGGGCGGCAAATAATAATGCGGCCAATGACAAAAGTTTTTTGCTTTTTTTTGCCATAATGATTGAATAAAAAGTAAAAAAAATGTGATTACAATCGGAAGAGACCCCGAAGGAAGGCTCCGATCAGAGAGAGGAAAAGACAGGAAAAAAACCAGCCCATTACCTGGGCATCAATATGGTGCTTTCCCATCTGCCAGTTGGAGTAAACCCTTAGCCCGCCAAAAATCCCGGCTATTGCACCGATGACCAGAACAAGGTCTGACATGGAAAAATACCAGCTCTTCACCTCGGCAGAGGCAGAATAAAACTCAGATATCCCTGGCTGGGCGCTGGCCGAAAAAACACAGGACATAAAAAAAGCAGCCAGCGCTGCTACAAATAAAATACAGTGTGGTTTCACTTGGAGAAACTAATAGGGTATCGCCCTGGTATGTTCTATGAGGTTGTTTTTTGCCATTGAAAACAGCTGCTTTAAACCTACTCCTCCACTGGAGCTGATCGTTCCAGAAGAGAGGCCTGCTTTAAGTCCAGCAGCATCAGTCTTTTCTGAAATGGTTGAGGGTGTTTCCAGTCCCTCATCCGGAGTGATAAGCTCGGGAGCAAAGGTTTGGGAAAAGAACAGTTCGTCTTCAGCAATGTCACCCACAGTTGCTTTTGGAGCAATGAAAAGATCAAACAACAGGTTTATAGCATAGTAAGAGACGTAAATGATCAAAATTAAAATCAAAAAATTATTCCAGCTCATGGGTCATGGTATTTAATGTTTAAGAAATATATTCGCTGAGCCAGGGATGGTTTTTTGAGAAAATACAAATATGCGCGTCATGTCGACATTTGATGCAACCTTAAATCCCCTTAATCTATTCATTGATCTCTTGTCTATTCGGATAAGTATTTTCTCTTGTCCATCCATGGGAAAGTTTTGAAGGGATTCAATAAGCTTTGCTATCCGGTCGGTATCAAGTGTCGGTTTTTTTCCAGCCTTTTTGGCGGTGGGGTTTTCGTTGGCTGGATTACCTGAAGGTTTTGGCAATATTCCTTTCTGTTCTTCAAGTTTAGATTTAAGCTGTTCTGCCAGGGATTTGATTTGACTCATGAAGTTTTGCCTTTCTGCAAGAAGCCGTTAAAGATAAAATCAAGTGTGCCCATGAAAACGGGCACCAGCCCAGGTGGAATGTGAATAGTGCCAACACGCTGAAAATCTATCCGGTCGGAAATAGCCGGGGCAATTGTGCCAAACCGCGAGAGCGCTTTATCGACCTCTTCCCTTGTTTCATATTTCACTGTGGATTTTATCCTGTTTGGAACAAAAACCATTGGCGAGGTTTTGTTGATTTCCTTACATACCAGGGAAAACAGAACCGTACTGTCGACAGAAAATTCATCGTAATTAAACGGGCAGATGATAAGTGCTGCTGATCCGATGATAGGTATCAAAAGGTCATCATCCATTTTCCCTGGAAGATCGATGAGTACAAATTCTTCCTTATTTTGACTGAACAGTTCCAATAACGCAGGAAAGTATTTCAGGTCTGATGGGATTACCTCGTAGATGGGATCATTCTCGAGAATTTTAGCCTTTTCAAACTTCCATGAAATCGACGCCTGGTAATCCATATCAAGCACGGTGACCTTCTTTTTTTTCAATGTAGAAAGATAATAGGCCAATAGCATACATAGCGTACTTTTACCGGCGCCCCCTTTCTGGTTTCCTGTTAGTATAACCATAAGCAATTGATTTTAACGTGTATTTGTTCTGGCCTTCTTCTGCCTTCTTCTATTCCGGCCAAGGATCTGCTCATCATCGATATCATCTGATATGTCAATATCTAAAACGAAATCAGAGATAGATATACCTTCATTCATTTCACCATGCTCAGGAGAGAATATTGGATCTGTCGGATTTTCCGGAAGCATTCTTTCACCTGGAGAAAACTTATTATCGTAAATACTTGTGTTGAAACCTTCGAGCTTCTCTTGGGCGACCAGTGAAGGTTCAATAAATTCATTAAGGACCATTATATCCCCGCCGTTGAAGACATGCTTTCTGGAATGGTCGAGAATTGAATAGCCATATGGAAATTTATCGCCTTTGAAATGAAATACAAACTCAAGGCCAAATGAGGAAGAAAGTTCTTCGCTTAATGTAGAAAAATAGCCTATCACCTTTCCCTTATCACCTCCGGAAAGGTTTTTCCTTATGGTCTGCAAAGCTGAGTCAGCGATAAGCCTGTATTTTTTAAGGATCTGTTTCAATTGCGACGTTCTTTCTTCATCAGCAGAAAACCGAGCGATACTTTCATCAATCCTTGTTAAACTTACATCGCCCACCTTTCCCCCAAACTTGAAAAGTTCCATGCAATTATCAAGTACCTTCAGGCCGTAGCCTTGTCTCTTAAGCAGCATCATAAACTGTGCCCTGGTAGAGAAGTTATACTTAAGCGATTTTTGAATCGCTTTTTCAGCAGCTTGCTTTTCATCTTTGCCTATAAGCATATTCAGTACCCTGTAAGCTCTAATCTTCTCAAAGTTATCCGAAATCTTTTTCCCCTCCCGGTCCACCCTGGTGGATACTATGTGGATATGGTTATTCTGGGTATCCTTATGAAAAATGAGCAGGTAAGGCTGCTTGCCGTATCCCATTCCTTTTAGCCAGTTTTCAGCTAAGGACACGAGCTCTTCCTTGCCCAGGGATCTTCCCTTAGCAGATATCATGGCGTGGAACTGCGGGTAAACAATCCTTCGGTTTCGCGCTGCCAGTGAGCAGAGGTAGTTTATATAATCCTGGGCTTTAATTTCCGATAGCCCCTCAAGTGCGCCAAAGCCGGAAACCTTTAACAGCTCACCCTTATTTTTTTTTACTTTGTCAGTGTTGTACCTGACCGCTCTGAAGGTTTTTGATTTCCGGAGGATTTTTACGATCATATTCTAAGCCTTTAGCAGCCGTAGCAGTTTACGTGTCGATTTCTCCATTTCCCTGAACAAGAAAATATAACAGGAAAACAGCTCGTTAAATTTGGCTATGACTTCCCCGGAGAGCAGCCCCCGTTTATTCATGAAGTCGGCATGTCTGGCCAGTTGATTAATGTTGTTGCCGGATCTTCCGATCTCCGAGCCAATATCATCAAGTCTTTTCAAAGCCTCAGCAGCATTTAGCCTGATTGAGACAGATGAAGGTTTCAATACCTTTAGCCGGAGAAATTCACTTTCTTTTATTCCAAGCGAAATCCAGAAATCACGGATTAAAGTATATTCCTCTTCACTAACCCTCGCTCTGATATATCTTGTTCGTTTTCCCTCAAGCATCAAGGGCCTTCCATTATTTTTCTTGGTCATATCGAATACTTTAAGAATATCCTCCCTAAAAGAAAACTAGTTGCGACGTTTTTTCTACCATCATTCTACCTTTTCCAAATGATTAAAAAGTAGATACTCAAAAACCAAAGAATGGGCATATGCCCATTCTTGAACGCTGTGTTGCCGCAAAATCAAGGCGGACAAATTTTATAAGGTGCGGAACTACTCACGTCAGATCCTCCGATCCGGGCCGTATAGGCCTGCCAGTGCGCTTTCACCAAGTTGACGTTATCTCAAGGCTTCGCAGAATTTCCGGCTTTCGCCCGGATAATGCTTCATTCCCAAATGTCAAAGACCAATCGTTTTATTGGTCAAAATTCATGAGGAAAAAAGCGGGGATTTGACACTTTGGCTAAAGTGCCGTCGATTTTTCTAAAAATTTAAATACTCATAAACCCAAAATAATCAGGGGAAACTTACAGCTATTTGATTACCGCAATCGGCCTTTTGCCTTTTTGAAAGGTAAATTTTGGCACCGTGGAATAGATTCTGCGAGAGAGTTCAATGGCGGAAAGTACCGCGCAGCACTTTGCCATTCCCATCCCCTGAAAAGAGAATAATTCGGAAAAGCTCATCTGAGATAGCTTTTGCAGATCACCACCTACGCTGCAGAGCATCTTTTCTGCCAGCGCCACTGCGCTTGCTTCCCTACTTCCAGACCCGATAAGCAAAGCGATGAGCTCTTTAGTTTCCAGCGACTCCGCACCAGATTCGGCCAATCTTTCCCGCGGGCGTAAGGCGGGGTCCCACCCCTTTATCCCGCTGCTCCCTTTCTCCGCCTTGCTACTGGAAAAAAGATCATGGATACTACATTCTTTAGCTTCAGCATGCGCAGCCGAATGGAGCAGAGAAGAAAACCCGGAAATCAGCCACTCAAAATCATCCATGAAAACAGCCAGCCTTCTGGTGGTATATGAGCCATCGTTCTCCAGCTCCCGCTTGGTAATCTGAATATAGTTGCTGCCAGTGCGGGCAACCATAAAGTCTAAAAAGAAACTCCTCTTTCCGTAAGAGAAAGCTTCGCTTGCAATTGTTCTTTTTTTCATAACAGATACAATTAAAATTAGAGACAAGGCCGGTCAGGGCCCTTTTGACTATCACAGTTCCAAATTTGCATTTTGAATTTTATACAGTCGGTTGTATTTTTAAGCATCCGATTTAACCGCTTATAAATCGGATATACATTTGATTTACAGAACCATAAAATTTCAGCGATCATGGAAAGTCAGATAGAAGAGCAGAAATACTGCGCCTATAGCAAATGCGGAAGAAGCTTCGGGGGAAGGGCCGATAAGATTTATTGCGGGGATCAGTGCCGCAACGCCGCAGGCAGGGAAAAGAAAAAACGCGAAAAATGGGAGGAGCCCGAACACTTCGGGCAGACCAACCGTATCCTCATGCGCAACTACCAGATCTTAAAATCACTTTTCAATGAAAAAGGCCGCCCGGTAAGCAACTGGAGACTCAGGGACGAGGGATTCGAATTCAGGTTCATGACCAGCATTTACGAAACCGAAGACGGCATGAGACTGAACATGTGCTATGACTACGGTTGGCAACAGCTGCCCGGCAATGAGATCAGAATCTATCCTGTTCCACCGCTTATGGTATTGGGCATAGCAAAAGCGACAAAACATCAAAAATAAAATTAAAACATAGAAGTGATCGGCATAAGATGCAAGCAAAGCCATCCAATGCCGATCGGTATCTTTATTTACCCCTCTGTTTTCTTTCGAGCAGAACAGCGATTTCCACATCAAGTTTTTTCTGAAGGATCTCCCCCTCAAATCCAATGGTCCTGAACTGCATTTTTCCCTGCTGGTCTAGAACGGCGATGGTAGGAATTACAGTAAATCCTACCTTTTCTCCTATATTTTTATCGTTGTTGAAATAAATCGGAAACTCATATTGCGGATTCTGTTTTGCCCACTTTTTAGCATCTTCGAGGGTATTGTTGGAACCGCTGTTAACCACCATGAACATGACGTCCTTATTGTTGCGGTATTTCTCGAAAACCTTATGAAAATAAGGCATTTCCTGCATACAGGGAACACACCAGGTTGCCCAGAAATCAAGGATTACAATCTTTCCCTTCATCATTTCTGCGGTAACCGGCCGGCCTTCGAGGTCTACCAGACCTGATAATTCCGGTCTGGGCTTATCCATCATCAATAGCCTGGTTTTAGCGGTCAGCTGGGCGATTTCCAAAGCTTCCAGCTCTGCTACCTTTGATCTGAAGCCGGCTTCTGACTGATTATATTTTAAAAAATTGATTTTTGCACTTTTCAGTACGGTTGAATCTGTTGGGTTCTTGATCAGCAGTTTCCAGAGGATATTAAAAGCTTTCTGATTTTCATTTAACCTTGCAGCCACTTCAGCACTGTTGATCAGCCCTTCTCTCCCATCCGAAAGGTTTACCGCCCGGTCCGCTAGCAGTCTTGCTGAATCGATTTGGTGCAGCTCAAGATAATTGAGTGCTTTGATAGATAGCAAAGCAGACCTTGCCTCTGCTACGGTCTGTTTTCTTGTGCTATCCGGAACATAGGACGGAATATAACCGAATTCGGGAAAATACCTGATAATCCCCACCGGCCAGGCATCTGAAATTTTTAACGACCTGTCTGCATAGGCAATAGCGGCCGATGGGGCGATTTTATTTTCGGTCAGCCTGGCTGCAATATCCTTAAGTGCCTGAGGTGTATAGGGGCTGACTTTTACGTTCAGTTTTGAAGCATGAAACAATGCCCTGGCAGAATCCTTGACCGAAGCATAATGATCAAAGAGCATTTTATGGATCCCTTCGGACCCTTCTTCACCAAGCTTATCGCTTTTCTTTAGCATCGCTTCCAGTTTTGCAATTTTAGCGGCAGTATCCTGCTCTTTGGCGATAATTGCTGCACGCATGTCTTTGGAAATATCTGCATCCGGGAAGCGTTGCATAATTATTTTGCGCACCGAATCGAGCCTGCTCTTTTCGCCGATCATCAGATAGCCCATCGTAACAAGGTTCACATTTCCCGGCAGAGTAGGGTTTTCTTCAAATTTCGCTGCTATGACCTTCCTGGCCTGCTCCCTGAACTGCAATTTTTCTTCAGGGCTTTTGGCCATGATCATCCTGGTATTGAGCTGCGCTACCTTAGCCTCATAATTGTCAGGGTTGTTTCTTAACTCTTCACCAAGAAGCATCAGTTTTCTGGTCTGAAGATCAGCAGATTTAGGCATTTGGGCAGACAAGCTATAAGATTCATGCAGAAAACTGCTTTTCACTCTCTTTTCTCCATCAAATACACGCAAAGTATAATGTTGATCAGCAGCAGGTTTCTCAATCTGCTCTCCGCTCTGAAGATAAAAGGCCGCAAATGTTGCAAACCTTCCGGCTACAAAAGATGCTGTCCATATTTTGCCCTGTTTTATCATTGGCATTTTCCAGGGCAGGTCATAAAAAGTAGAATAGGTGAAAACGATCGTTACCGAAGGGGCATCAGGTGTTATTTTAGCATAGGGAGCTGTAGGGTCGTAACTGATGGTAACGGTATCACCTCTTTTTATTTTTTCGGGTTTAATGGTCATACTTTGCCCCCGTGCCTGAACAATGGCAAGCACAAGGAGCATATAACTGAATACTATTTTTTTCATAAGGATTAATTAATTGTAACCTGGATTCTGAACCATATTTGGATTGGTACGCATAGCCTCGACTGGGATAGGGAAAAGTACCGCGGTGGGTTTCCATGATGGTTTGCTCAATGGAAGAATATCATCTGCCCTGGATTTCAAAGGATCCCCCGACAGGCTTTTCCAGCGTTTAAGATCGAACCAGCGGTGTCCCCATTCCGAAAACAGTTCTACCCTTCTTTCCTGTTCAACCTGGGCCATCGCGGCAGCCGAGCTTGCTGCAACAGCCAGAGGTGTTAGTCCGGCACGGGCGCGAAGTACATTCAGGTCATCTTTGGCATCAGAAAACCTGCCCAGTCCTACCCTGGACTCCGCACGGATCAGATAGGCCTCTGCAAAGCGGAGTACCATAGAATATTCGCTTACCACAGCACCGGCAGCTCCAACCCTCACCTTATATTTAAAAGGATAATAATGCGTGACAATAGGGGCTGTAGCGGTACTGTAGCTGCCAACCCAATTGCTAAAGCGCTTATCGCCTGCTTCAAAACCTGTTTCCAACCCATATGCGCCTTTGGTAAGCCTATAAAACGGAGAGGCAGTTGGAATTAGGGTATTTCCTTCCCATGTGTTTCTTCCGCCAAGCGTATTTACAACCTGAAGCTGCCAAACAGCTTCATTTGAGTTTTTCAGGAACGCCCTGGTCATGTGTGCAGCATCATTTGGATCTGCATTTTTTAAAATCGAGTATTGTGCTGTATTCGCAATTACCTCACTGGCTTCAGACTCTGCCATGGCATTGTTCCCAGTATATAAATAGACCCTCGATAGCAAAAGTGTAGCTGCTGTTTTATTTGGGCGTGTGCGCTCGCCCGCACCAGGGTAGGCGGCTACCAGTAAATTTTTTGCATCTTTTAGATCCTGGATAATCGCAGCATAAACCTCAGCCTTAGGGCTCCTGGCTTTATTGCCGTTGCTCAATACATCAGTATTGAGGATAAGCGGTACATCACCAAAGAAATTTACCAGATAGAAATGGCAGAAGGCCCGCATAAACTTAGCCTCGCCCAGTAACTGGTTCTTAACTGCCGGCGTAAGTGTATTAGAGGCCGAAACGCCTTCTATAACGGCATTGGACCGGTAAATAAAATTATAAGGCGAAGACCACATAATACCCACATAAGTATTTCCCGAAGTTAGGGCGTTATTCTTGAATTCGTCAAAATTGGCCAGTACAGAAGCATACACAAACTCATCGGCGGCCATGGCACAGGTAAAACTGGTGAGTACATTGGCAAACTGGTAATTAGAGGCATTCATATCGCTGTAAATACCCACCATTGCGGCAGTCGCGGTAGCATCGGTGGTAAAAACCGTTCCAGTAGCCAACTGATCTTTTGGATCTTCGATTTCTACATATTTTTTGCAGGACAGACCTGTACTGATCAAGGCAAGGGATAATATATAATAGATAATTTTCATCGGAATTAATTTAAGTTAAAATGAAACCTGTAAACCTGCGGTGTAAACACTTATCGGAGGCATTGAATATCCTTTAGTTTCGGGGTCAAAGCCATCATATGAAGTTATGGTAAAAAGGTTCTGTCCCTGGACATACATGGTGATGTTGTTGAATTTCCAGCTTTTAAGCAGGTCTTTGAAGTTATATTTCAAAGAAACATTTTTCAGTCTGATAAATGAAGCATCACCCCAAACCGCATTTGACAGCCGATAATTGTTCTGGTATGCAGTGTAGATCGGTTTACCGGCAGTCGCACTTGCTCCCGGGATCACCGCCGGGACACCTGGCGTTGTCCATCTTTCAAGCGCACTGAGGTCTTTGTTCCTGAGTGCAGAACCGTTGGAATAACTCAGATACCCATAGTTTAACAGTGGTCCCTCCTGCTTTACAAATTGAAAGAAGAAATCAAGACTGAAGTTTTTATAGGTGAAACTGTTCTGTATGCCACCATAGAATTTAGGCATCGTATTTCCGATCACGATCAGATCTGCCGGATCGGTTATGGCCTTATCTCCGTTAATATCCCTGAATTCTGGAACACCCGTTTGTGGGTTTATTCCCAGAAAATCAAAACCCATTACGATAGATAGTGGTTGTCCGATAACGTATCTGGCCGCATTTGCCGAGTTTTTTAGGCCTGGATATTCCAGTAGTTTGGTTTTGGCCAAGGTTAGGTTAAAGGAAGTATTCCATGAAAAATCTTTCTCTCTGATGTTGATCGAATTCAGCTCGAATTCCCAGCCTTTATTCTCTATCAAGGCAGGTAAATTGGCCTGGTAGCTGGTAAACCCAGACTGCGAGGAAAGCGTGCTTCCGATCAACTGGTTATCCGAGCGGTTGCGGTAGAAATTTGTAGTGAGTAATAACCTTTCATTAAAAAAACCAAGGTCTAAACCTGCTTCCAACTTCCTGTTCACTTCCCAACTGTAATCCGGGTTTGGAAAACGGCTTGGTGATATTCCACCTATGCCGCCATATGGATAGGTGGTAGGCGTCCAGCTGTCCAGGAACTGATAATCACCGATCTGGTCATTCCCCACCGTACCAAAACTTCCCCTTAGTTTACCAAAACTCAGGAAAGGAAGATTTTCTTTAATAAAAGCCTCATTGCCGAACAGCCAAGCTGCACCCACGGCACCAAAATTCCCAAAACGGTTATTCGGGCCGAACTTAGAAGAACCATCCCTGCGGAAGGTACCATTTATTATATATTTTTCATCCCAGTTATAGGTAAGCCTCCCAAAAACCGATGTATAACGGTATTTGGTGTAACTATAGTTTCTCGGAGTAATGAGCGTGGCTGCCTTAATGTTATCCAATTGCAGATCACTGATGTATCCGCTTCCGGTTACACCTTGCCCTTCTCTCAGGCTGTGCTGCCAGGTTCCACCTACTAAAGCAGCCAAACTGCCCTTGCCCAGTTTAACATTATAGTTTAGCTGAGGCTCTACAATGTATGAATTTAAGTAAGCGTCTCCGTAGTTCGCACTGCTCCCTGTATAATTGATCGGGTTAAAGCCCAATTTTGGAAGCGTTTGGGTCTGTTTCATATCCATCCTGTTAAAACCGGCGCTTACTTTAGCCGTTAGGCCCTTCAAAAACTGATAGCTCAAAGTGGTATTGCCAAAAATATTGGTGGTATTGCTCACATTTGTACGTTCAAAGTAGGCCATTGGGTTCTGCTCATTTCCTACCCAATAGTAGTTACCTTGGGGATCGTAGATCGGGAAATTTGGCGCCAGGTTAAAAAAGCTGGTTACATCACTCTGCAAGGTATTATTTTCATCGAGTGTATATTTTAAAGAACTGGTAAACTGAAATTTTTGATCAACCGAGCTATGATTAAGCGACATGTTCAATGCCCCTCTTTTAAAACCTAAGTCACCCGGCAAAACTATTTTCTCGTCCCGGTAGGTCCCGCTGATCAGGTATTTAGTCTGCTCTGTACCGCCACTGAGCCCTAGCTGAAGTTCAGAAAGATTGGCCGAATTACCGATCAACAGATCCTGCCAGTTCTGATCAAGATGCTGGTCCCATAATAAAAGATCCGGCGCCTGTAAATCTGTCGGGGTAACCGCGTCTTTGACATAAGCCTCACGCCTCATGGCCAGGTATTCTGCACCATTAAGCATCTTCACACGTTTATTTACCGTAGAAATTCCGGTGTATACATTCGCCGTAAACGCTGGCTTGCCCGATTTTCCTTTTTTAGTGGTAATCAAAATCACGCCGTTTGCTCCCCTGGAACCATATATTGCAGTTGCATCTGCATCTTTTAAGATATCGATCTGCTCGATATCGGCGGGATTGATACTCGCTAGAGGACTTTGGCTCCCGTTTGCCCCGGAAAACTGGCTCAGACTTTCTGAAATAAAGGGTACACCATCAACAATATACAAAGGTGCGGTACCGCCGGTAATCGAATTTTGGCCCCTCAGGCGTACATTGTAAGCTGACCCGGGATAACCGGTTACCGAAGAAATATCCAGGCCGGCAACTCTGCCCTGCAAGGCTGCAACCGGATCTCCTACAGGCTGATTGGCAATCTGTTTTGCCCCTACCGTGGCTACAGAACCTGTATTGGTTCTTCTGGTGGTTGTTCCATACCCGATTACCACAACAGCATCCAATGTTCCGCTTTGCGGCTCCAAAAATATATTCATTGGTTTAGCGCGCTGCACAGGCCGCTCTATAGTAGAATAGCCTATGTAACTAAATACCAGGATATCATCTGCCGAGGCCTGGATCTTAAACGCACCGTTGCTATCTGTTATGGCGGCAATGGTTTTGCCTTTCACCTTAATAGAAACACCAGGCATTTCATTTCCCTTTTCATCCTTTACCACACCATTGATTTCTTCCCTGTCACTGACAGGCGTGAGGGGAACCGGTGCCTTAAAAATAATAATGCTGTTATTGAGCAGCTTATAAGTTAATCCGCTGCCCTGCAAAAGCTCATCAAGGGTCTGTTTAACGCTTCGTTGCCTGGCTTCAAGCTGTGGTACTTTTACACCTGAGATGACCTCTTTTTTATAAGCAAAACGAAAATCGGTCTGTTGCTCGATTTTTGAAAAAGCCTCCTGTAAATTCCCGTTAGAAAAGCCTAAAGAAACATTTACTTCATGCAGGCTCTGGGCAGAACTGTTAAGGGCATACAGGCTACTAACGGCAAATAATGAGATAACCAATAAGATCGCATTTACTTTCATGAAAAATCTTAATTTTTGGATTATAGTGTGGTAATAAGTCAATAGGGATTGACTTGCAAAAAGTGTATTTTTATAATACATTGCAATGGTTTTAGGTTGTTCGATATATAATTTAAAACTGTTGTAAGCCCCGGTGGCCGCCGGGGTTTACTTAAATTCCGCTCCTATCTCAGCTCGGTGATACTTTTCTCTTCATCAAATTTTTATGTTTTTGTTGGTTTATTAATTTTCACACCCTGCACCGTCAATCAAAAGCTGGTTACCTTTGCGTTCAAAAGAAGCTCCGGTAATCGCGCTAAGCACTTCTGTAACCTGACTGAGGTTATTCCTATTTAAAAAAGCAGCGGTAAAGCGGCATGTTTTTACTTTATCGCTTTTAAATAAAACTTCTATGCCGTAACGCTTCGCGATCAGCTCCGAAGCCTGCAAAAGTGTAATATCATCCATAATCAAATCCTGCGCCTTCCAGGCGGTAACCTTTTCGGCGTTTACAGTCTGCTTGTTCTGATGCTCCTGACCGGTTTTCCAGCTCAGCTGCTGGTTAGGGCTTAATACGGCCAGCGTTTTGTCAGCACGCTGTACCATCACCCTTCCCCTGGTGACCGTCACCGTTACAGCTTTCTGATGATCATAGGCAGAAATATTAAACGCGGTCCCCAGCACAGTTGTCGTGATTTTGCCCGTATGGATGACAAAAGGATGTGCTGCATCGTGGGCCACATCGAAAAAAGCTTCCCCATATAAGGTTACCTCTCTTTTTTTCTTTCCTTTAAAACCCTGGTCATACACTAAACGGCTATCGTTGTTCAACTGCACAGAGGTTCCATCTGGTAATTTGATCCATTTATGCCCCCCTGTCTTTTCTGCAGGTTCATCTGTCTTGTTTTTTGCAGCGATAACAGGCTTGGATACCGGTTTAAGCACAAAATATGCGGCTGCTGAAATCAATACCACAGATGCAGCATAACCAATCCAATGCAATGGCTTTTTCACCGTTTTTAATGTTGTCCGGTTTTCTATTTTTTGAAAAAGTACCTGCTGATCAGCCAGCTCAGCTTCTTCTTCTCCGCCTTCAAATTCAGACTGGAATTCCGTCAAAGCCTGTTCCCATTCTTCCTGATAGCCACCGCTCTGCATCATCGAGAGCACCTGATCATTTTCCTGCTGTGATGCCAGGTTCCGTATGTACTTTAAAAAAAGTTGCTTTGTCGATTGTTCCAAAATAGCGCTGCGTTTTATATCATAACACATAAAGCGTATGGTACATTTACCCGGAAAGAAAATATTTTTTTTTATTGTTTCCTGTACCCGCTAAAAAGAGAAAAACAGATTGAAATTTAAATAGGACTAAAAAAACAACGACAAAAGTGCCCCGTTCCTGATGAGGTATTTTTTGATCGAGCGGATGGCTTTAACCATTTGGCTGTTGATGGTTGCATCTTTAAGGCCAAGTTCTTCAGCTGCCCGTTTATAGGAATAGCCATTGCCATGGCAAAGTTCATAGATTTTTCTGCGCTGTGGAGGCAACAGTGCAATGGCACGCGACACAAATTCTTTGGTCTGCATGTGCTGGGTAAAAGCGAGCCCGTTCTCACCCTGATCCAGTGCATATCTAGCTATTTCATCAGTAATTATCGTTTCTTTAGCTGCCTTGCGGATTACGTTCAAAGATAAATTTCTGGCTATAGTAAACAGATAAGCTTGGAGGGATAACTCAGGATCGAGTTGGGCAGCATTCTCCCATAACCGGACAAAAACCTCCTGAACAATATCTTCTGCAAGTGCGGGGGATTTTAGAATTTTTAAGGCAAACGCGTATACCCTTTTTACATGCATTTTGTAAAGCAAAGAAAATGCACTCCTGCTTCCGTCTTTCAACTTTAGCAACAATTCCTCCTCTGAATCTTTGACAACACGCATAGTCTACAAAATTAGTAGATTTTATTGATAAATATAATGGGTTTGAACGCTGGTTTCCAAATTTAGAAATTACAAGGTAAATCCATGCAGTTTAGCTAAGATAATACACTAATACCTAAGGTCTTTTATCAGTTCTCGTAGTTGAAACTATTTAACATGGCGACGTGATTTTCAGTAAATCCGTTTTTTTAACGTTTCCATCCAAATGTTCCAGTTCTTCAATATCTCCAGATTCTTTTGGGGTTTCCGATTATTTTTAAATTAAAATTAAATATAACACTTTGTAGTTTGGCGTAATAAACCCTGCCGGCAAATAAGTGCAGCATAGTTAGAATTACAGGATCACGGAAAGCTGCAGCGTAGCTATCGTCTTTTCACGCTGCCTGTCCCTTATGATTGTTTTCTTCCCGAGAACTTTGATGAAAACGACGGTCCTGCAAACGGTCATATTCCCTTACATAATCTGAATGTTCCGTGCCCATCATCCGGTCCCAGATCCTGAAATACAAGCCGTAATTTCCCTTGAATTTACTGTGATGCAGGTTATGGTGTACCGAAGTATTCAAGATTTCAAACGCCCAGCTAAAGCGGAACCATTTAGGCATAATTTCATAGCCCAGGTGTCCGTACACATTAATGATAAAGCCAGTTACGGTAAAGAGTAATATCGTTAAAGGATGCATCGGCAGCAGCATCACGATTGGCACTAAAACAAGCCCCTCGGTAATGGCTTCCAATATATGAAAACTATAGGATGTCCATGGGGAGGGATTGGTGCTCTTATGATGGACCAGATGGGTAAGCTTAAATAATCTTTTGTGATGTAATAACCGGTGCATCCAATAAAAATAAGTATCATGTATAATCAGGCTTAGTACCAACGCAACACCTATATACCATATTGGGAAATCATTAATGTTTATGTAAATCCGGGTATATTGATGTAGGGGCGTGAAAACCAGCGCAACTGCGATGATTGAAAATACCAGTGTACTCTGCATAGAATGCCAGACCTCACGGATGAAGTCTTTTTTTGTGGCTAGTTTTTGCTGAATTTTAAATTTACCTAACTTAGCGGGCATAAGCAGATAAAACAGCGCAAAAGGAACTCCGGCAAGTATAAAATACCGGATCGCCGAAACACTGAAAATACTAATGGTGGCCTCTAATATCTTTTCCATATCTATTTTGTTTTATACTCCAAAAGTATAAAGCAGGTAGATTTTGCGACGTTAACAAAAGATAATTTAGGAGCTTAACAAAGGATAATTTATTTTACTGTTTTCCTTTTGTATGCATCCTTTTGCGGATCCGGCTTAAGGACACCGGAGTGATACCGAGCATGGATGCGATATATTTATCAGGCACGCGGTTTACCAGGTCGAAACGCTCAGAAAGGAGTTCCCGATAACGCTCTTCCGGCGACTGTGTCACAAAGGATTCCAGCATTTTTAAAGCTTCCGCCAGCATTTTCATCAGGAAGAAGTTACGGAGCGGTTCATATTCCGGGTGGGTTTTCAAAATCTCCTCCAAAACATCGTAATCGATCTGCAGCAACTTAACAGGTTCCAGGGCACGGTAGATAAACCGTGAAGGTTGCCGGTTAATAATGGTATCATGCGAGGCAATAAACTGGCCCTCCCAGCGCAGGAGAAGTGTAGCTTCATCTCCATTTTCCTTAACGGTGTATACCCTGATGACGCCTTTTTCAATAAAAGCCAGTCGACGGCTGTTTTCTCCTTTGCGGATGTAGGCTTCATTGGTTTCCAACGATACCGGAGTCGCCATGGCAAATAACGGTCCGGTATCGGCAGGCAGTACGCCCGCTAGATCAAACAATATTTCCTGTAAGGTATCAATTGATGTTGCCATATTAAATAGAAAAAAGCCGATGAGCAATTGCTAAATTAAAAATATCCCAGCAAGCCTGCAACAAGGACAATCAACCCAATTTTGAGTGACGCAGTACTGCTATTGGCGCACTGGTTATTAGTATTAGAAAATGGACAATATCAACTCTTGATAGATTAACGTCTAAAATATATCCGTACTTTACGCAATAAGCAAGATTATAATTTAGGTATTATCGTTGGTAAAACAGGTAAAAATCTTAACGGCAAATGTTCTATCATTGTATATGATCACTTTTATTTACGCGAAATCTGATTCTTTTTACAAGGCCAATCTTGTTAGCATTAACGATGGTATAACGCCTCAATGCCTGGGAAAGAACGCAGGGAAGCTAATTGCTATCTACGATGGGAAACTACGTTCCACAATATACAAAGCAATCGATTTTGAAGAACATGTCACCACTCTTTCGGGAAGGATTAAAATGAGAATAGCCAATGTGAAAAATTTTTATGACCAACAGATTAAAGGATAGTATTAATCCACTACAATTATTATTTCCTTGGCCAAAAGATAAAAGCCAGGACAATAACCAAAATCCATATTGATCCACTTAAAAGTAATAGATATTCCTTCATAATGCTACGGTTTGTAAGAATTCTGACGCAACGATATTAATATTTATTCAATTTTTAAAAAATGCTGATGGTTCCAGTAACCCAATTTTGACCATACCTGCTACATTTTTGATGATGAAAATATTGTATCACTTAATAACCGGCCATATTGAGCAAACACACGCATTCAGTACCATTGGTTCTTCTAGCGATCCAAAAAAAGCAATAACCGAGATCCAAGAGCTAAAGCCCCATTGTCATATTTACCTACATTAATATGCCCTATATTCCGGGATAGATCTCGCAAGCCAGGTTGACCACATCGCTTTAATGGTATTTATCAGCTCTGACATGCTGTTTTCGCATCCACAGATAGATCTCGAAAAGTCTATGTTTCTAGGTAAGCCTGTTAGCTTATTTGTAATGCATATAACCGCTGATATACTTTAAAAATCAAGAGCGGAAAGCCTTCGGCACATAACTATTCTTTTCTGCAATATAGCTTTCAATCTTATCCCTCATCTCATCCAGGTACTTCGTATAGCTCAAATTTTTCCTCCTGCCTATGGAGATAAACTTACGGTAAGCGACCCCTAGATCTATGCTAAGGCTCTGCTCTAACCAGTGCACAACATCCGCAATCTCCAGTTTACCATTATTCAGCGAACCCGAAAGAAATATCCCATAGGCAAGTTCCACCAGTTTGATCTTCTCATCCGTCCACTTGAGTCTGCCTCTTGATAATAGCACATCAGGGATAACAGGCTCAGGCCGAATGTAGATCAGCCTTATCCTTTCTATAATATAGTCCTGCAGTTTTTCAAGCGCCCTGAACTTCGCAAAATTATAATCCTGGTTTGTAGAAAATCCATCATCAAAAACGCCGATCACGCCAGCTCCCGCAACTTCTGGCAACAGTACATCTAAATTCCGACGGAGAAAAAAAGCTTCGTCCATAGCCTCTTCCTCCCGCTGATAATAATCATACAAAAAACTATGCTGCGAATAAAAACGCTTTATAAAAGCAAGCTCCAAGAGGTAATAATCCCTAACCATATCGTCTGTTCCCCGGGGCACACCAGAAATCAGGTTATAGAGTTCAACTTCATAGATATAAAGCATATAAAACCTGGGCTTTATGAACTTAAAAAACACAACCTCTTCTCGGTCCGTTAGAAAGCCAGTAATCATGACGCGTTCCCTCAATTCTTTCAGCGCCCTTGAAATTGCAGCCAGCCTCGCTGCATAAAATGCAGCGTCACTGCCCAGTTCCATTAATTCATCTTCAAGCTTAAAATACAGGTTATCAAAAAATTCAGTATCCATAAATAAAAAAATTAAATCCTCAATCTAAGAAAACTGAGCCAGGTCAATAATTTATTTAATATGCTCAGCATATGGCATCGCGCCTAATATATACCTATCACCATATATAGAAATACGGATATGAGAATATCCAGAATAACATCACCGCTCCAATGCGAGCCCCGGATTATTAGGAGAAATACTTAAAGCTGACGCTATTTTATTCTGGACTTTCAAACCGGCAACAAGCATCTCGTTATAATCCTTGAAACCAGCATAAACCCAGGAGCAGTCCCTGCTCAGCTCCACATCCGCCACAAATTCACCCGTCGCCGCCCTGCCCGCCCTGTCATGGTCAAAATACAGCTCAACAACATCAAACTTAGCTGCCCTGGCTTTTGCGGTCTGCAGCAAGGAGAGTGAATTCAACACCAGAACCGACGCAGGATCCTTCTCATGCTCTGCCCTCCAGCTCAAAAAATCAAAATAACCCTCGAACACGCAAAGCCTTTTAGCCGACCCCTCCAAAAAACTCACACCCTTATGCCCAAGGCATCCCTTAAAATACTTATTTCTTACTTCCCATCCCCCGTTCTCATTCGGCCATCCAGAAGCGAAGTAATTGCGAAGCCTGTTTTTATCATCCAGAACAGAATAATATACCTCATACAAGTGTCCCTTGGCAACCGCCCCAATACCCCTGCTGTCCAGATAAGCGCTTATTGCTGTATTAGTTCCCAGTTCCTCCATCCTTTCGATAGCATAGCGGGGAACTTTTTCGGGCCTGGATGCCGGAACCCGCTGTGACTTCATATCTACCGAGCCATCAATTTCGACCTTCCCGTATTCTACGATTTTATGCAGGACTTCAGGAAAACCTGATGGGTACCAGTAGGCAAGCCCAAAATCAATCACACTACCGCTCCTGATCCCGGACACTCCCGCCCCGCCATGGTCGAACCATACCCCTAATTCATCATTTACGCATAAAGAAGCCGTGTATTCCTCCCGCAACATGCTCAGGAAAAAGTGTTCACCCCCAGAGACCTTCTGCGGGGTAAAACCAAGGTTCCTTAACAGACCAAGCAGCGATACCTTCTCCTTGATCTCATTTACATTTAAAAAAGCAGACATAATCCATTATATTTAAAACTTTACCTGTCGCAACACATAACCTTGCAACCGAAACCGCGCGGAACCGGTCATAACATTCATCAGGAATCCCGGAACCGGCACATTCAATATCCCAAAAATCTTAATGCCATATCAGAAGAGTTGACACTTTGAAAAAAGTGCGCTGGAAAACCCCAGCTTTAGCAAAGCTTGTGAGTCTATAAAGAGCGAAAAAACCGGATCCACCAAACCCGGATCAAAGGCCGGCTTACCGGTACGCAGCCTTTCAGGTTCAAGTTGATCTGTATTGCCCTTTTGCATATCATTTCCCCACAGGCATTATTGACGCGCTGGTCAGGAATACCATTAAAAATCCAGTACCAGCAGACATCAACATTTTTAAGTGCCAGACTGAATGCTACACAAATTTTAAGCTTAAAAAACTTTCAGTCAAGTTGCTACCGGGTTGCCATAGACTGCAACCCTGGGAAATCCGGGATAAAATGGCAGAAAGAACAATAAGTTCAAATTCAGAAACAGGGTCAGATTTATCTTTTGTCACAGTCAGGCGCTGTTTCGCGTAAGTCAAACGCTGCTTTGCATAATAAATTTGGCCGGTCTTTAAAAAACTCCCTTATTTAAATACAGCGCAACCCTTAAATATGGACGATGAACTTGGAAATATTTACAGCCTTTACCAATCTGTTAATCCAATAGCAGATCTGAGTGAAGAAAAAGCAAAAAGAATTCTTGAAGACTTAGAGATAATATCCGCCCGGATCATCGATCAGCTCCATCTATCCGAAGCACTAAACGGCAATAATCCATCAGTCATAGCAAGGTACCAAAGATCATTGTGCATACTGGATGATAGCATATGGGAAGAAATTGAAAACGCCTCAACCTTAAAAGAAAAGCATACAGAATTCAAGCAACAGTTCCTCAAAAAATTCTCCGGCGTACTCTTAAAACTGACCAGGGAAATCAGGAAATTTTTTCCCGAAAACTTCGATGAGCGCTATCCCGCGCCAATGCTTCATCTGCAGTCAGAAGCCCGGCATCTGGATAAAAAACTTGCGAAGCTCAGCTCCCAAGCTGTATCAGACGCGGAAAATGAACTTTTATCCATCCTTGAAACGACCATCAGCCTAAGCAACCTTAGATCGATAAAAGCAGGTTTTTTTCACCTCGGATTCCTCGCAGACCTGCTCGGAGCGATGAACGCAGCTGAGGACTCCTCCGGCAATAAAACACAGAGATGGAAGAACCTGATGATAGAATACGGTTTCAACTCACCCGCATTCTATAGCTATTGCTGTATGGAAATCATTAAAAAACGTGATAACTGCCAGGACATCATAGAAAGCTATAGCGAACTGTACTGGATCAAAAAAAGATTGCAGCAACTGGTGCCTTGGAACGGTATGCCTTTTCACAAAGCGCTTCCGGACATCAAAATCTCGCTGTTGAATTTTGTCGATGCAGAAATCTCCCATCTTCAAAGCCTTGAAAAAATAGGCGGCGATCTGGCCGGCTACGGCCAGATCAATGAAAACTTCAGGGTATCTTTCAGCGTAAAAGAACTGGCCTACTTCATACACCTCCAGGTGGAATGCGGGATCATACTGGAGGAGAAGCCAAAGAAAATACACCAATACGTCATCGGACATTACAGCACCCGGGAAACAGAAAAAATTTCGGAAAAAAGTTTTAAGAATGCCTATTATGCTAAAGGATCGGATGGGGTCAAAAAAGTTATCGAAAAGCTCTCCCAGATGCTTGCCCGGGCACAGGCGTTGAGTTAGCGCTACCTGGAAATCAAATGGATCAGGCCATTACGTTCGAGCAGATGGACAAGCTCCAGATACCACCTTTCGCTATAATCTTCCCACCCGGAAACCTCATGGAGGTCGGAACTGACGATTTCACCAAGGGAAAAGAATCCCATCAGCTTGCTGCGCAGTATGAACCCTTCTGTGACCGGAAGCTCAGCGATTGGAAGGTTTAAAAGGAAAAGGTTTGGGTGTTGCAGGTTTTCGTCCATAAAAAAGCGCGGGTTGACCTATCGCCTGCTTCAGAGGGCCGCAACGCCCCACAACACAAGACAGAAAGGGACCCACGCATAGCGTAGGCAACCAATCTATTTTTCCTGTGTTGTTCGAAGTGTTGCGGATTTCTGAAACAGTCAAATAGCTATTGCTACTATATCTTAATTATATTTATTCTCTTTTTTATATCATAGCGCAAATATAACCCATTTAGCAATTAAATTTTGATTAAAAAGCTAAACTATTCAACGGTTGCCCAGGGTTGCGGTTTTAGCAACTTGACAACAGCAGAAAAGCGGCTTTCTTTGAAACAAAAACAATATGGACAAAGAAAAATTTATAGCGCAGATGGGGACTCATCCGCCTGTGTCAGTTGGACTGGCGGCATACCTTAGATATGTAATGTTAGAAGAACACTACAGGTCCAAAGACCGGATATACCCCGCTCAGAGTGAACTGAACACACTTAGCTTACTTTTTAAAGGTAGTGCGAGACTTTATCTTGAGCAGCACGAAACCAAGGAGGAAATCACCATGATGTTTTACCTTGAAGAAGGTTTTCTTGTTACAGAAAGGGAAATGGAGATCTGCGGTAACTCAAAGTTCGCGATAGAATTTTTGGAGGACACCACCCTTTATCTTATTCCTGACAAACATATCGGCAACCTGTACAAACTTTTTCCCGAGTTTCACCTGATCCAGGCGAATCTGAACCGCATGATGAAGACAAAAATGTTTTCGCACCAGCTTAAACAGAGCCGGTTGGACGCAGAAGGGCGATATGAACAATTCTTAAAGGACTATCCAAAGATCGCGCTGGTCTGTGAACAGAAAAAAATTGCAAGTTTTTTAGGGATAGACCCAAAAACTTTGAGCCGGATAAGAGGCAAATTCTTAAAATAGTAACATTTATCACCACTAAAACACGCTTTACTGTCCATTAAGTGATTTTTGGCTAGCATAATACTGCCAGGGTCTATTGAACTTTAGTTAAAATTTCAACAGGCCATGGAAAAGGAAAGCACAAAATATTGGATACTACAGGGCATTGTCAGTCTTCTGATCCTGCTATGGATATATGCAGCGCTATCCAAACTGACCGATATAGATCAGTTTACCAAAGAAATCAAACAGCAACATCTGCCATTGCTGACCGCTCAAACTGTTGTATGGCTATTGCCGGCCATAGAACTCATTGCCGCTACCTTACTTATTTCCCCAAAGTGGAGACGCACAGGGCTGCTTCTCTCCTCAATCCTAATGTTCACCTTCACCATATACATCATCCTGGTATTATCAGGATATTTTAAGAACATACCATGCTCCTGTGGCGGGGCATTAAAACAATTAGGCTGGCGTAACCACCTGATATTTAACATCTTTTTCCTCGTCTTGGGAATTATAGGTATACAATTATCGATCGGAAAGGAGGATGCTGTGACAGCGATAAAATGAAAACCGGCCAGCAAAGACTGGCCAGCTATGGAAACCAGCAGATATCCTGAACCAGATATCATCAACAACCTTTAAACTAAACTTTTTTGCCTGTTTTTTCAATAGCAAAAAACATCCTTAAATTATGAAAACTTCAAAATTCAAAATGCCATTATTGGCTGTTTTAGTAGCTCTTGGTCTAATTGTAACGCAAAGCGCCTTTAAACCGAAATTGGTTGGCCAGACCTATTATTACAATACAGCGGTTTCACCTGCGGTCTGGCAGAATGCAGGCACCTTACATGAAGATAGCAACGGAGATGACGGGTATGATGAAAATTCTTACAGATGCGAGGACAATATCGAACAGAATTGTACCGCCCAGTTTGAAAGCACAAGCCCAACACTTCCTGCCAGTTCAACGCCCCTTCCCGGCAGTTTGAAAGCCGGCGATTTTGCAATCAACTAAAAACAGCCATTTTAATGGCAACAGAGCCGGTCAGCAGCGCTCACGCTGGCCGGTATCTAAAAATAATTGAGTCAAGTCGAAGTCTTAATTCACTTTAAAAACACATCATCCAAGCAATCTTATCAGACTTCCTAACGATCAAAATCCATTTGCAGGTACTGGAAGGATTTAAAAAACACCATAGCCCCTTCAAACCAGCGAAGCGACCATAGTCGACCCCGAATCGTAGATATGCTCCCAGGAGCCTTTATTTATGCAGAAATTGAAAGATTATTCCCGAAAGCCAGCCGTGAAAAAAGCTGATTGAAAGATCAGAATGGCCAGTTTGTCTCGGAACAGGTAGTCACTTTAAAGCGAAATGGGTGACAGTTTAAATGCGGAACGGGCGGCCATTTTTAGGTTCTTTCCCACTTTTTGTGACTCGTCCTGATTTTACTTGTCGTTTTTGAGTTATAATACTAGAATTAGTTTACATCTTCTGGTTAAAAACAATGTCGCTTTAGTTGTGAAAAAAATGTATCAGTCAAAGAGCAATTAAAAGGCGCTTTGCTATTCAATTTCATTATTAATTTATCTTACCACCAAAAATGGGGAAGAACCATTTTCAGCGGAACATACGCAATTACCGTCAGATAAAAAATAGACATAGTAAATATTGTTAAAAGCGAAATGGAGCGTATTAAGGATGATCCCAACTTACAATATTTGGTGCAACAAGACTGGAAAATATCTTTACATATCTAATTCCTTAAAAAACGAACTGGTTGTACAGTAGCTCTCTTGGGGTTCTGTTTCATATTTTTCATTCCAAAGTATTATTGAATTTAAAATTGGCAGAAGTTCCAGGCCCTTTTCAGTCAATGAATACTCGACACGTGGAGGTATTTCGCTGAATGCTTCTCTTACGATTACGCCATCATCTTCTAATTCTTTTAACTGTTCAGTTAATACTTTCCTCGTGATTAAAGGAATTAAGGCATCTAATTGACCAAATCTTACTTTGCGTTTTTGCAACACATATACTATAATAGGTTTCCATTTGTTGCCTACAATTCCCATCGAACGGGTCAATGAACATTTTGAAAAACTAAATCTCACATCTTTCATCTCTTAAACGGCTTATTGTTACTGCAAAGTAACTACTTTATTTTCATAATAGTATCATATGGAAACAAACAAAAGTACCTTTGTGAAACAATTTTAAAATAGATAAAAAATGAGCAAAAAATTAGCAAACAAAGCCGCAGTCGTAACAGGCGGCTCACAGGGGATTGGTGCTGGTATCGTTAGAAAATTAGCAAAAGATGGTGCCAATGTAGTATTTACCTACAATTCTAATAAAGACGCAGCTGACAAGCTCGTTAATGAAATTGAAACTTCAGGGTCTAAAGCAATAGCTATAAAAGCAGACGTAACTAAGACAGAAGATTTAGAATCATTATTTGAGCAAGCAGCCAATCAGTTCGGTAAACTTGACATCTTAGTAAATAACGCCGGTGTATTCACTTTTCAGCCGATTGAAGCAACAACACTAGAAGAGGTCAACCGTCTATTCAGCACAAATGTATTTGCACCAATGTTTGCAGTCAAGTCAGCACTCGGTCACTTTAACGATGGTGGCAGCATCATCAATATTGGTTCTATTGTAGCAACCTCGGCACCAGCAACGGCTGTTGCCTATGCATCTAGTAAAGCTGCCGTAGACGGAATTACAAAAGTGCTTTCTAAGGAGTTAGCTCCAAGGAAAATAAGAGTTAACCAAATCAACCCCGGCTCTATTAGAACAGAAGGAGCACAAAAGGCAGGTTTAAACGAAGAATTTGAAAAAGTATTGGTTGCAGGTATTCCATTGGGCCGAATGGGATTTCCAGAAGATATTGCCAACCTGACGGCATTTTTAGCTTCGGATGAGGCACAATGGACGACAGGTGAAATTATAATGGTAAGCGGTGGCGCCCGGTAGTCGTAACTAAAATATAAAATCGTATGAAAATTGGAGTTATTGGTACTGGGAATATTGGAAAAGTAATCATCCAAATACTTAGAAAAGCAAATCATGATGTGAAAATTGCAAACGAAAAAGACCCGAAATTCTTGAAAGAGTTTGCAAATGAAATTGGAGCAGAAGCAGTTACTGTCGAGAATGTTGTAAAGGATGTTGATGTTGTTTTTCTTGTCCTTCAGACAAAAAATATACCCGAATTGCCTAAAGGACTTTTTGAAAAGGTTAAAAAGGGCACAGTGGTAGTTGATGTATCGAATTATTATCCATACAGAGATGGTAAAATTGAAGAGATAGAAAATGGTATGATTGAAAGTGACTGGGTTTCAAAGCAGATAAGCTTTCCTGTCGTGAAATCATTTAATACAATGCTTTCTCATTCTTTGTTTCTCAACGGTCGCCCAATTGAATCTAAGGAAAGATTGGCTCTCGCAATTTCCGGAGACGATATCAAGGCAAAAGAAAAGGTAGCAGATATAATCAATTCCGTTGGATATGACCCTGTTGATATTGGAAACATAAGTGAATCTTGGTGGCAGCAAGGCGGTTCACCCATCTATTGTACAGACCTTACAAAAGAAGAGCTGTTACATTGGTATCCAAAAACCAAAAGAGAGGTACTCCCAGACAGGAGAGATAAGATTACAGAACTCTACTTCAAATGGTCAGAGGATGTTACCCTTGCAGAGCAAATAAAAGATTTGCGAACAGTTTTCCAAAGCGACTTGGAATAGTCCTATCACTCCACATTCAAGTACCAAAAAAACTGCCTAGATGAAGACTTCACAATCTGCCTCAAGGCAGTTTTGGTCGTTAGAGAATACTCTATTTGGCATTGTATGGGAAGAAAGAGGCTAATATAGGAATCGCCTCAGTTCATAGAACAAACGAAGACATCAAAGGAGCGGTCAGATAACACTTTAATTTCAAAATAACTTGATGGATAAATTTTACAATGAAACGCTCCATAAGCTGGAAGCGGCAATTAAGGAATTGGAGATTGAAGCCATTATAGATATAATTGGAGATTTTGCTTGAAAATGACCGAAACGCCTGGGTTAAAAACAATGTCGCTTTAGTTGTGAAAAAAATGTATCAGTCAAGGAGCAATTAAAAAGGCGCTTTGCTACTCAATTTCATTATAATCTATCCTACCACCAAAAGTGGGGAAGAACCATTTTTACCGAAATGCCCAGTCTAGCCGCTATTTAGCATTTTGGTTATATTCCTAAAAAAACGTTGCAGTAAAGAGCTTTCTTCTGTAATTATTTCAGCGTCAGCCCGCATCCCGTTCTTGAGGGCTATCTTTCGATCCCGATCTTTATTCTCAAAATGTTCGAAGCTTACTTTTGCAACAAATACACTGTCATGAAAAGCCACATCAGAAATATAGGTCAGTCTTCCCCTGATAATGCCATATTGTTCATAGGGATAGCTATGCATTTTCACCAATGTCCTTGCGCCTTTTTTTATTTTACCCATATTATATTGCGGGATCTGTATTTCCCCAAAGAAGTCTGTATTGCCCGGATTAATAATAAAAACCTCCTGCCCCGCTTGTATATTTTGATCCTGCTGTACGATGCCGGCAAAACTAACCTTTCCATCAACAGGGGCAAATAAGATATGCTGCATGATCCAGGAATCACTCTCGGTAATACATTGGTTTAACGCCTGAACAAATTTTGCCTGCTCTTCCGATATCGTATGACGCAGGTCTAAAAGCTCCTTTTCTTTAGCGCTATACATTCCAGAGTTATTAAGGATTGCCGTCTCACTCTGTTGCAGCGGGTATTTCGAAGCTAAATATTTGTTTTCCTGCTGCGCAAATTCGCTTCGGGAAATGACCTTGTTCTTATATAATTTTTTATACGCCTCATACTCCTCTTCCTGGTTCTTATATTCCTGTTGTTGGATTTTCTGCTGTTTTAAGATCTGGCTGTTCAACGCCTTGATATCTTTCAGGTCCCTTTCAAGAAACGCCATACGGTTAAGGTAATAGCCATTTTTGGTGGTTGCCTGATATTGCAGATACTGCCCGTAAAAGTTCTGATAGCTGCCCTGAAGCTCGCCGATATTTAGCCCCTCGGGTAGTAAAATAGCTTCAAATTGGCGTTTCGCAATCCTTAATTGTACTTTTTTCAGCTCCTGATTCAGCCTCACCACATCCTTAGCGTTTGCAGTACTTTCCAAATACGCCAAGACTTGTCCCGATTTTACGGACTGTCCTTCTGAAACAAGCAAAGCACTAAGCTTTCCTGTCTGTTTGGCAAGTACAGCCTTCGGGGCATTTAGGCAGTTGACTTTCAGGCTGGTTTTAACGATGTCGGGGTAATTGATAAATGAGGATAGTAAGATTATACTGCCCAAAATGCCGAATACCAGGGTAATTCCCCACTTCAATATCCATGATGGTACCGCTGTAATAATTTCGTCAATTTCCTCGCTGTTAACCTGCGGTTGTAATCTAGTCTCTGGCATAATGATAAAAATTAATCACCTAATTCCAATTGGTTTTTCACAAGCTGATAATACTCACCCTTCAAGCTGGTCAATTCAGCGTGCGTTCCCTGTTCAATAATGATACCCTTGTCCAGCACCACGATATTATCGGCGTTTTTAACAGTGCTCAGCCGGTGCGCCACTACGACGACCGTCCGTCCCTTGAAAAAGTTTTCCAGATTCTGCATGATTACCTTTTCATTATTGGAATCCAGGGCGTTAGTTGCCTCATCAAAAAAGATGTATTCGGGATCTTTATATACTGCCCGCGCTATGAGTATCCTTTGCCGCTGCCCCTGGCTGATCCCGTTTCCTTCGGTGCCGATTTTCGTATTTAGGCCAAGAGGCAGGCTTTCTATAAAATCTGTTATATTCGCCATATGGACGGCGTGCCTAAGCTTGACCATATCCGGATATTCATCTGCAACGGCAATATTCCGGGCAATGGTATCCGAAAAAATAAAGCCGTCCTGCATCACCACGCCACATATGCCGCGCCAATAACGAAAGCTGATCTGGTCAAGGTAACCGCTACCGACTTTAATATCGCCCTTTTGCGGTTGGTAAAAACGCAGCAATAGTTTTAATATGGTTGTTTTACCGCTTCCGCTCATACCTACTATAGCCGTGGTTTTACCCTGTGGTATAGTCAGGTTTATCTTTGAAAGGACAGCTTCGTTTCCCGCCCCCGGATAAGTAAATGTGATATCGCGTAGAGATAAGCTCATATCATCTGGAAGCTCTTTCACAAAGCTTTTTTCAACCGGCTCCTCATCTGCGAGTTCTCTCACTTCATTCAAACGTTCCAGCGAAATCTTAGCATCCTGTAGCTGCTGTACAAAGCCCAGCATCTGCTCAATAGGACTGTTAAGCTGGCCGATAATATATTGAACTGCCATCATAGCCCCCAAGGTCAATTGGCCGTCAATAACCGACTTGGCGACCAGAAAGGTGATAAGGATGTTTTTACCTTCGTTGATAAAAAAGGTCCCCGCCTGTTGGTACTGTCCAAGCTTCAGGCTGGAAATACTAAAACGGAAAAGCCCGGCTTGCAGATGCTCCCATTCCCAGCGTTTCTGTTGCTCACAATTATTAAGCTTAATCTCCTGCATCCCATTGATGAGTTGAACGATCGAACTTTGATTTTTGGCAGAGAGATCAAATCGTTTGAGATCAAGCTTACGTCTTCTCTTAAGAAAAATGACAACCCATAAACTATATAAAATCGTGCTTACCAAAAAAATGAGGAAAATGGTCACGTTATAATAAGCAAGTACAAAGCTAAATATAACCAGGTTGAACATGGAGAATATAACACTCAATGTAGAACCTGTCAAAAAAGATTCTATCCGTTTCTGGTCGTTCATGCGTTGCATGATATCTCCGGTCATCTTTGTATCAAAGAAGCTGATTGGCAATTTCATCAATTTGATGAGAAAATCGGTCAGGATAGAAATATTGATGCGTGTACTGATATGCAGCAAGATCCAGGACCTGATAAAGTCTACACTCATCCGGCCAATGAAAAGCATGGTCTGGGCAATCAGAATAATATAAATAAAATTCAGGTTCCTTGTATTGATCCCGATGTCCACGACAGACTGGGTAAGAAAAGGCAAGATCAACTGTAAGAGACTCCCAACGCCAAGACCGACTAAGATCTGGACCACCAATGCCCTATGCGGCTTTAGGTAGCCGAGAAGATAAGAAAGGTCTAATGGTTTTCCACCATCTCCCTGTTGCTCATAGAATTGCGGCGTGGGGGTAATAATTAGCCCAAACCCGTCAAGACTGCCATCATAAGCTTTTCCAATCCAATATTGCAGCAATTCACTTTCAGAGTAGGTTATTAGCCCGTTTCCCGGGTCGGCAACATAATACCGGCCATTCTTTATCCTATAAAGTACTACAAAATGGTTTTTATTCCAATGCAATATAAGCGGGAGCTCAACTTCATTTAAAAGTTCAATATCCAGACGTGCTCCGTTAGCCCTGAAGCCAATCTTCTCTGCCGCCTCGCTGATGCCCAAAAGCGAAACACCCGCACGGTTGATGCCAGAGAGATCTCGCAGCTTTTGAAGACTAAAGTTTTTGCCGTAATGCTTGGCTATCATGCGCAGACATGTCGGGCCACAGTCCATTTGATCGGGCTGCTGGTAGTAGACGAAGGACTTCAATTTCGGAATTGGTTAAATAAATAACAGTAAAGTAAGCAGTTTTAAAATTAGGTATTGATCATTTAGGAAAGAGCTCCTGGAGCTTCTTTTCCAGCATGTCACCCCGCAGGTCCTGGGCGATGACCTTGCCCGTAGGGTCTACGAGAAAATTTGAGGGAATGGCGGTGACACCGAAAAGTGATTTAGCCTTTTCATCGAAATCACTCACATTCGACCATAAATCTATACCGTCTTTATGCATGGCAGCGATCCACTTATCCTTATCCCCCTGGCGATCAAGCGTCACGCTTAAAATATCAAAGCCTTTTGATTTAAATTTTTGGAAAGCTTTGATCAGAGCGGGATTTTCGTCCCTGCAAGGCCCGCACCAACTTGCCCAGAAATCAAGCAAGAGATACTTCCCTTTATAATTTGACAGCGCAATCCCCCTTTTCCCCGTTGGATCCTGCAAAACAAGATCCGGTATATTTTCCTGTACTTTTACGATTGCTTTTGCTTCATCAATTTTAGCAGATAATATCTTCGCGGAAGGAAAACTTTTTATCCCTGTATCAAGCGATTGATAGAGTGAACGGATGAAGTCGGGCTTAGATTTTATTCTTGGAGACGCGATTGGCGTCATTGCGTATTTCCAAAGTGCATATAACCCTACCACAGATGATTTATATATGAGCACATTTTTTTTATATGCGTTCTCTTCAATAACAGTAGCAAGGGAATCTTTTAATCGGGATATTTCACCTTCGACCTGTTCAATGGACCTGTTTTCATAGCTGACGTTTTTGAGTAATGAATCCCTTTTGAATTTGATGGAACGCTCCTGCCTGTCTATTTCCAAAAAATCCTGGTTAATAGATGTTTTGTTCCTCAATGCGGGCTGCAGGCCATCTTTAAAATAGAGCTCCTGCATGGAAGCTCCCGTCCAAAAACTTACTGACGTTGACTTCGATTTTTTCCAATAGAAAATAAAGCTAAGGAGCATTGGTTCCTCCAGAGCCATTGCAAAAGACAGTTTACCATCGATAATGGTACCACTATCATATCTGGTGGCAGCGCTGCTGATGGTATTGATCACAATAGCAATCTTTTGAACAGAGTCCTGCAAACCTTTTAGATCTGCAATAACCTTCAAAGGGCCTTGATTACTTGTCTGCGCAAATAAAAATTGTGATTGAAAACAGATCAGGAAAAATAAGGTTAATAATCGCATCCTATTTATTTACTTTACAAAAAGACGATCCATTCTTTTCTTTAATGCAACTCCCTGCTTAGTTGACCTTAGCCGCTCGGACAGCAATTGATAATATACCCGGGGATCTCTACCCTGAGCTTCAAGCTGGGAACGCAGTGGAAGTTCATACATCAAGACAACATATTGCAATTGAAAGAGACTCATTGGTGAATCAGGATATTTTTTTAAAAATCCAATCTCTTGATCATTATCCAACATCTTATAGTATTCTTCCATTTCTTTGGTCAGCTTGCCACCTTTTGTAATACCCGCTGATGCCAAAGAATCCTTATTTTTTATTTCCAGTGTCAAATCTTCCACAACAATATGCCTTGCCTTAGCAGACCAGATACCTTCTTTTACCTTGGAAATTGTTTCAGGCATGGTAATGTTAGCCCTATCGTCAACAAAAATATACGCAGTCTTTAAAATATCATCTCCTAAGTCGACTGTACCCTTGAATTCGGCGATCCCATCGTTGATCGGGACAATCAGGAACTTTCCCGTATCCTGGGTGGAGCTCAGATTTTTGGGCATCGCTAAGTAGGCATACTTAGCTTTAACATTAGTACCGAGAACTGTCTTTATATGATAGTTCATCACTTGACTACAGGTCACAATGGGCAAGAGCAACAGGAATAGGATTTTGATATATTTCATATTACTTGGTAGTTGATAATAGTAAGATAGGTAAAATAACAGGTCATGCGACCTGTTATTTTACTTTTAATTTAAGTTGTCTGACTAGGTGCATAACGCGCGCAGGCATTCGCTGCATGCTCCAATGAAAGACCATACGCAATGCTGCAATTAAAGCAGATATCATAACTCGCCCAATTACCTGTTGAACATACATTTCCACCGGTTACATTTTTCATCTCAGCTTTGCTGAGTAACATTACTTTTTTCATTTTTTAATGGTTTACGTTGTTGTAAATATTTTTGTCGTCCATCACGCAGGAGCAACTTCAGCGATGCAGGTAAACGCCGGCATTCGTTTTTTTCGGACAGCTTCGTTGCAACTTATCTGCCCTTTTTGCGCAAAAATTTCGTTCAGATTCTCTTGGATATATCTCTTGCCAATACTTCAGTTCAGAAGATACCTTAGATCTTCAGGACTATATACACTCGGTAACTTATAGCCGTTTATGAGAATGGTCGGCGTAAAAGTAATATCCGCCATTTCACACCACTCTTTTTGTTTTTTCCTCATATTGTCACCGTTATCATTGTTAGCTAGTGGATATTTAGCAGACCAGTTTTCATAGGTTTCTTTTTTCGAATACCAGTGTGCCAACGCCTGCCCGGCAAGCTCCTTATCATCTGATAAGGTCAGTGCCGATAAATGCCGCGCGGCTTTTGTGCGAAAGTCATCATCGCTGTCTGAAGTAGAAAAGATAACTTTGACTAGTATATCCTTTTTAGTTTTCAATAAGTCTTCCATAAGGGTGTGCGCTTTTGCACATGGATCACAATAAGGATTGCTGACCATTGTAATTACTGTTGAAGCGGTTGGATTCCCTAATAAAATAGGGAAAAGCTCATCACCAACCGCATACCTAGGCTGGCTGGTTAAAACCTGCCGGAATAGGGAAGTATTATATTTAAACTTATTCAATTGTTGCTTGAAGGGCCGCACCGCTCGTTTAAATGATATTTTTAACAATGACCATACGACAATGGGCGTCAAAAAAGAAATGGGCAGCATATATAAGAGCGCTACGTCAAATGTTTTACCGAAAGAATGAAAACCCACATTCACCAGGAACTCAGCCCAAAGGACAATTTGGATAAGAGAACATAAAATACACCACTGCTTATTCCAAAACTGGTAGCTTAATGACCAGATGGTATACGGTAACGCGAGCACATTCAACCATGCCAGTAAACCGATAGAAGAAGGATATATCAGTAATAGTAAAAACGAGCCTGTAAAATAATATAGTCCGATCTCACTCCAGCTCAGCCAGGGAGACAATTGCGCGGACTTCGATTTTAAGATGGTATCACAACCGCCCTTACCGCCTAGGCTGCATAGATTTTGTACAAGTGAATTTTTTGGGTTTACACTTTGAATAAGCAATAACATGCTAATTGCGCAGCCAATACATTTGACCAAGCACACAGCGAGATAATTTCCTGAAAAAGAATGAGAAACAATTGTTAGCCCAAGCATTGAAAGACCTAAAACAAAAGCGGTAGGATAAAGCATTTTTTGTAGAAAACCAAATACATACTGTCCCAGGTAACCCTCCTCGCCGCTCCGATCGGTTTTTTCCGCGTAAAGTGCGATCCCATCCCATCTTTCCAGAAAAACATTTTCATTCATTAAAGCATGTTTCTGGTATTCATCACTATAATGTATGTTTCCATCTTCAATGCCATGTACGAGAATAAATCTTCCGCCATGTTCAGGGAAATGCGCAGTGAAAGGGAATAACAGATCATCCCGGTCATAATCCGCTTTGTCAATTTTAAAGGCGTCGTTTTTTACATTCCATTTATCTAAACAGTCACTCAATGATAAAATACTGGGATATTCAGGATGTTCCTGTACACAATTCTCCGCCGTCAGGTTGGTCACCCTAACATGCAAGTGTTTTACAAGGTCAGTTGCAATACTTTCCAGGTTTTGTTTCTGTGCTGTAAAGAGATTCATGTTAAGTTGTGATCGCTTATATTGTTCAGGTAATTGATAAGAAGGTTCCAAATAAAATTTTCATAGAATAGGCCACGCTTGCCACCCTTCTTTGTTTTTACTAAGTTTCTCACTTTTTATCTCTAATCAAAGGGGCCAAAACCACAATTACACCAAACCGCCTCTCAGATGGACAACATACCTACTGTTCATTGACCAACACGAAAAAAAACTGATAAGAAATGCTTTTTTTATGATGAAATCGAAGCGCCCAGGCGTTCTTTATCGAACAGAACTTTCGAAAAAAAATCCTAAATGACACTTTCGACTCATAAAAACTACGTGGAATCGCAGAAAATCTGTAGCGCAATTGGATCAGGTCAGATATAAATTTTTTATAGATCTTGGAATTTCTATTTAAAAGATGTACCGACCATACACGCATTTCGTCCTGAAATATAACCGTTTGGTGTATTACACTTGGAGACTATACTAATAAATTATACTTTTAATTAATTTCACAGATACTTTATACCTATTATTATGAACAACAAGAAACTAACAAAAAGAGTACAATTCGTTTTTAAAAGAAAGCCGATCATGAACCTTACAAAAGAGCAAATGCGACAAATTTACGGTGGAGACACTACGGGAACAACCGCAGGTCTATCTACAGAACCTACTTGTGTGGAAAACAAGCCAACGGTTGGAACTGTCAGCAACTAATAAAGTCAGGCAGGCATTATTAAATCATAAAACTGAATACTGATAAAAATCAATATGTCCAAATATGTAAGGAATCTCGTTCCATTTTTTTTTATTTTCATTTTTTTTTCTTCAAAAGCCCAAAACTGCAATTGTGGGGACAATTTTAAGTTCGTAGTCGAAAGAATAAAAAAAAATTATGCTGGTTACAGCGACAAGGTAAATTTCTCAAACAAAGACAAATTTGAAAGATTTACCGATAGTCTACAGAATGAAGCTAATAAAGCAGCTACCTATCAGTGCCTGCCGGTTTTGAGGACATGGCTTGCTTTCTTTAATGATAAGCACATTGGTGTCACTTACGACGATAGTGGCTACAGCAAGGAACAAATTAGAACCTATTATTCGAAAGAGGAGAAAACGAATTGGACAGATTCGATCTTCGCTTCTTATCTAAACAAAAAGCAAAGTGGTCGGGACAGCTTGGAAGGCCTGTGGAAAGATCAGTCTGGAGCTTACCAGATAGGGATAGTCAGGGACAAAGAAAAAAAAAATGATTTCATTGGCTTTATTATTAAGGCTGACGGTGCGCGATGGGTGCCCGGGCAGGTAAAACTAAAGATTTCCAAAAAAGGCGGCAAGTATTTCCTTAAGTATTACAGGGCTGTTGATCACTCGCTTAATTCTCTTTCATTTAATAAAAGAAAAGATACATTAATACTTGGCGATGCCAATGTTACTGCAAAATGGTATAGAAACTCAGTTATTGTTCCTCAGTCCTCTCAAAATGAGCAGAACTCTGCCATATCTTCGGTATTTAGGATTTTGGATGACAAAACCTGTTTATTTGAGATGCCTGCATTTGCATCATTAGAGAATGTAAAAGTGATGGATAGTCTTATCAAAAAAAACGCTGGTGAACTGGACAAACGGGATCATTTAATAATCGACCTTAGAAACAATTACGGCGGCTCAGTGCTCGGTTACGATAAATTGATTCCGTATCTTTATACAAGTCCTATTTTAACTGAAGGCGCAAACGTACTGGCCACCGAAGAAAATATCCGGGATTATTATGGCAAGATCCCATTAAATGCATCCGACACCAGAAAAAAGGTACTGGAGAGAAATCTCAGTATTCTCAAAGCACACGTTGGTGAGCTTTATCCTTTATATCCTGTGGATACGGTCAGAATGCCTAAAGTATTAAGCTATCCAAAATATGTATCTCTGATCGTCAACAAGAGCACGGCGAGTGCTGCGGAACTTTTCATCTTACAGGCAAAACAAAGCTCTAAGGTAAAAATTTACGGCACTAACTCATCCGGGGCTATAGACTATCTGGAAGTGGTAAGGATTGAACTGCCTTGCGGTTTTTATCGCCTGGGTTATCCTGCATGTAAATCATTAAGATTGCCCGGGCAGCCACTGGATAACATCGGGATCAAGCCTGATATAGAAATTCCACTCAAAGTATCTGACTGGATAGATTTTGTAAGAACACACAGGACAAAATAAAAACATGAAAAAAAATCACAGAATAATACTGTTCCATGTCATTTTTTGGGTTGTATACATGCTGATAAGTACCCTCATTGAATTTGCCCTTAATCCGAAAGACTATGCATTTAGTATCGGAGATTTTTTCTTTAGCCAGTTTCCCAATATCTGTACCTTCTACTTATGCATTTTTGTATTCGCTAAATATGTCAGTCCGGTAAAAATCATTCCCCTAGTAATTGCGGTAATTGCTGTTTACCTGTTTTCATATGTACACTGGTTTGTAACAGCGTACCATATCCGGCCTTTGATAAAAGCCAATGGCGGGCCCACCACCACTTTTCATGTTTGGACGTTTGCAATTGCCGTTCTTTGGCTATATATCAAATATTCATTTTTTGCCTTCGGGTATTATTACTCCAACGAAACCATTAAACATCAAAAAAGGCTTCGCATTATCGAAAAAGAAAAGCACCACGCGGAGTATGCCTTCCTCAGAGCCCAGATCAATCCCCATTTTTTAAACAATACGCTTAATTTTTTCTATGCTAAATCATTGCCGCTGTCTTCAGAACTGGCCGACGGAATTATGGCGCTGAGTGAGATCATGCACTATTCTTTAAAACAGGACAGGGAGGACGAGACCACATTGATCGAAGAAGAGATTGCACACATCAGGAATGTGATCAACATTAACCAGCTCCGTTTTAACAATGAACTGCAAGTACTTTTCGAGGTAAACGGCCATACTGCAAATGCACGTATTATCCCCCTGATCCTGATTACCATCGTCGAGAATGTATTAAAACACGGTAATTGTACCGATGAGTCAAACCCAGCGAAAATCATCCTGAACATTAGTGAAGAGGAAAGTTATGTACAGTTGAAAACCTATAACGCAAAGAAAAAAGGCCCTAAAGAGTTATCCAGTGGCATAGGCATGGAAAATATCAGAAAAAGGTTAAGCCATCATTACGGAAAAGATTATCAGCTCTCTATCCAAGAAACAGAAACTGATTACACGCTTGAAATGATTTTATTTCAGATCTACCACAACAAGGCAACAGCATACAATACCAGTAAACATTCCCCTTTATTTCCGGTAGTACTTACCAAGCCACAATATCCTTTACCATGATAAACTGTATTATTGTTGATGATGAGGCACATGCTATAGAAGTTTTACAGCATCACATCAAGTCTATTCCTCAACTGAACCTGATCGCCAGTTTTACAAAACCCACTGAAGCCATTACCTTTCTGAGCGGACAGCAGGTGGACCTGATATTTCTGGATATCCATATGCCGGAAATATCGGGAATAGAATTCATTCAAACCGTCCGCCACGAAAACTACCATTTTATCCTGACTACTGCTTACCGCGAATTTGCACCCGATGGATTTGACCTTGATGTGGTTGATTACCTTATCAAACCCATATCCCTGACCCGATTTTTGCAGGCGGTTACGAAAGCCCAAAAAGCAATCAGCCAGTCTAAAACAGATTGGGTTAAAAATCCCATAGAAACTGAATACTTCATGGTAAAGGGACAGATTAAAGGCAAGATGATTAAAATCAATCTCATCGATATAGATTACATCGAGGGCATGAAAAATTACGTGGCTTTCCATCACAACGGCATTCGTACAGTCGCCCTGACCACCATGAAGGAAATCGAAGGAAAGTTACCTGAGCAATATTTTATCAGGGTTCAAAAGTCCTTCATCATTGCCATAAAGAAAATCACCGCCCTTGATGGAAACCGCGTTATACTTAAAGATGTCTCTTCGGAAATTTTAATCGGTGATACCTATAAGCAACATTTCCTGGAAATAATCAAGAAAAAGCAGATTATTTAATTATCAGGTAAGGCAATAAATTTACACCATAATCTTTTATATCCCGCATTTAACCATGGAACTGACCTGCTACATTGTTGGTGACACTTTCACAGATAAAATCAATGTAGAGCAAAAGGGATAATGGAAGTGTTAATAGTAAAAAGGTAAAGTCCTGGGTAGGGTTATTATTGATGGCATCCCTATCGGCCGGGCTTTCTGCTATATCTCCCATATCGGGAGGCTGCCGCTGCAATCACTGATGCAAAAAAAAACGCATTTTCTAATGGGCTGATTTTTGCTTATCGCTTGGTCTATAGCAATCAATATTCTATGCAGCTATGTCAATGATGGTACCAACCACCAATAAATGAATAACTTTCACCTAAATAAGTTAACAAAATAAACCTTCAAACAGTCCCATTCGACGGTTTATTTTGTTAAACACCTTTCGTCTGCTTATTTTTCGCTCCTATTTCATCAGGCTGATATTGGTCAGACCACCGTCAGAAAGAATTTCCGTACCCACGATAAAGGATGATTCCTCAGAAGCCAGAAATACAGCAGCATTCCCAATATCTGAAGGCAACCCTTGCCTGCCAACCGGCGTAATATCGATCCACATCTGCTTCACCTGATCCAATTGCTCTTCGGGGACGATCTTTCCGAAAACCGGAGTGTCAATAGACCCGGGTGAAAGCGTGTTCACTCTTATTTTTCTGGGCAGCAGATCCGAAGACAATCCTTTGGCAAGCGATATGACAGCTGCCTTCGCCGCGCCGTAAATGGTCATCCCGGGTGCAGCCCGATGAGCTGCACTAGATCCGATGAGTATAATCGATGCACCATCATTTAAGTAAGGCAGCGATTTTTGGACGGTGAAATAGGTGCTTTTCAGATTGAGATCCATATAACTGTCATAGTTTTCCTCAGTGACATCATTAATTGCGGCCATCGGCATCCCATCAACGACACCTCCAGCATTTACTACAAGGACATCGATCTTGCCAAACCGCTCGGTGGTTCTATTGAAAATGTTTTCAAGATCTTTGTTGACCGTGACATCTGCTGTTACACCCAAAAAGTCAGTGCCCAGTTCAGTTACTGAACGGTCCAATGTTTTCTGGTTTCTACCGGTAATTACGCCCACTGCACCTTCATTTTTGAAGGCCTCGGCAATTCCAAAACCAATCCCACTGTTGCCGCCGGTTATAACAGCGACCTTATTCTTTAATTTATTCATTTTATTGATTATTGAGCAACAAAATTAGGCTATATAAATATATTTTAGTTACTTTGTTTCAAAAAGTAACAGTAACCTTGAGGTAACAAAGTAACATGGACTGCAAACCAATAGATCAAAATGATCGTAAAAAAGAGATGATGGCCATCCATGATGCCATGGATGTTTTGAGTGGAAAATGGAAAATTTACATCATCTCATCGATATGCCATTACAATAAGCGGCGATTCTCCGACATTCTAAATGATGTTATCGGAATTTCAAACAAAATGCTCAGTAAGGAGCTGAAAGAGCTGGAGGTCAACAAGCTGGTTAAAAGAACCGTTTTAGACACGCACCCTGTCACCATTCAATACGAGCTTACCAAACACGGCAAAACGTTACAGACCATAATCAACAACCTGACGGACTGGGGAATTCAGCACCGGAAAGAAATTATTGGATAAAGCGAAACACCAAGCGCAATTCTAGTCCTCCTGGTTAATGGTACGCTAAACAGAAAGAGCAGGATTTACATACTTTATCCAAAATTCCCAGAGTCAACCTGTTCTCCAAGTTCCGCGACCCACCGATCCAGATAAAGGTCCCTCCCGCTATGGTATTCCCAGGCGGAACCCCTTTTGACAATATTTAATTGATTCCCATCAAAGTCGATACGAAAGCTATACACATTTTCATACCCGTCCTGGAAAATAAGAAGTGTACAGGTGTACTTCCGTCCTTCAGCACCCGTAAAAAAATATTTTGACCTAAGCATAAAGAAATAGTCGAAAAGGAGCTTCCAAAATAGAAAATAAAATCGTCAATCCAAATACGGGCTAAATGCAAACAAAAAACCGTTTTTTTTCTATGTTTTGAGTGACCAAGAATTAGAATTCAGGCAGAAATTTAATTGGAAATTGTGTTTCATACGATCTCCCTGACAGAAGACATTTTTTACAGTAGTAAAATGTAAAGTTTCTGATTTATTTAACAAGCACCGCTTCTGATCTACTAGCCACACTGGTACCTAACCGCTCACTGAAACCTGCCAGGAAAGAGATTGAAAGATAAATATAATGTTCCTTTCCTTCTAATTTGATAGGTAGCATTCCGGCGTTTATGAGTCCGTAAAGAAATATTGCAAATCCTATTCCAATCAAAGGTCTCACACATCCCGTAAAGAAAAGAACGGAGGTATCACTCATCTTGCTAAAGTCCTGCAACCTGACCAAAATACTCACTATACTGCCCAAACCGCCAGCAAGTATGACAGTCATTAAATCATTTTTCTGTTTAATAAATTGAGGCGTCCCATCTACCATTACAATGTTCACAACCGTTACTACCAACAGCATCACCAATGTTGTTGCAACTAAACCATAAAACGCCCTCCCTTCAGGAGCCGCGGCATGTAACTTCTTTTGACACCAGTTTCCTCTGGCCAGACAGCTGATGTTTTTTCTACTTTCATATGCCATTTTCAGATTGGGTTCATCCAGCATCAGCGTATTTAAACAAAAATAGAATTCTTGCTCGCAGAACAACTTGCGGCTTTGCTGCTGCGCCGTTTTTTCCTTCATATTTTCTATTGAATGTCTTAGCGGCATGAGTTTGGCAATTTCATATTGCACCTCAAGGGCATGCTGTTTTTTAACACATAAGGCAATCAGGTTTTTAATTTTAATCTGAAGTTTTTGCCATTCGGCGGAAGATGATTCCAGCCTAGGCTGCGATGCTATAGACGGTTTTTGAGACATGATGTAGCGTTTTAATGAGTAGTTTGGTTACGCTAATATACTGATAAAGTGGTTTTTATCAATATTGAAATATATTAGCAAACATTCATTATTTCTGACATACCTGTTGGCCGGGCTCCTTTCAGCTATATCTCCCGTACCGGAATGATGCTGGTGATCAGAAATAAGGGGACTTTAACACGCTAATCAGCTGACTGACTTAAACACTTTGTTTTAAGGAGCTTACTTTTTTACTCTGGAAATCCCGTTCTGCCACCTATAATTATTCTATTTTAAAATTGAACAAATTGACACCTTACCGGCCAGGAAATATTCCCCGGCCAGTTTGATGCCACGGACGATTTAAAATCAACGCTGGTTCTGTTCAATTCCCGAAAGAACAACTTCCTGATCGGGAATGGGAAAAACATATAATGGAGAATTTGGAAGCAGTATATAATCAGCTGCGCCTACTTTTTTTGTAACCGTCACAGCAGTCTCTACATTCAGATTCAGTCTGCGGAGATCCCCCCATCTCAGCCCCCTCACCAACAGCTCCTTCTTGCGCTCAATCAGTACTTTCTTTAAGGCATCCTTCTGATCAATTGCAGAAACAGGAACGTATTTACCTGTTTTCCATCGATTGATAAGCAGCTCATTAAGAACCCTTATCCCTTCCTCTACCCTGTTCAATCTTATCAGGCATTCAGCTTTATTAAGGTAAACCTCATCTAAGGCAACACCGCTGAAAAGGCCTATATTGGACGAATAAATCAGTCCCCTTGCGGTATACCTTCCCCCGGTCCTGGCCAGGAAATAATAAGTTTTCCGAAGATCATCATCAGCATAGCTATTGTAAAGCTGCTGGTCTACAAAATTCAGCGTAGAGTTTAAAAAGGTATAGCTGACCATTCCCGTATTAAACAGAACTTCGACATTTCCCTTTGGTGTTAAAAAAGGAGATACATTAAAATCGTAAAGTTTTGACTTCAGTTTCAGGCACTCCTGGGCATACTCCAGCGAAAGGTTATAATCTCCCATTAACAGATAGATCCTGGAAAGCATGGCCAGAGCCGCCGGCTTTGTGGGCCTGTTTGTAGCAAGTCCTTCAGCGGGAAGCATCAATGCAGACTTCTTAAGGTCATCAGTCATCTGCCCATAAATCTGGGACAGCGTCCCTCTTCCAGGGCGGAGATTAACGTCCGAGCTAAGGTTAACAGGCAGGCCTAAATCAGTAGACGCACTTCCACTATAACCCTTGGCAAACTTCTGGCTCAGATAGAAGTAGCCCAGAGCCCTGAAAAACAGCGCCTGGCCTTCTACATCTTTAGCTCCGGTTTCAGCAGCGGCGGAGCTGTTCTCATTCAAGCCGTCCAGAACGACGTTGGCAACCAGAATGATCTGGTAAGGATAAGTCCAGTCAGAGGAGGCCTTCCCCTCAAATATATCCTTTGCCCATATATACGAGTTCTTTTCTTCAGGCTTGTAAGCAGCGTAACCATTATCTGCAGGGCTTAGTTCATCCCCTGCCAGAAGCTGAAGGCCCGGGCTTTTGTTCATCAGTGATGTATTGTCCAGAAGCGACTGGAACTCGGAAAGTTTCGTTGGCACCAGAAGAGATGCAGACTGTTTTTTGTCCAAAAAATCTTTATCGCATGCGCAAAAAAACAATGGTATTATTGTCACCGCAAATAAAGACAGATAAGTTCTTTTCATATTGTTCATATTTAAAATCCAAGATTGAGACCAAAGGCAAACTGTTTTGGTGGTTTTATTCCCGATGGATAGTCTGGGTCTATCCCCTTATCATTAGCAGCCCAGATGATCCCAAGGTTTGAAGAATAGACATAAGCCATCAAACTTTTAAAACCCAGCTTCCTGCACCAAACTGAGGGAAGCTGATAAGAGAGCCTGATATCCTGAAGCCTGATATGATCCCCTTTCTCCACCATAGCCCTTGATCCCCCATAAAAACTGTCACGGGAGAGATTGTTCACGAGTGGCATCGAGGGAACATCGGTAAAGCTTTCATCGCCCGGTTTCTGCCACCTAAAGGCATAATCACCTGTACTCGCCCTGCCTTCAAATAGCTGGTTATACACCAGCGCATTGCGCCGGAAATAATATCCCAGGCGGTAAGATATGTTGAAAGACAGGCCCAGCCCCTTGTAGCTGAGGTCATTTCTGAACGAACCGAAAACAGTAGGCCTCATGGTGCCCACATAAGAAATATCAGACCTGCCCGGGTTGTTCACCATCTTCACATAATCCTTGCTGACCTCTCCGTTCAGGTAGCCTAAAGGATCTCCGGTCTTTGGGTCAAGGCCCGCATAGTTATAGGCAAAAACCGAATACTGTGGATACCCCTCTGCGGGCACAACATTGGAAATCAGCTGATAGGCCAAAGCCTGCTTGAGCAGGTAGGTTGAAACAATATCGCGGCTATAGCTAAACAACAGGTTTGCCGTCCATTTCAGATCATCCTTTCTTAATATCGGCACAACGAAATTTGCATCTATCCCCTTGCCTTTTGTGGCAGCAGTATTGCCCGTAAACGAACTTATCCCGGAAGACGGTGGAAAAGGCGCTGCCCCGATCAGGTCCGTTCCGTTTTTTAAGTAGGCATCAATGGATCCCGAAAGCCTTCCTTCAAACAGGCAGAAATCAACACCCGCATTCAGTATCTGTACACGTTCCCATCTAAGCTGCGGGTTCGGAGGGTTAAGGATAACGGCATATGGCAATCCGTAAGAAAAGTTATTTGAATTGCCTGTCCCCTGATTGTAAACCGCGGTGGTAAAAGCAGAGAGGCTGTTGTTTACATTTCCGTTGTAACCATAACTCGACCGGAGGCGCAGCTCATCAACTACTTCCGAAGAGAAAAAAGGTTCTTTGGCGATATTCCAGTTCAGGCCTACCGACCATAAGGGTACCCCTTTCTGGTTTGTCTTAACCCCGAAAATATTACTTTTGTCCATCCGGGCGCTGGCCGAAAAGGTGTACCTGTCTTTAAAAGTATATCCAAGGTTTGAATAGTAGCTGATGAACCTGTCGCTGAGCGAATTCCTTTCATTGTTCTGGGAAACCTGGTTAAATGTACTGTTTGGATTATAAAGAAGGGTATAATAGGCCAGGTAATCTACATAACCGGAAGATTCGTGTTCACTGTCATACCCGTAAAGCCTGGCATTACGGATCGTGGTCTTTCCATCTTTTATCTCTACACCCGCTATGGCCGAAACATCATGGTTTCCAACAACCTTGTTATAGTTCAGTTGGCTACGAAAAGCATGGTTTGCAAGGGAGCGCATCTGCTCATCCCGTACTGACCCAACTGGGACATTCCGTCCGAGGCTACCATCAGCACGGACGAAAGAAAACCGGTTGATCAGGTCCCTGGTAGAAAAACGGTCCAGCCCTGCATCAGAAATGTTCTCTGAAGAGCTTGATGTATAAATATAATTCGCGAAAAGCTTCAGTCCCCACCCGATACGGTAATCGAGCTGTGTGCCCATACGGTAATCACGGAGAGATACAGTTGAGCCTGGACTTTTGACTTCCTGCAAAGGATAGAAATTCCAGTCAAGCACCCCGGGATACTTCTGCGTCATTTCTGATGCAAACCCGGCACGGTATACAGAAGCAAAAGGGACCGGGTTACCGTTGTCATCGGTAAGCCTGGCATAAGGATAAAGCCCGTAGTAGTTTGTAGTTACAGCATCAATAGTCCTGTTGGCATCAGTAACACTTTGGGTAAACCGGAACTCCGGGCTGATCTCAAGCCTTCCGGAAAACAAACGGTAGCGGTTACTGGCCGTTATCGTATAGCGTCTGTATCCATTGCCTTTTAGGTTCGCACGGTTGATATCAACGCCCCCCGAAAGAAAATAATACGAATCCTCATCCCCTCCCTGTACATTGAGTGCATACTGCTGCTGAACAGCAGGCTGATAAAAATAACGTTCAAGATCATGCCGCACATCAACGCCCCGCAGCCTATCGATCCCCCCTTGCGCTTCAGCCGGAGAAATCTTCCCGTTTTTCGCGGCATATAGGTATTCAACAACAGGTGTCAGGGCGACCCGGTTGTCCGACTGTTGGTTGGCATCATAAAAGCCTGTAGAAAATAACCTGATCTCATTATCAATATAATCAGAACTGCTCATCCTGGACTCTCCGAAAAGATCCGGTCTGCCAGCGATATTCAGTGTACTGGAAAAACTGAAAGCAGCAGGTTTGTTAAATGTCCCCCTTTTACTGGTAATGACAATTACCCCATTGCCCGATCTGGCACCCCATATCGATGCCGCAGCCGCATCTTTTAACACCGTTATACTCTCGATATCGTTGGGATTGATATTTTCCACCCTTCCTTCATAAGGCATGTTATCAAGTACGATCAAAGGATCTGCCCTGGTAAAAAGTGTACTTCTACCCCTGATACTGATATCGCTTTCATTGAGCTGCACGCCAACGCCTTTGTTAAAGGTCAGACCGGGAACCATATCCGCCAAACGCTCCAGTATCCCCGGACCGACACTTCTGTTGATTACTTCTGTTGAAACCCTTACGGCACTACCCGTCAGCCTTTCCTTTGAAATCTGCTGATAGCCTGTACTGATGGTAACCTCCCCCAGATCTTCCGCTCCACGTTCAAGGTAAACTGGAATATCTTTTTCCAATGGAAACTTTAAACTCATCGACCTGGTACGGTAACCTACATAAACAATATCAACGGTATAGGTGCCGGGAGCCACTTTTAAGGTTACCTTTCCTCCGGCATAACTTGAGCCTATTGATTTACCATTAAGCCTGATGTTTGCTCCACTTAATGGGATACTGTCATTAGCTGAATACAGATATAAGTTAAAAGCTTTTTGGGCAACGCCCTGCATCATACAAAGGATAAATCCAAAACTAAAAGCTAAAATGCAGGCACATAAAAATCTGGTTCTTTTCATCATCACCTGGTTTTAGTATCGTGGATGGTAAACACCTCAACATTCCGCTTGGCCGCAGCAAGCTCAAGGCCATAGGCTGAAAGCGAACGGTTTATTGAGGGAACATCTACCATGTTTCCGTCAATCTTTATATCCACCCGGCCTTTATACTCCGTTTCATCCACAACAGGCGTTTTAAGGTTCTGCAGCCAGAATTTATCCAGGTTATTTACAAGCACTTCGAAACTGCCCCCTTTCATTTCAATACCCACTGCAGATCCTTTCATCGAATAGTTTTTAGACTCCGAGGCGAAACTTTTACCGTTTCCTTTGCGGCGCAAGACCAGTACATCGCGCAGTTCTTTTCCCTTTTGCAGGCTATACTGCGGAAACATCCGCACCAGGTCCCCCTGGATCAGCTTCCAGTATTCCCCCATTCTCGCCTTGGGAACAATCAGTTCGTAGGTCAGCCCATGTTTCCTGACCCAGTCCCTGGTAGCCTGTCCGCGGGATTTAGTGGTAAAAACCGAAGTATCCGCGATTTCATATTTCATATACTTTTTCGCCTCAAAAACCGGGGTACTATAGGCATACCAAAAGAGGTTCAAGGGCGAGAGGTTTACAATCCGCAGCCTAAAAGCAGTAGAATCATTTATCCATTCTGTCTTGTATTCCGAAGCGGCGCCTGCCTGATATCCCCGGAGAGAGGAGAGAAAGCGGACATCATCAGCAATCTTCTCAGAAACGACAGCCTGACCTCCAGATTCCAGAAGTTCATCTTTCAAAGGAAGTCCAGAACCAGGTTTTTCCAGCATCTTCCGGATAGATGCATCAGTAACAGCATTATAATCAGTAATGGCAACAACTTTTCCAGCACCATCAATCCAGACATAATGTGGCAGCGCCTTATGGGGAAACAGCTGCCCCAAAAATTTATCACCAAGAACTCCAGGAATATCAAAGCCTCTACCCCGTTGCTGCCCAAGCTTTGAGAGAAAAGGTACAATTGTTTTCTTATCCTGATAAGCCACAGAGACAAACTGTACCTGCTTATCAAAGGCCTTCTGCAATGAATCCATCTTTGGGATCATGGCAATACAAGGTCCGCACCAGGTGGCCCAGAAATCAAGGATAATAAGCTTGCCCTTATAGCTGGACATTAGAATCTGTTCATCCCCTTCTCCTTGAAAGGGATGTGTCCAGAAAACATCAGGAACCATACCGCCAATGGCAATACCATTGGCAGGTACTGGAACCTGTGCTGTAGCCCCATTTGCGGATAGGGCAAAAACCAGCAAAAAAAAAGTAAATATCTTAAGTAAGCTATCATAAAATCCGGGGCATACAAATCCCCTTACGATAGAAATCATTATTTTTTTCATAAAATGTTCGGTTAAGTTGATTAGGGAATTGAGATCTTTCGATCACACGCAAATAACAATGTGGGGAACCTAAAGTATTATCATCATTAAAGAACCTATTGAAAAGTCCCCCACATTGCTATTTCCTATACAGGATTCTTTGGCTTCAAAGCATAAAGCCTGTCGAAACAATAACATTTACTTAGTCCCATATCCAGTCAGGCGATTATCCGTTAAACAAAAAATAACACCATAATCATTCCCACCATCTCAAACACCAAGAACAGGGCCATAAGCAGAAAAGAAACAACCAAAACCACTTACTCCCATCTTCTCCTGACCTAACCTTCCCAGCACCTGCCTGGAACAAGGCTTCTCCCCGACAACCAAGTCATGCTCCCCAGCCTCCGAAGGAAACCCACCCAGTAAAGCCAAGGGAGTGTATAGAAAAGCCCAACAAAGAAAAAAAAGTGGCAAATAACTACTATTGGCTTTCATATTGCAGGATTAAAAATGCTAAACTAAAATTGATCGATGGCAAAACGAGCAGAAAGAACTCACCCAGATGCTCCGGATTACTTGAGTAAAAAAGGCGCAAAAACCAGCCCCTTCCACATAAAATATGCGGATACGGCAAACCGTATTGCTTATTAAAAAAAAGATACCTACCTTGGGAATGCGAATAACCATAGTACTGCACAATTGCCTAACAAGCAATAAAGGGCTGGTACCAAGCTAAATTAACCCACGGGAATCAGTGCGCTCTCTCACACCAACCCCTGCTTTTTCATTGGGCTATTTTATACCTGGAATTCCGGCACGCGCATTACGATGGAGAACAGATAACGTTCTTTAACAAGAGTTTAAGGGAATACTTGAGTATCACTTCCTGGAAGTAATACGATTTGATGGCGCTTAATTTTTTCATCTGTACATAATTTGTTTACAGTTGTGATGAAGCTACCTGATTTTACTCATCCCACTGCGTGGTTTGAAAAATCATGGTGGTTTCGCTTTCATAAACGGTTAGTTTTTATGTAAAACGATGTAACTCAATAAAAGCAAAAGGAAACCAGATTGGAAAAACCAATAGGGCGAACTCCAATGCTTTTGAACGTGGTACCGTCAAGAACCGCTTAAACCTAGGCTTAAGTTTCCCAAAAGACTGACATGAAGCCCGCCCTATTGAATATAAGATATCACGAAGATAGCAAATTCAATAGATACGGCGAACTCATGGTCGGCTCATGGGAAAGTTTGACGGTTTTCGTTCATGAGAGACATCGTTAAAGCCAGGTTGTCCCAACTCTATTTGTCGCTATAAATAACTGATAAACAAATATAATAAAATATTTACTAGTACCAAGTACTAAATTAACTTTTTTTTATGCCGAGGAGGAAAAACTCTGTTGGAATCCAGAAAAACAAAATTAAAGAGGTAACTAAAGTTGCCGGAGCATCTCAGAGATTAGTTGCTTTAATGCTTGACGTGAATTATACCACAGTTAGTTCTTGGAATTCCAATACTACGCAACCAAGCGAAGAAAATTTAGATCAGATTGGTGAATTGCTACAGAGAGATAACCGTGATCTACTTGAACCACAGGGACGAGTTGATACAGGGTTGGCCAAGGCTTTAGAACAAGAGTTGAGGAGATTGCACAAAGAAGAAGGCATACCCTATGAGGTTGAAAAATTTGATAAGAAAAAGGGTGTGAAGGTGAAGGTAAATAATCCGGAGCTGATGAAAAGGTTGAGGGAATTTGCGGAGGGGTATAAAAAATTAAAAGCTTAAATCCCTTTAATTATGAAGAGAGTATTAACCATCATCGAGGGGCATGCATCTTCCTCCAACAAGTAGAGTTGTTGCTCAAGTTATTATTTTTATTCATGATCGGATAAAGGCTCATCCATGATTATAATAAAATTAAAATAAATTTTAGTACGACAAAATATTTTGAAATGATGTATTATCATACGTCAATATATTTCTTAGATCACACCATCTTTCCCACTAATGAATAGATGGAAAAGAAAGATCAAATAAAACAGGCATTCGGTAGCCACCTGCAAAAGCTCAGATTGACAAGATCACTAAGCATTCGAAAACTCGCAGGCAACTCAGGACTAGAATACAGTCAGGTGCAACGCATAGAGCAAGGAAAAGTTAATATTTCATTAACTACAATTTTCGCCCTTGCCGAGGGCCTGGATCTTGATCCTAAGGATTTATTGGATTTGCCGAAAAAATAATTCGCCAATTTATTTCCGCTTTGAAACTTTTCATCCCATAGATAATGAAAGCAGGTCAGTTTGAATGGTTCTTACTGGCTGATGGTTTCATGGACATTAAACACATGGTGGTGTTGGCATTGCGCTCACATCGCTGAAACAGTTTTATGAAAAGTATTATTACAAGGGAGAGCTCTATCCCGACCGCAATTGAGCAAATTGACTGGATAGCCTTTGAGCATATTCAAAATAAGCGTAAACGTACTAAATCGAACTTCAGTCTGGAAGCACTCGAATTTGCTCAAGATAAAGTCCTGGGTAGTATCAAGCGCCAAGCTTACGGACAGAAACTGGCTGAGGATTTGTTTAGGGATGGGAAGAAAAAGGCTGCGCAGCAGTATAATCCACGGAGCCGTGTTTGCCAGGGAACCAGTGAATATCTCAGGAGCCAACATCAATATACTGAAATATCGCCAACATTGGAAGATAATTTCAAAATTGCAATTTCAATTGTGAAAGATTCTTTTTCACAATTATCATCCAGGCAGGCTATCGCATTATATATAAAATTTTCAGGGCATGACTGTGAAGAAAGGATTAAGTACTATTTGAACGTTGGCATTAGACAGTATCGCAACATTCTATTAGGTGCAAGAGAAAAGCTCAGGAATGTCAACGGTTTTGAGAAAGCCTTTTTTCTCATAATGCTTCACTGCCCTGAAGAAGACCTAACCTCCTTTTTGAAAGGAATTGTGAAATCCAAATTATTACAAAGTAAGACTGCATAATACAAAAATGATGGAAACTCAACATACAACATCACCTATCATAACGGCTGAGCTAGTTCGAGCTGACACCGCTCTTCAAAGCTTTAGGGATGGTGGATATAATTTTACCGATGCAATTGGTGAGATTGTGGATAATGCAATCCAGGCGGGAGCAAGAAAAATAAAGTTTGACTGGGAATTCAGGTCTGTGAAGCGTGGCAAATCGCCAAAGCCCAAACGGGAAATTGTTTCTTTGGGCATTGCTGATGACGGCCAAGGCATTGCTGCGGGTATTTTGGCCAATGTGCTTACAATAGGTTTTAGCACCCGCTACAACAGTAGAGAAGGAATCGGACGATTTGGCGTGGGCTTCAAGCTAGCTTCCATTAGCCAAGCTAAGCGCCTGGAAATCTATACTCAGCCTGCTTTTTTAGATGTACAGACGGATTCTTTCGGTAATTATACACCATTGACTAGTTCGAAAAATACCGGTAGAAAGATTTTTATGACTTACCTTGATCTTGATGATATCAGGGAAGGAAAACAGGTGAATTATAGTTACCGAGAAGTAGACAGTTTTCCAGATGATTATGCCAAGCTCATGGATGGGTTTAACAGCGGCACACTAGTTATATGGCGTAATATTGACCGGATGAACGAGGATAAGGCTTATACTGAATCAGCTGATGAGAAAATTGCCAGCTTGAATTATTTTCTTTCAAGGACTTATAGAATCTATATTGATAAGGGTCTTAAGATCTTCATTCCCAATAAAGAAAATCGACTTTTTGAAGAAAAAGAAATCAATCCCTATGATCCTACCTTTCAAATCGACAACCTTGATGCCAATGCTTTGGCGCAGGGGGAAAGTATGCAGGGTGAATTCGTTGAAGATGGAGAGCTGAAAATTGAGGATGAAATCGTTAAATGGAGAGTATATCTCACTCCTGAGGTAACCCGATTGGTTGAAGGTGGTGGTGGTATCAAGGGCCCACTCGGTGAACAGCAGTTTAAACGGCTCCATATTCCAGACAATCAAGGAAAAATTAGTTTCTTAAGACATGATCGTGAAATCAGTTATACCAAGGTTCCTCATCTAATACAGTCGGATAATCTGGATCGCAATGGTCATCTTGATAGGCATATTGGTATTGAAGTATCTTTTTCACCTGCGCTAGATGAATATTTCCAGGTCCGACATATTAAACGCGGAGTCGAACCCGTGGAAAAACTCAAAAAAGAGCTCAAGTTGATCCTGAACAAGCCTGTAAAAGCAGCCAGAAAGCGCATAAGACAAGTCTGGGCAGAATCCAAATTACCCCAACCCGCTAGCGCGCTCAATGATTTTAGCGGTGGAAGGTCTGTGAGTGAGGATACTGTTCAATCCAGTAATCCAAGTATGCCTCAAGGGCGTTCTGGCGAATCAATGGCTCCTGATGCAGAGTTCGAACGTTTGGTTGAGGTGGCCGACAGTCTGGGTATTGTAGGCACCGAACAGCAAATAGATTTTGCAACGCAGGTGCAACAAAAACCCATGGTAGCTTTGGAGATGGAGTGGCCAGGCAAAGGGTTATTGGATATAGAGCACCTTAATAAGACGGTCTTGGTGAAGATTAATAAAAAGCATCCTTTTATAAAAGAAATTTATAACTCAATTAAAGAGGCTGCGAAAAAGGACCCGAGTGATATGGAACCGGATTATATCAACCACCTCTTCCAAAGGGCACTAGATGGGATTGATTTGCTCTTCTTTGCCTATGCTAAAGCTGAAAGCATGTCCAGTGATCCTGAAGAAGATTACATGGAACTTCGTGAAGACTGGGGTAAGTTTACCGCAGCCTATTTAAAGAAGCGTGATGAAATGAATATAGCCTAAGAATTAGATCAGGGCTAAGGAATATACTTAGCCCTTTTATAAAATCTTTTTGGGAAGAATTGCTTTTTCATCTTTTGTTATTCCTTTATATTTCTGAATGAGCCCCTTAAGATCGCCGTCAGGATATTCACCCAAGAGATAAAGGGACAGATTGTAAGCAATTGTTTGACTACTTAGCTTTGCCTCCATTTTTCCATTGTCCCACAATACTTTATTATAAGGACTATTCGGGAATACAAAACCTATTTTGTTAATGTACTTCTTTAAAACTTCTAGTCTTTTCTTCTTTGCAAAAAATACATACAATTTTGCCAAAAGAATCAATCCTACAGGCCTAAAAAGTAAATACTTATTATCAGTTCTGGCCAGTTTCAAGGTAAGCTTCCCAGAGAAATACAACTTATATTCGATCACATTTTCAAAAATAAAATCATAGAAACCAAATGCAACCGCCTGCAGATTCTTTACGTTGACCTCGTCCCAGGTTTCGGTTCCTGATGATTTTTTGATAAGAGCTGATAATTTCTTATGTACATTGTTTAAGGAGAGAAGATTTGTGAAAAATTTATCGTCATTTGTATCCAATTTCGCGGTTTCGGTTAGTGAGATAAGTGTACCACGTTTAAATTGTGGATATTCTGCATAGACCCTACGTGTAACAATTGAACTTAGGTCTCGTTCGTCAATTTTTATTTTATCACCTTCCGACACGGGTTTTGCATTTTTGTTGATATCAGAAAATAGCCTTCGGGTCCTCTTTCTCCCTTCGATATCATCAAGATGGGCGATAAAAATCACAGAAAACTGATCGTCTTTAAGCTTCTGTTCGTCTTCAGGCCTACTTTCATCTTGTTGCGCCGCAATAGTAATCCCTGCGACGCGATGTTGCCCATCAATTGCAAACATTTTCTCTTTTCCGCTAAAGACCAAAAAGCCGATCGACTCTTTTATTGGAGCAAGCTGCTCATCAGAGAGCCGAAAATGTTCGTTCGATTGTATATTAAATTCAAACCAGTCTGGAACGTCATCAAAAACTCCGATAATAATAGAATTAAAGAAACGATCCTCTCTTTTGAGTAGATAGTTAGCAATCTCCTTTTTTCTTTCTTTTAGATCTCTTTGAAGAAATTCATCTAACGTTTTTGATTCGCGAATATCCTTTGCAGCCTTTACACGCTCATTAATATCTCTGGCACTCATTAAAGATGAATAATAAACCCAATCTCCCAATACTCCACGAAGTGATGGTAAAACTAATTTTTCCATAATCATTGTTTGTTGAAGGCCTTTTTTGCCTGTGAGATTTCAACTGGGAAATCATCTTTATTAGCTATCGGAAAATAAAAACCATTGAGACTCTTCTCCAACTTCAGTATTTCTGTAGAGCTAGCTTTTAAAGTGGAACACGCTATGTAAGTTTGTGGATAGTATTTAACTAGTAAACGCATTAGTGAGCTTCTTTTCTTCAGCTTACTCAGACTATAATAATCTGCCAAGCGATCTCTTAATGCTCGCCCAGTTCCATTAGCATTTGAAATCCCAATATATAAGACAAATTTGGGCATGTCCAAGATTGTAGTGGCTGGTTGAATATAAAATATATACACTCCAGGATCGGTGCTAGGAATGATGTGCTCTAAAGTTGGTCTAGAATCAAATTTGAATTTTACCCATTTGTATGTAAAGCTCGATATAACAGGATAATGGTTTTCCCAATTTCTAGGATCAATAATTAACTCTTCCCTTGAGGATGCAAAACGTGGGTTGGGAGGCAAATCAATATAATCGGACTTTTGGTCCTGATAAAAATGGGCATCCAGTAAATCAAATGTTTTTAGCTTCACCATTCTGTTATTGACTTAGGCCCTTATCAATCATTGATGAAATAAACTCAAAACCAGTAGTATTGAGGTTTGTTTGAAATTCAACATTTAACAATTCCAACCCATCATCAACATGCATCTTTACGTAGCGGCCGATATCCTTATCATGAGCATAAATATCATATTGTAATGCAATTATGGCAATGTAATAATCGGTATACTCACCAAATAAAACCTTGGCGTTATATTCCTTCCCTTTGGAATCCTTAATTTTTGTTAGTTCAAGCTTTTTATCTTTCGAAACGGAGTAGGCAAATGCAATCCTTGAAATAATATTTTCTGTACCTAAATTAAGTTTATTGGTGAGGTTAGTAATTATCTCTTTATTGGCTAGAGAAGTTCTGATGTTGCTAAACATAAGCTTTCTGTGTTTGTTGATACCAGGTAAACAATAACTTTGGTTCGGTTTGCTCAAAGCCCGAGCTATATTTATCGTTCTGCTTAATTAAATAGGCTTTCCCTACACGATCAACCATCCAACTGTATTCTTCTTCATTAAGTTCTTTTTGCAATAAAGGAAATAATACTACCTGTGCTGAAAGGTTTGGGTAAAACTCTTTTATAATGTTATGAGAATGATTTTTATCGAACTTTTGTAAAGGACTGTCGATAAATACAGGGAAACGTACATTCGATTCATCCACCAGAGCTTTTAACAAAGCAGTGGCATAAAGTTGCTGCTCGCCTTTCGAAAGCAATTCCTTATCGATGAATCTGTTTTGGTTATCATACAATTCAATATCTATTAAATCGCCTTCAATAAGCACATGGACACGGCTCACAAAGTCACTTTTGTGCATAAGCCTGTTTAATTCATATTGAATGTTTTTTTCTAATGACCCTTTCTTTTTATTCTTTAATTTCTGAATAAAAAGATCGAGTTTCTTTATTAAGCGCTCCGCCGTTTCATCTTTCTCTTTGTCTACATCCTCCAGAATTACTTTTTTACTCAATTCAGAAGTTTGACGGGCTAGCGAATTGGCCTCGTTTTCCAATTGGTGTACTTCGGCTTTTAAAGTTTCCTGTTCATTCAATAATTGTTTAATTTCCTCATCAAGCTTTTCTTTCGTTTTACGTATAGAAGCAATCACAGGATCTTTCCCTTTAGCTTCCCCATCCTGGAGCTTTCTGTTTACATTATTAAAAACACTTTGCAAACGTTTTTGATCGTTAATAAGGGCTTTAAATGCTTTACCGAAAGTTGTGGTAACATTTTCGTAAGCCACATAGAATTTTTGCTGCTGGTCTGGCGTAAAACTTAGTAATGCCTTAACCTGAACCGCATCCTTGGGCATTAACTCTGCTTCGATTAAAGCTAACAAAGTATTTTTCTGCTCATTGCCCAAAGTCAGTTGGCTTTCTGTTACTAACTTAGAAATGGCCGTGAACTTAGATTTTAACAATGCCGTTGCAGCAGCACTATTGCTACTCTCCAATTCCAACTGCTTTTTAACCAAAGCCATTTTATTAACAAGCATAGCAAAAGGTGCAAGCTCGAGCATATCGTTAAAACGGCTCTTCATTTTACTAAGGTCATCGGCAAGGATATGTTTTTGCTCCCTTAATCTTTTAATTTCTTCAATGGTGATTGAACTTCCCTCTCTGATAAGCTGCTCTTGATGAACATCTGATGTAGTGCGTTTAATCTGAATACTTTCAACAATACCCTCTAACTGATTTCGCTTATGCTCAATCATTTTCTTAGTTTGTTCCAACTGCTTATTTAAGCGATCTAATGCGCTGCGATCGCTCTTACTTGCGGACTTCTCTCTAATGCGATAACGCATCTGAGCGAGGCTTGCTTTCAGATCTGTATATTTTTTAATACCCAATACTTCAGCATAAGCCTGACTTAAGTATTTTTTCTCTTCAACGGTATTTACATCTGCAAGGGAAACAATTTTCTCTGCATCGAAAAAGAAGAATTTTGCAATTTCCTTTGGTAAGATAAAATCATTTATGAAGATTTCTGGCCCAACATTTTTAGTCAGTTCATTTTCCCGTCCATCGATAAGGATCGTTAATTTTTCTTTGTGTGTAGTGGCATTATAGCTTCTTGTAATTTCTAATTGCTTGCAAGGCACAGAAGGAATCATGATGTTCGAAAACTTAAGTGTAACGCTAAAGCTTGATAGGTTATCTATCTGGGCATCAATAAACTGTTTTTCAGTTAGTGTTTTTTTATCGCGGGTTGCTTTTAGCTCTTCAATTGCTGGCATTGCCTCACTTTGTGCAAGCCGGTTCATCAATTTCTCGCAGTAACGGGTATATCCTCCTGCTTCACTAATGTCCTGTTTATAACGTTCGTCTACATCGTTCATTAATTTACCATATAACCCCCATACTAATGAAGTTAAAAAAGATGTTTTACCAAAACCATTATTTCCTGCTATAACAGTAATGTTTTGATCGGCATCCGTGGCAAAACTTAATGTATTTTTACCTTGGTAAACCCGAAAGTTATTTATAATGATTTGTTCAATGAACATATTATTTTGTTCTAACGTAATGTTCCAAATGATTTTCAAGATCGTGCTGTAAACCGTAATTGTTTACCATGATGTATCTTGATTGCTGAACCTCTAAAAGCTCATTGATTAGGTTATAATCGGTTTCATCAACAAATACCTCTTTTAACGTATCCTTCTCAAAAACATCTTTTACATCAAAATCGTGTGCCTGAAGATTTGTGCCATAAACTTCGTTATAGATATCTGCAACACTGAATCTAAATAGTGAATCACGGTGCCAGGTTACCTGAATACCCACCAACTCCTGTGAATTTATTAATACTAATTCCGGTTCCGTTTTTTGAACTTCTTTTTGGGCTTCCAGTAATACCTTAAGCATATAAGCGCGTTTTTCTTCAAGATAAGGCCCCCATCCATCTGGATTTTCGATATAGCTTCCTCTTCTTTTAGTATCTCTCCACTCTCTATTATTACGGTTTTCCTGCAGCATATCTCTAAAGTCGGCCAAAGGTTCCATCCATTCTTCGCCATTATCGATTAAGGCAGCCATAGATTTATCCTTTTTTACTACGGTACAAACCCAGCAGCCAAAACGACTATTTCCACAGGATGGAGTTGTATCATCTATTACTAAAGGACAATCGCCACCAGTTGCATTGTTGTACAGGGTAACCAGTGCCCTATTCGAACCTCCCCAGCCCGGGTTGTTCTGAAGTAAGTATTCCCAAACTTCTTTGGTTTCTACATCTTTAATCAGGGCAAAAACATAAGCGTTTGGTAAAACATGTTTCCTTAAACGCTCCCCTTTAACTTCATGTTTCTTTATACTTTTAGCTCGGTTTACGCTCTCAGCACTACGAGTGCCAAGAAGTATTATAACCTCGCCGATTTCACTGATTTTACTTTTAATGAATTCAGTTGTAGGATTAATTTTTAATCTTTCAGTACACCATCTAAAAGTATTATTTGGAGTCGGATAACCTTTACCGATTAAGTTTACCCAAAAGCTTTCTTCAAGTTTTGGAGTAGTCTCATGAACCGTTAACGGAATGGACTGCTTTACAGCTTCGTCCTGAATATTTTTTAAGGTAATTCTAATAAACTGGGCTATTTTAGGATTTTCAACTAAGGTGTCGTTGCAAACCACATAAATAGGTCTAGTCCTGAGTATAGGTTCAATTTTTGCAATAGTAGCCCATACTAACTGTAAAAGCATAGTTGAATCTTTCCCTCCACTGAAACCAATAATCCATGGGCGATTATCATCATCTGCCATGTATTGATCCAGAACCTCTTGTTGTAAAAACTTGATATCTAAAGCCATATTTTTAGAAACTATAAAAGCCTTAAGATTTTGCTGATTTAAATCTTAAAGCCTTTCAATTTGACTTACTACTTCCTAATAAATTTATAGGATAGGATAAAGATATAGCAAAAAAAAATAGGATGATCTTAGAGTTATCAACAAACTAACAGTTATTAAGATGTATGTTTTTGAAATATAAGGAATTATAAGGTTTAAATATTTTTAAATTTACATTACTATGAAGTGTTAACATATTGTTACAAATTTATGAATGCTTAATTAGCCTTTTAATACCTCACTGCATATTAGTGGCTGACGATTTTACTTCAATCTGGTATACTCACACATCATCATTTTAGTAAGGGCTCTCAAAGGGTTTTCAGTTACTGTCTGCGCCGACCATATCTACAGCTATTTCCAGTTTCACAAAATTTGAGATTCGTGAATGAACAGGCTATTCCATTATGGCAACTTTTTCCTTTTTTTTAGGTAGGTGTTTTTTAAGATATCGAATTATGGGTCCTTGTTCTTTTATTGGCTTACCAGAATAAGCTACCTACTGATAAACTTCCCAAGAATTATTCTAACCTGCTATTCTTTTAGACATTTAAAATTCTGAAGTCCTTAGAGGCTACATATACAAAAGTATTTGGACAATTTTGATTCACCTACTCGATCTTTCCCGCTCTAACAAAATCGACGTTCTCAGCAGCTTTTACTTCCTAAATCTATTTTCAGATTTACTGATATTTTAATTAGCGCAAAATTGATGCGACAAGTCCACCTAACTCAGCTAAAGTAATCATTTAGTGACATTTAAGTATTCCAAAAAAGAATAAAAGACCTTAAATTAGCGTCACCAACCTATTTTTTATGAAAACTACCATCAATTGCGTCATTATTGACGACGATCGGTCGGCTATTCGCTTACTGACCGACCACATCGAGGAATTCCCAAACCTTAAAATTGCCAAAACTTTTACAAAGCCGATTGAGGCCTTAACTGAACTGAGCCAGGACAAGAATGTCGACCTTATCTTCCTCGATATTGATATGCCCGGCCTCTCCGGGATAAAACTGGCGGAGAATCTGCAGGACAGGGCACCGAACATTATCTTCACAACAGCACATGACCGGTACGCACTGCAGGCATTTGATGTCAGGGCAAAGGACTTTTTGCTCAAACCCATAGAACTTGAAACTTTCGCCAAAGTTGTCAACAGGGTATTAAAAGAATGTTTTGTAAAGAAAATCAAAGATTTCACTTATGATGACCTTGCATTTTTCAGGCCCGGGCAGCGCGGGATCATCAACCGGATCGACACCACATCCATTACCTATATCAAGGGAGCGGGCAACTATGTAGATATTTTTACTGCAGAGGAACACTTCACGATATACATGACGATAAATGAATTATCTGCCATGCTGACTCCGAACAACCAGTTTTTCAGGGTACATAAATCCTATCTGATAAACGGTTCCTACGTAACGCGTATAGTAGGTAACGTCGTTTATCTGGGGAAGCACCCGGTACCGATGAGCAGCCCATATAAAACTAAGTTCTGCGAGTTCATCGCGGAGAACATCTGGGTATCAAAAAGGGTCTGACCCTTTTCCCAATGTGGGTGAAGCACTTTGTATGATTCCTGTCCCGACTGTAATGATGGTCATACTTGTCTCTGTCGGGTCAGTGCTGGAACCCGTTTTTTCTTTTGCAGAGCGGAAAACAAATACTGTTCTCTTACTCAATTTAATGTGGCTTTTTTGTTTCATAAAAGAAACTTAGCCCGAACAAAAACCTTAATAGAACTTATTACGCAATCGCTATGTTGACTTACGCAAGACCAATATTTAACTTAAAAAACAAATGGGGAAATCCGCTCTGGCATGTAGCGGGATGGTTTCTTTTTATCGCTTATGAATCCTTTGCGATTGCAATGGCAACAGGCTCTGCCGGAAAGATTTTGTTCTATGTGCTGCATTACGGGGTCAACATTTTACTGTTCTATTTTCATGCCCGGGTCCTCCTTCCGGTGGCGAACTCCAACAGGAAACAGCTTATCTGGAAGCTGCCCATTTTAACGGCGATCGAACTCTGTCTTTTCCTTGCTGTGAAATTTGGCACCGATCATCTGATCGCATACTGTTTCCCCGGAATGAGTGATAGCAAAATAACCTTCGATGAAAAGTTTATTTATGGAGGCATCTGGCGCAGCGTTTACTTTATTTTGCTCTCATCAGGTTATTACTACCTGATCTACTATATACAAGAGCGGGATAATAGGGAGCTTTTAGAGAAAAGAGCCTATGGAGAAGAACTTAAGGCCAAAGAAAACCTGATTGAACTTAACAGCGCCAGGAATGCATTCCTCCGGGCGCAGATCAATCCACATTTCCTTTTTAACACGTTGAGCTTTATATACAGCAAGATACATAAGACGGATCCCAAAGCTGGAAAAACCCTTTCTTTACTCTCGAAAATTATGCGTTACGCGCTGGAGAGCGGCAATGGGCCGGGGCTTGTTAGACTGGAGGAAGAACTGGAGCAGGCCCAGCTGCTATTAGAACTATGGAGAATCAGGCAGGAAGAGGAAAAGACAGAATTTATCGTCAAGATCGATAATGATGCAGGGAATGTCAAATTTATTCCCCTTGTCATTCTAACCCTCCTTGAAAATATGTTCAAGCACGGGAATCTCAGTATGCGAGAGCATCCCGGAATGTTAAAGATCGATCTAACAGAGGGGTACATTGAGGTTAAAACAAGCAACCTCATCAATACCGGACTCAACGACTCCGGACATCATACGGGATTAAAGAACATCCGGCAGAGGCTTTTTCTTACTTATGAGAAGGATGCATCAATGGAATGCCAGAGAGAAGGGGAATATTTTAACGTAACAATTAAGGCACCCGCGGAATAAAGTATCAGATCCTGAATGCCGCCTGTTCATCCTGTGGAAAAAGTGGGGATAGAACCCAGGGGATTTAGACTTGTTTACTCAAGCGCTCGAGGGCTTAAAAGCAATTGGTCAATGGTTCTAATTTTGTATCACCATTGCAAAAAAGATGAGCGTTGGTGCAAGATAAACGGCATACACATATTAAAGTGTTGACCATTTTTCCTTTAATCAGAATTTGCAGACAATCAATCACAAACCCGCGGCAGAAAACTATTTTGCAGGTTTTCGCGTTTATCGCTAATATGAGCACTTACACGATTCAGGAACAATTCAATCAATACCTAGATCTTTTAAATAAAATCCACAATATCGGCCACGATATTGATGCGTCGATCAATGAGGTGGAAATAAAAGACCTAGAGGCAAAAAGAACCACCTTAAAACATAGGTTGCAGATGGTTACCAAAACCCTTGTCGCATCGCTGACAAAAATGGAAAGCAGATATCCCATTCATAACTATCTCGGCAACGGGACAACGTACCTATACGCTGAAAACAACAAGCTGATGTTCGAATACCATTGAAAATTTACCCTTTAAGATAGCTTTCGACCGGAGTTTATTATCTATTTATTTTATAAAAGGGAAACCTATACCCGGCGCGCTGGAAAAACGGATAAAAGCAACCACTCAAGAAAAACAATCTAAGGATAAAGCTTATTCCATATCTTCGTTGGCCAGCCCCTCAAGGAACCATTTTGAACGGTAGGTAAATTTCACCTCCTGCTCCCCAGATTCATCAGTAACTTTACTTGTAAAATCATGGGCAATCTGCCGGTCATGCTCAAGGGACAGCTTCGCCAGGCGGGCATATTCCGATAGGTCCAGACCAGACTTTATGATAAAATAGGGTATTCCATTATCTGTCCAAAAGGTTTCAAGTACCCCGTCATCAAATTTTTTCTTTTCCACCTCACGGAACTGAGGCTCATTTGTATCAATGCCCATAGTTTATAATATTTATCAAGGTAACTTCACTGAACTATCAGTCAGAGATTCTGGGATGTAATGCGGATGCCTCAGTTCTATGGCCTCGCAAAGCAGATCAAGAACATCTCCGCTGATGCTGCCCGGATTTTTGCAAATGTACAACAAGCCCTGACTGTCCGGAGACAGGGAGGCTACAGGTTTTCCGTCCTGGAAAACGCCATATCGGCAACTGGACTGCTGGTGGTGCGGATATATTTCGACCTCAAAAGAGTGTACCATCCCATCTCCAAGGGCTATTCTGTAAGTTTCCATCCTATCTGTTATTGATTGCCGTGTTCTTGCTGGATGTGGTGCCTGTCCACAAATCCCCCCAGTTCCTGCAGGATTTCCGGGTCGGTATCGGCTCCCGAAAGCTGTACCCATTTTCCATCCTGTTTTTTTGCCCTGCGGACTGTTCCCCCGTTGGGCATAAAGTCAAAGACATCTTCGGAGGCATACTCCACAATAGTATAGGTGAATTCTGCTCCTTTTTTATCTTTGAAGGTATAAGCTAGTTCTTCCATTCCTATCCAACAATCATGGATTTAATTGGTTTTGATTTATCTTGTTCCTTAAAAATGCAGACTGCATTTATATCACAAATCCTAATTCACCCCAACAAGCACGAAATAGGCATCGTCAGCTTTTTTTACCACCAGGTCCAGATGCTCTTCGAAATCCACCAGGTTCTGTACTTCGTCTTTTAGGAAAGTAGAAAATACTTCTAAGTCAGCCTCCGGGGAGACAACGATCTCAAGCGTTTCTGTGCCTTTCCATTCAGTCGAATGGATTTCCGGATAGGCACCTTTTAACAGCGAAGGAAAGCCCTTGCGCGAAAAAGCTTCCGACAATTGACTTGCAATATCCCAAAGATGAGGTGTTAGACTTTCGTCCGAAGTGTTCCATTGCATACCGCGTTCTTCATCCCGCCACATGCTACCCAGGTACCTGCCATCAAGGGTTACTAAGTAACAGTCGCCCCCACTTTCCACAATAGCCTGTTTATCCCCATCATTGGTGAAGATGTCAAAAACATATCTTTCCATATCCAAACCTATTTTTTCCGGTCTTACAGGGACTGCCCTTTTCTTTTTTAAGTAAAACAGATATGCCATCGTTAACGAGAAACCGAGTATTCCCCCGACCAATAATCCTTTATAGTGTTTAATTGTCCATTTCTCAAGTTTTGAAATGTAATGTCTGATTTCAGTAGTTTCCATAGTGAGGAAACATCTTACCGACCATTTAAGTTTTTAAATGATGGCGGCAAGCAGAAAAGCGCAGGATTATGGTTGACAGCTATCGGCATAAATCTAGGAAAGTTAGCCAAAAGTTTCCCTCGCTTTGGCAATTGCAGCAGCCATATCGATACCCTCACCTAAAACACCTGTAAACAGATCGCCGGTCTCCTTTAACCTATCCGGTGCGTTGTGGATTGAAAAATCGCGCATGGTCAAACCAGGCTTTACTTCATCCCAGTTAAGCGGCATGGAAACCGTAGCGCCTGGTTTTGGCCTAAGTGAATATACACCAGCTATAGTGGCACCTGGCCTGTTCTGTAAAAAATCAAGGTACATTTTTCCCTTTCTGTTGGAGATCATCCGCTCCAAGGTGGTATAGGATGGCAGTTCGCGGTGAACGAGTTTGACCACAACCTGGGCAAATAATTGCGATTGGTCATAGCTGTATTTAGCACCCAGGGGGATATAGATATGCATTCCGGTTGATCCCGAAGTTTTTGCAAACGAAGGTACGCCCATTGCATCCAGCACCGAATGGGTTACCACTGCAGTTTCAATCACCTGTTCAAAAGTATTTTTATCTGGATCGAGATCGATTACGCAGTAATCGGGATTATCGGGTGATACGATGCGACTAAACCAGGGGTTCATTTCAATACAGCCTAAAGTGGCCATCCATAATAGCGTTGCGCGGTCATAGCCCAGCAAGTATTCTTTTTCCTCCCCTTTTTCGTTGGTATGCGGCATAGTGTGCGCCCATTCCGGAGCAGTTTCTGCCACGTTTTTCTGGTAGAAACTCTGGCCGTGGATGCCGCCCGGAAACCTGTTCAACGACATTGGCCTGTCTAACAGATAAGGAACCATATAGGGAGCTATTTTATCATAATAATTGAACATGTCCCTTTTGCTGATCCCATCCTCCGGCCAGTAAAGTTTGTTCAAGTGGGTAAACTTGATCAGTTGACCGTCGATTTTTTTCTCTACCGTTTCGGCTTTGCCTTCGAGTAGTGGTTTTTCTGGCATTTTGCGTTTAAGGCCTCTTTGTTTTACTGTTTTTTTAGGGTTGTTTTTTGGCGAATTATTTTCTGTTTCCATTTCTTCAGTTTGATGATCGGCCTCTTCTATTATTTCGTTGGTGCCTGTAGCGATTTCCAGTACAACATCTTGGGGATCTTTATCCTCGCGCAATCCTTTGAAGGACGCCTGGCGCAGCTTTCCATCGCGGCTGATTTCGGCAAACTCTACCTCGCATACCAGCTCAGGAAGCAGCCATGTAGGTTTTGCACCGAGCCTGCGTGGGCGGAACCTGGAGGGTTCGTCCACATCCGGCTCGATATCGAAAGGGCACGTTTTTGTTTCCAGGGGAGCAAAACGTTTCATTAGCGCTTTTTGCAACACATCATTAAAGCCTGTTCCAACTTTGCCGATATAACGCAAAACCCCAGAAGAATCATGTACGCCCAACGCCAAAGCGCTGAAATATCTACCAGAATCTTCGTTTCGGGTGTAACCAGCAATAACGACTTCCTGGCGGAGCTTGGCCTTAACTTTTAGCCAGTCGCGAGAGCGGATATCGCCCGTATAGATGCTATCGGCTTTTTTAGCAATAATACCTTCAAGTCCCATCCGTTTGGCTGTATCATAAAAAGCTTCACCATCTACATCGAAAAATTGGCTGAGCCTTACTATACCATCCTCCCTGGGCAATACCGCTTCCAGAATTGCCCTTCTCTTTTTCAAAGTATATCCGGTCAACAGTTTTTTATTATACCAGACGATATCAAACACATAAAATACCAGGTTTAGTTTTTCTTCATCCCTCCAGTTCTGAAGCGCACCGAAAACAGGCATACCGATCTCGTCCAGCACCACAATTTCGCCATCCAGCACAATATCCATATCCCAGCCTTCAAGTATTTTGTTGATAGGAGAAAAATGGTCGTAAACCAGGTTGTTTCTCGATACCAGTTCTACCCTGCCTTTTTCTATAAACGCCAACGCCCGGTAGCCGTCCCACTTGATTTCGTACAACCATTCAGGATCATTAAAAGGCATATCTACCTGGGTTGCTTTCATTGCTTTCATTTCCCTGGGCATTTTTGCATTAGGCGCGTTATCCAGTAGCTCTTGAATATCATTACTTATTGCTAAGGGTGTTTTGTTTTTGCCTTTGCTTTTAGTGCCGGTATTTTTAGTGCTTTTTTTCTCTTTAAGCTTGTTTTCAGCTGTTTTACCTGCCTCGCTTTTATCTGCAGTCGCACTGGCAGTTTCTCCGAGCCCGATCCAAACGGGCGCATGATCACTGGCTTTCTCCCAACCACGGACTTCTTTGTCGACACCACCTTTTCGTAGCCGCCCGGCAAGAAGTGGGTTTAGCAGAAAGTGATCTAAACGCAGGCCAGCATCCCTGCCGTAGGCATTGCGCAGGTAATCCCAAAAGGTGTAAATGCGCTCATCCGGGTATAGGGTTCTGATTGCATCTGTCCAGCCCTGGTTTACGAGCGCAGCATAGGCTTCTCTGCTTTCTGTTCTGAACAGGGCATTGTCTTTATACTTTTCAGGCTTATAAGTATCCAGTTCAGTCGGCATCACGTTATAATCCCCTACCAGCATAACCGGAAGGCCGGTATTTAACAAGGTTTTAGCGTGCTGGGCGAGACGCGAGAACCAGCGGAGTTTATAATCGAATTTTGGCCCGGGATAAGGATTTCCGTTTGGAAGATACAGACAGCCGATCACCATATCAAAGGTAAAGCCTTCAATGTAGCGGCTATGGGTAGAGGTTTCATCTTCGCCGGGAAGATCATCGCGGAGTTTCTTAATAGGCTGTTTAGAAAGTATAGCTACACCGTTCCAGCTTTTTTCCCCGCGCCATATGGAATGGTAACCTGCATCTTGGATCGCTTTTTCGGGAAAATGGCGGCTTTCACATTTGAGTTCCTGAAGGCATACCACATCTGGCGCTGACTGTTTAAGCCAGCGCAGCAGTATAGCCAGCCTGCCGTTTATACCATTGATGTTGTAGGTAGCAACCTTCATTTCAGATCCTTAAAAGCTTAAAAGCCCCTTTCGGGGCTTTTCTATTTAACTTTCTTTTCGATATCCTTCCGCTGGTTGGACCCGCTTTTTTTAGCTTCCTTAATTGCAGATGGTTTTACATCGAGTTTATCTGCTTCGTATCTGATCTCATGATCCTGGTTGGAAACAGAATTCCTTTCCACTTTTGTTCCTCTTGGCATAATTAAAAAATTTAGGTGAATGTTCTATATAACAGCTTTAAGCGGCTATAGTTTTATTTGATTATAAACTAAACCGGCCGTAAACAAAAACTAAATGGGCATTGGCGATGTTAAAAAACTAAAAAGACGATTATGGGATTTATTAAAAATGCACTTATCGGCATCGCAATTTTTGAAGGGATTAAATACCTGACCAAAAAAGATGCACTGGGTTATTCCAAACTGGACGAGCTAAAGGAAAAAGCACCGGGCTGGATAGAGAAAGCGAAAACAGCCACCAATGATATAAAGGCCGGACAGCTGCCCCAGCTTTAATAGAACGGCCGCTGCACGCGGCCTTCTTTTTTAAACCAAAACATTAACATGAGCATACAGAATATCCATTATCTAAATTCACTTTTAAGCATAGAGCAGATTACAGCACTGGAGAAGGCAGCCGAACGTCACTCACAGCAGTTTAATATGGATTTTAAGATCCTTTCGGTTGATGGCAATGTGATACAGGTGGAAACTGGACAGGGCGAAACGGCGTCGGGAAAATATGCCACCCGGCAAATGCTTGTCAAACGGACCGAAGAGCTGTTTGAGAAACGGCTTCCGGCTTTTGAAATACAGGTCAGCGCAAATGCTGCGCTACCCGCTCCGACCGATGTGGTAAACGTTTCCTGGATCGACAAAAAAATGCAGCAAAAGGGATTGCGGATCAAGCAGATTGCCTTTGAAACCGGAATTGACCGGGAAAGTATATCCGACTGGGTAACCGGTAAAAAGGCGATGGGCAAAACCGTTAAGGCGATGTTCTATTTTTATCTATCAAAATAACTGTTACCGTTTGAAGCCATGGCAGCACGCAAAAACCATCACCTGGAAACTGGGAGCATGCCGGAACATGTCGATCCGATGCTCTGTACCCTGGTAAAAGCGCCCATTGAAAACGGGGAATATTTGTATGAGCTGAAATGGGACGGCTACCGCATCATCTCCCGGGTAGAAAATAACCAGGTGAGGATGGCTTCCCGAAGTGGTCTGGATTATACAGCAAAGTATCCATTAATTGCCGAGGCTTTGCGCTCATTGGGCCACGATCTGATGATCGATGGTGAGGTTGTGGTGCTGAACGGGGAAGGCAAACCCGATTTTGATACGCTACAGCTTTATAACGGCAAAAGAACACCCATCCGTTACTGCGTATTTGACCTGTTGTACCTTGACGGGAACAGCCTGATGGAGCTTCCCCTTTACCAGCGCAAGGGACTTCTGCAAACCCTTGTCAAAAAAAACGACATTTTCCTGTTCAGTGAAAGTTTCGAAGATGGGAAAACGCTCTATGAAAAAGTATTGGAAGATAACCTCGAAGGGATTGTTGCCAAGAAAAAAGACAGCAGCTATATCCCCGGATCAAGGGGATATGAATGGTTAAAGGTTCCTACCCGTAAGCGCCAGGAATTCGTGATCGGCGGATGGGCAGAATCCGATAAGTCGAGGTCTTTCAAATCCCTGCTGTTTGGCGCTTATGAAAACGGAAAGCTGCAATGGATCGGGCGTTCCGGCGGAGGCTACAAACAGTCGGAAATGCCGGCTATATTAAAACAGTTACAGGAGATTGAAATCGGAAAATCGCCATTCGCAAACAAAATTCTGGACACTAAAGGCGCTAAAATCCATTACGTTAAACCACAGCTTGTTGCCAATTTTGAATTTGCCACTTGGACCAGATCCAAAAGAATACGCAAACCTGCTACCTTTCTTGGTTTCCGTAAAGATAAAGATCCAAAAGATGTGGTACTAGAAGTGCCAAAAGAAATTGAGCCCGTAGCGGAGCTGATAGCAGAGGAGAAAGGGTTGGCAAATGAGGATGAAATGCCAGCAGCCCCGGTTAGGTCAAAGGGACGCGCAAAAAAAGCTGACCTTGAAAAGTACCATGAAAAACGAAGCTTCGATATTACTCCGGAACCCGAGGGCGGTTTACCTGATAATGACAAATTGATCTTTGTCGTTCAGAAACACAATGCCTCCCACCTGCATTATGATTTCAGGCTGGAGATCAGGGGCATACTGAAATCATGGGCGGTACCCAAAGGGCCATCCATGGATCCTGCAGACCACCGCCTGGCCATGGAAGTGGAAGACCACCCTTATGATTATAAAGATTTTGAGGGGATCATTCCCGAGGGACAGTATGGCGGGGGTACGGTTATGGTATGGGATAACGGCACATACGAACCCGGAGAAAAAATACCCGGCAAAAAAGAGCAGGAACACTGGCTGCTTTCCTCCTATTATAAAAATAAACTCCCTATTGTACTGAAGGGAAAAAAACTCAAGGGCAGGTTTAACCTGGTGAAAACCTACGGTAAGGCGGAAAATGCCTGGCTGCTCACAAAGGTTAAAGACGGCGAAGAACTTGATACTGATATCACCAAAAAAGACCAGTCTGTTATTTCGGGGCTTACGATACTTGAAATTGCAATGAACAGCCATTCGAAGGTTTGGCAGAGCAACCGCAGCAGTGCCGGCGCGGTTGAATCAAAGACCAATGAGGAAGAAGCGGAACTGGAAGCTGAGCTGACAGGCCCGGAAATTCTGGATGAACCGAACGATGAAGAGCAAGTAAGGCCTGTTACACATGCCACCGTGGGCGCTTTGTTCCCTAAATCAAAGAACAAACGCTCTACCCGCAGTAAGCAGTCAACGGAAAGCAACTGGAACAAGATTTTTGAAGAGAAGATTAAATCTGAAGGCACGATAGTGATTGAAAACGAAACCCTGCAGCTTACCAATATCGAAAAGAAGCTTTGGAAAAGGCTCAATAAAGCCGGGTTAATTGCCTATTATAATAGCATTGCTGAATATCTGTTACCACATCTCAAAAACCGCCCATTGTCCCTGCATATCAAAAATATCAGTGCCGGAGCACCAGGATTTTATATCAAAGACATGGAAGGCTTTGAGCCCGATTTTATGGATATTCATTCTACAGTGAGAAAACATCAAGTAAAGGGCAAAGCAGCCATCATCGATTATGCGGTCTGCAATAACCTGCCTTCCCTGTTATGGCTGATCAATCTGGGCTGCATCGATATCAACCCATGGAATTCGGTTACTTCAAACCCTGAGCAACCTGATTATATCGCCATAGACCTTGATCCATCTGATGAAGACTTTAAAAAAGTAATTAAAACCGCACAGGCCGCAAGGGAATACCTGGAGGAGCAAAAGCTGACCGCCTTCATTAAAACATCGGGCAAAACAGGCATGCACATATTCATCCCCTGCAAAGGTTTCACCTATACGCAGGCGAGGCAGCTGGCAGAACATACCTGTGCTGAAATCCATAAGAAAGTACCACTGTTCACCACGCTTGAAGTTTCTGTTGACCAAAGGGGAAAAAAGCTGTTTGTAGATTTCTCCCAGAACGATCAGGCCGATACCCTTGCAGCGGTTTACTCGGTAAGGCCCGCCAAACAGCCCAGTGTTTCTGCGCCGTTGGAATGGGATGAACTTGACCACAACATCAAACCATCAGACTTTACAGTAGAAAATATGCTGGCAAGGCTACAGCAAAAAGGCGATCTCTGGAAAGACCTTCATCATCCAAAGATCAAATCCAAAAATACAAAAATCCTTAACCAGCTCTTTCAATAGCTTTTTCGCTAATTATCCGTAAACTTTTGTAAGTGCAATCATCGACATCTATGGCCGTAAACCACCCGAGTCAGGTACTTGTTGGAACCGGCTCACCCCCTGCCTCCTGGAACGTAGAACCAGCGTAATCAATATACCCGTCATCAGACTTACATCACCAGGCCCGGCACTCCGCCCTAAAACTTCTGTAACTGAGCTAGCTGCTTTTGCGCCCTTGGCTGCCAAAGGTCTTGTCTTTTCAATTGTCCGGTTCCAAATGTTATGGGTCAATTTTTACTTAATAAAAGTTCTGCTAAAACAGCGCCCATTGCACCCAAACCAAAAACTCAATGTTTTCGTTTTTTCCCTCGCTTTCACATCATTTAAAAATCATCTTACTGGTTCTGCCCACTTCATACAGAAACAGCGGTACAGACCACCCCATCCAGAAAAGAGAAGGAGATATGTCTTCAAAGCTTCCCAAACTTTGTACATAAGGTGTTTTTAGTACCAAGCCGGAAATTACAAATGCCAGGGTTACCAGGTAACTGCGTATCATCCACTCTTTATGAAGGCTAAATCTTTTTTTAAGAGCAGCATAATAGGCAAGAAACGTAGCGCTAATCCAAACACTTGCCCATACCTGAAGAGAAAATGCATAGGGTAAATTAACCTTATAAGCACTTGTAAAGGCTAAAGCAACGGCACTAAAACTACTTACCAAGACTGCAAGAAGGTAAAGAAAACCGATAATCCGGTGCAGTTTCCAACTGTAGCCCCTCAGCCGTTTATTAAACTGAAGAAAGCCAAAAATAATAGATCCACCGCCTGTTGTGATGTGTGCGATCAAAAAACATTTTACAGTATAATATTTGCCTAAAGCTTCCGGAGTAAGTTCAAGATAGTGGTCTGCTGCGTGCATAAACGTCCACGTAATAAAAATTACAATTGCCCAAATTAGAATTGCAAGGCCATCGGTTAGGTTGAACTTAAATTTCGGTTTAGTTGAGGTAGTGCTTTCCATTTATTATCCTTTCTTGATTATGGACAGCAAATTTCACATGTTAAAGAACATCCCACAATACCCGAAAAAAGATTCGGTAGGCGATGATTGGCTATTCCAGAATCAATCCAGTAAATTTGTCAAAAGCTATTTATGTATACCAAAAAAATTAAGGAGAATTTAGACTGTGGAATTCTTGTAGCCGCCAAAGCTTTTGGAGGGAAGTGGAAATTATGCATTTTAGATGCTATCAAAAGAGGCATGGTACGTCCGGCTGATATTTGCAGATACATTTCTGATGCTTCCCCGCGTGTCATAGAAATGCAGTTGGCAGAATTGTTATTTTTTGGTGTTATTGAGAAATGCGCTGAAGATATATATCCAAAAAAAACAGAATATAAATTAACCTTACTTGGCGAAAGCATATTGCCAATTATGACGCAAATGGATAATTGGGGAACCGCGCATTCCGAATTTATAAAAGAGCGTCATAAAGAGTTAGAAGAAAGTGAATCAACCTAGTCTTAAACTGGCAAACTACAGGCCGTTCGCATGTCTGCTAATTGGGAAGTGATTCACTTAAGAGGACAATGTAAAGGTTGGCTACGACAATAATATAAAATTAACCAGACCATTCGACAGCAAGCCCTGATTTCTCTCATTCTTTTGGTAACAGATCAGCAATAATCAGATTGATGAACAGTTGCGTCTGTCAAGTCTATTTGAAATTCCTTCCCCTATGGAATGCATCTTTCGATACGTCTTCCCTTACCTGTGACCGTTTATCCTGTGCAGGATAAGGCGCGGTTTTCTCATCGCCCCTGGCCAAAGTCAACACGGGCAGCTCATCGGTTTCCCGCTGTACCAGCTTGCTCAGCATCTTGGTGAAATCAAAACACTTGCTCACAATCACATGCACCACCTGTCCTTCGCGCTGTAACCTGCCTTCAACCATCAGCAGTCTGGAATGCAGTATTTCCTTTCTAAAGGTTTCAAACAACTTTTCAAACACCACCAAATTGGAATAGCCCGTTTCATCTTCAATGGTGATAAAACATACCCCTCCAGCAGTTCCGGGTCTTTGTCTTACCAACACCAGCCCCGCAACTTTGACCAGCTGCCCGTCGATGGAATCATTATTGATCGTATGACAGGACCGGATATTCAGCATATCCAATTGCGTGCGCACAAAACTCACCGGGTGTGCTTTCAGTGAGAGACCTACAGCTGCATAGTCCTGCACGACATGCTCTCCCTTACCCATCAAGGGCAGCTCCACCTGCGTTTCCAATACGCTTTCAGAAGGCTGGCCCTTAAACATCTCCACCGGCATATCCTGCAAAGCGGAAACTTCCCACAAGGCTTTCCTCCGGTCAAGGCCCATTGAACGGAACGCATCTGCATCAGCCAGTTTTTCCAGTGAAGCAAGCGATACACCCACATCGCGCAAAGCAGTAACACTTCTATATCCTGCTCCCCGGGCCGAAACCAGCAGATCCATATCCTCTTCCCGCAATCCCTTGATCTGTCTGAATCCCAGACGGACCGCAAAATATTTCACAGTCTTTTCTTCCAGTAAATTATCCCATCGCGAGCAGTTCACATCCACCTCCTTTACTTCAACGCCATGTTTCTGTGCATCGATCACAATCTGCGCAGGCTGATAAAACCCCATAGGCATACTGTTCAGCAAAGCTGCTGCAAATGCATCAGGATAATAATGCTTCAGCCAGCAGGATACATAGACCAGCAAGGCAAAACTGGCCGCATGGCTTTCAGGGAAACCATAACTTCCAAATCCCTCCAGTTGCTTAAATATCCTGCGGGCAAACTCCTCGGTATATCCTTTCCCCATCATGCCCTCAATCAGCTTCTGCTCATACTGGTTCACCATCCCTTTAAACTTGAAGGTGGCCATACTCCTGCGCAGGCCGTCCGCCTCCGCGGGCGTAAACCCGGCGGCAACAATCGCAATCTTCATCGCCTGTTCCTGGAAAAGCGGCACGCCGAGCGTACGCCCCAAAATCTCCTCCAACTCTTTGGAAGGATACACCACGGGTTCTTCTTTATTTCTCCGCCTTAGATAAGGGTGCACCATGTCCCCCTGGATCGGCCCCGGACGGACGATCGCGACTTCGATCACCAGATCATAAAATTCCCTGGGCTTTAACCTGGGCAGCATCGACATCTGCGCCCGGCTTTCGATCTGGAATACGCCCAGGGTATCCGCCAGACAGATCATGTCATACACATCCGGATCATCCTGGGGAATATTGGCCAGTGTATATTGCCTGCCATAATGATCGCGGCACAGATCAAAAGTCTTGCGGATACAGGTCAGCATCCCCAGTGCCAGTACATCCACCTTTAAAAAGCCCAGTGCATCAATATCATCCTTGTTCCATTCGATATTCGTTCGATTTTCCATCCGTGCATTCAGGATCGGGCACAGATCCGTGAGCTTCCCCTGCGTCACCACGAAACCACCGGTATGCTGTCCCAGTTGTCTTGGAAAGCCCATCATCTGCCCGGTCAGTTCCAACGTCTTTTTCAAATGCGGGTCATCCGGATCCAGACCTGATTCCGTAACCCGTTTTCCTTCAAACCACTCGTCCGTATATTCCCAGAGCGAACCGGAAAGCCGGTTTATCGTATCAACCGATAAACCCATTGCCTTGCCCACATCCCGGATCGCCCCTTTCTGGTGCTGTTGAGTAACCGTGGCCACAATAGCGGCCCTGTCGCGGCCATACTTGTTATAAATGTACTGGATGATCTCTTCCCGCCTTTCATGCTCAAAATCTACATCAATGTCCGGAGGTTCGTTCCGCTCAGAAGAAATGAACCGCTCAAAGAGCAGGTCGAACTTCATCGGGTTGACAGAAGTAATGCCCAGGCAAAAGCAGATCGCTGAGTTTGCGGCAGATCCCCTGCCCTGGCAAAGAATTCCCCGGCTCCTTGCCTCCCGCACGATATCCTCCACAAAAAGAAAGTAATTCGCGTAATCCATCTGCCGGACAAAAGCCATTTCATGATTCACCATATTGACAACCTTTTCCGGGATCACCTCACCATAAAAATCATGCGCACCCTTCCAGGTCAGGTATTCCAGTTCTTCCAGCGGAGCGCGCCCGCTCCGGTTGATCTCCTCAGGGTACACATACTTCAGCTCGTCCAGTGAAAAGTTACAGGTCCCAGCAATCACCATCGTATTTTCAATGGCCGAAGGATACTTCCTGAACAAACGCTCCATCTCCGCCACTTCTTTCATATAGCGCTCCGCGTTCTGGTGCAAACGGAAACCCGCCTCCTGAACCGTACATTTCTCCCGCACGCAGGTCAGCACATCCTGCAATTCCCGGCGCGATGGATCATGGTAATGCACATCATTGGTCGCCACCACCGGGATTCCGTAAAAATCAGACAGTTGGGCGGTACGGAAGATCAGTTTATCGTCATTCCCCTGGTAGGTCCTTGTTGCTGCAAGATAAAGCTGGCCACCCAATGCCTCCCGGTACTGCGCCAATGCCAAAACAAAATCCGGATCATACTCAAACCTGCGGTTCAATACCCCAGGCATCACCAGGGTAAAGATCATGCCCTTACTATGCGCATACACGTCAGCCCGGGAAAGGTGACAGGAACCTTTTTCTGCCCGCAGGTTTCCCAGTGTCAATAATGCCGACAACCTGCTGTAAGCTTCTTTGTCTGTCGGATAAGCCAATAAACTTGGTCCATCCAGTAAATCCAGCCGACAGGCCGGGATCAGCTTCACGTTCTTCCCCTGGCAAGCGGCATGCGCCCGGACAATCCCTGCTAAAGTATTCCGGTCAGTGACCGCAATCTTATGATAACCGTAAGCCTCCGCCTGATCGACCAGCTCACTGGCATGTGAAGCGCCCCGCAAAAAACTAAAGTTTGAAGTCACCTGCAATTCACTATATCCCATCACTCCCCCTTTCTAAGCAAAAAATCCATGTATAAACCATTTGTACTTTTGATCCCCGTTATAGTGGCCTGAACGGAACAGCCAGTACCTGCGGCCCTGATCATCCTCCACCTGATAATAATCCCGGTGCTCGCCGCTATCCAGCCACCATTCCCGCTCTATGCGTTCCGGCCCATCCGCCTTCACCACCTGATGCCGCACGCCCCTGTAAATAAAAAAAGCGGGCGGATGATCAGGGATCAGCGCCATCACTTCAACTGGGTCAGGCCGTTTCAAAAGTTCGGTCGGCCGTGGTTTCTCCACCCGCCACCCGCTTGCGGGCTTTTCGGTAACAGACCTGGCCTGCAACACCGCCCGCTCCGGCCAGTAGCAGGTTGCCGGTAAATACCGGTGGATCACCTGCGGCCCGATCTTTCCCGCCACCCTGTCGAGTAGCCTGATCACACTCTGATCATCCATTCCGGGCCGGGAAGTCCACATCTCCTCCTGCGGAACTTCGACCGCCTCCACTTTAGGTGCATCAAGTACGAACAGCTCAATTCCCAGTCCCGGCCGGATCTGGTCTATCTTTAGCTGGAAAAGCTTAAACAAATGAGAAACACTATGGGTAGCCCCGCTGGTACCGATAGCGATCTGCACAACTTTGCCATCAATCCGGTGACTTGTCAACACCCCCGTCCGCAAGCCTTTGCCCTCCGTCTGCATCCGCCTGCATAAATTTTCCAGCATATTGGTAATGGCAATCTCAATTCCGGTACGCGTCCTGATCGGTTCCATACAAGGCAGCCTTTCGCTAAAAGGCACCGGTACCTGCAAAGGAACCAACGCCTCGGCTTCGCTGCCCAAAGCCTGTCCCAGCCGCAACAGAAAATCCCCGCCAAACCGCCTGCGCAGCACCGACCTGGGCATAGAAACAAAACTTTTGATCTGGTAAAAACCCAGTTTGCGCAGCCTGGCCAGTACCGGCTGCTCCAAACGCAAAGCCTCCGGCACCAGTCCAAGCAAAGCCTCAGGATGACCACCGACGGGAACCAGCGGCGTTACTTTACCATAATGGGAAACTGCCCAGGCGGCACCGGGCGTATCCGCTATCGCCACCCGCACCGTATAGCCCTTATGCTTTAACCTTGAAACGATCTCTTTTAAATATTCACGCTCCCCGCCCCAAAGATGTGTACAACCGGATACATCCAGTAGCAGCCCATCCATACCAAACTCATCAATGGCAACGATGGGCGAATACCTCACGCACCATTCTCCCAGCCTGCGCAGCAGATTCCACGGACGTCCGGGTTTATCGTCCAGCACCTTGAGTCCCGGGCAGATCGCCTTGGCATCCGCCGCCCGCATCCCGGCTTCCGCCCCAAAACCAAAGGCCAAGGGGCTTACCGCGGTGATCATCATCCGCCCATGATCTGGCGCTGTAAAGACAAAAGGTACCTCAGCGAGTTCCGGCCTACGGATCAGCTGCCAGTCAGCCAGGAGCTGACGAAACCATATGGAGACAAAACGCCTTTGCATCACCTACTATCCAATCTGCCTGCCCTCGCGTCCGGTCCATACCACCTCATTAGCCAGTTTCTTCACGGCAGCATGATCGCTAACCTCCTGGAAACCTTCACCCGCCCATTCCAGCACAAAGCAGCCCGGTTTGCCGTTACGCACCTTCAACAGCTCCACCTGCCAGCGCGGAAAGCCCAGGCCAGGCATCCCATCTGCTGTACCGGTGGGCAAAGGACTGATCTTCCATCTGGCGGTAGCCACTGTGCTTGCCGCTTTACCGGCATCCTTGCGCAGGATAAAACCCGTAACCCCGCTTTCCTCCACCGCCAGTTGCAACCTGCGTGATTCTATGAAACTCACATTATTCAGTTCGGAAACGACCGCCGCAAGTCCCTGACACTTCAGGGCCTCCTCGGTCACCCAAAGCACCTCTTTCTCTGTCTGCACATCCATAAAAATGATCCGCTCGGGTTCCACGTTAAAAGCGCTTAACGAAGCAGGAAACAACCTCCGGGAGGTACCCACCCACACGCAAGCCGCACCGTCCTGCATCAGTACAGCAAGCAGCCCTGCAATAAAGCCATCACTGGCTGCTGAATCTTCCGGTAAAACGGTAATAAATTCATGGATGGCCCTTTTGGGAAAGACTCCGCCGGGGAAGACCTGCTCGATCTCACCAAGCCCGATACGCTCCGCCCTGGTCCCGACCTGCGGCTTAAAGCCCTGCCACAGCAGGATGTCCTGCTGGAGTCTGATTAATATTTCCTTTTTAGCATCCATGATTCGTCCCCCTATCAGCAGGAAAGCCTTTGCCCCACTAATTACACAGCAAACATAATACTAAAAATATTAGTAAATATTGAAATGTGGATAAATTGGAAAATTTGTTAACAAAACCCTGTAAAACAAAACAAACAGGAATAATATATACTAATATTTTTAGTTAACAAACAAAATATTTAAATTTACTGCATGAACCTTTTTTCAGAAACAGCACTATTCGACGGGGGAGTTAAGAGGTACCAGGACTTTGAATTATCGGACACCGAACTGCGGCTATGGCAACATTTTTTTGACAAAACAACCTCGGACCATTATTATAAAACACTGCTTAAAGACTCACCCTGGCAGCAGCGCATGCGCAAGATGTATGATAAGATGATCGCCGATCCGCGCCTGATCGCTTACTATGGCGGGGAGCAGGGATACGCCTGGACACCGATGCTGCTTGAAATTAAAGCAGCCGTTGAGCAAATTACCGAAATCACATTCGATCGCGTGCTTTTAAACCTCTACCGGGATGGAAAAGATTCTGTGGCCTGGCACAGCGACAACCTGCCGGCAGACGGGAAACACCACCACATTGCCTCGATAACCTTTGGCGACACCAGGATTTTCAAAGTGCGTCACAAAACAAGAAAAGACATCCAGCGGATAGATATACCGCTCACCCATGGAAGCCTATTACTTATGGGCGAAACCATGCAGGAACATTACGAACACCATGTTCCCAAAACAACCAGAACCGTTGGCCCAAGGATCAACCTTACTTTCCGGATTTCAGAATCCTCCAAACCCGTTTACCTGGTCAAGCCCGGCGAGCAACACCAACAGCAAGCTTAAAGCAAAGGCTGCAATACCGGCCAGACGCGGCGGGCAATGATCTGGTAACCTTCCGCCAGCGGATGCACCCCGTCATGCATGTTCAGGTGTTTGATCCCCGCAACCCCGTCCAGCAAAAACGGAAGTAAAGGCATCTCATTTTCAGCCGCCAGGTCCCGGTACAGCTGCCTGAACTCTGCCGCCCGCTGCCCCGGCACCCATAAAGGCAACTGCATGCCCAGCAGCAAAAACTTTACCAAAGGAAACCTGGCCTTCACCTGGTCAATGATCGCCTGCAGATTCCGCTGCGTTCCCGAGGGCGCTAAGCCCCGGATCAGGTCATTGGCGCCCAGCGCCAGCACAAAAACATCCACCGGCCCGCTCAGCCAGTAAGACAACCTTGACAGGCCCGAAGCAGAAGTATCACCGCTTACCCCCGCATTGACCGCCCGGTAATCCAGACCCGCAGCATCCAGTTCCCGCTGTATCAAAGCAGGAAAAGACTGCTCCTCCGGCTTATGCAAGCCATAACCCGCTGTCAGGCTGTCCCCAAAAAATACAATTCGCTTCATGTCATAAAAACCGCATTAAGTAAAATTTGTTTAGCAGCATCTAAAAGCCACTTATTAATGGATCTTCATTCTCAAAATGAGGAATTCAACTGAAATGTAACACGCCTTTTATATTTATTTTTTTTATTTTTTTCCCGTTTGTACCTAATTTTATATCAAAATAATAAACTAGAAATTATGAAAACTACATTTTTAGCCGTTATTTTCAGCCTTGGCATCATATTCGGCCGTAACAATCGAGCACCATATATTGGAAAATGGCATAACATATCAAATACTTCTTCGATTAAAGAAGTTGTATTTTTTCCAGATAAAAACGTCAAATTTTCCAGTCGCACATCTTCGATGCTCCAGAGATACTCACTATTATCACCTGAAGAAAACAAGAGAAAGTTTACCGGTTTTTTTGAAATTATCAATGCTGGAAAAATAGCAAAGAAAAGTCCAGTGAAATTGATGTTTTTAGAAAATGATATCATCGAGCTTCAAATAGACGGCAAAAAGCTACTCCTTAAAAAACAGTAGTCTCAAATAAAATTGACGTGGAAAGATCGCATGATCTTTCCACGTTTCTTTTGCTTTTTGCTACTGCCTATTCCTATAAATTAGATGTAATCGATGAACTGAATGTGTTTGAAGTTTCATCTGCGGAGTGACTAACTATTTAACCGGGATATCTATTTTCCTGGTGAACCAATTGCCATTTTTTGATCGTTTGTAAATCCTCCAGTTTTTAGGTAAAAACCTGAAAGGCAGATTTTGCTGAACATCTGTTAAGTATCTCAAATTGACTGTGTTCAATTCTTCAAATGGAAAAGCGAACCAAACAGATATTGTTTTCACTGTGCTGGATAACCGAAGGTACATCCCTGATTGCAGTCGTCTTTCATCTATTACCGGAATATGTTGCTGATTAGGCAGCACATTTCCGGTTACTGGATCAATGAAATTAAAGTTCCATGTAATCCCGATCACCATATGCTCTTCCTCCGTTATATCTGCCATTCTTTCCCTGAGATTTTCTGACGATATATTCCAATGCACCAGGTCTTTTTTAACGGCCCAGTAATTCCACCAATTGAAGCTTGGTATACCGAAGCGTAAGGAGTATTTAAATAATGAACGCCATTTGAATTCTCTCATGCCTACCTCTACGAGAACGGCGATTTTACAGTCCGTATATCGTGTTGCAAAATGATCTATCGAATTATATACTTCTTCGATATTTTTCCGGCTAAGTTTATGGGCTCCGCCAGCCTTAACAGGCAGTCCATCATATAATATAAAAGCGCTCAATTCGTTCATAGCGGAAATGAATAAGTCCTTAATAACGATCAATCATTTCTGGATTTTCCATAAGCACGACAAACATTATCATGCATTGAAACGATTTTAGCCGCAAGGTCCTCTTGATGTTCATCCGATAAACTGTTCAACGTAGCGGCGATTGTACCTGCCCCGCCACGGCCTCCACACTTGGACAAACGATAGAAATTCTTTAAAATCCCCAACTATTTCTTTGGGCAGGTCTTCCTCCTCTGGTTTCAAATGGTAAAGGCTATAAGCAATTGCATAATTAAGCCGTTCCTTAAGTGATCGGCCTGCGACCAGCGAAATGATTGCTCTGCGAAATTTCTGCCATCCATAACTTAGTCCCACAACGCCCTATTTATTTGTATCATAAATCTTTATGGCTAAGGTGTTGTTTTCTGCTGAGCAGAAAAACCTCTCTCATCCTTGGCGGCAATTCGTCAATCTCCCGGTCGATGATTTCCCTGAGCATCCTTTCGCGGACTAAATGATCCGTTTGTACTGTTCCACTTGCAGTAAACTCAGCAATAGAAGATATATACCTGTCCTTTACTTTTTTATGGACAACCATGTTGAGAAACTGATTGTGCACGCAGCTGTAAAGATAACCTGAAAGATTTCTGTTTACCGGCAGGTGCTCTCTCTTATCCCAAAGCATCGAAAACACCTCATGGATAAGATCCTGGGCCTCCTCTTTATTTCGAAGTTTGTTCCATGCATGGTTATGGAGAATAAATTTGTAGCGGTTATAAATCTCTGCAAATGCATTCCTATCCCCTGTTCTTAGTAGTTCAGTCAGGTCAACATCTGTGTAGCCGCTATAATCATTCATAAATACTTACTTCCAAAGATTAAGAGTACAATAATAATAAATTATAGGCACACAAAGACCAAACTTAGTTTAGCGGTTTCTAGTTGTGGCTTCTCGATCAATACGCTTTTGATATTCTCCCATTTCATTATCAATAAAACAATATACTTATCTTTTATCTGGTTTGGAGATGGTTGCATATTTCACTAATAGTGACTGACTCGTCCTGATAAAATCTCCCATTTCAAAAGAAAAATCATAGCAGTCGACCTGAGTGGCGCGCAATAGACAGAGGGATCACTTTCGCCGAAATACACAATTGCTCACCAAAATTCAAATATGAAAACATTCAGGTCGATATCGTCCCAGACTGGTGAATGGATCATTTTAGGAAAAGAAAGGTATCAAATATTTCTCTGCCTGGCAACGCATAAACAAGCTAAGGATTCATCGGATCAGGTTATCCTTGATAGGTTAGCTCCTTGCTTATTGGAATTTCCCGAGATTGCTCCTTCATCATTATAAAATTATTGAGTAAAACCCCGGGGAATTTTCAATGTTAGACATCCAGAGCGTTAATAAGTGGGGTCAAACATAAGTTTGCCCGATTTTTATTTTACGCCCATTTTAGGTTAAGTAATCCCCTACAAATAAAACCATTCATTACCGTTAATCGATTAAATACGCACTAAAATCGACATAAACACACAAGCTATATACAACACATTGTAAATCACGCACATAAAGTATTTTTAACCAAATTTTTTGTTAAATTTGTTTTGCTTAATCTAAATCAACTCTCATGTTTAGTATTTCAAAACACCTCACACTCTATTTTTATTTCTTACTCTTTATAATTATTCTTTCATCATTAGGTATTTCTGCCCAGTCAAAAATTTCTGATTTAAAACGATGTGAATTTAAGGCTTTAAAAAAGAGCAAAAGTTTTGAATCAGTAAACTTACGACAAGCTGATGATGGAAGAACTTTAGTTGTAAAAGTAATCTTCCACGTCATATACGGTAATCAATCCGAAAATATTACTAAAGCTGCCATTGAAAGGGAAATCAGTGATCTGAACAGAGATTTTCAACTTATGAACGTAGATACTTTTGATGTGTACGGAGCCCACAAATCCAGTATTGGTAATCCAAAAATCAGCTTTGTTTTAGCAGATACCTTATTTGAAGGTTCTAACGAAAGAGGCATAAGGCGCGTAGCAAGAACTGCAGGTAACAAGTTATATAAATCCGACCCAGTTATATCACCAGACCGTTATTTGAACATTTACTCCGGAAGGATTGGTAGTGGCGGTTATACACTGACCGAACCATGGAACAATCCTTCAACTGATGCAATCTACCTCTACTATCAATGGGTAGGTGGTGCATATAGACTACTAAGTCATGAAGCCGGTCACTGGCTTGGCCTTTACCATACATTTGAAGGTGGATGTTCCTTAGAAAATGATGGTATTTCCGATACACCTCCACAAAAAGATGAAACTGGGTTGGATAAAGGGTGCGATCCAAAAATCACAAAGAAAAATCAATGCCCTGGATCTTTGTACCCAATGTATAACAACTATATGGATTATTCAGACTGTCGGTCAATGTTTACCAAGGAACAAGCAGAAAAAATGCGCCAGAATCTCTTTGAATTTAGGCCAAAAGTTTTCAGGTATAAATAGTTTTTGCTCTGATCAGAACAATATTTAACCGACTGTTAATCCTAAAATTTTACAACTATGAGGGATATTATAGAAAAAAATGAAGGCAAACTCACAACCTTACGTTTTATAGGATTTTGCCTTATGGCTATCGGGGTGCTTTCACTAATGATCTGCTCCTTTGAGACAGAACCACCTGTAGCTAACGTGATCGCTGTTTCATTCTTTATCACAATGCTTGGTTTTTCATTGGCATTCCCATCTCTACTAGAAGGCAGTGAAGGTTTAAGTACCATGCGTATTGTGGTCTTTATGATGACTAATGTGATATGTATGCTTATGCTTAAAATCGGTTGGGCCAGCGGGATAAAATCCTTGGAAAATATTGGCATCGATCAATATTGGGTTGGCATTATTGCCTTCACCTTCGGGGCCAAAGCCACGCAAAGCTTTTTTGAAAGCAGGATTGCTGTACCGAAACATGATGCGAAATCAGCTGCCCCATCTCTGGAGTTAACTAATGCTGAGCTCGTAAAGCTTGCCATCGCTCAAAACGGACAGTTTCTAAAGGTCAAATTCCCAAATATACTGACCCTTAGTGATGCTGTACAGGATTCCGGCTTGGTCGAAAGCCATGTGGTGGCAATATATATCAGGGATGACAATGATGGTGGTATCCCACCAGCTTTAAAGATCAAAATGCCCGACGGTTCCGATAGAACAATACAGACTGAAATTATAAAAGGTACGGGCAAAGCTAGAATCCAGTACTCGCAGTTAGAGACAGACGTAAGTGCAGAGGCCCATCCCACTTATTTTGGTTCTGTTTGCTGCATGGTTCGCTCAAAAACGGATCATACTTTTAAAGGTATTGTCACTTCTGGCCACATATATTCCTATGGTAGATATGATGATTTTCATAATGGCATTTTACATCCGTCACTACAGACACGAGTTATTTTAGACGGCGATATCGCTGCCAGCTGGAGCCACAAGATGCTTAATGAACAACAGGATCTGGCCATAGCCAAAATTGATGATGGACTTGTTGAGGATCCTACCTATCAAAAATTTAATAATGCTTTTTATACTGTTGGAGATAAAGATGTAAAAACCGCCTTTGCAAATATTACGATGTTATCACGGGAAGGAAAAACGACCCAAGCGTACATTATTGATTATAATGTCGGATTGGATGTGAGTTATAAACAGGTCGACAGTTTCAAGTCAAATGTAATATTGGTAGGCTCCACCAATGACCGCCAGACAGCTCGTCCTATCTCTGTTGGCGGCGATTCAGGCAGTTGCATTTATCATACCGAAACCAGGCAGCTCATAGGCATCTTACTGGGAAGAGCTAATAACTTCTCGCTTGTGCTGCCTATTGAAGAAACCCTTAAAAATTTTAACCTTGAAACCATATAAATATGAAAAAATTATACCACCTGCTACTTATGTTGCTTTTGGGCAATGTTGTAGTCGCCCAAAATATCTACAATATCAATGAAGATGGGTCCTTGTCTCCTGGAATACAATCCGCACAGACCTCTAAAATAACCTTTCATATTAATAGCGGAATCAGCGAGAAAACCTTCTATATCGTAACCAATGGCGTACGCCAGAATCCTAACAAGAATATTCTTGGCCGGGATTTCCCAAAGAATACCACGGGGAATTACACTATAACCATATTGGAAAATCACAAAATAAAAGAATGCAGTTCCTGTCTTACTCCGATAGCAGACACCTTCAAAATCGAAATTATGGGCAAGGTGCTGGGCCCCTTCAATCTTAAGCCTTTAGCTACCGGACAGGATTTGGCAAATGAAACTCAGGCAGAAAATTCTTCTTCCGGATCTACGACGCAGCAGCCATCAGGCAGGGACATTAATCAGGATAATTCAATAATCAATGACGCAATTACAATCAGTAAGCTCGCAAAAGAGACCGGTCACGATGCAGAAATAAAAGTTATCCTAAGTGAGAAATATGGCATTAATACCAGAGACCAAAATTATTTTTTAAAGAACGCCCTTCCCGGACTCTGGAGCGACAATACAGTGCAGGGTACCGATAACGGTACCATAAACCCAATTGTAAATTCCCTGAGCGGTATCAGTACGACCGTTCTGGATGGGATTGTCAAGTTTCTGATCAAGCGCTCAAAGGAAGAGCTTACCATTTTTTTCTTTAAGAAATTCAAGGAGGATATTGCAAATTACCCTGACCTGAAATCGGTTTTCCCAAACACTTCGATACTTTTAAATGCGATTGATGAGCAAATCTACAATTACAGCAACTACCTGAACAACCTGCGTGAAGCCTTTTTGCAGGATATCGTTGTTCTGGATGAAAACCTACCCAGTATTATTGGCAATCACCCGGTTTTCTTCAAAAAGGACAACAACCAGAAACTCGCTTTTGCGCTGCGCTCTGCTTGTTATATAACTGGTGCAATCAAGGACAAAACACATCCCGGTGATATTCTTGGTAGCTTCCCTACAAATTACCTGGACAGTATTAACGGCAGCGATCACAATAAATTCAGGGTTTTGAAAGGGGCGGTCCAATCCCTTCAGCTTTTCAGTGAATCACTAAAGGAAAGTGACACTACAAAACACAACTATTGGGTGGATATCTCTACCATTCGAAAGATGGTCAACGATAAAAAATCATTGCAGATTTATTTAGGGCTACTTCTTGAAAGTTCCAGGATTAACTATGATAAAATCCAGTTTACTTCAGATAACAGACAAAGTTTTTACATGACGGTAAACACAGAGGCCACTGCCAACGCATTTGATAAGCAGTATCAAAATTACAAGACCTATGTTCTTACACTTGCAAACAAGTTTCAGGAACTGAACCTGATGATCAAAGAATATGATACGCAGGCCACCGATTCTCTAAAAACGGAACGCTTCTCCGCTTACATAAAAAACTCAGCCCAACTCTTACAGTTTGCCATAAGGGTTAAAGATCTAAGTGTCCTATCAAATATTCCGGGGATCGCAAACCTTGAAACAAATTCCCAAGTATACTTTCAGGTCATCACTAATGTTTCCGACCTGATGGCTGCGATCAACCGCAAGCGATATGCCCAGGCTATCAACCATCTGATTGCTACATATGACGCGATCTATGATGCCCCGGTCAAAAACATAGAAGTATCTGCAAATAAGAGGCTATCCAGGAAAGAAGAACGTGAACTTGCCAAATCCCTGATTAAGCAAAGCTCTCAAAACCCTAACATGTTGCTTTCAGATGCCATTACGGTAGGAAGTGGTGACAGTAATCAAGCGAAGGATTCAATTGGAGGTAAATCTACATCGGCATTGCGTAAACTTATCAGGTATGGGGCATTTATGGCAAATATGATTGATGCTAAAAAAAGTGATGAGGTTGCCGGCGCCATAGAATCGGTAGCATTGCATGCCGGTAGTTCAAGCATAAAAAGAGAAACACCGTTCAATGTTTCCTTAAATGCTTATCTGGGGTTATTTACGGGTAGTGAGGTGATTAAGGGAGTGGATCAGAACAATCCCTTTAAATTCAATAGTTTTGGCGTTACTGCTCCCATAGGTATTTCAATTAGCAGGGGCAGCAGCATACTCGGTTTTATCTCCACCGGCAAAACGACCTTTTCCTCCTCACTATTCATTTCCCTGATAGATTTGGGAGCAATCGCGGCCTATCGTTTTCAGGACAGTACAACTGAACAGGTTCCAACCGTCAAAATTGGAGATGTATTTTCACCAGGCCTCTTTTATTCCCTTGGTATCCCTAAAACACCGATTTCGGTCAATCTTGGTGCCCAAACAGGCCCAAATCTTCGCAAGGTAAACAGCTCGGAAAATGATTATTCCAAGAGCACCTACATCAGATACAGTATATCGGTCTGTGTGGATATCCCTTTACTCAACCTCTATTCAAAGTCGAAAAATTAAAAAGAAGATCACAATAATAAGTCAATGATATGAGTAATTTTTATATCCAGCGAAACATTCCCAACAGCGGGAAAAAGACCTACGTGAATTGGGCACTTGAACCTATTCATAAGGCTGTGGTTTTTATCCACGGATTTAATGGATCAAGCCTGGAAACGTTCGGTTCTTTCAACGATGAATTTCGCACTAGGGAAGAATATAAAGGCAGGGATGTGTACTTTTTTGGTTACGACAGCCTCTTTGACCAGATTTCGAACAGTGCCCTGAACTTTTTGAAATTCCTTCGTAGGATCCATGACGACCTTCCTGAGGTGGTAAAGGAATCGGGCCTCGGCGTAAAACGTGAAGAACCCTACTCTGAGATTGTTATTGTTTGCCACTCCCTTGGTGCAGTGGTAACAAGGGTAGCCCTAAACGAAGGTTCACGTTCCAATGCTGTTTTTTTAGATAAATGCAGACTGGTACTGTTTGCCCCTGCACATCAGGGCGCGATGAAAGTCCTCGGCAATTTTGGATTCCCGGGTAGTTTTGCCGTACTTGGTCCTGCCCTCAGATATTTTGTCGTGACTTTCGATCAGCTAATAGACCGTAACATTATCATTACGGATATGGAAAGTAAATGTCGTGATCTGATCAACAACGGAAGAACGACATTTACAATTGCAGAAAAAGTGATCTGGGCTTCACCTGATCGTGTCGTGGTCAACAAGACTTTTCTTGATGATCCCGAACCGGTGGTTTTTCCTGGAAATGTCGGCCATGTAAAAGTATGCAAGCCAACGCAAAAATTTCCTGATCCGTTGAACGAACTCCAAAAAGTATTGGTATGAGCTACTCTAAATTAAGTGATCTCCGTAATGTTTTCCTTGAAGGGAACCAGCAAGCCCTACGCGGCAAAAGACACATTGACAAACTAAATGGCAAACAGCATAAATTAGCGCAACTCCTCAGAAGCCACGACGATGAGCCGATTTATGAGGACGAAACATATCTGCGTGATGATATCGATTATTTCCTGGAATATTTCTCCATACTTTCACTAGGGCATATTACAGGCTATCTAAGCCTCAAGGTTTTGGAGGAAGACAGGGCTGAGATATTGTATTACCTTGGACTAGAGCCGCTGAAAGCATATTACTATGAGCACTATCCCTTGGAGTTGCCACAGATACTATTTGAGGTGCTGTCAGAGGGCAGGCCCTTCAAAAAGGGCAGGCATACCGCAAATAGCGACAACCTGTTTTTTCAGTTCAATGCCCTGAACCAGACTATTGACAATGATGAAGTGAACCAATTTCTGTGGTTTTTGGATAACGGTTATACGGATAATTATAATGTACGGGACCTGAAGAACCTTCTTAGCGATACGAAAAAATGCTTTAAGAAGCGTACGGAAAATTCTGTCTTGGGACAGGCGATCAGTGGCTTTTTTATGTACCTGGATTTTCTGGAATTGCTTAATCAATTTCTTAAAAAGCCGGGAAACAATTCTTACAGGGCCACCTACTGGACCTATCATGCCTATTGGCTATCGAGGATAGATAAACAGTTGCGCGCTTCTTTAAACCGCTTTTTCAATGGCATGGAAGCCTTTCTTTCTGGAAAAGAGCATGTCAGTAGGCAACAGGCAGAATCAAGTATCAGAATATCCAGAAAAAAATATGACGCTATTCTTGATAGACTGATCTATGATCACAACTATCAAGACCAGTTTCAGGCGTCCCTTGACAAATGGCGCACCAAAAAGGTCATGTAAAAGGCACAAACATCAACTTTCAGGTTCGCATTCATTGCTAATATTTCAAAGAAGGAGGTTCTTAATCCTCCTTCTTTTTGTTACCATAGGCTTCCGACAGCTTGGTAAACTAAAAAGTTGAAATGACGGGTTAATAAATAAACTGTTATTTCTACGATAAAATCGTAAATGATCAAGACTCACCCAACATTTTTATGTGAATGACCATTTTTTTATGCGAACGACCTGTACCGCTATGCGAAAGACTTCCAAAACAGCTAGGCATTGCTAATTAAAAATACAATTATTATTTTAGCGATATACTTTGCCCATGGTCATTTCGAATATATTTTCTGTTAGGCATTATTATCGATTAAATAGGTATCGGGGATATCTTTAATGATATCCTCACCATATGCTGAGCCAGGTGATTGATAGCCCACTTTAAAGTCGCCATTTAAGATGCGATGTGCAACTGCTACTACCGAAAGCGGTGTAAGGTCATAGCCGGAAGGAGCATCTACATAAGCTTTTACTACTCTTCCGTCTTTACCGGTAAGCTCAGCAGAAATCCCATTACGCCCCGCTGCCCTTTCTTCCTTGGTAGGGCCATCCGGCAGATTCTCGGCAGTGAGATCAGGCAGTTTTATTGCCGGCAGGTTTAGGGAAAAATATTCTTCGATATTTGGAATACCCGTGGATTTATAGCTCAGGATAATTCCCCCTAGAGGCGTAGGCATGCATTCAACTTCCTCTTTACCAAATGAAAATATTTTCGACTTTGGATCAGGGTTATTAATAATGTCACCATTTTTACGGATTAATATGCCTAAATCAGCGATGTTCTTGCTGCTCAATACAGACCCCTTAGAGAAGCCCCCATAATGACGGAAACCTACTTTCAGATATTTAGGTTCTGACACCAATTTTGAAAGATGTACCACCAATGCGTCATAGCTTACAAAAAGCCCCGCACCTGATATCAACTGGATTCCAGCTTCCCAAGCTACACTGTCCAAAGATTGCGCCAATCGATAGGTCTCTAGTTCCGCACTTATATCCAGATAGTGTACGCCAGCTTTCAGGCAGGCTTTCATCGCTTGCTCGGCAGTGAATTGAAACGGTCCCGCCGCGTTAATCAAAACCGTTTTATCCCGTAATGCTTTTTCCCAAGCGTACTCTGTATCAACATCGAAAATGTGATAGCCAACCGCTAATTCTTCTGCCAATTTCTGGGTTTTATAGGCTTCCCGTCCTGCAATCTCAAATTCAATATTTAACTTCTTTACCCTTGCTGCAATGATTTTTCCGGTATATCCTGTTGCCCCATAAATCAGGAGCTTATTTTTCTCGTTATTCATATTCTTATATTATCTATGTTTAAGCACTACAAGGTGGATTTGGAGATCAACAACAACAAATTCTTTAACAACCTTCTTTTCATAGAAAACAGCAGTTTCAGGACTTTCCTCACTGAGAATAGACACATAGTTTGCTTCACCTATTTCCACTTCCCCGGGCTTTTCATTTGCCGTTTACGCCTCGGTTAGATCCTTCATTGTAGTGGCATTATAACTTTCCCCAAAAAGCCATCCATTGCTTGGGAAACTGCTAACTGTTCGTTATAGTCCGAAAATGCCGCCCGAAACAGCTATTTTTTCACCAGTAATCCAACCCGAATCTTCAGAGGCCAAAAATACGGCTACCTTCGCAATATCTTCTGGCTGTCCTGTACGACCAAGAGGAGTATTCGCAACGATCTTCGCTTCAAATTCACTTCCGATAAAGCCGTTACTGTGTGTGCCTTCTGTTTCGATAGCCCCCGGCAAAAGAGAGTTGATGCGGATGTTTCTGCCCGAAAATTCTTTGGACAAGGATACCGTTATTGCATCTAAAGCTGCCTTGGTCGCAGAATATACAGATCCAGTAGGTACCGGCGTTCTGCTTGCTCCGGAACTGATATTGATGATATTTCCTCCTTTGCCGCTAAACAATTTCAGAGATTCCTGAATAGCAAGCAGGGAACCTAAAACATTGACATTGAATTGCCGATGAAAAGATTCAACTGTGGCATCTTCAATAGGTGCATAGTCGAAAACGCCAGCATTGTTTACTAAAATATCTAAAGTGCCATAAGCACTTTTGGTCTCTTCAAACAATCTACGTACGTCAGCCTCCACGGACACGTCGCCCTGCACTGCAATGGCTATGCCGCCTGCATCAGTTATAATCTTTACAACATGTTCGGCCCTTTCTTTGCTCGATGCATAATTAACCACAACTTTTGCGCCCTCGGCCGCAAAATGGGTGGCAATGGCAGCACCAATGCCTTTAGATGCTCCAGTTACTATCGCAACCTTATTCTTTAACTTATTCATGATATTTTCTTTAAATTTCAGTACTATAATTTATTTCTTCAGTAAATCTTCGGTTTTGGTCAAAAAATCGTTTAGGGCGGTATTGATATCGACGCCCATACGGTCGGCCAAGATGATCACCCACCAGATCGTCTCGCCCAGTTTATGGTGTAGTTCCGGTAAAGTATTTTCTTTCGGCCAACGTCCCTGCAGGGACATGGTTAGTCGTCCTACCAGCGCGGCGTCGGTCAGAAATGCCAAAGCGTCCTCTTCGATGGTCCATTCACTCCCATGATGTTCTACTTCCAGTTGATGATACAGCTCCCTGATTTTTTGAGACCTAGCAATTAGTTCGGAGATATTCAATTGTTTACCCATAATGATTTGAAATGTTTTTAATTTTCTTGAATGTGTCCTTTACAGTTACCATGGCAGTATCCCTTCTGGCCCAAAAAAGCCACCGTTAGAAACTTCCAGGTTCATCGTTGCATAACGCAGTGGTACAGCTGCACCCTCTTCGGCAGTCAAGCTTCCTGTATTGTCGTTGAGATCGGTCCGTATATGACCCGGTTCAACAGCATAGACTTTGATGCCCGATGGCCCAAGTTCTTTGGCAAAAGCTGCGGTGATCATATTCAGCGCGGCTTTTGAACTGGAATAGCCCATGAAATTGACCTGTCCGTAAATAACATCCGGGTCCGAACTCAGGCCGATAGAGCCAACGATACTGCTTAACATGATTATCCGCGCCTTACTGGCAGCCCTCAGTAAAGGAAGCAAAGCCTGCGTTACACGGATCGGCCCAAAAGTGTTTGTCTCAAATGTTTCGCGGATCATGTCCATTTGCTCATCGCTGGGCAGGCTTTTCAGGTTCAACGCTACACCAGCGTTATTGATCAGGATATCCAGATATGCAGTTTGTGCATTCAAAACACGTGCAGCCTCTTTTACACTGTTGTCATTGGCAACGTCGATCAGAAGCAGGTGTACATCCAGACCTTTCGAACGAAGTTTTTCCACGGCCGCCTGACCGCGGGATTGATTCCTCGATCCAAGCCATACTTTATAACCCTCTCTGGCAAGCCCTTCGACAGTGGCCAATCCTATGCCTTTGTTCGCACCGGTTACCAGGGCAGTTCTTAAATTATCCATTGTTCTTCAATATTTTGGCAGAGGGACCATTTGGGTTTGCGTGGTGTGACAGGTCTCCCGCAAAGCCCATCGAAAGACTTCTTTCCTTGAATTGCCATTTGCCGTCAATGCGTACAAAAATGTCATCATAGGTTCCGGTCATGATCACCTGTAATGGAAATGACCGCTCGCTATCCTGCTGGTAAATAACGAGGTATGATTTCGCGGTCGCTGAGGACTCTTCATCATTAATATGGATAGTTGTGTTCGTAGTCACGTGCGCGGTTTGCGGCGTGCCATTGGAATAAATCTGAAGATTAGATCTGAGCATGGACTCGATGTCCGCTCCATCTGTATAGGCGCCTAGGGAACCGATTCTGCCATGTGCGAACAAGGCACCAACTTCCGCAAGGTCTCCCTTGTCCAAAAGGTGAGTGTAACGCGCGATTAAATTTTCGATCTCTCTTTCACTGCTGATTTTATAAGCTGACTGATTCATTTTTTTAATGTTTAGAAAAATTTATATGAATTGATTTTAAATTAAATGGTAGGAATTGTTCCACCGTCTATTACATAGTTTGCGCCGCTCAGGTATGATGCGCTTGGAGATACCAGGTAGCCGACAAGCTCAGCAACATCTTTGGGATCTGCCATCCTGCCCATGGGGATGCCGCCCAGGCTGGTCATTAAATTTTGGGTGATCTCGTCGATGGTTGTACCTGCAGATTCCGCAAGCGTGCCCAGGAAAGTGTCCATAGTTTCGGTTTTAACCATGCCCGGTGATACGGTAAGCACCCGCACGCCTTTAGGTGTAACCTCTTTTGACAGGCTTTTGCTATAATTGATCAGTGCTGCCTTAGCTACTGCGTAAGCGCCAAGTGATTCATAGAGAGGTGATATGCCGCTGATCGAGGAGATATGGATGATCACGCCGCTCTTGTTTTCGAGCATGCCTGGCAATAAGGCCCTGTCAATACGGACAGGGGCGAGCAGGTTCAGTTGTAACTCATCTTCCCAGTGCTTGTCGGTAAGCACACCAAAGCCGCCCGAAGGACTGTTGGATCCGCCCATGTTGTTGATCAGTATATCAACTTTACCGAATTTTTCGAGAATACTGCTGATGACCGGCATAGCTTCCGATGAATTTGCAAGGTCTCCTTTGATAAAATGGTGACCGTATTTGTTGTCGGGCGGAGCATTCCTTGCAGTGATGACCACGGTAGCACCCGCCTTGGCCAGCCTGTCAGCGATCGCCTTACCGATCCCTTTGGTTCCACCTGTCACCAAAGCGATCTTGCCGGTCAGTTCTTTATTTTCCATATTGATTTTATTTTAATGTTATATATTGTTTATACTATCCTTGGTTTTTTTAATTTTAGAACAGTCACTCTAAAATTAGAGCCGGTTTAGGACGTCGATTTTTAACGGGGAGCTTTTGTTTTAGAGCAAACGCTCTAAAATTATATCACTTCTTTAATAATATATTTCAATGTTCGTTGTAATGAGTTAATCCTTTAGCGGGAGATCTGTGCGATCAGGTATTTGGCCATCCGCATGATCTTGATCGGGTCCTTATGCAGAATATAGGATTCGTGCCAGCCTGTAAACGTATTGATAATAAAATCCGTCACCGTGTCGGCATCTGTACCTGCAGCAAGTTCCTTAAGTTCGATTGCTTTATGGATCAGGTCCGATATAAATTTATGCGTGAATTCATTGTCTTTCCGAAGCACGTCTTGGACATCTGGGTCAGAAGTCGCCACCTCGAAAGTTGTCTTGATGGCCAGGCAGCTGTTGTCGCTGTAGACAATGGTGTTTGCGGAAGCATTTATAAAACTGATGATCGCCTCAAGCGGTGATTTGATCTTAGCGGCATGCTTGAGCGCATCCTCCATGCGGTTCTGTGTGTAATTACGGATGCACTTTACAAACAACTGATGTTTGTCCCCCATGGTATTGTAAATACTGCTGACATGCACATTCATGGCATCAGACAGGTCACGGATAGACGTGCCACTGTAGCCCTTTTTCCAAAATACCTCCATCGCTTTTTTGGTTGCCTCTTCTTCGTTAAATTCCAGGTTCCTTGCCATAATTCTTTGCAAACATAAAGTTATTTTAAAACACTTGTTCTAAAATAATGTCATTTTAATTTGACGTGAAATTAAGGATGTCTATTTTGTAACAAACGTTCTATAATATACATTTGCACGCTGAGATTAGACATGAAATTTAACAAACGAACCTTCCTCCATCGGAACAGTGTATACTGCGATATACTCAAGGCCGCGCTCAAGATCGGTAAAAGATCGGGCTGGAGCTCGGTAAGCATGCGCAAAATAGCAGAAGCAATAGGCTATACGCCGCCGGTTATCTATGAATATTTCGTGAACAAGGCGGCGTTATTACTGGGATTGGCTCAATATGGAATTGTGATCTTATCCGGCGAATTAATGCGGGCCAGATCAGCCAGTGCCGTACCCCGGCAACAACTCCTGCTCATGTGCAGGGCCTATTGGGATTTTGCTTCAGCTGAACCGGAGCTTTACCGGCTCATGTTTGGTATAGGAACAACCTGTTCTGACCCAAATGTATTAGAAAAAGCATCCACTAAGATCGATTCGTTATTCAGCGAGGTTATTGGCTGCCTCCCGCTGGGACCTTATTATAAGTGTTGGTCGGTTTTACACGGATTGATCGCTATTAAACTCATCGGCAAGAGTTTGCCGCAGAAGATCAGTGAACAGATATTTGCAGAGGCCATATCCGACTTTACCAATGTACTGGTCAAAAATTAGTATTTTGGATGTTGCCTAAAATCCCGGTCAATCATAGTTAAAGACATTGTACCGGATTAACCGTTAATCCAAATAGGCTTCTATATGTTTGATCAATCCAGTTTCATTAAAATGAATAGCAAGGCCTCCGGTCTCGTGACCGAAATCACCTGTGAAGTCCACTTTAGCCAGGATCTTATCTGAACCGGTTTCCTCGACCGACAGCAATTGGGTTGAGGTATGATAACCGATAAAGAAGGTCACGAAGTATTTTCTGATACCTTCTTCCTGCTGAAATTTTTCTCCTACTGAAACGTCTTCGATTACGCCATCCGGTGTAAAGAGGTCCAGCACTGTTTGCGTATCAAAATTATTGGCCGCGGCAATAAACGAACGGACGATCTGTTCAAATCCTGTATTTTTCATTTTCAATAATACTTAATGATATGTTTTAGTTGAGTGATCTTTTGAAGTCAAGTGGTGACAGCTCTGTTTTCTTTTTGAAAAGCCGGTTAAAGGATTGTGGATGCTCAAATCCGAGTTGATATGCTATCTCAGCAACAGAAAGTTCTCCAACAGTTAGTAGTTCCTTTGCCTTTTCAATCAGTTTAACATGAACATGCTGCTGTGTATTCTGGCCGGTGAGCGACCGGAGCATATCGCTCAGGTAATGGGCGGAGACGTTCAGTTCGCCGGCTATCTGTTCGACAGCTGGCAAACCATTGATCAGCGGCTTGCCTGTCTCAAAATAATTGGATAGCAACTGTTCAAAACGCACGAGCAGTTCATTACTGGCGTCTTTACGTGTGATGAACTGCCGGTTGTAGTAGCGCTTGCTGTAATTGAGTAACAGTTCAACCTGTGAAACCAATACATCCTGGCTTGCCTGGTCAATAGCCGAGTCCAGTTCCTGCTCAATATTTTTGAATAGGCCTGCGATCACCAGTCTTTCTCTTTCGGACAGATATAATGCCTCATTAGCGCTGTAAGAGAAAAATCCATAGTTTTTGATATTGCGGCCCAAAGGGTAGCTCCGGATGAAATCCGGGTGGACAAGCAAAGTATAACCGCCATAGCCGGCTTCACCTTCCAGAGCTGTGATCAGCTGTCCCGGTGAAACAAAAGATAGACCGCCCTCATCAAAATCATAATGGCTTTGGCCGTATTTTATCTTGCCGCTAAAGTCTTTCTTATAAGATATCTTATAAAAATTAAACAGCATTCCTTTTTCCAGTTCGGTGGTTTCTACGGTAATTGTGCCGTAATCCACCAGGCTAACGAGCGGATGGAGCGGCTTGGGCAGGCCCAAGGCACGATGCAGCTCCGATATGGAATTAAAGATAACTGGTGATTTAGTGTTTTTCATACGGACTGTGCAAGTTAAGATATTTTGTTAAATTGATGCGATAAGCTTCAGGGCCCTCGGCCAGTCGTTTGGCATAGAGCCGCACTGCATCGTTACCCGCGGGATAGGTTAATTGGTCCTTTTGGTCTGTAGCTGCTGTAAAGACCACTTCAGCTATCAACCCAGCTTCGGTAAATTCCATCAGGGTACCGTCGCTAAAACCTTCATTCATTTTGGCCAACGTTGCTTCATAAGCTGTATCCTGTGTAACCTGCATCGCTTTCATGAAATCGCTTTTGATCCCGCCGGGAGCGATGTTCTTTATGCCGATGTTGAATTGTGCAAGGTCATAGGACATGCTTTCGGCCAGTCCCTGCAAAGCCCATTTGGAGGCGTTGTAAACTGCGGATTGCGGATTGGACACCAGGCCGCAGAGTGAGGTGGTATTAATGAACAAGCCTCGTTGCTGCTGGCGGAAGTAGGGAATAAAGGCACGGATCACCGCGAGCGTACCGAAGAAATTAGTGTCAAATTGCGCACGGATCTGTTCTTCGGTATTCGCTTCCACAGGCCCGATAAGGCCATAACCTGCATTGTTGAATACCACATCAATGTCTCCCAAAGCCAGGGCGGCATTGACGGTTTGCTGCACCTGAAAGCTATCGGTGATATCCAATGGCAGCAGTGTAATGTTATTTAACTTGTTCAGTTCTGTTTCTTTTTCAGGTGTCCGCATGGTGGCAATAACCCGCCATCCCTTAGCCTGAAATAATTTTGCGGTCGCCTTTCCCAGTCCGGTAGATGCGCCAGTGATAAAAATATTTTTCATGTTGTTTCCTTTTATGATACAAAGGTGCTGCACGTGGAAACGGCTTGTGTAACTAAAACGGACGATATTGTAACCAAAACGGAGCAGAAGACTTATAAGATCTTGCAATACATGTATTGATTACAAGAACAGCATGTGTAACTAAACCGATTAACGTTACCTAAGAAATCTTATCCATCTCGGCATACCTTAAATCTGCTATACTGAAAGCGCTGGCTGTACTGCTATGGACCGGGCAATGGCGACAATGGGTTTCGCATCAATTTCGGCACCGATCTGTCCCCAGAATATAACACTTGAGCGGGGATCCTGACTTGTGTCAGAGTTATCAACCTGAAAAGCAATTAACTTACTGCTTTTCGATGAATTGCAGAGCGAGCTATTAAAAATTTAACGGATCTTGATTTATTTTATGAAAATTCCAGTGTTGAAGGTAAAAGATACCTAGTTAGCTGCCTTTTTCCTGAAAAAATGGAATAGGATGAAGACCGATATCGAACACTTTTAGTCAACGAAATCGCCGAGCATATCTATCTGAAAAACAAAGAATTAGGGGCAAAAAAAAAGGGACAAAACCATTCGAAAATGTCTTTGTCCCATAAGGGGTGGCTGATGGGGCTCGAACCCACGACCCTCGGCACCACAAACCAATACTCTAACCAACTGAGCTACAGCCACCGTATTTTTTAGTGTCACAAAAGTACGACTTTTAATATTTCCTGCAAATATTTTTTTCAAAGTTTTTGCAACTAATTTTTAATTCCTTAACATTCAATTATTTGAAATTGAAAAAAAATTTCAGCAGCAGATAAAACAAGCTATTTTGAACCTAAAAACATAACTTTACGGCGTTTATGATCGAAATTTATACAGACGGAGCAGCTAGCGGAAACCCAGGACCAGGTGGTTGGGGTACAATTTTAAGGGCAGGACAGCACTATAAAGAACTAAGTGGCGGTTTTAGAATGACCACCAATAACCGCATGGAACTATTGGCTGTAATAAAAGGATTAGAAGCATTAAAAAGCCTAAATCAACAGGTAACTGTTTATTCCGATTCGAAATATGTTGTAGATGCTGTAGAGAAGAAATGGGTTTTCGGCTGGGTAACCAAAAATTTTAAGGATAAAAAGAATAAAGACCTGTGGTTGAGATTCCTGGAACTATATAAACTTCATAAAGTGAAATTCATCTGGATTAAAGGTCACAACGATCACCCGGAGAATGAGCGTTGCGACCGTTTAGCTGTTTTTGCTTCACAAGACAAACAAAACCTGGCTATAGATACTTTTTTTGAAGCAGAGAGAAGTAAAATTTAGCCAATCTTAATCAATTCCGCCAACTACATTTAAATTCTCTAGTTTCGTCTCTACACTGGCATCAATCGAGATTGATTTTGCTGTATACAACAACATCATTTCTTCAGCCTTTTCTACCATATGTTTCGACCCGATAAAAATCGGAACTCTTTGATGCAATTCTGTAGGTTCAATTTCGAGTATACGATCAAAACCTGTGCTGGCTTTGCCCCCAGCCTGCTCAATAATAAAAGACATCGGGTTACATTCATACAACAACCTCAATTTCCCATTAGGTGAGCGCGAAGTGGTTGGGTAAATATAAATCCCACCTTTAATTAAATTCCGGTGGATGTCGCCAACCATAGAACCAATATAACGTGATGTATAAGGGCGTTTAGTGGCCTCATCCTCTACCTGACAATATTTGATGTACTTTTTAACGCCATCAGGAAAATGAACATAATTACCTTCATTTACCGAATACATATAACCTGTTTCAGGTATTCTCATCTGTGGGTGAGAAAGACAAAATTCACCAATTGACGGGTCTAATGTAAAACCATTAACGCCCTTCCCTGTGGTATAAACCAACATGGTAGATGAACCATAAATAATGTAACCGGCAGCTACCTGTTCCGTACCTTTTTGCAACACATCCGTGATACTGGCTCTGCCATCAACCGATTTTCTGCGATAAATAGAAAAAATTGTCCCTACAGCAACATTTACATCCGTATTGGATGAACCATCTAAAGGATCGATACAGACGATATACTTGGCATTTTGAGAAACCGGCGATTCGATATGGATAATTTCATCTTCTTCCTCGGTAGCAACAATACAGCATTCGCCACCACTTGTTAACGCAGCAATAAACTGTTCATCAGCATAAACATCTAGCTTTTTTTGTTCCTCACCCTGAATATTGGTGGTCCCCATATCGCCTAATATATCAACCAAACCCGCTTTATTAATTTCGCGGTTTACAATTTTCGCAGCTATACCGATATCCCGCAATAACCTCGAAAGTTCGCCTTTAGCATATGGAAAATCTGCTTGTTTTTCTATAATAAATTGCCCTAGTGTTTTAACGCCACAAACCATACTTAGTGTAAATTTTACATTATCTACCCGATAACTCTATAACCTCTAAGGTATGAATATTTTCATCAGTTATGCAAAAACGAACGAGTGTTCTCACTTTATGCCAACCGTGTTTTCCCGCTGCACCAGGGTTTATATGCAGACATTTTATTTTTTCATCTAACATTACTTTTAAAATATGTGAGTGTCCTGTGATGAATAATTTAGGAGGGTTAGTGTATATTTCAGGCTTAACATAAGACGAGTATCTTCCTGGATATCCACCTATATGCGTCATCCAAACATCAACCCTTTCGCAGCTAAATCGATTTTGCTCTGGAAACTCCGCTCTAATTACACTATCATCTATATTTCCGAACACGCCCCGCAAAGGTTTAAACGCTGCCAAAGGCTCTGCTACGTCAGGTCCAAAATCGCCTGCATGCCAAATTTCATCTACACCATCGAAATGTTTAAAAACCGCATCATCTAAAAAACCATGGGTATCAGAAATTAATCCTATTTTTTTCATTATGTAAACTTAATTGTGCTCCGTAATTTACAAGATAAGCAAAATCTTTCGGGCACTGTTCGTTAAAACAAATCCTCCAACTACTGACAAATCTTTTAAAAATGGTGGTTAAATATTATAAAAAAACACCACAGCGATTATACAATATTACCATTGTTCCCTACCTTTTAGAAGGCCAGAAAAAATTCCTTCAGCAATTCTTTATAAGCTGCTGTATGCTCTTTTAAAGATTCATAAATATAAAAATCATTTTCCTTCAAAACCGTTTCACCCTTTTTCAAGCAGATTATCTGCCTAAAGGTTGGTTTGTTTTGATCAGAATGAATATGGGTCCGCTCTGCAAGCGATAAATTATAATGTGCAGCAATACCAATAACCTCATCGGCTTGTTTTACCGGAAGGATTAACCAAATCATACCTTCATCTGCCAATAACCCACTCGATTTTTTAATGAGCATGCTAAAAAAGCCTTCATCTGCATGCCGGGCTATTCCTTTTCTAAATTCTTCGCTTTTTAAATCATTTACAAAAAAAGGTGGATTAGAAACAATCAGATCGAATTGCTGAGCATAACTATATTGTTCAATTGATGTATGCTTAATGGTTAACCGCTCACTGAAAACTGAAAATTGAAAATTTTTTTCAGCAGTTTCTGCAGCTTGCTGGTCGATTTCTACAGCATGTATGTTTGCTTCAGGAAATCGCTGAGCCAACATCAAGGCAATTACACCAGTTCCCGTTCCGATATCTAATATCAACCTGGGTGAAGGGTGCCTAACTGTTGCGCCAAGCAAGACGCCATCGGTGTTAATCCTCATGGCGCAGCCTGTTTGGTCGACTTCGAACTGTTTGAACTTGAAAATACTCATATTAAGGTTAAAATCTCGTGCTTATCCTAACGGGAAGAAAAATGGATTGGTGGACAAACCTAAAGCCAGCCTTATACTGAAGGCTTAGTTTTTTCCCTACTTTATGCTCAATACCCCCACTAATATCAACAAACGTTTCAGTAGAACCATTTATGTATTGATTGTTAATATGACTTCTCCCTATCTTCAGATTAAATAATGGAGAAATTTTAGCTTTTGTTGCGGCATACTCCAAATCACCAAAAACAGCATAACCATTAATCCGCTCATAATTTAGGTAAGACACACCTAAACCTAACCGAAGGTTATGCTTAAAGCTTATGCCGTTAATTAAACTTAAATCTACCCCATTAGGTTTTCCTCCAAGCTGATAACCTAACCAACCTTCACCAACATCATACTTTATTGGTCTGGAAAGGAAAAACTGATATCCGGCTTCAACTTTAGCTGTATATTTAATTTGAGATTGTGCATAAGCATTGATTGAAGCATAAACCAATACACAACATAAAAGTATTTTTTTCATTTAAGCGTTTAGATTTTATTGTCAAAAATTTATTTTTCGTACAACTCTAAAGGCAAACCATCAGGGTCAGCAAAAAAAGTAAACTGCTTATCAGTAAACTCATCAATCCGGATGGGCTCAGTAATAATGCCTTGGTCATTTAAACGCGCAATCTCCTTTTCAATGTCATCAACTTCAAAAGCCAGATGGCGCAAACCCAGCGCTTCTGGCCGTGATGGCCTTGCAGGAGGGTTTTCAAAAGAAAACAACTCGATCTGATATACACCATTAACGGCAAGATCTAATTTATACGACTTTCTTTCAGCCCGGTAAACCTCTGCCAAAACGGTAAAACCTAATTTATTCACATAAAAATCTTTCGATTTTTCATAATCTGAACAGATAATGGCAATGTGGTGGATGCGAAGCATAAATAATGATTGAATTTTGAATGAGTAAATGAGTGAGTTAGCGTTCAACAAAAATGCGCATTCTCTAATTGAATTAACCAATAATTATTTCAACATTCTCTCATTCAAAATTCAATCATTCTCTCATCAGCCATTCTCTCATTTAATAATTCTCTCATTCGATCATTATATTTTGACATTCAATCATTCAAATTCTATCATTCAATCCTGTAATCACACCAGTTTTTTCATATAAAAAAGCTATTTTTGCAACTTCAAAAAAAAAGCATGATTCATTTCTTCCTTAGTCAATCGCAGGCGATTTTTGTTTTACAAACAGACAAAGCGCTTTCTACCACTGATATTACTAAACTTGAATGGTTATTTGGCGGTGCCAAAATCTCGCAAGAAAAAGCGCTAACGGGCTTTTTCGTCGGACCAAGAGCAGCAATGATTACTCCATGGAGTACCAATGCAGTAGAGATTACCCAAAACATGGACATGCAGGGAATCATCAGGATTGAAGAATTTAAGCAGGTTGACGAAAGTTTTGCTGATTACGACCCGATGCTTTCTCAAAAATACGATAAACTCGATCAGGAGGTATATACCATCAACATTAAACCTGAACCGATTTTAGAAATCACCGATATTGCAGCATATAATAAACAAGAAGGACTTTCTTTAAGTGATGAAGAAGTTGAGTATTTAAATACTTTAGCCCAAAAATTGGAAAGACCATTAACCGACTCTGAAGTTTTTGGTTTCTCTCAGGTGAATTCGGAACACTGCCGCCATAAAATTTTCAATGGCAAATTTGTAATCGATGGTGTAGAACAACCTACTTCTTTGTTTAAACTGATCCGCAAAACGTCAGAAGAAAACCCTAACGATATTGTTTCGGCTTATAAGGATAACGTAGCTTTTATCAAAGGCCCGAAAGTGCAGCAATTTGCACCTAAACGTGCCGATGAGCCTGATTATTATACTACAAGCGATTTCGAATCTGTAATCTCGTTAAAAGCAGAAACCCATAATTTCCCTACCACTGTTGAGCCTTTTAATGGCGCAGCAACAGGCTCGGGTGGCGAAATCAGGGACCGTTTAGCAGGTGGACAAGGTTCGTTGCCTTTAGCAGGAACTGCCGTTTACATGACTGCCCTTTCGCGTTTGGAAGATAACCGCCCATGGGAAAAAGGTGTTGAAGAAAGAGCATGGTTATACCAAACCCCGATGGATATCCTGATCAAAGCATCAAACGGTGCTACAGATTTTGGAAATAAATTCGGTCAACCGCTTATTACAGGTTCGGTTTTAACTTTCGAACACGAAGAAGATTCCAGAAAACTGGGTTTCGATAAAGTAATTATGCTTGCAGGCGGTATCGGTTACGGTAAAGCCAGCCAGGCGCAAAAACTTAAACCCCAAGAAGGCGATAACATCGTTATTCTAGGTGGAGAAAATTATAGAATCGGGATGGGCGGAGCAGCCGTTTCATCTGCAGATACTGGTCAGCACGGAAGTGGAATTGAATTAAACGCCATTCAGCGGTCAAATCCTGAAATGCAAAAACGTGCTGCAAATGCGGTGCGTGGCATGGTAGAAAGCGATCACAATTCGATTATTTCTATCCACGATCACGGCGCAGGTGGTCACTTAAACTGTTTGTCAGAGCTGGTTGAAGAAACAGGTGGTTTAATAGACCTTGATAAATTGCCAGTGGGCGACCCTACCCTTTCGGCCAAAGAAATTATCGGAAACGAATCGCAGGAAAGAATGGGTTTGGTAATCGGCAACGAACATATCGAAACCTTACAAAAAATTGCCGACCGCGAACGCTCGCCTATGTATACCGTAGGTAAAGTAACCAGCGATCACCGCTTCACTTTTAAATCTGCAACAACAGGTTTAAAACCTATGGATTTTGAACTGGCCGCCATGTTTGGCAGTTCACCAAAAATCGTAATGGACGATCAAACCATCGATCGTAAGTACGAAGCTGTAACATACAACAACAATGAATTAAACACCTATTTAGAGCAAGTACTTCAATTAGAAGCAGTTGCAGCAAAAGATTGGTTAACCAATAAAGTAGACCGTTGCGTGGGTGGCCGTGTGGCCAAACAACAATGTGCAGGTCCGTTACAATTACCATTGAATAACTGTGGTGTAATGGCTTTAGATTTTCAGGGTAAAGAAGGTATAGCCACTTCAGTTGGCCATGCACCACTTTCGGCCTTGATCGATCCTGCAGCAGGGAGCCGCAATGCGATTGCAGAATCGCTTTCGAATATCGTTTGGGCACCGCTAAAAGATGGCTTAAAAAGTGTTTCACTTTCTGCCAACTGGATGTGGGCCTGTAAAAATGAAGGCGAAGATGCCCGTTTATATGCAGCGGTAAAAGCTTGTTCTGATTTTGCCATCGATTTAGGAATCAATATCCCAACCGGAAAAGATTCGTTATCGATGAAACAGAAATACAAAGATGGCGATGTAATTGCACCGGGCACTGTAATTATTTCTGCCGGAGCAAATTGCGACGACATTACTAAAGTGGTTGAACCGGTACTTCAAAAAAACGGTGGATCAATTTATTACATCAACCTTTCTAACGATACCTATAAATTAGGTGGTTCGTCTTTTGCACAGATTTTAAACAAAATCGGCACAGAAACACCTGATGTTAAAGGTGCTGATCAATTTAAAACGGCTTTTAATACCCTTCAGCAATTAATCAAAGCTGACAAAATCCAGGCAGGTCACGATATTGGCAGCGGTGGTTTAATCACAACACTATTGGAAATGTGTTTTGCCGACCGCGATTTAGGCGCTTCGATCGATCTGTCTTCACTAGCAGAAGCAGATAGCATTAAAGTATTATTTGCAGAGAACATTGGCATAGTATTCCAGGCTGATGCTTCGGTTGAAGAAACCTTTGCACAGGCTGGCGTTGCTTTCCACAAAATTGGTGAAGTTAGTCAATCTGCTAAACTGGAAGTTAAAAATGCTGCTGATCACTTCAGCTTTGATATCGACCATTTACGCGATGTTTGGTTTAAAACTTCATACCTGTTAGATAGCAAACAAACCGGTAATGGATTGGCAAAAGAACGTTACGACAATTATAAAAACCATGTATTAAATTACACTTTCCCATTACAATTTGATGGAAAGAAACCCGTAATCGATCCGACTAAACCACGACCAAAAGCGGCCATAATCCGTGAAAAAGGAAGTAACTCTGAACGCGAATTGGCCAATGCTATGTATTTGGCAGGTTTTGATGTGAAAGATGTACACATGACCGATTTAATTACCGGAAGAGAAACTTTAGAAGATATTCAGTTTATCGGTGCAGTTGGTGGTTTCTCTAATTCTGATGTTTTAGGATCGGCTAAAGGTTGGGCAGGTGCATTTTTATACAACGAAAAAGCAAGGGTGGCTTTAGAGAAATTCTTTGCCCGTCCTGATACTTTATCGGTTGGGGTTTGTAATGGCTGCCAGTTATTTGTAGAACTGGGCTTAATTAATAAAGACCACGAAGAAAAACCCAAAATGTTGCACAACAAAAGTGGCAAACACGAAAGTATTTTCACATCGTTAACCTTACAGGAAAATAATTCAGTAATGTTATCTACCCTGGCCGGAAGCACTTTAGGTGTTTGGGTATCGCATGGCGAAGGAAGATTCTCATTGCCATACGCAGAAGATAAATATAAAATCGTAGCCAAATATGCTTACGAAACCTATCCGGCCAATCCGAATGGATCAGACTACAACACCGCAATGTTATGTGATGAAACTGGCCGCCACCTGGTCATGATGCCACACATTGAGCGTTCATTGTTCCAATGGCACTGGGCAAATTACCCACAAGGCCGTAAAGACGAAGTTTCACCATGGATGGAAGCTTTCGTAAATGCACGCAAGTGGATTGAAAACAAAGGATAAGAAACTGATAAAGGTGTAAAAAGGATGATGGAATTAAAAACCATCATCCTTTTTTTTGTTAATCATCATTCTATAGTTGGATCGTCATTTCGACCACAGTGGAGAACCCGAAGGCTCTGCGAAGCAAAATCTTTTAACATAGTCTAAAGATCTCTCCATGTCGCTACCGATGAAACCTGTGAAACAAGCAAGTATACCATAAGTAAATAAAAACAAATGCTTAAATCGGAAGCTTCAGTCGAGATGACGTTAGCCTTTAATTAACCAGCGTAATAAATAAAAAAACGGCCTAGGCACCGCCCAAACCGTTTCAATTTACCCAACCTCACATTTTTCTATAAGAGCATTAATAGAAAATTCATTTAGGCATTTTCACCAAGGTATCATCCTGTCCAACGGACTCCTATGGAGAGCGTAGTCGAAGGATCTTTTTGCTTGTCGAACCATACAGGTCTTCGACTACGCTCAGACTGACTGTGCGTGTACTTAACCAATATTCCCCAACTCACATTCCTCATCTCACCTTAAATCCCCTGAATATCTTTCCTAACCTCTTTACGCCAATACTTTCCATATTTACGATCCATAAAGGAAGCTACTACTCTATTATAATGTTTAATCGAAATATCCGAAGGCAATACGCATCCAAATTCGTAATAGGAGATATTATATTTCTTTTCAAATATTTCCTGCCCCTTGTAATATACCGGCGCAAAACCACCCTGTATCAAGAATTTAACTCTCCCTTTTTTTAAGTCGGCATTAGCCAGCTTAATGCTGTACACTTTCGCACTATCCACTACTATTTTAGCCTTAGCATTTAATTGTACAGCTGCAAAACAGAGAAAGATAAATATTGGAACGAGCTTTTTCATCTTAACTATTAATTTAATTAGAAATGGTAAAATTAATCGCCATATTATACCTTACACGCACCGGAACTCCTTTGTTTTTCCCTGGTTTCCATAGCGGCGATTTTTTAATTACTTTAACGGCTTCTTCATCACATCCAAACCCAATCCCTTTAACTACGGATACATCGGTAATCGAACCATCTTTCTCTACCACAAAACTCACATATACCTTACCTGCAGCACCCTCTTCCTGTGCCCTTGATGGATACCTTAAGTTTCGTTCCATATATTTAGACCAGGCTTTGGCACCACCGGTAAATTCAGGAAACTCATCAGCGCCTAAATAAATCTCTTTATCTTCAGGCGTTCCTGTACCTTCTTTAGCAGTTCCTGAGCCATCACCATTACCTTTACTTTTATTGTCGGTTATTACTGCTGCAGGAGCCACAACACCATCCTGTGTCTTGGTGCTGATCACTGCCAATTTTATATCATCAACTGTTGGAGGAGGAGGAAGCTCTGTTTTATTAACCACCACAACTTGTGATGGAATCGCTATTGTTTTAACCTTTACCGGATTAGCTTTTGCAGGCTCAACCTTTTTCTCTGGTTCAAGAGTCTTTGGTTTCATCTGGTGGATAAGATTGTCCAGTTTAACTTCCGTTGGTGGTGTTTCCACAACAATTTCTTTCGGGAAGAGCTTTGAATAAATTAAAGGAGAAAAACACAACAGGATAAATAAGCTTCCGGATACGAAAAGTGCTCTTGTCATAATCGATGAAGATTTAGACCTTAATTCATAAGCACCATAGTTTTTGTTGCGGTCTGCAAATACAAGATCGAGCCACTCGGTTTTGTATACGTTAATTAAAGAGTTGAACATAGCTTTTATTTTTATAGCATGATGCAGCAAAATCTTCAATTCCATAAAACATTCGAAAAATCTCTTTTCTTTACAAAAAATGAAATTTTTCATCTGAAAAACATTTTTTTATTTCATTTTCAATAAAATTCATATAAATAATACGATTCTTTTACGAAAATTAATAAAATATACTATTTTTGACAAAAAACATAACAAATTAATGAAAAGCTTAAGAACCATCGCATTAAAAGAGGCTCAAAACAGAATTTCTCCAGAAGTTAAATCTCCTTCGGCGAAAATTTCTGATTTTTACGGCTCGAATGTATTTGATAAGAAAAAAATGAGAGATTTCTTATCTAAGGACGTGTATGAAAAATTAATTTCATCGATCAACCAAGGTGAATTAATCAATTCTGACGATGCCAACCAAATTGCTACAGCTATGAAAGCTTGGGCAATGAGCGCTGGCGCAACGCACTACACGCACTGGTTCCAGCCATTAACTGGCACAACTGCCGAAAAACATGATTCATTTTTTGAGCCAAGTGGCGATGGAGCGATCGAGAAATTTGCAGGTAGCGCTTTAGTTCAACAAGAGCCAGATGCTTCTAGTTTCCCTAACGGTGGTATCCGTAATACTTTCGAAGCTCGTGGTTATACTGCTTGGGATCCTTCTTCTCCTGCTTTCATCATGGAAAGTAAAGCAGGTAAAACACTATGTATCCCTACAGTATTCGTATCATATACCGGTGAAGCCTTGGATTATAAAGCACCTTTATTAAAAGCATTAGCTGCGCTTGATAAAGCTGCTGTTGATGTTTGCCAATATTTCGATAAAAGCATTACTAAAGTAAATGCATCTTTAGGTATCGAACAAGAATATTTCCTGGTTGACGAGTCATTGTTCAATGCTCGTCCCGATTTATTATTAACAGGCCGTGCTTTATTCGGGCACATGTCTGCTAAAGGCCAACAATTAGAAGATCATTATTTCGGTTCTATCCCTGAGCGCGTATTCAGCTACATGGTAGATTTCGAAAACGAAGCTTTAAAATTAGGCATTCCTTTAAAAACCCGTCACAATGAGGTTGCACCATCTCAGTTTGAGTGTGCACCGATTTATGAAGAAATCAACCTGGCTATCGATCACAATCAATTATTGATGGATTTGATGGAAAAAGTTGCCCGTCGTCACCATTTCCGTGTATTGTTACACGAAAAACCATACGCAGGTATCAACGGATCAGGTAAACACAACAACTGGTCGTTAATTACCGATACCGGTAAAAACTTATTGGCACCAGGTAAAACACCTAAAAACAACTTAATGTTCCTTGCTTTCTTTGTAAACACAATTAAAGCCGTTAGCGAGCATGCCGATTTATTACGTGCAAGTATTGCATCAGTAAGCAACGATCACCGTTTAGGTGCCAACGAAGCGCCACCTGCAATTATCTCTATCTTCTTAGGTTCTCAATTGAACGATGTATTAGATGAGATTGAGCACTCACGTATCAGCAAAAAAATCAAAGAAGATAACGCACTTTGGTTAGGTATCCCTAAAATCCCTCAGATTTTATTAGATAATACCGACCGTAACCGTACTTCTCCTTTCGCATTTACAGGTAACAAATTTGAGCTTAGAGCGGTTGGATCTTCAGCAAACTCTTCTGCACCAATGACGATCTTAAATGCAATTATGGCTGAGCAATTGGTTAAATTTAAAGTTGAAGTTGATAAATTGATCAAAAAAGGTGATAAAAAAGACATCGCTTTATTAACCGTGATCAAAAAATACATCAAAGAATCTAAAAACATCCGTTTCGAAGGCAATGGTTACAGCCAGGAGTGGGAAGATGAAGCTGCAGCACGCGGTTTATCAAACATCAAAACTACACCAAAAGCTTTAGATGCTTATTTAACTGAAAAATCTGCTGAGTTATTTGCAACAACTGGTATTTATAGCACACGTGAGATTCATGCCCGTCATGAAATCATGTTAGAAAACTTCTATAAAAAACTGCAGATCGAAGCACGTGTAATGGGCGAAGTGGCTAACACGGCCATTATCCCAGCTGCAATTGCTTACCAAAACGCTTTAATCGAAAACGTACAGGGATTAAAAGCAATTGGTGTAGATAGCAAAGTTTCTATCGATATCGTTAAAAAATTATCAGAGCATTTAGAAATTGTTAAAACCAATATCGATGCAATGTTAGAAGAACGTAAATTAACCAACAAAATCGAAGATACCCGCGAGAAAGCGATTGCTTACGATGAGAAAGTTAAATCTTACTTCGATATCATCCGTTACCATGCCGATAAATTAGAACAGATTGTTGACGATAGCGTTTGGCCTTTACCAAAATTCAGAGAATTATTATTCATGAAATAAGAATGGCGTAAGCTAAAAGGTTTAAGGCGTAGGGTTTACTCTACGCCTTTTTTTGTTGGTTCGTTGGTCATTGGTTCGTTGGTTTCCTTTGCAAGTAAACTGTAAACTGGTTAATCGATTAATTATTAAAATTGGTTAAGTTATCCCCCACCACAACGTCCTCCTGAACTTGGTTCAGGATCTATCGAAAAGTGATTTACCGTGTCAAAGACTTTTTTTGAAAAGCAGTACCAATGCTCATCGGTTATCCAGTCCTGCTTTCCTTCCTGCTGTAAAGTTTTCTTCAACTTTTAATTCCCTCGTTTACAGCATCCATGCAATCAGGTTTATTTCAGATAGGCCAGTACACGATGTCATTAAGTTAAGGGATAAATTTCAAAAAGATGTCAGCCTGAGTGTAGTCGAAGGGCATTTTATCTCCAATTTATCAATCTCAAGATTCTTCGACTACGCTCTCCACAGGAATCCTGGACAGACTGACAACCGCTGCGCCTAACTTATTGATATTGGGCCTGCACACGGAAAAACCCGCCACAAAGAACCTACCCTTTGTACCTAAGCCCGATTGTACGGATGCCGTTTTATAAGTTATTTTTCCCTGTTCCAAAGCTTTAAAACGGCAGGAGGAAAAGCGGGGCTGCAAGCCGCCATGAAAAACCAACGCTCACTTCCAAAACCGCTTTAAATGATATTATTAAGATATGCCTGTTCAGACAAAACCTAGGCCCCAAACCAATATTCAATCTGTCAATTCCGGACTCCCGACTCCCGACTTCTGACTCCCGACTTCTGACTTTCTATCTCCTACTCTTTTACCTTCCACCTTAAAAAACTATCTTTGCGCCAACATGAGTGATAACAGGTACAATCAACGTGGCGTTTCTGCCTCAAAAGAAGATGTGCACAATGCCATCAAAAACATCGATAAAGGAATTTTCCCTAAAGCATTCTGCAAAATCATCCCCGATATTTTAGGTGGTGATGAGGAATATTGCAATATCATGCATGCAGACGGTGCAGGTACCAAATCTTCTTTAGCTTACGTATACTGGAAAGAAACCGGAGATATTTCGGTTTGGAAAGGGATTGCACAAGATGCCATTATCATGAATATCGATGATTTAATCTGTGTTGGTGCAACCGACAACATTTTATTATCTTCAACCATTGGAAGGAATAAAAACCTGATTCCGGGCGAAGTGATTGCTGCAGTAATTAACGGTACAGAAGAAATTTTAGCCGATCTGCGCGAACAAGGCATCTCGATTTATTCTACCGGCGGCGAAACTGCCGATGTTGGCGATTTAGTGAGAACCATTATCGTCGACTCTACGGTAACCTGTAGGTTAAAGCGCGAAGATATCATCAGTAACGATAACATTCAACCTGGCGACGTAATTGTGGCACTGGCGTCATCCGGACAAGCCAGTTACGAAACCGAATACAATGGTGGGATGGGGTCGAATGGATTAACCTCTGCCCGTCATGACGTTTTCGATAAAAAAGTAGCCCATAATTACCCTGAAAGTTTCGATCCGGCTGTTCCATTCGATCTGGTTTTCTCCGGAAAGAAACAATTAACAGAAGAAATAGATATTGAAGGATTTGGCAAAACTACGGTAGGTAAATTGGTATTATCCCCTACGCGTACTTATGCACCAGTAATCAAAAAGATTTTAGAAAGCCATCGCAGTCAGATTAATGGTATTGTACACTGTAGTGGTGGTGCACAAACCAAGGTATTACATTTCATCAATGATGACATTCATGTCATTAAGAATAACTTATTTCCTATCCCTACCCTATTTAAATTGATTCAGGAACAATCGGGTACCGATTGGAAAGAAATGTATAAGGTATTTAACATGGGGCACCGTATGGAATTATATGTTCCTCAGGAGATTGCCGAAAGCATTATCGAAATATCAAAAAGTTTTAATATTGATGCGCAGATTATCGGTCGCGTAGAAAAAGGCGATCAGAAACAGGTGACTATCGAAAGCGAAAAAGGAACTTTTGTTTATAATTAAACATTAAGATACAATTTAAAAAGGCTGCTGAAAATTTAATTTCAGCAGCCTTTTATTGATTACTCACGTTCTATAAATTTATGGAAGGTACTCTCCTCTCCATCTGCTTTTTTATCCTGATACAAAAAATCGAGTTTATTGTCATCAAAGGTTTTAAAAAAGGTATCCCAATCCGTTTCCTTTAAATCTGAGGAGCTGTCGCTATGTTTTGGGAAATGAATTCTTAAAATACCACCACCTTTGGTTTTTGCTGTATCGGCAACTATTGCCGGTACACCGCCATGTTCTTCTGCCCATGCTTTTATAGTAGCATGGTTATGGGTCTGTTTTGAAGTGCTCATTGTTTTTATAAATTAGTTTTCAATAAATAGACTAATATTAAAATCATTTTTTGGCAGAAATGGTTTTAGTTAATAATAAAAAACATGGTTAAGACTATAATTTAATCTAGTATCACAGTTAGCTACCATTATATCTTTAACAATACATGATTAAGTATATCGGTATATCATTTAATTTTGCTGAGATAAATGTATATTGGATTTAAATAAATTACTCCAAATAGGAATAACGTTATGATCAATGTATATCTTCTTGGTGCAGGCAAGCATGCTCTGGAGCTTAGCGAATATTTAAACGGCAATAACGAATATCAGTTGGCAGGATATGTAATAAACCTGGATAATGCCGTTAATCATCCAAATATAGCCAAGCCAGTTATTTCTTTGCCATCTTTTTTAGAAAAGCATCCTGCAGATTTAAATATTGCAGTAATTGGTGCAATAGGCACTTATGAAAGAAAACCGATCATTGAGGTATTAGAAAACAAAGGCTACCAATTCATCAATATCATCCATCAACACAACTACATCAGCTCTTCTATTAAAATTGGTTATGGCAACTGTATTGCCCCTGGTTGTGTAATCAATGCAAATGTGCACATCGGTAATCACTGTATTGTTAATTCAAACTGCAATATCAGTCACGATTGTATACTGGAAAACTACGTAACCATTTCCCCCGGCGTAACCATTGCCGGAAACGTAAACATTAACGAAGGCGTTTTTATCGGATCTGGCGCAACGGTTATTCCAGGCATAACCATTGGAAAGGGAGCCTATGTAGCCGCCGGAGCTTGTGTTACAAAGGATGTTCCACCGCATGTAATGGTAGCGGGTGTGCCTGCAAGGGTTAAAAAAACAATAGATTAAGCAATCTGATTAATACTTCAGAAGTCGGTATAAATAAAAAAATCCCCGATCGAATGATCGGGGATTTTTTGTTAAATTGTATATTTAGTTAAACAGGTATCTTACACCCAGTTGTCCTTGCCATCTTGAAGAAAAAGACTCAGAAAGTGGTGTTGTTGGTGTCGAAGGTGAAAACGTATATCCTCCACCATTCGAACTGCTATAGCTTATTAGCTGATATGCACTATTGCTAACAAAGTATTGACGTCCCCAATTTTTATTTAACAAATTACCAACGTTAATGATATCAAATGATAATTGTAATCTGTTTTTAGTAGATCCTATCATTGTACCAATATCTTGCATTATTCTAAAGTCGAATTGATGTTGCCATGGTAACCTTGCTCCATTACGCTCAGTATATTGGCCTCTTTTTTTACTTAAATAAGAATCATTATTAATGTAGGCATCTAAAGCGGCCCACTGTTGGGCAGGAGTAAATGTTTGACCTCCTGTAGTTAAATTAACTAATTTAATATCACTTATAGTCCTTGGTACAAACAATAAATCGTTAGAAAATGCTCCATCTCCATTTAAATCACCATTATATAAATAGGTAAAAGGCGAACCAGAATTACCAACATAGAATAATGAAACCGTTGTACCGCTAGATTTATTTTTACCATAATTAATAGTATAACCCAATGTACCAATAATTCTGTGGCGTATATCAAAATTTGAATATACTAAATCGGGATTATTAGGATCATTAACTATTTGAACAAATTCCCAATTAGACTGGGCAACACTACTAGCACCAGAGTTTATATCTTTAGATTTACCATAAGTATATGCAGTAGATGCAAATAATCCGCCAGAGAAGGATTTACTTAATTGAGCAGTTAAACTATAAGAGTCTCCTTTTCTTGTATTATCTAACAAATATGCTCCGGGAGCATATGTAGTATTAACCTTAGAACCGTAAAAAGGACGAGTATCTGCTCCACCAGTAAGTGATGGATTGATTTTAGCAACTGATGGTTTAATATTTAAGTCTTTATAAAGAATATTGTTTACTGTTTTACTATAAATACCCTCTAAAGTTCCAACAATTCCAGCAGGTAATTTCATATCCAAAGCAAGGTTGGTACGAAACACCTGAGGTATTTTAAAATCGGGACTCATTAAATTTATTGGGTATGTCGAGCCTGCTGTTCCAACAGTTGATTGCTTAGTTACATCTGGTTGAAAGCCTGCATTATTAGCTGCTGTTCCAGATAAAACTATACTTTTATAATCAAGTCCTGTATTTCCGTATTGATTTGAGAACCATACAAAGGGAGCACGGCCTGTAAATAATCCAGCACCTCCACGTAATTGCAGAGAACGAGTTCCAGTTAAATCCCAGTTAAAGCCTACACGAGGCGAAACTAAAATCTGACCACTAGGAATATTACTTGTTCCATATCCTGGGAATGATGCCGCAACTGCAGGATTATTTGCAGGCTTATCATTAAATATTGGCACATCAACGCGTAAACCGGCTGTTAATCTAAAACTTTGATCTACTTGAATTTCATCTTGGAAATAAAAACCTAATTGAGCAGCTTTAAATCTAGCAGATGGAAGTTCACCAGAAGCAATTGGATAAGTAATATCAATATTATTTGGTTTATTATCGTAAAAGTTCTGAAGTGAACTAAAGCGATAACGTCCATTATAATTGCTTACAAAAAGATTTCTGAATTTAAAAAACTCATTGTGAGTTCCTAATGTGAAAGTATGATTTCCAACCAATAGTTTCAAATTGTCTGTAAACTCAACGATGTCTTGATCTAATTGATTTTGAGTTGAACTTCTTTCTGACCCGAACTGTACCGTTTTCCCAGAAACACCACCCCAATTTTGTATTTCTACCTGAGGAAATAGAGAACCGGAAGTTTCACGCGAGTCACGAATTCTTGAATAACCTACAATTAAGTTATTAGACAAGTTTGAGTTGAATTGAGATCTTAACTCTAAAACGCTTACATTTTGATTGTTATTAAATTTATAAGCATTATTACCTAGACGAAATGAAGTATTAGTTCGGCTAATGTTATCATCAAAAGCTTTTATATAGTTATGACGCAATGTTAATTGGTGTTTACTACTAATATTCCAATCCAAGCGTGCAAAAATTTTATCACTTTGAGTTTTTGCACCAATTTCTCCAGCAGCACCAATATCGTAACCATATTTAGTATTAACATAACTTGCTAGAGTTTGGGCCTCAGCAGAAGTCATGATTGCTCCTGCATCACCTGCATTCAATAATGTAGGAGTTTTAATTCTTGTTTGCTCGCCAGTTACAAATAAGAATAATTTATCCTTAATAATTGGTGCACCTAAACGAAGACCATAATTAGTATTGTAGAAACTTGTCGCTTTTTCACCAAGGAAATTTTTACCAACAAGTTTTTCATTTCTACCATAGAACCACGCAGATCCTTCGACAGTATTTGATCCAGATCTAGTTACGGCATTAATACCTCCACCAGTAAAGTTACCATAAGACACGTCATATGGGGCCAAAACAACCTGAATCTCCTGAATCGCATCCAAAGAAATCGGCTGTGCATTCGCTTGGCCACCTGGTAAACCAGAACTTGTTAATCCAAACACATCATTATTCACAGCACCATCAATAGTCAAACTGTTATATTTACTGTTTGATCCAGCAAAAGAATTGCCATTTGCTTGGGGTGTTAATCTGGTGAAATCATTGATGCTCCTACTCAAAGTTGGTAGAGTTTGAAGTTGTTCCTTAGTTACAGTTGTAGCTGCACCTGTTCTTTTACTATTTAATAATGGATCTTTAGTACCAGAGATTACAACTTCATTAAGTTGACTACTGTTATCTGTAAGAATTAAATTTAGAGCAAATGGTTCCCCTAATTTTAAAAAAATGTCAGTAATCTTCTCAGGTTTATAACCAATAAAACTAATCTCAACCACGTAAGGTCCTCCAACGCGCATATTAGCCATACTAAAACGGCCATCATTATTTGTTGACACAGAATATACTGTACCAGTTGGCGTATGTGTTGCTTTAACACTCGCTCCAGGTAAGGCGCCTTTGGCATCCTTAATTGTTCCTGTCATTGATGATGAGGTTACCTGTGCATTAGCACCAATGGTAAAACCTACAAATGCAACAATAACCAGTACTAATCTTAAAAGTAAAGATTTCTTCATACTTTGTTTTTTAAATGTTTTTTGTTGTTGAATAATAAATCTAATAGGGATATTAATGCCGCAAATGTACCCAATAAAATTTAACACATTTTAACATCCAATGTTAAATAATTATTAAGTCAGGGAAAACTTTTCAACATTTAACACATATTGAAGCAATTATAACTTTCAGTTTATCAATACATTGTTTATATAACTAAATTTTTAATAACAAAATCAACAGATGATTATAATTTAAGCAGAAAACCTAAGTTAACATTGGTATTTTTCAAATAATACATGTTAACAACATTTTTCAAACCCAAAACATCGCAGTTATTTAACTTTTCACCAGCTTATCCATATATTATTCTGTAATTCCGCCTGATTGTATTTATCATTTTTTAACAGAACGCTTAAAACAATATTCAATCATTGTAATTTTTAACTGTTATCTCAACATTGGGCTAAGCAATTGACATTTTTTTTTTAGTTTTGAACGATTGTTGCAGGATGAAGATCTTTTAAATTTTGTAATCAGGATGTAGGCAGCCCGTATTAAGGGATAAAACCAAACGATTATAGATATACAAAACAATTAAAAACAAATCTCTTTAAAATAGATTAAAAAACAGATGAATTACGACGTTATTGTTTTAGGCAGCGGCCCAGGTGGTTACGTAGCTGCAATCAGAGCTTCTCAATTGGGACTAAAAGTTGCAATTGTTGAGCGTGAATCATTAGGTGGTATTTGTTTAAACTGGGGCTGTATCCCTACTAAAGCACTTTTAAAAAGTGCTCAGGTTTTCGAATATATTAATCATGCTGCTGATTACGGAATTACTACTGCCGGTGCAACCGCAGATTTTGCTGCTGTGGTAAAACGCAGCCGTGGCGTTGCCGATGGCATGAGTAAAGGCGTTCAATTTTTAATGAAAAAAAATAAAATTGACGTAATTATGGGAACTGGTAAAGTAAAACCAGGAAACAAATTAGAAGTTAAAGGTGCAGATGGTTCTCAACAAGAACTAAGTGCTAAAAATATCATCATTGCTACAGGTGCCCGTTCAAGAGAACTGCCTAACCTGAAACAAGATGGCAAAAAAATTATTGGCTACCGCCAGGCAATGGTACTTCCTGAATTACCAAAAAGCATGGTAGTAGTAGGTTCTGGCGCTATCGGTGTAGAATTTGCTTACTTCTATGCTACTATGGGCACAAAAGTAACCATCGTAGAATTTATGGATAACGTTGTTCCGGTTGAAGACGAAGACGTTTCTAAACAATTGTTGCGCAGCCTCAAAAAAGTAGGTATCGATGTCATGACATCCGCAAGCGTAGAATCTGTTGATACCAGCGGTGCAGGCTGTAAAGTTTCTGTTAAAACAGCTTCGGGTATGCAGACTATCGAGGCCGACATCGTGCTTTCAGCAGCAGGTATTGTAGCCAACATCGAAAACATCGGTTTAGAAGAAACCGGCATCAAAACAGAGAAAGGTAAAATCGTTACCGACGAATTCTACAATACTTCAGTTAAAGGTTATTATGCAATTGGTGATGTAGTAGGCGGTCAGGCACTTGCCCACGTGGCTTCTGCAGAGGGAATTATCTGTGTAGAAAAAATTGCTGGTCAGCATGCCGAGCCATTAGATTATAACAACATCCCGGGATGTACCTATTGCACTCCAGAAATTGCTTCAGTAGGTTATACCGAAAAAGCAGCAAAAGCAGCTGGTTACGAATTAAAAATTGGTAAATTCCCATTCTCTGCATCAGGTAAAGCAAGTGCTGCCGGTGCTAAAGATGGTTTTGTAAAACTAATTTTCGATGCTAAATACGGAGAATTATTAGGCGCACACATGATCGGTGCCAACGTTACCGAAATGATCGCCGAAATCGTAGTTGCCCGTAAATTAGAAACTACTGGTCACGAAATGATTAAATCTGTCCACCCTCACCCTACTATGAGCGAAGCCATTATGGAAGCTGCAGCGGATGCATACGGAGAAGTGATACATTTATAAGGTAGAAGGTTAAAGGTGGAAGGCATAAGGTACTACATCGATAAGTAAAACCAATTATTACAAAAACCCTTTAGCTAATCCTAAAGGGTTTTCTTATTTTTATAGGCCATTTTTTTAAAAACCCTAAACCCTAAACCCTAAACCCTAAACCCTAAACCCTAAACCCTAAACCCTAAACCCTAAATGAAACTCCACACCATAAACACAGGCTTATTTAAATTAGATGGCGGCGCAATGTTCGGCGTTGTACCCAAGGCCATCTGGCAAAAAACAAACCCTGCTGATGCGAATAACCTTTGCACCTGGGCCATGCGCTGCCTTTTAATTGAAGAGGGTAATCAATTAATTTTAGTGGATACCGGAATTGGGAACAAACAGGACGAAAAGTTTTTCAGTCATTATTATCTGCATGGGGATGATTCGATGGAAAAATCGCTGGCACAATTGGGTTTCAGTACGGCCGATATTACTGATGTTTTCCTCACACACCTTCATTTTGATCATGTTGGCGGGGCAATAGTAAGAGAAAACGAGAAATTGACACCAGCCTTTAAAAATGCACATTATTGGAGTAATGAAAAACATTGGCAATGGGCAGTAGCGCCAAATGCAAGGGAAAAAGCTTCTTTCTTAAAAGAAAACATTCTTCCGATCCAGGAAAGCGGACAGCTCAAATTTATAGCCGAAAAAGAAAATATCGAATGGCAAAAAAATATCAACATCAGTTTCGCCTATGGCCACACCGATGCCATGATGTTGCCCAAAATCAGTTACAAAGGCAGAACTATTGTGTATATGGCCGATCTTTTACCATCGGTTGGTCACCTTCCCCTGCCCTATGTAATGGCTTATGATATGTTTCCGTTAAAAACATTGACTGAGAAACAAGCCTTTTTAGAAGAAGCCGTTAACAACAACTACATCTTATATCTGGAGCACGATCCAGTTAACGAATGCTGCACTTTACAAAGAACAGAAAAAGGAATCCGCGTGGCAGAAACTTTTAACCTGAGCGATATTTAAATGATCAGACCAGCCAGGCCCGCAGATGCAGAAGAAGTTGTACCACTGGTTATTCAAGCGATGGGTAAGCTGGCGAAGAAATTAACCAATGTAGAAGATGATGAAATCATTAATCGGATCTTTAAACGTTTCTTCCAACTAGAGAACAATCAATACAGTTACGAAAACACCTTGGTTTTTGAAGAGGAGGGCAAAATTCTAGGGTCTTTAAATGCCTATGATGGCGGAAAACTCCTAAAGCTTCGACAGCCATTTTTAGCATACCTGGCTAAGCATTACCAGGCAAATCACACCGATCAAGGCACCGAGACCCAAAGCGGCGAATTTTACCTCGATACCATTAGTGTCAATCCAAATGCTCAGGGAAAGGGAATAGGAAAACAGCTCATTAAAGCAGGAATGGATTGGGCTGAACAACTTGGCCACCACAACATCGGCTTATTGGTAGAACAAAACAATGACCGGGCATTAAAACTTTACCAGAATATGGGCTTTGCTATTCAAAATGAAAAACAATTTATAGGCGGACTATATCATCATATGATTTTTAAGCTCAAATAATACCCTCCCCATATCGCTTTTTCAACGCTAAACGCTCCCCACTCAGCGCTCTTCAAATTTATTTTCGTTTTTATTTGTATTTAATCTAAATAATACCAATTTTTGTAACCGATGGAAAAAGCGTGTATCGATATTAATGAACTGGTTAACGTATTCTCAAATACTCATGGTTCTATTTATCAATCAGATAAATTAAACTGCTTTTATGTAGATTTTGGCGGTAAGTTTGCACGCTTTAATTGCCTTTCGCTTCAAAAATTAAAAAAGGTTGTAGAAGATATTGATATTGAAGCACTCCTTTTAAACACCCACAAAGCCGATTTCGAACTGGTTACCTTTAATGGTTGCGAACACATCTATTTATTAAGTGCTTTAGAAATTATCGCCTTAAAAGATTTGTTGCAAGGTACTTTTACCATGTTCAAGCTAAATCACCTCATCAGCGACTGCCTTTATAGATTGGTTTATTAGTCATTGGTTCATTAGTCATTAGTTTCTTGGTAAGTTCAAATTGATTAATAGGTTAACGGTATAAATTGGTTAACTGCTTATATCAAACTGAAAATTGCCAACTGAAAACTGTTAACTGAAAATTGCCAACTGAAAACCGGCCTTTATCCTTCTGATCCTCAAGCACTATCCGTTTGACGTTATTCCGCCATCCATTCCATCCTCGGCTCTTATTTAAACTGATTACAAATAACTAATTATCAGCAATTTAGACTAATTTCATATAGTAAATAAATCACACAATATGGTTAATTTGATGTTACCTTTGTATCATTAGTTAAGCAAAGAAAATTATGAAAGACTTAATGCGCATCAAATGTTTAATATCACAGGATATCGAAACATTATTAAATCAGCAGATCAAAAAAGAAGCTCACTCTTCATCACTATACTTATCAATGTCATCTTGGTGTGACCAAAATGGATTCGATTTTTCAGCAGATTATTTCTTAAAGCAATCTGAAGAAGAAAGAGTACACCAGCTTAAATTGTTCAAATATGTTTTGGATATGGGTGGAAACGCAATATCTCCAGAAGTTTCAGGTATCAAAACTGAATTTGCCGGATTTAGAGAAGTTTTCGAAGATGCTTTAGAGGCAGAGATTGCCATCACCCAAAGTTTTAAAAACCTGGCTTCTAAATGCCATAAAGAACAAGATTTTGTAACCATGGAATTCTTAAACTGGTTCTTGAAAGAGCAACGCGAAGAAGAATACAAAGCACGCAGGGCATTAGAATTATTCGAAGTGATTGGCGAAGAAGGCACAGGAAGATGGGAAATTGATAAACACGTGAACAAAATCACCTATTCAGAAGAATAACAACAACAAAACATATATTGAAAAGCTATCCCGGTTAAAATCAGGATAGCTTTTTTTTTATGCAAAGTTTTAGCGGCAAATCGTCATTTCGACCGTAGCGGAGAAATCTATTTAGCAAAGCCTCGAGATATCGTCCCCATTTGAAACAGGGATGCACGATAACAGCGACTTTATCGCTAAAAAATTAATTTTCCTACTTAACACCTGCTAAATCAGTGTTTCTTATCTTCTTAAGTACACAGGAAATACAAAAACAATTTATATATCTCGCAGATGCCGCTGAGAGCGCAGATATAGCAGTCCCAAACCAGTGCTTAGCTTACCTCCTAATGCTAACAATAACAAACTATTTTTTTACCGTGTAAGACATTTAAGTACCATATAAGCTCAATGCCTTTATATTTTCTTAAGTTCCTTATATGGTGATAATCTAGGCCTCCACCACACAAACTTAATTTGCGTTTCTTATCTTCTTAATCTGCGGGAAAGTTAAACACAAGTTTATAGCTCTCCATTCCGTTCCGCTTCATCAGCTAGCTATCGGATCGGGATTAACGACCCATAATAAAAAGAAAAGCTCCAGTTTTACTGGAGCTTCTTGGTTTAGGATGTTTGGTTTATGTTGATTATGAATAAGTCTTGATGTTTTCGTAAAAAAAGCGCCGTTACCAGCGCTTTTTTTAAACCAAATATATAATAATAATTAACGAGCATTACAAAAGTACAAACTTTATTCACATTAACAAGTGTTTTTATCAAAAAATTTAAAATATTTTAATAAAAAATACATAAAATACTAAAATATAGACATAAAAAACAAACCAAATAGATATAAATCATATAAAAATTAATTTTTACCACAAAAACATTAGTTTTTTCCTTACAAAATCATAATTTAAGGAAATATTTAAGCAAAATGATAGAAGATTTTAGAAAAAATTACTTAAATCATCCCAAAATTTATGATGAAATGTTCCTAAATGGCGATCATTACCGGGATCATTATGCAAACTTCATCAATAATTTTTCTAAAGAATCGCTCGAGAACCTAAACAAAAAAGAAGAATTGGCTAAAAAGCTGTTCATGAGCCAGGGTATTACCTTTACGGTATATGATAGCGGCGAAGGCATCGAAAAAATCTTTCCTTTTGATATTATCCCGAGAATTATTACTTCAACAGAGTGGAGTTTTATAGAAAAAGGAATAAAACAACGCTTAAAAGCACTGAATCTTTTTTTAAAAGACATTTACAGCAATCAATTTATCTTAAAAGACCAAATTGTACCTATAAATGTAATTTATTCTTGTCCGCATTTTTTAAGAGAGATGCACAATGTAAACGTATTACACGATATCTATATCCATATTGCCGGAATAGACCTGATAAGAGATCACGATGGAACATTTTATGTATTAGAAGACAACCTGCGCACACCTTCGGGGGTGAGCTATATGCTCGAGAACAGAGAAATCACCAAAAGGTTATTTCCCGACCTTATTCCGCAATGCGGCGTAAGAAGTGTAACCGAATACCCTGCCATATTATATAAAAATTTAATGAGCCTCTCTCCCAGGGCAGTTTCCAACCCAACAATTGTATTGTTAAGTCCGGGCATGTATAATTCTGCGTATTATGAGCACACTACCTTAGCTCGTTTAATGGGGGTAGAACTTGTAGAAGGACGTGATCTGGTGGTTAAAAACCAAAAGGTATTTATGAAAACCACCACTGGCCTGCAGCAGGTTGATGTGATTTATCGCCGTGTAGATGACGACTATCTCGATCCACTGGTTTTTAATCCGAACAGCGTACTGGGCGTTGCGGGCCTAATGGGTGCCTATCGCAAAGGTAATGTAGCCATTATTAATGCAATAGGCAATGGCGTAGCCGACGACAAAGCCGTTTATACCTATGTACCCGATATGATCAGGTACTACCTGAACGAAGAACCCATACTCAAGAATGTGCCCACCTACCAGCTTAGCAATAAAGATGAGCTCGATTATGTTTTTGCAAACATCAATACAATGGTAATTAAAAAAACTAATGGAAGTGGTGGATATGGCATGTTAATGGGGCACGCTGCCAGTGAACAGGAAACTGACGAATATAAAATCGAAGTGCTGAAAGATCCGCGCAATTTTATTGCCCAACCCACCATAAGCCTGTCTTCCGCCCCCTGTTTTATCAACGGAAAACTGGCTCCGCGCAGAATCGATCTTCGTCCATTCGCTTTAAACGGACCAGACGGCATTTCGATCGTGCCGGGTGGCTTAACCAGGGTAGCTTTAAAAGAAGGTTCACTGGTCGTAAACAGCTCACAGGGTGGCGGCAGTAAAGATACATGGGTTTTAACTTCTTAGAATACAGAATATGTTAAGTAGAGTTGCATCAAGCTTATATTGGCTAAGCAGATATGTTGAGCGCAGCGATGGTATGTTGCGTATGTTAAAAACAAATTATGCTTCCTCACAAGATACCATACAGGAATTTACCTGGAAGCCCGTAATCAGGATTTTTTCTTCAGATGACGAAAATGAATTATTGAATATCCAGCACGATAGCCGTGCCGTGATAGAATACCTCTTGTTAAACCGCGAGAATCAAAATTCTATTTTAAACATCGTTACCCTGGCCCGGGAAAATGCACGGAGCGTTCAGGAACATATCCCTAAAGATTTATGGCAATGTTTAAACGAATATTACCATGCGGTAAAAGACGAGAAATTATTGTGGTACGTACAAAAGGACGATCCTGTTACAGCCTTCGATGTCTTGATCAAACAGGTAATGTTATACAACGGAACTGCCGACAGTGTGATGGAGCGCGGAGAAAGTAGGAGTTTTATGAATATTGGCAAACACCTGGAGAGAAGCATACAGTCAGTCGATATTCTCGATATTAAATTCAGTTCGATAAGCAGCAATCCAGATCTGCTGACGGATATATCCTACTGGAAACATTTATTGCTCTCATTAGGTGGTTATGAGCTCTATCTAAAAACTTACAGGCAAGGTTTTGATGCAAAAAACATCATCGAATTAGTGATGCTCAACAATGATTTTCCACGGTCGGCACTATACGCCATGAACAATATTGATAGATATTTTAACCGGTTAAAGAGCGAAAGCAACATCGAACATTACAACAACTTATCTTTTAAAATAGGGCGTTTAAAAAGTATGATTACCTATAGCTCGGTAAATACCATGAACGAAGAGCAGTTGCACCATTACCTTACAGAGATCAGGGCTGAACTTTTCGGCATCGGAAACCTGTTAAATGAATATTATTTCGCAAATTCATAAATTTTTAACCACAGATGAGCACAGATCAACACAGACACTATTTCCTTTTTTGATTTTTCATCTGCGGTAACCCATAATAATAAAAATCAATATGCCAATTTTCAAAATCAAACATATCACCAATTATAAATACGAATTGCCTGTTCGGGACAGTGCAAATCAGATTATTTTATTTCCGATCAAGGATGATTTTCAAAAGGTGGTTAAACACGACCTGAATATCTCGGGAAGCCCGGAAATTGAAATCTTTATCGATTATTACGGCAATGAAGTAGGCACATTTACCCAAAATGAGCCGCATACACAGTTGAAAATTTTTTCCAAAGTAAGTGTAGAAACCTTCCCGAAGCCATTGCCGCAAGACGATATGTTTAGCAGCGAGCAGTGGCACAGTTTAAACGCCCTAAAATTTGAAGTGCCCTATATCGATTATTTGCGGCAAGAAAGTTTCGAGGGCATTATTCAACTGAAAGAAACAGCGCTGAAGATTAAAAATACTGAAGATACCCCCTATCAAACCGCTATAAAATACTGTGCCGATGTTTTCAATAACTTCGAATACATTAAGGGTGTAACCGCAGTTGATACCACCATAGATGAAATTTTAAAACTTAGAGCGGGTGTTTGCCAGGATTTTGCACATGTATTAACAGCCATGTTGCGTTTAACCGGGATCCCTGCCAGATATGTGAGCGGTTACATCTGTCCCAATAGAGATGGTATGCGGGGTGAAGGCGCAACGCATGCCTGGGCCGAGGCATATTTACCCGAGTACGGCTGGCTGGGCTTAGACCCCACCAATAACTGCATTGCCAACGAAAACCACGTACGCCTGGCGGTAGGCCGCAATTTTACCGATTGCTCCCCTGTAAAAGGGGTTTACAAAGGTGGTTTCGAACATATTATGGAAGTTAACGTATCAGTTGGTTATAATGACGAAGATTTTAATGATAATGAAACTTATTTTCAGCCAAAAGAAGTGAATTACGCTAAACCATCCGGAACAATAACCACAGCAAGAACACAAAACAGCTATCAACAATACATGGAAGCCATTCAACAACAGCAACAGCAGCAACAGTAGGAAATTTTCAGTTTGCAGTTTCAAATCATAGGAATAAAAGCAGTAGAGATCTATTTCAAATCTCTGCTGTTTAAAATTTCATCGATCTTTTCATTTTCAATAATCCACATCCCTATCCGCTCATCGGTAATCCCATCCATCAGGTTATAAGTAAATGTAGGTTTGTTATCTTTCATTTCGGTAAAGAGATATTTGAACATGATGTTTTTATTTTCTTTCAGCATTTCGGCAACTTCAATAATATGGGTTGAAATCATGAAACAACAATCTTCTATTTTAGAAAATGATTTAATTACAGCTAAAGAGCCGTCAAAAGCGTCTTTTACATTTGTACCCCTAAACAACTCATCAAAAATTACGAAAATATTTTTAGCGGTTTTAATCTTCTCCGCAACATGTTTTACCCTTAAAACCTCATTGTAAAAATGACTATATCCCTGATTTAAATTATCAGGCAAATTTATAGTCGATATTAGCCCTTGCCAAATACCCGTTTCCATGTGTTTGGCAGGAACCGGAAGCCCTAAATGCGCTAAATAAACAGATATACCAACAGATTTTAAAAAAGTAGATTTTCCAGCCATATTACTACCTGTAAGAAAGCAGACATTCTTCTCCGTTTCGAATTCAATGTCATTAGCAACAGGCTTACTTAAAAAAGGATGAAAAACCCTACTGATATGAAAATGACGCGCTTTATGATTAACATTCGGCAAGGTTAAATTAAACTTTCTGGCAGCCAGAGCAATAGAAAAATAAGCATCAACCTGATAGATGATATCTAAAAACTTCTTGATTGTTTTTAGGACAGTTTTCTTAAAAATAAAATCAAGTTCTTCTAATTCGAATAAGCTGATTTTGTTTTCTTTACGTTCAACAATATTTTTAACTAATTCCTGCTCAAATAAGGCAAACACAACTTCATCAAATTCTTTAGCCACTTCAGGTTTGTCCTGATCATTCAACCCGGCAAAAACTTCGCTCAGCTTTTTAAGCAAATAAATTATTTCTTTTATACCTTTCTCTTTTAAATAATAGCCCTGATTGGGAGAAAAGAAATAATGTACAAATTTAGTTAATGCAGATATTCTGGAATAAGACTTGATTTTAGAATTTTGCGTCAGGTAGCTTTCCACAAAATCCATATTGGTACGATCAAAACTTAAATCGCCTGAGTAGTTTGAAAGATATTTTATTACCTTCTGCCGTTCATTGATTATCTTAATATCGGTTGATGGCGTTCTGAAAATTTCGATCAGTTTATCGTTGCCTTTAATTGTTGAAGTCAAGTTAAATAAAGAAAAAACACTTTTATCCAGGCCATAAGCCTCAAATATATTCAAGTCGGTTAAGGTTTGTTTATCGATATCAAATTTATTCATGAGGCCTCTTTAACATTAAAACGAATTCAACAATCAACTAAAAAATAAGTTAATATAGATTGAATATGGTAAAATTAATTTGATATTAAAATCATTTAAGGATAGGAATTTATCTGAAACAACAATAGGTAGTTTTCAGTTGGCAGTTGATTAATGCTAAAAAACTGAAAACTGTATACTGAAAACCGCCAACTGATCAAGTTTTTTTCTAAATTTGCGCCTTTTACAAATAACAATATGATTAAGAGACAGCAAATTAAAGATTTATTAAAGTCGACAGCATTTGACACAGAAGTAACGGTTATGGGATGGGTTAGAACTTTCCGTAATAATCAGTTTATTGCATTAAATGACGGGTCTTGCATGAGCAATATCCAGGTTGTGATCGATTTTAATAATTTACCTGATGAGCTGTTAAAAAGAATCACTACCGGTGCGGCCATTTCTGCAACAGGTAAATTGATCGAATCGCTTGGTAAAGGTCAAACCGTTGAGATTAAAGCAACAACTGTAGAAATTTTGGGTGATAGTGATCCTGAAAAATTTCCATTGCAACCAAAAAAACACAGTTTAGAGTTTTTACGCGAAATTGCGCACCTGCGTTTCCGTACCAATACTTTTAATGCCGTTTTTAAAGTACGTCATGCTTTGGCATTTGCCATTCACCAATTCTATAATGAACGTGGTTTTGTATACATGCACACACCTGTAATTACCGCAAGTGATGCAGAAGGTGCCGGCGAAATGTTTAAGGTAACCACTTTAGATTTCGACAATACACCACGTACAGATGATGGTAAGGTAGATTTCTCACTGGATTTCTTTGCCCGCGCAACCAACTTAACCGTATCGGGTCAATTGGAAGGTGAGTTGGCAGCAATGGCTTTCGGACAGATTTATACTTTCGGCCCAACTTTTAGGGCAGAAAACTCAAATACAACACGTCACCTGGCCGAGTTCTGGATGATTGAACCTGAAGTTGCTTTTGCCGATTTAGAAGATAACATGCAGCTTGCAGAAGATATGATGAAGTATGTAATTAAATATGCTTTAGACAACTGCAAAGATGAATTAGAATTCTTAAACACTCGTTTGGCCGAAGAGGACAAACAAAAACCGCAGAACGAGCGCAGCGAATTTAGCTTGTTGGAAAAACTGGATTTCTGTTTAGCCAACGAGTTTGAGCGTTTAACCTATACTGAGGCGATCAGGATTTTAAAATCTTCTAAACCAAACCAGAAGAAACAATTTAAATACCTGATTGATGAATGGGGTGCCGATTTACAAAGTGAACACGAACGTTACCTGGTAGAAAAACACTTTAAAAAACCGGTAATCTTAACGGATTACCCTGCTGATATTAAATCGTTCTATATGCGCCAGAATGAGCCAGATGCTGAAGGCAGACAAACTGTTGCCGCGATGGATATCTTATTCCCGGGCATTGGCGAAATGATTGGCGGATCGCAGCGTGAGGAACGCTTAGACCGTTTAACCAAACGCATGGAAGATTTAAACATCCCGCAGGAAGAACTTTGGTGGTATCTCGATACCCGCCGCTTTGGATCAGCCCCGCACTCGGGTTTTGGTTTAGGTTTCGAGCGTTTGGTATTGTTCGTAACCGGAATGACTAACATCCGTGATGTAATTGCTTTCCCAAGGTTCCCGAAAAACGCTGAGTTTTAGGAAGGGTTTAGGGTTTAGGGTTTAGGGTTTAGGGAAAACAAATAGCCCGTTATTGAAGGAGTCAAGTTTTTAAAACTTGACTCCTTTTTTTTACCAGAAAAAACTCCAGGAGGCCTCTCCTATCAATGACAGATTCTAAAAATCGGCGTCATCTCGATCGGAGCAACTCGTAGTGTTCCAAAGGAACTCCTTCGGAGGAGAGATCTTTTGACTATGTTTAAAAGATCTCTCCACTCCGCAGTGCTTCGGGAGATGACGATTTATCTCAACCTGCCATCCAACTCTTTTGTTTTTGGCTAAATCCTAACTTAAATTAATGATGTATTTCTATAGAACAATCGTCCCAGTGGGACGTCTCCTGGGTAGCCAATTGGAACAATTGGCGTTTTCGTTCCGTAGGAACGTTTGGTGATTAAACCATTAATACCTCTTCATTTCCGGCCACCTAAACCTGATTGACGCGGAAAGCCCGCATCCCGATTCTTTACCGATGAATCGGCACTAAATTAGCATCGTGAGTGGACTTGTAGTAAAAGCAGGGCTAAACAAGCCCAAGCACCACTGCCCTTGCTTTTCTAAAAATAGCCAATAAAATCCGTCACTGGACTTGCGAAGTCATACCTTACCCATGCCCTTTTAGACTTCGTAAGTCAACCTCGCTGTTATCGCCCATCATCATGCATACTATCTCCATACGGATTGGCATGTGCATAATCTACCGCCGAAACCTTATAATCGGTTGGGGCAAAACTGGCCGAAGTACTCAGCGCCATACCCAATTCGTAACGCGTTGGGTAAGGTGTTTTTAACAAACTGCCTGCTGGAATGTATGGAAAGCTCTCTAAATAACTCTGCATTACACTCGGACTCACCCTTCTGTTGATATACGCCCTGCTTAACTGATGTGTTTCTCTTAAACCCGCAGCACCCAATAATTCTACAGCACTGGCTACGGTTAGGTTATGGAAGTTTTTAACACGAACGGTTTTATCTTCTACCACAAGCCCCTTCATTAAACTCTGATCTTGTGTGGCTACGCCTGTTGGGCAGGTATTGCTGTTACATTCTAAAGCCTGAATACAGCCTAAAGCGAACATCATTCCGCGGGCAGCATTACACATATCGGCACCAAGGGCGATATTTTTAACCAGATCGAAACCTGTTGCCACTTTACCTGAGGCAATAATTTTAATGTGTTTTTTCAGATCAAAACCATTCAAAACATCGTACACAAAAGCCACCCCTTCGCGCAAAGGCATACCTACCGAATTCGAAAATTCCTGTGGAGCAGCACCTGTTCCGCCCTCGCCACCATCAACGGTAATAAAATCAGGGTAAATACCGGTTTCTACCATGGCTTTACAAATGGCATAAAACTCGCTTTTACGACCGATACAAAGTTTAAATCCTACAGGTTTACCATCCGATAAATCGCGGAGTTTCTTCACAAATTCCAATAAACCGATCGGTGTATTAAACGCCGAGTGTGCGGGTGGCGACAATACATCTTTACCTTCGGGCACTAAACGGATTCTGGCAACCTCTGGCGTTACTTTTTTGGCAGGCAGCATACCACCGTGACCAGGTTTAGCACCTTGCGAAAGTTTAATCTCGATCATTTTTACCTGGTCGGTTTTTGCCCTTTCGGCATACGCATCGTAATTAAAGGTACCATCGGCATTACGGCAACCGAAATAACCGGTACCAATCTGCCAGATTAAATCGCCTCCTGGCTGACGGTGATAATCGCTGATGCCACCTTCGCCCGTATTGTGTGCAAAGTTGCCCATTTTAGCGCCACCGTTTAAAGCCAGAATTGCATTCTGACTTAATGAGCCAAAACTCATGGCCGATATATTATAAATACTCGCAGAGTAAGGTTTCTTACAATCAGGGCCGCCAACAGTAACACGTGGATCCAAGTTTAATTCGTGGTGAGAAATGGCCGCAATACTATGGCTTAACCATTCGTAGCCATTATCGTAAACATTTAACTGCGTTCCAAATGGTATGGTATCGTTATCTTTTTTAGCGCGTTGATAAATTAATGAGCGGTTTAACCTGTTATAAGGCGTACCGTTTGTATCGCTCTCTACAAAATACTGGTAAACTTTCGGCCTCAATTCTTCCATAAAATACCTTAAACGGCCAAAAACAGGATAATTTCTAACAATACTATGCTTGGGCTGATATAAATCGTAAATACCAAGAATTACAAAAGGACCAGTGAAGATGAATGTCCACCATAAAAAGGGATGATACAAGCCCAGCATAATGGTTAGGGCAATTAAAAATGCGGCAATTGCGACGAAAGCTTTTCTCATAATAATAGATTAGCGTATGTTTTGTTGGTACAAAGATTAGGATTATTAAACAACTGACACCATTAATTTGTTATTTTTACGCTATGCTTATTAAGATCTATCCAGAAAACCCAAACGAAAGGGCTATTGAACAAGTTGTTGAAGTGTTGAAGAAAGGTGGTTTGATCATCTATCCAACGGATACGATTTATGGTTTGGGCTGCGATATCACCAATCCGAAAGCCATCGAAAAAATATGCAGAATACGTGGTATAAAACCCGAAAAGGCCAATTTCTCCTTTATTTGCCACGATTTAAAACACATTTCGGATTACATTAAACCGATTGACAATACCACCTTCAGGGTATTAAAAAAAGCTTTACCAGGTCCGTTTACCTTTATTTTTAATGCGAATAACAACGTACCCAAGTTATTGAGTTCGAATAAAAAAACAGTAGGTATCCGTGTGCCCGATAACAACATTGCCCGTTGTATTGTAAAAGAATTGGGTAACCCTATCCTATCTACTTCGATTAAGGATGATGATGATGTAATTGAATATTCTACCGACCCTGAATTGATCCACGAAAAATATGAAGACCTGGTTGATCTGGTAATCGATGGTGGCTACGGCGATAATGATGCCTCTACCGTAATCGATTGTACCACGGGTGAGTTCGAAGTGATCCGTGAAGGCAAAGGAAATATAGAAGAGTATTTGTAGCCATCCCGCCTGCGCAGGATCCGATCTATCGGATGACGATCGTACTATAGCGAGCGCCTTAAACCCCTATCCGCCTATCGGCACCTTTCCCCTCAAAGGGAAAGGACTAAAAACAAATTACCGCACCCTGCAATATGCTCCATGCAATCTGCACCATGCTATCGGCCTGGCAGATTTTCTCAGGAAAAAGCACGAAAATCTGTGCACTAACCCTCATTACCCCACAAGCCAAGGCAGGATCAAGCGGGTGCGATGGGATAAGCCAGGGTAAGAGCCTCGATACTGCCGTTATTAAGATTTTCGTAGGTTTTTACAAGAATTGCGCAGCAATCTTTTATACCTATAAAAACAGTATTATCACATAAAAAACGATGCAAGCCTTTCAGTTATGCCTTTGTGTTTGTTGTTTTTAACAGCAGGCATGCTTTCGCTGCGCTCAGGTTTGTTACTTTTGGGGCCAAGCCAACCTGCGAAGCAAGCTTGAAGGCCTATAAAAACATATACACAACTGAAAAAAGTAAGAGCCCCCCTTCGGCGGCGGCGAGCCGAGGCAAGACCGAGCAAGAGGCAAAAAATAGTGACCGCTTTAACATTCCGCCTGCGCGGGATCCGATAGCTATCGGATGACGACCGTATTATAGCGAACACCTCACTAAAATTTATCAACATCCAGCCTAAATACCAAAGAAATATATAAATTTATACTTTAATGCTGTACTCCACAAGCTTTTAACAAAACAAACTACTAAAATTAACCTCATTCTAATACTGAATTAATATTCTACGCTTATTTTCGTAACCTAATCATTCTATATGGCGCTACAATTACTCCAATAAAGCTTTCCAACTAAAAAAATCGTTGTCAGGCAAATGATTTTCGCACAATTGCTATAGGTATTTGCCCTATAGTGATGATGGTTTGCGCTGAATGATCAAAAATCTTCTAATTACAATCCTTATTATTCTGTATGGCAAAACGCTACTGCTAATCATTCAAATCCTCGCGGGACCGTTCCCGAAACATAAAGCAATTACGCTTAATCCACTTCACTAACTTATTCAAAAAGATTAATTCATCATTTCATATCCCTAAAAAACTTATATGAAAAAACTTTTACTATTATGTTCTACAATGCTTTTGGCAACTTCGTTGTTTGCCCAAAGTTTTAACGGAACTTACAATTTCAGTGGTGTTTCTACCACCACTGGAAAAACGGATCCCACCCCGGCTCCAACAGCAACAGGAGTTACTTTTAGTTCTTTTACGGCTAATGGCGCTGTCTCCGGAAACCCTAACGCAGCTGGAAGGTTTTCTTTCACCAGTCAGCCTACAGGCGCAACCAATGCGAGTGATGTTTTTACCGGCACAATAGATTTAACCAAGTATTACGAAGTAACCATTACACCTGTAACGGGCTACACCTTAAACATTAGCGGGATTAAATTCACCCTGCAACGTTCAGGAACAGGGATCAGACAATACAGTGTGCGATCGAGTAAAGACAGTTATGCGGCTAACTTAACAGCTACTATATCACCCGCCAACACAGATCTTCAGGTTGTAACAGGAAATATATTTCAGGTACTGGATGCGGCAACAACTGCTGAGGTTGGCAGTACCATTACCTTAACAGGTTTTACCAGCATTTCTACAGCAACTACCTTCCGCTTTTATGGTTACAATGCCGAAGCTGCCGGAGGTACATTTAGTATAGATGATGTAGTGATTTCTGGATCTGCAGTTTCTGGCACAGACAATACCCCTCCTGTAAATACAGCCTTATACCCAAAAACATCAAATATTACCTCAACCTCTTTTAGCCTTACCCATAACATCGATGAGGCGGGTAAAACTTATTATGTTGTTACCGCATCAGGCAGCCCAGCGCCAACACCTGCACAGGTAAAAGCTGGATTAAACGGAAGTGGTACTGCAGCAATTAAATCTGGCGCTTTGACAAATGCAGCCAATACAGATGTTAGCACATCCATTACCGGATTAACCGCAACTACAAATTATGCGGTTTATGTAGTGGCAGAAGATGCTGCAAGCACGCCTAATTTACAAACTTCAGTTACACTCCTAAATGTAACAACACTGGGTTTGGCAGATGTTACCCCACCGGTAACGGCAGCCACTTACCCCAAAACCACAACAGTTACCACTACCTCGGTAGCTTTTGCAAACAACATTAACGAAGCAGGTACCACTTATTATGTGTTAGCCCTTTCGGGTGGTACTGCCCCAACACCAGCACAGGTTAAAGCTGCACAGGATGGAAGCGGATCTGCCGCTTTAAAATCGGGATCATTTGCCAATACCGCCAATACCGATGCCAGTGCATCCATCACCGGTTTAACAATCGGTACCGGTTATACCTTATATGTAGTGGCACAAGATGCAGCAGGCAATTTACAAACCACAGTCGCCACGGTTGATGCTACCACAGCTAATCCTCCTTTGGTAAGCGCACCGGTAATCATCAGCCAATATTACGAAGGCACCTCTGTAAATAAGTGGATCGAATTAACCAACCTGAGCAATGCTCCGATCAATACCGCATCACCACAGTTAAAATTGGCTTTATACAATATTTCGGGCGACGCGGGTAACATCAACATCACTGGTACACCTTCGCAAACGGTAAACTTGAACTTTACCATTCCGGCCCATGGCTCCGTATTTTTGGGCAATACGGGTAACAGCAATACCGAAGTACCTTACCTAAGTACCGCCAGTGCCGTATTAAACAGCAATACCGTAATCAACTTTAACGGTAACGATGGTGTGGCCCTTTTAGATGCCAATAACAACATTATCGATGCTTTCGGTCAGGGTGTTAACGCCAAAGATGTTTCTTATGTAAGAAGTTTGAATGTAACCGCGCCCAGTCCTGCTTATGTAGACGACGATTGGACCAGAACACTACTGGCTACCGTTCAAAATGCCATTGATGATGACGATGCCAATAGGTTGGGTGTACATTTCCCACCCAACTTACCTGCCTGCGCCGCGCCAAGCAGCCCTGCAACCGCATTAACTTTTAGTGCTGTAACCACAGGCAGCATCACCGCTACTTTCACTAAATCGGCCGATGCCAACGAATACCTCATCATCAGAAGTTTAAATACTACCTTAAGCGCGCTTCCGGTTGATGGTACTGCTTATGCCATTGGTTCTGCCTTTGGTGGGGGTACGGTAATCAATAAAATTGTAAGCAATACCTTTACCGATAACAATTTAAACAGTTCTACAACTTACAACTATTTTATTGTTCCGTTAAACAACCTTTCTTGTACCGGCGGACCGAAATATTTAACCACAAATATTTTAACCGCAGTACAAAGCACTAAAACTTTATTACCTTGTGCCACTCCAACGGCACAGCCTACAGGTTTTACCATTACTTCTGCTAACTATAACTTTATCCAGGCTTCTTTCACCGCCGCCAGCGCAGCTGATGAATACCTGGTGGTGATGAGTACCAGCAATACCTTAACCGCAGCACCGGTAAACCAAACGGTTTATAATGTAGGCGATGCTTTAGGTGGTGGTATCGTGGTGAAAAGAGGAGCGGGTACTTCATTTATCAGAAATGGTTTAACCCAGAACACCAATTATTACTTTTTCACTTATGCGATAAATAGTGCCTGCAGCGGTGGCCCTTTATATTTAACCACACAGCCCCTTTTAGGAAACTTTAAAACAGGGATCCTTGATGTAAACAAACTGAATTTCTATTATGGTAATTTACACAGTCACAGCAGTTATTCTGACGGGAATAAAGACGATTTAACCAAAAAACCCGAAGATGATTATGCTTTTGCCAAAACGGCGATGAACCTCGATTTTCTTGGTATATCAGAGCATAACCATACCCAGGCCGGCATGTCGTTAGCCAACTGGCAACCGGGTATCATTGCGGCTAAAAATGCAACCACTTCTACTTTCGTTGCTTTGCACGGTATGGAATGGGGCGTAATCAGCGGCGGCGGACACGTAATTGTGTACGGCATCGATTCACTGATCGGCTGGGAGCCCGGCGAAAACCAGATTTATGTACCTAAGAGTACTTATACCGGACCAGCGGGTTTATTCAGGATTATTAACCGCCATGGTTTAAATGCCGTAGCTACTCTGGCTCACCCTAATACAACAGATTACAATAACATCTCTGCAACTTACGATTTAAGTGCCGATAGTGCCATTGTAGGCTCAGCCTTAGAAAGTGGTCCTGCATTTTCGACCAATGTTACCTATTCCGATCCCGCCAGCTCAATGAGTTATTTAAGCTATTATAACCGCATGCTGGCTAAGGGTTATCACCTTGGTGCAAGTATTGATCATGATAACCACAATTTAACTTTTGGTAAACACACCCGTGCCAGGTTAGTGGTATTGGCTCCCGCCCTTACCGAAAACGATTTATTGGATGCCATTAAAAAGATGCGATTCTATGCATCACAAGATTCGGCAGCAAAAGTCGTATTCACCATTAACAAACAACCCGTAGGTAGCGTATTCAAAACCGCCGGTGCGCCACAGATCTCGGTGAGTTCGATTACCACAAGTGCGGTAACGAGCATTAAAATTTTATACGGAACACCTGGAAGCGGTATCAATCCGGTAGAATTAACCACCAGTGCAACCGCAAGTTTAACCTATACCGATAATGCCCTGGCCAACCTGGCCACAGGCTATTATTATGCTGATATTGTAGAGGCAGACGGAAGCCGGATCATTACCTCGCCCATCTGGTACACCAGGGATGATGCAACCGTTAAGAAAGACCAGAACATTACCTTTGCCGCCAACAGAACGGCTACTTATGGAGACCCTGATTTAGTTGCAGGAGCTACGAGCGACAATACAGCCATTAACATTGAATATACCAGCAGCGATACCAACATTGCCACCATCAGCAATAACGATATCCACATCGTAAAAGCAGGTACGGTAACCATTACGGCCAATCAACCGGGCGATACTTTCTTTAACCCGGCAGTTGCCAAACAACAGGTATTAACCATTGCCCCTAAAGCCATTGCGGTAACGGCAGATGCCAAAACCAAGGTGGAAGGAACAGCTGATCCCGCATTTACCTATGTTTCCAGCCCTGCATTAATCGGTACCGATGCTTTTACAGGAGCATTAAGCCGTGCGGTGGGCGAAACCGCAGGCGATTACGCCATTCAGCAGGGAACGCTGGCCTTAAGTAGCAATTACACCATCAACTACAATTCTGCCAATCTTCATATTAATGCTAAACCGGTTGCCGCACTAAGTGCCAGTGTTTCTGTTCCACAAAACGCCACTGCTCCGGTAATTACCTTTAGGGCAACTGCAGGTACAGCACCGTTTACATTCACTTATAATATTAATGGTGGTGGCAGCCAAACATTGAAGGCAACAAGCAATACCACAACAGTAACAGCACCAACCAATGTGGTGGGCACATTCGTTTACACCATCACCAACATTGCCGATGCTTTTAGTGCACAGGCACAAAATGTTTCAACCACGGTAACGGTTCGTCCTTTACCAGTAGCTACTATAGCAGGTAATACATCAATATGTAACTTCGGTTCATCACCAAACATTACCTTCACAGGTTCGGTTGGCGCGGCACCTTATACCTTTACCTACAGTATTAACGGAGGCAGTAACCGTACGGTAAGCACAAGCTCAACCACGGCAACGGTTAGCGTACCAACCAGCGCAACAGGTACATTTACCTACAATTTAGTAAGCGTGACCGATGCCTATGCTACCCAAACACAAACCGGAACAGCTACGGTAACGATAAATGCCCTGCCAGTAGTTTCCATCAGCAGCAACAAAGGTTTATCTATTTCTAAAGGAGATGCCCTAACTTTAACGGCTACAGGCGGAACGCAATACAGCTGGACTGGCTCGGATATTGTTAGCGGACAAAACACACCAGCCTTGACCATCCGACCGAAACAGAGCGGTACTTACCGTGTTACCGTAACCAATGCAAGTGGTTGTGTGAGCGACCAAAGCATTGCCATTGCCGTAATAGACGATTATAAACTCGAAGCCAGTACTGTAGTTACGCCGAATGGTGATGGTTACAACGATAAATTTATCGTGAAGAACATCGATTATTACCCAAACAATACCTTAAAAATATTCGATAAGGCCGGGCGGATTTTATATACCAAACATACCTATGCTAACGACTGGGAAGGAACCATAAACGGCAGTCCGCTGAATGAAGGCACCTATTATTACATCATCGATTTAGGTAGCGGTATCGGTACATTCAAAGGTTTTATCAACATCATTAGAGACTAATTACAGACATGAGAGCAATTACAAAAAACATAAAGCAAATGCGTCGCGTAACGTTTCTATTTGCAGCCAGTACATTATTTTTAGGTTCGGTTAAAGCGCAGATCCTTCCACTCAATGCACAATATTTCCAGAATCGTTACCTGGTTAATCCCTCAATGGCCGGTATAAACGAAGGTTTTAACATCAACGGGAGTTTCCGCAAACAGTGGTCTAACATCCCTGGTGCCCCCATTACACAAAGCGTAACCTTAGATCAGCAGGTAAGCAAAGTAGGCTGGGGAGTAAACATCTACAACGAGAAATCGGGCGGTATCCAACGCACCAAAGCCGTGGGAACTTTTGCTTATCACCTGCCGTTAAACAATGATGACCAGAAATTAAACTTCGGGATCTCTTTTGGTGCAAGTCAGGATAAACTGGATTTAAGCAGTGTAAGAAACAGCGACCTTAACGATCCATCCATTGCCCGTTTTAACGACAGGGGTTATTATGTAGATGGCGATTTCGGAATTTCTTATACTTCGAAAGGATTAACCGTTGAAGGTGCTGTGCCGAACATGCGTTCCGTTTTTAGAAAAGATGATTTAAACTTTGCGGATAAACCCACGTTTTATTCGGCGGTGAGTTATAAATTCATGCTGGGATCGGGTATAAATGGAATCAGCTTAGAACCTAAAGGTGTTTTTAGAGGCATTAAAAATTTCGATAACTTATGGGATGCCGGTTTGAATGCAAATTTCGCCAACGATAAATTGTACGTAATGGCCATGTACCACAATACCCAGAACGCTACCATTGGTTTTGGCATGAACTACAAATCGACCTTTTATTTTATGGCTTATTACAACACCGCAACTTCGGCAATCAGTGGTTATACCGATGGCGATTTTGAAGTGAATATCAGGGTTAATATTGGCAAGAAACCTTAATTTTATTTTAAAAGAAGGGTCGTCATCCGATAGCTATCGGATCCCGCGCAGGCGGAAATCTTAATGCAACAAACGAAAAGCCGCAGATTTAAATATCTGTGGCTTTTTTAATTGACCGCGTTCCCACCGATCCGCCTATCGGCACCTTTCCCCTGAAAGGGAAAGGACTAAAAAACAAATTACCGCACCCTGCAATATGCTCCTTACTATCGGCATCATGCTATCCGGCCTAGCAGATTTTCGCAGGAAAAGCACGAAAATCTTTGTACCTCCCCATCATTACCCCACAGCCAAGGCAGGATCAAGCGCGTGCGCTGGGAATAAGCAAGGGTAAGAGCCTATATACTGCCGCGATTAAGATTTCCGTAGGTTTTTACAAGAAAGGATGCAAGCCTTGGGTTTTTGTTTCTTTTGGGCCAAGCTAAAAGAAAGAGCCCTCGGCGGCGCTGAGCCGAGGCAAGACTGCGAGAAGGACAAGAAATAGCGCCTGCTTTAAGATTAGCTTTGATGAGCACTTCGTGGTTCCCGCATGCGCGGGAATGACGACCACATTAAATAACAAATTCCCTCACAAAAACCTCCCCCTTTCCCCTTATTTCACTATTTTTACCCCTATGGCTAAACTCATCAATTTAGAAGTATTTCAGCGTTTCTTTCGCTCCGGAAAAGTAGGTGGTTTTTTATTGCTGATCTGCGTGGCAATCTCCTTAATGATCGCCAATACCGCTTCAAAAGAAAGTTTCGAAGCATTTTTAGCAACCAAATTAGGCTTCGGCGCTATCAACTACAGCATTTTAGCCTGGATAAACGACGCCTTAATGGCTATATTCTTCCTGCTCGTAGGACTCGAAATCAAACGCGAACTCGTAGAAGGCGAGCTCTCCTCCATGAAAAGTGCGGCACTTCCTGTAATTGCAGCCCTAGGCGGCATGCTGGTGCCTGCTTTAATTTATAGCCTGTTTAATAAAGGCGCAGAAACTGCAGGCGGCTGGGGCATCCCCATGGCAACCGACATTGCCTTTGCTCTTGCCATTATCGCCATGCTAGGTAAAAGCGTACCCACCAGTTTAAAAATATTCCTGGCGGCCTTAGCCATTGTCGACGATCTCGGCGCCATTCTGGTCATCGCGATCTTTTATACCCACCAGATTCATTTCGAATACCTGGCCATGGCCGGGGGCGTCCTTGTTCTTTTAAGCCTGATGAATTATTTCGGCGTAAAGAAACTCATATTTTACCTCATCCCAGGCATATTCCTCTGGTATTTCATCCACCACTCGGGCATCCATGCCACCATTGCAGGGGTATTACTGGCTTTCACCATCCCTACTAATGAAACGGATGAAGAATCGCCACTAGAAAAACTCGAGCATTTTTTAACTACACCGGTAAACTACATCATTATGCCCATTTTTGCATTGGCCAATACCAATATCACTTTCCAAAAAGAAATGCTGGCCGGACTGGTTTCTCCTCTCGGGCTGGGCATTATAGTAGGATTATTCGTGGGTAAAACCATTGGTGTAACCTTTTTCAGCTGGTTAGCCGTGAAATTAAAATGGGCCGATTTACCCACCGGAGCAGGCTGGAAACACATCTTAGGTTTGGGCATGCTTGCGGGGATCGGCTTTACCATGTCGATTTTTATTGCCCTGCTCTCTTTTAGCGAGGTGCTTCATGTTTCGGAGGCGAAGTTTGCAATTTTAACCGCTTCGATCCTATCGGGTGTAGTGGGTTTTGTGTTTTTGAAGTCGGTGAAAGCTTAAAGGCGCTAAACTTTTTACCACCGAGTGCACTGAGTTTTACACAGAGGAACATAGAGAGCAGTATAGCCTTTTAGGCACCCAGTTCTGTGTACTTAGTGCCCTTTCTCTGCGAACATTGTGGTAAGAAAGATGTTATTTGTTTTTTTTCTTAACCGCAGAGGTCGCAAAGAACACGATTACAAGCGTTACTTTTTAGCGCCTCAACCCTATCCGCCTATCGGCCCCTTTCCCTGAAAGGGAAAGGACTAAAAGATAAATTACCGCACCCTGCAATACGCCCTATGCGATCTGCATCATTCTATCGGCCTGGCAGATAGCGAACGCTTTAAGGTTCCCGCCTACGCGGGAATGACTACCGTGTTATAGCTAGCGCCTTAAACCCCTATCCGCCTATCGTTTTCAAACCTTCCGCCTTACCTTTCGGGGTATTCTCTTCGAAATAAAAGAGACAAACATTTGCGTTTAAATAAACCAGATCAAAACTTCCCTAACAGACTTTTATGCTTTATGCCCCACCTTTCGAGGGCATTAATGATTGGCCTCAATTCGAGGCCAATTGCGGTTAGTTCGTATTCTACCCGTAGCGGAACTTCGGCGTAGACGGTTCGCTTAACAATTTTATCTGCTTCTAATTTTCGTAGCTGTAAGGTGAGCATTCGCTCGGTAATATTAGGCAAATGTTGTTTTAACGCTCCAAATCTGAGTTTACCGTTCATTAACCACGAACAGATCACTAAAGCCCATTGTCCGCCTATAATGTTGGCCGCATAAACTTCTAAACACTCATCAGCTAAAGCTTGTTTGTTAGCATAGTTGGTTGAGGTTTCCTTGATTTTAGACATACTTACATTTTTTATAGTACCTTACAATGGGTTGCTAATTTACAAAATAAGCGGTTATGCATCTATTTTTGCAATTATAATCATCAAAATTTGTAAAAATGAAAATATTAATCGTTGTAACCCATCCCGATATTAAAAGTTCCCTAATCAACAAACGGTGGATTGAAGAATTAAATAAATACCCTGATAAATATTTAGTCCATCAACTGTATGAGGCATATCCAGATGAAAAGATTGATGTATTGGCAGAACAAAAGCTGGTTGAACGACATGATAAAATTGTATTCCAATTTCCCTATTATTGGTTCAATTGTCCTTCACTTTTAAAAAAATGGATGGATGAAGTACTCACTCATGGATGGGCTTATGGCAGCAAAAGCGGTTTCAAACTGGCTGACAAGAAAATTGCTCTGGCCATTTCATTGGGCGTTGAAGAACACGAACTGCGTCCATCAGAAAAATATAAATATACATTAGCAGAATTAACCCGTCCGTTCGAACTTTCCTTTGAATATGTAAAAGCCGATTACCAAACCCCATTTGCTTATTATGGAATGGAGCATAACACATCTAAAAAATGGGTAGAAGAAAGCGTTCCTTTATATTTAGATTTTTTAGATTCGTTGTAGCGTAAAAGTTCAAGAGCGCCAATTTTTTACCACCGAGAGCACTGAGTTTTACACAGAGGAACACAGAGCAATAGCCTTAGACACCCAGCTTTGTGCACTTCGTGCCCTTTCTTTGTGGTCTTTGTGGTAAAAGATTTAATGGTTTTTACTTAACAGCGAAGAGGACACAGGTAGGTTACAAAGAACGCGATTACAAGCGTTACTTTTTAGCGCCTTAAACCCCTATCCGCCTATCGGCACCTTTCTCCTGAAAGGGAAAGGACTAAAAAAACAAATTACCGCACCCTGCAATATCCCCCATGCTATCCGGCCTGGCAGATGGCTTTGCCATTGAAAAAAAACTTTTACAAGTAGTCTAAAATACCATCATGCAATAATCAAATCAGCCTTATTTTATCATCACCTTTTCACCAGTTTTTGCAGCAGTTTTAGCCGCCTCTAAAATTTTAACCACAATTAAATTGTTCTCTAAAGAAGATAAGTCATTTTCAGGTACGATTTCTTTTCTCAATACCGCAGCCAGGTAGCCCAAACTACTGGCATAAGCCGGTGCAAGCGCTTTTGCTTTATACACTTTATAATCGGCCTTGCCATTCTCTTTTAAACGCAACTGCTGTTCATTAACCGCCTGTATATACCCTGTTTTCCCGAAAACTTCCATATCCTTAATACTGAACGGCCAGTTCCACGAAGCTTCAATTATGCCTGTCGCATCAGGATACTCCAGCAAAATCGTGGCATCATCATCCACTTTCGGGTAAACGTCCGGTTTAATCTGATGTGTAATGGCCGACACCGCTATTGGCGCCCTGCCATTCATCAGCCAGGTCATTAAATTAGCGCCATAACAGCCAAAATCGGTCAGTGCACCTGCCCCATTTTTAGCCGGGTCAGTTAGCCAGCTCAAAAACTCTTTACTCACGCCAATTTCCTTTGGTCCCTGGTGCCCGTCATGTACAATCATTTTCCGCACCTCACCGATTAAATTTTGTTCTTTTATATTCATGTAAGCTTCCTGATTACTCGGATACCAGGTGGTTTCATAATTCGTAAGCAAATGGATGTTATACTTTTTCGCAAGCTGAACCATTTTCTCTGCATCTTTAACCGTTGTTGCCAGGGGCTTTTCAACCATTACCGAAATCCCCAGTGGCGCAGCCGCCTCCACCACCGCCAAATGATCGCTGATGGCATTATAAGCCAGCACGGCATCAGGTTTACGTTTTTGCAATAAAGCAGGCAGGTCATTGTAAAATAAGCTATCTGCCAGTTGATAACGTTTCTTAAAACGCTGTATTAAATCCGGATTACTTTCTGCAATGCCGATGATGTTCACCTCTCCCTTCTGGTAGCTATTCATAATCAGGTAAATGTGATCATGGTTTAGTCCCGCCACGGCAACATTCAATTTTGCCTGCTGCGCCGTGGATTCAAAACAAATTGTAAATGTGGCAAATAGTGCAAATGCAAATTTCAAAATAGGCTTATGGCTCATCATTAAACGTTTTAGAAAGTTCGATTAAGGGACTCCAAGGTAAAAATTAATTTAAAAGAACCTTCAAGCAAATAAAAATATTACAAATTGACCTACACAAATCCGAAGAATCGGGACAAGTCGAAAAGCTATTCTTGCGATACCACCGGCTTCTTGCCTTTCTAGTGTGGCAATTGAAATCGGCGAAGCTCAAGGATTTAACCACAGAGAACACAAAGTAAAAACACAGAGGGCACAGAGCCCCCTCGGTGGCGGTGAGCCGAGGCAATCCTAAACCTGAGGTAAAGAATAGCGACCGCTTTAAGGTTCCCGCCTGCGCGGGAAAGACGACCGTATTAGAAAGTCCAAAGATCTCCGCTACGGTTGAGATGACGACTCAGCGTACCTCTCATAGTTTCAGAGGAATAATTCTACAGATGCCTGTCTATGCTCCCTACAATATGCTTCATGCTATCTGCACCTTGCTACCGGCCTAGGATATGATGAAAGGAGAAAACGTTAAAGCTTTTGCACCTCCTTTCAACCTACTACCGTCCCGAGGCAGCACGCCCTCCCCGATCCTTCATCGGGGGCTTGTGCTGACGACCAATAAGCTTTGACGAATTTATCCGGCATCAGATCCAAGCCTTTCAGTTATGCCTTGGTGTTTGTTGTTTTCAATGGCAGGCATGCTTTCGCTGCGCTCAGGTTTGTTACTACTGGATCAAGCCAACCTGCGAAGCAAGCTTGAAGGCCTATAAAAACATATACACAACTGAAAAAAGTAAGAGCCCTTCGGCGGCAGTGAGCCGAGGCAAGACAGTGTAGAGGGCAACATATAGCGACCGCTTTAAGATTAGCTTCGCTGAGCACTTCGTGGTTCCCGTATGCGCGAGATCCGATAGCTATCGGATGACAACCGTATTAGATAAACCTCATTATAACCACAAAGACACCAAGAACACCAAGCTAATACCTGGCAATCTTAGTGTCTTCGTGACTTAGTGGTTAACTAACCGAGCAGATTACTGCCAGCCGCCACCTAACGAACGGTACAAACCAACAACTGCATTTAACTGCTCTGTTTTAATGGTAGTTAATTCCAGTTCGCTCTGCAATAAATTGCCTTGCGCCGTAATTACCTCTAAATAATTAGCCATACCACTTTTAAACAACAAACTTGCATTTTTCGATGCCTGTTGTAAAGTTTGTGCCCTTTTCTCAGCAATGCTGTACTGTGTTTTTAACTTTTCTACTTTCGTTAACTCATCAGAAACTTCGCCAACAGCATTTAATACCGACTGACGGAATTGGATCACCGATTTCTCACGGTCGATCTTAGCCAGTTCCAAGGAAGTTTTTAACTGACCTCTTTGAAAAATCGGTTGCGTAATCCCCGCCCCAACCAAACCGAATAATGATGCCGGTACATTAAACCAGTTGCTTGCTTTAAAAGAGTTGATACCTCCGCTTGCGGTAATTACCAGCGATGGATATAAACTGGCTTTCGCTACACCAACCTTTGCATTGGCAATGGTAAGCGCCAGTTCAGCACTTTTAATATCAGGCCTGCGGCTTAACATCGATGAAGGAAAACCTGCGTTTAAATCCTGAGGGATATTCATTTTATCCAAACGGCTCTCGCGGTTAATGGTTTTTGGCAAAGTACCGATCAATACACTTAAAGCATTTTCCTGTAAGGTTACATTCTGCTCTAAACGCGGGATCAATTGTGCCGCATTTAACTGTTGCGCCTGCGCCTGCTGTATCGCTAATGAAGTCACCTGACCGGCATCGAACTGTAAGTTGATAATCCTTAATGTACTATCGTTCAGTTTTAAGTTCTTTTTCGCGATTTCCAATTGCGCATCAAGCATTAACAAATTGTAATAACCTTGTGCAACATTGGCCACCAAACGCGTTTGAACCGCTTTACGTGCCTCTTCTGTCTGCAAAAAACTGGCTAAAGCGCCAGCTTTTTGACTACGGATTTTACCCCAGATATCAGCTTCCCAAACCACACCCAGATTCGCATTATAATCTTCAATGTGTGTTGAGCCTGTAAACTGGTTAAGGCTTAAACCATTTAAACTGTTATCAGATGGGCGGCTAGAACTTGCCGCCACCTGCAATTTCAATTCAGGTAAATAACCTAATTTCGATTGTTTAAACAATACTTCTGCTGCATCGATATTTTTCAATGCAATCTGCATATCGTAATTTTTAACCAAAGCTGTATCAATTAAATTCTGAACAGTAAGGTCGTTAATAAAACTCTTCAATGGCATACTGCCTACACTTGAAGAATCTTTTGGCAAGGAATTTCTGAATAAGCCTGGCGCAATATTGGGCAAGGCTGTATCTTTCGAAACCGAACATCCGCTCCAGATTAAAGCAAGGAGCAGGATGGTAATTAGATTAAACCGTTTCATAAACTACATGATTATTATTTACAGGTTCTCCATTGTGGTGAACAACCTCATTTCTTGATTTTTTTGATATTTTTTCCTGTAAAGCCTGGAAGATGACGAAAAGTACCGGAATGATGAACAAACCTAAAACTACGCCCGATACCATACCACCTGCAGCACCGATACTGATGGAGTGGTTACCCTGTGCCGATGGACCAGTTGCAATACTCATCGGGAATAAACCAAACACAAAGGCCAGTGAGGTCATGATAATCGGTCTGATCCTCAATCGCGCTGCTTCTATAGCCGCATCAACCAAACTGAGTCCCGCCTTTCGTCGCTGCACGGCAAACTCCACAATCAAAATGGCGTTTTTAGCCAGCAAACCGATAAGCATAATCAGCGCTACCTGTACATAAATGTTATTTTCGATACCGGTTAAACCCAATACCACAAATACACCGAATACACCAGTAGGGATGGATAAGATTACCGCCAATGGTAAGATGTAACTCTCATACTGGGCTGATAACAAGAAGTAAACAAACACCAAACAAAGCAGGAATATCACTGTCGACTGTCCGCCTGAAGAAATTTCCTCACGTGTTTGTCCGGAGAATTCGTAAGCATAACCCGTAGGCAATTGCTCTCTGGCGGTTTCTTCTATTGCTTTAATCGCATCACCAGAACTAAAGCCTGGTTTAGGGATTGCATTTACCTCGATAGAGTTGAACAGGTTGTAACGCGAAGCCGTTTCAGAACCATACACACGGGTTAATTTAACCAGGGTACTGATCGGCACACTTTCTCCTGCCTTGTTTTTAACAAACACACGATCGATACTTGCAGGATCGGTTCTGTCGGCAACATCAGCCTGAACCACTACACGATAGTATTTACCAAAACGGTTAAAATCTGATGCCTGCGCAGTACCAAAATAAGTCTGCATGGTTTGCAGGATATCTTTTTTGCTTACACCCAATTGATCGGCTTTTTCATCATTAACATCTAATTGCAACTGTGGATAATCTGCTTTATAAGAAGTAAAAGCGTAAGCAATAGCTGGTTTGGTCATTAACTTTCCGATAAAGTTATTCGCTACACCACTAAATTTATCCAGTTTGCCATTTGTTTTATCCTGTAACATTACGTTCATGGCCTCCACATTACTAAAACCCGGAACGGTAGGGAAACTGAATACAAAGAAGGTACCGGCAGATATGGCCGCCATTTTGGCCCTTACGATATTTTGGATCTCATCGATATTTTTTACCGCCCCTCTTTCGTCATTTGGTTTTAACAATAAGAAAATCTGACCAGCTGACGGACTGTTAGATGCGGTTAAAAAGTTATAACCAGCCAACGACATCACAAATCTTGCTGATGGCATCGCCCTTAACTCTTCCTCTGCTTGTTTTAATATTTTATTGGTATTGGCCAATGATGTTCCTGATGGACTGGCAACCGCGATAGCCACAAAACCCTGATCTTCTGTCGGGATAAAGCCTGTTTTTGTTCTGCCTACAAGGAAAATGGTAACCAGAACGATTAAGGCAAGCCCGCCCATGCTGATCCATTTATTGCGGATAAGCACTTTCAAACCGCCAACATATCGGTTGGTCATATAATTGAAACCACCGTTAAAGCCTGCATAAAACTTTTCTACAAAACCTTTTTTAGGCGCATGATGACCACCTTCAGCATGTTTGTTCTTTAAAAATAAGGCCGCAAGAGCAGGACTTAAAGTTAAAGCGTTAACAGCCGATATAATGATGGCGATGGCCATAGTTAAGGCGAACTGTTTGTAGAATATACCTGTTGAGCCGGTCATAAAACCAACCGGTAAAAATACGGCCGCCATTACCAATGTAATCGATATAATGGCTCCGGTAATTTCGTTCATCGCCTCTGTAGTTGCCGCCCTCGGACTAAGCGAAGGGTTTTCTTCCATTTTGGCATGCACCGCCTCTACCACCACAATCGCATCATCTACCACAATACCTATGGCCAGTACCAGTGCAAAAAGGGTTAAAAGGTTAACAGAGAAGCCGAACAACTGCATGAAAAAGAAAGTACCGATAATCGCCACCGGAACTGCTATAGCCGGGATTAAAGTAGACCTGAAATCCTGAAGGAAGATAAATACAACGATAAATACGAGTAAAAAGGCTTCTATCAAAGTGTGCTGTACCTGGTTAATGGACTCATCAAGATCAGTTTTGGTACGGTAAAACTGATTGTATTTAATGCCGGCCGGAAAATCTTTTGATAGTTTGGCCAACAGTTTATCAATGGCAATCTGGATTTCGTTTGCATTAGAGCCTGATAACTGGATTACACCAATGGTAATTCCATCGTGTCCGTTTAAACGGTTTACACTACCATAACTGTAAGCACCCAATTCTACACGGGCCACATCTTTTAAACGTAATATAGAACCATCAGAATTAGAGCGGATCGCTATATTTTGATATTCTTCTGGTTTGGTCAGTTTACCTTTATATTTAACTATATATTCAAACGCCTCACTACTTCTTTCTCCAAATCTACCAGGGGCCGCTTCAAGGTTTTTATCCTGAATGGCAGTGATCACTTCATTTGGTGTAATTTTATAAGTAGCCAATTGACTTGGGTTTAACCAAATACGCATTGAATAATCTTTAATACCACCAAATACACTGGCAGAACCTACCCCCGGGATACGTTTAAGTTCGGGAATGATATTGATCTGTGCATAGTTATTTACAAAAACGGCATCGTATTTTTTAGGATCCTCAGAGTAAACACCGATAGCGCCAATAAAGCTGTTTTGCTGTTTGGTAGTGGTTATACCATATTGTACCACCTCTGCAGGTAACTGGCTTGTGGCCTGCGAAACCCGGTTTTGCACATTAACAGCTGCCTGATCGGGGTTGGTACCCTGTTGAAAGTAAACTGTAATGGCCAAAGTACCGTCGTTACTGGCGCTGGAGGTCATGTATGTCATGTTCTCTACACCATTAATTGCTTCCTCCAATGATGGAGTAACCGAACGTAAAATCGTTTCGGCATTGGCCCCAGGATACACCGCTGTTACCAATACCGACGGAGGTGCGATATTTGGAAAGCGCTCTAAGGGCAACTTTGTTAAGCCTAGTATACCAACTATTACCAATAAGATGGAAATAACAGTCGAAAGTACAGGCCTGTCTATAAATTTCTGAAACATGACTTTTTAGATTTTTTTAGGTCTTATTAATTTTTTGTTTTTGCAACAGCTACTTTATCTGCTGCTTTTTGAGGCTGGATCACCATGCCCTCCTGTAATTTATCAACCCCACTTAACACAATCTGATCGCCAACTTTTACCCCGTCTTTAACCAGGTAATTTTCGCCGGCTTTACCAACAATGGTAATGGATTGTTTTTTCACTTTGCTGCTGTCGCCTACGGTAAATACAAATACTTTATCCTGCATTTCTACCGTTGATGACTGCGGTACCAGAATGGCATTATCGTGCTGTAAACCTAAACGGATCTTACCCGTATTACCCGAGCGAAGAACGCCACTTGCATTAGGGAAACTTGCCCTAAGCGTAATGGCACCAGTGTTTTTATCAAACTGACCATCGATCATATCGATCTTGCCTTTAATCGGGTAAGCAGAATTATCAGCCAATAAAAGTTCTACTGCTGGTAAATGTTTAATCCTGTCGGCAGGGCTTTTACCTGGATAGTTTGCATTAAAATTGTTGAAGTCGTTTTCTGCAAGGGAGAAATAAACATGTACTTCGTGGATATCTGATAACTGTGTTAAAGCAATCTGATCAGTCGGAGAAACTAAACTTCCCTGTTTTTTAGGGATACGCCCGATGTAACCGCTCACCGTAGCCTTAACATTAGTGTAACCTAAGTTAATCTGCGCCGAAGCCACGCTGGCTCTAGCTTGTTCGGCATTTGCCTGGGCAATTTTATAAGCCGTTTTAGCAGTTTTTAACTGAAAATCAGAAACTACTTTGTTTTGCACAAGTGGTGTTAATTTATCAACTTCCAGTTGAGCGTTTAAAATGGCCGCTTCTGCAGCATGTAAACTTGCTTTGGCATTGTTTAAAGCCTCGCGGTAAGGGTTTTCATTAATTTTAAATAAGGTTTGTCCGGCGGTTACATAAGCGCCTTCGTTAACCAAAACGCTCTGTAAGTAACCACTTACCTGTGGACGAACATCGATATCAACCGCACCCTGAATAGAGGCCGGATATTCGATATAGGTGGTTTCTGTACTCGCGTTAATGGCGCTTACAGGCAATGCCGGTGGTGGTGGTGCAGCTACAGCCTGATCAGGCGACGACTTACAACTCACCAGAATTATAGATAGAAGAGAAATTGTTAACAATAACTTAATACTATTAAACTGTTTAACAGTGTTAAGTAAGGGGTACAAGCGGTGTAGAGATTTCATATGATTAAATTTAATTGGAATTAGTGTGTATAATAATTTAACAGTGTTAAATTACTTTGTAAAAAAAATTAACTATTGATAGATAATGTAATGCCCTTGATGGCATCTTTTAAAATTTGTTGGTTTAGCTCGTCGGTTGTTCTTCCGTTGGGACGAACCAGATTAATGGAAATTAAACCATGGATGATAGACCAATAAGTGTAATACTTCATGCAGATATCATCATCAGATACTGGTTTTTTCTCGAATAACGATTCGATCACGTCGCCTAACATACTACCTACGTTTTCGGCTTCGGGCATTGAATTTTTAACGGTACAGCAAACCATATCCACACCGTACATCAATTGATAAAATTCTTTATGGGTAAAGGCGAAGTTCCAGTAGGCAATCCACATGGCTTCCATTTTATCTTCCGGAGATTCGTGTCTATCCCTGGCCTCACGGATATCTTTTGCCAACATTAAATATCCCCTTCTGGTGAGTTCCAGTAAGATGCCATCTTTGTTGGAAAAGTATTCGTAAATAATTGGTGCGGTATATTCAATCTGGTCGGCAATTTTACGCATACTCAATGCCTGCCAGCCCTCTGTTTGAACAATATTCAAGGCAGCATCCAGAATTTTTGTTCTGGTTTCATCTTTTAAACGTAGAATTCTTTCTTTACTTCCCATGACTTGGAATATACAGTGTAAATAATCTAACACCGTTAAGCAAATGTAGAACCAATTCCAGAATTGACAATCATTCATTTGTCATAAACATTTTATTGATTAGTTTTATAGCTGATAATCAACCGTTAAAGCATTTAAAAGGCTTTTTCAAATAAATTAATTTTCTCAAGAACTTATAAAAATGATTTTTCGCGAAGCAAAAACGACTGACATAACCGCAATACAAATTGTCAGGCATACGGTAAAAGAGAACATTTTGTCCGATCCGGCGCTGGTTACTGACAAAGATTGCGAAGAATTTTTAACGCAACATGGCAAAGGATGGGTTTGCAAAGTAGGTGGAGAAGTAGTTGGTTTCTCCATCGTAGATTTAAAGGCGCATAATATCTGGGCCCTATTCCTTCGTCCAGAATTTGAAGGTAAAGGCATCGGCAAAGAACTGCACCGGTTAATGATGGATTGGTATTTCGATCAAACACATGAACCCGTTTGGCTGGGTACATCGCCCAATACCCGTGCAGCAGAATTTTATACCCGGCAAGGCTGGAAAAAAGTGGGCGTGGTAAATAAAGGGGAAGTGAAATTTGAGATGAGTTATGAGGATTGGATGAATAAGTAAATCCATTCGAAATATCGTCATTGCGAGGAGGCTTTTTCAGCCGATAGCCTGTCCCGACCTCGGGAAAGCAATCTTAATGCGATCCTATAACCTTATAGTAAGATTACTAAGAACGGCCGTCTTTCCCGGGCAGGCGGGAAACCACGAAGTGCTCAGCGAAGCTAATCTTAATGAAACCTGCAAACCCCTAACATGGCATTAGGATTCCCAATCAAGTTGGGAATGACGACAAAGCGTAGAAGATACTACCACCAAGTCACAAAGAACACAAAGTTTAGTGCCTTCTGATATAGCGCAAAAAACTGAACCATATAAGGCATATAAGTTACATATAAGCTCAATGCCTTATATGTTCTTACATTTCTTATATGGTGAAAAACTATAATAAATGGAAGACCCTGAAACAAGTTCAGGGTGACGGCCTGAGAGAATGATCGTCGCGAGAAGGCTTTTTCAGCCGACGAAGCGATCCTAATGCGCTCTCTAGGAGCCATAGTTGTAATATTGCTAAGAACGGTCGTCTTTCCCGCGCAGGCGGGAATCTTAATGAAACCTGCAAACCCCTAACATGGCATTAGGATTCCCAATCAAGTTGGGGATGACGACAAAGCGTAGAAGATACTACCACCAAGTCACAAAGAACACAAAGTATCGTGCCTTAGCGATAGTCGCCAAAAGATTGAACCATATAAGGCATATAAGTTACATATAAGCTCAATGCCTTAAATGTTCTTCCATTTCTTATATGGTGAAAAACTATAATAAATGGAAGACCCTGAAACAAGTTCAGGGTGACGGCCTGAGAGAATGATCGTCATTGCGAGAAGGCTTTTTCAGCCGACGAAGCAATCTTAATGCGCTCGCTAGTAGCGATAGTTGTAAGATTGCTTCGTTCCTCGCAATGACTATGCAGCGAGAAAAAATTAACCACCAAGTCACAAAGAACACAAAGCAATTTCTTAGTTCCTTCGTGCCTTAGTGGTAAAACAACCTAACTATTCCAGATAAAAGGTGCCTGTTTTACAAAGGTCTTCTCCCCTAACTGCTCAATTATAAACTGAGCTAAATTAGAAGCATTAATCTCTTCTCCATCACAATTAACCAAACTTGTGCTCACAGGCGTTTGCTCTCTAGTTTGCATAATTAACGGTAAACGGATTAAAGTCCAATCGAGATCACTTTCGGTTAACAGATCATATTCTTTCTGTCTATCGGCTGTAGAAACCGGATAGTTATCGTACATCCATTGGGTTGCAAATTGGTTCTTCGCATCCTTTTTATCAGCAGGCGTATTTACATTGATCCCGGTAATTACAATATACCGCTTCAGGTGAATGGCTTCCATTGCTTTTAAAATATTACCTGTCGATTGCGTAAAGATTGTTTTTTCGCTTGCAGGTTGTCCCATGCCCAATGCACTGACTACGATATCACAGCCCCCAATAAGCGCGTGTACTGTTTCGGCATCTTTTACGTCGCCGATTACGATTTCTAATGAAGCATGATGGACCTGAAGTTTTTCTGGATTCCTGATGAGGACTTTCACGCTGATGTTTTGCGCCAATAGCGCTTTTAAAATATAAGTACCAGCTTTACCTGTAGCACCGATTAAAGCAATTTTTAAATCTTGCATGATGTTCTTTGTAAAATTTTAGAAAATAATAGTTTATCCCCTGTGATCAGAACGATAAGGGAATGTCAGAATTGAATTCTGTTTGAGTGATATTTTATAAAGAGATTTTAATGGCACTAATTTAGGAAAAAAATCATTTCGAACAAAGTGCAACAGAATGCTAGAACGATCTTGCATAAAAGACCCTAAAACAAGTTCAGGGTGACGAACCGAGAGATCCTTCGACTCCGCTCAGGATGACAATTAACAACAAATATCGTCATCTCGACCGGAACGCAGTGGAGTGGAGAGATCTACCTAGAGACAGATTTAGCTTCGCTGAGCCTTCGGGTTATCGACTGCGTTGCACCCGATAGCTTTTGGGTCCGCTCGAAATGACGATAACTCGAGGGCAATTCACCAGCATTAAAAATAAACCATATAAGGCATATAAGTTACATATAAGCTCAATGCCTTAAATGTTCTTACATTTCTTATATGGTGAGACAGGCTAATTAAAATATTAACCACCAAGACACTAAGAACACAAAGCGGATGATCTTAGTGTCTTCGTGCCTTAGTGGTAAATACTAACCTTTAAACTTCATCATAAAATTACTCACGCTTTCCTCCAAATTTCCATCAGCAATGGCTTTAACGAAAGCCGTACCGATAATTGCCCCATTTGCGTAAGAACAGGCCTTATCAAAAGTCTGTTTATCGCTGATCCCGAAACCGATCATGGTTGGGTTCTTCAGATTCAGGTTTTTAATCCTGCTGAAATAGGCTTCGGTAGTATTGCCGACCTCAAGGTTTTTACCCGTTGTGGCCGACGATGATAACAAATAGATAAATCCATTGGTTAAACCGTCAATTTTATAGATACGTTCCTCAGCAGTTTGAGGGGTGATTAAAAACACATTGCTCAGGTCATGTTTTTCAAAACAATCTTTATAAAATTCCTCATATTCTACCATCGGCAGATCGGGAACAATACAGCCATCTACTCCTGCTTCGGCACAGGCTTCGCAGAATTTTTCTACACCAAACTGCAAAACAGGGTTTACATAACCCATTAACAAAACAGGAATGGTAACGGTCTTACGCAAGTCTTTCAACTGTTCGAAAAGCAGCTTAAGTGTCATGCCCTGATCGAGCGATTGTTTGCTGCTCGCCTGAATTACCGGTCCATCGGCAACAGGATCTGAGTAAGGGAATCCGATTTCGAGCATATCAGCACCTGATTTTTCCAGTGCCTCGGCAATTTTAATGGTATCGCCAGTATTTGGATAACCAGCGGTATAGTATATTGATAATATATTTTTCTTCTCCTGGAAGAGTTGTTTAATTCGGTTCATGTTTTTGAGATGTGAGATTGGAGATGTGAGATTTGAGATTGATGACCTGGCAGGGAAGTCTACTGTCTCTTATCTCACGTCTCAAATCTATCTTAAAGATTAAAATATTTAATATAAGTATCCAGATCCTTGTCGCCACGGCCTGAAAGGCAAACCACTACGTTTTCGCCACCTTTAAATTCCATTTTTTCTAAGTAAGCCAAGGCATGTGCACTTTCAATCGCCGGAATAATCCCTTCCAACTGTGTACAAAGCAAACCTGCATCTAAACTTTCTTCATCAGTGATGGAAACATACTGGCCACGACCGGTTTTAAACAAATGTGCATGTTGTGGCCCAATACCTGGATAATCTAATCCGGCAGAAACAGAATGCGGTTCAACAACCTGTCCATCTGGTGTTTGCATTAAAATGCTTCTGCTCCCGTGCAAAACACCTTCTTTACCTAAATAAGTGGTTGCCGCAGAAAACCCGCTCGATACACCTTTTCCTGCCGCTTCAACAGCAATCAGTTTAACATTTTCATCGTCCATAAAGTGGTAGAACATACCCATGGCATTACTTCCACCACCTACACAGGCCAAAACATAATCAGGCTGATCGCTTCCTGTCTGCTCTAATAACTGCTTTTTGGTTTCCTCAGAGATAATCGATTGGAAAATCGCCACCATATCAGGATAAGGGTGTGGCCCAACTACTGAACCAATAATATAATGTGTATCTACCGGATTATTGATCCAGTCGCGCATTGCCTCATTGGTGGCATCTTTTAGGGTTTTGCTTCCAGAACTTGCCGGAACAACCTTTGCGCCCAACATTTTCATGCGGGCCACATTTGGTGCCTGGCGTTCGATATCTACCTCACCCATGTAAATTACACACTCGAGATTACGTAGCGCGCATACCGTTGCAGTAGCTACACCATGCTGACCGGCACCGGTTTCGGCAATGATTCTTTTTTTACCCAGTTTTTCGGCCAATAAAATCTGTCCGATGGTATTGTTGATCTTATGGGCACCGGTATGATTTAAATCTTCTCTTTTTAAGAAAATATTGGCACCATATTTTTCTGAATATCTTTTGGCAAGATATAAAGGCGAAGGGCGGCCCACATAATCTTTTAACAACTGATGAAATTCCTTTTGAAAATCGGCATCATCAATAATCTTTAAATAGTTTTGACGCAATTCTTCTACGTTTGGATAAAGCATTTCGGGGATGTACGCGCCACCAAAATCTCCATAATATCCTTTTTCGTTTACTTTGTATTTCATGGTTTTTCTTTTTTCCCTTGGTTGAAACCAAGGGTTATGAATAACAATCTATTTATTCATTTCTTTAATAAATTCTTTAATCTTCTCTGCATCCTTTAAACCTGGCTCTATTTCAAATCTGCTATTGATATCCAGGGCATATAAACGCTCATCATTTATTTCTTTTATGGCCGGTGCATGTTCTAAATCAATGCCGCCACTTAAAAAGTAGGGTTTGGTGTAAGCATATCGGTCTAAAACAGACCAATCGAATGTTCTTCCCGATCCGCCATGTGTTTTGGTTTTGGTATCGAAAAGGAAATAATCCACCACATTTAAATAAGCTTCGAGACCTGAAAAATCAAAATCTTCATCTATTCCGAAAGCTTTAATCACTTCTAAGGCCGGAAAGCTTGATTTTAATGCTTCGCAGTATTCAGTCGGTTCGCTGCCATGTAACTGAACAGCCTTTAGCTTCAATGTGTTTACTTTATTTTTTACTTTTTCCAGGTCTTCATTTACAAAAACACCTACGGTTTTAATCTCTGAGGGAATGTATTTGATCAATTCAGCAGAAACCTCACTAATTAGTCTGGGCGATTTCTCATAAAAGATAAAACCCAGGTAATCTGGCTGAAGCTCGGCTACCGCAGCAATATTCGCTGCCAAACGCATGCCGCAAACTTTTAACTTTAACATGCCAATAAGTTTTTGAAACTGTTTAATGCTTTTTTGCTGGTTAAAGACTCTTCAGCTTCATAAAAGCAATCGGCAAAAGATTGTTCGGGTTTTATTGTCTTGATGGCCAGCGCCGAGTTGCACAATACCACATTGTTCTGTACATCTGTGGCTTCGCCATTTAATACATCCATAAATATTTTGGCAGATGATTCTACGGTGTCGCCACCTTTAATCGCATTGGTATCAACCTTATCAAAACCCATATCCTGAAGGGTTAAAATCTGTTCGCCTTTATTCGAGAAGGTTTTCACATCGCAGGTTAAAGAAACTTCATCATAACCTTCCAGTGCATGTACAATGGTATATTGCTTATCTGTATCCTGATATAAATAAGCATATAACCGGGCCAGTTCCAAACTAAAAACGCCTACCATTTGGTATTTCGGCTGCCCCGGGTTAACCATTGGGCCCAACATATTGAAAAATGTTTTTACACCCAGTTCTTTACGGATCGGTGCTACTATTTTCATCGCAGGATTAAACAAGGGTGCGTGTAAAAAACAGATCCCCGCGGCTTCTAAATTACGCCTTAAAGTATCCTCATTATTGGTAAAAGTATAACCTAAATATTCCATTACATTAGAAGAACCGCAGCCTGATGAAACGCCGTAGTTACCATGTTTGGCCACATGATGACCAGCACCTGCCACCACAAATGAGGATAAGGTAGAAATATTGAAAGTATCTTTACCATCGCCACCGGTACCACAAAGATCGATCAGTTCGTAACCTGATAAGTTTACTTTAACGCACATATCAAGCATCGCATCGCGAAAACCCTGTAACTCCTGCACGGTAATATTACGCATGGCATAAGCGGTAATAAAAGCGGCAATCTGCGAAGAATTGAATGCGCCTTCCGAAATGGAGATTAAAATGTTCTTTGCCTCTTCCCTGCTAAAACTCTTGTTCTCGAATAAATGGTTTAATATTTTTTTCATGTTTATTGCTCAATCTTATTTAACCACAGATGAACACGGATACACACAGATTTTATCCGTGTTCATCTTTTTTATCTGTGGTTAGTTTCTCATTTATCTAATATTTTACGCCATGGTTTGTGTCTCCAAAAACCATTTAAATATTCCGTTTCGTGGAGACACGAACCGGGGCGTTAGTTTTGTATTTAATCTGCTCGTCATGGTTTGTGTCGCCACAAACCATTTAATTTTTCTAGATCTTATTTTTATCTCCGTGGTCTGTGTCTCCACAGGCCACCTAATGTTTTATAAATTTTATAGATGCTAATCCCGATTAATCGGGACAGCATGACCCGCCACTTTTAAACCACCCCGTCCTTCGGACACTCCTCCACGGGAGGGGAAGGCATAAAAAAAGGATTGCTTTTTGGGCAATCCTCTTCGTTGTGTTTAAAATATTTTAAAATATATAACAATAGAATTTGCCTAACGAATTTCGTTATGCCACCACCAATTGTTATTTAAGTTTTTAATTATCATGTTTGTATAAAGCAAATATTGACATAGTTTTTTAATATTCCAAAATCTTTCTAAAAATATATGGCCTTTTTTAAAAGAAAAGTACAGTTTAATGATGATTTCGGTTTCGGGTCCAACCCCGTAACCAAAAACCAGCGCATGCTCAACCCCGATGGTTCGGCAAATATCGAACGTACAGGCCTACCCTGGTTTAAGTTCGATGATACCTATACCCGCCTGGTTACCATGAGCTGGCCTCGTTTTTTCTTTGTCATCCTCCTTGCGTACCTCGTTGTTAATACCATATTCGCAGTTTTATATAATGTAGTGGGTATCGAAAATTTAAATGGTGCCAAAGGTATAACGCTTCGTGATCAGTTTTTTGATGCATTTTTCTTTTCTGCTCAAACCATTTCTACCGTGGGTTACGGCCACATTTCGCCACAGGGTTTTGTTACCAGTGTGCTTGCTGCTTTCGAGAGTATGTTGGGTCTACTGGCTTTTGCACTGGCAACAGGTTTATTGTATGGCCGTTTTAGCAGGCCCACCTCAAAAGTAAGCTTCAGCAAAAAAATGGTGATTGCCCCTTACGAGAAAGGCCACGGATTGATGTGCCGTTTGGTTAACCTCCGCCGCAACCAGTTGATAGAGGTTGAGGTGCAGATGGTGATGTCGTACAACGAAACCATTGATGGTAAACATGTACGTAGGTTTTATCCTTTGCCATTAGAGCGCAGTAAAATCGGTATCCTATCTTTAAACTGGACTTTGGTACACCCTATTACAGAAGAAAGCCCGTTTTTCGAAAAATCGTTAACCGAACTGCAACATGCCGAAGTAGAGGTTTTTGTGATCTTAAAAGCTTTTGATGATACTTTCTCGCAGACCATCCACACCAGAACCAGCTATCAGGATGAGGAAATTGAAATGGATGCTAAGTTTGATAAAATGTATTACCATAACGACGAAGGCAAAATGGTGATGGATTATAGTAAACTGGATAAGGTTACACCAACGGCATAAGGCTTTTTGTCTAGAAAGTGTTTTTAGCCTTAAGAAAGCTTACTTTTTTTGCAAAGCAATGATAGTGCTAATCGGTTGCGGTAGTCCCGTTATTCGCTTCAATCTTTTTGTGGCGCTGTCATCCTGAGGTACGAAGGATCTGTTCCATAGCTGCAGATAACAAGGTATTTAAGTTTGCTGTAAACAAAAAGGATGTTCGCTACTACCGGGTTTAGGGCAGTCTGGTCTGTGCTAAATATGACCACCCCGCCTTTCAGGCACCCCTCCAGAGGAGGGGAATTACCCCTCATCGTCTCTATGCGATTTGCATTCGCCTCTTTCAGAGGGGGTGTCCGCAGGATGGGCGTTTCAGCGGCCTATTAAATCCACAATATCCTCATATAAATCCCGGTAAACTCAGAATTAAAGGTCTTCGACTCCAGTACCATTGACAGCCCAAATAGAAAGATCGTCATTGCGAGGCACGAAGCAATCTTAAAGCACTCGCTACTAGCGATAGTTGTAAGATTGCTTCGTCGGCTGAAAAAGCCTTCTCGCAATGACGATAATCTGAGGAGATTTAACCACTACCCGCCTATACCCACACGCTAAACCTCAAATCCTAACCGCCACCCGCTATCCTATTTACCTTACGCCTTAAACCCTCAGCCTTCTACCCCTTTATCAAGGGATTCTTTTCTTTCGCAAACAGATCAAAAACCTTTTTATCTACAAAAGCCGGGAAGAGTTTATTCATCCAAACGGCCAATTTCCCTTGTCCGGTCATAATTAAGGTACGTTTACGTTTTTCGATACCATCGGCGATAATGCTGGCTACTTCTTCGGATGTCATCATTTGGCCTTCATCCATACTGGTTTCGCCATGTGCAGCACCATCTTTTGATAAAGCGGTTACCCTGATGTTGGAAGCGGTAAAACCAGGACAAGCCAATAAAACATTTACTCCGGTTTTTAATAATTCGGTGCGTAAAGATTCCATAAAACCGTTCATTGCAAATTTAGAAGCCGAATAACCTGTTCTGCCCGGCAAACCGCGGAAACCAGCAATCGATGAAACGCCAACAATGGTTCCTTTAGTTTTTAAAATCTCTGGCAAAGCATATTTGGTACAATAAACCGTTCCCCAAAAGTTCACATCCATCAGATTTTTAAGCACCGATAAATCCAGATCGTTAAACAGGGCACGCATGGATAATCCGGCATTATTTACCAGAATATCAATCTTTTGAAACGAAACCAAAGCTTGTTTAATAATCAGTTCGCAATCTGCTTCTTTACTTACATCGGCCTGAACCGCTACTGCTCTGATGTTATATTTTTTCTCCAGATCGGCAGTAATTTCGCAAAGGGTTACATATTGACGGGCTGCTAAAACCAAATTGGCTCCACGTTTAGCAAATTCTTCGGCACAAGCTTTCCCGATTCCGCTCGATGCACCAGTGATGATGATTACTTTATTTTTTAGGTTCATTTGTAGTAATAGGTATTGAGTAGCAAGTATCAGGACTGGATACAGCTTTTATTTTTTATATTAATGTAATCCGGCTAAAAATGCTTTACCATTTATTTCATCATTGCAGTTTCGTAAGGCACACGGGTTACAATAGATCTCCCCAATGTAATTTCATCGGTATATTCCAGCTCGCCGCCAAAAGCAATACCCCGCGCAATGGTCGTTACCGGAACATTAAACTCCTTTAATCTTTTGTACAGGTAAAACAATGTGGTATCGCCCTCCATATTCGGACTCAATGCTAAAATTACCTCTTTAATCCCTCCTGCTGCCATTCTGGCTACTAATCCATCAATAAACAGATCAGAAGGGCCAACGCCGTCCATCGGGGAAATTAAGCCTCCCAAAACATGGTAAACCCCAAAATATTGGCCGGTATTTTCGATCGCCATGACGTCGCGGGTATCTTCTACTACACAAATGGTTTCTTTATCGCGTTTTGGCGAAGTACAGATCTCACATACCACATAATCGGAAATGTTATGGCAAGTGCTGCAATGCTTAATATGCTGCTTAAGTTTTATAAAAGTATTGCCAAACTGGTTTACCTCCTCCTGCTCTTTATTTAAAAGATGTAGTACCAAACGTAAAGCTGTTTTTTGCCCTACACCAGGAAGTTTCGAGAATTCGTTTACCGCATCTTCGAGCAGCTTGGATGAAAAATTCATATTGCAAAAATAGGTAAAATGCTTCATTGGTTCAATAGTTCATTAGCCATTCGTTCACTTGTTGATAGTTTAGTGGTTAATAGTTGATGGTTAACAGTCCATAGGCATAGTAACTGCAAATTGCCAATTGAAAACTGAATATGGTTCATTATCATTGGTTCATTGGTAAAGTAAACTTGGATATTGACAGGTCGATTTTTTTTCATCCCCCTGCCCCCTTTAAAAGCGAGACTTGATTTCCCTTCTGACTTCTGACCTCTGACTTCGGACTCCCGACTTCGGACTTCGGACTCAAGAATATTGCTTGATTTGATACTTTTCTTTACATTTATCAGCTTAACACAAAACTATGTCTCCAACCATTCTCTTATGTTTTCTGATCGGTTATTTTTTACTGCTGATTATTATTTCATTCGTAACCTCAAAAAAATCATCTGATAATTCTACTTTCTTTATCGCCAATCGAAATTCTAAATGGTATTTAGTAGCCTTTGGGATGATAGGGACCGCACTTTCGGGCGTTACTTTTATATCGGTACCCGGAGAAGTTGGTGCACCCAGCGGAAACCAGTTTCAATATTTCCAGTTCGTTCTGGGCAATGCCGTTGGTTTTATCATTATCGCCACAGTTCTGCTTCCACTTTATTACCGGATGAATTTAACATCCATTTATAGCTACATCGAAAAGAGGCTGGGGCATTATAGTTACAAAACGGCAGCATCGATATTTTTATTGAGCCGCACGTTGGGATCGGCAACAAGATTATACCTCGTAGTGATTGTTTTACAGCGTTTTATATTCGATAATTATGGCGTTCCGTTCTGGTTAACGGTTTTAATTTCGTTGGCACTGATCTGGTCGTACACCTTTAAAGGCGGCTTAAAAACCATTATCATTACCGATACATTGCAAACTTTTTTCCTGGTACTTTCGGTTTTTCTGACTATTTATTTTATTTGCAACAGTCTCGATTTCAATATTCCACAGGCATTTGAAACCATCAAAACCAGCAGTTACTCGAAAATATTCTTTCTAAACGATTTCCTAACCAATAAATTCTACTTCAGCAAACAGTTTATCGGCGGTATTTTCGTCACCATCGCCATGACGGGTTTAGATCAGGATCTGATGCAGAAAAACCTGAGCATGGGTACCATTAAAGAGGCACAAAAAAACATGTTTACTTTTACAGGGGTATTCGTAATCCTGAATGTTTTCTTTTTGAGCGTGGGCGCCTTGTTATACATTTTCGCCGCAAAAAACGGCATCGATATTCCATTAGATCACATCACCGGAAAACCAAGAACAGATTTATTGTTCCCTGAAATTGCTTTAAACAACCTTGGCGCTGTGCCTGCAATTATATTCATGTTGGGCCTAACGGCAGCAACCTTTGCCACTACCGATTCGGCACTTACAGCTTTAACCACATCCTTTTGTGTCGACTTTTTAGGCATGGCTAAGGCAGAAAACGTAAATGCCAAAGACGCTGTAAAAAAGCGCCATACCGTGCACGTGGCATTTTCTATTCTGATGTTTTTGGTGATCATCGTGATCAATGCACTGAACAGCTCATCGGTAGTCAGTTTAATTTTTACCATTGCCTCTTACACCTACGGACCGCTTTTAGGACTATATAGTTTTGGATTATTTGTAAAAAAACGTGGTCTTCACGATAAATTAGTTCCGATAGTTTGTTTATTATCACCTTTTTTATGTTACTTGCTTTCTACGTATTCTACCACTTTATTGGGCGGTTACGTTTTTAGTGTTGAACTGATTTTGGTTAATGGTTTAATCACATTTATAGGCTTGTTGTTCATCAGTAAAAAGACTGATGCGCAAACCAGATTTTAATATTAGAATAACAGTATATGACGAGTGAAGAAAAAATTAGAAGCGCTTTCGAAAACAAAGACTGGCAAGAAATTAAAGTAACAGACTCTTGGCAAATTTTTAAGATCATGGCCGAATTTGTAGACGGTTTTGAAAAACTGGCTAAAATTGGCCCATGTGTTACCATTTATGGTTCGGCACGTACCGCTCAAACGCATAGATATTACCAATTGGCAGAGCAATGCGGTAAATTATTAACCGATCGTGGTTATGGTGTAATCACTGGCGGTGGACCTGGTATTATGGAGGCCGGTAATAAAGGTGCCCACACCAATGGGGGGAAATCGGTAGGTTTAAACATCGAGTTGCCTTTTGAGCAGTTCCACAATAAATATATCGATCATAATAAATTGCTGGAGTTTGATTATTTCTTTGTGCGCAAAGTAATGTTCATGAAATATAGCCAGGGTTTTGTGGTTTTACCTGGTGGTTTTGGCACCATGGATGAACTTTTTGAAGCGTTAACCTTAATCCAGACCGGAAAAATTGCACGTTTCCCAATCGTATTGGTGGGCGTTGATTATTGGGGTGGATTAATTGATTGGATTAAAGGAACGATGTTGCAGAAGGAACACAATATCCATGAAGAAGATTTAAACCTTTTCAGGTTGGTAGATACCGCTGAAGAAGCTGCAGAGCACATTTTCCGTTTCTACGATAAATATGTGCTTAAACCGAATTTCTAGGTTGGTTAAATGGTTCATTGGTCAGTTGCATATGGTTAACTGATTAAATCGGTTAACTGAAAACTGAAAATTGTAAACTGGTTATTGGTTAACTGCTAACTGAAAACTGCCAACTGAAAAAGTGCTTACAAACAATAAGCACTTTTTTTATGTCTTCATTTATTGTAACAACTGGAGAAAACTGCTATCTAAAATAAAACGTATCTAAAATGTCGAAATTTATCAGCTGGAAAAACAATTGGTTAAGTGGAAACTTTCAACTCTTTGCAGATGGTGTACAGAAAGGAGCAATCACTTTTGGAACATGGAAAAGTAATGCAGAAAGTATGTTTGAAGATAAAAACTATTTCTTCTCGAATGAGGGCTTTTGGCAATCGAGCACCAAGGTAATCGATAGAAAAACAAATGAAGTAGTTGCCATGATTACTTACGATAACTGGAAATCGAAAGCCGTAATCAGCTTAAAATCGGGAGAACAATATGAATGGAAATCGACAAATTTATGGCGTTCGCAATGGACGGTGAGCAATTATAAAGATGAACACATTATGTATAGCGCTAGCAGCAACAGTGGCGCATTATCGTCTGATACCGACAACGGATTATTGATTATAGCAGGCTTATTTATTAAGCAGATCTATAACAAACAGGCAATTGTGCTTATTGCATGCTTCATGCCCATCATCACAATGACTGCACTTCGCCATAATTAGTAAAAAATTAAATCCTTTTGTGAGATGGAACAGGTATTAAATTGGAGAAAAGGTTTATTTGATAGCAATTATCAGGTATTTAACAACGGACTGTTAAAATTTTCGATGAATTTTAGTTCGTGGAAAAATTCGGCAATAGCCACTACACAGGCAGGCATTTACCTGTTAAAAAGTGAAGGATTTTCTAAACCAGAAACTAAATTACTGAACAATCAGAATGAGGTTTTAGCTATAATTACTTACGACTGGCTTCGTTTTAAAGCAAAAATTATATTTGCCTCTGGCGATAGTTTTGACTGGAGCTTTCAAAACAGCTGGTTAAGTAGGTGGTCGTTAAACGACCATTATGCTAAACAGATCTTGTTCAGTGCTTCAAGCGGAAATGGCATGTTACATAGCAATGTAGACGACGATAAACTGATTTTATGCGGACTTTTTATCCGGGAATACTATTCGAGACTTCTTGTTGGTTTTATTATTTTCATGTTCATTCTTTTTAGCTTCAAAAGTATTTTTTAGGCTAATCCCGTCATTTCAAACTTTTCATAGCAAAGTATTTCTTTTGAAGCGCATCTGATCTTAGCGTCTCGCTACGAAACTAGAAAATATTAACTTAAATTACATCACTATTTTATGTTGTAGCGAGACGCTACGACTAGAGCAGATAGATTTAGCTTCGCTGAGCCTTCGGGTTCTCGACTGCGTTGCACCCCGATAGCCATCGGGTCCGCTCGAAATGACGATTGGATTATCCCAAAATCTCTTTTATTTTTTCGGTGGGCCTGGCGATGACTGCTTGATCTCCCGAGATGATAATAGGTCTTTCAATCAAAATTGGATGCGCAACCATTGCATCAATCCATTCTTTATCAGTCAAGGTTTTTCCTTTATAATTTTCAGTAAAAACCTTTTCACCTTTCCGGATCAATTCCAATGGTTTAATACCCAGTTTTTGAACAATTCCTTCTAGTTCACTTTTATTTGGTGGGGTTTCCAAATAATAAACCACCTTGAAAGCCTTTCCGCTTTTTTCAAGTTCAGCTAAAGCACAACGGCTTTTAGTGCAGCGGTTATTATGGTAAATCGTAATCATTTAGAAATGTTTAAAGTCCGCTTACGCCACCGCTAACCACCAGTTTCATGGCATCGGCGGCAGTCATATGCAAATCAGTTACCTTATCTCTTCTTACAATACAAAGCTGACCTGCAAAAGAATAAGAAAGTGGAAAATATACAGCTACTTCTTCGGGCAGGTTGAGTTTATGCAAGTCGTTCTGCGTTAAAAATCCAATCTTTTTTAGGCCACCCTCCACTTCTACCAGCACCGGGTGGTTAAATTTCTTCTCATCACCTACAAAAGCTTCTGTTAAATCTTTTATAGAAGAATAGATAAAATTAAGTAAGGGTAGCCGCTGCATAATCCGCTGAAACCAATTGTACATGGGCTCGGTCACCAAATTGGTTACAAAGATACCAGCCAGTAAAATGAGGGCTAAAACCGTTAACAAACCTAAACCGGGGATGTTCCGGCTTTCGCCAGTACTTGGATTTACGCCTAAAATATTGTTTACATTCAACCAGCTATCTACAGTTGTAACCGCCCAAACCACAATAAAAATACTTACGGCAATGGGCACAACAATTAATAAACCTTTAATTAAATAGTTTAAAATAGCTTTCCCAACTTTATTCATGGTGCAAAAATAGCATTTTTTTTAGTTCATTTGTCCTAAGCGTTCAATAGTTCATTAGCCATTAGTTCATTTGTACCAAGAGCCTACTAAGCAATACGCTATACTAATTACCGATGAACAACTGAACGAATGAACCAATAGGCAATATGCTACACTAATGACTAATGAACAACTGAACCAATGAACCAATAGGCAATATGCTACACTAATGACCAATGAACCACTGAACAAATGAACCAATAGGCAATATGCTATACTAATGACTAATGAACCATTGAACGAATGAACCAATAGGCAATATGCTACACTAATGACTAATGAACAACTGAACCAATGAACTAAAAACTATTCATAAAAATAAACCCTTTTAACCCTTTGGGAGATACTGGTCAGAATTTCATACGGAATAGTGCCGATATCATTAGCCAGCTGCATAATGGTGTGCTCCTTATTAAAAACAATAGCCTCATCGCCTGGCTTAACATCAATACCTGTAATATCCAACATGGTCATATCCATGCAGATTGAACCAATTGTTGGTACCAAGTGGCCATTAATCAGCATTTTACCTACACCATTGCCAAAATACCTGGTATAGCCGTCAGCATAGCCAATTTTTACCGTCGCTATTTTTCCACCATTTGGCATTACTCCTCTCCTGCTATAACCTACAGTTTCGCATGGAGCTAATGTTTTCACTTGCGTAACCGTAGTTTTAAGCACCATTACGGTCTGCAAACCCCGATTATTCGGCAGTGCAGCGTCGAAACCATACAAGCCTATACCTAAACGCACCATATCCATTTGCCCTTCTGGCCAACGCGAAATGCCCGAAGTATTGGATATATGAAGCAATGGCTTGTAGCCTAAAACTTCGACCAGCTGGTTGGCGATAATTTTAAACCTTTCGATCTGCTGTTGCGTAAATCCATCATGCGCTGCTGCATCGCTTGCCACCAAATGAGAAAAAATACTTTGAACCTTTACCCTGGCCGAGTTTTTAAGCAGATTAGACAAAGTATCGATTTCTGACTGATCAAAGCCCAAGCGGTGCATGCCACTATCTATTTTAATGTGGATGGGGTAATCGAAATCATAATCAGACAATGCATTTAAAAAACTATTTAGAATTTCTACACTGTAAATTTCGGGCTCAAGCTTGTGTTTAATGATGGCTTCGAAAGCAGACTCTTCAGGGCTCATCACCATAATCGGTAAAGTGATTCCCGCTTTCCGCAAAGCGATACCTTCATCAGCATAAGCTACCGCCAGATAATCTACCTTATGGAACTGCAATAAATTGGCAATCTCGAAACTTCCGCTTCCGTACGAAAAGGCCTTAACCATGGCCATTATTTTAACACCTGGTTTGATTTTAGAACGGTAAAATTGCAGATTACCAACCATGGCATTCAGGTCGATTTCTAAAACCGTATCGTGTATTTTCTGGGTAAGCAGTTTACTGATCCTGCCAAATTCGAACCGTCTGGCCCCTTTTACCAATATGGTTTCGTGGTTAAACTGTAAACCGGGGAAAGCATCGATAAAGGCATTGGTATCGTCGAAAAACTGTGTTTCAAACTTAAAAAGATCAGCATACCTGGAAATATGAGTCCCAATACCAATCAGGCGGTTTACTTTCTTCTGTAAAAGCAATTCGGCTATCTCCGTATATAAATCCAAATCATCTCTTCCCGTTTCAAATAATTCGGAAAGAATAACAGTTTTCTTTGCGTGCTGATTCTGTTGATTTAAAAAATCCAGGGCAATGGCCAACGAAGAAATATCGGCGCTGTAAGAATCGTCGATAATGGAACATTGGTTAATCCCATTTTTCAGTTCTAAACGCATGCTCACATGGCTCAGTTTTTCCAAACGTAAATCGGCCTGCTCTGGTGTATAACCTAAGGCCAGTAAGGTTGCCCAGCAGATCATTCCATTTTCTATCGAAGCTTTATCTTTAAAAGGCAAAATGCATTCAATTTCTCTATTTTGATAAATGGCCCTCAGGTAACAGTTGCCTTCGATGGGCTCAACCGCAATAACCTGAAGATCTGCCGTTTGTTTGCTGCTCCAGCTAAATTGTTTTTTACCTGGTAACTCCTTTGCACTTATTTCGCTTACATATTCGGGCGAATAGATAAACAGTTCGGATGCTGCAAAGAGTTTCAGTTTCTCTGTTAGTTTTTCCTTTTTAGAGCTGAATCCTTCGGCATGTGCTTCACCGATATTGGTTAAAATTCCAATTTCGGGACGGATAATTTCAGCTAAATGCTGCATCTCGTTAACTGCAGAAATGCCCGCTTCAAAAATACCAAGGGTATGACCGGCCTCAATCTGCCATACGGAAAGCGGCACCCCAATCTGCGAATTATAACTTTTCGGGCTTTTAACAATATTAAAATCAGCTGCCAGGAGCTGGTATAGCCATTCTTTAACAATTGTTTTTCCATTACTCCCTGTAATGCCAATTGTTTTTAAATCAAATTGATTCCGGTGCTCGATAGCAAGCTTTTGAAGCGACGCCAAAGCATCATCCACCAGTAAAAAATTGCAGTCGGGATATTCGTTAATATATTTCGCTTCGGTAATTACAAAATTCCTGATTTCCTTTGCATAAGCATCTCTAATAAATTCATGTCCATCGCGGTGTGAAGACAGGGCAAAAAACACAGAATTTTCTGGCACCAAAACCGAACGGCTATCAACCACCAGATATTGAATAATTACCTGTTCATCAACTAATTTGGTATCGGCATTTAAAATTTCGGCTATTTTGGCAATGGTGTATATTGGATTTTGCATGCTATTATATTCAGAAAAATACGGTAATCGCTATTATTTTTACGAATTTCAGTAAATAATTATGAAAAGCGGTAAACAAGAAGCAGTATTATTAGATAAAAAACAAGCGATGGTAAAAGCCGAGCATTTTTGTGCTTACCAAGAACGTTCGCAAAAGGAAGTACGGTATAAACTGGTAGAATGGGGCATGCGTGGCGATGAACTGGAAGAAATTATAAGCGAACTGATTTTGAATAATTTTTTAAATGAAGAAAGGTTTGCAAAAAGTTATACATCGGGCAAATTCAACATTAAACATTGGGGCCGTGTTAAAATTAAACAGGGTTTGAAATTGAAAGGTGTACCGGATAAAATTCTGCAAAAGGCAATTTATAGCATCGATGATGATGATTACTTACAGACCATCGAAAAATTAGCTTTAAAAAAATCAGAGAGTTTGCACGAAAATGATCCGTTTAAAAGAAAAAACAAGCTAATGAGTTACCTTCAGGCAAAAGGTTTTGAAACTGATTTAATTTTACTTGTGCTGAAAGCCAGCAATTTAAATTAAATATTAAATTTTTAACAAGAAATCTCTTGACAGAAATATAAATCTGCCTATATTTGCATCACCAAAACGAAACAACAACATCAGTTTTGTTCATGCGAAAGTAGCTCAGTTGGTAGAGCACGACCTTGCCAAGGTCGGGGTCGCGAGTTCGAATCTCGTCTTTCGCTCCAAAATGCCTTCCTACCAGAAGGCATTTATTTTAAAGTTAACCTACCGAAGGATTTCGGAACAGGCTAATGCTCGGGTGGTGGAACTGGTAGACACGCAGGACTTAAAATCCTGTGCTTTCAAAGGCGTGCGGGTTCGATTCCCGCCCCGAGTACACACAAAAAATCGAACGAAAACCTTTCAGAAATGAAAGGTTTTTTTGTTTATAGCAGAAAAAATCAATTATTTAAATTTCCAGAATACAGATTAGCGGTTTAATTTATTTTAATCTTCTCCGTTTTGATCATTTAACCAGATATCTATTATTAACGTATCCTTTAATACCTTCAAAAACGACATTACTCCATTCGCCTTCTCTCGAAATTTCGCTAAGATAATCGCCTTTTAAAATAACTTTTTTCTTTCTCGAATTAATAGATGGTCCTGTTCTAAGGTTTAAGGCTGCTTTTGCCCTGTAAAGGTTGGCTACGTTTAGCGCAGCTCTTTTTAAATTGACATAACCATCTTTTTGATCGCCAATATTCCATTTGGCCTGCAATTGTTGCCAGGTATAACCAAAATCGAACTGAAAATGTGGTGGATCTTTAAAACTCTTCCAATCGCCGCCCCACTCCCAGCCATTGGCTTTAAAAATGGCAACTACTTCTATCCAATCGGCAATACCATCTCCATCGAAATCTTTAACCGTATTCCACGAAGTTTCCTGACCATCTATAATCAGGACAAAATCCATGGCTAAACCATAATTATGTATCGATTGACCTGCCTTTGCATTAGTCACAACATTTCCCATCGGCTTACTTTTCGATTTGCCATCAGGGTTAACCACAGTCCGTCCCAATTTATATAAAGCATCTTGCTCCTCAAATGTGCGCAAAGTAGCAGTTATCCTGGCTCGTGCGCTACCCGTTAACTTTAATTCTGCTTTAGAAAAAGTGTCTGTTGCTAAAGCCCTTAAATCAGGGTGTAATAATTGAATTCTGGATTGGCTTAATTTATCCATATGGTGATCAATTAAAGTTTATAAACCTTTTTATTTTGGCAAGCAAGAATTACAAACGCTATCAGAATAAATAATCTATTGTGTAACAAACATAAACTTGAAAAGTTCTACATCCCAGAAGGGCTACATTGAGCACCAAAACAACATAAAACCTTATAAACCTTAATTTCCAGAAATTTATCCCACTGATTTTTAAGCACTAAGGACTTCATTCGAAAAATTTATTTTATTTTTTTGCTTTAAAAACTTTAATTCCTATATTTGCAACCCCAAAGGAATACAACACTATGTATTAATTTGCGAAAGTAGCTCAGTTGGTAGAGCACGACCTTGCCAAGGTCGGGGTCGCGAGTTCGAATCTCGTCTTTCGCTCTAAATGCCTTCTTACCAGAAGGCATTTATTTTAAAGTTAACCTACCGAAGGATTTCGGAACAGGCTAATGCTCGGGTGGTGGAACTGGTAGACACGCAGGACTTAAAATCCTGTGCTTTCAAAGGCGTGCGGGTTCGATTCCCGCCCCGAGTACACACAAAAAATCGAACGAAAACCTTTCAGAAATGAAAGGTTTTTTTTTGTTTAAAAGTTATTTATCTCATCACTCCTGAGGAATCCCGAGCGGGGGGATCAAGAATCTATTTCAATTATTATTGTTGATAATGACAATTGGCAAATATCGCCTTATAATTGTCTTGTTTCGCCCCACCCTGCGCCTAAGCATTAGCGTATATTTGTATGCCAGCTTAGCTGTAAACCCTGCACCCATATAAAATGAACCCGCTAACCGAACTCATAGCACCAAAGAACCGTAAATATTTAGAAAGCCTGTTGCTAAAACTTCAAGCAAACACTTCTGCTGTTTGGGGGAAAATGACCGCGCAACAAATGGTTGAACACTTGATAAGCCAGGTTGAATATACCAATGGCAAAAAGAAACCTTTCTGTGAAGTTTCAGAAGAAGAAGCAAATCGCGCCAGACAAACCAATATCTACACAGCTGTAGAAATACCAAGGAATGTCGTATTCGGAACACCTCAGCAAAAGTTACTGTATCGAGATCTGATTAGTGCCACTAAACAGTTAATGGCAGAACTTCGTGATTTTGACCAGTATTTCGCTGAACCGGGTAAAACCGAAATACATGGCGCATTTGGACCAATGACCTATAAAGAATGGCTGATCTGGCATAGCAAACATTTCTATCACCATTTGCAGCAATTCGGATTAATAACAAGATCTGAAATTTAATGCTTACCCAGGTTCTATTATGCTCAAAGCTAACATACCTTGGCTTAATTTTTTGATCTACATCCTAATATGACCTCTTTTTTCAATATTGCTTATAAATATTCCTGGTGTCCAACAACTTTCTTGCTTGGTGCGAAAGAATTCCTTCGCTAAAATACATACTTAACTGCCGCTCATCAGCAATAATTAGCCTCTAAAGCGATATTTGAGTACCACCATGGTGATATTCAATCCAAGCGCTAAAAAGTTCGTTGAGATAATTGCAATGTCAGACTTATCGAAACCATAATACACCCAAAGCGCATTACCGGTCATCATTACAATAAACATAAATACAGATACCTCCCGCGCCTTTTTCTTTTTAAGTGTTTTTATAATTTGCGGAACGATCGAAGATGAGGTAAAGATACCTGCTACAATACCAATGATATCAATTAGATCCATGTATCATATTAAATTTAAAATCAAAAATGCGCCGATACGCTTAATATAGAAAATCAACAATAATCTGCCATTACGAAGCCTTTCCTTTATGTTCCCAGTGGTCCTTTATCTTTTTACCATCTTCAATTTTTAAACGCCGGGCATACCTTTCTCCTACGATTCTGCCATTTTCCATTTTCCTTCCAATAAATAACAGGATTGGCCTACCTCCATCATCGGTTCTAAAGGCCAGATCATATCGACCAAATCTTACCTCAATCATTGAAGAAGGCTCATACTGCTTCCCGAGGACATTCAATATCGGGTCTTTTAATTTCATAGTTTAATGAAAGAATGCTAATTCTATACGGTACTACTAACACGCTAACGGCAAGAGACGTTTAGATGGCATCGGCCCGCCGTTTACTTTCAGTATTATGGCTGAGGATCCTGCTGATCATGTCCTTGCGTTTTCACTATTTTGTTGTAAATACCCAGTAGCAGGAATGGTGCAGCCCATTGCCCTACAAATAAAGCATTGTGACGATGTCCGAGACATTTCAATGTCAATGATATACCCATGGAGGCAAGTGAGGCCCATAAAAAGGTATCGGATGGTAGTTTTGATGTTTGTTCCTCTATTACGCGGGCTACTTTTCCCTCGTTGTGTGATTCATTTTGCAATTCCATAATTATAAATAAAGTGATTAGAGTTATACTACTTAGATATCTATTTTATCAGATTTCTATTATCACGACAAGCGGATATCCCTAAAAGTTCAATATTTTTTCAAAACAGGTATTTTGCATCACCAACAGGTAATTATCGGCATATGTTAAATGCAGAACATGCAGTATAGTTAATTGCTTGTAAACTAAAATAGTCGTAAACAAAAAAGGCTTTCTTTGCCATAAAGAAAGCCTTTGCCAGAACAATATCCGCTTAACTTAAGATAATCTGGTAATTTACGTTTACTCTTTTCGGATAATTGCTTTCCTCGCTGTTTAAGGAAACAAATGCCGCATTGCCATGAACTTCATTTTTCAACGCATGTTCATAATGCGATTGGATAGTTTCTTGATAATCGTGCTGATGGTTTTTCGTTGTTTCGACTAATAGATTTCTATCATTCAGATTTTCTGGCAATAATGTAATATCGCAGTTTCCGTCGCTGATTTCTTTGACTAAGTATTTCATTTTTGGTTTTAAATCTTCGTTTCCTGTTTTATAAATAAGATTTCGAGAACGGTCAAAAATATGGTAAGTCTTTAGTTTGTATGTAATCTAAAAGTTAATTTTTTACTTAAAATGATGTATTAATTTTAATGCAGACTACGTTACTATCGCTACATCATTTTAATTTAGTTGCGATTGGCATGACTATTAGTCTGCTTATTATTTTTCTCGCTTGGATTACAGCCCCTTCTCAAAACCGGCTGTTGTACACGGCCTGCTGCCTAAACTATATTAAGGTTTTGCGTTAAAATAATTGCTTAAGAAAACACTCTGAAATTTAATCGCATTGGCCCAATAATCCCAGTTGTGTACACCAGGTCTGGTGGTAAAATCGTGAGGAATATTGTTATACGAGAGCTCATCATGCAAACGTACATTCATTTTATAGAAAAAATCTTCAGTACCACATTCAATGGCAATAGCAAGCGATCCAGGTTTAATGCGGTAGATCATATCAATCACACTGTTCTGTTTCCATCGTTCCGGAAATTCATCCTGTGTTCCCAATCTTTTCGAGATATTCCACCCATTTGGAAAAGGTTTAATATCTACCCCACCACTCATACTGCCTACGGCCCCATAAACATCCTGGTGTTTAATGGCCAGGTATAGTGCACCATGCCCGCCCATGCTCAAACCGGTAATGGCCCTACCCTTTTTTGCGGCTATGGTTTTATAATGCTCATCAATATAACTCACCAACTCTTTAGCTACATAGGTTTCATATTTCCATTCGGGATCTACCGGACTATCGAAATACCAACTGGTTACATTACCGTCAGGGCACACAATAATAAACTGGTATTGATCGGCCAGATTTTTAATCCCCGGTACTTTTTTGGCCCATTCGGCATAGTTACCACCAGCACCATGGAGCAGGTAAACCACGGGGAACGTTTTTCCTATTTTATAGCTATCAGGCTTAATTACCACTGCTTTAATATTTTTGTTCATCGATTTACTAAAGGTTAAAGCGGTATCTACTTCCGCAGCACTTAAAACATGGTTAAACAAAAACAAACAGATGGCTACTAAAAAGCTATTTTTCATGGGTATTTTTTTTATTATTATAATATGGTGCTAAATTTATAAAATAACTGGATATTGTTTGATGTTTCTGCGAATCGACACCAAAAAATTAATTATGTCCTGCTCATCTATTCTTTAAACAGCTAAAAAACTTTAAAACAATTTTATTACCTTTTGGTTGTTGAACGGTGAACCCATCTAAAAATGCTTAAAACCTACCCATTTTACATTAAAGCTCCTGTAATTCTTTTAGGATTAGTAATTACAGTATTTATAATGAGTGTGCTGAGAGATATTCTTGTTCCACTTGCTTTTGCTGCGCTAATTGCGATATTACTTAACCCCATTACCAATCGTTTCGAAAGAAAAATGCCTAAAATAGTTAGCATTATGCTCGCTATGATTATCGGTATTGTGGTGGTTATTGCCATACTCTATTTTCTATCTTCGCAGGTTGCCCACTTTTTCGACGATCTGGAAAGCATTAAACACAAATTATCGCAACTGTTAGAAGAAATCAGAACCTGGCTGCAAACTACCTTCGGTATCTCCTCTCAAAAACAGATGCAAATGGTTAACGATGCTGCAAATGGAAGTAAAGCTTTAATTGGCCAAACCTTAAGCGGCTTAATGGGCGTGCTCAGTGTCGTTTTTCTGATCCCTGTTTATACCTTTCTGATCTTGCTGTACAAAACATTGATCCTTAATTTTATTTATGAAGTGTTTTCGGAGGAGAACAAACAAAAAGTTGCTGAGATTTTGGGTGAAACGAAAGCAGCAATACAAAGTTATATTATCGGTTTATTGATCGAAACTTCCATTGTTGCGGTAATGAACTCTGCTGCCCTGCTGATCCTCGGTGTACAAAATGCCATTTTAATTGGTGTTATAGGGGCAATATTAAACCTGCTACCCTACATTGGCGGTATTATTGCCATAGCCTTACCTGTATTAATGGCAACTTTAACCATGGATGGTTTTACCACCCAGTTATTAATTATAGGTGCTTATGCACTCATCCAGTTTATCGATAACAATATCCTTGTACCGCGCATTGTTTCGAGCAAGGTGCAGATAAATGCACTTATTTCTATCGTAATTGTATTAATGGGTGCTGCACTGTGGGGTATTCCCGGAATGTTCCTTTCCATTCCATTTATTGCGGTATTGAAAATCATCTTTGACCGGATTGATGGACTTAAACCCTGGGGGAAATTACTGGGCGATAATATCCCGACTGAACACATGGGGCAGGTTAAAAGGTTTAGGAGAAAAAAAAAATTAGCTACTAATGATTAAGATTCTTTTGAAAACGAACATGCTGTAATACTTAGGGAACAGCGGCCCCGTTATTCGCTGTAGCCCCGATGCTAATTTAGTGCCGATTCATCGGTAAAGAATTGGGGGCTGCCGCTACTACCGGGTTATTAACCAGGGCTTGTGCAGGTAAGCACCCAGCCTAAAATAGTAATACCTAACGAGCCACCTAGACCCGATTGGAGTGAACACGAAGCCGCAGGCGAAGTAAAACGAAAAGCGGGAGGAAACCTTAATAGTAGCACCGAATTGCTCTCCTAGTATAGTAATGTCTTTAAATTACCCTTCGACTCCGTTACCATTGACAGACTCCAATAGAATGGTCGTCATTGCGAGGAACGAAGCAATCTTAATGCTCACGCTGGTAGCGATCGTTGTAAGATTGCTTCGTCGGCTGAAAAAGCCCTCTCAGCAATGACGATAATCTGAGTAGATTAATCTTTTAAATTCTCTTGTAATTTACATGGATTTTCACACCATAAATTACTCCTCGGGCTGACAATCGCTTCGTTACCCGATCATGCAACTAAATTATTGCTGGAAACACACATCACTTGTAAATTTTATTACTTTTGGTTTACGCTAATCAACATGAAACTAACCTCTTTTCTTTGCCTGACACTACTGTTTACGGCACTATTTTTCAAAGGCTTTGCTCAAAACAAGTTACAATCATCATCGTTTATCACTTTTAACGGCTACAGCCATACCGTAGCTGAAAAATTGGGGAAACCGGAACCGGTAACTGTTGCTTTTTTAGGCGGGTCAATCACCAATATGGAAGGCTGGCGTGGATTGGTAAGTAATTATTTAGCCAAAACTTATCCGCAAACAAAGTTCAGGTTCATTAATGTAGGTATTCCATCACTGGGCAGTTTACCGCACGCATTCCGCCTTCAGCGCGATGTACTCGACAGTGGGAAAATTGATCTGCTGTTTGTAGAATCAGCCGTTAACGATCATGTCAACAAAACTGCTGAACAAACACAACGGCGTGCTTTAGAGGGCATTATCAGACATACTTTAAGCAAGAACCCGAAAACGGATATTGTAATGATGGCTTTTGCCGATGAAGATAAAAATGATGACTTTAATAAAGGTAAAATTCCAACTGAAGTAAAAGTACACAGCGATTTGGCTGAATATTATCACCTGCCATTTATTAACCTCGCTTTAGAAGTAGATAAACGTATTGCCAATGGCGAATTTACCTGGAAGAATGATTTTAAAGACCTGCACCCATCACCATTTGGCCAACAACTTTATTTTAGCACCATTAAAACTTATCTGGAAGAAAATCAGAAAAACACCAATAAGAAAACTTCGGCAGGTCTTCCTAAAATTATTGATAAATTTGCTTATACCAAAGGCCAATACCTTAGCATTAATAACGCCGAAAACTTAAATACTTTTAGCATTAATAAAAACTGGAAGCCAACTGACGGGCTGGAAGGAAGACCAGGTTTTGTTAATATCCCGGTGCTCGAAAGCAATACAAGGAACAGCACCTTCGATCTGATTTTTAAAGGAAACGCCGTGGGGATTGCTATTGTATCAGGTCCGGATGCGGGCGCACTCCATTACCGCATAGATGACGGAGAAGAAAAAATGATCGATCTGTATACAGAATGGAGTTCAAGCTTACATTTGCCATGGTACCTCCTACTCGGCGATCAACTGACTAACGGAACGCACAAATTAAGTGTACGGATCAGCGATCAGCACAATTCAAAATCTACAGGTTATGCCTGTCGCATTGCTTACTTTTTAGTAAACTCGAATTGATCGTTTAATTTATTTGCTGGCCTGGGTTTGCAATCCAGATCTATTTAACTGCATATTTGCAATCTATACATAAATCAATATATTTATAGTACTTAATCGTTTTAGTTTATTAATTAAAACAATATCAACATTCATTTGCTTATAAAAAAAAACTCCTTAATGAAAAACTTTAAATTTATTATCCCAGCGCTTTTAGTATTGTTTTCTGCATGCAGCGAGGCCACCAGAAACACCGCAAACAGTAAAAGCGAAAGCATGCCTCAAACTACTGCAAATAAAACCGATTCGCTTGAGGTTAAAATGAAAATAAATGGCAATGTAGCTGCCGGAGACCCACTATTGCTAAGGTTTGTAGTGTACAACAATACCGATAGTGTAAAAACTTTCTGTATCTGGCATACACCATTCGAGCCTTTAATGAGCAGTTATTTAAGCATTACCAACGATAAAGGAGAAGAAGCACAGTACAAAGGTGCAATGGCCAAAAGAGTAATGCCACCGCCTGCATCGAGTTATTCGAAGGTAAATCCAGGTGATAGCCTGGTTGCAAACGCCGATTTACTTAAAGCCTATGATCTAAAAAAAGGATCGAGTTATAAAGCAGTTTACACAGGCGGAAATATGAGCGGCTTAGTATCCAAAGACACCGTAACCTTTGTTTATACGGAACTGCACTAGCACTCAACTTCGGCTTAAAGAACAAAAATATTCGCTAATTTTTAGTCATTTCGACTTGGTTGGCCGTATGGAGATGCACACAGGTATTTTAAATTAACTACCTATGTGCATTTTTTATCTGTGGTCAATCATTTCTCTAATTGTGAAGCTTAACTAAACAATAGTGGCATATTACCCCTTAATTTGTCGCATTTACGCTTTCTGAGTTGTTAAAGTTCCTATAACTTTATTAAAAAATTAAACACCTTAAAACATGGAAAATAAAACATCAATCACCGTAGAAACGACAGTAAATGCACCGGTAGAAAAAGTTTGGGAGTTTTGGAATAATCCGGATCACATTACTAAATGGGCCTTTGCCTCACCAGATTGGCATACCCCTTTTTCAGAAAACGATTTAAAAGTTGGCGGTAAATTTAAAAGCACCATGGCGGCAAAAGATGGTAGTATGAGTTTTGATTTTGGCGGAACCTATACCACGGTAGATCAGTATAAAAAAATCGAATATACCATGGAAGATGGCAGAACGGTAAGCATTGTTTTTGATGCACTGAGCGAACAAACCAGGCTAACTGAAACTTTCGATGCCGAATCTACCAATCCGATCGAAATGCAACGCGGTGGCTGGCAGGCTATCCTGGATAATTTTAAAAGTTATACCGAGCAATCATAAACACCTTGTTAATAACGTTTTGCGAGACAACAAGTCTAGGCAGGCTATCATTGCAGATTCTAATAAAAAAAATCGTCATCTCGACCGAAGCAACGCGGAGCGGAGAGATCTTTAAACAATGTTACCGAAAAGATTTTGCTTCGCAGAGCCTTCGGGTTCTCCTCCGAAGGAGTTCCTTTGGAACACTACGATCGAAACGTCTTGCAAGATATTTAAAGAAGTCCTTCGACAGGCTTCCATTGACAGATTCCAATAGAAATATCGTCATTGCGAGGTACGAAGATAACCGAACGGAGTGAGCTTATGAATGCCTTTAAAAACAACGGCACAAATGAATAACCTTAAAGCGCTCGCTAATAGCGATAGTTGTAAGATTGCTTTGTCGGCTGAAAAGGCCTCCTCGCAATGACGATATTTCAAGACCATTTACTTACTTTATCCATTTGCCCTAATATTCATTTTTGTGATGCAGCCTCTTGTTATCTTAGTAGCAGAAATCCCCTCTTTTTACGCCTTAAGTAACAATTCGATTATTATTTGATTCGCATAATTTTTGATTTGAACCAAATACTTTGATATAACGATCATAATTTACATTTGCCGTGTAAATTATACACTATGTCTCGTACATCTTTATTTTATTTTTCATTATCATTCTTTATCAGTCTATCTATCGGCGTAAGTGCGCAAACGCTTAGCCTTAAACAAGCTATTAACACTGCATTAAGCAATTATGGCACCATTAAGGCCAAAGATAATTATGCCAATGCATCAAAATCATCTATCCAACAAGCCAAAAGAGAGTACCTACCGAACTTCAGTTTAAGTGCCCAACAAGATTATGGTACCATTAATGGCCAAAACGGACCGCAATATGGACTTGGTGGTTTAGGAACGGCCTCATCTGGTCCAGCTTTAGACCAACAAAACTGGAATGCTGCATTTGGCGGACTCTATCTGGCTAATGTAAACTGGGATTTCTTCACTTTTGGAAAAATCAGAGAACGCATTAAAATTGCCGATGCCGCATACCAAAGAGACAAAAATGACCTGGAACAGGAGAAATTCCAGCAGGAGATCCGTGTTTCTGCCGCTTATTTAAATCTGCTGGCTGCACAAAGGTTAAGCAAATCGCAACAGAAAAATCTCGATCGCGCTATTACCTTTAAAAATACGGCCATCATCAGGGCTAAAAACGGATTAATTGCAGGCGTTGATTCTTCTTTCGCAAAAGCCGAGGTTTCTAATGCCAGAATTGCGCTAACAAAAGCTAAAGATTTAGAGCAGGAACAGGCCAACCGTTTGGGCGTGTTAATGGGATTAACCGCAACCTCGTACAAGTTAGATACTACTTCAATTACGCGTATTCCAGGCAACCTGCTGGAAGATACAGTGATCAAAAGCTCACATCCACTATTAAAGTTTTACCAGAACCGGGTAGATGTTAGCCAGCAACAGGTTAATTATTTCAAAAAATTATACTACCCTACGTTTAGCTTATTCGGTGTAATGCAGGGCCGTGGTTCGGGTTTCAGTCCGGGTTATGCCTTAGATCAGGCAGCTTATTCTACCAGTTATGCCGATGGTATAAACCCTACCCGTGGAAACTATTTGATTGGCATAGGAATGACCTGGAACCTATCGACTTTACTTAAAAACCGCCCACAGGTGCGCGCACAGGAATACATTAGCCAGGGTTTGAAGGAAGAATATAATCTCGTTGATCAGCAACTTAAAGCTCAGTTGGCACTTGCAGAAACTAAACTGACCAACGCTTTGGCCAATTACAGAGAAGCACCTGTTCAGGTAAAAGCAGCGTCTGATGCTTATCTGCAAAAAAACACACTCTACAAAAATGGGCTTACGACCTTGGTAGATCTTACACAGGCCCTGTTTACCTTAAACAGAGCCGAAACCGATCGGGATATTGCCTTTACCAATGTTTGGCAAGCCTTATTACTAAAATCGGCAGCACTCGGCAATTACGACATATTTATCAACGAATTTTAATCTGGCTATATAAATGAATTTAATACGTTTCGCACTCCGCAAGCCCATATCCATCTTAGTTTTAGTAGCTGGATTGTTCTTTTTCGGTATTGGGGCCATCAATCAGATCAAGGTTGATATTCTTCCGCAGATGAACCTTCCGGTAATTTATATCGCCCACCCCTTTGGTGGTTACACCCCCGACCAAATGGAGGCTTATTTTGGTAAACAATACGTTAATATCCTGCTTTTTGCAAACGGTATTAAAAGTATAGAAACCAAAAATACACAGGGTTTGATGTTAATGAAGTTAACCTATTACGAGGGTACCAACATGGCCCAGGCAGCTGCAGAACTAAGTGCATTATCTACAAGGGCGCAAGCTATTTTCCCGCCAGGTTCGCAACCACCCTTCGTGATCCGTTTTGATGCTTCATCACTTCCCGTTGGACAATTGGTATTGAGCAGTCCTATCCGCACCAACAACGAATTGCAGGATCTGGCCAATACATATGTACGCCCTAGTTTTTCAGCTATACCAGGTTTGCTCTCTCCTGCCCCTTTCGGTGGTAGTCCAAGAACGATAGAAATCAATGTGAACCCATCACTTTTGCGTTCACATAACCTAACGGTAGACCAAGTGGTTGAAGCCATCAGGCTAAATAACCAGACCGCACCTTCAGGAAATGTGAGGATTGGCGATAAAAACTACATCACACCAACCAATTATACCATTAAAAAGGTTAAAGATTTTGAAAACATTCCCTTGTTTAAAGGCAGTGTGCAAAATTTACAGCTCCGCGATGTAGCAACCGTTAAAGATGGAGCCGATTTAGTAGCAGGTTATGCCTTAATCAACGGCAAACGCTCGGTATATTTAAGTATCGCTAAATCTGGGGATGCATCCACTTGGGATGTGGTTAAAAACTTAAAGAAAAACCTACCGAACATCCAAAATACCTTACCCGAAGATGTTAAACTTTCTTATGAGTTCGACCAGTCTGTTTATGTAATCAACGCTGTAAAAAGTCTGATCAGTGAAGGAGCAATCGGGGCGATATTAACAGGCTTGATGGTTTTACTTTTCCTGGGCGATAAACGTGCGGCACTGATTGTAATCCTTACTATTCCAACCTCTATTATTGCGGGTGTTTTGTTCTTAAAGTTATTCGGACAAACAATCAACATCATGACCCTGAGCGGATTGGCTTTAGCCATTGGTATCCTGGTAGATGAATCGACAGTAACGATTGAAAACATCCACCAGCATTTTGATATGGGCAAACCCAAGGCTTTGGCCATATGGGATGCCTGTAAGGAAATCGCTTTTCCTAAACTATTAATCCTGTTTTGCATCCTTGCCGTATTTGCACCTGCCTTTACCATGACAGGGATTCCAGGAGCATTATTTTTACCACTCGCCCTGGCAATCGGCTTTTCTATGGTGGTTTCATTCCTGCTATCACAAACTTTCGTACCCATTATGGCCAACTGGCTAATGGTTGCACACCCTAAAAAAGGCAGTAAAAATCACCCTGGCATTACACAGGATGAGGCTGATTTTGCAGCAACGGGTATTACCCTTGAATCAGAAAAAGATACCTTGAACCAAAAAAGAGTCCTGGTTGAACGTGAAGATTTTAGTGGCAATGGCAAAATTGGTTTCTTTGATCGGTTCCGGAACCGTTTTATGCGCTTCCTTGATCGGATACTGCCTTACCGAAAAACTGTCGTTCTAGTTTATTTGGTGGTAATTATTGGTTTAGCAGCCCTATTACTGGCTAATATTGGTCGCGATGTTTTGCCAAGAGTTAACTCAAGTCAGTTTCAGCTGCGTTTACGAGCACCTGATGGAACGCGTTTAGAACGTACCGAAGAAAAAGCGAATGTGGTTTTGGCTGAGCTGAAAAAAATAGTCGGCGAAGCGCATATGGGCATTTCTTCTGTTTATGTTGGCCAACACCCTGCCCAGTTTTCGGTAAACCCCATCTACCAGTTTATGGCAGGGCCGCACGAAGCTGTTTTCCAGGTAAGTTTAAAAGACTTTGAGGAAGATATGGATGATTTTAAAGATCAGTTCAGGGAGAGAATCAAAAAAGTTCTGCCTGATGTTAAACTTTCTTTCGAACCGATTGAGCTAACAGATAAGGTATTGAGCCAAGGCTCCCCAACCCCTGTTGAAGTGCGTATTGCAGGCAAAAACAAAAAGCTGAATGAAAAGTATGCCAATAAAATCCTCGCAGAACTGAAGGAGATACCTTACATGCGCGATGTTCAGCTGGCACAGCCCATTAAATATCCATCGTTAAATATCGATATAGACAGAACCCGTGCAGCGCAGATCGGGGTAGATATGGCCGATATTTCGAGATCATTGATTGCCTCAACTTCATCATCACGTTATACGGATAAAAATATCTGGTTAGATGAAAAAGCGGCTTTGCCTTATAGTGTCCAGGTTCAGGTACCATTGAACCAAATGACCAGTAAAGATGATATTGGAGAAATACCTTTATTAAAAAATTCGGCACGACCAGTTTTAAGCGATGTGGCAAAAATTACGCCTGATACCACTGCTGGCGAAAACGATAATATTGGTGCTATGCCTTTCTTATCGGTAACGGCCAACCTTTACCATATGGATCTGGGTGCAGCATCAAAAGATGTAGAAAAAGCCATTGCAGCTGTTGGCGAACTGCCAAGGGGATTAAATGTTACCGCAATAGGCCTAAGCAAAGTTTTAACAGATACGTTAGACAGCTTACAATCGGGCTTATTTGTGGCTATTGTGGTAATTTTCTTGATGCTGGCAGCCAATTTCCAGTCTTTTAAAGTTCCATTGGTTATCTTAGCTACTGTACCGGCAGTTATTTTAGGCTCACTATTGTTATTAACCATTACCGGATCAACCTTAAACCTGCAATCTTATATGGGGATTATCATGTCGGTGGGCGTATCTATCGCAAATGCGGTATTACTCATCACCAATGCAGAACAACTAAGAAAGCACAATGGGAATGCACTCGAATCGGCACGCGAAGCTGCAGCATTACGTTTGCGCCCAATTATCATGACGAGTATTGCGATGATTGCGGGTATGTTACCAATGGCCATCGGTCATGGTGAAGGTGGTGGAGCGGTTTCGCCACTAGGCAGAGCCGTTATTGGTGGTTTACTGGCCTCAACATTCGCCGTACTCATTATATTGCCATTGGTATTTGCATGGGTTCAGGGAAAACAGACTACCGATTCGATGTCGCTTGATCCGGAAGACGAAGAAAGCACCCATTACATTAAAGGTTTACAAGAAAACGAATAAATCATTATCATAAATGAATACGAAGATATTTTCAACAACATTATTAAGTACAGGATTTTTAGTGTTAATGGCCATGTATGGTTGTGGGCACTCCGAATCGAAAGTAACACCCAAGAAAGAAAAAGAAGCAGCTATAGCCAGCTTCGATCTTAAAAAAGAGAAGCTATCTACCAAACTGAGTTTGCCAGGCGAATTAATTGCTTTGCAACAGGTTGATTTATACGCTAAAGTAAGCAGCTTCGTAAAAACCATAAAAGTTGATATCGGCTCAGAAGTAAGCAAAGGTCAATTATTGATGACTTTGGAAGCACCTGAAATGACTTCGCAACTGGCTGCAACACAATCGCGGATAAAAGCACAGGAAGCCATTTATACGGCAAGCAAAGCGAATTATAACCGTTTGTACGAAACCAGTAAAACCCCTGGAACGATCTCTACAAACGACCTGGACCAGGCTATGGCGAAAAAAAATGCAGACCTTGCACAACTCGAAGCAGCAAAAGCGGCTTACAAAGAAGTGAGTTCAATTCAGGATTATTTAACCATCAGGGCGCCATTCAACGGAATTATCTCAGCCAGAAATGTAAATTTAGGCGCCTACGTTGGCCCAACGGGCAAAGGTTCTGATTTACCTTTATTTACTTTACAAGATCAGAAAAATCTGCGTTTGGCCGTTTCCATTCCAGAAATTTATACCGGATATTTAAAAGCTGGTGATGAGATTAGTTTTACGGTTAAATCTTTGCCTAGCCAGACCTTTAAGGCTAAGGTGAAACGTTTATCAGGTGCCTTAGATTTACGCTTACGTTCTGAGCGTATTGAAATGGATGTACCAAACGCTTCGAAGGTTTTATTACCGGGCATGGTTGCTGAAGTAAATATTCCGCTTCCGGCCAATGCCAGCACCTTTATTATTTCCAAAAAAGCTTTATTGGATACCAGCGAAGGATTATTCGTGTTAAAAGTAGCCGATAATAAAGCAGTTAAAGTAGGTGTAAAAAAAGGCCGTGAAACCGACGATAAGGTAGAAGTTTTCGGCGATTTAGCAGAAGGTGACAAATTAGTGGCAGAACCGACCGAGGAAATGCATGAAGGAATGACGATTAAACCATAACTTTACCTGTATTAAGCACTTAAAATATGTTATCAAAAAATCAAGAGCTTTCTACCCTTCAAAAAAAGGAAACATTAGAAGATTTTTACAATAAATTAAAAATCACAAGGCCTGAAATTCCGACGCCAAGCTTAGGAATGATCAATGATATCGGGCACTTTAATGTTTTTAACCGGACAACTGTTTGTAGCAACGTACCATCTGTTTTTAGCCGCAGAGATTTTTATAAGATTTCGCTGATCATAGGCAATGGGATTTTGCATTACCCTGATGCGCAGATTGAAATTAAAGGACGGGCATTACTGTTTACCAATCCGAATATTCCATATTCATGGGAAAGTACTTCGCCAAAACCTGCTGGTTTCTTCTGTTTATTTACCGAGAATTTCATCCATAACCGTAACGAAACCCTTCGCGATTCTTTATTATGGCGGATTAATGATAGCCCGGTAATCCACATTAGCGAAGAGCAGGAAGTTATCTTAACAGATATCTTTACTAAAATGATGAAAGAAATGGATGGCGATTACATCCATAAATACGATCTGTTAAGAAACTATGTACAGCTTATTGTTCATGAGGCACTAAAGGTTAAACCTCAGGATGTTGTTTTTAAACAGAATAATGCATCGGCACGTTTAACTTCATTGTTTATCGAATTATTGGAAAGGCAGTTCCCCATTGGTTCTACAGAGCATATTTTGGAGTTGAAAACAGCCCACGATTTCGCCTTCCGCTTGTTGGTGCATGTAAATCACTTAAACCATGCGGTAAAAGAAGTAACGGGCAAAACCACTTCTGAACACATTTCGAGAAGGATAGCAACCGAAGCCGTGGCCTTACTGAAACATACTGAATGGAATATCGCACAGATTGCCTATTGTTTGGGTTTTGAATACCCAGCAAATTTTAACATATTTTTTAAACGTCAGATGCAATGTACCCCAAAGGGTTTTAGGGCAAATTGATCATAATCATATTAAACCTAGTCGTTTAACAAGTGAAGCGCCAATCCTCAAATGAGGAAACGGCGCTTTTTTATTGACCCACACTAAATAATGTGTTATCTCCAGTAGTTTCATCATTTCGAGCAGAGTCGAATGAAACCTGGAATCTACGGAGAGGGTCGTCACCCTGAACTCGTTTCAGGGTCTTATCAATAACGATTTTCAAAAATAGATGCTGAAACAAGTTCAGCAGGACGCACCTTTGAATTAAAATCTCTTATCTAAATAGCTCTTTTTATTCACCACAGCCACATGATCACTCTTATCAACATCCAACACATATCCGTAAGGATCAATAGCTACCGTTTTTGGTTTATGCCCAACAATGATTGAAAGTTTAGTTTTATGCTGGTTTATTTGAATCTTCTGAGCGTATACAGGTTTAGTATCAGCTTCCCAATCTGTTTCCAATTCATCAAAACAGGCCAAGTCTATTTCCAGATCTGGCAATTGCTTACTGCCGCCACTTAACCTTTCTGCATTTACCTCCAGATCAACCTTATATTTTCCATTTTTCAAAAGATTACAATTGAGCACTTTTATGCCTATATCGTAAGTAACTACCTGGTTAAAAGAATCATTTATAAATTTCTTCTGCTCAGGCAAAGCTTCCTTTAACATCGCATTAACCAAATCCCTTGCTGTAGCTTTTGGTTTCGGACTTTCGTGATCGGCAATAAACTGACGCAATATCGTATTGAATTTCTGCTCTCCCATTAGTTCTTTCACCGCATACATGGTTAATCCTCCTTTTTGGTAATGCACATAAGGCTGATCTAAAGTTTTGGTCAAGGGTAGCTCCTTTTCGTTGTTATTCCGGTTTAAAAAGTAGAGGTTATTATCGTAAGCCAAATATTTTCTTAAGTACATTTTGCCAAAGGCCTTTTCAATCAGCACATTTTCGGTGTATTTAGCCAACGATTCGGTGAGCATGGCATAACCTGCACCATCTGCAGGAGCCAATATATTTGCCCACCACTGGTGTGCAGTTTCATGCGCGGTTATGGCATAACTTTGGTCAATAGTACCTTTCTGACTATAATTTCCAAGAAAATTTATGTTCTCTGCACTAAAAACTACTCCAGGATAAGCTGTTGCAGCACCTTTATATTGAGGAATCTCGGCAATGGTTAATTGTTTTATTGGATATTTAGCAAAATTCAGATTCCCATAATCCAAGGCATCTCTAAGCGCCTTAAACATACTTTTCAGGTTATATTCTTGTCCAGGCTGATAATACAGCCTAAGATCTACTCCTTTGTACTTTTCCTTTTTTACCGCATACCTCGCACTGCTCAAGGCAAACATAAAATTTATGGGGATCGAAGTTTTGTATTTAAAATACCTTCGGTTATTGGCCATCCAGTTTTTTTGCAATTCACCAACGGTAATCACCTGCTGATCAATAGCTGTAGAAATTGTGGTTTCTAAATCGATCAGTTCGTAAATATTGTTAAAATTGGGCTTGCTGGCTATCTCAGCTAAACCTGCTTTTTTCCGGGCCCGTTTATCTTCGCTCTCAAAGTTATAGCAATAACCAAATTGAGGTACAATTTTCTCCAATTCAATATAAGATCCATTTTTTACAATCGAGTTTTCGCTATTAAAAGGAATAAATCCAGACCGGATTACTTCAATAGAAAAATCCATTATGACTTCTTCGTTAGGCTGCAGTGGTACTTTTAAAGTAATAAACTGCTGATTAAATGTTTCATCTCTTTCGCTTTTTTCACTTCCCCTAATGCTTATAGAAAATGAATTTACAGCAGGGCTGACGTAAGTCCAGATTTTGGCAATAGGTAATTTTGATTCATTTTTTAAACGGTAATTGCCCTTAATGGTATATTTTCCTTCGTTAGGATATAAATCTACATTCGTTTTAACAGCTTTAACTACTGGCTGGGGCAGGTCTGCCAGCGCCTTATATTTCTGCTCGTAAGCCAAGCTCCAATCTAACCGCTCCTGCTTATTTTTATATTTACCGACGATATTCGTTTGATGATAAATAAATGCCCCACAAGAAAACAAGGCTACCAGTGCTAAAGCAGTAATCCATTTATGTTGCTTAAATGCCAAACCCACTGATGCGAATCTTGCTTTAGTTTTAATATCAACCGAACGCTGCCACAGTCCAATGGTTAATATTGCGACAACAATTACAAAGGCCGACCAATACAGCATATACCATTTAAATGCGCCCGCATAATATCCAAAACCGTTAAAATACGAATGTAATAAACCAGGTACTGTTGCAAAGCGGAAAAGATAGTGTGCTAAGCCAAACCTTTCGGCATACGAAACCACGAAAACCACGATCATGCTCAGTAACATACCGAGATACTTGTTTACACTTAAATTCTGGATAAAAATTATAAGTACCACAAAAAGCAACAAAGGGAATGCGCTGTAATAGTACAACGATAAATACAAGGGCAATTCGATCTGGAAATAACCATGTGTAAGCTGCAGAACAATGCCGATCCCAATATTTAAAGTGACAAGGATGAAAACCAGTACAAAAAGACTCATGGCTTTTGCCATCCATAATGCTGAATTCTGAACAGGTGTACTGTAAATTAACGAATGAATATTTACTGCTTTTTCTCTGCTAATGGTTTCTGCAGCGTAAAAAATAATCAGGACCAGACCGAATTTCATTGAACGTATTTCTTCGATGATGATGCCTGTTGCCGGATAACTGTGAATACCATAAACACCACTGAACAGCTGGTCTTTTAACTCTACCCCAAATATAAAAACCCACAATAAGAGCATGACCATAATAGGGATATTTTTAAACAGGAATATCATTTCTAGTTTAAACTGTGCGAATAACGTGTTCAGATGATAACGAAAACCATTTGACAACACCACTATAGCACGGTAAGGGATTAACTTATTCTCCTCTACTTTAATTGTCTTAATTTTTATCTGTCGTGGCTGCTGCAAACGAAAATTGAATAAACGGTAGGTAACCAGCACTAGAAAGGCTGTAAAAACCAGCCACAGTAACCTGTTGAGTAAGAATGCGCCCGCTAACGGGAACAATTGTTGATTGCGCTGTAGATCGGTCCATGTTCTGGTTTCGCCAAAAAACGAGGCTAAAGCAAAGGGATCTAAAAGTAAAGGTAAAATATCGGCACTACTTGCTTTCATTGTCGAGGTGGCCAACAAAGGTGAATTGCCAAATATCGAAGCGAGCATATACAAAATGTAAATCAACACGCCTATCACATAAATTGCCCTTACATTTTTGGTTATTACGGCAGTACAGAATAAAATACATGCAGAGAACAGTACATTTGGAAGGGCAAAAACCAAAAGTGGCTGTAAAAAATAAGTGATACAGAACACACCTAACCGATCGGCATCGATAAAGAAAGTGCCTACATAAATACCCAAGGCCACCAACACCAGTAAACTAAAAACCGAAATGATGAGCCCCAAAAACCTGATAACAAAATAAGGGAGTTTTTTGATCGAAGTAGTAAAAACAACTGCTTCCATTTTATACATACTGTCCCTCAGCACCACATTGGCACTAAATAATGTGCCCGAAAAGATAGAGAAAAGCGAAAGCAGTGCGATGATGTTGGTGATGACATATGGCGAATTTTTATGCACGTCTTCAGAGCCGAATCCACCCTGTACCACACAGAAATATCCCAGCATAAAAAACAAAAGGGCGGCTACTTTGAATGATATTTGCCCGAAATGGTATTTCAGTTCAAATTTTAGTAAATCTATAATCATAACCTGGCCTCTAGATTTTGATTGGCAGAGCCGAATAATGAAGAAAAATATACCTCTTCCAAACCAGGATAAACAGCTTCGAAAACATCTGCAGGACATTCATCAGCCAGCACAAAAATGTGAAACTTACCCGAAATAATTTTTGTAGAAATTACATTGAAAATGGATGAATATTGAGCCAGATCTACCTTATCGATTACCCTTCGCCAGATTTTCCCATCTAACTTTTGAATCAGTTCTGAAGGTTTACCTTGTAAAATCAACTTGCCATTGGCCATCACAGCCATTTCAGAACAAAGGTCATTTACATCTTCTACAATATGGGTAGACAGAATGACCACACGGGCTGCACCGATTTCGCTCAATAAATCATGAAAACGGTTTCGTTCCTGCGGGTCAAGACCTGCGGTGGGCTCATCAACAATAATTAACTGCGGGTTGCCCAATAAGGCTTGCGCAATGCCGAAACGCTGTCGCATACCACCAGAAAAAGTGCTGACAGACCTTTTTCTTACTTCAAATAAATTGGTTTGTTGAAGAAGCGAAGTCACCTGTTCTTTTCTTTCGTTTTTATTTTGCAGGCCTTTTAACACGGCCAGGTGGTTTAACAGATCAAGCGCTGAAATTTTAGGATAAACACCAAAATCCTGCGGCAAATAACCCAGTTTATTCCGCATTTCCTGAGGATTTTGCAGCACATCATTTCCATCAAAATAAACCTGACCAGCGTCTGGCAGCTGTAAGGTTGCAAGGGTGCGCATAAGTGACGATTTACCCGCACCATTTGGCCCCAATAAGCCAAACATACCGTTAGCGATATTTAATGTAACCTCATCAAGGGCCTTTACCCCATTCTGATAAGATTTTGTAAGTTGCTGTATTTTAAGCCGTACCATATTAATTAGTATAAGATGGACGCAAATTAGACAGGCAAAACCACAGCAAATAATTTAAGTGACCAAGGCATTTAAAATGATGATGAAAACATAAAATGGGATTAAAATTCCTTTCATCATGGAAAACATGCCTTTCATCATCTAAATTTTACGCAGACTTCAAACTTTCATAACTTTAAAGATCGTTAAACGATTAGTCACGTTGATATTGTCAGGCTGAGCGGAGTCGAAGCCCCTTACAATTATATTAATCAAAAAAGCTTATCCTTCGACTCCGCTACCATCGGCGTTATTTTGCAATTGCTTACTAATAATATATTTGCGGCACTATACATTTCCACCCAACTAGGCCACAGCACCGTATCCCCGTTCCACTTAAATCCGGCCTAACAAATTTTTCGGTTTCTGCTGACCCAGCCACACCACTGACCTCTAAAGAAAAATTTTCAGCCGGCATTTTTTGTTTCTTTTTGATGCCAAAAAGAAAGAGCCTTTCGGCGGCGGTGAGCCGAGGCAAGAATGAGCCGCTGGGCAAAAAAGGATATGCGTCATTCATATTGTTTTTATACAATAAATTATCCCTCTGGATGACATCTTTTTAAGCGTTCCACAAAACGAAACTATAAATGGTCTCTGGAGACACACACCATGGAATACCCGTTACCTCATTTTATTTGCATACTTCCTCAGTTAGTGTCCTTACGAAGCGAAACCATAAATTCCTTTCATCATCGAAAACATGCCTTTCATCATCTAAATTTTACCCGAACTTCAAACTTTCATAACTTTAAAGATCCTTAAAAGATTAGTCATACTGATATTGTCAGGCTGAGGGGAGTCGAAGCCCATATAATTAGATCAATCAAAAAGATTGTCCTTCTACTCCGCTCAGGATGACATCTTTTTAAATAATATTATCCTATTTAACAAAATGCTCAATACAAAAAATTTCAACTACAACTATAAATACCAGGATTTTTTCATATTTGTTGGCCTTTTGTTGTGGATAGCCATATTTAACACTTACAGTGTAACCACCAATATTTGGCGTACCTATGCCAGCTGTATTTTGGCTTTGGGTTTCTGTTTGCTCCCTGTACTTATTTTTTCTTTTCTTAAAACCAGACTAAAAAACGTCCTCAGTCGAAATCGATATGTTGCTCACTGGTGCACATGCTTCTTCATCCTGCTTCCACTTTTTACTGACATTGCATTTTACCTGCAAATTGCGAAGCTTGATGATGCTGTTTTTATTTCAACAGCTTTGGCGGCTGTCGCCCTCGAAATCATGTTGATTGCTAATCAATATTACCAGAAAAAGGTGCAGCACATTAAATGGATCAAAAAAATTGGTCTGGAGAATGCCGTGCTCATTACCATCATATTACTTGCTGCAACCATCTCCGTAATGGCCGTTTCGAGTTTAGACAACCCGATTTACCAAAGGAAAGGCTTCCGTTTGGTTGGTTTCGAATTTGATATCAAACTGTTGTTGTTCAATTTTGGGACATTTTTAGGCTTCTTTTCACAATTCCTGGTGATGTATTTATGCGGATACCTGCTTTTCCTTATCAATAGCCGTTTACTCGTATCTAAAATCCTTAAAGAAAAGGGCTTGTTCATTTACCTTTTAACACTTTCAGCCACCATTGCTGTTCTTTATCCCTTATTGGCCCAATTGTTAATTTCGCTACCCATTAACACGGTTTTTGGCAGGAGTATATTCGTAATGAACCCTTTCGAATTGGAAAATGCGTTTGGCGCCTTTGCTATTATGCTGATTAGTTTACCTGTAGTTTTAGCGCTGCAATGGGGGAAACAGAACAATAGGATTCTCTCTTTGGAAAAGGAAAAATCGCAAACTGAACTCGATTTATTAAAACAACAGCTTAATCCACATTTTTTCTTTAATACGCTTAACAACCTTTATGCATTGAGCTTGCAAAAATCAGACAAAACACCAGAAAGTATTTTGCAATTATCAGAACTGATGCGTTATACAATTTACAAAGGGCAGGAAAAAACAGTTAAACTTTTTCAGGAGTTAGATTATATTGAGGGTTACATTCAATTGCAACAAATCCGTTTGCAAAAAACCTTAAATTTTGAATTTGATAAACAAGTTCAAAATGATCAGGTAGATATTGCGCCCCTCTTGCTCATTGTGCTTATCGAAAATGCATTTAAACATGGAATAGAACCTGCAGATGATACTGCCAGTTTGAAACTATCATTAATCAGCAATGATAAAACTCTCGTTTTCAGTTGCGAGAACTCCTTCGATCCTGATGAAGTAAACGAAATTAAAGGAATTGGGATTGATAATTTGAGAAAAAGACTCGAATTGCTTTATCCTGGCCGTTATAAATTGGAAATTACCGCCATTGCCAATATCTTTAAGGCAGAACTCAAACTCCAGTTAACATGAGCTTACGTTGCTTAATAGTAGATGATGAACCTCTTGCACACGGCGTAATAACTGAGTATGCAAAAGATATTCCCTTTATTAACATTGTTGGCAATTGTTACCGCCCTACAGCGGCATTAGATTTTTTGAATAAACAGCAAGTAGATTTAATTTTCCTGGATATTCGGATGCCTAAACTGAACGGCCTGGATTTTTTGAGAACCTTACAGCATAAGCCGCTTATAATTATAACTTCGGCATACGAAGAATACGCTTTAGAGGGTTTTGATCTGGCCGTTTGCGATTACCTTTTAAAACCCTTCCGATTCGATCGTTTTTTAAAAGCCATTAACCGGGCGCTGGAACTGTACAACCTTAAAAAACAAACTGATGGTCCTATTGAAATCGAAAAAGCAGAGACCAAAAGCGATGAGCAAATCTCAATTAAAGCAGACAAAAGACACATCCTTGTAAAAACCGAAGAAATACAATATTTAGAAAGCCTGGGTAACTATGTAAAGGTTTGGAAAAACGGTAATTTTATACTGACACCCAGAACATTGACCAGTTTTGAAGATCAGTTACCAGCCGATTATTTTATCAGAATTCATAAATCTTTTATGCTCAACAAAAAATACGTCGATTATTTAGCGGGCAATACAATAATGCTCAAAAATGGTCAGGAACTTCCTATCGGTAAAAATTATAAAGGGGTGATCAAACGTTTGCTCGATATTTAAGATTAAATTTAACCGATCTTTAACCAGCCTGTAATACTCATCCTTTGTTTATGTGTGAGCAATACTTCATGTGCCAGGTCTGAACTTTTAAAGAAAACACTTTTACCGTTATCGGGCGAAATATCCTGTTCCTCATCAGCATGATAAATACGTAGCTCTCCCCCGTCTTCTACTTTCCAATCGCTGTTCAGATACATAATCATCGAATATTGCCGGCTTCCATTGCTCTGGAACTGATCGATATGTTTTTTGTAGAAGGTGCCCGATTCGTAAAGTGTATAATGAAATTCGTATCCGGTGATACCCGTATAACAGGTACGGTTTAAATAAACCACAAATTTGTCCATCAGATCGAAGAAATCATTTTCGTGTTGGTTATTATGATTTCTGTCTAACCAGTAAATCACGTCGCTTCTAATCAATTTATCCTGATTAATAACAGTATCGTTACCCACGCCAGCATTTAAAAGTTTTTTATTTTCAAATAACCCGATCAGGTTATCTTTAAGATGGGCCGCTAAAGGAACACTTAAAAAGTTTTCAGCTATGCCCACTTTATCTACGATAAAACTATCGATAAGGCAGTCAAATATTTTTTCCAACAGATCTGTTTAATCTTAAAACAACGTGCCTAAGGGATGTAAGGTAGTCTTATTTAATGGCTAAGATGTCATTTCTAAAATTTATATTTGAAACCCCAAAGCGCTATTTATGCAAAATATTTTCCCCGCTCAATACTCCACTTTATCTGCTACTGCTTTAAAAGATTATTTAATTGATGCATATCAGTTAGATCCATCTACAACATGCCGGTTACTCATCAGAAATGTAAGTGATACCTATATTCTCGAAAATGAAAGCCGAAAATATATCTTCAAAATCTACCGCGATGCACACCGCAAACGCAATGAAATTGAAGCTGAAATAGAATTGCTCAATATTTTAAAAGCAAACGGGAACTCAGTATCTTACCCCATAACCGATGTAAATGGGAAACAAATTCAACAGTTTAATGCCATAGAAGGTTTAAGAAATGGCGTAATGTTTTCTTTTGCTGAAGGGAAAGTGATTTTGGACCTGGAAAATGCGCATCTTGTTCAATTGGGCCAAGACATTGCCACCTTGCACCAAAGTACTTCTACAATAAAGCTGAATAATGCAAGACCGGTATTCAACTTTGAAACGACTTTATTTGAGCCTTTGCGCGATTTAAAACCTCATTTTATAGAAATGCCCGAGGAATTTGAATACCTGACCAACATTGCCGATAAAGTGGTTAAAAAGTTCGAAAGGTTTGATACTTCAAAATTTAGCTACGGCTATTGCCATTATGATTTTTTTCCAAAGAATTTTCATTTTGATGAAGCGGGAAAAATTACCTTTTTTGATTTCGATTTTGCAGGTGAGGGTTACCTGATTAACGACTTAATGTCGTTTCTTAACCATTATTTCTTTCATCAACTTAATAATTTAATTTCAAAGGAACAGGCAGCAGAAGATTTTAATATCTTTTTAAACGCTTACCAGAAAGTTAGGCCGTTAACTGAAGATGAATTAAAAGCCATTCCATATCTCGGAATCACCTTTCATATTTTCTTCCTGAAATTCTTTTATGATAATTACGATGATTGGTCGAATGCCTTCTTAACCCCCCGATATACGAAACACCGTGTAACGCTGATTAAAAAATGGGAAGAAATGTATTGTAACTTTTAGGCAATGCTACCTCAAATCTCGCCATCCTTTTTTATCTTGTAAGGTAATTCAAAATCAATAAGATGGATCAGAAAATAATCAACCTGTACGATGAATATACCCATAGTCAGGTAAGCAGAAAAGATTTTATGAGAAAACTGGCTGTCCTGGCGGGCAGCACAGCATTGGCTATGACTATTCTGCCTATGCTAGAGAATAATTATGCCGCTGCAGCAGATTTTAACAGTGATGATATCGAAGTTGAAAATATTACCTACGCTGGTGTTGACGGTGATATGAAAGCTGTACTGGCCAAGCCAAAAGGGAAAAAGAACTTAGGCTGCGTACTGGTTATTCATGAAAACAGGGGTTTAAATCCACATATTATTGATGTAACCAAACGTGTTGCCGCCGAAGGTTTCCTGGCCCTTGGTGTTGATGCCCTTTCGCCGCTTGGTGGAACCCCGACGGATGAAGATAAGGGACGCGAGTTGATCGGTAAATTAGATCCTGAAAAGAACTTACAGAATTATTTAAAAGGATTGGACTATTTACGCAACAGAAAAGACGGCAATGGTAAAGTAGGCTGTGTTGGCTTTTGCTGGGGCGGTGCAATGGCCAATAAATTAGCCGTTAATGATCCTAAATTACAGGCAGCTGTTGCTTATTACGGTTCACAGGCCAATGTGGCCGATGTTCCTAAAATTAAAGCGAGTTTAATGTTACATTATGGCGGCCTGGATGAACGCATTAATGCCGGGATCCCTGCTTATGAGCAGGCATTAAAAGACAATAAAATTGATTACAAAATTTACATCTACGATGGCGTAAACCATGCCTTTAACAACAATACCTCACCTACCAGATATAATGAAGCGGCCGCAAAACTGGCCTGGAGCAGAACAATTGATTTGTTTAAACAGAAATTGGCGGTATTGACGCGGTAGTAATAATTTCTATCATAAGATCGTCATTGCGAGAAGGCTTTTTCAGCCGACGAAGCAATCTTAATGCGACAGTTCAATTATCCAGCGTTGTAAGATTGCTTCGTCGTTCCTCCTCGCAATGACGATTTCTTGCGACAGTGATGATTAATCGGCACGATACTTCTTAGCTGCGTCAGATGTCTTAGGTGGTAAAAAACCAACCTAAAACAAATCCGTCTTCAACATGGTCTTCAGAATATTCGATTGTACATCGAAATTATTGAGGTGGTTCAAGAAATTGATGTCAGATATTTTACCGTAACTATCTTCTAACAAATTAACAACCTCATTCGGAATTGCCGTTTTTAAAACCGCTGCGTTACTTTTTAACTTATCGTTTTTATATTGCAGTTCCTGTACAATCCGTTCCCGTTCTGAAAGATTATTAGACATATCCAAATCTTTCAAAATGGTTAAATCACAAAACAAAAACAGGTTTCTGCTTGGAAAAAACAGATAATAACTGTCTATATCTAAAAATTTATAAACTTCAATTACCAGTTCGCCTGATTTTAAACCAATGTAAAATTCGGTCCGAAAATCATACTTACACAACTTGCCCATTAATTTTTTCTCGATGGTTGCATAAACATTGGTATACACCTGTTTACTTTGAAAATCAATCAGTTTAGTAAATTGATCGGTGGTGAGGTCGAAATAAAAATCGTTGGCGTATCTGGAACTAAAAACATTGATATTTTTAGAAAAGGGAAAATCGGAACTGAGCTCAGAAAGCACACTGAATAGTTTCCGCAGCGACAGGTTTACTTTTAACGATTGTTTCTGTTTATCCTGCTGAAAACTTTTCTGATCAATAAGCGCACCTGCCATGCGGTCGATCAGCTCTTCATTCAGGTCAATTTCATCGTAAATGAGTGATACGTTTTTCTCATTGCTCTTTTTAATCTTTTTTAGCAGTTCGATCACACTATCGGTAAACTGAAGATGGAAAAGATCTAATTTTTCAATCTCTAATTCTTCGTTGTTGGCAAAAAGTTGATGAATAACCTGGCTTCTTAAATAAATTTTATAAATCACCTCATCATCAAAAAACACAGAGAGCAACTGTAAACGGTTGATCTCTGCGCTTGATTTTTTGATAATATTTAAACGGTATTCATCCATATTTTAATTAACTCACCCTCGTAACGTTCTTTTTTAACTCTGTTTCCAAAGTTTTAAGTTCGCCATCCAACACCCTTCTGCTCTGTGCACCCGCTTCATGGATCTGTTTAACCTCATTAAGCGTTTCAATTAACGATGAAGTGGTTCGTTTCAAGGTTTCCAAAGATACTACTGTTTTTTCATTCTCTTTGGCTACATCGATACTGTTTTGTTTCAGCATCTCTGCATTTTTCTGCAAAATGGTATTCGTGGTATCCGAAATTTTCTTCTGCATCTCTACATTGGCCTTTTGCCTTTGTAAAGCAACAGCAATAGTCAATTGGTTTTTCCACACCGGAATGGTTGTAGATACAATCGACTGTGCTTTTTCTGCAATTGAAGTATTATTATTCTGCACTACACGAATTTGCGCTAAAGATTGCAACATGATGAAACGAACAATTTTCATATCTGCCAGTCTTTTATCCAAACGGCTTATGAAATCCCTTAAATCGGCAATTTCATAATCCTGGTAATCAGCAGGCCGGCCTTCCATCTCAGCAAGTTTGATGTTCAGCTCGTTGTATTTCATCTGTCCGGCAATAATCAGTTCTTCCATTTGGTGGATGTAACCAACATTGCTATCGAACATGGTTTGCAGCGAACTGTTGTCTTTAATCGAATTTAATCTTCCAGCTTTAATTTTATTGGTGATTTTATCAATATTATTCACCACGACATCATACTTCTGGAAAAGTTTTTTCACATCGACAACCAGGCTTTTTAAAAACGGGATTTTAGAAATAAAGTTCTTAAATGCACTTTGCTCCAATTCAGAAACATCGATATAATTCAGTTCGGTAAGCAGTTCGTTAATTAAACCGCCAACTTCGCCACTGTTATAGGTCCGTACAGACGATAAAAACTCGTTACTGTATTTTTCCATTGAGTTTTGGGCATCGCTTCCGTAATTCAGGATAGAATTTACATCTGATGGTTCTAACGATTTTCCAATCTCATTGTATTTAAGCGTTTCCTCTGAGGTTATTTTCTCGAGATCCACATTGCCATCTTTATCCAGTTTAACCGGAGTAAGGGCTTGGGTAACGTTTGGGTTGGTTTCCATAGTTTGATTAATTACCAGCCTTATGGCTTATAAATAGTTTTGCGTTACAGTTTTAACGGTATCTTCGAGTTTTTTATCTTTGGTTGGTTCTCCAATGGCATTAAATTTCCATTCGCCGTTTTTCTTGTAAAAAACGCCCATTACCATCGATACGTGACCAGCAAAGTTGGCTCCGTTAGCAATATCGAATTTAGCAAAAACCTCGTTAACACGTTTCGTTGTACCTTCATAAATACGGATAGAAGCGAAAGGAATCGTACCAAAATCATGACCTCTAAAACTATTCAATACAAAGGCAACATAGTTTACATTGGCATCCAACTGAGAGAAATCAAGCGTGATTACCTCATTATCTAAGCCATCATCGCCACCCATATCGCCGGTTAAATCATCGCCGCTATGTTTTACAGAGCCATTTTTAGATTTTAGGTTGCCAAAATAAACTACCTCTAAAAGTTGTTTGTTTTCGTTGTATAATGCACAGCTCCCATCTAAATCTACCGCTTCTTTTGAAGATCCGAAACCGAAAAGGCCCTTCTTTTCAATGGCACCCCAGTTAATACCTACACAAACATTCTGAAGTTTGCTGCCATTACTTTTTTCCAGACTGATACGCTGTCCTTTTTGAAGATTGATTGCCATAATATTATTGATATTTGTTTATATAATCCTGTAAACCACCTTTCATACCTACGCCAACGGCTTCAAATTTCCACTTGCCTTCGCGTTTGTAAATTCTTCCAAATTCTACTGCTGTTTCTATAGAGAAATCTTCTTCTAATTCGTATTTTAAGATCACCTCATTTGTTACGGCATCAAAAATACGGATGAAAGAGTTTCTAACCTGACCAAAATTTTGTCTTCTGTTGTCAGCATCGTGGATGGTTACCACTATACAGATCTCGTTAACTTTAGCATCAGCTTTGGTTAAATCAATTTTGATCTGCTCATCATCGCCATCGCCATCACCGGTTAAGTTATCACCTGTATGTTCAACTGAACCATCTGGAGAAACCAAATTATTGTAGAACACAAAGTTTTCGTCTGAAATTAGTTTTTTCTGATCGTTTAGTAAAAAAATTGAAGCATCTAAATCGAATGCAGAACCTGTTGAAGAGCTGTTGGTATCCCAACCTAAACCTATTGTAAATTTAGGAGCATCGATATTTTCTCTTTGCCCCTTTTGCAAATTAATAGCCATATTTAAATTAATTTATAATTGTTGTTTTTGATATAGTCTTTTATAAGATGTAAATTTTTAGCATACGCTTCTATAGTATGGTAGTTATTCCCCAGGGATAGATCGTAAAGCTGATTGATAAAATCGGTACTTCTACGTTCTAAAAACAGATTAAAACTGCTCGAAGTAGTATTTAAAATGTATTTTACAATACGGGTATTAAACCTAAAATTGCCGCTATCGATAATTTCTTCCAGATCAAAAATAGATTTTATCTGATGGTAATTCAGAAAATTCTCTACATTGGGATGGATATTTTTATTGACCAGTTCGGCGAAATAAAGCATATGCATTTCGTTCTTTAAACCGTATTCCTTAGCCATTTTTAAGATCATCCGCTCATGGCTTCCGGTAATTCTGATATCATCCAGAAATAAAAGTGTTTTACCGGCGAGAAAATCTTTATCGATATGAAATGAATCGTTTCCAATCAATAAAAGTCTTTCTTCGGCACTTAACTCGCCATAATCTTCTTTATAGGTAATGGTTCTGTGCACTTTGGTTTCCTGTACCGCCAAACCACCATTTTCGACCAGCCAACGGTTAAGCTGGCAAACGAAATAATTTTTCATGGCGAAGGTGGCCGTCGGAATAAAACTATAAGGGCTAGAGATAACCACAATCTGATCGGTAATCACATTATCAGCTAAATAATAGCGGATAAAGCCATCGGCAAGGTCTTTTCCGAAAGATCGGGCCACCAGGTCATCGCCAAACTTAAAGCGACTGTAATCGTCGGCACTAAAGCCAAAATCGACTGTATTGTCTATTTTATGGAGTGAGAAATTATACGGTATCATAGAGTAGGTTTGAGATAGATAGGTGGTTAGAATTGATGAGCATACTGTTAATTCCCATTGCTTCTGCCCCACGAACATCAGCATGCGGGTTATCACCAACATGGATTACATCTTTTAGCATTAATTCCGGATGTTTTTCCCTATCGATGGTATCTAACATCAACTGAAAAAATCCGGTATTGGGTTTAGACATCCTTACTTCATCAGAATACAGTTGAAAATCGATAAACTGATCGATCCCCAAATGATTGATTACTTTTTTTAAGGTTTTCCCTTTTATAAAACCAGTATTGCTTAAAATATTGGTCGAACTTAAACCTGTTGATTTAAGCTGTTCCAATACGGTTAAAGAACTATCGCTATACAACAAAGGCATGTGGGCAAAAACCAGCTGTTCCATGTCGTGATCAATCTCCTGCAGATCCACATCGTGAAAATTGAAATCGTAATCATTGATCATACTGATAATCATTAAATACATTTCATCAGCATCTACATTTTTCCCTGTCCGCTCATTAATGGCATTTACCATTAAATCTACCTGGCGAAAAATAACAGCAATTTCTGCTAAATTTTTATGCTTAGTATTAAATTTATGGTAAAAATATTGGGTCCGCTCCTGTTTATACGCTGGATTTGATTTAATCAACGTTAACCAAAGATCGAATGAGTAATGTTTGTAAAAAGCCATTGCAATCTGTTTATAAATTCTAATATTACAAATTTGATTGTAATATTACCAAGGTTTAATTGTAAGATTTATCACAGATAAGCCTTATAATTTAAGATTTATCCAATACTTTTTCGGCATCGTCCGAAATGATGATATCGCTTTTGTGTTTTTTGGGATAGTTAAATAATAAGGATGTTAATACTGGTATAATGAAAATGGCTACCGTAAAAATAGAGACAAAAAGATCTGTTTTTTCACCTTCGATAGCATGAGAAATAGGCGATTCAGGATAGAAATGCGTTACTAACGATGAGGTAAGTTTAATTCCTAAAACAGCAATTACGATGAATGCTATCGTTTCTAAAAAGGTAAATTTCTCCATCAGTTTCACAAATGCCTGTGCTACAAAACGCATGGCCAAAATCCCGATAAAAACACCAATATAGATTAACCAGATATGATCGGTAAAAGCCACAGCAGCAAAAACATTATCTATAGAAAAGGCCAGATCCATTACTTCTACCAAAGCAACAGTTGCCCAAAAATTCCCCATTAAGCCAACAGTAGATTTATAAATCCAGCTTTTGCTTTTGTCTACTTCCTCTTCTTCGTCTTCCTTGCCTTTGTTATTCTTTTTTCTAAAATAATCGAAAGCCAGGTACAACAGGTATAAACCACCAAGTGGTTTTAGCCACCAGATTTTAACCAACCATGCAGCCAGGAACAAACAGATCCCTCTAAAAACGTAAGCACCAATAATACCATATTTTAATGCTTTTTCCCTTTGCGATTTTGGCAGATCCATTACCATAGTAGCCAAAACAGCAGCATTGTCTACAGAAAGCAAACTTTCGATCACAATTAAATTCAAAATAATTAATAGTCCGGCCTGTATATCGTCACCTAAAATTGTGTGCAAAAAATCCATTGAGCGAGTGTGTGTATGTTTTAAATTAAAGTTTTAGTTGACAGCAAAGAAACAAAATTTTATCAATCCCGATGCTTCAATCTTTTTTATTTGTTGAATCGTTTTACTGATTAGATACTTAATCAATAAAACTGTTACGTAGTACGATTGAAATTTTATTTGCTGATCTCCAATTGATAGATATTACCTTTCTCTCCCGCCAAAACAATCTGCTTACCTTTTTTGGCTTTTTGAACAGCATTAAAACTTTTATCAGAAATATGTTTCCAGTTTTGGCCGCCATCAGTAGAAATATCTGTTCCTGAAGTACCTGTAGCAACTAAGGTTTTAGCATTAATATAGATTACAGCTGATCGGAAGCCTAAAACCGGGGTAGCTGGCTTTTGCCAGGTTCTGCCTCCATCGTTCGTTAAAAGAATATTATTGATATTTTCTTTATCTTTTACATAGTTTCCGCCAACAGTTACACCTATTTTTTCGTTCAAAAAATCGATGGAGAAAGGACCTGTACTATTTTCGCCCTGTAAAATGGGGCATTTAAATACTTGCCAGTTTTGTCCATAATCCAGAGAAAAGTAAATGTTAGATACCGTTCCACCTGATGCAATCCAGGTTTTGCCACCAGGTAATGTTTTAATGGTTGTGCCACTTGCTGCAAAACTCGCTTCACCTTTAGCCAAATTGGCTTTTAGATTTGCTGAAATATCTTGCCAGCTTTTACCTGCGTCTACAGTTTTAAGCAACTGCATTTTATCATTTATGGGATCACCAAAAATGATTCCTTTATTTTTATCCCAGAAACTTAGCCCATCTAAAAATATAGCTGAATCTACATTTTTATAATTTTCTGTCCAGGTTTCACCACCATCTACGGTTTTCAGAATGTATGCCGGTGATGCTATGCCCACTATAATGGCCTGCTTATCGTCGAAAGCTTCAATATCTCTGAAATCGATTTTTTCGTAACCTTTTGGTTTTAACCATTTCCAGGTTATACCACCATCAGTTGTTTTACCTACCGATCCATTACTGCCACTTACCCAGATAACCCGATCTGATACAACACTTAACCCACGTAAACTGGTTTTGGTATTCTCGTTTAAGGGTTTAAAGGAATACGACTGCGCAGCGCAAAAAAAAGGTGCCATTAAAAGGCACCATAAAATTTTCTTCATCTATAAATTATTTTACCCGTCTAAAAGTTTCCGATCGCCCTAAAAGAGAAATACCTACATAACCACGAATGTTTAACACATCGTTACTTTTTAAAGACATGTTACAGCTGTATGTTTTGCCACTTTTTGGATCGTAAATTGTTCCATCATTCCACTTACCATCATCGTAAACAAAATCCTTTAATATTTCCAGATTCAATAAAGCGCGTTTCTGTAATTTTTCATCAGGGTTTTTGGCATCTAATTTAGGTTTACCATTTAAATTAGGTTCCTTCATCCAGGCTAGTTTCCCATAATATTTATCGCCTTTTTTATAAATTTCTATTTGCCCTTCGCCCGATGGATTAAGCCATTTGCCTACAATAGCATCTTTGTTCTGTGCAAAGGCAGAAAATGATACTGCAATAAAAAGCAGCATTAAAAATGGTAACTTTCTCATATTTTTTATTCTAGTTAGTTTCTAAAGATAATAATTACACCTTATATCGAAACACTAAATAAGGAGAAAAAGTATGAGATTTTTTAAAAACGGTAAAATTTACTTTGAAAAGATCGGCAAATACTTTGCACGATAAGCATAAAACAGGAATAAATTAAACAGCAGCATTGCGGCAACCATAGGTAAATCTTTCGGACCTAAAAATGCATGGTAAAGAAAAATGTTTAAGGTAACCGGGAAAATGATCAATGCGCCTAAAGGTGCCGTACGTGCGATAAGCAATAGTATACCACCAACCAGTTCGGTTATTTTGATCAATGGAAAAAGGTATACAGATGCCATCATGCCAGTCATAAAGCTGGTTTGTGCCGCTGTCATTTCCGGAGCCTTAGGCATTATATTAAGAAAATAGCTTACAGAAGCAAAAAGATACATAGCGGCTAAAAGCACGCGTACAATAATAACTGCAATTTTCATAGTGTTTTGATTTTGGTTTCTAAGTTTAAAAATAATAAAAGTTAATTATAGTTCATTGGGCATTTGTTCATTAGTCATTGGTACATCGGGCATTGGTACATTGGTGTATAATAACTTAATCTGTTTTGGTTGATGGTTTTATGGTTAATACTCTTAGTCCATTAACAATAAGCTATTGACCATTTTATAATAAAGCACCTACAGTTTACAACAAGACGCTGATACTTAATAACAGAGCACCTGCAATTTACAACAAAGGCACCTGCAGAATAAATTATTGACTCAAGACTGTGGACTAAGGACTCCCGACTAACATCTATTTGTTAATTATTATTTGGCTCTATTAGTTTAACCCAATTATTCACCAACTGCTCCAGCGCAGGTTGTTTTGCTTCAATATCGACCATACTGTAAAACCTTGCTTCGCGCCTATCTTTCCAATTGCCTTGTAGTAAAGATGGATCTTCAATCATATTTCCATCGTAAAAAATAAAAATGATCTGTACATATCCTTTAGCCCTAAGATTAAAAGCAGCCAGATCTTTTATATAAAAAAAACTTGGTGAATTCCACTTTACTCTTTCCTGCAGTTTAGGATTTGCATTCAGCATAATACTTCGTAACCGCTCGACTTCCTGTTTAAAAGGATGCTCGAGTTTTTCCATGTAATCATCAACCTGATCGGCTTTCTGCTCGCGCGCCTTACTGCTCATCTGCAAGTTTTGTTAATTTGATATCCATCCATGGTGCCCAGTTTTTACCATCAAATTGTTCCCATGCCCCTTCAATGGTATGGGCTTTGAAATTCCCTTTAAATCTTTCAGTATCGGCAAATATTAAAATGATATCATCGTAAATTTTAAGGGTTGATATTGAAATATTACCTTCATTATCGAACGATTGCGACCTAAAAATATCCTCCATATCATCATAGTGGGTAATTTCTAACGATCGGATCTTTTTATCACCAAACATGATATCTACCTGATGCATTAAGAAAAAACCACCGTCAACCCACTCGTAGGTATCAGTTCCAGTGATTATATCACCTGATTTTGTTAAACCTTCTGTTTTCCATTTGCCGATATAGGGATTTAGTAGATTAAACCTGTTGTTTCTCATAAATTTAATTAAAAATCAATTGCTATCCAGCTCGCTATAAATTTTATTTAACTGGTGTACGTGTCGTTGCGTATGATAAATTACAAAATAAACAGCCTCTAAGCGGGTTAGAAAACCATAACCTGGCAATTCATAGGAGCTGCAGGTCTTCGTTAAATCCAGGTCAGCTATAGAAGCTGAAATCCCATCCCTGATCTGTTTTAAGCTGTTTAATAATTCAGGTTGCTTATATGTCCTGTCTTCAGGGTAAATCTCTTTAGGCGAATCGTACTTCACATTGAAATTTAAAAAGTCGTTCCTGATTTGTTCTACCATGAAATCGGCCGGCTTATCTGTTTCGGTTACAGGGCCATTTATAACCTGTAGAAAGCCCGAATTTGATAAAATCATATGTTCAGCCAGTTGTCCGGCTGTCCAGCTTCCCTTAAATGGTACTGCATTAATTTGCGCAGTATCGAATTTCGATAAAGTGTTTTCTAACGCCGACAGCGTTTCGCTGGCTTCTCTAATTATCTTTTCCATAGTTTACATATAATTCATTCCAGGATAGTTTAATAACCTGCGCCATAGGGCAATCTGCCCGATGCAACTGGCTTCCCGATAACTGTTGAAGCTGATCATTTCAAACAGCGTGATCTCCATTCCGGGGATACTGAGTTTCTCCTCCAGTTTCTCGTCGGTAGCTTGGGTTAAAGCCTCCTGTAACTTTGGAGAAATTGCTGCCCAATCTTTAATAAAATCTTCAAGCAATGGATAAGTGGCATCATCCACAATTCCTTTGTTATCGGCAAAAAGTTCATCGGTTATGGATGGAAGATCGATACCGAATGATTTGGCCAGAAAATAGCGGCCATGCACCACACTCCCGGTAATCCAGGCAATATGGTTTGCTTTCGTATCCAATCTTTTCTGTGCGTCCTTTTGGTCTATCCCATCTAAAGCCCTTATTAAAAAATCTGTTTGCATTTCGTACAGCACTATAAAGCCGTACATTCTGCTACTTGTTGGGGTGGTTTTCATATGTTTACTAATTAGCTGATTAACTTAAAATAAAGTTAGTTGTTAATTTAGCCGAACATCGTTGCCGTAAAAGTCAATCTTAAGGGGCATTTCAGACAATTTTTATATATTTAGATACTTAAATTTTTAACCAAATGATACAAGTAGGTGTTTTACTGCCCCAAAATTTCAGATTATTAAGCATAGCGGCTATTTTGGATGTATTTGATACTGTTAATGGATTTTATCGGAAAGATGAACTCGAAACGCCATTTAACATTAGTTTGATTACATTGGAGGATAAAAATTATAACTTTAGTGAGCATCCTTGTGTGCCCTTACAGAAAGCTGCACATCTTGATCTCATTTTAGTGCCATCATTTGCAACCAACGATATTAAAGATGCTCTCGCAGCAAACCGAAGCTATATTCCCTGGTTAAACAAACAACATGCGGCAGGTGCAGAAATTGCTACTTTTTGTACTGGGGCATTTTTACTTGCAGCATCTGGATTGCTGGATGGTAAAGCAGCTACCACACATGTTGATGCCTGCTCGGCCTTTTCTAAGGCATTCCCCCTGGTTCATTTAAAGGCTGATAAAACGGTAACACAGGATGGAAAATTATTTACAAGTGGCGGAGCCACCTCTACTTTCCATTTATTGCTGCACCTTTTACAGCTTCATTGTGGAAAAGATATGGCTGTTAAGGTAGCAAAGATTTTTGCAATCGATATGGACCGTGTAAACCAATTGTACTTTAGCACCTTTCAACCCATCCGTCACCACAATGATGATATTGTTGCCTCTGCCCAGGAAAAAATTGAAAACAATTATCAGGATGTGGCTACCATCGAAGAGATGATTAAAGATATTCCTTCCAGTAGAAGAAATATTGTGCGCCGCTTTAAACAGGTAATTGGTATTACCCCTATAGAGTATCTTCAACAAACCCGTATCGAAGCAGCTAAAAAGTTATTAGAGCAAACTGCCCAGCAAATGACGGAGGTAATTTATAACTCTGGCTATAATGATCCCAAAGCATTCAGGAAAGTGTTCAGAAAATCAGTCGGAATGACGCCGACTCAATACCGCGATAAATTTCAGGCGAGATAAGCAGATCACTGATGAACAGCGGAATAGCAGATCGACGTCACACATCAACTAAATAAATAGTTTTCAACATTAAAATTAATTATGTTAATAATTAGTATAAAATAAATGCACCACCCTATATAATTTAAGATAACTTAACGTTATAATTACACTAACCAAATAACTATTTATATGAGCACATTCCTTTTAATCACAGCGGTATTTTATATTATTTCTTTTGGATTTATGTTGTACTGTTATTTCTCCGCTGAGCAGATTCCCAGCGATGATGAAAAATTTTAATCAGTTCTTTTCCCGTCATCAAAATTAACGTCTCCCTTTAAGCCAATACATTGAGCTTTCTCACAGAAAGACGATGAAATGTTATGGCCAAACTGACCGCTCTAAAAGCATCTATTTTATTTATTGGCGATCCACTTAATTAAGTAAGGAGCGGCTCCTGTATACCATAAAACTGCAGAGATTAAAAATATAGCGATCAATATCCATAAAATCGGCCATCCTTCAAATTTATGTTTTGAACCAGGGCTGTAAGACTCATTAAGGTTATTATGGTCATTGTCCATCCTATCGCCATTTTTCACCGGTTTCGGATTAGAGATATTGCTCATAAAATATTCAGTTAGAAATACAAACTTAAGCTATAAACCTATAAATCAAAAATTAGTTTCAACATTCTTGTATTTTAAAATCGATAAAAGATAAAAGTCGTTAAAACTTCAGCTATTCATATTTGGTTTAAACAAAACTAAGCAGAAAAACTTAAATAAAACGGCAAATATTGTAGAATTAGGAAGTCATATTTAAAAAAAAGACTTCATCGGCTATAACTACTGCTTAGAAAAGGCTTGTTGATATTTCAACGGGGTTTTACCTGTTATTTCTCTAAAATATTTATGGAAACTGGTAAAATTATAAAAACCGCAGTCGTAGCAGATTTCTTTAACAGTTAAATCATTTTCGATCAATAATTTACAGGCCTGGCCTACCCTAATTTCGTTCAGAAACTGCGTATAGGTTTTTCTACTTTTAGTTTTAAAGAATTTACAGAAAGAATTGGGGCTAATTTTAGCTACCGCAGCAATTTCCTTTAGTTCTATTTTATTTTTGTAATTGCTGATGGTATAATTATAAATAGATTGAATCCTATCTTTTTCATTCTCCAAAAAATTTGGCTTAAAACCTAGCGAAACCAAAATGTTTTTCTCTTCGCAATTGGCTATTTCAGTTAATACCTCCAGTATTTTTATAATCCTCATGGTGCCTGTTGCCTCAATAATCTGTGGCATTAAACAAGCTATTTTCTCTTTTGAGGTTCCCTGCAACTGAATTCCCTGCCGCGATTGCAGCAACACTTTTTTCAGCTCCTGGTTTTCGGGAAGGTCGAGAAAATCCTTGCCTAAAAAATCTTCCTTAAAATGGATCGCATAAACTTCAACTGTTTCCCCACCTAATTCATCAAAAAACTCTGGGTCAAAGCGCCAGTAATGTGGCAAATTGCTTCCGAGCAGAACAACATCGCCATCCTTAAAATTTTTAATGCTATCGCCAATAAACTGCGTTCCTCTGCCTTTTTTAACGTAGATCAATTCTAATGCAGCGTGGTAATGCCAACGATTATTTATATCGGGCATAATGTCTCGCCGAGCGCTAAAAGAATCTACCGAATTAGTAGATACATTAAGTAAATGCGGTTTCATAAAATCTTAAAAAATCAATCTAATATGCAAAATTATTTTGCATATTAGAAAATCGAGATAATATCATTTAATAATTAGATCATAAAGTTAAATTTTTATTAATGCTTAAGGGTTTAATTTGTAATACAACAACTAACCAAAAAGAACCTGCTTAAACCATTATAACTAAACAAAACATGAGCCACACTCCATCAACGAACTTTCAGGTATCCGATACACCAAAAAACGGTAAGGGATATTTATTTCCATTAATTTTAGTCACAAGTCTGTTTTTCTTTTGGGGCTTTGTTCACAATCTCGATCCTGTATTAATTCCGCATTTACGCAAAGCTTTTCAACTAAACGTTTTCGAATCTACCTTGGTCGATTCTTCGGTTTTTATCGCCTATTTTTTATTGGCATTACCAGCAGGCTACATTATGCGCAAGTATGGGTATAAAAGCGGTATTATATTGGGTCTTGTTTTATTCGCCATTGGCTGTTTATTATTTATACCCGCGGCCAATACTGCCCAATATATATTTTTCTTAGGTGCACTTTTTATTATCGCCTGTGGTTTAACCTTCCTGGAAACAGCGGCAAATCCTTATGTTACTGTCCTGGGGCCACCAGAAACAGCTACACAGCGTTTAAACTTCTCTCAGTCTTTTAATGGTTTAGCTGCATTTTTAGCGCCAATACTTGGCGGTAAATTTATTTTTACCGAAGTAAAATATACCGATGTTCAATTAGCGAAAATGTTGCCTTTAGAAAAACAGGCTTATATGCTCGAAGAGGCATCAACAGTAAAAGCGCCTTATCTAATTTTGGGTATCCTGATTATTGTAGTGGCCATTCTATTTATTTTCACCAAACTACCTGATATTAAGGAAGAAGAAAACGCCAAAGAAAAAAGCAGTTTTGGGCATGTGTTGAGCCATAGCCATTTGCGCTGGGCAATTATTGGGCAGTTTTTTTATGTAGGTGCACAGGTTTGCGTATTGAGTTTGTTTATCAGTTTCGTCACTTCTTCAGCAAATATCAGCCAGGATCAGGCAGCATGGTATTCGGGCGCCGCAGGTTTAGCTTTTATGGTTGGCCGCTTCGCTGGAACTTTCTTCATGAGATACGTAGCTGCCCACAAACTATTAATGCTTTATGCATTAATTAGTGCTCTACTTACCCTTGTATCTATTTTTGCAAGCGGCATGATTACCGTTTATGCTTTAATCGGTGTCTCTTTCTTTATGTCGATCATGTTTCCTACCATATTTTCATTGGGTATAGCAGGTTTGGGTAAAGATACAAAACTGGGCTCATCGTTAATTGTGATGTCTATTGTTGGTGGTGCCTTTTTACCGCCGATATTAGGTTTGATATCGGATGCCACACACAATATACAATATGGGTATTTAGTGCCATTTATATGCTTTTTAGTGGTTTTCTACTTCGGCTGGAAAGGATGGAAACCCAATCACATTGAAAAAGAAATTAGTTTAGAAGTATAATATTACAATGAGCAATCATCAGTTAGTTTTTTTATTTTTTACCACAGATGTGCACAGATAAACACGGATTCTATATCTGTGTGCATCTTTTTATCCCCAGTAAAATCAGGATTAGTTGTGGTAATAATAAGGAGATGAGTTAATAATTGATGTATTCATACAATAAAAACAGAATTATAATAGATGAAAAAATTAGTCATCAAGATTAACAATGCTGATAATGTTTTGGTTGCGTTACAAGATTTACCCAAAGATACCAAAGTAGTGCATGAGGGGAATACTTACGTTACTGTTGATGAAATCCCTGCCAAGCATAAATTTTTTATGCAGGATATGAAAGCAGGCGATGAGGTAATGATGTACGGCGTTTTGGTTGGAAAAGTACAGTTTGATGTAAAGGCTGGTACGCGGATGAATGTAGAGAACACCAAACATGCTGCAGAGCCATTTGCCTATCGCAATGTTAATTACAAATGGGAAGCGCCTGATGTAAGTAAATATGCCAACCGCAGTTTTAATGGTTATCACCGTAAAAATGGTGCAGTGGGCACCGCTAACTATTGGCTGTTTATCCCGACTGTATTTTGCGAAAACAGAAATCTGGATATTATTAAAGAATCACTTTATAGCGAGTTGGGTTATGCGGTAGATGATAAATATAAATCTTATACCCACAAACTGGTTCAGGCCTTTGAAAAGGGTGAAGACATTAATCATATTACTTTTGAACCTAACGTATACAAAGCCAGCCGTACCTTTAAAAATGTAGATGGAATTAAGTTCCTCACACATAATGGGGGTTGTGGCGGAACACGTCAGGATGCCGATACTTTAAGCAAATTATTGGCGGCTTATGCCCATCATCCCAATGTGGCCGGTATAACGGTTTTAAGTTTAGGTTGCCAGCATTTGCAGGTTGAAGACTTTAAACGCGACCTGTTTGCACTTGATCCTGATTTTGATAAACCACTTTTAATTTTCGAGCAGCAAAAAGCGCAAAGCGAAGAGCAATTGATCCAAAATTCAATCCGCAGTACTTTTGAAGGACTGATGTTCATTAATAAACAAGAACGTGCAGCCGCCCTGTTAAGCAAAATGTGTGTGGGTGTAAAATGTGGTGGTAGTGATGGTTTTAGCGGTATCTCAGCCAATCCAGCTGTTGGTTATTGTGCTGATTTATTGGTGGCCTTAGGCGCCAAGGTTTTATTGGCCGAGTTCCCCGAACTTTGTGGTGTAGAGCAGGAAATGATCGATAGATCTGTTGATCAGCCAACTGCCGAAAAGTTTATCCGCTTAATGACCGAATATGATGATCTGGCACATAAAGTTGGTTCTGGCTTTTACATGAATCCTTCTCCAGGCAATATTAAAGACGGTTTAATCACCGATGCGATTAAGTCGGCCGGTGCTGCACGCAAAGCCGGTTCCTCTCCTGTTGTAGATGTTTTAGATTATACCGAACCCGCTACTAAACCTGGCTTAAGCCTGGTATGTACCCCAGGGAATGATGTAGAGGCAACCACAGGTAAAGCTGCTGCCGGAGCAACCTTAATTTTATTCACCACCGGTTTAGGCACGCCAACAGGAAATCCGGTTTGCCCAACTATTAAAGTAGCTACCAATTCGATCCTGGCCAAACGCATGAGTGATATCATCGATATCGACACAGGAGCAGTAATTAATGGCGAAAAAACCATTAACGAAATGGGCGAAGATATATTGGAATACTGTATTAAGGTAGCCAGCGGCGAAGAAATTCCTAAAGCGGTACAACTTAATCAGGATGATTTTATCCCCTGGAAAAGAGGTGTAAGCCTTTAGCCCATGGAAGATGGATAGTCGATCCGTCATTTCGACTGAAGCGCAATCCCGATTTTTGGGAGAGAAATCTATATAAGCAAGGCTAAAGAACCTCTGCGTTCTCTGTGAAAACGCTGCGTCCTCTGTGGTAAAAAACAAAAAAATACAACCAAATATGAATTTAAATTTAGACGGCAAAATAATCCTGGTAAGTGGTGGAGCAAAAGGTATTGGCGCGGCAATTGTTAAAGCATTGGCATTTGAAAATGCTTTTCCCATCATTATCGGCCGTAATGAAAACGATAACCTGAAAATGCTTCAGGAAATAACAGATTTAGGCTTAAAAGCAGATTATTTTACTGCAGAACTCACCGCACCTGAAAACTGTAAAACCATTGTTGATGCAATACTGACCAAATACGGCAGAATAGATGGTTTGGTGAACAATGCTGGTGTCAATGATGGTGTTGGCCTCGAAAATGGAACTTATGAAGGTTTCATGGAATCGCTGCATAAAAACGTGGTCCATTATTACCTTTTGGCTAAACATGCCCTACCCGCACTTAAACAGAGCAAGGGTTCGATTTTAAATATCGGTAGTAAAACTGCAGAAACCGGACAAGGTGGAACTTCGGGTTATGCTGCATCGAATGGTGCCAGAAACGCCTTAACACGCGAATGGGCAGTAGAACTATTGCCGTTTAGTATCCGCGTTAATGCGATTATTGTTGCCGAAGCCTGGACGCCGTTATATGAAAAATGGATCAACTCTTTCGAAGACCGTGACGAAAAATTGAAGAACATTACTGATAAAATCCCTTTCGAAAACAGAATGACCAGCGTGGATGAAATTGCCAGCATGGCTGTATTCTTATTATCAGATAAATCGAGCCACACTACAGGCCAACTGATCCATGTGGATGGTGGTTATGTACACTTGGACAGGGCGCTTTTGTAAACTATTGTAACTATTTGTCCTCAACTCAACAAGACACGTCATTCCCGCGCAGGCGGAAATCTTAAAGCGTTCAGTATTTTGGCGCATTAAGATCATCTTCGATGAGCTCTCTGTGGTTTCCAATCAAGTTGGGAATCACGGAAATCTTTTAATCAATCAACTCCTCGGTCTGTGTCCTCACAGACCGAAACATAAAATAAGTTTAAAGTGATCTGTGGACACACAAATCACTTTCTTTTTCGCTCTTCCAAACAGTCATCTTAGAAAAATTAGATCAGCAGAAATAATAAGAAAGATCAAATATCCAGAAATAATAGTCCTCCCATTTTAATCCCATTTTAAGATGAGATGGTTACTTTTATTGGATACCGAAGATTGGAATAGCGGAACAACCCTAAATTGCCGGGCTTTTAAATTTTGTTTACCCATTGTATTTTTATCGATCATACCGAAAAAATATATGCAGGCATGGATGATGAAAAATGTAAGATGGATGATAACTATCTATAAAATAACGTCATTTCGAGCGGAGTGCAACGAAGGTTACTTTTCGGTTAAAAAAACTTAGCTACTTAAGCCCACTAATATAATTTTTGATCAACGCCACCCCGTCCTTATCAATAACAGTTGTTCCTAATTTAGGCATATGAAATTCGCTCATCTGGTTTGTTCTGATAATAATATTGCTTTTATTAAATTTGATTCCGGTATGTTCTAAATCCGTTCTGTAATCGAGGTTTAATGTGGTATTCCCAGCAAACCCTCCTGCTTGATGACAGTGCGCACAATTAATATCCATATAAGCTCTTGCCCTTTGCTGAACAGGCAAAGAGGTATCGTGATAATTCGGAAGGTGGGTTAAAGAATGGATTTTAATATTTTTTATCACACCTCTTTTCATCAGGTAACTTAACTGGTTAATATTTTCTTCACGCCTTTTAACACTGAAATTCAGATTTCTTGCTTTCGGCCCAATTGGAATGATTAGGTCGTTTTGCCTATGGCAACTGGCACATTCCTGTTTGGTGGGAATATGATAGGAAATTTTTCTCCTTTCACCATCCAAGTCCGTAAAATCAATCGGAACATCTGCACCATCAGCAATCAGATCTGCTTCATTTTGTGAAACATTCCAGCGGAAAGTAGCCACGTTCCATTTTGATTGATGCAGGATCAGTAAACGTGTTTCTATAATCTCCCTACCTTTTTTAGCAACTTTTGAATAATAAAAGGTTTTGGCAATCATAGTTCCTTCAGGGAAAATGGGCAAACCCTCCCCATTTAACACTATTTGTTTTCCCTCCGGTAATTTAATCAGCCGTTGCTTTTCTGCATAATCCGTAAAAAGTGTAGATGCAAGCTCAAACATTTCTACACCCTCATTCGGTTTAAGCTCAGCCATTTTTCCTTTAAAAAGCCGGTAAGAGGAGAGTTTAGTTTTGAAACTGATTCCATTATCAACGTTCCTCCTCCCCGAACTGTTACACGACCATACATAAACAATCGGGCAAACCAAAATAGCAATAATGATGCTGTATTTTTTATATTTCATGCGATACCATTATCTCAGGTTATCTTCTCCTTCATGCATGAGCGATTGTGGGATCAGGATATATTTATCAATGTAAAAAGTACCAAAAGGAATAATGCAGGCCAAAAGCACTTTCCAGGTTATTTTCGAAAATACCCATTTATAAGCTACACCTACACTGAAAGTAATAAAAACAAAAAGACAAAAAAGTAGCCCGTGGATTGGTCCAGTCAGTTTTACCAGTTCGGGCCTGTGCATGATGTATTTTAGCGGTACCGCAACAAATACCAATACCAATAATGAGGTCCCTTCCAGGAAACCGATAATCCTTAATCTTCCGATCGGGGTTTTTAACAGATTTAACATAATGATTCGATAATTTTAAAATGATCTTAAAAATGGACGGCTGGCAAGGGGCGAAAATGGCCATGGAATTGCGATAAGTATGACCAAAAGGGCCAGGCAAAACCAAAATAGCATGGTCGAAAATTTTTGAGTATCGGTTTCCATCCTTTTTGCCTTTGCCGACCCAAGCGTAATCAACACCACTGATGTTGCCATAAGCCAGATATGGATATACTTAAAAAATACATGTTCGGAAACCAAATGGCTGGTATCGCTTTCAGCCATGGCATACTTCACCACCGGACTGATCATGTACAAACTTAATCCAAGCAAGAGCTGAACCTGGGAAACGGTGGCCGTAGTATGCCGGATAAAATTGGCATGAGCCGTAAATTGAAGATGCTGCAAACGGCCCCTTGCAGCAATGTAAATGCTGTAAAGCAATGATAAAAGTACAAGCCAGCGGGTAATTGAATGTAGGCCTAAAAGAGTCTGGTGCATAATGAAAAAATTAAACATACTAATTAGTATGTTATGGTATAAAAAAAATTAAAGATTTGTTAAATAGCTTTTAAGCCCTTTTAAGTAGGTTTCGTAACTCGATTTCCCTAAAGCTTTGCCGATATTTCTCACTCCGCCATAGCCTGAAATCACTACCATAGCCACTTCTTCCGGCACAAAAGTACCTGCTAAAATTTGGGTTGTTTTCCCCTTATTAAGTGTAGCTACAATTGCATTTTGCCACTGTTTGACCAATTTAGAAAGTGCTTTTTTAAATGCAGGATTCATCGGCGACATCTCTTCGATCAGGTTAATGGCCGGGCAGCCATAATCAGGATTAAAAAAAACAAAATCGTTCAGCAGGTTTTCCACTACCTTGTAAATATCCTTTACGGGATCCTTCCCTTCTTCCAAAGGCTTAATCATTACATTATACATTCCAGGGTAAAGCAGTTCATTGATCAGGCTTAGTCCCATATCATCTTTAGTTTTAAAATGATAATAAAAGGCCCCTTTCGTTACTTGTGTGGTGGCAATAATTTCATCAATACTGGTCGACTGGTAGCCCTTCCGGTAAATCAGTTCGAAAGATTTCTGTAAAATCATCATCCGGGTATCGGCTGCCTTAGACATAACATACTAATTGGTATGTTGGCAAAGATAGCATGATTGGGATTTAAGAATTTAATTGATATGTCATATTTTAAAAATGAAAAACGTAAAACGGCATAACCGGGATCAACAGAAAAACGAAAATCCATACTATAACTTCAGGAAAATTTAATCCATTATAGTGCCCAAGAAAGAAAATTCCCTGTTTTTACCGCATATTTCAAATTTTCTTTTTTACCCTGATGCTGAGTTTTATATTCATTTGGCTGTTTTAAAATTCCGGTGAACTAGTGCCATCTTTATTTTCTCATTTTGGCTACAAAAGTACCTGATTAGGCTACAAACAACACGCTGACCTTGCCCATATTTGATCCATCATTTATTTAAATAATAATTATGGAACATCAACAAGAAAATCAAGGTACAAATACCTCAACAGGCAATAAGGTTTGGTTTATTACAGGTGCGTCGCGTGGATTTGGGCGTGTGTGGGCAACTGCCGCGCTGGAACGTGGCGATAAGGTAGCTGCAACAGCACGGACGCTCTCCAGCATTGCCGACCTTCAGGAAAAATACAAAGAAAATGTATTGACACTGGAACTGGATGTGACCAATTATGATCAGGTAGAAAAAACCGTTCAACAGGCCCACAAGCATTTTGGAAGATTGGATATTGTGTTAAATAATGCAGGTTATTCGCTTGTTGGCACTATTGAAGAAGCCACCATTGACCAGGTTAAGGCCATGTACGATACCAACATTTTTGGAACAGTGGCTGTTATACAAGCCGCCCTGCCGATATTACGCAAACAAAAATACGGACACATTTTAGGTACTTCGAGCAACCTTGGCCATGTTGTTTTACCCGTTATCGGTTATTATAGTTCATCTAAATGGGCATTTGAGGCCATCCACGAAAGCCTGGCAGCAGAGGTAAAATCTTTTGGGATCAAAGTAACCATTATCGAACCCGGTGCCTATGCCACTGAATTTGGGAGTCAGGCTTCTCTAAAGTTCGCTGATGGTATGGAAATATATACCGACTTTAAAGCTCAGTTTTTTGAAGGATTACAGCATATGGAAAGAGGTAATCCGGAGGCTACACCAGATGCTATTTTTAAAATTGTTGATACAGAGAATCCACCTTTACGTTTCTTTCTCGGCAGCCATAACTTGCCTTGGGTACGTACTGCTTATGCAGAAAGGATGGCCACTTGGGAAGAATGGGAATCAATATCGAACGCTGCACAAGGGTAATTAAATAGAAAACCTTACCTATAACCGATAAATAAAGCTTATCGGTTATATTTGTATCATATCAATATGAAAAAGGAAGATAACAGCCCTTATAAATTCAATTCCTTATCGGAAGCGCACCGGATAATGGGACTGCCACAACCAAAACATCCGCTTATCAGCCTGATCAATAATGAAAATCACCCGGTTGAAATGAGCGGACAGCCAAATTCGCACATCCTTAACTTTTATAAAATCTCTTACAAACCAAAATTAAGCGGCAGGCTAAAATACGGGCAGAGTTATTATGATTTTGATGAGGGTGGTTTGTTGTTTGCTGCTCCTAACCAGATTATCGGTCACGAGCGGGATTTAGAATCAAGTGTTTGCTCATTATATACCTTATTGATCCATCCTGATTTTTTATTGTCGTACCCTATCGCCAAAAAAGTCAAAAGTTATGGTTTCTTTTCTTATTCGGCTAACGAAGCATTGCACTTATCAGAGAAGGAAAAGGCAACCATTATTGCTATTTTTAAGAGTATTGAAGAAGAATTGAACAGCAGAATTGACGATTTTAGTCAGGATGTGATCATTACACAGATCGAATTGCTGTTGAATTACAGCAACCGTTTTTACAAACGCCAGTTTATTACACGCAAGGTACTTAACAACGATCTTTTGCAAAAATTGGAAGAATTATTGGAAGCTTATTTTAATGATCGAATGCCAATACTAAAGGGTATACCAACTGTGCAGTATCTTTCCGATCATTTAAACATTTCGCCAAGTTATTTAAGCGATCTGCTCCGTTCGCTAACAGGACAGAACGCACAACAGCATATCCATCAAAAACTGATCGAGAAAGCAAAGGAAAAACTATCGGGCACCAGTTTATCGGTGAGCGAAGTAGCTTACGAACTGGGCTTTGAACATTCGCAATCTTTTAACAAACTCTTCAAGGCAAAAACCAAAGTTTCACCATTGGCATTTAGAAAAATGTTTAATTAACAAAAGACAATTCTTAAGTAGCGTTTTTGAGTTCAGTACCGTATAAGCTATAAATTAAAGCTTTATGAAAAAGATATTACTCCTTCTGGCTATAGCATGCCTTTTGTATGTATCATGCAAAAAAACCGATAAAGATAATGATGGGCCCGGTGAAGTTTATGGTAAGTGGAAACTCATCGAAATGATGCAGGACCCCGGTGATGGAAGTGGCAGATATAAAAAGGTAAGCGGCCAGGCCAAATATCTTATTCTAAGCAAATCGGCAGATAAAGCCGGTAAATTCGAAGGCGATGCCCTTCCGGATTTATTTTCATTCAGGATTTTGGACAGTGTAAAAATGGAGGTTTACAGCAACACTTACAAAATGCCGTTGACTTATTATTACAAAGTTTCGGCAAAATCGTTTCAACTTAACCCTCCCTGTATTGAGGGTTGTGGATACCGTTTCGTAAGGGAATAATAATTATCTTGTAGCTACGGCTCTTAAAAATATTAATTTATTTAAACACGAACGCAACAAGATCCTTCTTAAATGCGATCATCCTGCTGATTCGATAGCCATCAGATCAGCAGAACATCATTCTTTTTAAACAGTTAAACTATCCCAAATCACCTGATAAACATCCGGTGCATGAAGGGTTTTATCCATCGCTTTTGAGGTAACCAGAACAGGTTTAAATTGATCAGCTACATTAATGCTACCATGCGATCCTTTCACCAGTGTAGCATCGAGTGGAATTACGTCCATTACATACCGAAACCCAGCCTTTTTCCTTAAAAGTTTATAGCCTGCCCTTAATTTAGAGGTCATAAACATTTCTACAGGATCATAGCCCGGCTTTTTATGGATATCAACCACCCTTGCATAATCCGGTGCTTTGGCATCATCCAGCCAGAAATAATAGGTAAACCAACTGTTTTCTTTCGCGGTAAGAACCAGATCGCCAGAACGTTCGTGGTTAATGTGGTGTTTCTCCTGTTCCGCCTGATCAAGCATCAATTCGATATCAGGTACATTTTTCAATAAGGCTTTTACCTGATCGGTTACACTTTTATCGTTGATATAAACATGTGCTACCTGGTGGTCGGCCACGACAAATGCTTTCGAAGCACCCGGATCAAGCAATTCCAGCCCTCTTTCTTCACGGATCTGGATCAGACCGTTTTCCCTGAACAAACGGTTAAGATGGATTGGCTTATTTACAGGTGCAATGCCATATTCGGAAAGTAAAATGATGCGCGCACCCCTGCTTTCGTAAAAACGTACCAATTCTTCTACCACCTGATCGATTTCTTTCAGCTCTGCACTGATTTTTTCTACTTCAGGGCCAAACTTTTGCAGGCAATAGTCTAAATGGGGTAAATAAATTAAGGTAAGCGTAGGATTGTGCAGCTTTTCAGTTTCCATCGAAGCATCTGCAATCCATTTTGTTGATTTAATATTTGCGCCAGGGCCCCAGAACTGAAACAAGGGGAATTGCCCCAGTTTAGCCTGTAAATGGTCGCGTAATTCGGCAGGCTGCGAATAACAGTCCGGCAATTTACGGCCATCGGCAAGGTAATTCGGACGTGGCGTTACCGAAAAATCGGCTGTTGAATACATGTTGTACCACCAGAACATATTGGCACAGGTAAAATTCGGATCTTCTTTTTTAGCCTGATCCCATATTTTCTCCGCATTTACCAGTTTGTTAGACTGTTTCCAGAATTTAATTTCAGCATCAGCATGATCGTACCATCCATTGCCCACAATACCATTCTCTGAAGGATATTTACCAGTGAGATAACTCGATTGCACAGCCGTTGTAACTGCCGGCAATAATGGTTCTATGGTAGTTAAATGGTTCTCTGCAATATATTGCTGAAGAAATGGCGTATGCGTCCCAATTACGGAAGCAGATAAAGCTACGATATCGATAACAACGGTTTTATGCATGTTCTATTTTTCTAATAAATTTTTAACCCAAGCCAGTTCCCTGATAATTGAATCGTTCAAAGGGGCTTTTAAAGCTGTTGGTAAAACTTCCCAGGTATAGGTTTCTACTTCTAAATGCGCGGTAAAAGGCTTACTTTTTTGCAAGTTCAATACCTCGGTAATATCCGATTGTGTAGATTGGATCAACCCCATATCTTCAACAAAAATGGGTACATGAAAATGTGCACGCCACTCTTCTACTTCAGGATTTTTTCCCTCCGACAATGCATCAGCAAGGTCAGGATAACGCAACAGCGAACCATCATTTTTTCGTGCAATTACCTGGTGGAGGTAAGTAGGTTCATCAAAACGGCCTAATTGATCCAATACGGCTGTTCTTTCCGAAACAGATGAAGGTATTTTAGCTTTTAATGCGGCACTGATCTGGATTTTTCCAATCTGAATGCCTTTCTCCTGCAGTTCATCGATGATGGCTATATGAGGTTCGTAACCAATTGCGAAATGACAAACATCATAACACAAACGGATATGCATTTTGATCAGGTTTTCTGCATCATTGGCGTTTAAACCCGGTCGATCCGAAAAATAGGTTTTTCCAATTGGTAAAAGTTCGTTTTCAAACCAGTTTATAAATTCGGGACCTGATTCGAGAAAACCATCAGGTTCCGGTTCGATATCAAGGTGGATAATTTTATCTGTTTTTTTATGTATTTTTGCTAAACCTTCTGCAACTTCCAAAATATGTGTGCTGGCAGTAACTGTTGCTTTTTCTCTTTCCAAAGCAGCCTTAAACCAAGGTTTGTAGCTTAATGGCGAAGTTGAAATACCGCCGTCCATACCCTCGGGGAGTAACAGCGAAAGAATTTCGGCTAAACGGAGTGTATATTCAACGCGATCTCTCGTCGTCCAATCGGGTGCATGTACCTGATCTTTAACCCTGGTATGATGAAAACCGCCATATGGAAATCCATTCATGGTAAAAACGTATCCACCTTCCTGCTCAAGCCACTGTTTAAATGTTTCCAGGTGATTTTCTTGCAACAATTCGATACTGGCGAGATTGGAAAGGCGCAAACCTATACCCATAGGTGCTTCTGGCGACAATTGCGCCTTCAATACCGGAAAACTATCTTTCAACACGGCAAAATGTGCCATCCAGTTTTCGCCTGCATAAATATTGGTACAGAAAGTTAAATGTCCGGAAGTTAATTTCATAGCTTAATGTTGAATAATAGCAGTTTGGTTAGTTAAGATTTCGGCAGCTTGTTTTAAAATGCCGGCATCAATTTCGTGAACTTCCTCTCCACTACCCAGGCCTGTAAGTAAGGTGATGGTCAGCGCTCCGCCAAGATGCTCTCTAAATTCTTCCAATCCCTGCAAAATTGGGCTATTACCTTCGGTAACCTGCAACAAAGGATGCGTTAATTCGAAACCAAGTTGTTGAATCAGGGTGATTACCCTTTGTGCATCTTCATTGCTGATCCTGCCCGATAAATTTGAATATACAGCATCTAAGGCAATCCCCATGGCAACGGCCTCACCATGCCTCACTTCAAAATTAGTCAGATATTCTAGTTTATGGGCGCTCCAATGGCCAAAATCCAACGGACGGGCCGAACCGTTTTCAAAAGGATCGGCACTGCGGATATGCTCCATGTGCAGTTTTGCGCATTTCCAGATCTGATAGTTCATGGCCGTTAGATCCCGCTGTGCAAGCGCCGTGGCATTTGCTTCCAGCCACTCAAAAAAACCGCGGTCTTTAATCAGTGCCACTTTAATGGCTTCGGCAATACCTGAGCGCCAATCGCGATCAGATAAAGTGCTTAAAAACACATCATCGTTAAAAACTGCAACAGGTGGCGAAAAGGTGCCCAAAAAGTTTTTTTTATTGAAATAATTAATTCCGTTTTTCACGCCAACACCCGAATCGTTCTGCGAAAGCACAGTGCTTGGAATCCTGATGTGTTTAATACCCCGGTGCGCGACCGTTGCCGCATAGCCCACCATATCGAGTACAGCGCCACCACCAATGGCAGCAACAAAAGAATGCCTGTCGATACCATGAATATTGATGGCTTCCAATACCTGATCAAAATATCTGGTATCGTTTTTTACCTGTTCTCCCCCTGGGATGATCAGAATATCCTGAACCAGCTGCGTTTGAGGGTACTTTGAGAAATAGGTTTTAATCTGGGTATTAAGTTCTTTATGTGCATTTGCTACACCTTCATCTATTACAAACAAGATCTTCTTTACTGCAACAGCTGGATTTAAGTTAACTAAAAAACTGTTCAACAGTTCGTTTTCTGGCAAAAAAAGCGATGAAGTAAAGAAAACATTATAATTATATTGTACCGTAAAGGATTGATGTAAATGTTCCATATCAATTTGTGTGTGTTTGATGGTTAAGTAACGGCGAATAATTTAGAAAGCCACATCGATAACGGCAATAAAGCCGCAATTATAAATGCCAGAACCAGCGCCTCGAAAGTCACGGCCCAGGCTGCATCCATCAAAATAAGTGAAATTACGCCAGCTTTTACCGCCCCGCCTATATTTTTACCGATAGGCTCCTTTATTGCTTTTAAAAGTGGCCTGAAAATCATAAAGCTAAATGGAACCAGAAACAGCAGCGACCACAGCAATCTATCGTTAACAAAAGCAAAATAAGCAATAGCGCAGATTACGATTGCATACAGAAAGGCAGCCAAATATAAGTTTTTAGCATGGCCTCCGTGAACTTCGCCGCGGCTGGTCATGGTAATGGAGAAAATATAAATCACCGGAATAATGGCCAAATAATAATGACTGCAAAGCATTGCTGGCACAATACTCAACCCCAGCAACAGGTTAAAGCCACGGCATAAGCCCATATTCAAGGGGCCGAAAAAAGAATGGTGTTTACCAAATTTATTATAAAGCAAAGCGAAAACAGCCACCAAAAGGGCCAATAATCCCGATGTTAAACTATTTAATGCAGCTAATGTAATACCACCCAAGAGTAACAGGCTACCCAAAATGGTTGCATTTTTTAAGCTGATCAGCCCACTGGGAATGGCCCGCTCCGGACGTTCTATTTTATCCAGATCGGCATCAAAAACATCGTTAAAAACGATTCCTCCTCCATACAAACAGGCTGTTGATGCGGCCAAAAACACAATAGACAGCCATGGAGTGGAAAACCCACTACTTAAGACACCAGAAATGGCAATTCCTGCTAAAATATCGGCTACTGACGTAACAATATTGGCAGGGCGCATCATGCGCAGATAGACAATTATTTTTTTCAATACTTAGCTGATGATGATAGATGATTTATCTGTTCTTGGCTGTTGCCCGCCACGCAAAATGGTATTGCCCTCGAATTTCTCGGTAAGGTCTACATTTTTTTGTGCATTAAAATCGGCTTCATCCAGCTGTCCGCTCTGTGCAAATGCAGTAATCGCATTGCGGTAAGTAACCAGCTCAATTTCCTCATTGCTTAAACCACGCATTTTCATTAAAGCAGCAGTTTTTGGCACCGCTAAAGGATCGCTGATGCCCCAATCAGCAGCAGAATTTACCATAATACGTTCCGCGCCATATTGTTTTACAATTTCTACCATGCGCTCGTTACCCATTTTAGTGAACGGATAAATGGTAAAAGCAGCCCAAAAGCCTCTATCTAACACCTCTTTTACCGTCTCTTCATTATTATGGTCGATAATTACGCTATAAGGATCAAGGCCATGCTCCAAAGCAATATCCATGCTGCGTTGTGTACCTTTTTTCTTATCGCGGTGTGGTGTATGCACCTGAACCGGTAAACCTGCTTCTTTAGCAAGCTGAAGTTGCAATCTGTAATATTTTTCTTCGGCTGCAGTCTGATCGTCGAAGCCGATTTCGCCTATGCCAACTACGCCTTCTTTATAGATAAACAAGGGCAATATTTCCATTACCTGCTCTGCCAGGCTTTCGTTATTGGCTTCTCTTGAGTTAAGCCCAATGGTGCAATAATGTTTAATGCCAAATTGAGAAGAGCGGAAGCGCTCCCACCCGATCAGACTACTATAATAATCTCTGAAGCTATCTAACCCGGTACGCGGCTGCCCCAGCCAAAATGCGGGTTCTATCAAAGCAACAACTCCTGCATCGGCCATCGCCTGGTAGTCGTCGGTCGTTCTCGAAGTCATGTGAACATGTGGGTCGAAGAATTTCATTCCCTTTACCGCACTGATATCGAACGCTTCAGGCTCCCCCATCAATGCTTTATCTCTTTCAATTGAACTACTGCAACACATATATTTCTGTTTTGAATTTCTAATGGTTAAAATGAATCCCAGTTTAAGTTCCCTTCCAAGAGGGCCAACTTAAGTTCAGGAAAAGTGTTAATATAATCTTTTGCCGGCTGATATTCAGACTGTGCAACAGCAAGCGCAATAGCGCGTTGCTCAATTTGGTCGTAATGCTGCAAACCGATTTTAAGGGTCTCAAAAATTTCAGCATTGATAAATTTGCCAATCAAGCGCCAAAGCTGTGGGTTTACCGCCCGTTTTGCAGCCCAACGTTCTTTTGCATAATCAATCAAAGTTAATGCAAGTTCCAGATTGGCCCGTTTATCTAAACCGATAATGAGCTTGATATTTTTTTCGGTAAAAAATGCTTTCAGCACCAATTGGTTCCAGGCGGCTTCATCCAGATTTTCTGAAGGATAGGGATTGTTTTCCATTATCGCTTCCAAAACGGACCCGATATTGCTCCTGATTCCTTCAGCACATCGTTTCACCCAAATTTCAGGATGAGCTAAAAACGGCAAGGCCGAATACAAAGCCACCGCCTCATTCATTTCCGCCGACAGGAATAACCGATCCACGGTTGTGTAAAGTTTCTCCTGGTCTATTGAATTTAAAGTGCTCAGCAACCAAACGCGACAAAGCCTATCGACAGTCCAGTTGCTAATATAACTGATCCCAGCCTCTTCTATTAAAACCTTTTGCTCTTCGTTAAGTTGAATTAGGATTTTCCCGGTTTTGCGCGGCACCATCACAAATGCCTGACTGATCTTATTGCTTTGATCAGCGGATTGTGTTATACTTTCCAACCAATTTTGGCCATCTGCACTTACATTGCTTTTTACTATAGCTGATAAAGCTTTTTGGATAGCCATCGTATCATCACCTTTCATAAAGTATCTAAATCTATTAGCTGGTGATACCCGCCGAAACAAAATAATTAATCAACAACGCCCCCGCAATAATCAACAGGCCAAAAAACTCTCTTGTTTGCTCGATGTAAGGTTTTGTGGCCTGCATGCTCTGCACAAGGCTCTCGCGTCTGTATTTGGTAATCCAATCTCGCACACCATCTTTTGCGAAGAACAGGATAGCAGCATAAATTAAGTAGAAAGCAGTTAAAAACAGATACACGAAAGGATAAAATTTACCCGCCGCAGCCAATCCGCAGCATATTGAGGCACTTAAATAGATAGATACCCAAAGAAAAGCATCGTTATCATTTAAATTTACATAAGCAAAGCCTAAAAACGAGATGCAAAAAATAATGTTGAGAATAATTAAAAGCATTTTAAATTATTTGGTTTAAAACAAGCTAAATCGATTTCTTGATTTTTTTCATTGAAAAACAAAGTTATTTAAACTGAATGCTTTTTTTGCTTAAAAATTGTAAATTATATACTGCTATAAAAGTTTTTTTTGATTAAAAATGAATGCAGGAGATGTTAAAATACAGGCACAGTTTAAGAAACTGTTTAAAATGAGAACTTTTACAAATTGTCCCGTAGGGCTGTCAAAACGAATTTAAAGCTGATCCTTCGACAAGCTACCAATGGCAACCCATTAGTCTGGTCGCCATTCCCGTGCAGGCGGAATCCTATGTTATTAAATCAAGGAGAAACAAAAAAATATTATCATCCTGAGGGATAATTTACTTTATAAAAATCAATATGAATGGCGCATAATTGGTTTCTTTTGCCCTAGGCGCTGTCTTGCCTCGGCTCGCCGCCGCCGATTGGCTCTTTCTTTTTGGTGTCAAAAAGAAACAAAGAATACCGGCTGAAAATTTTCCTTTCGAAGCCAGTGGGTTGGCTGGGTCAGTGGAACCCGAAAAATTTGTTAGGCCGGATTTGAGTAGAACGAGGATATCCTACTATGGCCTAACTGGATGAAAACATGCAAGCATTAAATACTGATTGACAATTATTTGTGATTTAAGTTCCTGATTAAACAGGGTATATCTTAATTAATCACCAAAAACAAGCTTTAAAATATTCGCAAGCACAGGATTATGGTCATCGGCACGCCAATTAATCAATATATCGGTTTTAAAAGGCAAGGGAATAAACCGTAAACCGGGACTTTGGTGGTGCATATAAGAATCAGGTAAAATGGCTATCCCCAGGCCTTTCCGTACGAGTGCAATAATCGTAGATCCAAATTCGGAATGTAGAAATACATCAGGAACAAAATCGTAAGATTTGAAAAGTGCCTGAATAATCTCACTATAGCTACTCCCCTCATCCTTGGTCGGCAGGATAAACTTTTGGGCTTTAAGGCGCTCCGTAGATAAATCTTCAAATCTTTTAAAAGAATGTGCTAACGGAACCACCAGCGCCAGGTGATCGGAGTAGATTTTTTTTGATTTAATCCCCTGCTCACTGGTAATATCCCTCGTAATGGCCAGATCAATTTTATAGTTCTTTAGAAAATCCAGTTGATTTTCATATAAAACCTGTACCAGCTTAATTTGAAGCTGTGGAAATGCCTGCGTTATCTTAGCCAAAATATCAGGCATGATAGATGCTGATATAGAATCAGGATGTGCAATGGTAATGGTTCCCCGCTCGCCTAAATGGATCTGTTTTGCAAACTGATGGATATATTCGAGCTCACTTAACTCGACTTCCCATTTTTCTTTTAAGAATTTACCCGCTGGAGTGAGCTTTACATTACGTTTATTACGTTCGAAGAGCTGCAGACCCAATTCATTTTCGAGCGACTGAATTTGGCGGGTTAGGGCTGACTGCGTGATATTTACCTTTTCAGCTGTTTTCCAATAATGAAGCTGTTCTGCTAAGGCCAAAAAATACTTGATTCGCTGAAGATCCATTAATGCAAAATACGCATTAATAAATGAAAAAATAGCATTTTATTACATTTAAAGAGTTGTTACATTCGTGCCATGGAGCAGATCATAATCGAAAGGGCAACACTAGCTGATATCAAAAAATTACAGGAGATCGGGAGAACCACATTTTCTGAAGCTTTCGCAGACGTAAATACAGAAGCAAACATGAAAGATTACCTCGAAAAAGGTTTTTCAGAAGAAAAACTGAAAGGGGAACTGAACAATCAGGATTCTCAGTTTTATTTCGCGCTGCTTGATGAAAAAGCTATTGGCTATTTAAAGATCAACATCGGGCAAGCGCAAACTGAAAAACAAAACCCTGATGCACTTGAAATTGAACGCATCTACCTTTTGAAAGCATTTTACGGTCAAAAAGTTGGTCAGTTGCTTTACCAAAAAGCCATTGATATTGCGCTTGAAATGCAAGCCAGTTATGTATGGCTAGGTGTATGGGAAGAAAATTACAGGGCATTAAGATTTTACGAAAAAAATGGCTTTACCCCTTTCGGCAAACATAAGTTTTGGCTTGGAGATGATGAGCAAACAGATTTGATGATGAAAAAAGTATTGCTTAACGATAATGAATTAAAAGTATCCTAATGGAAAAAAGAAACCTCTTTTTGATCTTATTGATACTGGGTACCGCGTTCTGGGGAATTTCATTTTCTGTTACCAAACTTGCAATCGGGCAGCACCAGCCTGTTCTGTTTTTGTTCTACCGTTTTTTACTCGCCACAATGGTTTTATCGGTTATTTTTTGGAAATACGTAAAAAAGCTCGATTGGACCACTATTAAAAAAGGCGCCGGTTTGGCTATTCCGCTGGTACTGGGCATTTATTTGCAAACACTGGGCATTACACATACTTCAGCATCACAATGTTCATTTGTAGCTGGAATAACCGTTGTAATGATTCCGGTGATTAAACTTTTTATTTATCGAAAACCTGCAGTACTTAAAATATGGATTGCGGCATTTACAGCTTTAATCGGCCTTTTTGTAATATCCGTTACAGATAAATTCAGTATTGGAACCGGCGATTTATATACCATTATCGGTGCTTTTTGTTTCGCCATATATTTAATCCAGATCGAAAAGGAATCGATGGCAGGTGATATTATCCCGACCATTGTGCCTATGTTTGCCACTTGTGCCATATTAACTTTTCTATTAACGTTTATTCAGGGAAACGCCACCTGGATTCCTCAGCAGGAAACATTTTGGATTGGCATTATTTTTTGCGCACTATTTTCAACGGCATACATGTACACCATATCGAATATTTCGCAAAAGTACATTAGCGCTGAAAGGGTGTCCATCATTTATCTTTTCGAACCTATTTTCGGCGCTTTCGCGGCACACTTTATTTTGGGCGAAGAAATTACTTCAAGGTTATTGATTGGAGGCGGAATGATATTTTTGGCAACGCTGATCTCCGAACTGAAGTGGAGAACGCCAACCCCATTTGCAATGCTTAAGGTATCGAAGGAGAAAAAATATTAGGCTTATTTTATTAAGCTAGGAGTTCGGCACAAGTAATAATAATTTAACCACAGATAGGAAGGATGCACACAGATATGAAAATCCGTGTTTATCTGTGTGCATCTGTGGTTAAAAACGCTTAACATAACGTTTGAGCATGCACGGGAGCGGTACCTGATTTTAGAAACCTGTTATTGCTAGCTGATAGATACACCTCAATGAAAATATTTTTTAGTTAGCTGCAACTTTAACCGCATTATTCTGCAACATCATTCTCGTTGCCAAAATATGCTCACACGGTCCTTTTTTAAGTTTATTGCTTAGATAAAAAGCGCACTCGCAAGCACCATCTATTAAACGTTGATCTTTATCAATCAAAGCCAGCGTACTAAAAGTTTCATTTTTAGTTTTTACTTTACCTTTTATTTCCAGTACATCATTTTCTATTTTGGTGGCTATTTTCACATGATCTTTCGCTATAAATTCGTTCGCAATTTTTTCTTGCTCGCTACCAAAACGTAAAGCAGTAAAATCAAGCGGTTCCTGGCTTAGCTCTCTTACACGATAAACACCCTGTTTCAAATCGTAAATTACACGCCCTGCCTGCGTGTAAGCTGTTAATGCCGACGAAACCACAGCAGCGCTTAGTCCGGTTTTTGTTGTTATATCTGCTGTCGATGCAAACCAGGTTTCTTTTAAAGTAGTAAAAACCTGTTGTTTGGTTAATATATCTACATTTCCACGAGGTGCCATCAAGTCGAAATTACCAGCCCTGCTCCAGTCGTTATTTGTCCAGCCTGATAATCCAAGCGTAAAAGTCATATCGCCTAAATCGGCCATAAAAAAAGAAGGCAAACCAGAACCCAATAAAACTACTTTAAAACTTTTTGCAATCGGAATTAAACGTTCCAGAATCATCAACCTTCTTCTGCCCCAAATCCTGATTGTCTTTTCCTCCGAACCGGTATAAATAGAGCGATGGAAAGTTAAGGTTTCATACCAAGGCTCAATAACCAGGCGTACTGGTTGGCCTGGCGCTAAAATAAACCGTAAAGCGCGTGGCCCGGCAGTTTCTTTAAAACGGCGTAAGTATTGGCAAAGACTAAAAACATCCATCGGGTGCAATTCGAATGCAGTTGCGGGCAAAGTCATTGCTGCACTCACCTGCAAAAAGCCCCTTACCCACGAATCTGGTAAATCTATTTTAACCTCTTTATAAACCTCTTCGTTAGTGGTTTTCGCCTCAAATCCCGAAGGATCAATTTTAAATGAGGTATCCTTATAACCCCTTATCTTTTGAAATTCGCCATATAATTCTGCCGAGTAATCAATATTGGTTGTACCACATTTAAATTCATTAATTTCTGTAAACACATTATAGTTACAGCTTAGCTTGCCATATGAAGACTCATCTTGACTAAAACATTCGAAAAACAACTCATCAGGATGAACAGTAATCACAGGATCAAGAACAACCCATGCATCGCGATCATTTTTATACAAGTAATCGAAGTACCTGCTCTTTGCTTTGTTAAATGGCCCTAGTACCCGATCTTTTTCCCGATAAATCTGCTTTAAATCATTTCTAATTTCTTCAATGCGATTTCTCACCTGTTCAATCTGGAAACCAGCCATGTATTCGCCTAACCAAAGTTTTTCCTGTTCTTCAGCCCATGCTTTATATTCAGCTTTATCTTTCGGTTTGTAACGAAGGTCGGAAACAACTACATCATGCAATGCAGATATTGCCTCACGAAATGCAATCTTTTTATTTAATTTTCCAACAAAAAAAGTTGGATCACGCAGTGCATCAGGCGCAAAACGCATTGCTGTTTCATTCGCATCATTACTGATGGAAGTATTTCCGCTATATTTATAATTGAATAACATGCGCTTCGTTTTTGATGATGAGATGCATATCCAAATCTGGATATTGCGTTTTAATTTTTGTTAAAATATCGATACAAACAGCCTTATCCTGAATGGTTGATTGTGCTGAAACATCATCCAAAATACTTATTGCCCAAATTGAAGTTTCCGCATTCTTTATCGATTCCTGATGTAGAAAGTTAAAAATACGATCCTTTGCAACCCTACCTTTGTTAACACGGGTAAGTGCCGAACGGAAATAAAACGTTAACTCCCGCAGCAAATCAGGTTTATCTTTAGCGTACATGGATAGGTAGCTACTTACAAAAGCCTGAACATTTACACTTGGATGCTCGCTTAATTTCGTTAAATAATCTATGGCATGTGCTGCATTGAAAAACCGGGTAATCATCTCCTTGCCAAAGCTTTCAACATCTGGTCTGATCGAATCTACAATCGCGATTAAAGCATCTGGCTCCCAATCTGCTTCAGTAAACTCAGTTTTAAAAAAATGAAAAGCATAAGCCCTGGTATCCTCCCATTTCGAATCTAACAGGTAAAGTGACTGATTCCTCTCCGCTCGGATCCGCGGTACATGTTGCTTGAAATAATTCCAGCTCCATTGGCGGATGGCAAGGATTTCATGACTACCAAAAGAAATAATCTGCCGCAAAGAAAAACGATCCGGGTTACCATAAGTTTTCAGAATTTCATAGCCTGCCAACTGACTAATCCGGTATTGTGCATGAACCAGTTTTGTAATCTCTTTTGGTTGTAAGCCACTGCTCCAATACGGCTTTAAATTTTGCAGTAAAAATTCGCTTAACCTCGTATGTGCACCTTCAAACTTCTCTTTACGCATCAAAGCATAAGCAAAATGTGGCACAATAGTATTCCCAATTTCGGATTGATGAGCAAATAACTTCCCGATAATTTTAAATACAGCATCCAAAACTTTCTCATCGCCACTATCAATCAGGCTGAATAACAATTGGATATTTTCATCAACAAAATGTTCAGGATATTGATTTAATAGCTCGATACCACCATCGCGAACTTCAGGAAATTCACTAAGCAATAACATTTTTGTTAAAGAGATCGGAATTTCCGTTGGAGAAACCTTTTTAACTTTATTCAATAATATTTTTGCCGCCAAAATTTTATTGGCATTTAATACTGATGATATTAACTGCTCTACAATACTCCAACTCAATCTTTCCATTTGCGTTTCAGCAAACAAACCTAAACGATCAATAGCATTTTTAGCTTGAAGATTGTTGCCGTCTGTATTTTCAAAATGAAGTAGCTCAGTAATCACTTTACCCAAAACAGCCTGCTTCCTATCCTCAGAAAACAGATTTTTCTGTAATGTTTCACTGATCCAATTTTTGCATTCCTCTTGAGCATTAAATAGCACAATCAACAAAAATTCAATATCATTAAAATACAATCCTATATTCCGGCTAACCAATTCTTGCGCCCAAAGCCTGGCGTCGCTACTATTGCAAGCCAATATTTCTGCCACAAAAACAGGGTTTTGAGCCAGCTTGCTTTCTTCGTTTTTTAGTATTTCAAACCCAAACTGATTTGGCAAATCGAATTTACTATTTAACAATTGCAAAATCGAACGTTCATCAAAACGCTGGATAATCTCTTCGTATTGTGCATGGGCAATTAACCTTTCGTAGGCAAAAAGATGTATTCTATTCATCTCAGCTTGCATCAACAATTGTATATAAGCTTGAGGCATAGCATCCCAAAGCTCAGGGTACAGCTCCAAACGCGACACACTTTTTGCTTCTGTTTTTGGAGTAGTATCTTGCTCAACCACTGGCAGAGGTGGTGGTGTTACATTTTTCTTACCAAATAAGCTTTTAAAAATATTCTTAGCCGCATCAATTACCGAAACACCGTTATCACTATTAAAACCTGTATTTGATCTGGCAGCTACCGCTCGAACATTGGCCGCATTGTAATAGTAATCAGGGCTGGTTACTGTTCTACTGTCGATTATAAACCTTAAATTAGATTGCAATTGGCGCTTCGGATCATTCCCAAAAAGGATGGTAGAAAGCAGTAGCGATTCCGAACATTCGGGATAATTGACAATTAAATAAGTGTATTGTTTCGTTTTATAATTATACCGCCCATATTCACTTAATGGCTTTTCTTCGGCAATAGAATAATCTTTTTCTTTATACTGCAGTAAAGTATTAACTGCAAGTTTTAAATAGGCTGAAGCATCTTTGGTTGCTCCGGCACTTTTAAGAAATTCCACGGCATTTTTCTGAAAATAGGCTTTAGTGTATTGCGAAAATGCGAGCTTACTATCTTTGTTTTTAAGCTCTGCACCTACCTTAACCGTGAGGTCGATAGCGGTTAAATATTGCCTGTAATTAGAATCAAGCGAATATGTTCGCCTAAACATAGCGGGTTGTTTCTCGAAACCATAAAATAAAATAGCCAAAGTTGTTACATCGTTTCTTAACTGCGCCAGCTTATAAATTGCCCTCAGATGTTTAAAAAACGGTGGTTTGTACGGGCAGGCTTTCAATATACTATTAAGTATGGGCAACAAAGTTGGTTGCACTTTGCATAATAAATAAAAGGTGGTAAAATAATCTACCGCTTTATCTTTTACACTTTGGTCTAAAGTGGCCTTAAGCAATTCTAAATTGTTTGTTTCTACAGCATATCTTATTTCTGCAGGTAGCTTTTCTAATAACTGATTGCTGATTTTTTGTTGTTCAGCATCATTAGTAATCGTCAGGAGCCCCTCAAAAGCCATGTTTATGATATGACTTTTTTGCTTAATATTATTAGCCAAAGCTATAAACAGTGGCCCGGCTGTAACCGCATTTAATTTCGTTAACGCATATAAGGCCGCGTAAGTTTGCATTTCGTTCCCTCTTGTTGCCAGCTTGATGATAAACGGAATAGCCTCTTGCACGTTTAACATGCCGGCTTTCCAAATTACCCGACTGGTTTTCCATTCGGTTCTGAAACTGTTTCTACCAACTACAGCATCCTGCAGGCGCTGCAAAATTGTACCATTTAAAGTATCGGGCTCAACCATATCTAAGGATGGGAGTTCCATAAATACTTCCGTTTCGGTCTGATAACCTTTTTTGCGTTTTTCGTTTTCCAATTCTGCAAAAAGGACTTCAGCATTAGCTAAAGGTAATGCAGCAGGTGTTTTAGTTCCTTCTTTAAGTGTACTTCCTCTTCTACCGTATCTAAAATTCACCAGGAATTCGTTTGCAGAAAGCTCGCAAAGATCAATCTCATATACCTTATCAGATTTCCCTTCTTTAAAAAATAATTTACTTTGTTTAATGAGTTTCATACAAAACGTTTAAAGAATGTTCCACCAATCGTACTGTTTGGCATCATTTGATGGTTTTATGGGAGTTTCCAACTTAACCTCAGTCACTATTTCAGCTACAATAGTTTCAATTTTAACTTCAACAAGCTCTTTCTCAATAGCTGGATAACCATGTTTAGCAACAATATTTTCGAGCTGAACTTTAAAAGCAGCAGCTTTGCTCTTATTTACCATTTTCACGAAATTGATGTAACCCTCTACAGCATTAATCAGGTTTTTAGCATTACCCCATTTCTGTCCGTTCCAACCATGTGATTCTATATTGTGCAAAAGCGCTCTAAATTTGCGCAACTGATCCCGCTGAACATTTAATTTTTCATTTACAACAATGCCTGTAACTTTCTGCAGATTGCCTTTTCGCATGATATGCGTTTTGGCAGGGTGCATGGTAAAACCTTCTGATTCTATAATTTTTTTGAGAAAAAACAGTAAACCAGCTATATTTTTTTCGTTATCTTTTGATGTTGAAAAACTTAAATCATCAGCATACCGGGTATAAACAAAGTTGAATTTCGATGCTAATCCTGTAATTTTCTTATCAAGTTTAAATGCGATTAAATTGCTAATTTCCGGACTGGCAGGAGAACCTTGCGGTAGCACACGATCTCCTTTTTGCACGTAGTAAGATACGCCATCCATTTCTACGTGTTCTGTTTCTGCGTAAGTACAAATTAGGCCAAACACTGTAGCAAGTTGTTCTGAATAGCCCAATTTATGGAATAAGCCCTTTACACGTTTGTAACTAATGCTTGGAAAGAAATCTTTTAAATCGACATTAATAACAATGTCTTTTTCGAGATGTGGTTGCGCATTGCTGATGATGGAGCGTTCTTTGATAAAGCCATGAACATGATCATTAATTTCAATACGGTTCAAAATGTTCTCCAATACCCAGAGTTGCAAAGCTTTTAATTTGGATTTTGGTGCTGATATCAGCCTTTTCCCACCTGTTTTTTTAGGAATTTCGAAAGTGTGATAATGATTGATCCGGGAAACTTTTCTTTGATAGAGCAAGTATCGTAAAGTGGATAAATCTGCGCCAATGGCTGATGCAAAATCGACAATTTGATTAAAAACCGGCAGATTAAATTTCTGTAAAGTTTCTACATCAGATTCGGTTTGGTTTAAGCCACCTGAAACCCCATTACCCAAATAAATAATCTGCTGTTGCTGAATATTCGTCCAGTTTGCAGCCTTATCATCTTTCTTTTGTTTATTTTTTTGCTTGGTTAACGCTCGTTTATCCTTTGCCAATTTCATGCGTGCTTTACGCATTTCTTTTAGCATGGCTTCTTGATTCTGATATTTCCGATCCTGCGCCAAAAGATTGCTCAGCTCCTGGTTTGCAACAAGTTCCCGTTTAATTAAAACTTCTGGTAAACTTGGCGTATCAGATGATTCCCAAAAACCAAGACGTTGCATTTCTTCAAGGATATAACTTTCTTTAGAGGTAGCCCGAATACGGTCGTAGATTTGTTGTCGGCTCAGTTTTTCTGCCATTTGGAGCTTGATTTAGTTAAAAAGCCCTGTCTTTTTTATAAAACAGGGCCCGAATTTAAAATCCTTCGTATTTTCATAGGACTATATCAATCAACTCCAGAGAACACGTACTATACGTACGGTTAAACTCGTGGAGTATGGAACCGAAACCGTACGTATAGTACGTGTTCTCCCCATAAAGATTGCAGGTAGTGCCGAGTGTCAAATATTAGTTCATCGATGACGAAACATCACCATTTTCTTATTCAGAAAAAGCAAGGTATTTTTTAAATCCATGGGCAATATAGAAATAAATATTTCGATTTTGAAACTAATTTATAAGTTAATCTCAAATTTTATTTTTACAATAAGGGAGGTGTTTTAAGGGGAAGAAATCAGATTTGATATTTGCCCTGAAATACCCAATTTAATCTTAATTATTAATCAAATCACCCTTTTTCCTTTTCATCAACCAAAATACCAGACCTGCATACTGATCAGGAAGAATATTTTGACATCCGAAGCGTTTTTTATTGCTCTACAACCCTTCTGCAACCGGTTCCGGGTTTAGAACAAACTTTTTGTTCTTTACATTAAAATTCACGTTAAGGTATCCACCAACCCTGCCGATCTGATTGGAAATCAGAAAATCATTGCCTTTACCCGTCGTAATGTTATCGTAAATGATGGTCATAACATTGCCCGTGGGCGTTTCGATAGGCTCAAAATTAAGGGTCTGAAAGGTTTTATTAGTTTCCTTATTGATGATCTTTAATTCGCGCATGTGCGCCTCGGTAGATTTGCTCTTTTTAGCATAAACACCGATAAAATAATAATGCTGCAAAGACGGAAACTGAAGGATCTGGATGTTATCGAAGGCTTCATCTGCAAGATCACTGAGTCTGTTTAAAAGCCGGAGATTTACCTTCAGTTTACTTTTACCACGGCTCCAGCTACCTGTGAGCTGCTGAGGTGAAAAATTAAGGTGAAAAGTAGCAGAAACCTTGTTATTAGTCCCAATTTCATAAATTTTAAGCTCCTGGGTACTTTGGTTAAAAACGCCCTCAAGCCTGATAGGATGATTAACTTTATCGTATTTATACACACCAATAACATTATAGTGTTTTTTGGCAGGTTCACCAAAATAACCTTCTTTTACCTGAAAAGATAAAGTAACCGGATACCTGTCGATTAAACCTGTGTAATTGTAAATATTGTACCAACCGGCAAAGGTTTTCACCGATGTTAAAATAATGGTAGCCACTAATACAATAAGCTTAGCTTTCATGTTTAATTATTTAATTTTTTTCTTCTGGCGCTGCCGTAATGCCTAACAAAAGTGCTCAATTTTTATTCGATGACATAAAAAGATCATTGAAGATTAAATCTGTTTTGGTTCGTGTTTACTTAAGTATTTAGACCTAAAACCAGATGGAGGTTCACCAGTCTTGATAAAAAACAATCTGCTGAAATAGGCAGGATCGTCATAACCAAGGGTATAGGCAATCTCCTTTGCCGTTCTGTCTGTATGTATAAGCAATCTTTTTGCCTCCAGCATAATCCTGTTTTTGATGATTTCGTTCGGCTGAGGAAGCTTAAGCCGCTTGAACCTATGGGTAAGGGTTTTCGGGGCTATCACCAGCAGATCGGCATAATCGGCAACATTATGTTTTTCTTTAAAGTTCGCTTCGACCAACTGGGTAAACTTCCTAAAAAACTCAAGGTCGTTGTTCGGTCTGGCGGCCATCACCCCATCCAGGTGCTGCACCTTCCATAACCGGGTAGACTTGATCAAAAGCTGTTTAAGGTAAGTCCTGATCATTTCTTCCAGCGATCCATCCTTCAGTTCAAATTCATCCTCAATCCTGGAAAACAGGTATTCAATAAATGTGGCATCCTGCTGGGGTATCACCGTCATTGGCATATTATTGATGTTATTGAACAGGAGTCCATCGCAAGCAACTTCTTCATCATGCAACTGTATACAATAGAAATCGCGGTTGTAGAACACCAGGCGACCTGATTGCTTCCCAAGTTTTTCGATGCTGAGTACCTGATTTGGACTGATAAAGAACAAGGTTGGACCAGTAGTGTGGTAAACGTTGAAGTCTACTTTTATTTCAAATCCTTCATTAAGATAAAGCACCTTGATGTAAGATTTGTATGCTTCAGAATTGATGGCCTCAATACTTTCTAAGTCAACATTTACCATGCCGATGGTTTTAAGGTTTACATCAAAAATGCTTTGTTTCATGAAAGGGTTAATAAAAGGGATTAAAAAATAAAATTACCATTATTGGTGACGATTTCAATATTTGGTTAAAGCAAAAATTACCTGCGGGCATTTAAACCTGCAAGTAATCTAATCTTATAATTATTTTTTGGCAAACTGCTCAAGCGCTGAATTGAATTTATCCATCTCTTCTACAAAAAGTGCGTGTCCGCTGTTCTCAAATTTCACGATATATGAGTTTTTTAAGCCTTTATGCAATTGCTCAGCCAAGGTAAAATCAATCAGTTGATCTTTTGTACCCTGAAATATGGCTACGGGGATGGTTATGTTCTTAAGCACCGGGCGCAAATCCAGATCGCCAAGGGCACTGATAGATTCGGTAACTACATACGGACTTGCTGATAAGTTGATATTTTCAAGCCATTTCTCTGTATTTTTTTGAAGTGTGGTACCTTTTGCCGCAAATGCTGCGCCTAATCCACCTATCAGCTCTTCCCTGTTGGTCATGGTTTGTTTGATCAGTCCTGCAGCACCTTCCTCAGATATTCCGTAGCTGTAATCTGCACGTTGTTTCCATGATGGAGCAGCTGCCGCAAATAGTGCAAGTTTGCTCACATGTGCAGATTTATACTTATTTATATAATGAATGGTAACGGCACCACCCATAGAAAAGCCACCCAGTACAGCATTCTCAATTTTTAAGGTATGGAGAACGGCGTAAATGTCATCAGAAAAAACATCGAAATTGTATTTTCCATAAGGTTTATCAGATTTACCGAAACCACGTAGTGTAATGCCGATTACCCTGAAACCTTTCCTTACCAGGTACTGATATTGATATTGGTACATTTCATCGCTAAGTGGCCATCCGTGGATCAATACAATGGGTTGACCTTCGCCAAGATCGGTTACATGAAGTTTTACACCTGGCTCAACTTCGATATATTCCGCCCTTCCGGCTGAAGCTGGAACTCTTTTGCTTTGTGAAAAAGCGGATTGGCTTGTTAATAAAGTGATGATTAGACTTACGGTTAAGATTAGATTTTTCATTGTTATTTTTTTTTAAATTAAGGTTTGAAATATTTGTTGTTTGTTTACAATACAAAGATGGGGAGAACGCCAGGCCCAGGGAATGGATAAACAGACAACAATCTTGTACATTTTTCCCTAAAATGATATTTATAGCACTTATTTTAATCCATAACCAACGAATGATTGGATTTTTATCCTATCCCACATGTCATACTTAATAATACCAAAGCAAATATCCCGGGAACATTTAATTAAAGCAATTACGGAAATGTCAATTGCATAGGGATAAATTTTACGCTATTTGAATCGTAATACCGTACTTGTAGGAAACTATAGTATACCTGAATTTTGTATAAAAATATATACAATGGAAAGGGAATTTAATTTCAACAACGAACTATCTGGCAAGATTGCCTTGGTAACAGGTGGAACCAAAGGCGCCGGAAAAGCAATTGCCGAAAGGCTACTGGCCGCCGGGGCACAAGTAATCATCACTGCAAGAAACCCGCCTGAAGAGCCCAATGAAAAGCTGTATTTTATTTCGGCAGACCTGAGCAAGCCTGCTGGAACAGCAAAAGTAGTAACGGAGGTATTATCAAAATTTGGCAGGCTCGATATCCTGATCAATAGCCTTGGTGGTTCAGAAACGCCGGCGGGTGGTTTTGCTAATTTAACCAATGAACATTGGGAAGAAACATTGCAAACCAATCTTTTGGCGCCAGTAAGATTAGACAGGGCATTTTTGCCGCAAATGATCAGACAAAAAAAAGGTGTGGTTATCCATATCGCATCTATTCAAGGTAAACTTCCCTTATATGAAAGCACACTACCCTATGCGGCAGCAAAGGCTGGACTGATCAATTATAGCAAAGGACTTTCTAACGAAGTTGCTCCAAAAGGAGTTCGGGTTTTAACGGTTTCTCCGGGCTGGATCATGACAGACAGCTCAAAGCGAATGATGGAACGCATATCGCAGACTAAAGAAATCTCGATAGAACAGGCCACACAAAGTGTAATGGATGCACTTGGCGGCATTCCATACGGCCGACCTGCCATGCCAGAAGATGTGGCAGAAATGGTTGGGTTTCTTGTTTCGCCAAGGGCAAGTTACCTTACCGGAACCGAATTTGTAATTGATGGAGGCACCATACCCACCATTTAAAAATTATAACAATACCAGCCTGGGTTGCATTTGGAATAAGTTTAAAATACTGACTGAAATCAACCTGGGCATAATTTAGCTGATACTCACTCAGAAAAAATCAGGTCAACTGCGGATATCCTTTCAGAATCACACGCTTCAAACTGTCCTGATACTCATCTCCCCAATTTCCAATAGCAGCGATCACCGGGATCAAGGTTTTGCCAAACGCAGTAAGCGAATACTCTACCTTTGGTGGCATCACCGGATAGATTGTTCTGATAACCAATTCATGATCTTCAAGCTCTTTTAGCTGAATATTGATTACCCTACGACTTGCATCTGGTATTTTACGCTGCAGCTCGCTCGGGCGCAAATAACCCTCGTTGATAAACCACAATAACCGCATTTTCCATTTGCCATAAAGCACCTCTCCAACTAAATCGAGGCCACAGTTTAAATTGGGAAAAGTTTTTTTCTCATACATCTAACAAAGATACATCCAGGCCATTAATGAAACAATACGGATAAATTTTTCCCTATTCGAATCGTAATGCCCTACTTGTGCATCACGCCAGTACCACCGAAATTTGTACAACAATAAGTTAATCTAAAAACAAATATCATGAACTTACCAAATTTTATAACAGACCTAATTGCAGCGCAAAACAGCCATGATGCTGTAGCTTATTCTTCACTTTTTTCAGAAAATGCCGAAGTATTCGACGAAGGAAAGAACCATATTGGAAGGGCAGCAATTCAAAAATGGATTGAAAATTCGAACCAACAATATCATGCTACTTTAAAACCGATTAGTTATAAGGAAGATGAAAAGGGTTCGGTATTTGCAGCTGAGATTTCGGGAACATTTCCAGGTAGCCCGGTCATTCTTAACTTTAACCTTGTTCTTCAGGAGGGTTTAATTCAATCGCTTAACGTTACTGGCTAGTGTTAAACATTTCTTTTGCTTACAAAGCCTATCATCGAGGATTTGGAGAGAAAAGAGTTCATTTAATCAGGTGTTAAAAGTCAAGGTGATTTTCAATTAATCGCCTTGACTAGATTATAATAGAACAAAAAATGGCATATGTGAAAAGAAGTAGTTTTGCATTTCTCCTTCAACATTTCCTAAATAAAACTAAATCAATACATTCTGTCACTTTAAGGTTTTTTGCGTGTCTATTTACTATAAATAGATTTTAAAAAAAACACCTTGGAATTACATTTTTACACGCCAGAAAACGACATCTTAAAACAATATATTGAAGGTTATTATTTTTTAAACGATCATGGACCTGGAGCTATTAAAGCTTACACGACATTCCCAAACAATTATGGTATTGTTACCGTAAACCTTAATTCTAAAGTAAAACTAGACATTAATAAAATTTCTATAGAGCCCTCTTGTGATAACAATATATATGCGAGTTTCGCGTATCGTTACAGAAATCCAATAGAAGTGCATTATACAGGACCCTTCCAAGAGATTACCATTTACTTCAAACCGCTAGGTATTAATTATTTTGTAGATAATCTGGAAACAATGTTCTCTCAAAAAAAAATGACAGAATTTATTCCACAATTTTTAGATTTTAAAGATGAAATGGGTAAAATTTTTCACATTGACAAAAGACCATTGCAAATAGATGCCCTTGAAAATTATTGGTTATCAAAATTGATGACGAAAGACCTGGCATTTATGAAAACTATCTTATTAGACACGGAGTCTAACATCAAGATCGAAGACATTGCTAAAAAACATCATATTTCTAGAAAGCATCTAAACAATTTAGTTCAGAAGAACTTAGGCAAGTCTCTAATTGAATACAGGAAAATATTCCGGTTCAGAAACGTAATTAACAAATATCAAGGTTTAAAAAGCCTAACTGAACTGTCGTACGAGAACCTTTTTTTTGATCAATCTCATCTTATCAAAGATTTCAAATCCCTTACAGAAATCAATCCCAATCTTTTCTTTAAAAATGTGAACACGGCAAATAAAAATGTTTGGCTTTTTACATAGTTGGTAACAATTTTACAATTTCGATGATTTTTTTCTCAGTCACTTTGTAGCAACTTATTGCTTAAGATAAATACCGGCAATAAACTAACGAAATTTTAAAGCTAATTGCCATGAAAAAAATAATTGTTAAAATAGTAATCACCTCCGCTATTCTTTTTACTTGTCTGCAAAGTTTTGCACAGCTATCTTCTTCTAAGATTGATTCGCTGATGCAAGAAGCAATACACAAATTAAAAGTAGCCGGAGCTGCAATAGCCGTTGTAAAAGATGGGAAGGTAATCCATCTAAAAGGCTATGGAGTTAATTCGATTGATACAAAACAATTAACTACAGAATTTACGAACTTTCAGATAGCTTCCAACAGTAAGGCATTTACAACAGCTGCGTTATCCATATTGGTTGATGAGGGAAAAATAAAATGGGCCGATAAGGTGAAGGATTACATTCCGGAATTTAAAATGTACAATGAGTATGTAACTGATAATTTTAATATTGTCGATTTGTTAACGCACAGAAGCGGCCTCGCGCTTGGTGCTGGCGACCTGACGTTTTTTCCCGATGGAGCAGATTTCACGGTAAAAGACATCACCACTATTTTCCAGAATTTTAAACCAGTTTCTGCATTTAGAACAGAATACAATTACGATAACCTACTCTATATCATTGCTGGTGAAGTCATTAAAAGAGTAAGTAACATGAGTTTTGAAGATTTTATTCAAAAACGCATCTTCCAACCCTTACAAATGAGTAACTCGTTTATTGGTGACTCTCTTATTCATGAAATAAAAAACCTCGCAACACCACACTCTACAGCCACAGGTACCTTAAAAACTATTAATCGTTTCAATATCGGAATGATTAGCCCTGCCGGAGGCATATATTCTAATGTGAATGATATGTCAAAGTGGATGATCATGCAGCTGAACAGGGGGAAATACGGAAATGACAAGAAGTCTTCATTGTTCTCTACAGCTAACAGTGCTAAAATGTGGACGATACAAACGGTTTTACCAAACTATGTATCCGAAAGATACAATACCCATTTTAACGGATATGGCTTAGGGTGGCTCCTAAATGACGTACGGGGAAATTTGGTGGCCATGCACACCGGCGGTTTGCCAGGTATGTTATCGCAGGTGACCCTGGTTCCAGATTTGAATTTAGGCATTGTAGTGCTAACGAATACTGAAAGTGGTGGTGGAAGTCTTGCTTTTGCCGTTACGAGAGCAATTACAGATAGCTATTTTGGCTTAGATGATGCCAAATGGATTGATAACAGGGCAAGAAATCTTAAGTCTAATACAAATAATATTGATGAAGTAACGAGGAAAGTTTGGAAAAAAGTAGATTCTCTAAAGCCTACCAAAATTAAAAACGAGGATTATACGGGTATGTATGAAGATAAATGGTTTGGAAAGATGGAGGTTTTTATGAAGGGCAAGCAGCTTTGGATTAAAAGTTTACGTTCACCAAAATTAAATGGCCCAATGTATTTCTATAATGCAAATACCTTTGCTATTAAATGGGAATACCAGGACATGAATTGCGATGCATTTGCTGCATTTTCCTTTAAAGAAAAAGGTAAGGCACAATCTTTTACAATGAAAGGCATTTCACCAGGTATTGACTTTAGCTTTGATTTTGGGGATTTAAATTTAATTAGAGTAAAATAATATCAGATTACTAACCTGTCATATTCAAGAAAAGTAGTTTAACAGCTATTTATTATTTAACCGGAATAGACATAATCAAATAATCTTCGATACTAATTGATGAAAAAAACTACAAATTGGAAGAGAGGCTGGTCAACGAGGAAATCGATGGCACGACCTATCAAACCTGCCAAATTTAATAATTAAGATTTTTCTATGTGATTTGAGATATTATTTCTAAATTGCTGATGCGAATTACTAATTAATATCATCATTCACTTAAACACAGAGCTAAAATCAATTAAATTTCTTTAACAATATTCCTGGTCGAGTGGTAGCCCCACATTTTCAATTTCTCTGTGAAGAGTTATTTGGTAGTTCGCAGCGACCAGGATACTTTATTTTACGGTTATGCGAACTACCAAAAGTAAAAACCAAAACACACAGCTCCCTGCTCAGGTTGCAGCTGAATCAGCCAACATTAATGTATTACCTGCCATTTGTGGGGTAAAGGCTACCTTACATCATATTGATGGTAATGTTTCTGAAATCATGATGACTTTGCCACGCTATACCGGTTGGGCAGAATTTTTAGAAGATGGACAAAATTCAATTCGGGAATATGTATACCAGCTCACCAGGCACTGGATTCAAATTACCCATTTCTTTATAGAAACCGGAACCATTACCACCAATGGTACAATAGCTTCTTGTTTTTTGCCACGCCGCTTCGATATTCCATTAGGCAAATTTTATAAACCGATGGCGCAGGGCGCCTGGGTATCGGCCAATCAGCACCCGCATCATCCAAAATATAACCAAAAAGGATCGAGCAAAAATTTATCAGCATTGATGGCTATTGCAAACAGTAGAAACGATGTTGTTTATCATCAAATTGAACCCAATACCATTCTTTGCGGTATTCCTTTCGAAAGTAAATCGGCCTACTTTGAAAAAGGTGATATCCCTATTGGGCATTTTCAAAAGAAGGGAACCGAATATATGGTTATTTACAGTTATAGTGTTGATGGGAAGAGAAGTTTTGAGTGATGAATGGCTAAACTAAATTAAAGCCCTTGCGGATTGTGAGGGCTAACCTTTCCAATACCTATACTTTAGATGCTCTGGAATGTGATTAGGAAGGTCAATAGCTTTCTAATGTCTCTAGCTTCTAATTTGTATTATTGTCAATTCCTTGATCCTTTAAATCCCGGTAATTATTTATCACAACCTTTATATAATAAAAAATCAATCCTAGATTAATATAGATTGTCATATAAAATGAAATTTTTCCAATTGTTTCCGTATAGCCATTGGTATAAAGATCTTTTAACATAAAGTATTCCAAAACAAATGGTAAAAAGTATAAGCTTAGTAACGGAAGACCCAGTAAAATTCCAAAGCAACCTAAACCAACAGGTGTTTTTCCCGAAACCAACCTCGAGAGTTCTGTCGTAAATGAAAACGGCAACAGTATTCTGGTAAAAAAACCATGCTTGTTTTTGACTGCATCAAAATCACTGGGTGCCACATCTTGAACATACATACTCAAGAATAACATTTTTACTGTAATCAGCACCTCCGTTTTATGAATGGATGATATCAGTAAATCAAACAGCAAATAAGCGAACAGTACTGGCAAAAGCTGGCCAATGACACTGATATCCTTTATACTGAATGGTCCAATACTGAAACTCTCAATTGAAGTTTTCGCCAGCAGAAAATATACTAACACTACTACCAATAATGAAATCGTCATCCGGTCAATGCGTTTATTCAGTTCCTTAAGCTTCTCATAAGATTTATCATAAAAATCCTTCAAGTCACTATGCTGATTATTGGTGATGAATTCAAGCGTTTTTTGATAGTTCATACTGATATCTTTAAATCTATTCTTTAACTTCTTTATGCTGATCATGGATAATTGAAAATTTCAACCTATATCCATCCATTTTATTATTGAAATAAGATTTGTCAATTACAATCTGGCAGTTTGAAAATTTGAAGCTTTCAGTCTCATGAAGTAGAACACCGGTATAAATTTCAACGGGAAGTTCGGTATTAAACAATTTTTTAAAAACGACTCCAATATAATCACAATACGTTGTTTCGGTCGCACCCACCAGTTTGGCATCAATGACGTCTAATCTTAATTTGATAGCCGTGACCGCAAGCTCATTTCCATACACACCGTAAGTCAGGTTAGCTCCCCAAAGATTCCTATCAAGCTGAACGAAATTAGAGGTTACCCCCCAATCCCCTGGAGAAAGAAATTCATAGAAACCAAGAATGGCACCTTTTTCAACCAGCAAATCTTTAACCACATAGGGAGACCACCCGGAATCTAGGGCTACAATTGAAGGATTAGCCTCTCTTTTTTGTGTTTGCTTCATCTGCAATATCGAATTAGAAACTTCTAGCTTATTTCTCGGATGCAGCCTAGCAGACAACATCTGCCACCGCTTTAATCCCTCAATGTTATTGTAGAAGTTTAACAGAATTTTCATTTTGGTATAACGAAGTAATGATTTAGATTTTAATCTCATTTTTAGCATCACAAAAACCTCTTGAAAACGGGCGTAGCAAACCAGCAAATATAAAAAAGGAACAAACAATAACGAAAGGGAAATAGGCAGAAAAAACTGCTTTAAATATTCAATAGTCCAATATTTTTCGAAATTCTTTATAATATGGCTGATGACGATGATACCTAATAAGATTCCGAATGCGAGACTCAAACCATTAAGTAATTTAGTGACTTTTAGGTTTTTCTCTTCACGAGCACTAAAGACAATTAACACCGCCAAAAACACCGTAAAAGGAACTAATAGTAACTCCACCCAAAAATTAAATGTGTAAAGTCCTATAACGAATTCCAACAGGATAGTGACTTTAAATAATTCCTTGACGAAATCGGAAAAATATTTCGAGAGGTTCTTAGATTGAATAATACGGAACATCATCGGTAAAGCAGCCAAAACACCCCAATATATAGTATCCTTCAGCAAGCCTTTATCCCAAAAATTTAGTTTGGATAGTAAATAGCTGCAAAGCGATATGTAAGCAATTGTGAGAAGATAGATCGGAATAAAGTCTTTGCTAAATAAACTTTTCAAAACTGGATAAAAATCCTTCCTTAAACTTTTGACAGAAATAAATCCAAGAAAAACAATTATTCCCCAATAGAGATAAGCATTCTCCCGGGTATTAAACAGATCATGAATATTAATTCGTAAAAGAGCGCACATGAAAATTTTGATTTAAATCTTAAGTAAACCGAATCGGCCTACTAAAAACAAGCCCTAAGTTAATTAACACTTATAATTAAATCCGTTTTTGTTCATAACTTTTAAATACCAAAAATCCCTAAAACTTAAAGGCGAAATCCCCAGGATTCCGGATGCGATCATATTATATTGGTGATTTTTGAATGTCATATTGGAATTCAGGTCTTATGTTAGGATTCATCTAAATTTTTATTTTTTTCATGCCAGGGATAGACCTTTATGTGGTAGCGAAAAATTGTCAGTATAGGTTCTTTTTGTAAAAGAATTTGAAGAAATACTCAAAATTTAGTATTTCAAAACACTAATATTGTTAGTAAATTGCATTAATGAATTTCAAGGCATATGACATTCTTACTTCACTAATACCTGGATTTCTGGCATTACTTGCCGGGATGCAACTCTTTGAAATACCTTTCAATAAAGATTTGATAGTTCCTTATACCGCTGAAGCTTTTTTATTAGGCTATGTGATGGCTGCGCTGTCAAGCTGGTTTGAAGGCATCTATTACCTTACCTGGGGAGGCAAGCCTTCCACGCGATTGCTTGAAGGCAAGAATATATGGAAAGTGAAATTTTATGCATCAGATAAAGTCAAAAACCTATTAAAAGAAGAATGTTCAAGTAGAACCCCTTCTATGGACGAATTGTTCAGCTGCGCTGTCAGGAAGACAAATGGTGGCAATAATACTAAAATCGAAGACTTCAACGCTCATTACGCTTTTTCTAGAAGCCTGCTAACCACGGCCCTATTCGGTGTTCCTTTTGTATTGTACCAGCACAGCTGCGATTACAGATTTTACATTATACTCCTACCACTATTATTTATCATTTGGCTGAGAGCTAAACAGAGAGCATACTTTTATGCAAGAGAAGTATTAAGTGAATACCTTAAAATAAAACAACAATAATATGGGAACAGTAAAAATGCGTGTTTGGGACGTGAAACACGGTAGTGCTATTTTTATTAAAACACCAAATGACCGTGTTCATGTGATTGACCTTGGGCGTGGTGATTACTCTGAAAACAGTAATGACAGAAGTCCATTGGAAACAATAAAAAACCACTACAAGCTTTCCACAATCAATCACCTCACGATTACCCATCCGCACAAAGACCATATCGATGACATTTTAAATTTAGATAGAATGGGCATTCACGTAGATGTTCTACTCAGGCCAAAGTGGTTAAGCAGAGAGGATGTTTCTGGCACCATCAGATTAGCTGATCAGGATAAATTTGATAAATATTTCAGTTTAAATGACGGCTATAACGTCGATGTAACTGGGACTTCTTTAGATGTACACATCAGCTCGAATACGGGGGGCGTGAAGTTTCAGCATTTTTCTACTCCCACATTGCCTAAAAATAACTTCAACAATCACAGCATAGTGACCGTGATGACTTATGAAGGTTTGACAGTAGTTATTCCGGGAGATAATGAATACGATTCACTGGAAGAATTAATGCAGGATACTGGTTTCAAAACAGCCATCAGCAACTGCGATATTTTAATAGCCCCTCATCATGGTAGAGAATCTGCCTATCACAGTGAATTTGTCAGGACTGCCAATCCGAGACTCACCATCATTTCAGATGGATCAATTTGTGACACAAGTGCAAACTCAAAATACACACAGTCAAGTCGAGGTTGGAATATTTGGAAAGGATATAATCAGCAAAAACGATATCTGCTTACAACCAATTCAGACGGTGAGATTTACATCGATTTTGGAAAAGTCGCAAATGAAACCAATCCATTCCTGCGAGTTGAAATAAAGAACTAAAAGTGAGTCCAATGAGCTTAAGATTTTTCCGGAAATACGCTTGCGCTTTCCAAAGCCTAATAAATTAATTATCCTAAATAATGATTTTACTGAAGTGCAAATCAACAGGAAATAAAAAAACCGGAGCCAAAATTAAAAAGCTTGAACTCCGGTGAAGTACCGATTAGCAGGAATAATTGAACATTTAAATCCCTTTTTGTTGCTTATTGAACCTATAATCGAAGATTTGGAAAGAAAAGGGTTTCATATAAAAAGAGTATCAAAATTATTCAGATTTTCATGAAGTAGATTGTTACCGGATTATATTAGAAAAGTTGGCAAATATGCCAGCAAATACCGAGATTGGATATTATCCACAATATACCTTTATTTCATTAAGAAAGTCGTTAATTGAGAGTGAGCTGAACAGAGTTCATACTGCATCTACATTGATAGTTTCTTCATGTATCAATGTCGAATTCCAGAATGATCGTAACCATTTATTTATAAAGAAAACTATAAATATTTATAAATATTTTATATCTTTGTGCTATCATTGCCCAAAGGACAAATGTATTGGCAACGCAAAGCCGTATTTGCGCTCAGCACCGACCGGGTGCTGTTTTTATTTAAAGACAATCCTCTCCTTCCTGAAAATTCTTGTATCGTTCATAAAATTTCGATTTTTGATCCTTGTCAACGCAGAAAGTGGTTACAATCCTTAAATCTGGTTTTACATCTACTGTTACCACCATAAAATCTTTGTCGAATAACCAGTAGTGATGCTTGCATACACCTTCATCGTCCTTCCACCTATAGTAGAAGATATCCTTGCAGGGATGAGACTGTAAAACAGGTCTAATCCAATGTATCCTGTTGGCCCGCTGACATTCATAGATCCTCGCATCCAAAATATAAGTCTTCCTAGATATGATGTGCGCAAAAGTTTCCGAATATTCTGAATATTGCTTTACCCTAGATTTCTGATGGATGATCTTGATCCTTTTACCATCGATTTCAAAGGCATCAAAAACAAAGTGCTCTTTGAAAACCTCGTACAGTTCATCAAGTTGGGATTTATTGAAGGATGCATCTAAGATATCGTCATCAAAATATGGCTTAAGTTTACTGACCGACATTCTTGTTCATGTTAGGTTGATGATCGAAAATATTGAACTTGGTCTCCCAAGGCTCTGTCCCTTCTTCCAAAAGATACCCAGACCTTTCTTCTAGATACTTGACAAATTCCATCTTGGCAGGATGGGGAGCATTAAAATCACCAGCAACCACCCTCGATTTGTAAGTTATTGCCCCTACAAAGAGATCAGTAAGCTGGAAAAAGAGATTTTCCGTGTGCAAATGCTGAAATGAAACAAAGGGAGATTCGCCATTGTGCAAGTGCTTGAAAATTTCCTGTATCTTATTCAACCTATCCTTACCGCGCGTATTGATGACATCCAAAAAGACCTTATAATCCGAACCGAGGTTGTTTGGCTTTAGAAGAAAGTAGGTCATCTTATAATAAAAGTTTTCGTGCGAACCGCCATTAAACTCTTCATGTGATAAGCGATCCTTGTATTTGACCAGAATACAACGAAATTCGAGGGGATTGTCAAAGAAAAGATCGACAAGTGCCTTATAAAAAGGTAACCTAGAACTTGAGAACTTGTTCCATTTCAACTCAAAGGTAGACTTGTGTTCGAGCTTCAGATTGCGGATGCATTCATATAGCTTCTGATATGATGCTTCGGGCACCTTAATATACCCAATACACATTACCGAGGAATTGTCCTTTTCAAAATGGCAACTCTCGTCGAGGAACAGATTAAATGTCATCCGCAAATCTAATATATTCTCAGCTCATTTTTCAAAAACAAAAGGTAAATTCAGTACGAGACATTGCATTATTTGCAACTATAAAAATTGCCTAATTGGCAAATGTAAAAAATTGTACTTTGTTCTATTTTGAGGTTGTTTCACCACTAACAAATATAAAATAGAGTAATATTTATTTCACTGAATCTCTATATTGCTGAGTAACATCCAGTAAGTTACCTTCGTGAATGTCGAATTCCGACCCAACTCCTTTCTAGCGCAGTCTTAGCAGTTGCGGAACTGTTTTGGCTGACTTGTGCTTTAAAAACTTAATTAATTATTCGCAATAATCATTTTACTAAAGCTCCAAATCAATAGGAAATAAAAAAACCGGAGCAAGATTTAAAAAACCTGAACTCCGGTTAGTACCCAAGAGGAGATTCGAACTCCCACACCCATACAGGCGCCAGCCCCTCAAGCTGGTGCGTCTACCAATTTCGCCACCTGGGTTTGAAGTTTGCAAATATATAAATTAACCATCTTGCGCTGCAACATTCATAAAATATTTTTTGAACTAAAATTTCGGAAAGCAAATCTTAACATGGTAAACCATAAACAGTAACACCAAATTCAATTATAAGCAGTAACACGACTTTAGTATAGTAAACCGTATAAGACGTATATAACAACTTAATCTTTTAGACGGACTTTTGTCGCATTTAAGTCGGGGTTTCGTCGGACTTATGACAATTGTGCCCGAATAAAAGTCGACGTAAATCAGAAGCAAATACAACTTATTAGTTTATTAATCAGCAATTTGCTATATTGTATAACATAATTAACGCAATCATGGGAAAAATAGAAAACGGAATTAACGGCGGCTTCACCGGGACGGTGGGCGCTGTGACCGGTTATTACCTGAACGGGAAATGGGTCATCAGGAGCAAACGGAGAAAGTCCATAAAAAACAAAACCGGTAGTGCTGATCAAAAGACCTGCAGATCCCGTTTTACCATGATGCAGACCTTCTTAAGCCCTATTGTTGGTTTTATCCGGATTGGTTTTAACCTGGAGTCGAAAAAACGCATGATGACCGCCCATAATGTTGCAAAATCCTATAACATGCTGAATGCCCAAAATGCCGCCGGCGAAATCGACTATGCCGCTGTGCGTTTAAGCTTTGGAAACCTCACCGGTGCGGAGGGGATTAAGCTGGAACACGACGATGCGGGTGTACATTTCAGCTGGACGGATAATTCTAACGGCGATTACACCAGGAAACATGACCAGGTGATGTTAATGGTTTATGATGTGGACAACAAAACCGCCATCTATGAAACAGGTGGTGCCAGGCGGTTAAAAGAAACGGAAAGCCTGGAAATTCCGTCCTTCTATAAAGGAAAGACATTTCACACCTGGATGGCTTTCATTGCAGACGACAGAATGGGAATATCTGCGAGTACGTATTGCGGGAGTTTCGTTTTTTGATCACAAACGAATGAAGCTTATACGTTAAATAACGCTAACATTCGAAACTAAGCCCGTCGTAAGCCAACCTGATGTTCGAAGGCAAATCTTTTTCTACATCGGCATGTTTACCCAGATTATGGCTGATATGTGTAAGATAAGTGGTTTCTGCCCCTACCCTTTCCGCAAAGGCAATGGCCTCACCAAGTGTAAAATGAGAAATATGTGGTTCTTTCTGCAAAGCATTAATGACCAATATTTTTGTTCCCTTTATTTTCTCAAAACTTGGTTCTGATATGGTTTTAGCATCCGTAATATAAGTAAAATCACCAATTCTGTACCCAGTGATGGGCAACAAATGATGCATCACTTCAAAAGGAATAATGGTACTTTCGCCGATTTTAAAATCTTCGCCATTGGTTACGGTGTGCAGATTAATCTGCGGTAAACCATGGTATTTAGTTTCAGCAAAAATATAATAGAATTCTCTTTTTAAAGCCGTTTGAACCCTGTCTGTTGCATAAACATCAATTACCTTATGCAGCAGGTAATTAAAGGGCCTAATATCATCTAAACCGGCAATGTGGTCTTTGTGTTCGTGGGTAAACAATACCGCATCGAGATCTTTTACTTTTTCGCGTAAAAGCTGGTAACGGAAATCAGGCCCGCTATCTACTACAATGGTTTTATCAGCTGTTTCAATTAATATCGAAGTCCGTAAGCGGTTATCTCTTTTATCAGCCGATAAACAAACTTCGCAATTACAAGCAATTACAGGAACGCCTTGTGATGTACCAGTACCTAAAAAAGTAACCTTCATCTGCTTAAACTTTCCTTTCTATAATTGTAATGCTGGAGTTGTATCTTCATTAAAATAATTCGGTTTGCTGTAAGGACAGGTAAAATTGGCGCTGTTTTTCTTCTAACATGTTTTCATCAGTATTGGTTTGCTTCACCAAAGTTACCAATGCAGCAATTTTTCCTTCCAGATTTGAAAATTTGTTTACCACAACAACCTTATTGTGCTCGAGCAGGCAAGAACCCGTTTTAAAGTTCCCTTTCTCATAACGAACCTTATAACCCATGGCAAAAAGCAGGGTTTCTAATTTCTCTAAGGTATGGTTTGTTAGTGGCAATGACATTGGAAACAAACTTAGATAAATCTGCGCAGCATTCATAAACACATGATGAAAAATTTATCAACCAATATGTTCATTTATAAAAATCCAGCGTCATCTCGACCGGAGCAACGCGTAGTGGAGAGATCTTTGAACTAGATTAAAAGATCTCTCCACTACGGTCGAGATGACGATTTATTGTAAACCTGTCATCCAGCTTCTCTGGTTTTGACCAAATACTAACTTCTATCAGTATCGGAATCCGTGTTTGTTCCTGCCAGTTTTATTGAAATGCGCTAACCTCACTATTTCTAAAGAATTTATTCTATTCAAATGTTGGCCAGAAACCATTGTTTCTTAAAAGGACCAAGCCACTTAAACCCGACAGCAGCGGCAGCGCCCGATTCTTCATCGGGCCTATAGCGAATGGCGGGACTGGTGTAACCTAAGAATTACTGCAAATGCTTTTCAAAAAAAACAATTACACTTACTCATGAATTCAAAAATCTATAGCACAGTAAAACAAAAAAGGTTCAGCTGTTTCCAGCTGAACCTTCAGGTTTCATCCCGCCTTGGCGGTAATAACAATTATCTTAAATCTACTACTTCAACACCAGGATATTTTTTGGCATCGAAAGCAAAAGTAGTTTCTGGTACATTTACATTTGGCGAAAATGTTTTCACATTGTAAGTGTATTTGTTGCCGTTTTTATCGAACAATACCACGTTTGCAATTTGTTTAGCTGCTTTATCGATACTTAAACGTACTTTAAAAATCGATTTTTTAGCATCAACAGGTGTTAAATCAATCATTTGGTATGTTTTAGCACCTGCCTTTTCTTCACCTGTGTACACATATTTAAATCCTTTTTCGTAAACCGTAAAAATCTTTGCAGGATTAATCGCATCGCCGCTATTATCTACATTGCTCACCTGCACCTCTTTGTCTTTTTTCAAATAAGTCCATTGGCTTTTACCATCGCTAAACAATTCTTGATTGGTCATGGCTACCCTATACTTATTAGAATTGGCTTTAACATACAAAGTACCTTGCTGGGTTTCTTTTACTTTTGCTTTTGGATTATCCAAAGTGAAGGTAAAATCTGTTTTTACAATATTATACGATTTGTATTTTTTACTCACCTCAGCTAAAATGGCTTTAGCTTTCGCATCAGTTTGAGCATAAGTTGAAGTTGTAAAAGCAACTACAACCATTAATGCTGAAATTAATTTCTTCATCTTTTCTTTTTTAAATTTTTCCTTTTGAAACGTTAGAGTAGATTTTTTGTTATTGGTTTAATCTAATCTTTGTCATTCATACTATTCAAGAACTGTTCCAAAGAATATTCATCCGGATACAAGACTTCGCGCGCCTTGCTTCCTTCAAACGGACCAACGATTCCCGCCGCTTCCAATTGATCGATAATTCTTCCTGCCCTGTTGTAGCCTAATTTTAGTTTACGCTGTATTAATGAGGTAGAACCCTGCTGATGCATCACAATCAGTCTGGCCGCATCTTCAAAAAACTTATCACGTTCATTAGGATCAAAATCGGCCTTACTGCCCTCTCCTGCTTCATCTATATATTCTGGCAATTGATAAGCATCTGCATAACCGCGTTGGTTACCAATATACTCAGAAATCCGGTCTACCTCAGGTGTATCAACGAAAGCACACTGTAGCCTGATTAAGTCGCTACCTGTAGATAAAAGCATATCACCACGGCCAATTAACTGATCGGCGCCACCACTATCCAAAATGGTTCTTGAATCGATTTTCGACAATACCCTAAAGGCTAACCTGGCCGGGAAGTTGGCTTTAATGGTACCTGTGATAATATTTACCGATGGACGCTGCGTAGCCAGAACCAGGTGAATTCCGATTGCCCTGGCCAACTGTGCCAAACGTGCAATTGGTGCCTCCACCTCTTTACCGGCGGTCATCATTAAATCGGCAAACTCATCTACCACTAAAACAATGAATGGTAAAAAGCGGTGGCCGTTATTTGGATTAAGCTTGCGTTTAACAAACTTATCGTTGTATTCTTTTAAATTCCTAACCTGTGCATCTTTCAATAAATCGTAACGCTGATCCATTTCGATACAAAGTGAGTTTAAAGTATTGACTACTTTTTTGGTATCGGTAATAATGGCATCAGCCTCTCCCGGCAGTTTAGCTAAAAAGTGCCTTTCAATTCTATTAAATAGGGTTAACTCTACTTTTTTCGGATCGACCAGTACAAATTTAAGTTGTGCAGGGTGTTTTTTAAACAACAGCGAAACCAGAATGGCGTTAATACCAACCGATTTCCCCTGACCAGTTGCCCCTGCCACCAATAAGTGAGGCATTTTAGCCAAATCTGCTATAAAAACTTCATTGCTGATGGTTTTACCCAATGCAATTGGCAAATCCATAGTGGTTTGGCTCCATTTTTCGGTATTTAGAATGCTGCGCATGGGCACCATTTCCGGGTGCTGGTTAGGTACCTCGATACCAATTGTACCCTTGCCCGGCATTGGTGCGATAATACGGATACCTAAGGCCGCCAACGAAAGTGCAATGTCATCCTCCAGGTTTTTAATCTTCGAAATCCTTACCCCAGGGGCCGGAATAATTTCGTAAAGGGTAACCGTTGGGCCAATGGTTGCCTTAATCTTATCAATTTCTATATTGTAATGATTAAGGGTTTCTACAATTTTATTTTTATTGGCTTCCAATTCTTCGGCATTTACCGAAATTTTATTGGTGCCATAATTTTCGAGCAAATCTATTGTTGGATATTTATAGCCAGATAAATCTAGTTTTTCATCATAATTACCAAACTGTTCTACCAGATCATCCGATTTTTTTTCTTCCTCAGTTTTTTCGATCGTAAAAGCAGGCTCCTTTTCGGTTTCAACTGATGGTTCTACCGTTAATGGAAGTGTTGTTGCCGCAGCAGTAGCCAGAGGCAGATTGGTAGCCAACGGAGATAATACAACAGGTGCAATAGTTTCTTCCTCTTCTTTTTCTTCGAAACGGCTTGGCTGTAATACCACATTTTGTTGTTTACGTTCGTTACTTACTGGCTTATCACGTACCGGAAATTCAATGGGTGCTGAAGGCTCGTCGAACGTTTTGTTCTTTACGGCCTGCTCTCTGATATCATTCACATAATCTGGCGTTTCGTTATCCAGGTAAACCTCTTTCTCTTTACGTTCAGGAAATTTAAAATCGATGTTATAGGCGATAATTAAAATGGTCAAACCAGCAAAAGCGATTAGTCCTGCTACCCCAGCTGCGCCAATTTGGGCACCTAATAATTTATTGCTCCAATACCCAAACTCGCCTTCTAAATAATGTGGCGATTCTGACCAGAAACTATGTGCAAAACCTAGGGTTAGGGATATAAACAATAAAAAGAAAAAGCTATAACCCAATGTTTTTGAGATGGAAAGGATTTTAACTTTAAATAATAAACGGTAACCGATAATAAAAAAGGCCAAAACAAACAGGAAAGATGCAATACCGAACCATTCGTAAATAAACTGGTGCGATAACAAGGCGCCAAACTTACCTAGCCAGTTTTGAACTACCGGTATAGAAACGCCAGCTTCTTTTAGTTCTTCTGCTGTTTTAAAAAGATTGCCCCAACCGCCATTAGCATCGATTACATAACTCTGGTCATCCTGCCAGGTAAATAAATACGAGGTAAAAGCAATTAAAAAATAAAGTGACAATATCACAAAAAACAGACCTACAATTTTAACTGCACGGCCATCTGCCAGATCGAAGCTTGGCAAAAAATCTCTTTTTTCTTTCGGCTGCCGACCTGATGATGATCTGCCAGGTGCATTTTCTGCACCTTTATCTCTGAATGTATTGGTTTTAAACTGGTTACCCCTTACCGACATTTTCTATCCTAAATAATTTAATATTGAACAAACTTAGATAAAACTGCGCAGCATTAACGAAAGCCTAACAAAAAAAATAATCACAAATTGTAAGCATTGCTGCTAGGGCTTTATCATACCACTCACTATTTTCAAGAAGAGCTAAATACGCACCGCTATCTATTGGTTTTATAATCTGCCTTAAATTAAATAAAAATATTCATCAGGCATTAAACCTTAAACAGAAATTATTGTCTATTATTTTAACAACACACAAGTTGTTACGTTTTATCAAATGAAACGGATTTTGTTTTAGGTTTTATCCCGTTTTACCTGGAGAGGTTAAACGGGATTTTTTTTCGCAAAACCTTATAGGTTTAACCCGTCGTTTAATTTATTTTTAAAGGTCTAGTTGAGGGCTGAAACCGTTTAAAAACCTGTAAGGCCTCAGATACCAGGTGACTTAGGCTGTTCCTATTATTTTGAAAAGCAGGGTTCGGTTCATTTCGGTTATGATAGTCCTGCTATCACTTCAAGTCATATCTGTCCGTAGAGTTCCGAAGGGCTCTACGGATTAATAATAGAAAAGAGTCTGTGACTCGTTTTAATTGAGTTTATAAACTCAATTTTATTCTTATATCCATAGAGACGCTATGCTTAACGCTACGGACAGAGCAGTTTAACTCGTAGTTTAATTTATTTTTAAAGCTCTCATTGAGGGCTGAAACCGTTTAAAAAACCTGTAAGGCCTCAGATACCATGTGACTTAGGCTGTTCCTATTATTTTGAAAAGCAGGGTTCGGTTCATTTCGGTTATGATAGTCCTGCTATCACTTCAAGTCCTCTCCCGATAGAAAAAATCGGGATCCGGGCTTTTCGTTCTATCAGGTTTATTTAACCTGAGTCTGTAGTTCTTAGGGCTTAAATCTAATGGTTGCTAAGACAGTGGGTTTGCGTTAGGGATTGTAAGGGTTCAGTACCGATCCTTCATCGGTACCGGAGCGAAGCGCAGCCCTGCAAAGCCCGACCCTTTCCCGTTTTTCACGGGATTGGGTAACGCCCAAATGAGTTAACAGCTTTCAGTTGGCAATTTTCGACCAGCGGCTCATTTTTTCAGAGATCATGTTTTTTTGACCGCTGAGGTCTTGGTAGATTGCCTTACACTATATATATTTAGGCAATAAAGTTTACAATTTCTTAATTTTTGTTAATTTAAAGCGATTTTTGAAACAATATTATGGGCATAGCGCAACTCGAAGAGCAAATTGAGGCTGGAAATTTACAAGCAGTAAAAGAAATTTTGGTTGAAAACCCAAAACTGGCAAATGTTGATACTTCTCATCACATTTCGCCACTGTTATTGGCCTGTTACTATAAAAAACAGGAAATCGCTGATTTAATTGCTGAATTTGTAGATGACCTAACCTTGTTCGAAGCTTGTGCAGTGGGCAAATTTGATGCGGCCTCGCAATTAATATTTCAAAGTCCCAATAGTATTAACGAATTTTCGGAAGATGGATTTACGCCGCTAGGTTTAGCTTGTTATTTCGGTCATGAAGATTTAGCCCGTTTTTTAGTTTTAAAAGGTGCCGATGTTAACCTGCCATCAAAAAATGGATTTAATGTATTTCCGATCCACTCGGCAGTTGCCGCTAATAATTTCAATATTACTAAAATGCTGTTAGATGCGGGTGCCTATCCGAATGTTTGTCAGAAAGCAGGATTGGCCCCCTTACACACCGCCGCACAACTGGGAAATATAGAATTGATTATTTTATTGTTAGAACACGGAGCAGAAGTTTCTTTGCGCATGGAGGGCGGAAAACTGCCTGCAGATTTAGCCGCAGAAAAAGGCTTTAATGAAATTGCTGAGATTTTAAGAGACGATGACTAGTCAGTTTTCAGTTGGAAATTTTCAGTTCTCAGTTTAATCAATTGCAAACTGAATACTGTTAATTGCCTACTGAACAGTTCACAGTTTGTAGTTCACAATTTTCAGTTGATTTAACTGTTAACTGGATACTGTTAATTGCCTACTGAACAGTTCACAGTTTGTAGTTCATAATTTTCAGTTGATTTAACTGTTAACTGAATAAGCCGATTGAAAATTGACAACTGAAAACTGCCAATTGAAAACTGAGCTATTCCCAAATCCTCGACCGCATTCTTTTCATGTATGTCCTGATATCGAGCACTACAGCTGCCAAAAAATAGAACAATATTGGAAAACCAACTGCTAAAAAAGACGAGTAAATAAAAAACAAACGGACCTTTGCAGTACTCATATTCAGTTTATTAGCCAAATAGGTGGATACCCCAAAGCTCTGTTGCTCAAAATAAGTTATAATTCTCTGGAACATTTTAAGCTTATTTTAGAAATCATAATAACGACAATACAACATCAATTATTGCAAACCCTAATTTAATAAAATTAATCGGTTAAAACTTCACAATTATTTCAGGGCCTAATCTAATACGAGTTTTTCAAAATCCTGTTTATCCTCGTGTTTAATAAAAAGCGTTTGTTGTTCTTCAAGACCTGAAAACTTTTTGATCAGTTCTGCCTTAAATTTATGGATATCGACATCTTTATTTAAAATAACAGTTAAGGCATCGGCATTACCCCTAACCTCAATAATCTGATTGGGATATACTTCTTTTAGCTCGTGTGGAAATTCCATAATTTAAAAACAGATTATAGTGTAGAAAGTTTTGTTTAAAATCAGCATCTGGTTAGGCCTGCTTTAAAATTTTAATTCCAATACCACAATATAGACATTTTTTCTCATCGCAGTATTGCTTTTTCAGCTGCAAAATTCCTTGCGAAGCAAATGCATGATCCATCTTCACTCCTGCCCCTGTAAATTTATCTGTAATTGCATTTTGCTCAGCTGGCAAACGCTCCAACAATTTTATCGCCCTGCTAATATAGTATTGTGTACCCGTATGTTTACCATACGCAAATAAAAACAAAGCCACCGTATTTAACAACACATTATCAACGGATGTTTTCCCAATTTGTGTATTTACACCAGAAGTTTCTTTTTTAAAATGATAATGTGTTTTCCAGTAATCGTTTACCGGTAGGTTTTCAAACAAAGCATGCAATTGAGTTATATCTTTGATTTCCATAATTTTAGAAAAAAGATGGCTGGCTTTTACAATTAATGCTGCAAATTGCGCCAATCTGATCGTAGGAAAGTTTTGCGGCCTCATCCGCATAAATTTCCACATCGAAGCTTCTATAGGTTTAATATTGTATTTCTTTCGAAGAAACTGGAATTCGGCCTTTAGCTTTTTAGGATACTCCTCTTCAAACTGATCGTTTAAAAAACCAGCGGCACCAAAAACCAGTGCTTCAATTTGGTTTGGGTTATTTTTATGCTTGGCATAAATTTGCTGCGAAACGGCTTTGGCAAACAACTCGAAAGGCAAAGCATTTATTTTGAATCCGAAATTACGCGCCAGGAAACGGTAGAAAGTCTCATCCCAATTCCCATTTAATTCGTTTAAGGTTTCAGTTACAGCATTCGTTTTTTGCTCGAAACGCTCTATTAAGGTTCTTGATAAAAAAGAATCGACAATTAATTGATCTACTGTTCCAATTTGTGCAATGCAAGGAAAATCAGTTAAGGTAAGAAACAGGTTTTCATATTTTTTGATGAGATCGGCAGAGATACGGTGTTTTAATTCCAGAACGGGCAAAACAGTATTGTCTATTCTTTTTATTTCTGCATCATGGTCATAAACAACATGTAAGATTACATTTTCGTAGGCGGGATTAATCTGATGATTGTGTTTTAACCAATCTGACGACCTGAGGTGTATTTCTACATTACCCGCCCATGTGGTATTGCCAATTTCGATTTTCGAGTTAAAAAAATCCGGACCAGCATTTTTGTTCAGCAAACCTGGATTGATAATTTTCAAGTTTTCTCCAGCAGTGGTTTGCAGCCCGCTATAATCAAACGACCTGAATTGCCATACATAATGAAGAAAATCTTCTGGAAAATTCATTCTTCAATGTAGTGGAATATTCTGAAAAGCTATAAATAATTACATATTTTGTCATCTAAAATTTATGCTACAGTCTTAATTACAACACATCCTAAAGATTAAGTTGCTTTAACTTCGGCCTTCTTTTTATAATTGGTAATAAAAACCCCTGCAATGATTAAAACGGTTGCAACAACTAAATCTATACCTACCTTTTCATTTAAAATTAACCAACCTAAAAATATGGCGATAACGGTATTGAAGTAAGTTAAGATGGAAACTTCGGATGCTGAAACCTTTTTTAGGGCATAATGATAACAGAAATAACCTAAAACAGACCCGAAAACAGCTAAATAAACTGTGGCAAATATGCTTTCTGTTTTCCAGGAACTTACATCAGCCTTGCCGGAGAATACCATTGCTAAGCCCAACTGAATAATGGCTGAAAACACAAACTGGTAAAATAGATTTAAGAAAATGTATTGAGGTTTACCACTGTGTTTCTTCGAATAAATGGTGCCGACTGTCCAACCTGAAACCGCAATTACCAATGATAAAATCCCATTCCGGTAACCTGGTTCAAGCAAATCATTCAAACCATCTCTAAAAATAAAAACGATACCTAAGAATCCGATAAAAACACCAATGAATCCCTTTAAACTTGCCTTTTGAATGCCCAGAAATACGCATCCGAGAAATACGAGCAAGGGAGAAGTGGCGTTAATTAAGGATGCCAGTCCACTTGGAATAGTCTTTTCCGCAACGGTTGTCATGCCATTGGCTATCACCACCATTAAAATAGACAATAAGATCTGTCGTTTAAAACTCGACCATCCAATCCATTTTAGTTCCTTCTGTTTAATTAACAGAACCAATATAATTATCGAAGCAACAGATTGACGAATGGCTGTTACATACCAGGCCGGAATGCTTTCTACGGCAATCCTTATTCCTAAATATGTTGTACCCCATATCAAGGCCACGCCAAATAGAGCAAATACGAGTTTAAGATCTATTTTTGATTTCATGGGCATTTTTTAACCGCAAAGCACACCAAGTTCGGCGCAAAGGGGCACAAAGTTTTAAACCAAGTGGCATTCATTTGAAAACAGGCAACTTTCTTGATGGTTAAATAAAAACTATTTACCTAAACAAGATCAGCATTAACTAGGATCTGCTCCATTTCTTTTTGAAGTTTCAATGCTTCTTCCCTGGCCTTTTCGGCAAAATCTTCTCCCTGGCCGGCATAGATAATTCCTCTCGAAGAATTAATCAGCAATCCGCATTGTGAATTTAGGCCATACTTGCACACTTCTTTTAAATCTCCTCCCTGTGCGCCAACACCCGGCACTAAAAGAAAGTGATTTGGCGCTAATTTACGAACATCACCAAAAGCGGCGCCACGGGTTGCGCCTACCACATACATCATCTGTTCATCTGTAGCCCAGGTTTGCGATGTTTTAAGTACTTTTTCGAAAAGTTTATCTTCGCCAATTTCCTGTAACTGAAAATCGGCATGGCCGGCATTCGAGGTTAGAGCCAAAAGAATTACCCATTTATCTTTAAAAGTTAAAAACGGTGTTACCGAATCGCTACCCATATAAGGTGCTACGGTAACCGAATCGAAACTCATATCTGATGATGCGGCATTGAAAAATGTTTCTGCATACATGGCAGAAGTATTGCCAATATCGCCACGTTTGGCATCGGCAATAGAAAAAATATCCTGAGGAATATATTTCCAGGTTTCGATCAAAGTTTCCCATCCCTTCTTTCCATAACACTCATAAAAAGCAGTATTGGGTTTATAAGCTACACACAAATCTTTTGTGGCATCGATAATCTGTTTATTGAATTCCAGAATCGGATTTTCATACTTCAATAAGTGTTTTGGTATCTTATCTAACGAAGAATCTAATCCGACGCATAAAAATGAACGTTTTTTTTGTATCTGCTCGAAAAGTTGTTGCTTTGTCATATATGGGCTTATTTGCTGCAAATATGAAGATTTTTAAGTTTTCTGAGCGACAAAATAATGCTCACATTAATTATTTTTATAAACATTTTAAACTTTTGCTTGCAGATTACGTTTCAAATACATACAATTGCAACATAATTTCTCAACCGTTTATCTGAATATCCCAGAAAAAATTTATCAAGACTTGTTTTTTGTTACCATTTTTTAAAAGCACATGTTGCTTTTTATTCAGCTTGTAAACAATTATGAAACAATTTGAGCATTTTCCATAATGAACTCATTTAATGTTTTATAGCCTTAAGAATTTATACACAATGAAACTGCCAGGCCTACACTAACACAAATATATTTAAGCCTGTGTAGATTTATAACAGAAAACATCCGTTATAAACAAATGAAAAATTTCTTGAAACATATATATTTAGAATGTTTAGTAAAACAGAATTAAATGATAAGCTCACAACAGAATTACGTGAGCTAGCAAAAAGCTATGGCATTGAAGGTGCCGACTCCCTAAGAAAAATCGACCTTGTTGAAGTACTTTTACACCAACAAGAAATTATAAATGCCGCTAAAGCTGGTGCAGACCCTTATAGTGAAATAGAACCTATTGCAGCTACTCCTGCACCTAAAACCAAAGCGGCAAAAGCACCAAAAGTTGCCGCAGCCGCAGCAGCCGCCTCTACAGTGGCCGCTGAAAAACCAGCTACTACAGCCGACAAGCCTGTTAAAAAAAGAGCAAGGTTAACGAAAGATGAGCCTGCAGCGCCAATTGAAAGAAGAAGAGATGCAGTAACGTTATTTGACGAGCCTCAACACCAGCAGCAGCCTGAAAGGCAACCAGACAGAATTATTGAATCTGAAGAAAGTGTAAAGCCAATCTCAGCTTTAATAGAAGAAAGTGCAGAAGTACTTCCGGTAGCTCCAAAACAAAAACAAGAGCCTAAAGAAAAGCAGGAAAAACCGCAGCGCGACGAAAACCGCCAGCAAAAACAACCGGGCGGTGGCAATCACCACAAAAACGAAAACAGTTATTCTAACTTAGATTTCGATAACGTAATTACAAATGAAGGTGTTTTAGAAATTATGCCTGATGGTTACGGTTTCTTACGTTCTGCAGATTACAACTATTTAACTTCTCCTGATGATATTTATGTATCGCAGTCTCAGATAAAACTTTTTGGTTTGAAAACCGGTGATACTGTAAAAGGTAGCATCCGTCCGCCAAAAGAAGGCGAAAAATATTTCCCACTGGTTCGTGTAGAAACCATTAACGGCAGAATTCCTGCTGAGGTTCGCGACCGTGTTCCTTTTGATTATTTAACGCCACTTTTTCCAACAGAAAAATTAAATTTATTTACGGATAACAGCAATTACTCTACCCGTATTATGGATTTATTTACACCTATTGGTAAAGGACAGCGGGGTTTAATTGTGGCACAGCCAAAAACAGGTAAAACCAACCTGCTTAAAGAAGTTGCAAATGCAATTGCTAAAAACCACCCGGAAGTTTATTTAATTATCTTATTAATTGATGAGCGCCCGGAAGAGGTTACCGATATGGCCCGTAGTGTAAGAGCAGAGGTAATTGCCTCTACTTTTGATGAGCCAGCTGAGCGCCACGTTAAAATTGCCAATATTGTTTTAGAGAAATCGAAACGTTTGGTAGAAAGCGGACATGATGTGGTAATCCTTTTAGATTCGATTACACGTTTGGCCAGAGCTTACAATACAACAGCACCGGCGTCAGGCAAGATATTATCGGGTGGTGTTGATGCAAATGCTTTACACAAGCCAAAACGTTTTTTCGGTGCGGCACGTAACATCGAAAATGGTGGTTCATTAACCATTTTAGCTACCGCATTAACCGATACAGGTTCTAAAATGGATGAAGTTATCTTCGAAGAATTTAAAGGTACAGGTAACATGGAGTTACAATTAGATCGTAAATTATCTAACAAACGTATCTTCCCTGCAATTGATATTACGGCTTCAAGTACCCGTCGCGATGATTTATTGTTAGATAGAGATATTTTGCAACGTGTATGGATTTTACGTAATCACCTTGCCGATATGAACAGTCAAGAGGCGATGGAATTTGTTCAATCTCAAATAAAAGGAACAAAAAGTAACGAAGAGTTCTTAATTTCGATGAACAGCTAGTTTAAGGCTGGAAGGCAAAAGGTGTAAGGCTTAAGGTTCCTATTTGGATCTAAACCTTACACCTTAAACCTTATACCCTATACCTCATGAAAAAGCATCTCCCTAATGCGATTACCTGTGCAAACCTTTTTTCGGGTTGTATCGGAATCGTTTTTGCATTTAAAGGCAATCTAGAAACTGCAGCCTATTTCGTTATTTTCTCCGGGATTTTCGATTTTTTTGACGGTATGGTTGCGCGTTTATTAAATGTAAAATCGGCAATTGGAAAAGATCTTGATTCTTTGGCAGATATGGTAAGTTTTGGGTTCTTACCGGGAGTAATCATGTTTCACTTATTGAAGGCAAGCGATTATTCATCTGAATACCTTCCTTATCTTGGATTTATCATTACTATTTTTTCGGCACTTAGACTGGCCAAATTTAACAACGATACAAGGCAAACCGAAGATTTTATTGGTTTGAATACACCTATGAATACTTTGTTTATCTGTTCTCTAGCTTTTATTGCCAACGATTATCCACAGGTTATTGGTTCCAGTATTTTACTGATTGCCATTACAGCAGTTACAAGTTTTTTACTGGTAAGCGAAATAAAAATATTCTCTTTAAAATTCAGCGATTTAAGCTGGGCGAAAAATAAAATCAAATTTATCTTCCTCATCCTATCGGCTATCTTAATAGCTTTTCTAAAATTTGCAGCAATTCCTTTTGTATTGGTACTGTATATTGCTTTATCGGTTTTGCATTTTAGGGGTGCGACTAATCATAAAATATAACTAAGTTTTTCCCGCAGATTAAGAAGATTAAAATCGCAGATCATAGCGCATTAGATTAATCCTTTAAAATCTGCGTTCCTTTTCTGCTAAAATCAAAGGTTAATGCGCTACAGTTTTTTAACCTCAAGCGGATCTGTAATATTTCTGCAAATATCAAGCATCGTTTCGCCCATCAATGGATGTATCACCCCTGGTGCAATCTCAGCTAAAGGCTCCATTACAAATTTTCTATCCTGCATATGGGGATGAGGTACCTGAAGTTTATCCGGAATATTGATGATTTCGTCTCCAAAAAGGATCAGATCGATATCAATTAACCGTTCTCCCCATTTATCTTTCCTTACCCTGCCCAGTTCCTGTTCTATACTTAATGCACGTTCTAAAACTTCGAGCGCCGTTAAACGGGTTTGTAAACTTACAGCTTGATTTAAAAAAGCAGGCTGATCGGTTTTACCCCACGCAGCGGTTTCATAAAGAGATGAGATGGCGATCACATTACCTATTTTATCGTTCAATAGTTCGATGGCTTTTTTCAAATTCCCCTCCCTATCGCCTAAATTTCCACCCAGTAACAAATAAGCTGTGCTGTACTCTAAAGCTTTATTAAGCATCATGTATTTTTATATCTTTACAGCACAAAATTAAAACATTTAAATGAGAGAATTCTTTAAGTATTTATTTGCCTCTATGCTGGGCTTTTTCTTATCAATAGTAATTGTATTTGTGATCTGCTTCGTAGTTGTGGTGGGTTTAATATCTTCTATTGATAGCGACAAAACCGTTGTTGTGTCTAACAATTCGGTACTATTCCTAAATTTAGACCAGGCCATTACAGAACGTACCCCAAAAAATCCATTCGGAAACCTGCCAATTGTTGGTGGTGAAGAAAAAGATGGTATTGGCTTAAACGATTTCTTAAAAGCGGTACAAAAAGCCAAAACAGATGATAATATTAAATGCATCTACCTGAATGTGAGCAGTCCGAATGCGGGTTTTGCAACTTTGCGCGAGGTTAGGAATGCGCTGATCGATTTCAAAAAATCTCACAAAAAAATTATCGCCTACAGCGAAGTGTATACACAAGGCGCATATTATTTAGCTTCAGTTGCCGACAAAGTATATTTAAATCCCGAAGGCGCTTTAGAATTTAAAGGTTTTAGCTCTGAATTAACTTTCTTTAAAGGAACTTTAGAAAAAGTTGGTGTAGAAATGCAGGTCATCCGTGTAGGGAACTATAAAAGTGCTGTGGAGCCGTTTATTTTAGATAAAATGAGCGATTATAACCGCAAACAGGTTACAGCTTATGTTGGCGGATTGTACAATACTTTCTTAACTGATATTGCACAAAGCAGAAACATTCAAAAAGATAGTCTTTATAAGATTGCCGATAATTACAAAGTACAACAGCCACAAGATGCCGTAAACTTTAAAATGATCGATGCCCTGAAATATAAAGACCAGATTTTAGAAGAGCTGAAGGGATTATCTGGGAGAACCAGGGGTGAAAATATCCGTTCGGTTACGATTAATGATTATGCCAAAAACAATACAGATACTGGCGAAGGAAAAGATAAAGTGGCTGTAATTTATGCCAATGGCGAAATTAATGGCGGCGAAGGCTCTGATAACCAGATTGGTTCGGAACGTATTTCCAGGGCAATTAGAAAAGCGCGCTTGGATGATAACATTAAAGCAGTGGTTTTACGTGTAAACTCGCCGGGAGGTAGTGCACTTGCTTCGGATGTGATCTGGAGAGAAATTGTATTAACCAAAAAAGAAAAACCAGTTATTGCATCGTTTGGCGATGTTGCCGCATCAGGCGGTTATTACATTGGCTGCGCTGCCGACAGTATTTTTGTGCAACCGAATACCATTACAGGTTCTATCGGTGTATTCGGTATTATCCCGAACTTTCAAAATTTAATGACCAACAAACTGGGAATTACATTTGATGGCGTTAAAACGGGTAAATACGCCGATATTATGGCCACTAACCGCCCTATGACGGCAGGAGAAAGATTCATCATCCAAAATGAACTGAACAGAATTTATAGCGGTTTTGTAAGCCGTGTGGCCGATGGAAGAAAGAAAAGCAAAGCATATATCGATAGCATTGGTGGTGGCCACGTTTGGATCGGTACAGATGCCGTTCAAATTGGTTTGGCTGATAGAATAGGAAGTTTTAACGATGCCATTAAGGCAGCCGCTAAAAAGGCCAAATTAAAGAATTATAAAGTTGTAGAATATCCAGATGTAATTGACCCATGGAAATCGCTAATGGATGAGGGTACAGACAGGGTTAAAACCTATTACACCAAACAAGAACTTGGCGATAACTACATGCTTTACCAACAAATGAAAAAGGTAATTGCAAGTTCAGGAATTCAGGCCAGAATGCCATTCGAAGCAGTAATTAAATAATAATTAAACCTCGCAGGTTTTTTAACGGCTTCAGCCTTTAACAAGCCCCTTAAAAACAAATTAAACCTGCGAGGTTTATATAGAATCATTCATCTCACGTCTCAAATCTCCGATCTCACATCTCTCCTACTCTATCACCTTCCACTCCGGGTGCAAAGTAAGATAAGTCGCATTAACCGGAATATTCACCTGATGAACTGTTAAGGAAATACTTTTCCCTTTTAAAAATTCAAAGCCAATTCCATCTTTTTTGGCATCGTAAACCGTAACGGTATCTTTATCTTCATTTAAATAGGCAGAAAGTTTTTCAATGGTTGGGAACTTCAATTTCGCATCTTCCAAAGTGCTCCCGGTTGCCAGGCCATCCTTTGTTTTAAACTTATTGGAGGTAATTCTAATCTGTTTTACATCTTTTACACGCATACTCGTATCCCGATAAGAAGAATATACAGCAATTTCGTTGCGGTGTTTCGCGGTAGAATCGTCACTATACCAAATTCCCCAGGCTTTCCCCATTGCGGCATCACCGGCATTTGGCCTGCCTAATTTTCTACCTACCTCTTCCATATCCTCTCCAAGTGCAATTTCTCCAACTGACCGACCAGCTACAATCAGGAAGCGCTCATCAACACTTTGCGTTTGGGCTGATGCTAAATTACTTACTGAATCGGTATTTTGATCTGTTTTACTGGTAGATTGACAAGCGGCTACACTCATACTTAATCCCAGGAGGGCGAATTTTATAGATTTCATGATTGTAAAACAAGACTTTAATGAATTTGTGTTTTAATTTTATGAGCACAAGAAGGATTTGAGGCATTATTTCCTAATTTTACCCCTTATGGAAAACAAGACCATCGCCCGTACCTTACGCCTTTTATCGCAGCTTATGGAACTGCACGAAGAAAATCCCTTCAAAATTAAATCTGTTGCAAATGCCTATTTTAAGGTAGATAAATTACCCTTTGCTTTAAAGGACAAACCTTTAGATGAACTGGATAAAATTGATGGCATTGGTAAAGGACTGGCTTCCAAAATCATTGAACTTCTCCAAACTGGAGAACTAAAAGAGCTTAACGAAATTCGTGAGAAAACACCCGAAGGTGTAGTAGAAATGCTGGCCATAAAGGGCATCGGACCGAAAAAAATATTCATTATCTGGCGTACCTTGGGTATAGAAAGTATAGGTGAATTGTATTATGCCTGTAACGAAAACCGCTTAATTGAAGCCAAAGGTTTCGGTTTAAAAACCCAGGAAGAAATTAAGAATGCAATCGAATTTAAACTTGCGGCCAACGGAAGGTTTTTATATGCGCAGGTTGAAGGTTTTGCCAAAACTTTATTTACACAGCTTGCAGATTGGACTGGAAAAATTGACAGCAGCGCACTTTTGGGCTTTGCGGGTCAGTACCGACGCGCCTGTGAGATTATCGATGAACTGGAAATTGTGATCGGTGCTGAACAAATTGATGCCCTTAAACAAAACTTGCCTGCTTTCGAAGCACTTTCTTTGATTGAAGCGGAAAATGCTTTCATATGCACCACTGAAGCTGGTTTCAGGATAAAAATTTATGCAGTTGAAAAAGCTGAATTTTATTTACAATGGTTCAAACACACCGGAAATACCGAACATGTAGAGAAAGTTTTAGCACTAGCAGGTAATGGTCCTTTTACAAGTGAAGAAGAAATTTACAGCAAAGCAGGTTTATCTTTCATCGTTCCTGAACTTCGTGAAGATTTCGACGAAATTGAACTGGCGAAAGCGGATAAACTCCCTACCTTAATCCTATATGAAAATTTAAAAGGCAGTTTGCACAACCACTCTACCTGGAGCGATGGCGTACACACCCTGGAGCAAATGGCTGTATATTGTAAAGAAAACTTAAATCTTCAGTATTTGGGGATATGCGATCACTCTAAAACCGCTGTTTATGCAAAAGGTTTAAACGAGCAACGTGTTTTTGCACAACACCAGGAAATTGATGAACTAAATAAAAAACTTGCTCCCTTTAAAATTTTCAAAGGTATTGAGAGCGACATTTTAAGTGATGGCTCATTGGATTATCCGGATGATATTTTAAAAACCTTTGATTTTGTAGTGGCTTCTGTGCACAGTAATTTACGCATGGACGAAGCAAAAGCAACCACACGTTTGCTAAAAGCTATTGAAAATCCATATACCACCATTTTAGGGCATCCAACCGGTCGTTTATTGTTAAGCAGAGCCGGATACCCGATAGATTATAAAAAGATTATTGATGCCTGTGCAGCAAATAAAGTAGTGATCGAAATCAATGCCAATCCTTTACGTTTGGATTTAGACTGGCGCTGGCACCGTTATGCTTTAGAAAAAGGTGTGTTACTTTCCGTAAATCCAGATGCCCATAGAACAGAAGGTTTCCATGATATGCATTATGGCATTCTAGTTGCCCGTAAAGGTGGTTTAAGTGCCGACAAATGTTTAAATGCTTTTTCTTTGGAGGAAATTACCGCGTATTTTAACAGTAAAAAGGTTTAGGGTTTAGGGTTTAGGGTTTAGGGTTTAGGGTTTAGGGTTTAGGGTTTAGGGTTTAGGGTTTAGGGTTTAGGGTTTAGGGTTTAGGGAAAACAGGTCCTAAGTTGTCTTGTTTTAAATCTCACAAATAAATCGGTGTAATCTTAAAATCTGTGTAATCATCCCGCCAGGAAAAATCTGTGTAATCCCAAGATCTGTGTAATCAAACCTTAAGGAATCTTTTAATATCTTTGCCCCATGATAAGTGAAATTGCCAACCGCATATTTAATCAAGTAATTACAGACTACCATAAGTTTGATGATATTGACCATCCGGTTGAAAACCCGTATGATGCCGAAAGTTTAGAGCATCTTTTTTACGTTAAAAACTGGATCGATACAGCACAATGGCATATGGAAGACGTGGTGCGTAATCCTCAGATTGATCCTGTTGAAGGTTTGAGCTGGAAAAGACGCATTGACGCACAAAACCAGGTACGTACCGATATGGTTGAGTTTATTGATGGTTATTTCTTAAATCTTTATCAGGGAATTTCGGCCATGCCAGATGCAAAAATCAATACAGAAAGTCCTGCATGGGCGATAGATAGGCTTTCCATCCTGGCACTGAAAATTTACCACATGCAGGAAGAAGCTGAACGCGAAAGTGCCTCAGCTGAGCACCGTGCACAATGCCAGACTAAATTAAATGTATTGTTATCGCAACGCGAGGATCTTTCAATGAGTATTGATGAGTTATTGGCAGATATTGAGGCGGGTAAAAAATACATGAAAGTATATAAACAAATGAAAATGTACAACGACCCGAGTTTAAATCCGGTATTGTATAATAAAGCATAAATTAATCAACCACAAAGACACAAAGAGCACAAAGAATGCCTTGGTGCTCTTTGTGCCTCCGTGGTAAACATTATGGCCGCAACCCAAAAAATTATTGTTTTACGCTTTTCGGCAATGGGCGATGTGGCCATGGCAGCCTCTGTTTTACACGAATTTTCAGCGCAGAATCCAAATACAGAGATCATCATGGTGAGCCGAGCTGCATTTAAGCCATTTTTCGATCGCATTCCAAACCTGATCTTTCACCCTATCGAGCCTAAAACCGTTCATAAAGGAATTGATGGTTTATACAAACTCTATCAGGAACTCCGCAGTTATAAACCAAGCGCAATAGCCGACCTGCACGATAATTTGAGGAGCAGGGCAATTTCTACTTTCTTCCGTTTAACCGGAACAGAAATTAGGCGGATAGATAAAGGAAGAGCAGAGAAAAAGAGATTAACACGTAATAATAACAAAGTTTTTAAACCGCTCAGAAAAACGATAGAGCGTTATGCTGATGTTTTCCGCGAATTGGGATTTAGTATTAAGCTGAGTTATAAACTAGATAAATCTCAGCAGGAAATTCCAGTAAATGCACAAAACTTATTTATCAATAAAACCACAAAAAAAATAGGCATCTCCCCTTTTGCGCAACATGTTTATAAAGTATATGCTTTAGAAAAAATGGAAGCCGTAATTGCCTCGTTAAGCGGATTGGGTTACGAGCTTTTCATATTTGGTGGTGGTAAAACAGAACAGGCAACTGCCGAAAACTGGGCGAAAAGGTATAAAAACGCCTATAATTTAATTGGTAATTTTAATTTAACGGAAGAGCTTGCCATTATCTCAAACTTGGATTTAATGTTAAGTATGGATTCTTCTGGCATGCACATGGCATCGCTTGTTGGTGTGTCTGTTGTATCTATTTGGGGGCCAACACATCCATATGCTGGCTTTTTGGGTTACGGGCAATTGGAAAGCGACTGTATCCAGATTGATCACCCTAACCGGCCAAATTCTATTTATGGAAACAAACCCTGCCTTTGCGGTGTTGAAAACTGTATAGACTTAATTAGGCCTGAAACAATAGTAGATAAAATTAAAGAGAAATTAAATGGCTAAGCAATTACTTTTGGTCCGTCACGGTAAATCGGATTGGGGAAATTTAGATTTAAAAGATTTCGACCGACCGCTAAACAAACGTGGCAAAGAAAATGCGCCGGAAATGGCTGAAAGATTAATTAATAAAGGCTTCAAATTAGATCTGATTGTAAGTAGTCCGGCAAAAAGAGCCAAATCTACAGCTAAATACTTTGCAGAAGCTTACAATATAGACCATATCCAATTTGAAGAATCTATTTACGAAGCCAATACAACAGCCCTACTTAAAGTGGTTAACGGGTTAAATAATGGTGCAGACCATGTAGTGATGTTTGGTCATAACCCCGGTTTTACAGATTTTGCGAACGAGTTGTGCGGTGCCGATATTTACAACATTCCAACTGCAGGTATGGTGTTAATTTCTTTCCCTTTTGATTCGTGGCAAATGGTAAGCAAAGGAACAGGAGAATTGGTATTTTTTGATTACCCAAAGAATAGTGACGAGGTTTAAAGCTTTTTACCATTAAGGGATTAAGAACATTAAGGCAAGTCGTCAGTTAATTACTTGCCACGGAAACACAGATTACACGGAAATTATTGGGCGTGTGCATTAACCCATTACAGATTGACTTCAGTCAACTGCATAAATACTTAAAGCGGCTTTACTCATTGGCGCTGGAAAGGTTTTTCCCGATAAGCACAACCCACAGTTAAATAAACCCGATGGGAACGGATGCCGATTTTTTCTTCGGCAGTAGAGACAGCGGGACTGAATGGTCCAAGAACTACTGAACGAACATTTCCAAAAAATATCGCATCAATTTAAAATATCTCAAATCAGGTATGAATATCACAAATCAAATAATTTTATTACCTTTGAATATATAAAACGAAAATCTGGCAATAGACATTTCGGTGAATTCATAACCTAAACTCCTCTGGTTATTTCATAATTCGTATCGCCAGAAAATTTATCCATTAATTTATCTGTACATGAATTTTGACTATAATACTACGCGTAGCCATTTAATTTTATCGGAATATGGCCGTAACGTACAAAATATGGTGAAGTATATCTGCGAATTACCCACCATTGAAGAACGTAATAAATATGCCCAGGCGGTTATCGACCTGATGGGTTTTTTGCAACCACATTTACGTGATGTTGCCGATTTTAAGCATAAACTTTGGGATCACCTGCACATTATTTCTGGCTACCAGATTGATGTAGACAGTCCTTATCCTAAACCATTAATTGAGAATGCTTACATTAAACCAGAGCCTCTGGCCTATCCTCAACAAAGAATTACCTATAAACACTATGGTAAAACCGTTGAGAATTTGATTGAAAAAGCCATGCGTGAAGAAAATGCCGAAATTAAAAAGGCAATGGTTCAAAGCATCGCAAATTTCATGAAAATGGCTTATGTTACCTGGAATAAAGATAATGTGAGTGATGATACCATTATTAAGGACTTAAAATACCTTTCTGGCGGATTGTTATCTCTTGATGAAGGTGTTAACCTGGCCAAAGTAGAATTTAGAGCGCAAAACCCTCGCCAAAGCAATAACAACAATAATAACCGGGGCAGAAGCAACAATAATAACAACAACGGAAAAAACCGTCAAAATAACAACAATAATAACCGTCAACGCAACAACAACAATAAACCTAAATATTAAAGGTGAAGGGTAAAAGGCATAAGGTGGAAGGTTAAGGCCGACACTATTACTTGATACCTGATACTAAATACAAAAAATATGAACGCATTTGAAATAACAGGCGGAATTAAATTAAAAGGCGAAATTACCCCTCAGGGAGCCAAGAATGAGGCTTTACAGATTTTATCGGCTGTATTGCTTACCGAAGAGAAAGTAACCATCAGCAATATCCCCGACATTAAGGATGTTAACAAACTGATTGAATTGCTTGGCGATTTAGGTGTTACCGTTGAGCGCATCAATAAAGACACCTATACCTTTGAAGCTAAAAATATTGATTTGAATTTCTTTGAATCTGATACTTTTAAAGCTAAAGGTGGTGGTTTACGTGGTTCGATTATGATTGTTGGGCCATTGTTGGCACGTTTTGGTAAAGCAGCAATCCCAAAACCAGGTGGTGATAAAATCGGTCGTAGAAGACTGGACACACACTTTATAGGTTTCGAAAAATTAGGTGCAAAATTCGTTTACGACAGCAAAAAAGCTTTCTTTAATGTAGATGCAACCAATTTAAAGGGTGCATATATTTTATTAGACGAAGCATCGGTAACCGGAACGGCAAATATTGTAATGGCGGCTGTTTTAGCAAAAGGCACCACTACGATATACAATGCTGCCTGCGAACCTTATTTACAGCAACTCTGCAAAATGCTTAACCGCATGGGTGCAAAAATATCGGGCATTGGCTCTAACTTGTTAACCATTGAAGGGGTTAGCGTTTTAGGTGGAACTGAACACAGAATGTTGCCGGATATGATCGAAATTGGCTCTTTTATTGGTATGGCTGCAATGACAGAGTCGGAAATTACCATTAAAGATGTTTGTTATGATGAACTGGGTGTAATACCAGAGGTTTTCAGAAAACTGGGCATTAAATTAGAGCGCCGTGGCGATGATATTTATGTTCCTTCTCAAAAACATTACGAAATTGATACTTTTATTGATGGTTCGATTTTAACCATTGCGGATTCTCCATGGCCAGGTTTTACGCCTGATTTATTGAGCATTGTTCTGGTTGTGGCTACACAGGCAAAAGGAAATGTTTTAATCCACCAAAAAATGTTCGAAAGCCGTTTATTCTTCGTGGATAAATTGATTGATATGGGTGCTCAAATCATCTTATGCGACCCACACCGCGCAACCGTTAATGGTATTGATAAAAAATATAAACTTCGTGGAATCAGCATGACTTCTCCTGACATTAGAGCTGGAGTTTCATTATTAATTGCAGCTTTATCTGCGGAAGGCAAATCGACCATTTACAACATCGAACAGATTGAACGTGGCTATCAGGATATCGACACCCGTTTGCGTGCCCTGGGTGCGCAGATTAAGCGTGTAAATGCTGATGCGCCGAGTCATTAAGGTAGAAGGTTAAAGGTATAGGGTTTAAGGTAAAACCCAAAGCGAAAATAGCATAAACCAAAAACGCCCGAGTAAAAATTTTACTTGGGCGTTTTTTATAGTTTTTCGTTATCTCGACTGAAGCGCAGTCCCGAACTTTCGGGAGAGAGATCTTTAAGCTATATTTCGCGAATAGATTTCTCGACTACGCTCGAAATGACGATCTATTTACTCCATTTCATTTTTACATCATTACCCCGATATCGCATTAATGATATCGTATTGTGTGATAATTTCGATCTTTCCAGATTCATCTTCTACTAAAACGGCCGAATTTTCTTTATTGATCAATGAAGATATTTTATCAATTGAGGTATTCAAATCAACAAATGGGAAAGTAGCGGTCATAATTTCTGAAATCGGAGCCGATTTTAAGCCTGGATTTTCAAGTAATGCACTTAAAATATCACTCTCTGCGATTTTACCTACAATCATTCCTTGTTGCGTTACCGGAATTTGAGAGATATTCATCGATTTAATGGTATTGATGGCCTCAAGTACCGATTTTTGTGCATCAAGTGTTACAATTTCTGTGCTCTCTTTTTTAGCCAGGATAGATTTAGCAGTTAATTTTTCATCCTGTAAAAATCCGCGTTCGCGCAACCAATCTTCATTATACATTTTACCCATGTATCTGCTGCCATGATCGTGAAAAATAACGACTACAACATCTTCTGGCTTAAGCTTATCTTTAAGCTGAATTAATCCGCCAATAGCAGCACCGGCAGAGTTACCTACAAAAATACCTTCTTTACGTGCAATATCGCGGGTCATTAAAGCAGCATCTTTATCTGTAACTTTTTCGAATAGATCGATTACATCGAAATTTACGTTTGCCGGAAGAAAATCTTCGCCGATACCCTCTGTGATGTAAGGATATATTTCATCTTTATCAAATATGCCTGTTTCTTTATATTTCTTGAAAACTGAGCCGTAGGTATCGATTCCCCAGACTTTAATATTCGGATTCTTTTCTTTCAAATATTTTCCTGTTCCAGAAATGGTTCCACCGGTACCCACACCAACCACTAAGTGTGTAATTTTACCTTCTGTCTGCTCCCATATCTCAGGACCAGTTTGCTCATAATGCGCCTGTGAGTTGGCTAAGTTATCATACTGATTAGGTTTCCATGAATTTGGAACCTCGCGCTCTAAACGCGAAGAAACAGAATAATAAGAACGGGGGTCTTCAGGCTCAACATTTGTCGGACAAACGATTACTTCGGCACCAAAGGCACGTAAAGCATCAACTTTTTCTTTCGATTGCTTATCTGTAGTGGTGAAAATACATTTATAACCTTTAATAATGGCTGCCATAGCCAGGCCCATACCTGTATTTCCGGATGTTCCTTCTATAATTGTTCCACCTGGTTTTAGTTTACCGCTTTTCTCGGCATCTTCAATCATTTTAACCGCCATACGGTCTTTAATTGAATTGCCTGGATTAGTAGTCTCTATTTTCGCCAGAATTGTTCCCGGAACTCCTTTTGTTATCGTATTTAATTTTACCAATGGCGTGTTGCCAATGGTTTCTAAAATATTATTGTACCACATATTGCAAAATTAAGCAATGGCATTAAGTATTTTATAAACTATATTTTATTTGAAACATAATTTCGAAAACAACAAATTAAAAGAATTTAATTGCATAATCTATAATTATGATAGGCATTATAGATTGATTATTGGGCAAAACGCAATTTCGAAAGTAGGTTCGTCATTTCGACTGTGGTGAAACGGAATGGAGAAATCTAATATCCAGTTCTCATTACACCAACTTATATATCTTTCCTGGTAGCGAAACAATAATCCCCTGCATCTCTAATGTAAGGATTACGATTGCCAGCTTACTTTGCTGAATATTCAATTGAATGCAAAGCTCATCTATAGAAAGCTGGCCGTTTTGTAATGCATCGACAACCCGCTGTTCGTTAGGGGTAAGGCTAAGGCGTAGCGTAGTTTGCGCTTCCTTTTTCTTTTCGCTCACCTCATCATCCCAACCCAGGTAATAAATCAGGTCATGAGCATTATTTATTAATCCGGCTCTGTTGGTCTTAATCAGGAAATTACAGCCTTCCGAAAAAACATCATTTGTTCTACCGGGAAAAGCATATACATCTTTATTGTAAGAATTTGCGATTTCGGCGGTAATTAAGGCGCCTCCCTTTTTTGATGCTTCAACTACAATGGTAGCATCTGCAATGCCTGCAATTATCCGGTTTCTTTGTGGAAAATTAGGCCGATCCGGATTGGTTAAGATTGGGAATTCGGTGAGCAGGCTTCCATTCAAAACCATTTTTTGAGCAATCGTTTTATGAATTTTTGGATACATTCGATCTAAGCCATGACCAAGCACACCAACTGTAGGAATATTATTTACCAAGCATTCTTTATGGGCCGTTACATCAATACCATAAGCCAAGCCACTTACTATCAAAACATTGTACGGCGCTAAAACTTCGCACAATTCTTTACAGAGATTTTTTCCGTAGCTTGTTGCATTACGGGTTCCAACGATGCTGATGATTCGCTGATGGTTAAAATCAACTGTGCCTTTGGCATAAAGCAGTATGGGCGAATCGATGCAATTCTTTAACCTTTTAGGAAATTTTTCATCAGCGAAAAACAATACTTCTATTCCATGTTTTTCAATAAAATCCAATTCTTGCCTGGCCCTTACCAAAGCATCGGTACTACGAATGGCTTCAATTGTTTTCTCTCCAATACCCGGAATCTGCAAAAGCTGCTTTTTGTTTGCAGAAAATACATTTTCGGCGCTTCCACAATAGGCAAGAAGGTTTTTGGCCGTTACCGGGCCAATGGATTTAATAAATGTTAAGGCAATTTTATGCAGCATGCTCATGATCTGATAAGGTTAAATAAATGCGGGATGATTTATTTCCTTAAAGCAAGCTTAAAAATCAATATCGATTAAACTTTTTAACGGAATATGAATATTATTCTTTAGCTGTATATATTTTTCTGTAACAGCCCAAACTGTAGTATCAACACGTTTCGGACCAATGGTAGTATTAAAAGTAATAACGGCTTTTGCTTTAAACTCATTACCCAGCCGTTGTGCTTCATCAAGTTTTGTTTTTAATTCAGTAGTATGATCTTCTTTTGCATTGATGATGTTTAAATAACTGATATGTTCCTTTTCTACAATTTCTATTGGCATGGTATCTCTTTAACGATTAATGTTAAACAAGCTTATCAATTTTTTATAAAAAAAACAACACCTATTTTCTCAAATAATGCAATAATCACATAAAAAAGGCCAGATTTGAAATACAAAACCGGCCTTTTTAGTATAATGTTTAAGTTAATTATTTAAACCTCAGCTTTCTAGTTTCAATCATGCCCTTAAATTCATGATCCATCTTGCCTGAAAGATCTTCAACCTGTGTTTTAGATAGCGGTGAGGTACTGCTAATGGCATTATCTTTAAGGAAAGAAGAGAAACCTCCATTGGCTGAATAGTATAAAGCCTGTGCCAATAGCTTTTCCGTTGGATCTCCAAAATCTTTGGTTACGTCATCCAAAATATCTTTATCAACTGCCATTCCATCAAAGTAACCGCCTTGATTTAATTGATTTTTGGTTTCAAACTGGGGAATATATAAGTCGTTTTTATCTATACGGATGGAGAAAAAACCAACTGGTTTGCCATAAGTTTTCTTGCCAATTAGTTTAACATCGATTACAGGTTTTAAGTTGTTAATTAACAACTCGCTTGCCGATGCTGTACTACCTGTTACAATAAAGTAAACCCTGGTTAGACTATTTAATATGCCACGTTTGGCAAAAACCTCCTGGTTTCCTGCTGCAACTGTAGGTTTATAAGAATAATCAAAATAAGAGTACATCCGCGTTACACCATCATTACCTTTAGCGTAAAACTTCTGATTTTGAAGAATAGTGGCTTGATTATCCTGCATCGTCTGTGTCCAGTAAGTGGTATACATCACTTTACCATTTTGAGCGGTTGGTGCAATCAAATTGGTAAAGGCTTCTGATGTAGCAACCGAACCTCCTCCATTATAACGTAAATCGACAACAAGTTCAGTAATTCCATCTGTCGAAAAATTTTTAAATGCTGCATCCAGAAATTCAGTTGAATTGGTGGTAAAACTATTAAAAACAATATATCCCACTTTTTTCGCTCCTACAGTGTAAGTGTTGGTAAAAAGTACAGGATTGATATTATAACTTGCTCTGGTTACCGTTACATCCTGACTAGTCCCATCTGGTTTTAAAACCGTCATTGAAACCGTTGGGTTCGTACCAAAAATCGCATTCACTACATAATCAATCCTTGCATCAGTAGTATTAATATCTGTGCTACCATTAATTTTAGTGATCTGATAACCTCTTTTTAAGCCTTGAACACCAGCAGGTGATGTTGCATATACATATTTAATCCTTAGATCATTCGCGCCGGCAAAAAATACCGAGAAACCAAAATCTCCAGCTACGCCACCTAATTCTCCAGCTACAGTACCATCATCGATAAATGAATATTTATCTTTTCCTCCGGTACTTGGCAATGCTTTTAAAGCTGCTAAAACCGCGTTGTTTGAGTTATACTGTCTTGGATTAAAGGTAGAATAACCTGGCATCCCAACATTCCAATAATAGGTTTGCTGTGCATACAGGTAAATCGAATCTTTAGTTAGCTCTGCCCGGGTTCCCGGAGTGCCTTGTGGTGCACCATCTCCATCCGGGGCATTATTTGATTTTTTACATGATGCTGTAATCCCAACCATGATGATCAACGCCCACAACAATGTATTTTGCGAAATAAATTTTCTAAGCATATTTATTTGTAAATTTCTAGTGACACAATATACGGCAAATTAATTAATTTAGATTGTTGCTCATCAAATTTATTTGCACCAACAACTAACGCTTGGTTAGGCGATAAATTACTGTTGTTTAATATGTTCTGAAAAATTTCAGCTTTAGTTAAGCCTAGCTCCTCAACAAAATATACAGTAAGATATTGCTCTAGTCCATTCCACTCTGTTTGCCTGATTTTATTAAGTTGTTGTTCGGGGTTGCCGGCAGTTACAATAAATATTTGTTTGCGGTCTACCACGAGTTCCTGCATAAACTCAAGCATATTTTTATAAAGCAAAAGTTTTAAAGGTAAACGGGCATTCTGATGTAGAAGATCAAAATTATGTTTGTACTTCAGATCAATGGCAAACTGCTCTGCTGTTTTCTCAAAAAGTTTTTCAGTACCATTATTTTCGTATGTTGCACGCATAAATTCAATAATAGGCTGCGCACTTTTCTGCTCGGTATATTCTATAAACTGTGCAAACAAATAATAAACCTGTAGCAAATAATCCTTTTCTGGAAATAGCACATCATCCAGTTCAAAAATTACGATCTGCTTGTCCTTAACGTATTGATATGCATCCATATTAAATTGTAAAAATTTTTAAATCATCTGTTTCGTCGTTATAACCAAATACCCCATTTAATTTAGGAGATACATTTGTTGGTAGAGAACCCTCCCTGGTTGAAAAAATCTGATCGCCGTGAATAAACACTGCAAAATTTTGATAAGTAAGCTTTTCTTCCGTTAGATAGTCAGCAATTATAGCTGCATCAGGCAATAGTACCTGGATTCCATACTCGCCAAAAAGTACAGCAGATTTAGCCAGTGGCTCAAGCTCATAATGGTGCAAAGGGATAATACAATCTATGGCCTCAGTGATACAAAAATTTAATAGAATATGGGCGATACTGTCTTTATTTAATACACCTAACGATGAAAAGGCATAATTTTCAGTTACAATCCCCGGTACATCACCATAATCGGCAAGTAAAACAAAATGACTGGGAAATGCTTTCATCAGCTTCAAAGCTTTGGCATTGTTCCCCCCTGTTATCAGTATTTTCAAGATATAATTATTGAATGAATAAATTAGTGATTGATAGAATAAATTAATTAGCAGATCATGATCTTATACAATTAAGCCATCCTTCATACTGACCACACGGTCGCTGGTTTTTGCAAGGTGTTCATTGTGCGTAACAATCACAAAGGTTTGATGGAAATTATCGCGCAAACTTACAAACAACTGGTGTAATCCGGCTGCATTTTCGGAGTCTAAATTCCCTGATGGTTCATCAGCCAATATAATTGAAGGATTATTGATCAGCGCTCTTGCAATGGCTACACGCTGCTGCTCACCGCCAGACAGCTGATTGGGCTTATGCTGAGCCCTGTCTTTTAGTCCAAACAGATCTAACAGTTCTAATGCCCTGCTTTCGGCCTGTTTTTTATTGGTTTTGGCTATAAATGCCGGAATGCAAATATTTTCAATGGCACTAAATTCTGGCAACAAATGATGAAACTGAAATACAAAACCGATGTTCTGATTGCGGAAAGTACTCAGCAGATCGCCATTCAATCTATTAACAACAGTGCCTTTTAGCTCTACAGACCCGACATCAGGTTTATCCAATGTGCCTAAAATATGCAATAACGTACTTTTACCCGCACCAGATGGCCCAATAATACTTACAATCTCCCCTTTTTGCACTTCAAAATTTACGCCTTTTAAAATTTGTAGATTTCCGTACGATTTTCTTATTCCCGTGGCTTTTAGCATGCTTCAAATTTAATAAAAAAGAGTAAAGGCCAAAGCACAAAGACTAAAGACCAAAGCTAAAATTAGAATCTTTGTAATCTCTTGATCTGTATAATCATCCCGAAAGAAAAAAATAATTTTGGAAATATCAATATCTTGTTTAACTTTGAAAAACAAAGCACTTTTAAAATGAGCACTCAGGAAGAACAATTAAATGCCTTAAAAGATATCAGACAAATGATGGACAGGTCGTCGAGATTTATTTCTTTGAGCGGTTTATCTGGTGTTTTTGCAGGTGTTATCGCTTTAATTGGGGCTTATTTTGCAAACGATGAAATTAACAAATTCATCGGCAAACGCGGTTACGGTTATGGCGTTGATGGAGAAATGGACCTGGAGTTTAACTTAATAAAACTTGGTATTTTTGTTTTGGTGATTGCGCTGGCCGGAGGAGTTTTATTTACCTATAGAAAAAGTCAGAAAAACAATCTTCCAATCTGGGATAAAACCTCTAAAGCACTTTTAATTAATTTATTTGTCCCGTTGGTTGCCGGAGGTTTGTTTATTATTGCTTTATTGATTAACCACCCGAACACTTATGCTATTGTTGCACCAAGCTGTTTAATTTTTTATGGTTTGGCGCTTATTAATGCCAGTAAATATACTTACAGCGACATTCGCTACCTGGGGCTTTGCGAAGTGATACTTGGTTTGATCTGCATGTTTTATGTAGGTTATGGCTTAATTTTTTGGGCTTTTGGCTTTGGTGTATTGCACATTGTTTATGGTCTTTTAATGTATTTTAAATATGAGAGAGGTCAGTAAGGATGAAAAACCCGATAGCAGATTTAAATAAAATATTCGATAGCCGGATCAGGTTAGGTGTAATGTCTATTCTGGTGGTAAACGATGAAATTGGCTTTAACGACCTGAAACAGATGCTTGAATTAACAGATGGAAACCTGGCCTCACACCTGAATACTTTAGAGCAGGCAGAATTTATCAAGGTACACAAAGGTTTTATCGGCAGAAAAACCAGCACCACCTACTCTATTACAGCTTTGGGCAAACAGGCCTTTAAAGCACACTTAGATGCACTTGAAAAAATGATCAAAAAGCTATAGACCATTTTTTTTAACCACTTACTTTGAAATTCAAAGCGCTTTTAAATCACAAAAAGAATGGAAGAAATATTAGAACCTCAAATGAATTACTTAGGCAAAAGGCTGGCTTACTATTCTGCACTTATCGGCACGTTAATTCTGATAGCAAACTTAATATCAGACTCTTTTTTTCTCATGATAGTAGGAGCTGTTTTTACGCTTGGTACTGCAATTGTAAATCTCTTTGTGTTAGCTATAGTTCTAATTGAGCTCATTTGTGATCAAACTTCCTGGAGGAACACTGTCGCTACCATCATCTGCATGCTATTAAATATTCCCTTAGTCATTATCTACATACTTATTATAAGTTATTTCAATTCTTAAACCTTAAACAAAATGAAAAATAGATCCAACCTCTTATCACTCTCTGTTCTGCTGGGTGGCCTCCTGTTTACTTTTCTCTTCTGGCAGGAAAGGTTAGCGCTCAATCTGCTTATTTATAGCATCTATTTATTGGCTATCACCTTTATTAACCCCGACGTAGTTAAAAGTACCAAACTAAAAATTTATGGTTCAGCACACCTTTTGGCCGCAGTACTGGTGGTGGTTAATAATTCTGATTTATCCGTTGCCACTTATTACATCAGTTTGCTGTTATTTATCGGTTTTAGTCATAACCAGCAGATCAGAACGATTTTTACTGCTTTTCTTGCCAGTATGTTACAGATGATCACCGTTCCTTTTAATGCAGTAAAACATTTAAGTAAAATAAGCATAGGCAATTTTAACCTGAAACCTTTTTTCAAATTAATCAAGTACATTTTTATACCTGTTATTGCCGTAATCTTTTTTACATGTTTGTATTCTGCAGCCAATAATGTTTTTGCGCATTATGCCGAAAGTGTATTAACTAACATTGGACTGTTTTTTGAAGATATCCTCCATTTCTTTTTCAAAGATTTAAGTATCGAACGCATCATACATTTCTGTTTCGGATTAGTTTTAACAGGAGGTTTATTATTCGCATTTTTTGATAAAAGTTTAGAAAAAGCAGAACTGACATGCAAGGAACAATTGATAAGGATCAGAAGAGCAGCAGGTCAAAAAACGATTTGGTACCACATTGTCGAAACATTTAGTGGTAACCTCTTAACAAGGAAAATGGCATTAAAAACCGAATATATTATTGGGGTAATTTCCTTTGTTGCACTTAACCTCTTATTGTTGTTACTAAATGCCATCGACATTACCACGCTGTGGTTCGGCTATAAACCTTCAGGAAATTTTTCTGGAGAGCTGCACCAGGGTACCAATACACTAATATTTAGTATTGTAATGGCCATGGCCGTAATCCTTTACTTTTTTAGGGGAAATCTAAATTTTTATCGCAAAAGCAAAACATTAAGGGCGCTTGCCTTTACCTGGATGATTCAGAACTTTATCCTGATTATCTCGGTATTTATCCGCGATGGCTATTATATCGAATTTCATGGTTTAACGCACAAAAGAATCGGTGTATTGGTATTTGCCGTTCTTTGTATCATTGGTTTGGCCACCGTTTATTTAAAGGTAGCCAAGCAGAAAACCATATTTTATCTCTTTAAAGTAAACGGGAACGTCTGGTTTGCATTACTACTTGCTTTTAGCACCATTAACTGGGATGTTTTAATTGTAAAATACAACCTCAACCATGTTGATGCCGTTGCTATCGATCCTTATTATTTGACCTCTTTATCAGAAAAAACACTTCCATTCTTAGATAAAAACCGGTCAAAAATCCATCCTTCAATCAATAACGATTCGGAAGTTGCCAAAGTAGATCGGCCAGAAGAAGCATTGATGAGAAAATTAGATGAGCGAATTGGTTATTTCAAAGAACGTTACGAGAAATCGGGCTGGTTATCGTGGAATTTACAGGATTGGAATACGGCGGAATATTTTGGGTTAAATAAATAAAATCATGTCAAAGAATCTGCTAGCGCTACTAATAATTTTTCTATCCATTTTGCAGGGTCCATTTATATATTATTATGGAGGGGGTTTTATGTCCTTTGTATTTATACTACCGTACCTTTTTCTTGGACTTATTCTGTCATCATTTTTACTATACAGTATTATAGCTAAAAAAGGTATAACCACAAAATTCCATATAACCGCATTAATTTTCGGCGTTTGCCTAGGTACTATTTCACTTTTTAGTGAAGACTATTTTGAAAAAATTGATTGGCATTTCAGAAAAGGACAAAGAGAGGAAATCATATCACGGATTAAAAGTGGCAGCATAATATACGATGCTAACAAATCAGTTCATCATCTGGACGAATTTAAGTACGCACTAATATCAAATGGAGGAAATGACATTTCAATATCCACAAATGAAAAAAATCAGGCAACGGTAGCGTTTTTCATTAACCGTGGTTTTTTAAGTCATTATTCAGCATTTGTATATACAGATGATCCTAATGAAATTGAGCGTTTAGAAAAAGAAATTCAATCTTCTTTTAAGGAAAATAATTTTAAAATCACAAAAAACTGGTATCGCTTAAATTATTAATAAACTAAATTATAATTAACCGCTCACCCCTTAGCTCCCTGATGCAAACCGCATCAGGGAAGCTAAAAATTATTTAATTATCCATTTAAAACGTATATTAAAATATAAAATCATGAAAAATCAAGAAACATTAAATTCAGGTAAATTAAGAATTACCATCATTTTAAGTGTAATAGCGTCAATATTGGCTATTCCATTAATAGCCATGCAGTTTACTAATGAAGTGAATTGGACACTATCCGATTTTGTAATCGCAGGCATATTATTATTCAGCACAGGTTTAGCTATTGAACTTGTAATCAGAAATTTAAAAACGGGTACCCTAAGAACAGTAATACTTGTTGCTATTTTACTGGCCTTATTCCTTATCTGGGCAGAATTAGCTGTTGGTATCTTCGGAACACCATTTGCAGGAAGTTAAAGAACACTATTAACCGTTTTGTTCCCGCAGATTTAAGATAATTAGCGTAGAGGGAATATATTTTTTTTTGCATTTGTTAGAAACCAACTTTGTTTTTAAGCCTGATTACAGCGGTAAGCCCGGAGCATAGTGAGGACTTATAGCGGAAAGCAGGGCCGCCAGCCGCCACGAAGAACCGCCCTCTCACTTTCAAATAAAAAATCTCTGCGCATAACTGCGAAATCAGCGGACACCATAAACTAATGCACATTACAGGCACTAATTTCCCGATTAACATAAAACGTTCATTTTCTGAAAAAATCGGCAATTGCTATTTGTTTAAAGGGTTTGAAATTGTAGCTTTGGGCAAATTTTGTAGCAAATGAATATTCACGAATACCAGGGTAAACAAATATTAAAAAGTTTCGGTGTTAACGTTCAAGAAGGAATAGTTGCCGATACTCCCGAGCAAGCTGTTGAGGCTGCTAAGCAACTGAAAATAGATTACAATTCTGACTGGGTTGTAATTAAAGCGCAAATCCACGCTGGTGGTCGCGGTAAAGGTGGCGGTGTTAAATTAGCCAAAAACCTTGAAGAAGTTAAACAACGTGCAACCGATATTATTGGTATGCAATTGGTTACTCCTCAAACCGGCCCCGAAGGTAAATTAGTGAGTAAAATTTTAGTTGCTCAGGATGTTTATTATCCAGGTGCTTCTGAAACCAAAGAATTCTACATTTCGGTATTGTTAGACCGTGCAAAAGGCCGTAACATTATCATGTACAGTACGGAAGGTGGTATGGATATCGAAGAAGTTGCCGAGCACACACCACACTTAATTTTCAAAGAAGAAATCGATCCTAAAGTTGGCTTACAAGGTTTCCAGGCGCGTAAAGTAGCTTTTAACTTAGGCGTTAGTGGTGCTGCACATAAAGAAATGGTTAAATTTGTAACTGCTTTATACAAAGCTTACGAAGCAACTGATTCTTCAATGTTCGAAATCAATCCGGTATTAAAAACTTCAGATGATAAAGTAATTGCAGTTGATGCTAAAGTGAATCTGGATGAAAACGCTTTGTTCCGTCACCCTGATTACGCAGCAATGCGCGATGTTACGGAAGAAGATCCGATGGAAGTTGAAGCAAGTGCTTCTAATCTAAACTTTGTTAACCTTGATGGCAACGTAGGCTGTATGGTTAATGGCGCTGGTTTAGCTATGGCTACCATGGATATTATTAAATTGGCCGGTGGTGAGCCTGCTAACTTCTTAGACGTTGGCGGAACTGCTAATGCACAAACAGTTAAAGCGGCTTTCAACATCATTTTGAAAGACCCTAACGTTAAAGCAATTTTGATCAACATTTTCGGTGGTATTGTTCGTTGCGACCGTGTTGCACAAGGTGTAATCGATGCTTATAAAGAAATCGGCAACATTCCAGTGCCAATTATCTGCCGTTTACAAGGCACAAATGCCGAAGAAGCTAAAAAATTAATTGATGAGTCTGGCCTTCAGGTTTACTCAGCAATCGCTTTAAAAGAAGCTGCAGATTTAGTTACTAAAGTATTGGCTGAACAAGCGTAGGCTTAAGCTAAAAGTCGAAAGACCAAAGCTTAAAGTAATACATATTTTAAAACCTTTCAGTGAAAACTGGAAGGTTTTTTTGTTTATTTAAACCTCACAGGTTTTGAAAACCTGTGAGGTTTGTTATCTATACTTACAACTGTCGAAAGAAATCAAACTTATTTGAAAATCAAGGGCCTGTTCTTTTCGTTACGTAAGCCCTGCTATTACTTCAATCTTTTTAAACAATAACTGTCATGCTGAGGCACGAAGCATCTGTTTAATCGGGTGCAGATGCTTCGTACCCCAGCACGACAACAAAATTTATGGGCACTACAGTTAAAAAGTATTTCGCTCTATCAGGTTTATTTAACATGGGTCCGTCGTACTCCGGCAAAAAACCTATCGCTAAACTTACGAAGTCTTTCCTGCGCTCGATCCCTTCTAGACTTCGGAAGTTAATCTGCGCGGAATTCTAAAATATCTCCTGGCTGGCAATCTAAAGCCTTACAAATCGCCTCTAAAGTTTCCAAACGGACAGCCTTTGCTTTACCTGTTTTGAGTATCGATAAATTAGACATCGTTATCCCTACACGTTCACTTAATTCGGTTAACGACATTTTACGCCTGGCTAACATTACATCTAAATTTACAATTATGGGCATGGGCTTATATCGTTAAATCGTTTTCCAGCTTGAGTTTTCTGGTATACACAATAAACTGATAGGTTGCAACTGCAAGTATAATCAGTCCCATAGGATAAAGATTAGAAAAACCATGTGTACGGTCGTGTTTAAATGCACCACCTGTAAGGTCGCCAACATACTTATCCATCAGTGTCGTCCCTGCAATACTGATCGCTAAAAACAGAAACATAATTATAACCAATAGCTGATAAATATTCTGCTCTTCCAATTTGTAGATATTGATCAATTTAAACTTTATGGCTAATAAAATTGAGCAACCTAGTGCGAGATAAAAAACAACACTTATACCGCCATCGTTGAACATTTGATTTTCTAATATCATTGAATCCATAAGGCTAGGTTTTATCTGTATTATCCCTATTTCACTATTTGTAAAATCAAACCCGTTAACATTAACTTTGTTTGCTGGTAAATGTCTGACAACATTAATTTTTAAAATACCGTTATTGTAATCTATTGCAGCATAAACAAAATGTGTTAGGGCTGAAATCAGCGCGTAAGCAATCAGGCTATAAGCCGAGTTTCTTAAAATTTTCACTGCACTACTCATGATTATATCGTTAAATCGTTTTCTTGTTGAATTTCTATTCCTCTGTTTACAACCTGTACAATTATAAAAAGCACAACAGCCATAAAGAACCACACATCAGCTCCATCTATATTTAACAATTGGGGGTTAGCGGCCATAACGCCTTGTTCTGCAAGCCAAACCGTATACTTATAGCCTAAATGGGCAAAAAACCCTATCCCAAGAGCTAAAAAAACCTGTATCAAAATAAAATGCTTCAATTCTATGCTGAAAGGCTGAGAAATACTGAGTTTTTTATCGATAAACAATTTCACAATTAGATAGAACATGATTGCTTTTAGCACAGCAACAATAATCATAACGAGCGTAATAACCAGGAAATACCCCTGATCAAATTTGTAAACACTTGACAAATAATCTTCACCATCCCAAAAGTTCCTCACACCCTGCGGGTTTATAAATGTGGTAATAACTGTATTAACAATTACCCCACCGGCTTCGACACATAGGCCTATAAAAATTACCCACGAAAGTACCTGTAATACTTTCAAAATCTGATTGGTTGTTATTTTAATTTCCATAATTACATACCAGTTTAAAATGTAATGCCTGAGATTTAACTTACTGTTTATAATTTAGCCGATTTCTTGTTTTGATTTTTATTCGTGCAATCTGACAAAAACTACATGCTGAAAAACACTCCATAATAAAGACTTTGGTTGCTTGCTTTAAATAATTTAAAAATTAACAAAAGTCATATTTATTCAATCATTTAAGTACAAACATAAATAATAAATTATTATAATTCAAAATATATTTATTGATTTACAATAAATAATATTCGATAAGCAATTATAATGCAATTATTCAGACACACAATGTCAGGATTTTATTTGGAATGGTTTTTGCTGTAAGTAAAACTGTAAAAAACTTGTGCAAACAGTAACATTTTCAGCATTTTATCCTTTCGGATTGCTATACAATTTCGTAACTTTGCACACTCAATAATTAAAGAGCACACAATTCGTATAAATGAGACAACTCAAGATAACGCAATCCATTACCAACCGTGAAAGTCAGTCATTAGATAAATACCTACACGAAATTGGCAAAGTAGATTTAATAACAGCAGAAGAGGAAGTAATTTTAGCAAGGAAGATTCGTGAGGGCGATCAGGCTGCATTAGAGCGATTGACTAAGACCAACTTGCGTTTCGTTGTATCTGTTGCAAAACAATATCAAAATCAGGGCTTAACCTTAGGCGATTTAATCAATGAAGGTAACTTAGGTTTAATTAAAGCGGCAAAACGTTTTGATGAGACTAAAGGTTTCAAATTCATTTCTTATGCCGTTTGGTGGATTCGTCAATCTATTTTGCAGGCAATTGCCGAGCAAAGCCGTATTGTACGTTTACCTTTAAACCAGGTAGGTTCATTAAGCAAGATCAGTAAAGCTTTCTCTAAATTAGAGCAAGAATACGAACGTGAGCCTTCTCCTGAAGAACTTGCCGATATTTTAGAAACTACAGTGGATAAAATTTCGGACACACTTAGTAATTCAGGCCGCCACGTATCAATGGATGCTCCTTTTGTTCAAGGTGAAGAAAATACATTATTAGATGTATTGGAAAACCACGAACCAAATACGGATAGCTCATTGATTAATGAATCTTTATCAGAAGAAATTAAACGTTCTTTATCTACTTTAACTGAAAGAGAAAGAGAAATTATCGTTTTATTCTTCGGCTTAGGCTCTAACCATCCCCTTTCTCTGGAAGAAATTGGCGAAAAGTTTAATTTAACCCGCGAACGTGTTCGTCAGATTAAGGATAAAGCGTTACAGCGTTTACGTCATACCTCAAGAAGTAAAATCTTAAAATCTTATTTAGGATAAGAGACTAAGTTCATATAAACAAAAAAAGATCGGCAAGTAGCCGATCTTTTTTTGTTTAGTTACAACTAAGTTTATCGTTATGATTTTATATCTTTAAGTCATGTCGATTGCCCTACTCAAAAAATCCTTAACTATATACAAGCCCATTTTCTTATGGAATGTACTGGTCAGCTTGCTCACATCGGTATTTTTCATTTTAAATGGCTTTAAGGAGCCAGGGATTTACTCCTTTGCCTTATTCATTAAATTTATCGGTTGGCTATTTTCTTTTGCCATATATTTCATGTTTTATCAATCTACTGCATACTTTTTCAAAAATCAGGGCATAGCCTTTAGAAAAATCATGACAAACCTTGTGTTATATGATACACTTATTTTTATTATCATACTAATCGTTATCTTTTTATGCCAGAGCTTTTTGTAGATAGTGTTAACCATTGGTTTGGCGACAAAGAAATTTTGAGCAGCGTTTACATCAACTGCCAAATTGGTGAAGTTGTAGGCCTATTGGGCAGAAATGGGTGTGGAAAGTCTACTTTATTAAAGATTATTTTCGGGAGTGTAAAAGCCAACTTTAAATATCTCAATATAAATAATAGGGTGTATACTAAAGGTTACTTATCAAAAAACCTTTCTTATTTACCGCAGGATAATTTCATTCCAGATCAGATTAATGTTTTGCAGGCCATTGATATCTTTTGTAAAAAACAAGGAGCAGAACTTCATCAGATCGAATTTGTCAAAAATCATTTGAACTCAAAATTTTACAACTTATCGGGCGGAGAACGCCGTTTTTTGGAATGCCTGTTGATGATTTATAGCAATGCCGAATACGTATTACTTGATGAGCCTTTTTCTCAATTATCACCATTGTGGGTAGAAGAGCTAAAGAACCACATTGATGGTGCAAAAGCATATAAAGGTTTCATCATCACTGATCATTACTATAAATCAATTTTAGATGTTTCTGATCGGATTGTACTGCTGCATAACAGGTGTAATTACACCATTCCGAATGAGGCTGATCTGATATTACATGGCTACTTGCCGGGACGTATAACTTAAGCATAGCGATTTACCACTAAGACACGAAGGACACAAGGATTAAATCATCTTGGTGTGCTTTGAGTCTTTGTGGTCTGCTTAATTATTACGCATTAAAATAACAAATGTTTTACTGTCAACCCGTTATTGATTAACTGTTTCAAGGAATCAATACCAATTCTTAAGTGCGTTTCTACGTATTTCTCAGTTACAGTACTATCGCTTTCGGCAGTTTTAACACCTTCTGGTATCATCGGCTGATCGGAAACCAAGAGTAATGCGCCCGCTGGGATTTTATTGGCAAAGGCCGTAGTAAAAATCGTAGCTGTTTCCATATCTACAGCCATTGCCCTTAAAGTTTTCAAATATTTCTTAAATTCTTTATCGTGCTCCCAAACCCTGCGGTTGGTGGTATAACAGGTTCCGGTCCAGTAATCTCTACCATGATCGCGTATGGTTGTAGAAATCGCTTTCTGCAAGGCGAATGCTGGCAACGCAGGTACTTCTGCCGGCAGGTAATCATTCGATGTACCTTCACCCCTGATTGCGGCAATAGGCAAAATTAAATCGCCCAATTGGTTTTTCTTCTTCAAACCACCACATTTACCCAAAAACAAAACAGCTTTAGGTTTAATAGCCGTCAGTAAATCCATCATGGTTGCTGCCAATGGGCTTCCCATACCAAAGTTGATAATCGTAATGCCATTTGCGGTAACGCTTTGCATAGGCTTATCTAAACCCATAACCGGAGCATTATCGTTCCATTCGGAAAACATGGTTACATACTTACTGAAATTGGTTAACAGGATATAATCGCCAAATTGATCTAAGGGCCTACCGGTATAACGTGGCAACCAGTTTTTAACAATTTCATCTTTCGATTTTAATCCTGATTTAACGGGAGTTTCTACTTCTTTTACTTTTTTCGATTTCTCTACTATTTCATCGTCTTTTTTTACGTCTTTTTCTTCGTTCATATTCTTTTAGTTTTGAGCATAGCGCCTGGCGCTTAGCGTTAACAAATATTGTATTAAAAAAAAATCCCCCCGCCTTAGCGAGAGGATTGAATTTTTAAGCGGCCTGCAACTTTTTAAAGTCGGCCTTTTCAAATTTCTCTATCGCGTAATCGAGATTGATGTGCAATTCCTTGACATCCGTCTGCGTTGGCGTATCAAACATCGCATCCAACATAATCGCTTCACAGATCGATCTTAAACCACGTGCCCCCAATTTATATTCCATTGCTTTATCTACAATAAAATTTAAAACATCTTCATCAAAAACAAGCTTTACGTCTTCATAAGCAAAAAGCTTCACATACTGCTTGATCAATGAATTTTTAGGTGCGATTAAAATGTTTCTTAAAGATTCTTTATCCAATGGGTTTAAGTGGGAAAGAACCGGTATACGACCAATTAATTCCGGAATTAATCCAAAAGATTTCAAATCCTGAGGTGTAATATACTTATAAAGATTTTTAAGATCTAAAACTGTCTCATCTTTCTTAACTTTATAACCTACAGCCTGGGTGCGTAAACGGTTGGCAATTTTACGTTCAATGCCATCAAATGCCCCCCCACAGATAAACAGAATGTTATTCGTATTTACCGGGATCATTTTCTGATCCGGGTGCTTACGTCCGCCCTGAGGTGGAACGTTTACAACTGTACCTTCTAAAATTTTCAATAAAGCCTGCTGAACACCTTCTCCCGATACATCACGTGTAATGGATGGGTTATCACTTTTACGCGCTACTTTATCTACCTCATCAATGTAAACGATACCGCGTTCTGCAGCCGTTACATCATAATCAGCAGCTTGAAGCAAGCGCGTTAAAATACTTTCAACATCTTCACCTACATAACCTGCTTCGGTTAAAACAGTTGCATCGCAGATACAGAATGGCACATGCAAAATTTTCGCAATGGTTTTAGCCAAAAGTGTTTTACCGGTACCGGTTTCACCCACCAACATGATATTTGATTTTTCGATCTCTATCTCGTCTTTATCAACTTTTTGATTTAAACGTTTGTAGTGATTGTAAACGGCAACGGATAATACCTTTTTAGCATCATCCTGACCAATAACATACTGATCAAGATGTTGTTTAATTTCAAGAGGCTTTAATAAGTTTATCGCCTCCTGAATATTTTTTGTCCCTTTGGTCCCTAATTCTTGCGCAAGCAACTGATTGGCCTGGGTTACACATTTATCGCAGATAAATGCATCCATGCCTTCAATCAACATTAACGTTTCATGCTTGCCAGAATGGCAGAATGAACAACGGGATTCTTTATTTTGTTTCGCCATCTTTTTTTGCGTTTCTCGATAACACTTCATCAACCATACCAAATCCTTTTGCCTCGTCAGCTGTCATCCAGTAATCGCGATCTGAAGCTTTCTCTACCCAATCATAAGTTTGACCAGAGTGCTCTGAAATAATATCGTATAATTCTTTTTTCAATTTTAACATCTCTCTCAAGTTGATCTCCATATCAGATGCTACACCTTGTGCGCCTCCTGATGGTTGGTGAATCATTACTCTTGAGTGAGGTAATGCAGCACGTTTTCCTTTTGCACCTGCTACCAATAAAACTGCTCCCATTGAAGCTGCCATACCTGTACAGATTGTAGCAACATCTGGCTGTATATATTGCATGGTATCATAAATACCTAAACCTGCATATACCGAACCACCTGGAGAGTTAATGTAGATCTGAATATCCCTATCGGCATCTGTTGATTGCAAAAACAACAACTGAGCCTGAATGATATTGGCATTCTGATCGTAAATCGCATCACCTAAAAAGATAATACGGTCCATCATTAACCTAGAAAAAACATCCATTTGAGCTACATTCAACTGGCGTTCTTCAATGATATATGGTGTCATGCTCTTAGGGTCCAGATTAGCCTGAGCAATAAATTTATCTACGTGTAAACCGCCAATTCCCTGATGTTTAACGGCAAATTTTCTGAATTCTTGTGAATCTATGTTCATGGTTATAGAGTTTGGCGTTTTGCGATAAGCGGGTTAAGCCTAAACCAAATACGCAAGTTATTTTAATAAATATTTTCTGAAGTTGGTTAATTTCCGTGCCAATTTATCTAATTCTTCAAGATAATCATTCAGTTCTATGTCAGAAATATATTTTCTTCGTTCTAAAACTACTAAAATATTCGCATTCTCAAATGCAGAACGGTGCGCAATATTCAGATAATGAGCAAATTCCTTATTGGAAACCGAGCCTGAGCCTTCGGCAATATTATTAGATATGCTAAGAGCAGCCCCATTGAGCTGCTCTGCAAATCTGTATCTTTTATCAACTGACAATCGGTCAGCTATATCAAGTAATTTATCAGTTATTGCGATTGATAACTGCCAAACTTCGAGCGATTGAAATTTAAATTGAGCCATAACTAAATATAGCAATAGCACAATCATTTTCAAAGCGCCTTACGCCAAACGCTTACTTTTTATCCAGTGCAATAAACTTATCGTAATCAATATCTTTTTGCTCTAAAGTAACAACAGATTTGATTTGTTCGAAAGTTTTTAATGCTTTTACCTCTTCGAAAACACGGTTTGCATTTTCTTTTTCTTGTAAAAACTGAACGGCATATTGAGCCAATTGATCTTCAGGAAGCGGACTTGGGCTATACATTCTGAATTGTGCGTCTAATTTAGCTTTAGCTGCCTGAACTACATCCTCATATTTAATTTCGATACTGTTATCTTTAATGATTTTGTTTTCGATTAAAGTCCATTTAAGGTTTTTAGCGAAATCATCATAACCTTCTGCTAACTCTTCGTCTGTTAATTTTTCGTTTGTAGCCTTTAACCAGCGACGTAAAAATTCATCAGGCAATTCGAAATTGTGTTTAGTTAAAAGTGCTTCATAAATATCGTTAGATAATTTACGCTCAGCATCTTGTTTAAACATACCTTCTACTTCTTCAGTAATTTTTGCTCTGAAACCAGCTTCGTCAGTTACAGTACCTTCACCAAATAATTTATCAAAAAACTCCTGGTTTAAATCTGACTCTTCTAAGCGGTTAACGTTTTTAACGTGAAGTTTAAAGTTTGCTTTTAACTCAGCAGCTTCTTCTTCCGAAATATTTAAAGCTTTTGCGATTACTGCAGCATCTTCTAATGCTTTTTGGATATCGATGGTTACTTCATCATCTTTCTTTAAACCAATTAGCGATTTAAGGATTTTTTTATCTTTAACCTGATCTAAACGAATAGTTGCAGTACTGGTAATACCGCCTTCAACAGCAGTGCCATCTGCAGCTACCTGAGTTAATTCAGAGTAAAGTACATCATCATCAGCCGAAACCTCAGGATTAGTCATTTTACCATAGCTACGACGGATATTCTTGATGCGGCTTTCTAAAGTTTCTTTATCAGCTTTAATTACGTATTCTGTAAATTTATCTTTAGATGAAAGATTTACGTCAAAAGCTGGTGCTAAACCTAACTCATAATCAAATTCGAAATCATCTGTATTATCCCATTTAAATTCGCGTTCATCATCCATTTTAGGAAGTGGCTGACCTAAAATTTCTAATTTTTGCTCTGCGATATAGTTAGATAAAGTATCGTTCAACAAATTGTTAACCTCTTCTACCAAGATACTTTTGCCATACATTTTTTTAATGTGGGCTGCAGGAACCATTCCTTTACGGAAACCAGGTAATTGTGCTTTTTTAGCTTGATCTTTAATGGCTTTCTCTACTTTTCCAGTGTAATCAGCAGGTGCGATTTTGATTTTTACAACAGCATTTAAGTTGCCGGTTTTTTCCTGTGTAATATTCATTTTTTCTGAGATATAGTAAGATGTGCTTTAGACGGGGGATATGAGATTTGAGAAGAAACCATATCGCCATAACCGGCACAGCACATCAATTTTTATTAATCAATGTTTTTAAAAACAAAACCGTTCCGATTTTTAAATCGGAACGGCCTTTATCTTGTTGTGCGGAAGAAGGGACTCGAACCCCCACGCCGTGAAGCGCCAGATCCTAAGTCTGGTGCGGCTACCAATTACGCCACTTCCGCAGTTAGGATGTTGTAAGGACTGCAAAGATAGAAACAAGATTGAATAATCAAAAGGCATCAGCAATATTTTATTGATTATTTTGGTAAAAAGCGGCTAACTATTTAGTTTTTAAGGAGAAAAAATTACTCAGAAGGCTTGCTGGGTGCTTTTGTGATGATGTATGCAGGCAAAGACTATAAAGAATTTGTAAATTAAAGCAGGTCTATTGCTGAAACAAAATATTGGTTTTGTTTCAAATAAATTTAAGCCTTTATTCTTTTTGGAAAGCAAGTTTGGTGGCATTTAGGATAATGCAGTCCTGCTCTCCGTTCTTTCCGATGAAAAATCGGAACCACTGCGATCAGGTTTAGATGGCAAGGATAGGCGAAGTATCAATGGTTGAGTAACAGACCGATGATACTGTTTATAAGATCAAGAAGCTGTGAAATAAAAAAACCGTTCTGATGTTTAAATCGGAACGGTTGATCTTGTTGTGCGGAAGAAGGGACTCGAACCCCCACGCCGTGAAGCGCCAGATCCTAAGTCTGGTGCGGCTACCAATTACGCCACTTCCGCAGTTAGGATGTTTTTAAGGATTGCAAAGATAGAAACTAAATTGAATAATCAAATCTTTGCAAGACTTTGTGAAGAAACAAAATTTAATTTCAATGGTCGCGCGTACATCTTTACAGTCCCCTAAGCACTGCCCGTCATTGCCAGCTTGACTGGCAATCTTAATGCATCAGAAAGTTAATGAACCATGGCTGAAGCTTTAGGATTCCTGTTTTCACGGGAATAACGCCATTATCTTAATCAGATAGGTATCAAAATTTCACCAGAGTTACATCAACCAACTCAGGTCCGCCTTCTAATGGATAGCCGGAAACCTTTTTGCCTTTTATGGTAACCTTCTTATCTAAATAGGTATCTAGATTTATGCTAGCACTTTTTAAAGCATAAGTTTTATTGTCGGCTTTTAATAAATGTGTACCGTATTGAAACGTAGTCATGCCTAATTTTTCAATTGTTCCACTTGCGGTAACTGTACTGGAGTTCCCGCCGTTTTTCATTGAACTGCAACTGGAAATTAGGGCTACGAACAGGGATAGTATTAATATTTTTTTCATCGGATTATGATTTTTAATTGTAATGGTATGATAACGGGATGATTTAACCGTACGCTACAAATTATAAAAATTTGCCTTTAAAAACTAATAATTTGCTTCTGAAACTCAAAAAAGTATTGAACAGCTTTAACCAATCTGCTTCCATACCAACTGAACATTTCTCCATCTACCAATATAATTTTTGCTTCAGGAATGACAGCTTGTATTTCTTCAATATGTTTTTCGCCAAAAGGATATGGCTCTGACGACAATAGGATCAGTTCGCAATTTAAAGTTTTCAGTTCCTCAAGTGTAACCGATGGATAACGTTCTTGTATAATCACATTCGTCATGCCATTAATCAGCAGAATATCATCAATAAATGTATTTTTTCCAGCAGCCATGTAGGGCTTGCGCCAGATGAGATAGGCAACCTTTTTATCGATATGCTGTTGAAGTGCAAGTATTTTCAGATCATTAAATCCAGCAGAAATTAAATGGTTAAGGTAACTAGCTTCGGGGTCTCGATCTACAAGCTCCCCTATCTGGCCAATGGTCTTCATAGCATCATCCAAAGTGAAAATATCGCTCATCCAAACCGGAAAGTCTGCTGCAAGCTCTTCTATATCACTTTGCGTATTTTCTTCTTTGTTGCCAATAATCAAATCGGGTTTTAAATCTTTGATTAAATCGATGTTGAGCTTTTTTGTTCCGCCAACCTTGGTTCTTTCTGCAAATTTTTCTATAGGATGGATACAAAATTTGGTCAATCCTATAATTTCCTTATCTAATCCCAAATCAAATAACAATTCTGTTTGTGAGGGCACAACAGAAATAATCCGTTTAGGTGGAAAAATGATGGAAATTTCCCTGCCCATTTGATCGATAAAGGATTTTTTCATGTTGCAAAGTTAATTTAACCAAAGATAAAAAGGATAAATACAGATAGAAATAGTTACCATTCCAAATCCATACTTATCCTCAACCTCTTGCTTGATAATAATTTGGTTCTAACTTAATATTGCCACGTCCTCCTTTACTACACCATCGGCAATGTGCAAAATCCTGTTTCCGTATTGCGCATTTTTTTCGGAGTGTGTAACCTGGATAATGGTAATTCCATCTTCCTGATTTAGTTTTTTAAACAATGTCATAATTTCTTCTGCCTGAGCCGACTGCAAGTTGCCCGTTGGCTCATCGGCCAGAATTATAGATGGTTGAGCGGCCAATGCCCTTGCTATACCAACCAATTGTTGCTGCCCGCCTGAAAGTTGATTCGGGAATAAATCTTTTTTGGCCACAATATTAAAACGGTCTAACAGATCTGCAATTCTACTTGCCCGCTCGGAGCTACCTACTTTTTTGTACAGCAATGGGGCTTCAATATTTTCGTAAACGGTCATTTCATCAATTAAGTGGTAGGCCTGAAAAACAAATCCGATGTGATTTCGATAAAGTTCAATGCGTTTACGTTCATTCAAAGAGGTTACATCCTCACCCAGAAACTCATACGAACCATAAGTTGGTTCTTCAAGCATGCCAATAATATTGAGCAAAGTAGATTTCCCTGCGCCTGATGGGCCCATAATGGAAACAAATTCTCCTTGTTTAATTGTTGTGGTAACCAAACGCAACACGTAGTTTTTAATGCCTTTGTTTGCGTAATATTTTTCGATGTTATTAAGTTGTATCATATTTTTATGGGTTTGGCGCAAAGCGCTTGGCGGTTAGCTTGAATTTATCGCTAAACGCCAAACGCTACACGCAGTTCTTATTCATATTTAAGTGCGTGTACAGGGTCGCCATTGGCTGCTTTTCTGGCTTGAATACTAACCGTTAATGCCGAAATCACTAGTGAAACTATTGTAGCAATCAAAAATGGGTAGACAGGCATATCAATTCTATAAGCAAAACCATCGAGCCATTTTTTAACTAGGATATAAGCAATGGGCCAGCTAATTAAATTGGCAATTAACACCAGTAGTAAAAACGATCTATTTAGCAAGTTTATAATCTGCAGGTTAGAAGCGCCGAGCACTTTCCTTACAGCTACCTCCTTAGTTCTACGTTTGGCTACAAAAGTAGAAAGTGCAAAAAGGCCTAACAACGAAAGAGATACCGACAAGATACTGAATAGCACGATCATATTTATAAACCGATTGTTTTCTTTTAAAACATCAGCAAAAACGTCATCCATTGCTTTGTATTCCATCGGATAATCGGGGTAGGCCCGCTTCCATTCTGACTGAACTTTTTTCATAATTCCGCCAGTGTTGGAAGTATTTAAACGTAACAGTAAATTATTGGTAGAAGATGTTCCTCCTAAATGTGTAACCTTGTAAATGGTAGGCAAAACGGCTTTATCAAACCCTTCATTGTGGTAATTTTTGATTACACCGACAATCTGGAAAACATAACTTTTATCTCCATCCTTAATGCTATAAGACTTTCCGACCGGTTTTTTATCTATCAGATTAGCTGCAGCCTCGTTTAAAATAACGGTGTTAATGGTATCTTGTTTATAGGTTTTAGCAAATAACCTACCCTGAAGAACCCTTACACCCAAGCTTGGCAAGGCATCCATACTAACGGTAACGGTATTCATATTAAGTTGTTTGCCTTTGTATATGATTTCTTCTGGCACATTAAATGCATTTCCCATTACCTGAGTGGTTGTTGCAACATACTGTACACCTGGAATTTTTCTAAGTTTTTCTGCAAAGCTTTCATCATAATTAGTCTTAATGTTTACCAGCTCCCCTCTTTCAAAACCTAAATCTTTATTGCTAATAAACTGGGTTTGCTTATGCATAATGCCAATGGCTATAATAAAGGTTATAGAAATCACAAATTGAAAAACAACCAGCCCGTTCCTTAGCAAAACACCTTTTAATCCGCTTTCATAACTTCCTTTTAACACTGCAACCGGATTATAGTTCGATAATACCCACGAAGGATAAAAACCAGCAAGCAGAGTGACTGCACTAAAAAGGCCAAATAATTGAATCAACATCGTATTGAGCTGTGGATTGAGCCAAAAACTGAGCTGAACATTAAAATGATGGTTAAAAGTCGGAAGCACAACTTCGATCAACACTACGCATAAGAATAGAGAAATCATACTCTGCAAGGCCGATTCGACTAAAAATTGAGCAATAAGTTCACGTTTATACACGCCTAAAACCTTTTTAACTCCTACTTCTTTAGCTCTTTGGACCGATTGGGCTGTAGCAAGATTTACAAAATTTATGATCGAAACAACAAGCAAAAAGATGGAAATACCAATTACTGGCCTTAACTTTTCTATCCAACTTAGTTTAAAAGGCGGATTTAAATGAACATCCTTTAAAGGGATAACTTTTAAACCCGGTGTTTTACCATTTTTATAGATCTCATTGTACTGTAACTTGCGCTGCACCAATGATTTCTTTTGGTAATCGGTATAGATTTTCAACAAACTTTGATTTAACGCGTTTGTATCTGCTACCTGGTTTAATTTGGCGTAAATCTGGCAATAATGAAAGTTACCGGCAGATTCGGGAACTTTGTCTTCCTCACCGGTACGCATTAAAGCATTAAAGCCAACGCTTTGGGGCGTTTCAGGATCAGCAACCACTCCTGTAATCGTTAAATCTGTACCTGGATCGTTCCGCCACATCAATACCTTTAACGTTTTCCCCAATACTTTTTCCGTTCCAAATAATTTTCTGGCTAAACTTTCTTTCAATACCACCGATTTCGGAACGTTTAAAGCCGATTCGCTATCGCCCTGTAAAAACTTATACGGAAATACCTGAAAGAAACTACTGTCTGCATCTTTCATCCCCATAACCATAACAGGATCGGCATGAGCAATTTTAACTGAATAACCACTGCTAAAATCCCAATCTGCCGTTACGCGGGTAACAGCAAGGGCTTGTTGAATATTTTCCCTTACAAGGTTTGCCATCCGGCTATCGTTTATCTCCTGCCAATGATCTTCGTTATCGGGCGAAAAAAAACTGTGTTTCTCTCGCACCTGATACACGTCTTTTAATTGTGGCGACCAGGTATCGTAGCTTTCTTCGTGGTTGATGTATAAAAGCATCAGTACAAATGCTGTTAAGCCAATAGCCAAACCGCCAATATTAATGGCCGCATAAACTTTGTTTTTAAATAAGCTCCGCAGTGCGATTTTTAAGTTGAGTTTGAACATAAGGCCTAAGGTTTAAGGTGTAAGGTTTAGGGTGTTGGCGCATTAACCTTACGCCTTTTCACCTTAAACCTTACCTTTATTCATATTTAAGTGCATCAATGGTGTTTGCATTCGCGGCTTTATAAGATCGAAAGCTTACTGTTATTAAAGTAACCAGCATTGATATCACCATAGCCATAACAAATGGCCAAACGCTCAGATCTACCCTATAGGCAAAACCCGAAAGCCATTTTGAAACGAATAAATACGCAAGCGGCCATGCTACCATGTTTGCGACAAATACCATCAACAAAAAAGATCCGTTAAGCATTTTCACCAATTGTAAGGTAGATGCACCCAAAACTTTACGGATAGCCACTTCTTTCGTTCTTTGCATGGCCACAAAAGAGATTAGACCAAACAAACCTATAAAGGAAATAAAAATGATTACACTGGCAAATACTTTAAATAATATTCCCATAACCCGTTCACTTTCGTAGTAATTTTTTATCCTGTCATTAACAAAATCTGCATCGTAAATGTTGTTCGGAAAAGTATTAGTCCATAAGGCTTCTATTTGTTTCGTTGTAGCGATCAGATGGTTGCCTTCTAACTTTATCGCAGCCTGCCAATATTGATTTTTATCTGCAGAAATAGCCAGACCAGAAATGCTCTCTTTTAACGATTTATCATTATAATCTTTCACCACCCCTACAATAGGAATATTAATTCCACTGGTATTGATTGTTTTGCCCAAGGCATTTTCGGGCCTGGTTATACCGACCTTTTTAAGGAAAGTTTCATTCACCACATATCCATTGGCTGTATCGCTTTTCATAAAAATTTTACCGGCAATTATTTTTAGATCAAAAAGCTTAAAATAATCTTCGTCGGCCTTACAGGTTCGTACCTCGAAGTCTTTATTCATTACCCCATTAAAGGTAAAATTAGTAGAATTTACATTCTGAGATAAAGGTGGTGCCTGGCAATAGCTTAACAACTGTACACCAGGGATTTTCAAAACCCTTTCTTTAAAATTATCACGCTTGCCTCTGCTTATATTGTCTCCGGGCATTCCCACCATTACTACCGCAGCAGAATTAAAACCTAATGGTTTTTGTTGCAGGTAATCCATTTGATTTACAATTACAATGGTTCCGATGATAAGTATAACAGTAATTGCAAACTGAACCACAACCAGGATTTTACGCAGGCTTAAACCGTTATTATTAAGGTTAACTTTATTTTTTATGGCCAAAGCAGGATTGAAGCCTGATATAATCATAGCCGGATAAAAGCCAGCCAAAAAGCTAACAAATGCAACCAGCAAAATCATAAACAAGAAAATGACCGGATGACCGAACAAACTGAAGGTAATTCGATTTTTGAAAAGGTTCTGCATGGACGGTATGGCCAACTCGCTAATAATGCAGGCAACCAATAAGGCAATTAATACCAATACAACCGTTTCGGTTAAAAACTGTACAATAAGCTGTTTACGTTTGCCTCCCATTACTTTACGTACGCCAACCTCTTTAGATCGGTTAATGGCCTGTGCCGTATTTAAATTAATAAAGTTGATACAAGCAGTACAGATTAAAAACAATCCGATAATGGCAAGACCATAAATCTGGCTTTTGGCGATTGTTGCATCTGCAAAATTATCATAACGCTCATCAAAATGGATCTCTTTTAAAGCCTGAAGTCTGTTGACCTGGTTGCCTTCAATTTTCCTATCTGCATAATATTTTTTATTAAATTTTGCCATTGCGCCATCAAGATCTGATTTGCTCAGTCCTTCTTTAAGCAATACATAACTACTTAAGCTTGAGTTTATGCAATCCCAGCAATCCCTATTACCATAATAATTATATAAATTTTGGTAAGCGATTACTATTTTTAGTGGAAAACTTGAGTTTTGTGGCATATCCTGAAATACCCCAGTAACCCTTAATTGTGTCTTTGTACCCAGCGTAATACTTTTGCCTACTGCATTGTTTATGCTACCAAAATATTTAATGGCCATCGCTTCAGATAGGGTTACACTGTTAGGTGCTTTTAAGGCTTCCGCGGGTTTGCCATATTTCCAATTGATGTGGAGTACATCAAAAAATTCGGGTTCAGCGAAGTAAATGCTCTCGTTGCTCTTTAAAATTTCCTTACCGCTATCATCCTTAACATGTACTATGTCGCCCATTTTAGCTATGGCACCAATTTTTTCTATACCGACTATTTCATTTCTCGCTGCCGCGGTAAAAGGTATGGGCACGCCAGCAGAAAAATCATCAAAAGCATTGTATTTCCAATCGGTAACTACCCGATATATCCGGTCTTCATTTTTATAACCTTCATCAAAACTGAGTTGAAAACGGATAAAAATAAAAATGAGGATGCAACTGGCCATCCCGATTGACAGTCCAAGAATATTGATAAGCGTGTAGCCTTTATTCTTCCAAAGGTTTCGCCAAGCGATTCTCAAATTTAATTTAAACATATCAAATAATTAGTAAAATGAAATCTGCAAGCATTTATGCCAATTTTATACCAGGAGTAAAATAAATCATAAATATCTAAAAATCAACAATATACAAACAAATAAAAAGATAAAATGTCCGTTTATGAACAGTACCTGTACGGTACCGAACGGAGAACAGCGTTTGAAGTTAGGCGATAAATTTGCGCTGATCGCCTAACTCCCTCACGCAAGTCTTATTCATATTTAAGTGCATCAACAGGGTTTGCTTTTACGGCACTGTTTGCCTGGACACTTACGGTTACAATGGTTAACAAAATGGTTAGGGCTGCACTGATTAAAAAAGGAAAAAGTGGCAGATCGATTCGATATGCAAAGGTTTCGAGCCACTTTTTGGTTAATATGTACGCCAATGGCCAAGAAACAATATTGGCTATAAGCACCATTACAAAGAATGAGCTGTTAATGAGTTTGAAAATCTGTAAATGACTTGCACCAAGAATTTTCCTTACTGCAATTTCCTTAATTCTACCAGTGGTAATGTATTTTGCAAAGGCAAACAGGCCTAGTATGGCAATAAAAACGGTGAGTATAGCCGCTGCAAAAAATACCGATTGTAATTGTTCTTGTTTTTTGAACAGTTTACCATAAAGCTCATCCAAGAATTCGTATCTAAAATCTTCACCATCCTGAGGATTTATTTGTGGCCATTGTGCTTTCAAAGCAGCTAATGCATCTGCCATTTTGTTTTCGGAAATTTTAAGCATAATTTGCAGCTTGTACCCCCCGCAAGGATTTTTAATCGTATAAATTGTTGGCTGAACAGGACTTTCAAATCCTTGCGTTTTAAAATCTTTAATTACACCAACTATTTTGTAATCGATATCGCAACCTCGAATGGTTTCTCCGATAGGATGTTTAATACCATATTTAGCTACAGCACTTTCATTTATAACCGCAGCATTTACAGTATCCATTTTAAATTCATTCGAGAAAAAACGTCCTTCTTTTAATTTTAAGTCTAAAGTTTTCAAATAATCGAAATCTACATCAACGAAATCAATATTTGCCTTTAAGCCCTTAGCGGTGTAACTATTCACTCCGTTCGTACCACCTGGTATAAACGTGGCCACTGTAGCTGATTTAATTCCCGGTATTTTCAGAATTTTATCTCTAACAGGTTCAAATTTATCCGGCTTGTTAAAAATGGTAATGTTTTTAATGTAAACCACCTGGTTGGCGGTAAACCCTAAATCCTGATTATGCATGTATTTTAATTGCGCATTGATAATAAACAGACCAATCATGAAAATCACTGCAATGCTGAATTGGAAAACCAATAGCCCATTCCGTAACCATGAGCTTTGTTTGCTGGTAGAAAAATTTCCTTTAAGCACCAATGCCGGTTTAAAACCTGATAATACCAATGCAGGATAGATACCTGCAATAATTGTAATCAGGCATAATATCGATGGCAATTGCCAAAACAAATCATTATCGATATGCCAGATCAATAAATTAACTTGAAAGAGATTGTTAAAACTCGGAAGCACCAACTCGGCTATAATTAACCCAAATATGGTAGCAACAAAACATTGTATAAATATTTCTGTTAGAAACTGAACAGTAAGTTGTGAACGAAAGGCACCCATCACTTTTTTAATCCCAACTTCCTTAGCTCGTTTTGCAGCCTGTGCAATACTTAAATTGGTGAAGTTGATACAAGCAATAACAAGAATCAAAATTCCAAGCACAGAGAGGGCGATCAATATTTTGTATGGCGCATCATTACCTGCCTTTGGCCTTAAATGCTGATTTGATAGTGGGTCTAAAAATGTAGAAATATCTTTTAGTTCATTAGTTGTTTTTTTGTTGGTTTTATCCTTTAATAATTCTGTTCTATACAAACTAGTAATTTTTTGCTCAAGATTCGCCACGTCCGTTCCGGGTTTTACCTGTAGGTAAATGGTATAATCATTCATATCATAATTATCCCCCGTACCTAACTCGTTAGCGATAGAAACACCGTCGAAAGTAAAGTTTGAATGCAAATTGTTCTTAATAGAACCAGCTATAATTCCCATGATCCCTGAATTGCTCGCCCCATAGCCAACCATTTCAGGCTTGTTATCCTTTTTATTCGGGAAAAGCGTTTTCAAACTTTCGGTACTTAGGTAATTAAGCCTTTCCGTATCTCCTGCTGGTTTTACAAGGCCACTTTCAGGTTTTATATTGAGGATCTTAGCTGCATTATAATCAACAGCCAGAATCCGTTTAGTAAAAAGCGTGTTTTTGCCATTTTTAATGGTCAATTCAAAAGAACTGTCTTTTATAAGACCAGCTGATTCAACTTCGGCAAAATTTTGCTTGATTGCTTTTGCAAATGGGGCCGCTGTATAATTGGTTTTAAATTCTGGATAGGTTATTCCAACTATGTATACGTTCTTATAATTGGGATTGGTTTTATCAAAACCTGTTTCATAAGTAAAATACATGGTTACCAAAATAAAAGCAGCCAAGGCAATAGCTAAGCCACCAATATTGATGGATGTAATTACCTTGTTTCTCCAGAGGTTGCGTAGTGCAATTTTTAAATTTAATCTAAACATAGGGCGTAGGGTTTGGCGTAAAGTGTTTGGCGTGTAGCGTTTAAACGCTTAGCACCAAACACCTCACGCGCAGGTCTTATTCATATTTAAGTGCATCAACAGCGTTTGCTTTGGCCACTTTAAAGGTTTGCAGGCTTACCGTTAAAATGGCAATAATTACCGAGGTTAAAAGGGCTAGCAAAAAAGGCCATGGATTAATGGTAATCTTATAATCATATTTCTCCAGCCATTTGGCAACAAGAATATAAGCTACCGGAATAGCAATCACATTGGATATGATTACCAGTTTCATAAAATCTTTGTTCAAAAGAACCAGGATATCAGAAAGATTGGCACCCAATACTTTACGGATACTGATTTCTTTACTGCGCTGTTCAGCGGTATATAGCGCTAAACCCAATAAACCCAAGCAGGAAATAAAAATGGCAAATCCTCCAAAAATATTGGAAAGTACACTAAGCAACCTTTCGCTCTTAAGTTTTTCGGCCATGCCCTGACTAACCAGTTTCACTTCAACTGGATAAGCAGGATTTAAACGTTGACTTACCGATTTAATCGCTTCGATTGAGTTAGTAAGCGATTGCTTAGGATTGAGTTTAAGCAGCAAAACCCGACTCGTTTTAACATTGTAATAATAAACTGTTGGCTGTATTTTGGAAGCAAGCGATTCGTTAGAATAATCTTGCACTACGCCTACCACTTTAAGTGGCGGATTATCGCCCCAATGGATAACAGTACCCACAGGGTTTTTTAACCCCATTATTTTAACGGCAGTTTGATTGAGGAGCAGAGATGTAGCTGTATCAGCCGAAAATTTAGGATCAAAATCTCGCCCTGCAAGAATTTTCACACCAGTTGTTTTGGCAAAATCGAAACCTGTACTTCTATAATTAATAATCGAGACATCATTTTTGGGCTTGCCTGGCCATTGAATGTCGCCAGTAATTGAGCCACCAGCTGTAAACGAGCCAGCATATTCTGTTGCAGCAATTGTAGCACCTGCCCGCTCTAATTCATTTTTAAACGTCTGCAATTTCTGTGGCTTTGTCCACTCTCCTTCTAAATCGATCTGTACCAGCGCAGATTGATCAAAGCCTAAGGGCTTGTTTTTAAGGTGCTGAATTTGGCTGTAAATTACAATAGCCGAAATAATCATGCAGATAGAAAGACTAAACTGCACTACCACCAGTATTTTGCGGATAGATAATGAGCCCGTTGAGCCTTTAAAGCCTTTTAATACCTTTACAGGAATAAATGATGAAAGGTAAAATGCAGGATAACTGCCGGCAAGCAAACCGGTCACCAGTACCATAACAAGTAATACGCTCCAAAACTGATAAGCGTTGTAATTAATTTTGATCGCGATATTGAGCAGATTATTAAAGTAAGGCAATGAGACTTCGAGCAGTGTAAAGGCAATTAACATTGCTAAAAAAGACAGTAGTATTGACTCTACCATAAACTGCCCCATTATTGTATTTCTGGTAGAACCCAAAGCCTTTCTAACACCTACCTCACGGGCACGTTTCTCTGACTTAGCAGTTGAAAGATTCATGTAATTGATGCAGGCGATAAATAATACACAAATGGCCAGAAAAACAAATAATCGCAACTGATCAATTTTGCCCCCCACCGATTTCCCATTGTCGAAGTCATCGTATAAATGAAATTTGCTTAAAGGAAAAAGAAAAGGTTCGTATGTCATTTCTTTTAAATCGGGTTCTTTGTTTACGATAAAGTGTTTTAGTGCTGCATTTGTTGCATCTAAAGAAGCATTATCTTTAAGCTGAAATAAGGTTAAACAGGTAATTGCTCCCCATCCATTTTCTTTTTCTGAAGGATTTTCCTGCTCAAAAAAAGCCCAGGGTTGCAAAACATCAAACTGCATGCTTTGATTTTTTGGCAAATCTTGTATTACAGCACTAACTTTTAGGCTTACCCTGTTATCGTATTTAATACTTTGTCCGATTGGATTCTGGCCACCAAATAATTTCTTCGCTGTTGATTCGCTTATAAGTACGTTATTAGGCTCGGATAAAGCAGTAACCGGATCGCCGTAGATAAATTTCTGTTCAAGGATTTTTAAAAAATCAGGATCTACGTTAAATCCTGTTAATTTAAAATTATTCCGGTTATGGCTATATAATTTCTGACCATTGTTCATCGAAATGCGGGCTGCACTTTTAATGCCTGGCAGTTCTGAAACCCCAGCTTTGGCCAGTTTATTCGGAACGGCCATTGTAGTAGCCAGTTTGCCGTTAAACTTTAAATTTAATGCGGCAAAATATACTTTATCGGCATTTTTATATTGCTTATCGAAACTCCATTCGTAGTTAACGTACAAGAGTAACATTAAACAACAGGCCATTCCGATAGCTAGGCCACCAACATTGATCAAAGTGAAGCCTTTGTTTTTCCAAAGGTTACGTAGTGCTATTTTTAGGTTTAGTCTTAACATAGGTTTAAGGTTTAGGGTGTAGGGTTTAAGGTTTGGGCGCATTAACCTTACGCCCTCCACCTGTTAGCCTTCTACCCTTATTCATATTTAAGTACATCGCTTTGGTTTAAGACCTTGGCGCATTAACCTTACGCCTTTTGCCTTAAACCTTAGGCCTTACTCGTATTTAAGTGCATCAACTGGATTGGCATTTGCAGTTTTATAAGCCTGAAAACTTACAGTGATTAATGCCATTAGCAAAGTCCCAACTCCTGCTATCGGCATAATCCACCACGAGATTTCGGTATGAAATTCGAACTTCATCAGCCATTTATTCATTAAATAATAACTCAAAGGAATAGCGATAACGATCGCAACCACAATCATTTTCACAAAAGAGAACGACAGCAACTGCATCAAATTAAATAATGAGGCACCTAATACTTTCCGTACACCAAATTCTTTTGTTCTCTGCTCGGCACTATAAGCTACCAGACCAAAGAGCCCTAAGCAGGAAACAAATATGGCCAGTCCGCCGAAAAGATTTGAAAGGATGCCCAAAGTTTTCTCTGCATTGTATTTTTCAGCATATACATTGTTTAGGAAATTAATTTCAAGAGGATAGGATGGATTTAATGCCTTTGTGATCCTGCTAATCGTTTCGATATTACTTTGAAGACTGTTATTTTCATTTAAACGCATGGTGATGTTTCCCGTTTGTTTCTTATCAAAAAATACCACCATCGGATTATTTGATTTATAAGGCGAATCCCAAACATAATCGTCGAAAACACCTACAATTTTAAATTTATCGCCAAAAATGGTGATTGGTTTACCTACCGGATTTTTATAGTTAAAAATTTTAACAGCCGAAGCACTTACCAGCACAGCACTGGTATCTGAAGCGAAATTTTCTGAAAAATCCCTTCCATTGGTTAATTTAATACCATTGGTTTTGATAAAATCGTAAGTGGTAATTACCTGGTTAAACATTTGGTTGTTTGTAGCTTTCAACATTCCTTCCCATTCTATGCCCGAAAAATTGCGACCATGATGGGATAAACTCACCGACGATTGGAACATTGAGGTAACCGCCCCAGATTTTAGCAGCTCAGTGCGCAGCAGTTCATATTTTGTTTTCAGTTCGCCATCCTGTGGCATTTCTACTAAAGCGTTCACATCAAAACCAACTGGCCTATTTTTAATGTACTGGATTTGCTTATAGATAACCAAAGTGGAAATAATGAGGATAATAGCAAAACAGAATTGTCCAACAACTAATATTTGCCTTAAACTAACCGATAAGAAACCGCCGGATTTAACTTTTCGTTTTAAGGTTTGTATCGGGTTAAAAGACGAGAGGTAAAATGCAGGATAACTACCTGCAATTAACCCTGTAGCTAAAACAATCCCAATAATACCCATCCAACTGGTGCTGGTGAAATAAGAGATATTCAATTTTATATTCAACAGGTTGTTAAAGGTGGGCAAAAAGATCTCGAGGATGGCAATTGAAAAAACCACTGCAATAAAAGTTAACACCATCGATTCTGTTAAGAACTGTACAATCAGCGAAGTCCGGTTGGCACCAATAGTCTTTTTTATGCCTACCTCTTTTGCACGTTTTTCTGATTTGGCTGTAGCCATGTTCATAAAATTAATGCAGGCAATTAAAAGAATTCCGAAAGCTAAACCAACGAATAAATAAATCTGTTCTATTGCGCCGCCGATACTTTTGCCATCTTCGAACTTGCTATATAAATGTAGCTTCGCTAATGGGTATAATACCTGCGATTGCTGATTATTTGTATTATTTCTTTTCTCAATCTGATTGATTTTTTGGTTAACCACATCTAAATTTGCTCCATCTTTTAACATCACCAGCGTTACAAAACTATAATTGCTCCAGTTTAAATCTTTGGCGCTCCGATCAATCGTCTCGTATAAAGACCAAGACATTAAATAATCAAATTTATTGGAACTATTATCAGGTTGATCTTTGATTACACCGGTAATATTCAAATCTAAACGGTCTTTAAAACGTACACTTTTATTCAGTACATCAGCTGTTCCGAACAACACTTTAGCAGTAGATTCCGTTAAAATAACAGAATTTGGATTACTTAAAGCTGTACTGGCATTGCCATAAATAAATTCATAATCGTACATTTTTAAGATATCAGGCTCGGCAAATTTAGATTGACGCTTAAATGCATTTTGCCCGTTAGCTATTAAATTCCTGCCCCCATAGTCCATCCTTGCCATGTACCTAAGTTCTGGCAAACTTTGTTTAATTACTGGGCCGAATGCTGTGGTAGAGCCCTCGAATGTTCCCGCAATTTTACCGTTATCACCTGGAATATTGGTCATCGTGGTAAAAACGTTAGCCGAATTTTTAGCCTGCTTATCAAAGTTCCATTCGTAGGTAACATACAAAAGCAATGTTAAACAGGCAGCCAAACCAATAGCCAACCCAATTACGTTAATAAAAGAGCTAACCTTGTTTCGCCAAAGGTTACGCAGTGCAATTTTTAAGTTTAATCTAAACATAAGGTGTAAGGTTTAGGGCATAAGGTTTAGGGTTTTGACGTATTAACCTTACGCCTTCTACCTTAAACCCTGCACCGTTATTCATATTTTAATGCATCAATAGGGTTTGCCTTTGCCACTTTAACCGATTGAATACTCACAGTGAGTATGGCAATGATTACTGAAAGACTAATGGCGGCTATAAATGGCAAAGCAGAAACCGAAATGCGGTATTCGTAGCCCGAAAGCCATTTATTAATAATAATGTAGGCCAACGGAAATGCAATTACGTTGGCTATTGCCACCAGTTTGATAAAATCTTTGTTCAATAAAGTAAGGATGTTGGCTGTACTGGCGCCCAAAACCTTGCGGATACTGATTTCTTTTTTGCGTTGCTCTGCCATAAATAAAGCTAAACCAAGTAAACCCAAGCAGGAGATAAAAATAGCAAAACCTCCAAACCAGTTTGATAGTGTACCCAGAAGTTTTTCGTTCCAAAATTTCTGTTCAAAATTATCGTCTACAAATCTGATTGTTGCTGGGTATGCAGGATTTAATCTCTTCGATGTTTCATTGATCTTGTTAACAGATGAGGTAATGTTATTTTTATCGTTCAATCGCATAACAATTGTAGTAACATAATTAGCGTTTTGTGCAATAAGCAATGGTTTTGCTTTTTGGTATGGAGATTCCATTACATAATCTTTCACCACACCGATGATTCTTATCGGTTGGCCCCATTCAATCATTTTACCTACTGGATTTTTCATACCCATCACTTTAACCATTGCCTCGTTAACCAGAACATTAGCGGTATCTACAAAATCTTTCGAAAAATCGCGTCCTTGCAAAATTTCCATTCCGGTAGTTTTGGTGAGATCGAGGTTAGTAAACCTAAAATTGACCAGAATTTTATCTTTTTCGTTTTTGCCCGGCCACTTAATTCCATAAGTATTGTTTCCGCCACCGGTTAAAGATGTGCTGTATTCGGTAAAACCTGTTATAGCGCCTGATTTGAGCAGCTCATTTTTTAATATTTCGCGCTTTTCTTTTTTAGAAAATTCGCCTTCGGTAGAGATCTGCACAAGATTGGCTTTATTGTAACCAATGGGTTTATTTTTGATGTAATTTAACTGCTGATAAATAACTGCTGTACAAACAATTAAACAGGCAGCAAAAACAAATTGAAAAACAACCAGAAATTTACGGATGGATAAAGATGAACCACCTGAAAGTTTAAAGCCTTTAAGCACTTTAACAGGATCGAAAGAGGAAAGGTAAAAGGCAGGGTAGCTTCCGGCTATAAAGGCCGTTAGCAAGGTTAATCCTAAAAATACCGACCAGAATTTATAGTCGTTATAATCTATTTCCAAAGTAATACCCAATAGGTTATTAAAGTAGGGTAAGCTTACTTCGATCAGCACAAAAGCTACCAACATACTCAATGTGGTTAATAGAACAGATTCCAACATGAACTGACCAACCAGGTTATTTCTGGATGAACCAATTGCCTTACGTACCCCTACTTCACGTGCTCTTTTCTCTGATTTGGCGGTCGAAAGGTTCATAAAATTAACGCAAGCAATTAAAAGAATACAAAAAGCAAGCAAGAAAAATATCCTTAACTGATCTATCCTTCCGCCCACATTCTGCCCATTTGCGAATTTATCGTACAAATGCCACTTCGAAAGCGGATGCATAAAAGGCTCTCCGTTTGCATCTTTCTCATGCGCTTTAATCATACCCTTTAACTGGTTATTGGCCTGATTAAAAAATGAATTATCCTGAAGTTGTGCGAACATCATACAATAGTTATTGCCCCACCCACTGGTTTTTGTCCATGGGTTTAATTTTTCATATAACTTCCACGACATGATATAATCCAGTTCCAAAGTCGAATTTTTAGGGCGATCTGCTATTACCCCTTCTACCTTTAAATTCTCTTTATTATCTAATTTCACCACTTTATTAAGCGGATCTTCGTTACCGAAAAGATTTTTAGCCAGTGTTTCTGTTAAAACTATGCCATCCACACTGTTCAGAAAGGTGTTGGGATTCCCCTTTAAAACTTTATAATCGAACATTTTAAGGAAATTGGGATCGCCAAAAGTAGCGTTCATTTTAAAATTGTTCTGATTATAAGAAAGGAGCATGGCTTCGGGATACGACAAACGGCTTACTCTTGACATACCAGGAACCTTCGCTTCGATTTCATCTTTCAATTGGCCAGGGAAAGCCATAAAACTAAAAGTCTCTGATGCAGTTTTCTGATTATTGTAAAGCACATACGTTTTATCATAATCGGTAAATTGCTTGTCGTAACCATACTCGTAAGCAACATACAGCAATAAAACCATACAACTAGCTAAGCCAATGGCCAATCCACCCAAATTAATCAGGGTAAATCCTTTATTTCTCCATAGGTTTCGCAAAGCGATTTTTAAGTTTAATTTGAACATAAGGTGTAAGGTTTAGGGCATAAGGTTTAGGGTTTTGACGTATTAACCTTACGCCTTCTACCTTAAACCCTACACCGTTATTCATATTTTAATGCATCAATAGGGTTTGCCTTTGCCACTTTAACTGACTGGACACTAACCGTAAGTATGGCAATGAGTACCGACAACACAATAGCCACAATAAACGGCAATGCAGATATAGAAATACGATACTCAAAAGCCGAAAGCCATTTATTGATAATAACATAGGCCAATGGGAATGCTATAAGATTTGCAATGGCCACCAATTTTATAAAATCTTTATTTAACAACACGAGGATGTTGCCAGTGCTGGCACCTAAAACCTTACGGATACTGATTTCCTTTTTGCGTTGCTCTGCCATAAAAAGCGCCAGACCTAATAATCCTAAACAAGAAATAAAAATGGCGAAACCACCAAACCAGTTTGAAAGTGAACCTAGAATTTTTTCATTTTTAAACTTCACTTCAAAAGATTCGTTCACAAATTTGCGGTTAACAGGATAATTAGGTTCCATTTGCTTTACTAAATCATCAATTTTAGCCAGTGATGAACTGATGTTCTGATTTGGATTTAACCGCGCAATTAGAACCCTCGCATCGTTCTTTCCATTTGCCCTAAAAATCATTGGAGACACTCTTTGGTAAACACTTTCTACCACAAAATCTTTTACAATACCAACTACAGTTAGTTTATTACCCCAGAAAGTAATCACCTTACCGATCGGATTCTTTAAGCCCATCATTCTCACAGCCGCCTCATTTAACAATATGCTAGTTGTATCATTTGGAAATTTTGCAGAAAACGCTCTGCCACTAACCATCTTGGTTCCAATAGTTTCAACAAAATCATATCCTATTGCTCTATGGTTAAAAGAAATTTTCTCATTCGGATTTTTACCTTCCCATTCTACACCCGTTGTATTATCCCCACCTTCAGTAAAATCTGTACTAAAAGAAGTAACATGTGTTGTTGCACCAGCTGCTATAAGTTGTGTTTTAAGCAATTCTAGCTTGCCTGCATCGTTCATTTTGCCAACTACCGCTATCTGAATTAAATTGGATTGATCATAACCGATAGGTTTGTTTTTAACATAATTAAGTTGCTGATAAATTACTGCTGTGCAGATAATTAAACTTGCAGCAAAAACGAATTGGCCAACCACTAGTACTTTCCTTACCGAAGTGGATGAATCTGTTTTAAGGGTGAAACCTTTTAACACTTTTATTGGCTCGAAAGAAGATAAATAAAGCGCCGGATAACTACCCGCAATTAATCCGGTTAAAATCATTAGTCCCACTAATGTTAACCAAAATAGGCTGTTATGATAATCTATTGTTAATTTAATATCTAACAAACTATTAAAATATGGCAAACTCACCTCAATTAAGATAAAAGCTAAAACTGTGGCAATAAATGTGAGGAGTAGGGATTCTAAAAAAAACTGATTAATTAACGATTTACGTGTTGATCCGATTGCTTTACGAACGCCAACTTCTTTTGCCCTACGTTCTGAGCGTGCTGTAGATAAATTCATAAAATTTACACAGGCAATTAACAAGATACAAAAGGCTAACAATAAGAATATTTTAAGCTGATCTATTTTTCCACCTACCGATTTACCGTTTACAAAATCATCGTATAAGTGCCATTTGTTTAAAGGATGTAATAAAGCTACTGCCGTATTATCTTTTTGATTGCGTTTGTAAATGCCATGCATCAAATCATTTGCAGCAGTAAAAAAGTTATTATCCTTTAACTGAACAAGGGTTAAACACATATTATTCCCCCAATTGCCTTCCTTCACCCAGTTTTCTCGTTTTTCGAACAATGCCCAAGGCATGATGCACTCAAAAGTTAGACTACTATTTGCTGGTGCATCTTCTATTACGGCTTCAACCTTTAATGCTTCCTGATTTTCCAGCTTTACCATTTTATTAATAGGATCTTCATTTCCAAATAATTTAGTTGCAAAAGATTTGGTGAGGATGATGGTATTTACATCTTTTAAAGCCTGTGCTGAATTACCTTCAAGAAATTTATAATCCAATATTTTAATAAAATTCTGATCGGCAAATATTGCGCTGCTATTTATTTTATTGTCACCAACAGTAATTAATTGTTTCCTCGGATAAGTAGTGTGAGAGGCATATTTAACGCCAGGAATTTTTTCCTGCACTTCTTTAGCCATCACATTGGGTGTCCACGCCCAGCTAAAAGTTTTACCACTTGCCTCCATGTTTTGATAAACTACATAAGTTTTATCGTGATTAGAGAATTGTTTATCATAGCTCCATTCGTAAGCAACATAAAGTAACAAAACCATACAACTGGCTAAACCAATGGCTAATCCCCCAATGTTAATCAAAGAGAATCCCTTGTTTTTCCAGAGGTTTCGCAAAGCGATTTTTAAGTTTAATTTGAACATTTTTTATGAGGTTGAAGGTTTGGGGTTTAGGGCTTAAGGTCAGGGCGCATAAATCATACGCTTTACCTCTTACCCCTTCTTTTGCCAATCCCAAATCTCCCTATCCAGGAAGATTATTGGGCGGCTATTATTAACTAAACTAAATTTTTACAAAATTTGAGACTCAGAGGTTAGGGGTCAAGGATTCGGGCGTTTTAACCTTTTGCCTTAAACCTGCTACCCCAAGCCTCTATATCAGCTCTTCGTTCCTGCTTTTATTGATCTTTTCAGAAATCACATGTCCATCTTTCAGGTTGATGATTCTATTCGAAAAACTGGCATCATGACTGGAGTGCGTAACCATTACAATAGTAGTTCCGGTTTCATTCAGTTCGCAAAGCAACTCCATCACTTCATTACCGTGTGAGCTATCCAGGTTTCCGGTAGGCTCATCGGCCAAAACCAACTTGGGTTTGGTAACCAAGGCTCTTGCTACAGCTACCCGTTGCTGCTGTCCTCCAGATAACTGTTGTGGAAAGTGACCGCTACGGTTTACAATATTCATTCTTTCGATAATTTCATTTACCAGTTTTTTGCGTTCTCCGGCAGGAATTTTATTATAAATCAGTGGTAGTTCGATGTTTTCGAAAACAGTTAATTCATCAATCAAATTGAAATTCTGGAAAACAAAACCCATATTCCGTTTACGGAAATTAGAACGTTCTCTATCGTTAAGCGTTAAAAGCTCGGTGTCGATAAACTTATAACTTCCACTTTCGGGCTTATCCAATAAACCCATTACATTTAATAGGGTAGATTTGCCACAGCCCGATGGCCCCATGATGGAAACAAATTCTCCCGCTGCAACATGGAGATTAATACCATTAAGTGCAGTAGTTTCTACCTCCTCAGTTTTGTAAACTTTTTCCAGATTTTCTATTTTAATCATAGCTTTTTAGTATCAAGTATATAGTATCAGGAATCAAGACCTGATTGTATTGTTAATTTTATTGTTTATTTGGTTAATTGACGCTAAACGCCTAGCGTTAACCCTATTTATTAATCTCCACCTGATCGTACTGGTTAAACTGATCGTAAGATGAAGTAATTACTTCGTCGCCTTTTTGCAAACCATCCAATATTTCATAGTACAGGTAATTTTTCCGCCCGATTTTAACGTTTTTCTTTGTGGCTTTACCATTATTTACTACAAATACCCAAGAGCCACCTGTACTCTGAAAAAACTGTCCCTGGGCAAGAAGCAACGATTTGCTATTGTCAGACAGGGTTAATTTTGTTTGCAACGATAATCCGCGACGTAAACCTTCAGGAGCAGCACCTTTAAATACCATTTCTACCTGAAACTGGCCGGCTGTAACCTCAGGAATTACCTTACTCACGGTTAAGTTATAAGTTTTACCATTAAAATCACAGTTAGCAGTTTGTCCTTCTTTCACCCGATTGATATAATATTCATCAACTCCTGCCTGAAGTTTATAACCTTGCAACACGTCGATCTTTCCAATCATTTCATTAGAATTATAGGATTTACCTATTACAGGATCATAAGATGACAATTTACCAGATACCGGAGCTTTGATGGTCATGTTTTCGATATTTTTACGGATCATTTCCAAACTTTCGTTCATTTGCCCCATCGATTGATCAATCTGAGCCAACTGCATCTTACGGCTTTGGTTTTCTTGTTTAATCGCTTGACGCACAATTTTCAGCTTGCCCTGGTAATATTCGTAATCCTGATTCGATTTATTAAATTCCTGAAGTGTGATTACTTTTTTAGAGAATAGTGAGCTATCTAATCTGTACTGACGGGTTGCTGTTCTTAAGCTATTTTCTACATCTAAAACATCCTGATTTAAAACCCGCTGATTCTGCTCTAAATCTAACCGCGATTTGCGCAACTGATTAATCTGCTCGGTAGCTGCTGTTTGACTTGAAGTATAACTCAACATGGCATTCGAGTTGGAGATTCTTAATAGTGGGGTTCCTTTAACTACCGAGGCACCATTTTCAGTAAAAATTTCGGCAACTGTTCCACCTTCTGATGAACTTACAATTACCGAGGTTAACGGAACAACACTGGCATTTAATAACACTACATCTTCAAAATCGCCATATTCTACTTTACTGATGGTTAATTTATCGGCATCTGCACTGTAAACTTTTTTGAGTGATAAAGTATAGCCATAAATTACAACTGCCACAAAAGCAATTGCTCCACCTATAATTAACAGGGTTTTAGTGCTAAATCTTTTTTTCTCTATTTTCTTATCCATGTGTTCGGTTGTACTGTTTGGTTTCACTAATAACCAAGCTTATGCCAAAAGCACAAAACACATTTAAAACACTAATAATCAACAAATTAATAGTTATCTTATTTTTTATATGTTCATTATCGGACAGTTGATGTGCGGGAGCGGACAGTTTTGGTATTTTTGCCTCACCCCTTCATCCCCTCTCCATGTGGAGAGGGGGCTGGGAGTAGATAGAAACATGCAGAAAAGAGAAGGTTAAAAAGGCCTCTTTTTAAAGAGAATTCATATCATAAAAAACAAAACCATTATATTTAATTAACTTGACATAAGTCTATTAGATATGGAGGAGTATAAGGATAAGTTATTTCATGGTGCCAATTTGAAGCTGTTTGAGTTTTCGAAAGCATTACGGAAAAATCAAACGGAGGCTGAAGAAATCATGTGGCAATGTTTGAGGAATAGAAAAATCCTCAATTTTAAATTTAGGAGGCAGCATCCAGTACATAAGTTTATTGCAGATTTTTACTGCCACGAGGCTAAATTAATTGTTGAAATTGATGGAGGAATACATAATCATCACGAAAATCAAGAATATGATCAAAACCGTACTGATGAACTTAAGGAGATTGGAATAACGATAATTCGATTTACGAATGAGGATGTAAATAATAATCTGAATGAGGTTATAAATGTTATTAAAAGATACCTTTCTCCTTGAGGATAGAGAGGCAGGCACAAAAAAAACCACACCATACAAGAACATTAGGTTCAAACCACTTTACCACAAATCCCTCTCTTGAAGGAGAGGGACAGCAAAAAAGAATAAATATATACTAACTTTAATAGGGAGAGGTTATGCTTGACGCCACAGTTTTAATTATCGACGATGACGACGATATCCTGCTTAGTGCCCGTTTGTTTTTAAAGCAGCAGGTAAAGCAGGTAATTACCTGTAAATCGCCTAAAGAGATCAATGTTTTATTGAGCAAAAATGAAATTGATATCATCTTGCTGGATATGAACTATCAAAAAGGAGCCAGTGATGGCCGCGAAGGTCTTTATTGGCTAGAACATATTTTATCTATTGATAAAGATTATGTAGTCATATTAATGACTGCTTTTGGCAATGTTGAACTGGCAGTAAAGGCGATTAAAAAAGGAGCTACCGATTTTATTCTTAAACCCTGGGAAAATGAGAAGCTGTTTGCCACCCTTTCTTCGGCATCTAAACTGCGCGAATCGACCAAAAAGGTAAAGAAACTAGAAAAAATACATTCATCGCTCCAAAAAGACCTTACGCGTGGTTTCGAGAATATTGTTGGACAGGCAGATGAAATAAAACAATTACAGAATACGCTCTTAAAAGTAGCACCTACTGATGCCAATGTGCTCATTCTGGGCGAAAACGGAACGGGAAAACAAGTTTTTGCTTATGAAATCCATGGTAATTCGCAAAGGAAAAACCAGGTGTTTATGCATGTTGATTTAGGCTCGTTAAACGAAAATTTATTTGAAAGCGAATTATTCGGTTATGCTAAAGGTGCTTTTACCGATGCCAAAGAAGATAAACCAGGTCGTTTTGAGCTGGCCGATGGAGGAACAATCTTTTTAGACGAGATTGGAAATTTGACATTACCGCTTCAGGCTAAACTTTTAAGCGTTTTGCAAAACCGTACAGTTACCCGTTTAGGTGAAAGCAAAGAACGCAAGGTGAATGTCCGTTTAATAACGGCAACCAATATGCCCTTGAATGAAATGGTAGCTAAAAATACATTTAGGCAGGATTTACTGTTCCGCATTAATACTGTTGAGCTTTTATTACCAGCCTTACGTAAACGTGGAACAGATATTCTACTTTTGGCCAATCATTTTATGCAGGTTTTTAGCTCGAAATACCATAAAGACATACGAAAACTAAGTAATAAGGCCCAAGAAGCACTTTTACAATATAAATGGCCAGGCAATGTCCGTGAGTTACAGCACGTTTTGGAAAGAGCCGTTATTATGAGCGATGGTGCCGATATTGCAGAAGAAGATTTGCAGTTAAGTCCACAGCGATACGCCCAGAACAACGCTATACCAGATGAAATGGCACTTGAGGATATGGAAAAAATGATGGTGCAGAAAGCAATTGATAAACACAAAGGAAATATATCAAAAGCCGCAGCAGAACTCGGTTTAACCAGAGCTGCGCTGTATAGAAGAATCGAGAAATTTGGAATCTAAGAGAGGTGAACGGTATAAGGTTTAAGGCGTAAGGTTAATCACCAAACAAAACCTTAAACCCTATACCTCAAACCCTAAACCTTAACTATGTTTTATCAACGTTTTACTTTCCGTTTAATATTTCGCCTGTTGATTATCAATCTGCTGGGCTATCTCCTATTTTACCTGATTAAAAATACCCAGCTCTGGTTTACCATCATTGGCGTAGCTTTAATTTTATTGGGTACGATTATTTCCCTTTATTACTATATCAATCAGATCCGATCAGATATCAACCGTTTCATTTTAGCTGTTAAAACGAGAGATCATACCCTAAATTTTAAAAACAAAGTAACTAAGGGCAGTTTCCCTGAATTATACGAATCGTTCAGCGATATTTTACAGGTCCATAAACAGATCAGATTGGAACAGGAAGCGATGTTTCAGCTGATTAAAACCATTCTAGAGCAGGTTCCCGTTGGTGTAATCGTGGTAAATAACACCAATCAGGAAGAGAATGAAGAGGTTGCATTTTTTAATCAGGCAGCCTCAAATCTTTTAGGCATCCCAGCATATAAGTATTGGCACCGGGTAAAGCAACACCTCCCCACCTTTGCAGCAGAAATAGAGCAGATCTTATCGGGTGGAAAAAGGTTTCTGGAATTGAAAATCCAGGATAAACTGATTCAATTATCAACCGAAGTTATTCCGTTAAATCTTTACGGAAACAATTATACCATTATCAGTTTCCAAAACATTAAAGACGAAATTGAACAAAAAGAAACGGAAGCATGGAATAGGTTAATTGGTGTAATCTCACACGAAATCTTAAACTCAATTACTCCTATAAGTTCATTATCGGATACGATCAACCGGATGGTAACCGATAAAAAGAACCTAACAGAAGATGAAATGGACGATCTGAAAACGGCTTTACAAACCATACAAAGAAGATCTTCTGGTCTATTAGATTTTGTAAAGGATTATCGCCTAATTGCCGAGCTGCCTACACCAAACCTCGAATCACATACCATTGGTGAAATACTGAAACACATTAAGGTATTGATGCAGCCATTTGCCAAAGTTAAAAATGTGGTACTGGATGTAGAACAAACCTCTTCAAAAATCACCATTCAGCTGGATCTGAAATTAATTGAACAAGTGCTGATCAACCTCATTACCAATAGTATTTATGCTGTAGAGGACAGAGAACACCCACACATCAACGTAAATTACCGGTTAGAAAACACCAAACTATATATTGATGTTACCGATAATGGAAAAGGCATCGATGCCAGTGATCTCGAAAAGATTTTTGTGCCATTTTACACCACCAGGAAAAATGGATCAGGAATAGGATTGACCATTAGCCGCAACATTATGAAAATGCACAGAGGCAGCATAGAAGTTGTTTCAATGCCAGATAATGGCACTACTTTTTCTCTGGTATTTAATTACGTTTAATCATTTGAATGTTTTTTTGACCTAAAAAATCAAACAAAACCAGTTTTGATATGCTTTTAATGATGTGGATACATCAAATACAAGCATGAAGACAGTTATAATATCGAACAGACTACCCGTTAAAATCATTGAAGAAAACAACGAATACACCCTTATTCCAAGTGAGGGCGGCCTTGCCACAGGATTAGGAGACGTTTATAAATCAGGCAATTCCATTTGGATCGGCTGGCCCGGCATAGAAGTACCTGAAGAACGACAGGAAGAAGTTACTCAAAAACTTGCCGCATTAAACCTATATCCAGTTTACCTTACCCAAAACGAAATCAATTTATATTACGAAGGCTTCTCGAACGAAGTATTATGGCCGGTTTTTCATTACCTTGTTACCTACGCGCATTACGAACAAAGTTATTGGGACTGCTACCAATCGGTTAATGAGAAATTTGCAAAAAGTGCCATGAAGGTATTGGGCAGAAAGGATAAAATCTGGGTTCAAGATTACCAATTACTCCTTTTACCAGGCATTTTAAGAGAAAAACTCTCAAATGCTACAATTGGGTTTTTCCAACATATCCCTTTTCCATCATACGAAATATTCCGTTTAATCCCCTGGCGTGAAGAACTATTGAACGGCTTAATTGGTGCCGATTTAATCGGTTTTCATACCTATGACGATGTTCGCCATTTTATTAGTACGGCAACACGTTTACTCCCTGTAAATTCATCATCAAACATACTCAGCAGCAACGAACGGCAAATTGTAGTGGAAGCTTTTCCAATGGGGATTGATTTCGATAAATTTTCGGGTTTAACGGCAACTGAGCGAGTGCAACAAGAGATCGACTATTTCAGGACAGGTAAAGAAGAAATGAAAGTAATCTTGTCTATAGATCGGCTCGATTACAGCAAAGGCATATTAGAAAGATTAAAGGCTTTGGAATTATTGCTCCAGCACCATCCTGAATATATCGGCAAAATTGAGCTTTTTATGATCGTTGTACCCTCTCGGGATACCGTACCAAAATATAGCGAACTCAGAGATCAGATTGATCAGTTCGTTGGAAATTTAAATGCGAGGTACCGTTCAATGAACTGGATTCCGGTAAATTATTTTTACCGCTCTTTCCCTATTGAAGTACTATCGGCCCTTTACTCCACAGCAGATATCTGTTTGGTTACGCCTATGCGCGATGGAATGAATTTGGTAAGTAAAGAATATGTGGCCAGCAGAAATAATAATGATGGTGTATTGATTTTAAGTGAAATGGCGGGAGCTTCCAAAGAATTAACTGATGCCATAATCGTAAATCCCAATAACATTGGTGATATTATGGAGGCCATTGTAACAGCGCTTAAAATGTCGCCATCAGAACAACAAATGCGTATGAAAGCCATGCGTGCAATTGTGCAAAAATTCAATGTTAAACATTGGGTTAACAATTTTATTTTAAGATTAAACGAAGTGAAAGATTCTCAAAAATCGTTATTAACAAAACATGCAGTAAATGCTATTAATGAAGTGATTGTAACTAAATATGCGCAAACGCAAAATCGTGTGCTATTTTTAGATTATGATGGTACCCTTGTAGATTTTACCGGAAATATTGATGACGCTTCTCCGGATGCCGAATTGTACGATTTGATTGAGAACCTAACCCTTGATAAGGCAAATAAAGTGGTTATTATCAGTGGCAGACGAAATGAAACCTTAGAACATTGGTTTGGTCATTTAAAAGTTGATCTGATTGCCGAGCATGGTGCATGGCAAAAATCGTACGGAGATAAATGGAACAGCCTGCCCTTACTTACGGACCAGTGGAAACAAGAAATAAAAACGCTACTGGAAACTTATACAGACCGTACCCCAGGATCGTTTATTGAAGAAAAAAGTTACTCATTAGTTTGGCACTATCGGAAGGCCGAAGAAGGACTTGGCGATTTAAGGGCCAATGAAATTATCAGCCACATGAAAATCTTGGCTGCAGATAAAGGACTGCAACTTATGCCGGGCAATAAGGTAATTGAGTTTAAAAATATGGAGGTTAACAAAGGCAAGGCTGCCTTAAACTGGTTATACGATAAAAAACCTGATTTTATTTTGGCCCTTGGCGATGACCATACCGATGAAGATATTTTCAGGGCATTACCAGATGATGCTTTTACCATTAAAGTTGGCAACAACATTTCGGAAGCAAAATACTACCTAAATGATTTTAATGAAGTGCGAAAACTGCTTTGGAGCTTAGTAAAAGAAGAATTTGTAGGGCGGAGTTAATACCAACCTACATTTTCACTAAATAAATCGTCATTGCGAGAAGGCTTTTTCAGCCGACGAAGCAATCTTACAACCATCGCTACCAGCGTGCGCATTAAGATTGCTTCATACTTCGCAATGACGACTTTATTATAAATTAATGCCAAAGTCTGTTTCCCCATAGACATTTAGCTTTGACAACTTTAACATGCAGTGTGCAGATAAAAGTTGTCAAAGCTTTTTTGTTGTAATCCACCCTATCCTTACAAAAATATCGGTCTATCCAGTTTAATTGCAATGCGATAAGCTGCATTCATTAAACCCACATGACTATATGCCTGGGGGAAATTACCCCATTGGCTACCCGTTTTAGCATCAACATCTTCACTGAACAAAAGAAGGTGATTACAATATTTAATAATATTTTCGAATTCTTTAATCGCTTCATCCGTCCGGCCAACACAGGCCAAAGCTTCCACATACCAAAAAGCACAGATTAAAAATGTTGTTTTTGGCTTACCGAAATCGTCAGCATGTAAGTAACGGTAAAATAGCCCATCTTCTGTTTTCAACTCCTTTTCTAAAGCGATTAAATGATCTTTCGCGCGATCTGAGGCCGGATCCAAATAATTCATCATAATCAACTGTAAAGTACTGGCATCTAAATGCGGGCTTCCTACTGCATTAGTATACACTTTTCTTTCCGGATCATAGCAGGCTTCTATATGTGCCGCAGCCTTACCAATCAAAATCTCTGCACGCTTCTCGAAATCCTCGTTCCCAATGGTTTTAGCCATTTTTAAAGCAGCCTGCGCTCCTGCCCATTGAAATAGGTTACTATAACAATGTACATTGGCGATATTCCTGAATTCCCAAATCCCGGCATCCTTTTCATCAATTGTCCGTTCAATTTTAGAAAGCACACTTTCAATCCACTTTACCGAATCGCTACGTTCTGAAAAAACAAAACGGTGGTCGGTATAAAGTGGTAACATAGAAATTAAAACCTGACCGTAAATATCATTCTGAATGTGTTCGTAGGCCTGGTTTCCTATTCTAATGGGCTGCTCGCCTTTATAACCTTCCAGATGGCTTAATGTATGCTCAGTAATTTCCCTTTCTCCTGCAATCCCATACAAGGGTTGATAACGTGTATCCTCAGCATGCGAAATATCAGAGAGGTAATTAAAATACTTCTCCATTTCTTCAAAATGGCCGATATGGTTAAGTGAGGTTAATACGTAGTGCGAATCTCTTAACCAGCAATACCTATAATCCCAGTTTCGGGTACTGCCGGGCGATTCGGGTAAACTAGTAGTACTGGCCGCTATAATTGCACCAGTATCTTCATATTGATGGATTTTCAGCACCAAGGCCGACCGGATTACAAAAGGTTGGTAAAAACCCGCTATTGACGAGTGTTTAATCCACAATCGCCAATAGGCTATGGTTTCCCGCAAAAAATTTTCGGCGGTACTTACTACAGGGGCCTCTAAATTTTGACCATAAGTCATAACGAGGTATTTGGCCTCATTCAGTACAAATGCCTTTTCGTCAAAAATATAAGTTAGCGATACATTGGTACTTAAGCGGATATTTTCATCACAACCCAAATAATCAATATGATTACTGCCCCTACTCGACTTCATTTTACCTTTCCCATAATCGCATACCGGCTCGCATTTGATGGTAATGCGCGGATTCCCTGACAAAGGTTCGATCTTTCTGATGAACATTAGCGGTTTAAAATAGCGATCGTATAAATGAAAACGCGGTGCAAAATCTGTAATCCGGTATTTCCCGTCTTCGGCAGTAATTTCCGTCCTTAAAACATTGGTATTTTCAATATAATATTGATTGGAGCTAAATTCACCTTGTGGTAAAATCGAAAACTCGCCTCCCTTTTTCTCATCCAATAAACTGCCAAATACAAAAGGGCTATCGAAACGTGGCCAGCAAAGCCAAGATATATCAGTATTTTTATTTACGTGTGCAATGAAAGCGCAATTTCCTATAATTCCTGTTTGATAAAGGTGCTGTTCGGCCATAGATTATAATTTTGTTTATTTACTAACAAGCCGATCGGAAAAATGTTAGCGAGAAATGTGAAAAAGCCGTTAAAACGATTAAGCTCTTTTTTTTGGAAAGCGGGGTCCTGTGCGTTTCGGTTGCAATAGTCCCTGCTATCGCTGCAAGTCCATCGCTGTGGGCTTTTCGCTATATCAGGTTTATTTAGCAAAGACTTCCGAAGTTTCAAAGGGCCTTAACGCAGGCTAAATCGGAAGTCTGATGATACGCCATAAATCCGCGTTAGGGATTGTAAGGGTTTAGTACCGATCCTTCTCGGTACCGGAGCAAAGCGCAGCCCTGAAAAATCCCGACCCTTGTGCAGCTTGGGTAACGCCCAAATCAGTTAGCAGTTAATAGTTTTTTAAAACGGCTTATTTTTTAAAACCTGAGCGGTCTGATAAAAGATTCTTCAGTGTGCTCAGCATGACAATCAGGCAATAAAAAAAGCCAGCCCCGAAAAATCGCGACTGGCCTAGTTAATGAATAATGATTATCTTAAATTACTGTTCCACTGGGTACAACAGCACCTTTTTTAATTACCACGATACCGTCTTTAACGGCATAAAGCTCAAAGTCTCCGTCTTCCAAATGATCGCCGCCATTAATTTTTACATCATTGCCAATGCGACAGTTTTTATCGATGATGGCATTATTGATAAAACAACGGTCGCCAATACCAATTAATGAATTCCCTTTATTGGTTTCTTCCTGAATTTCTTCAAGTGTCTGGTACCGGTCGCTACCCATAATATAGGCATTGGTAATTACCGTATCCTGTCCGATTCTCGACCTGATCCCTAAAACAGCATGCTCTACTCTGCTGGCCTGAACAATACAGCCTTCAGCGATAATGGTTTTATCCAAAGTGGTACCCGAAATTTTCGACGGCGGCAACATCCGTGCCCTGGTGAAAATAGCATGATTGCTATCGAACATATTAAATTTAGGAATTTCATCTGTTAAGCCTAGATTAGCTTCAAAGAAAGATGAAATATTTCCAATATCGGTCCAATAGCCTTCGTACTGAAAGCTTAAAACCCTGCTCTCAGAAATCGCCCTTGGCAAAATCTCTTTACCAAAATCCTTTTCTTCTTCGTTCTCATTTAAGATATTGATCAGGTACTCGCGGTTGAAAACGTAAATACCCATTGAAGCCAAGAAATTACGTCCTTCGCTCTGCATTTCTGCACCAGTATCCGAAACCCAGTCTTCTAAACCGGTTTTAGGCTTTTCGATAAAAGAGGTAATCATGTTTTCTTCATCGGCCTTTAAAATACCAAAATCTGTTGCATCTTTTGCCGTTACCGGAATAGTGGCAATGGTAATTTCTGCATTGGCTTCGATATGTTTTTCGATCATATCCTTAAAGTCCATTTGGTACAGCTGATCGCCTGACAAAATCAAAATATAATCGAACTCGTGCGAAACAATGTGATGCATACACTGACGAACAGCATCTGCTGTCCCCTGGAACCAACCTGAGTTTTGTACAGTTTGTTCAGCCGCCAGAATATCAACAAAAGCCGTACTAAAATGGCTAAAGTGATACGTATTTTTAATGTGTTTGTTTAGGGATGCTGAATTAAACTGGGTTAACACAAACATTCGATGAATTCCAGAATTTAGGCAATTCGAAATCGGAATATCTACCAATCGGTATTTACCAGCAATTGGAACTGCCGGTTTAGAACGTGTTTGTGTTAGCGGCGATAATCTAGAGCCCTGGCCACCGCCAAGGATAACGCCTAAAACTTTGTCAGTCATGTTTAAGCTTATTTTAATATTTGGTATAATTCTATATAATTTAATGCTGCGTTATCCCACGAATGGTCTATCTTCATCATTGTTTTTCTCACTGCTTTAAAAGCTTTCTTATCGTTATATAACTCAACAGCACGGTTAATGGCATGGGTAACATCCCAAATACTCGTTTGATCATGGCAAATCCCAAAACCTCCGTCGCCTATATCAATTACTGTATCCTTTAATCCACCAATCCGACGCACAATGGGAACAGTTCCATACCTTAACGCATAAAGCTGATTTAAACCACAAGGTTCCACTTTCGATGGCATGATCAGAAAATCTGCACCAGCATACATTTCGTGCGAAACCTTCTCATTATAACCGATATAGACATTATACTTACCAGTAAAAATATCTTTCAGCTGATTTAACCGCCCTTCAACCCAGTTATCACCTGATCCTAAAACAAGGATATTGATGTTATCACCATGCTGTTGTAAAGCGGTGTAAAAAATATCGGGCAATAAATCTGCACCTTTTTCATCAACCAATCTACCGATAAAAGTAAATAGTGGTTTAGACGGATCTAATTGAAAAACATCACAGAGGGCTGTTTTGTTTGCCAGTTTACCAGTTTCAACTGTTTTTAAATTATAACATTTGCTCAGCATCGGGTCTGTTTCAGGATTCCAAACCTCACTATCGATTCCATTTAATATTCCTACCGATTTCCAACGCTCTTGTCTTAACAAACTTTCTAATCCACGGGCATTATTCATCATCTCGTCCAGGTAACTTGGCGAAACCGTAGTTACTTTCCAGGCACATTTAATGGCCGATGCTAAAGGGTTAATGGCATCTTCCCAACCGAGTAAACCACCTTTCCACAGATCGAATGCTGGTATATAATATAATTTATCCCACCCAAACTGACCTTGGTATTGCGCATTATGAATGGTTAAAACTGTTGGGACACCGCTAATTTCTTTATATTTTACGCAATTTGAAACCATAAAAGGAATTAAACCGGTATGGTGATCGTGGCAATGAAGTACATCCGGGCGGTGCTGCCATTGTACAATCCAATCAAGCGTAGCAATCTGGAAAGCCACAAATCTTTCTGTATCGTCGCTATAACCATATACATTTGGGCGGTCAGTTAAGCCCTGAATATGGATCACGTATAAATCAAAGCCTAACTTATTGGTTTTTTCTTTTAAAATGCGGTACTGAAAGTGGTGATTACCGTAGTTTGCCCATGCATCGTAAGTTACTTCAAATTCACTTTCGCGAATAAATTTAGTATCGTACGCAGGAACAACCACCTTGGCAATGTGGCCTAATTTATTTTGATATTTTGGTAAGGCCCCTACTACATCGGCTAAACCACCAACCTTTGCAACTGGGTAACACTCGGCGCTTATATGTATAATTTCCATCAAATATTTGGTGTAGATAACCTAAGTAAGTTACTAATTGTTTTGAGTTTTGCAAATAATGAAAATTATATTTTTAGTTGATTATTTTAAAGAAAAAATCGTCATCTCGACTAGAGCAAAGCGGAATGTTCCAAAGGAACTCCTTCGGAGGAGAGATCTAATTCATATAAATTTACTTAAGCTTTTTTATTAGAAAGTGAATGGTTTGGTACCTAGTGGCGGGCTATAACCTGCTTCCCGTTATAAATCCTCATTTCAGCGGTAATCATCTTTAAATCTGCGGAGAATTATGCCTATGGTTTCCCGCTGATTTCGCAGATACACGCAGAGGTTTTTATGAGAAAGTGAATGTTCAGTTCTTTGTGGCAGCCTGCAGTCCTGCTTTCCACTACAAGTCCTCACTACGTTCCGGGCTTTCGCTTCAATCAGGCTTAAAAACAAAGTTGGTTCCAATCAACATCTCAAATTCCATCAGCGGCAGTCATCTTAGATCTGCGGGAGAATTATGCCTATGTTTTTCCGCTGATTTCGCAGATATACGCAGCACTTTTTTTATATCACCTAATTCTATAGATACTTATTTGTAATGGCTCTTTTTAGCACAGTTTTCCAATGCGATCGTCATGCTGAATTTATTTTAAAAGGAGAAACAGTGTTTTCAATTGTCTTGAGCTACTTCGTGGTCAGCATCTTTCCTGCATTATAGACCCTGAAATAAATTCAGGGTGACGGCTCTAGGAACTTAAACGCAAAAAAACCGCTTAAATCCTTAAGCGGTTTTTAACAACAAAACAAATATATTTTTGGTTTAAAAATATCTAGTACTCTTCAGCGATAATTTCGTAAAAATCGCGGATCGGCTGAAACTGTGGATGTAATGAAACCACATCTCCAAAAACCAATAAGGCAGGGGCAGCTATTCTTTTATCTTCAACAATTTCAGCAATCGTATCAACAATACCCACCGCAATTTTTTCTTCTGGTGTAGAACCATTTTGAATGACCGCTACTGGCAAAAGGTTTTTATTTTCTGCCTGGAAAATAGCAGCAATTTCTTTTACTTTTTCAATTCCGTTTAAAACAACAATAGTTGCTTTCGTTTTTGCGGCGATATATAAATCTTCAGAAATTTCGCCCTTTGAGTTTGTTCCTGTTACTGCCCAAAAACTTTCACTCAAATCTTTATAAATCATTGGGATCTTTTGCAAACTTGGCGCACCGGTTGCACTCGAAATACCCGGAATAATTTCGGTAGGGATACTGTACGATTCTGCAGCATCTATTTCTTCGTATCCTTTTGCAAAGAAAAACGGATCGCCACTCTTTAAACGTACCACGTGCCCGTAGTTTAAAGCGTAATCAACAATCAGCTTGTTTACCGCATCCTGAGAAAACGATTCATCATCTGAACGTTTGCCCACGTAAACTTTCGGAATACCATCTGGCGCATGACACAATAAAGCCTCGTTCACATTTGCATCATATAAAACAACATCAGCCGTTTTTAATGCTTTAACACCTTTTAAACTAAATAAATCCGGATCGCCAGGACCTGCACCTATTAAAGTAATTCTTGGTTCAATGTTCGCTTTTTCTACTTTATTCAAAATCATAACAGATAATTTAAGCTCGTTATACGTTTGTTAATAATACAAATATATAAAGTCTATGGGAATTGTAGTAATTTATTTTAAAATATTTTTATTTAGCTTTTTGGCGGGTGTTGATTTAGGGATTTTAACTGTTAATGAGAGACTTATCTTGGAGGAAATGCACATGTTTTTGGATACCGAAATGGAATTGGCTGTCATTCTGAACGCAGTGAAGAATCTTTACGGTGAAACGTATATCTATATTAAAAGATTCTTCAACTCCGCTACCATTGATAGACTCCAATAGAATGGTCGTCATCTCGACTGTAGCGTAGCGAAATGGAGAGATCTTTGTACCAAGTTATTGAGTCAAATTTAAAAGATTTCTCCACTACGGTCGAAATGACGATACTTCGAGAGGTTTATTCCTTAAAATCACCTGTTATTTATATTGATCTTTATGAAATAAATTATTCCTCAAGATGACCAACTGATTGGGAATCCTGTACTTTCTGTGCCCCCACTGCAAAAAACGAATAAGGGTCTTAGCGAGACGCTAAGGCTAGTAATTTTCATTTTATCACAGCATCAGGTTTTACTTACAATCCACCCCTTGAAAAACAAACTTCCCAGCCTCGAAATTAATGGGTTTATCTTTAACAAAATAAGATCTGCCAAGTGTGGTTTCTATTTGTCCCACTCCCATAATTAGTTTTCCATCTTTCTTTAAAAATGCCAATGGGTTGGTGTAAACTTTTACGGTGTCCTCGCCAGTTTTAAAGCGGTAATCTACCAGTAAGGTATCGCCGTTAAATTTTCCGTTTATGGTACCATTATTATGCGGCTTCTCGGCATAATTAACCAATAATGAACCTGTAACTTTACCAGAGGCCAGTATTTTCACGTTCATGGCTGCACTGTCTTTCTCAAAACCTGCTACATAACAGTTCTCATTAACCAAAGAATCGGTTTTAGTTTTAGCGCCAGTAGCTGTTTTATTGTTTTGGGTACAGGCATAAGCAAAAGGTATTGCTGCCAAAGCAAGGTACAGGATATTTCTTTTCATGGTAACTGTGATTTATTGTCTTCTAATCAATATACAAATACGATGATTATTTTCCATCATTTCCATAACGGAAATTTACATCAGTATACTATTTTCGGGTGTTAATACAGGTGGCAGATCAGTTTCATCAAGCATATCCCTCATGTCGATTTCTATTGTACGCGAGATATTGGTAATCGGCACATCATTGGCACTTCCTTCAAAAGGATTTGTAGAACTTTCGCCTACAATATCCAAAGAGTTAAAAACCCAGGTGAGTAAAATCGCAAATGGAACATTTAACCAAATGGAATAACCCTCAATCAAAGTGCCATTGCCCAATTTGTTAAATTCGTTTAAAAGGCCATAGGGCACCAAAAACACAAACAGGTTTAACATAATGGTGGCTATTGATGAAAAATGGCGTGGATAAGGAAAGTTTTTAATTCTTTCGGCTTTACCCTGATTATCGTAAAAACTGGTAATAGAATTTTGCAACGACTGTAATTGTAAATCGGACAAGTTTCCGGCAGTTGCCAATTTATTAATGTGACGCGATTGCAAAGCCATTAATTGGGTGGCCTTATTCTTCTTACTTAAAACGTAGCTCAATTCTTCTACTGAAAGATATTTTGATAAACTATCTTCTAACTTATCAGTTTTTTCAGAAACATGATACAATCTGGCGTACTCAATATTACGGGGATCGTTAGCGTTTTCCCAGGCTCTCGGCTCTCTTAACTGAAACCGTAATGCTGTTAACCAGGCAAAATGACGGTAAAAAATGATTTGAACATCTGCTTGTTTATCTTCTGATGCCAAGTAATCGCGCACCATCACACCAAAAGCACGGCTTGCATTGATAATCCCGCCGTAAATCTGCCTGGCTTCCCAAAGACGCGAATAACTGGCATTGTTTTTAAAACTGATGATAAAGGAAACAGCGGTACCTAAAAGTGCTACCGGAACCCATGAAATGGAGAGAAAGGTGAATTTACAAAAATGATAAAGTACGGTAGGGATAATGGCAAGAATGGTTAAACGGTAAATATCCCGTCGGGTCCATACAATAAATTCGAAAAAGGTATATTTCTTTCCAGCGTGCATAGTTTTTGGTTTATTCGGAAAATTATCTGAGTGATTTGAACTAAGGTATAAAAAATTTAAAGCGCCTATATTTAAAAACGTTTAAAAAAAATCGTCAAACGAAAAACGGGGCTCTCCTATCTGGCGCCCCGCTGAAATTGCTTTCACTCTAGATTAAAACCTAAAGTCTTCATTATTATATTTGGTTGTGGTTCTCTACTGTAAGATTTTCAGGATTGTATGATTTCAGGATCAATAAGCTAAAATAAAGATCTCATCGTTTCACAATTTTCATCATCCATTTTTCCTCCATTAAGGAATTAAGAAGATTAAGATTTTATCTATATTCCTTCAAGCTTTCGCTATTGGTCATTGATCAATTTCCATCCTCCATTATCCATTTTATTCTACTGCTGCCCTGAACATTAAAGCGCCTACGGTTAAATTCGTACGTGCATCGACCAAAATGGCTGAACCGTTTGCCCGGTTATCATCGTATAAATCGAATGCCAACGCATCAGCGGTTTTAATAATCACCCGACCGATATCGTTCAATTTAAATTCGTCAGCAGCATGTTTTTCAAGTGTATTGATGTCAACTTTGTGCAGAATCTCACTGATTTTACAACGCGTAATTTTACTATTGTGCTGAATATTGTACATGATGGAAGTATCTAACGCACGGCCATCCATCCAGCAAAGGTCCGCTTCAATCAGCTTCGATTCTTGTGGTAATGCCGAAGCATTTACAATGGTATCGCCACGGCTAATATCTACATCATCTTTCAAGTGAATAATAACTGACTGGCCAGCGTGAGCTGCATCGGGTGTTTGATCAAAAAATTCAATCTTCTCGACAGTAGAACTCGCACCACTAGGCAATACAGTAACTTTATCATTTAAATTAAAGGTGCCACTTAGTACCCTGCCGGCATAACCACGGTAATCGTGCAATTCTTCAGTTTGTGGACGTATTACCCACTGCACAGGCATACGGGCCAATTGCGATTTATCTAAATTGTCGGTATCAACCTTCTCTAAGAAATGTAACAAGCTCTCTCCTTCATACCAATCCATATTACCTGAATTTTGCACAATATTATCGCCTTTTAAGGCACTAACCGGAATATAGGTTACATCAGCAAGCTTTAATTGCTGAGCCAAAACCTTGTATTTTTCTATAATTGCACTATAAACGGTTTCGCTATAATCAACCATATCCATTTTATTGATGCAAACCACTACGTGTTTAATGCCCAATAAGGAAACGATATACGAGTGCCTAATGGTCTGTTCTACCACGCCGTTACGGGCATCGATTAAGATGATGGCCAGGTTGGCTGTAGAAGCGCCTGTTACCATGTTTCTTGTATATTGAATATGGCCAGGTGTATCGGCGATAATAAATTTGCGTTTTTCGGTCTGAAAGTATTTGTAGGCTACATCAATGGTAATACCTTGCTCGCGCTCTGCTCTTAAACCATCTGTTAAAATAGCTAAATCTATTGTTCCGTCATCATTTTTGCGGTTAGAGCTCTGTAAAGCTTCTAATTGATCGGCCAAAATAGAATCTGTATCGTATAACAAACGGCCGATTAGGGTACTTTTACCATCATCTACACTGCCTGCTGTGAAAAATTTTAATATGTTCATTTTTTTAGATATGAGATAATAGATTTGAGATATTAGACAGATGCAAGGTTCTTAAATCTTACATCCCAAAGCTCAAATCGCTCTTAAAATTTTAATATGTTTATTTTTTGATTTGAGATAATAAATTTGAGACGTTAGACGGTTGCAAAATTCTCAAATCTCACATCTCAATACTCAAATCTCCCTTAAAAATATCCTCCCTTTTTTCTGTCTTCCATTGCGGCTTCAGAAACTTTATCATCCATACGGGCACCACGCTCTGAAATTTTAGAAGCGCTGATTTCAGAAATAATATCATCAATCAAAGTCGCATCCGATTCTACAGCAGCAGTGCAAGACATATCGCCCACGGTACGGAAACGAACCTGTTTGCGTTCTACAATATCCTCACTATCCATATTTAAAAACGGGGAAGCTGCCATCAGCTGTCCATTTCTGGTGATGCAATCGCGTTCATGCGAGAAATAAATACTTGGCAGATCTATTTTCTCTCTGCGGATATAATTCCAAACATCTAATTCCGTCCAGTTACTGATTGGGAATACACGGATATTTTCTCCTTTGTGGATTTTACCGTTGTAAATGTTCCAAAGTTCAGGACGCTGGCGCTTTGGATCCCATTGGCCAAATTCATCACGAACAGAGAAAATACGTTCTTTAGCCCTTGCTTTTTCTTCATCTCTACGCGCACCACCGATGCAGGCATCAAACTGGTATTTTGCAATGGTATCAAGCAAGGTTACGGTCTGCAAAGCATTTCTACTGGCATTTTTACCTGTTTGCTCTACAACTTTGCCCTGATCTATTGATTCCTGCACAGAACCGATGATTAATTTCTCGCCAATCCGCTCTACCATCTGATCGCGGTAAGTGATGGTTTCTTCAAAATTATGGCCTGTATCAATATGGACTAAAGGAAAAGGAAATTTTCCCGGACGGAAAGCTTTTTCTGCCAAACGAACTAAAGTAATTGAATCTTTTCCACCCGAAAATAATAAGGCTGGTTTTTCAAACTGACCTGCTACTTCACGTAAAATGTGAATGGCCTCGGCCTCTAGTTCATCTAAATAATCAAAATTATATGTACTCATTATCAAATGTTGAATGATTGAATGTTGAATGATTGAATGTTAAATCGCTCAATTTATTCAACTTATTATATTTGTTGTTGTTACTGTTGTATATTTCACTGTAGTCATTGCGAGGGGGCTTTTTCAGCCGACGTGGCAATCTATCTTGCTACTCGAAATGACATTTGTTTTTATTCTATTTCTCTAAAAGATTGCTTCGGCTCGCGCTTATCCGGCCTCGGAATGACGATTTGTGCGCATCAAGATGCCGCGTGCAAACCGCATTCTTTTTTACTCTGATCTTCCCACCACCATCTTCCGGCCCTAAAATCTTCGCCTGGCTGTACTGCTCTGGTACATGGGGCGCAGCCTATACTCGGGAAACCCTTATCGTGCAAGGTATTGTAAACAATGTTGTTTTCTTTAATGTATGTTTTCACATCTTCTAAAGTCCAATCGAATATGGGATGAAATTTAATCAATTGGTTACCTTCGTCCCATTCTAAATCATGCATATCTTCACGGTTGGCACTTTGATCGGCCCTGATTCCTGTTACCCAGATTTCGTTTCCTTTTAATGCTCTTTTTAAAGGTTCGATTTTACGGATGTAACAACACTCTTTCCTATTCTCTACCGACTCGTAAAAGCTGCTAGGGCCTTTTGTATTCACCATATCCTGCAACAGCTCATTTTGTGGATAATAAGCATGAATGGGTTTGTTATAAATTTCTAAGGTGCGGTTCCAAACGTAATAGGTTTCGGGGAACAAACGCCCGGTTTCTAGAGTAAAAACCTTGATTGGAATATTATTTGAAAAAATTAAATGCGTAATCGCCTGATCTTCCCAGCCAAAACTGGTCGAAAATATAATACGGTCGGCATATTTATCTGCCAAAAATTTCAGTTTATCAATTGTACTTAAACCTGCCAGTGCTGCTTTTATCTCCTCTAGGTTCTCCATCACTATATTAATTTTAAAATAAACATAATTACACTGCGCAAACTCACAATCATTACAATAATCCCCACGGCAACCATAATGGTTTTTGCAGAAATTTTGTTCGATACTTTTGCGGCTATTGGTGATGCGATTGCACTACCAATAATCAAGCCTAAAACGGCTTCCCAGTGTTTGCCACCTAACATGGTAAAAAAGGTAAGCGAACTTAAGGTGGCGATAAAAAAGCGGCTGATTTTTACCGTACCCAAAGAGAACAATGGATGCCTGCCACCTGCAATTAAGCTTGATAATACGATTGAACCCCAGCCACCACCAAAGGCAGCATCGATAAAACCACCAACAAAGCCTAACAAGCCAATTTTTTTAATTTTTTGATCGGCTTTTTTTCTTTTCACATTGAAAGCTTTCATTAAAATGATTCCGCCTAAAAACAAGGTATAAACCGCCACAACAGGCTTCACATAAGCACTATAATGTTCTAATGAAGAAAGGATATAGGCACCTAAAACTGCTCCGATTATGGCCGGAAGGATTAAAATTCTGAATAATTTCCAGTTTACGTTACCCATACGGTAATGCATCCAGCCCGCAATTCCATTGCTCATTACCTCCGAAATGTGAATGGCCATACTTGCCGATGCAGGCGGTAAACCCATTGCCAATGAAAACGATGCAGTGGTAACCCCATACGACATGCCAATTGCACCATCAATTAATGCGAATAAAAATCCAGCCCCTAAAAACCAATAGAATAAAGGATCAATATTGATCAGGAAAGCCTGAAATTCTGGTTCGGTATTCCACAAAGAAAACCCGATAGCACCAATTAGTAAAACTGAGGCGGCCCAGATTAACCACTTGATATTTCGCTCAGCAAAACTTTTTTTAGGGTTAATTAAACTTTGGGTAACCTTATTCAGTTTTTTAACCTTTGCCGAAAAATCGCCATTTAAAGTTTGACGCAAAGCACTCATATTCTGTAGCGTTTCATCAAGCTCAGCAGGCAAGCCTTCATTTAAAATCTGTTTTAAACGTTTGGCAATAGTTGGCGATTTGCCGTTTGTAGAAATGGCAATCTTTAAATCGCCTTTTTGAACAATTGATCCCAGATAGAAATCGCACAGTTCAGGCTTATCTGCCACGTTGATCAACAGGCCACGCTCATGCGTCACCTTTCTGATCTCTTCATTTAAAATATTGTTATTGGTTGCCGCGAAAACGATGTCAATGTTATTCAGATCATCTACATCGAAACTTTTCTGTTTAACTTTTATCAGCGGATAATTTGCGATAAGCGCATAAACTTCTGGTGATATCAGCTCTGCAACAATCGTAATGGTAGCACTATGGCTATTATTTACGATCGCAGTTAATTTCTCGAGCCCAATATTTCCTGCACCAATTAATAATGTACGCAGCTTGTTCAGCTTTACAAAAACTGGAAAGAGCTGGTTACCTTTTTCTTCTTCAGAAAAAGATGCTGCATTATCAGGTTGGTTAGGCAATACTTGCATATTGTTTAATTAGTTTCTTAAATGATGGATGTAATGATACAACTTCTCCAAAAATTAATAAAGCAGGTGCTTTAATATTTTCTTGCTGTACTAAACCTTCTATGGTTTCAACCACGCCAACAACCAATCTTTCATCTTCTGCCGATCCGTTCTGAACCACTGCGGTTGGTAAATGGTGTTTACCTGCGGCTTTAAAAATCTCCAAAATTTTAGGTAATTTTTTAAGTCCCATAAGCACCACAACAGTCGCATTAGATTGTGCAGCCTGGTAAATATCTGCCGAAACTTCTCCAGAAGTGGTTGTTCCGGTAATTACCCAAAAGCTTTCGCTCATGCCACGGTGCGTAACCGGAATCTGCTGCAAGCCTGGTACACCGATAGAACTCGAAATACCTGGAATTACACTTACCGGAATGCTATAAGATGCGGCATAATCCAACTCTTCATATCCTCTGCCAAAAACAAATGGATCGCCACCTTTTAAACGCACTACGTGACCGTAGTTTAAAGCATAATCGATCATTAATTTATTAATGGTATCCTGAGGATAAGAATGCTCACCTGAACGTTTTCCTACATAAACTTTAATGGCTTCTGCCGGGGCATGCTCCAATAAAGCTTCGTTGGTTAAGGCATCGTACAAAACCACATCAGCAGTTTGCAACGCTTTAACCCCTTTCAATGTCAATAAATCAGGATCTCCAGGACCAGCGCCTAAAAGGGTTATTTTTGATTCTTTATTTTGATTAACCATGTTTCTTTTTAATTATTGAATTTTGAATGACTGGATGAAGAGTTGTTTGGCACATGGCGTTTAGTGTCTGCAGTGCTCAAATCTCGTATCTATCGTCTCAAATCTCATTTCGCTAATACCGCCCTTTTTTCCTTAATCTGATTTAAAAATTGATTTGCTTCTTCGAAATATTTTTGAGCAAACTCAGCAGTTGGTTCATTTTTATTAATCTGTAACACCAGATCTGAAAAATTGGTCGATAAATTAAATTCTCCAGTTTCTACATAGTGGTTATCAAATTCGCGGATCACACCGACCTGCGTGCTGCTATTTACGCCTTTATCTAACAGTAAAGATTTTGCAGCGCTTACAAAAGTGCTGTAAGTGTGGTAAATTGCATCGGCATAAGCACCTTTATCTAAGTTTTGCTTTGCCCAATCAAATTTTTCATCAGCTTCTAACAATAAAGTAGCCACTAAATCAATCACTACGCCGGCACACTCGCCTACACCAATTGCCGTAACAAACTCTTCTACGTGTCCCCAATCTACAAATTCTTCTGTTTTAAGGTTGGTTAAATCGGCCAATGGTTTTAACAACTGATAAAAATGATCTTTACCTTTTCTATCATAATATTGGTGAAAGTTCTCATCCTCCAGGTTATTGGCTTTAAAATCATTTAAAATGAAGTGTAAAACACTTGTAGCCCTTTTAGAAGGCACTTTAATTACGCGTTCTGCTACTCTACCTACTCCGTTTCCAACTGTACCACCACCCAACATCACTTGAACTGCCGGAACAACTTTTCCTTCAGCCTTTACCGAACTTCCGTGGAAACCGATCTCAGCTAAGCCATGCTGACCGCAAGAGTTCATACATCCACTGATTTTAATCTTGATGTTTTTCTCGTAGATAAACTCAGGGAAATCGGTATAAATTACCTCTTCTAAAACTTCGGCCAAGGTCATCGAGTTGGATATACCCAAATTACAGGTATCGGTACCAGGACAAGTGGTAATATCGGCTAAACTATCAAAACCTGCTGTTGTAAAACCAATTTTATTTAAAGCCGCATATAAAGAAGGTAATGCTTCTTTGCGTACAAACTTTAACAGCAAGCCCTGGTTTTGGGTAATCCTGATTTCATCAGCCACATATAACCTGATGGCATCAACAAAAGCTCTTGCTTTATCTGTTTTGATATCGCCTACCTGAACTTTTACATAAACGCCATAAAATCCGGCTTGTTTCTGCTCAATTACGTTAGTGGCTAACCAATGCTTGTAATGGGCTTCGTTTAATATTTCTACCGCAGGATATTCTTGCGCTAAAGGCAAAGTTGGCTGAGGTACAGTATTGATATCTATTTTAAAGGTTTTTACTTTGTTGGCAATACGCTCTTCGGCAACCAAACGTAAAACTTCTTCTAAACCTAATTTTTGAACCAGGTATTTTAAACGGGCTTTGTTGCGGTTGGTACGTTCGCCATAACGGTCGAACACACGGAGAACAGATTCTGTAAACGGAATCAATTGATCTTCAGGTAAAAATTCGTGTACCGCATTGGCCAAAAATGGCTGTGCACCTAAACCACCTGCAAACAAAACTTTAAATCCGCGCTCGCCATTTTCGTTAATTTTAGGAATAAAACCTAAATCGTGAATGTAGCTAAAGGCAGTATCTCTATCGCTCGACGAAAATGAAATTTTAATCTTTCTTCCCATTTCCTGACAGATCGGGTTACGCAAAAAGTAAGCAAATACCGCTTGCGCATAAGGCGAAACATCAAAAGGTTCTTCAGCATCTATTCCAGAATTTGGAGATGCCGTTACATTACGTACCGTATTTCCACAGGCCTCGCGAAGCGTAATATCATCCTGCTCTAATTTAGCCCAAAGCTCTGGAGTACGGTCTAAACTCACATAGTGAATCTGAATATCCTGACGGGTGGTTAAGTGTAAATTTCCACTTCCATACTCATCAGCAATATCTGCAATACGCAACAACTGCTTAAAAGTTACCTTACCAAAAGGCAATTTAATACGCACCATTTGTACGCCAGGTTGTCTTTGACCGTAAACACCGCGTGCTAAACGGAGGCTTCTAAACTTTTCGTCATGGATCGTTCCATCTCTAAAAGCTTTAATCTTATTCTCTAAATCGATAATGTCCTGCTCGACAATCGGATTTTCGAGTTCTGTTCTGAAACTTTGCATATGTGTTGTTAGCTTTATTCAAAAAATGCTTCCCTATTACCGAGAAGCATTCCATATTTTATACTTAAAATTATCTGTAGGCTCCTATTACTGCGTTTTACAACAACACATTATTTGCATAGCGATTAATTTGTTAGGTATAAAATTGAAATTCATATGCCAAATATATAAAGTATATAGGAATAGTCGTAATTTATTATGAAAAAATTTACATAAATAAAACGTCATTTCGACTGGAGCATAGTCCCGATGTTAAATCGGGAGAGAAATCTATAAGTTAAATTCTTTAATTATTAGCTGAAAACTGCTAACTGAAAATTGAAAACTGCTAACTACTAACTGATTCGGGCGTTCCCCAAGCTACGCAAGGGTCGGGCTTTGCCGGGCTGCGCTTCGCTCCGGTACCGATGAAGGATCGGTACTGAACCCTTACAATCCCTAACGCGGAAGCAAGACCTCGTAGGTTTCGAAAACCTGCGAGGTCTGCCCCCCGATTGTGCTACTCTCTCTGTTAAATAAACTCGATTGAAGTGAACATTCCGATCCTTTATCGGAATAAAAACGGAGCGGGACTGAAAACCACTATGAAAAACTAAACTTTCATTTCCAAAAAAAAATCCCAAACTCAATAAATGAATTTTGGGATTAATATTTTAAAATCTGCCACATCTAAGACATATCGTAATAGATGCTGAAACAAGCTCAGCATGACGGATTGGGCCGTGCGAAAATGAGTATTATAAATTAACGATACCGATTTTCAGATTATCCTCTCTCCCGATTACGTCAGCAATGCTGGTTTCGGTTAAAACCTTAAGGGTAGCATCTCTAACATCGATAAAGGCGCTTCTGATTCCGCATGTTTTTTCGTCTACACATTCATCACACTTGTGGTAAAAGTTTAAACTTGCACAGGGAACCATAGCAATCGGTCCATCCGTTACACGCATTACGTGTACCAATAAAATCTCTTCAGGTTTTTTGTTTAAGCTATAGCCACCACCTGCTCCTTTTTTACTGTATAAAAAGCCAGCGTTACGCAGATCGAGCAGAATTTGCTCCAGGAATTTTTTCGGGATATGCTCCTCCTCTGCAATTTTCGAAATCTGCATTGGTGGTTTATCTAAATTTTTACCAAGCGCAACAAGCGCTTTTATGGCATACTTTGTTTTTTTGGACAGCATATTCGCACAAAGCTAATAAAAGAAAGTAAATTATAAAATACGCAACAGGAAGTTGATTTTAATTCAACATACTATGATATTTATAAATATAATGCATAATAACGATAATCCTTTAATCAAACCAGCGTAAAAATAACCGCGACACAAAACAGAACAACATTTATCGGCGTTTAAAATCTATTTTTACCCACATTCTGAATTACAGATTTCAATAATGAAAAGAAAACTCAATCTATTGCCGCTCATCATAGTTGCAATCATATTTTTTGCCCTTAACGCTTATGTTTTATCGGGCCTGGGCACCATTAATCAATCTACCTGGCTCAGTCCTATTTTCTGGGTTTTTATTGTGGGGCTAACTTTTGCTTTGCTATATGCCATACAGCAGATGCGGATCCAGGGAATGAACAGGTTCTTCCAGATTATCAGTCATGCTTTTTTAATCATCTTTACCGCAGAAGTCGTATTCGCTTTTTTCCTCCTGCTCGGTGATGTTTACCGCTTGCTGTTAGGTCTATCAACTAATTTTCAGCCCGAAGGTTTTCATATTTTAGGCCGCAGCAATTACTGGGTCGATTTCGCATTTGTGATGTTCTGTTTAACCATTGCCCTATTTGCTTATGGCATTACCCAAGGAAAATATGCCTACCGCGTAATTAAACATACTTTGTATTTTGATGATCTGCCTGCAAGTTTTGATGGTTTTACCCTAACGCAGATCTCGGATGTACATGCCGGAAGTTTTACCAACCCTAAGGCGGTACAAAAAGGCATCGATATGATTAATGCCCAAAAGAGCGATCTGTTTGTTTTTACCGGAGATTTGGTGAACAATGCTTCTTCGGAGATTGTGCCTTATATCGGCCATTTCTCACAGATTAAAGCCCCTTTCGGACAATTTTCTGTTCTGGGTAACCATGATTATGGCGATTATATTAAATGGCCAAGCGAAGCCGATAAAATACAGAATCTGAATCAGTTAAAAGCTTACCATAAAGAACTTGGTTTTAAACTTCTGCTGGATGAACATGTTGAATTGCATAAAAACGGCGAGAAAATTATACTCGCCGGAATAGAAAACTGGGGAATTGGTTTTGGAGAACGTGGAGACTTGAACAAAGCGCTTCAGCATACTTCAGCTAACGACTTTAAAATACTGTTATCGCACGATCCTTCGCACTGGGATGCGCAGGTAAAAAATTATCCTTCAAAAATCCAACTTTCATTGGCCGGACATACACACGGTATGCAGTTTGGTATCGAAGCTTTTGGCATTAAATGGAGTCCCGTGAAATACCGTTATAAACATTGGGCGGGTATTAAAACCGAAAATGGAAGATACCTGAATGTAAACAGAGGCTTCGGGTTTCTTGGTTTTTCGGGCAGGATTGGGATCTGGCCGGAGATTACGGTGATTGAATTGAAGAGGAAATAAAGGAAATCATCATTACTAATAATTTCCTTAAAAAGGTCGTCATTTCGAGCGAAGTGCAACGAAGCCGAGAAATCTATTAAGATAGATCTCTCCATTCCGCTACGCTCCAGTCGAGATGACGATCAATAAATAGTTTTAATAATTAAGCGTATACGTTAAATTATACGTACGGCCGCGGCCTGCATAATAAAAAGTTTCTGGTTTTGCCAAAGCTTGATACAACAATACCGAACGCTGACTCCAAATTGTCTGGTAATTTTTGTTCAACAGGTTTTGTACGCCAAATGATAAACTTCCGGTAAATAATTTCACCGAACCCAATAAATCAACAGTGGTGAAGCCTTTTAACTCATTTTGCACCACAACATTTCCCACTGTAGCATAACCTTTCGAATCAAATGAGTGGAAAGCCTGTGCCTTTATTCCAAAAACTTTTCCGTTATAACCCAGATAACCCGCAATTTTTGATGGACTTGCAACTGTTACATCCTGTAATGACCAGGTACCATCAGCATTTTGTTTCTGTGTTTTAATGTACAAACCATTTACACCAGCTTCGAAACCATTTTTCAGATTTAGAGATAATGAACCTTCAACACCTAAATTCCTAACATTTTCATCAAAAACTTCAATATTGAATGTACTATTGGTTTTTACATTTTTATCAGATAAGGCATAAAAACCAGCAACCTGTGCATTAAAAACACCTGTGCGGTAACGGTAACCGGCTTCGTACTGTTCTGTTTTGATACCTGTTAAAGGAGAACTTCCAACATTGATCGAGTTGCCTAAATTATAGTTGGTACCTACCAGGGTATAAGTACCCTGTCCGTAATATTTTGCCGGATCAGCCAGGTTAAACCCTTGCGAGAAATTAAGCCAGGCTTGTTGAGCTGCGTTGATTTTAAATACCAAACCACCGTTTAATAGGTTAACATCATAATGGTTTTCACCGCCAGCAATAGCCGTAGCGGTTCTGCCTACACCATAAGCCAGAGGTACAGAAGCAGCGGTTCCTACAAAATCGCCAACTTTAACAAACATACGTTGCTGACGCACACCTCCCGACAGGCTTAAAAAGTCGGTTACTTTAACCTGTGCCTGTAAAAAGCCTGATAAACCATTTACCCTGAAATTGGGATAACGGGCAATTGTGGCTATGGTGCTATTGTTTAAACCGCCAGATGCAAATGCTTTTGTTCTATCAAACAGAGCTTGCTGTGCGTTAAAATTCTCGTTGTCGGCATCAATACCATAAGTGAGGTTCAATCTGTTCCAGTCTTTGTTCAATACCAGTTTTAATGCGCTGTAGTTTGTATTTTGAATGGATGAGCCACTGTAAAGTCGCTGCGGTATTGCCGCTTGCCCCGGGAATGGATGAAAGCTAAATTGCTCGTTTCTTGCTGCTGCCTGTACATAAAGTGTTTGTCCGCCCAAGATGTCGCTAGCCTGATAATTGACATTTATATTGGCTCTGCTTGTTTTTGGATCAACATCGGACGAGTAGCCGTTTCTCATTTCTAAAAGCGTTGGATTTGATAATAATCCGCCATAATTTGCACCTAAGAAAAGGTCTTTATCGCCACGGTAACCCGAATTGTAATATTGACCATTCACCGATAGTTTTTGATACTCAGTCAATTTAAATTCGGTACTTCCGAAAAAATCGAACGATTGGTTATACTGTAAATCGGTTTGTGTGATATCGGTAAAAATCTGTTTTCCATCTGCGCCATAAGCTGCATTGTTTTTTTGGAAAGCCATACCAATGCGTCCGTTCCAATCTTTGCTGCCACCAGAAATGGCCTGTGCCACACGTACATCATGATCACTTTTTTCTTTTAAACCGCTACGTACACCAACTTGTGTAGTAAAACTTGGTTGACTATCCTGTCCTTTTTTAGTAATAATGTTGATAATACCGCCTGTTGCACCACCGCCATAAACAGCACTTGCACCAGATAAAACCTCGATACGCTCGATGTTGAAAGGATCTATCGATTCGAACTGACGGCTTACGCCACGTGTACTGTTTAACGATACACCATCAATCATTACCAATGCATCTCTGCCACGTTGGTTCTGTCCGTAGTTGGTACGTCCTTCCGGCCCGGCATCTAAACTCGGAATCAATTGTGCTAGGGTTTGTTTAAGTGGGATTCCTGCCCTGGCCTGTTCCTGAATTTTCGCGCCATCTACTACCCAAACGGTGCCCGGTATCTCGCTAATTTTGGTCGGTTTACGTGATGAAACCACCACAACCTCCTGCATATTCGACGTTGGGCTTAAATAGAGGGTCAAATTAACGGTCTGATCTTTAGCCAAGCTCACTTTTTGCAGTATGGTAGTATACCCTACATAACTCACCTGTAATTTATAAGAACCTTCTGTTAACTTTAATTCAAAGCTACCATCGGCAGCTGTTGTCGCCGAAGCATTTTTGCCTTCAACTTTAATATTTGCCCCACCAAGCGGTGCGGTTTCTCCTATTACTTTTCCGGTAACGGTTTGAGCTTTGCCTGTTAAAATAAATCCGCAGACAAGGATTGCAATTAAGTATAGATTTTTCATCCGTATAAATTTGGTTTTAATGGTAATGAAGCTACCGTGATTTAGTCATACCGTTGTGATATTGAAAATCATGATGGTTTCATCAATGATTATTTTTTTTGCGCAAAGCAATCATTTATTTAGATTAAATCCAAATAAAATATTTTATTTTTTTCTTCACTACTATACTAAAACGGTTAAGCATCAACTATTAAACAACTTATTAACAATGTGTTAAAAAAATTTAAAATATTATTTTTAATCAATCTAAATAAAAATATACCTTAGCAGCGAGAATTATAATCGAAACCGCTCAATTTTTAGGTTGCTCAGAACCAAGTATTATTTGAAAAATGCCGGCATTGATATGCCCAGTAATTTTATTGCCATTTAACCTTAATCTTTTGAAAAATTGAAAAACTAATGTTTACATCAGACCTCGAAAAACATGAACTTATTGATTTCCTTACGGAAAGTCCAACGAAGGAAATCTTTCACCACGAAAATGAAGCAGAGTACCTGCATGCAATAGGAAAAGTTACCCAGGCGGTAAAAAAATTCCTCAATAACAATCAACAGCCTTTTAGTGGTGTATCGCCATCGAAATTAAGGCCGCTGTTTGAGTCGATCGAATTTGAAAAAACGCACGACAATTACGATGCTTTGCTTAAAGAAGTTGAACAGCTTTACACCAGCCATGCTGTTGCCTTCCACCACCCTGCCTACATTGCACACTTAAACTGCCCCATTGTGATTCCCGCGGTAGCTGCCGAGGTCATGATTTCGGCCATTAATTCTTCAATCGATACCTGGGACCAAAGTGCGGGAGGTACATTAATTGAACAAAAGCTGATCGAATGGACCTGCGACCAGATCGGTTACAGCAAAAAAGCGGATGGTATTTTTACGAGCGGGGGCACCCAGAGCAATTTGATGGGGCTTTTGTTGGCCCGTGATCATTATTCCATCACGGTACTAAACCACAACATTAAAGTAGAGGGTTTGCCCCAGGAAGCAGCTCGTTTCAGGATTTTTGTTTCCGAAAAAGCGCATTTCAGTATTCAAAAAAATGCTTCCCTTTTAGGTTTAGGTGAAAAATCGGTGATCAAGATCAAAACCGACCGCAGCTTTAGAATGAATACCGTTTTATTGGAAGACGCCATTAAACGGGAAATTAATCAGGGCAACATCCCTATTGCCATTGTAGGCACAGCAGGAACTACCGATTTCGGGAATGTTGATCCGCTGAAAGAGCTTGCTTCTATCAGCAAAAAATACAACACCTGGTTCCACATCGATGCGGCTTATGGCTGTGGCTTACTGCTAACGGATAAGTACCGCAGCTTGCTGAACGGGATCGAACTGGCCCATTCGGTTACGGTTGATTACCACAAATCTTTCTTCCAGCCAGTAAGCAGCAGTGGTTTTCTGGTTCGTGATAAAATTTTTTTCAACCTGATTACACATCATGCCGATTATTTAAATCCAAAAGATCATGATGAGGATGGTTTACCCAACCAGGTAAACAAATCGATACAAACTACCCGCCGCTTTGATGCTTTAAAGCTCTGGTTCACGCTAAGGATGATGGGCAGGAAAAAATTAGGAGGTTATTTTGATACTATTATTGAAACCGCAGCCAAAATTGCCGGTCTATTACATTCAGACAGTGATTTTGAGCTGATGAACGAATCAGACATCAGCGCCTTAGTGTTCCGCTATCGCCCAAAAAATGTACAATTAGATGTCTGTGCCATGAACCAGTACATCAAAAAAGCCATGTTTAATCAAGGGAAGGCTCTAGTTGCCGGCACCAAGATTAACCATCAATTCTACCTCAAATTTACCCTACTTAACCCGCTTACTACCATCAGCGATATTGAAAACATAATTAAAATCATTAAAAAACATGGAAACGAATACGTTAGACTCAACCAGGCTTCAGCAGATTTCAGAAGAAACTAACTTTAATGCACTTCTAAACAGTTATTGCAGAGAATTTAACAACTGGAGCCGTTATATAGGCATACCTAGATATGATGAGGCTTTAGCAAACTATTTGGTTACCACTACCGATCACTTACATATCCGGTTCGATTTTACGTCCATTGGTTTCGAAGTATATGCGCCTTTAAGATTTTATGCTGATAGTGGCCGGCATGTATTTAATTTCCCGATAATCGAACGTAATGTTGCTACAGATGTCATCAGTCCGATCAGTATTTACAGGTTTATGGAACTGGTCATCGAGTTCAGTGCTGGAGAATTTCCTGATGTTGATGCTAATCTGGTAAAACAACGCTTAGCTAACAGTGTAGAAAATCTTGAAGCATTTTTATCGTTCTTCAAACAGCATGGAAGGCCTGCAAATTTTGCCAAAATGAATTTTATTGAGGCTGAGCAATCCTTGTTTTTAGGCCACAATGCACATCCACTTCCTAAAGGGAGATCTGGCTTTAACAGTAAAGAAGAACTTTTTAAATATTCACCGGAAACCCAGGGTCGTTTCCAGCTGGCCTATTTCCTAATCTCAGCCGAAAATATTGTGGAGAAAAATGCAGAAGGTTTTGACATGACTGATCTTTTCAGAATTGAATTGTTAGATAGTAACAATACCGAAATCATTCATTTACTCGATCAACACCCAGGCCATAAAGTGGTACCTATGCACCCATGGGAGGCCGAATACCTGCTTACCCTCCCTGCAGTAAAAGCGATGCAGGAAGAAAAACTCCTGTTCTATCTTGGGCATTTTGGAGAATTCTATACACCAACATCTTCAGTAAGGACGGTTTACAATGCATCGAGCGATTGGATGCTTAAATTTTCGTTACACGTAAAAATAACCAACTCGCAAAGGGTTAACCTGGTTAGAGAGCTTCACCGTGGTTATGATGTAAGTAAACTTTTAAAAACCGAATACGGCAAAGCGGCCAAAGCCGAGTTCCCTGAAATAGAATTCATTACCGACCCCGCATTTATAACCGTAAATTATAAAGGCGAAACCATTGATGGTTTTAACATCAGTATCAGGCACAATCCTTTTAAAGGAGAAGGTACAGAAAAAAATGTAACGCTTTTGGCAGCGCTTTGTCAGGATTCTTTGTTAGGCCAAAAACCAAGAATTGTAAACATCATTGAAGAAGCAGCGATTAGCAAAAATAAAACAGTTGCCTACACTGCAGTAAACTGGTTTAAACAATACCTGCACCTTTGTGTTGCACCGATTGTCGGGCTTTACAACAATTTTGGGATGGCTTTTGAGTTCCATCAGCAAAATGTGATGGTAGAACTGGATAAAGATTATTATCCTGCCAAACTTTATTTCAGGGATAATCAGGGCTTTTTCTTTAGTGATGCTAAAGCCGAGGTATTAGAAAAAGCATCTCCTGGTATTGCTGCAGAAAGCGGTTCGATTGTGCCGAACCAATACATTATCCCTAAGCTTACCTATTACCTGCTCATCAACAATATTTTAGGTGTGGTAAATGCCATTGCGAGCAACAATCTCGCCGATGAAAAAACCTTGATCGATCTCGTTTATCTGGAGTTTAAACAATTCGAAAACAGCGATACTACAGGTTTGGTTGATTATATCATCAACCGTCGCAGCTGGGAGGTAAAAGGTAACCTGCTAACCAACCTCTGCAATATCGACGAGGCCAGTGCCCCTATTGATAATCCGGCTATTTACCGCGAGTTTCCGAATCCTTTATCTAAATATTTCTTCTCAGAAAATCTGATCAAGCCGCAAACCAAAGATGTGTTGTACAGCAGGTTTTTCCCTAAAGAAAATGTAACGATCAATATCCGTCCTTTTGATATCGACCGGGATCTTGAAACCGTTCATGATTGGTTTAACCAGGAACATGCCAAACCCATCTGGAAGATGAATGGACCAATTAGAGGTTTGGAACTATTCTATAGAACTTTATTGCCAAACGATTCATCGCACAGCTTTATTGGCGAGATAAATGGCCAACCTACGTTTACTATAGAGCCTTATTGGCCGATGCGCGATGGCGTAGGTGCTTGCTACGAGGCTTTAACGACCGATTATGGTGCACATTTGTTGATTGCTCCAACAGATAAAGACAAAAAATTCAGTTTCGAAACCGGCCAGGCATTAATGGATTTCATTTTTGAACAGCCAGAAGTAGGTAAATGCATCGGCGAAGCCGCTGTGGAGAGCCGTGCGATGCACATTTTTGTAACCAGACTAGGCTTTAAATTAGAAAAAGTGATCCAGATGCCTTACAAAATGGCGAATCTTACCTTTTGTCACCGCAATTGGTACTGGGAAAAATTCCCTGAGGCAAAGGCATACGCCATGGCTAAATCATCAGAATTTGAAACGGAGGAAATTTAAATGCAGAATCAAAAAATATACGACATTGTAGGGATCGGTATTGGCCCGTTCAATTTGGGTTTAGCTGCGTTATGTGCCCCTATCAGTAGCTTATCTACTTTATTTTTAGACCAGGCGAGCGAATTTAACTGGCACCCCGGTATGATGTTGAGCGATGCCACTTTACAGGTTCCTTTTATGGCCGATCTGGTTACCATGGCCGATCCAACCAGTCCATACAGCTTTTTAAACTATCTTAAACAAACAGATCGCCTGTATAAATTCTATATCAGAGAAGATTTTTTTGTATTACGAAAGGAATATAATGCTTATTGTAAATGGGCGATTAATCACCTGCAAAACTGCCATTTCGGACAGAAAGTAATCAGTATAAATTACGTTGATGGTGTTTATCAGATAGAAAAAGTAGATCAATCAAGCGGAACCAATGAAACCATTTTCACTAAAAAAATAGTACTCGGTACGGGAACGGCACCAAAAGTGCCTGATTTTATTAGGCCGGCTGAGCATAAAAATGCCATACATTCTTCAGCATATTTAAAGTTTAGATCTAGGCTGTTGAAGCAAAAAACGGTAACGATAATTGGCTCAGGACAAAGTGCTGCCGAGATTTTTTACGATTTATTGCCTGAAACCGAAAATGGAATGAAATTAAAATGGTTTACGCGGCCTGATCGCTTTTTCCCGATGGAGTATTCGAAATTAACATTGGAGCTCACTTCTCCAGAATATGTAGACCACTTTTATAACCTGAGGGATGCCAAACGCAAACAGCTTTTAGGAAAGCAAAATTCGCTGTTTAAAGGCATAAACTTCGAACTGATTAACCAGATTTTTGATAAACTGTACGAATTGAGTGTTGATGGCGAAAAAGTAAATGCTGAATTGATGCCGAACTGTCAACTAAATAATTTAACGGTAAAAACAGATGGTAAATATCAGCTCGATTTTTATCATACCGAATGTGAAAAGGATTTTGCTGTTGATACTGATTTTGTGGTATTGGCAACTGGTTACAAGTATAATGAGCCTGGTTTCTTATCAGGGATAAACGACCGCGTCGCGCGTAATGCCGATGGGCTTTTCCAGGTAAGCCGCAAATATGCTATTGATGTAAACGGAAACGAAATCTTTGTTCAAAATGTTGAATTGCATACCCACGGTTTCGTAACACCTGACCTGGGCATGGGCGCTTATCGCAATGCATCCATTATCAATGCCATTTTAGGCTTCGAAATCTACAAGGTAGAAAAACGGATTGCTTTCCAGCAGTTTAGCGTAACAGATGAAATACAGGAAAATGAATTCTCTAATGCAGCGCTGCAATTATCTGAAGACTAAACCTATTGTTGGTCGGGATTTGCAATCCCGATCATAGAGAAGCGGATTTGTAATCCGGATACAAAAAGTCCAGATTACAAATCCGGACTAACCCAACATTTAAATATTAAATACCATGAATTACAACAACTTCAATCACATAAAACCCCTAAATAAAGAAATCTGGGATAAAGTAAACCGCAATTATATTGCAAAATCGATCGTAGAGTTGATGCACGAAAAATTAGCTGAACCAACGCTGATCAATACAGATGAACAAGGAAATTCTAATTTCCGTCTCAATACAGATGCTGAAGACATCTATTATACCTTTTCAGGGCAGCAACGTGCTTTAGATTACCTACATATAGATAAACAGAGCATCAAAAAATTTGTAAATGGCGAAAATTTAGCTGTAAACAACGCTCCTGCTTTTTATACCGAACTACAGCAAACTTTTGGCATTAAACCATTTACTTTGGCTCATTTTGTTGAAGAAACCCTGAATACCTTATATGCCGATGCTTACATTCATCAGAAAGGCAGATTAACCGCTGATGAACTGGCCAATGCTGATTACCAAACCATCGAACATCAAATGGATGGACATCCCTGGGCCACCATCAACAAAGGACGGATCGGCTTTAACCACAGCGATCAAGGTAAATACGCGCCAGAAGCTGATCAAAGAACCCAATTGGCCTGGTTAGCGGTACATAAAACAAGAGCAGAATTTAAAAGTGTCGAAAGTATTTCTTCATTTTCTTTTTATAATGAAGAACTCAGCTTAAAGCAGGTCCATAATTTTAATCAGGTATTAGTCCAACAGCAATTGCAACCTGAAGATTATTTTTTTATCCCTGTTCACGAATGGCAATGGAACAATAAAATCGTATTGCAGCTTGCACATGATATTGCCTATAATTTAATTGTACCTGTTGGCTTAGGCAATGATGAATACATGTGCCAAAACAGCATCCGTACCTTCTTTAATGTCAGTGAACCTAAAAAACATTATGTAAAAACGGCCATTTCTATTTTAAACACCTCCATTTTCAGGGGACTTTCACCTAAAAAGCTGGCTATTGCACCAAAAGTAACCCAGTGGGCAAAAGACATGCTTCAGGGCGATGAGTATTTAAAACAGACCCGTGTGGTGCTTTTGGGCGAAGTGGCTACTGTAGCCTATACCCACCCACAATACAGTGAAATACCCGATTCTCCATATCAGTATCAGGAATTTTTAGGGGCGATTTGGCGTGAGAGTGCCGAAAATTATTTGTTAGAAGGCGAAAACATTATGACCATGGCGAGTCTGCTTTATGTAGATGACAATGGAAAAAGCATGGTTGAGGCCCTGATAGAAAAATCGGGCCTGGATGCAGAAAGCTGGTTAAATGCCTATCTGTGTGCGTATTTAAAACCAGTATTAAGGATTTTTTACAAACATGCTTTTTTCTTTAGTCCGCATGGCGAAAACACCATTTTGGTAATGAAAAACGGCGTACCAGAGCGCATTATTATTAAAGATTTTGTTGAAGAAATTGTATTAACAGAAGAATCGAAAGCGAAATTACCGAATGACCTGGTAGATGTTTTAAGGGAGATTAATGATGAATTAGCCCCTTTATTTATTCTCTCAGGGATATTTGATGCCGTTTTCAGATACCTCAGCAATATTTTTCACAGTTACGTAGGCTTGGATGAAAAACAGTTCTGGCGTCAGGTGGCTGATGTGATTTTAGAATTTCAACAGGAAAACCAAGAATTGGCTCCAAAATTCGAAAAATTCGACCTGTTTGTACCCGAATTTATCAGGGTATGCATTAACCGGGTAAGGTTGTTAACCCACGGTTATAGCGAAAGTACTGATGTTCCGGTTCCGGAATTTATTGGTACCTTGGTTAATCCAGCAGCAGAGGCTTTGAAGGAAGATATTCTGGCGTAATGTGAAGTCAGATTTTTCCATCTGACACTACCTAAATAAATCATCGTTTGCAATCAGAGTTGTCAACTTTCTAGCGAAAGCCTATAAAAGTTGACAACTCTTTTAAACTATAAAAATAGTTTATATCGATAAAATCATTATCTTGCTTTATAAATCTTTAGCATGAAAACATTAGTATTGATCCTTTTATCCACACTTTTATTCGAAACCCCTACGATTGAAAAAGATCGCGATCGCTGGAAACCATATTATACCGATACTGCTCCAGCCAAAATAGCCGATAACTGGTTTCTTCCTTTTGATGTAGCTAACCGTAAAAAAATAAACAACATTAAAATCATCAGCATTTTTGGCGATCATAGAGATAGTTATGTTAAAGGCCACATCCACACGGCTATTGATATTAATCCTACCCAGCCTAAAGCGAAACTGGTTCATGTTTACGCCATGGCTAATGGAATAGTCTGCTCTGTGCATTTGGGCGAAAACCAACGTACAGTTGTGGTAAAACATAAACTCCCTAGTGGACTAACCATGTTTACCACTTACAAACACCTGAAAGAAGTTTATGTAAGCAATGGCCAAAATGTTGATCAAAATACCAAACTGGCCCGGTTATTTACGCCTCAGGAAAGTAAAAAGTATGGGGGCGATTACCATCACCTTCATTTAGAGATCAGAAAAAAATTTGATGATTATGGCTGTGCAAGCTGGCTGACTTTTAATAATAAACAACTGAACGAACGGTTTTATAACCCTCAGTTGTTTATTAAAGAACATATTAAATAGGATAGGTTTTTCCTCAGAGAAGTCAAGTTTGAATAGCTACACTGCCAGTAAACTTGACTTCTCTTTGATATCTAAAATAAATAAAGTTTCGGTTGGTGAGCCAGTGACACATAATAACAAATTCATAAAAATATAAACCAAGCTCCTTTTTTCTTGTTGATTAAGAAAACGCTCGTAACTTAAATATTTATGTTATGTACGTTATTCTAGGTGCATCCGGGCAGGTTGGTTCAGCCATTGCAGACCATTTATTGGCTAAAAAATTAAGCGTTAAAGCAGTTGTTCATCATCCCGATAAAGCTTCAGTAATTAAAGAAAAAGGTGCCGAAGTAGCCATTGCAGATGCTATGGATTTAAATTCATTAATCGAAGCTTTTAAAGGCGGCGATACCCTTTTTGCTTTAACACCTGAAACTGGAAAAACAGAAGATGTGTTAGGTGAAACAAAAACTATCCTCGAAAATTACAATAAAGCCATCAAGCAGTCTTCAATTAAAAAAATTGTCGGATTGTCATCAATTGGTGCACAATACAATAAAGGAACAGGTAATTTATTAATGTCGTACATGCTAGAGCATGCTTTTACAGATCTGATCATTCCCCAGATTTTTATTCGTCCTGCATATTATTACAGCAATTGGTTAGCTCAGCTGCCCGAAGTTAAAAAGAACGGAATACTACCCACCTTTTACCCTACCGATTTAACTTTGCCTATGGCCTCACCAATGGATGTAGCTTCATTTGTAGCTGATGTTTTAATGAAAGATAGTCAATCTAAAATTTATGAAATTGTTGGACCCGAAAAACTAAGTTCTGACAATGTAGCTGCAGCCTTTGAAAAAGTATTAAATAGAGCCGTTAAAGCAAAACAGATTCCACCCAAAGAGTGGGATGCTACTTTACAGAAAATGGGTTTCACTCCAGATGCCAGCAAGAATTTTATTGACATGACACAAACTGTAGTGGATGGCAAAACTGATCCTGAAAACAAGGGAACTACTGTTGTTACATTAAAAATGCGCATTTCCGAGTACTTCGAAAATGCGCTACGAGACAATTAAAATAAGTGGTTATAATATTTGTTAGTGTCAGAACAGAAATATCTGACATAGCATTTAAATCTTAATACGTAAATTTAGGTTTGCCATTATCACAGGTTACCCCTTTTGGCTGTATCACCAATGCACAATCAGAATATACACCGTATTTTTGATTATAATCAGCTTGTAGTTTGGTAAATTGTTCCACCTTTTTCAGAAAAGTGCTTTCATCTATTTTTACAGAATAAGCAATATAACCTGATGCGCCTCCGCAGGCTTTGGATCCGATTGCAGTGAATTTCCATTCGCCGGCATTTTCACAGGTAAATTGCTGAGCTGATTTTTCAATGTCTTTATAAAGCTTTTCTAATTCTATCTGATCAACATTCGGCATGGGTTCGTGGCGATCAGTACAAGCCCATACCAAACTCATTACCAGCACAATTGAAGTTAAAATAAATAGCGTCCGTTTCATTTGTTGTTATTTTTAACCTAAAACGGGAATTAAAATAAAAACGCTACATCTCTTAAGACCTATGAGATTTATTGGCAACATGCTTGAGAAACCTCATAGGTCAGGGAAGCTTTAAGTTAGTTTACCGGAGGAAAATTATAAGGTTTCCATGCACGAAGCACGCTCAGTTCTTTCTGTGTTTCTTCACTTATGCCTACCCCCCAGGTATTAAAAAATGGCGCTAGGTTTCTTTTTACCACATTAGAATATGTTTTTACCCATAAATCTCGTTTTTGCTGATCGTTTAACCTGCCTATGCTTGGCCCGATTTTTTGGTATTCTTTAAAAAACGCTTTAAAACTTTCCCATCCAAAACCTTCCTGCATCTGGCGGAACATGATCAGGCCTAAAAAGGCATCACCTTTCCATTTTTCATAACCCGCGCCTTCGGCAAAATATTTTTTCATCATCTTTTGCGTATTTGCACTTGATACACCCGTATGTGAATCGTCCCGTCCGCCCATTAACCTATCGAACATATAAATTGAAAAGAAGTTATTGCTCACTTCGGTAGTACCACCAAAAACCCAGTTCAAATTCTGCATGTTGTGACCAATTTCGTGGAAAAAGCCCCAATTTGCACCTCCCTTACTTGGTTTCATCAATAATTCAGGGTTGGCCATAATTTCGTTCGAGAGCATCTTTCTGGATGGCGAATGGTGGATCATAATCGGATAACCGCTATGCATGTATCCCCCTCCAATATGTTCATCGGGCACCATCCGTTGCGCCCTGTAAAACGGCGCGGGCATATTGGCCAGATCTAATTCTCCAAGTACAACTAAATCCCATAATTTTAATACTTCTTCGGGATTTTTGATGGTTTGCAATACACTATCAGGCAATGTTAAAATCACATTTTCAGTGGCCATTTCTCCCCAAGGTGCTTTATTGTTTTTTAATTGATTCTCCCAATCACTTTGCGTGCTTTTGCCCAATACAAAAAGCGGAGCTGTAACAGCATGGCTAATTTTAAAATCAATTTTTCTACTTTCAGCCTTAGGTTTAATATTGATGTAAATCAATCCGCCGAAAGGCGATGCTAATCTGTTTTTACCAATTACCAATTGCTGTTTTTTAGTTATAATTGGCATTCTGCGCCAATCTTCCTTGCCTGCTACCCAATAATTTAACCGGTCGCTATGTGCACCGATCTGCACTTCAAGCTCGTTTACATTGGTGTTTTTAGGTACATCAATTTCTATATACTCGCCAGCTTTTGCATATAAACCTGTACTGTACATGGTCGCATTATCGTAACCGGAATACCCTAAGGTTGACACGATAGACACTAAGCTATCAGCCATTTTTTTATGCTCGATGCTTACCGTTTTATTTATAAACTGAAAACCCGTCTTTACTGTACCTGGAAAAACCTCGGCTGATGGTTGGGCTTTGATACGCTTATAATCGGTACTTTTTAAAGTTTCATCACTCCATTTGGCAATGACTTTTCTAAATGCCGTATCGTTTTTTGAAAGGGTGTGTTGTGGCGTAATGACAATTGTTGCCGGATCTTTAGCGGCATCCTGAGCAAAGGTGTTTAAGCCTGTTGCCACTAATGCAAGAGATAATAGTGATTTCATTTGTGTTTGGTTTGTTGTTATTTAAGTGTTATGCTTTTTTTAAACGGAAAACTTTGGTTTCGTGAGCAGTTACTTCACCATTCCACTTATTATTTTTGCCAATTGCTTTATGTTGCCATAAATCCCTGATCTCATATTTACCAGTCAGCCCTAACTCGGCAAAATTTATTTTTGCATTTTGGACAGATGCCGATTTATTTAATATCGCTATCGCGAAATCTCCATTGGCTAAAGGACGAACAAAAACATCCCAGATATCGGTTTTGATTTTTCTTTCGGCCTGTTTGCCCAAAACATCCTGGTTTAATGCAATTACTTCTTCGTTTGTGAAAATGGTTTTTGCTTCATTATCCATTTTACGGATATCGCAACTCGCATATAATGGCGAATTAAGCATACTGTATAAACTCATTTGGCTTTGATATTCAGCTTGGGTACAACCTTTGCCATTAAAAGCGGATGAAGGACCTTTTGTGCCGTGTAAACCTGCAACCAGCATATCTCCATCGTTCCATTTACCTGGCCCTGAAAAGCTTGTTAATCCGGCTGTTTTATCTACCACATTGTAAATACCTACTCCACCCTTGCCCTCTACATCAACCCATTTATCTCTGATATCATAAGTGGTACGCCAGCTTTGTCCGCCAACCTGCGCACCCCAGTTCCAGGGTTCGCGTGGACCCCATTCGCAGATTCCCAATACAATATCTCTACCCGATTTGCGTAGCGCCTGGGCTATTTTACCATAGCGGGTCTTAGCGGTTTCAACATCCTCAGGGGCATTACAATAATCGTATTTTAAATAATCGATCCCCCAAGAAGCAAAAGTTTTGGCATCCTGATCTTCGAAATTTAAACTTGCGGTATAACCGCCACAGGTTAACGAAGCCGCATCAGAATAGATACCCAATTTCATCCCTTTGTTATGCAGGTAATCGGCCAGCGCTTTAATGCCTGAAGGAAATTTCTTTGGATCAGCAATGATTTTGTTTTTATTATCGCGGCCTCCCTGCCAGCAATCATCTAAAAAAATATACTGATAGCCTGCTTTCACCATTCCACTGGCAACCATTGCATCAGCCATTTCTTTAATATCTTTTTCGTTCGGATTTTCGGACATGATGTTCCAGCTCATCCAGCCCATCGGTGGTGTAGCAGCTAGTTTTGCCTCTTGCGCAAAGCTGATTTGAGCAAATAAAAATAGGTTTAAACAGATTTTGATAAATTTCATATTATTCTTTGAATAGAAGTGCTTCAATTCTTTAGGAAAATGGTCGTCATTCCCGCGAAGGCGGGAATCTCCATAGGGAATGACGAACCATCTACATTATTTGATCGGTTTGATATAATAGCTGTACTGGTAATCTTTAAATGGGATCTGGTATTGGATTAATGGCATAGAACCCCAACTATCGATCCCCTGTACGCCCAATTGCTGCATATCCATATGCACATAAATCTGGTTACGTTTTATCAGTTCGCCAGAGTGATATTGTTTTTTCTCGGCCTCAGGATCTAAATCTTCTACCGAGTATGGCAATGCATTAAAACTCAATAACTGATCGGCAAATTCGAAACGTAAGCCCTTACCTGCTTTATTGGTAAAAGTTACCCAACGTACCTCGGTTTTATTACCACTTTCCTGTGGACGTGCATAAGGGAAATACTGATCTGCAACCGTTGATTTATAAGTACCTATTAATGAAGCTGTTTTTCTATCTACATAATTTTCGCCCGGCCCACGACCATACCATTGGATATTGCTGTAATCATTTTTCAGCTGCAGATCGTTACCGATACGCATTAAACTTTTGTAGTTGCCCGTTACGGCTTTAAATTGATTATTTACTTTTACAGTACCATCAGCAGATACATTAAATTCTTGCATAGTTTCTGCATCACCTTTAAGTAGAGACGATTTAATGGTTAGGGTAAAGCCATCAGCCTTTGAATTTACAGTTGATTTAATATTGCCTGCACTGTTATCCTGATATACATTACGCCACATACGTAATTTGGTATTTAAGCCCGCACCGATATCGTTGTCGGTTGGTGCACGATAAAATCCTGGTTGTAAACCTGAAGCCAAAAGTTCTTGTCCTTTAGAAACATAGCTTGTTAACATTCCTTTAATTAAATCGAAAGTGATGGTAAAATCGTTTCCTTTAACCACTGCTTTTTCTGCTGTTTGCTCAACCTTCAAAGATTTCTTGTTGCCGGTATAAACATTGGCTCTAGGCGCTCCGGCTAATGCAATCTGCTCATAAGCAATCTCATAGCCCTTTTCTAAAAACGGCTCAGCTGTTTTTAAGCGATAGCGAACGTTCAAAAAATATTCTTTACCCATGGCATAATTCGTTCTGAATGGCAAGCTTAACAGCTGTGTTTGGCGCGGACCAATATTCAAGTTACTTACCACACCACTTTGAATCACTTTTCCATCTTCTACCAGTTCCCAGTTTAATTGTACGTTGCTAATATCTTTAAAGAAATAGCTGTTGTTTACATTGATCTGGTTGGTACCGTTAAAGGTAGTTTTGATATATTGATGAACTTTTTTCAATTCTACTGCCATTGGGGTCATACCACGGTAGGCTGTAACCACTCCTTTTACGCAGAAATCGTTATCACTAAAGTTTTCATCAACCGGGCCACTTAGCGGAAAATCACCACCATAAGCCATAATGCGTTTACCGTTTTTAACGGTATCGATCGCCTGATCTATCCACTCCCAAACAAAACCACCCTGTAGTTTAGGGTTGTTCTCTATAGCATCCCAATATTCTTTAAAATTACCCAAACTGTTACCCATAATGTGGGCATACTCGCTCATAATAAACGGACGGGTTTCTTTATCCTGTTTCGAATAACGTGGCAGATAATTTGGCGAAGGGTATTGTGGAACAATCATATCGGTATTGAAATCGCTCTCAGCCCTTTCGTACTGTACCGGGCGGAAATCTTTTCCTTTAAGCCATTGGTAAGCCTCGTAAAAATTAACCCCGTTACCTGCCTCATTACCTAAGGACCAGGTAATTACCGATGCATGGTTTTTGTCACGCTCGTACATTCTGGTAATGCGCTCAAGATGAGGAATACGCCATTGCTTATCATTGGCAAAAGTAGTTTCCAAACTGTAATAACGGCCATGTGATTCGATATTGGCTTCATCAATTACGTACAAACCATATTCATCACAAAGCTCCATCCAATAAGGATCTGGCGGATAATGAGAATGACGAACTGCATTTACATTCAGTTTTTTCATCATTTCCATATCTTTTTCCATATCTGCATGGGTTAAAGTATGGCCTTGAGTGGCATTGTGCTCGTGCCTGTTTACTCCTTTCAAAAATACACGTTTACCATTAACCAATAAATCACTTCCTTTAATTTCTACTGAACGGAAACCCACGCGTTGTGGAATTACCTCAATTATTTTATTGTTTTTATCTTTTAAAGTAATGTAAAGCGTATATAAATAAGGAATTTCTGCCGACCAGTTTTTCACATTACTGATCTGTGTTTTAAAAGAAAGATCGGTTTTATAATTTCCCAGCACTTTTTGAATTGTGGTAGCATTTTTCCAAACATTGTTTCCTTTGGCATCAACTAAATCGAGCGCTACATAAAAACTATCTGGGCGGCTATGGTTGGTGCGCTGATCGATTTTATAATTTTCTACCGCTAAATCTACATTTAGCAATCCGTTTGTATAAGTGGCATCTAAATTACCCATAACTTTAAAATCGCGGATAGCTAATTTTGGTGTAGAATATAAATAAACCTCACGCTCTATTCCCGATATGCGCCACATATCCTGGCATTCTAAATAGCTGCCATCGCTCCATCTGTAAACTTGTAGTGCGATGGTATTTTCTCCTGGCATAACATATTTGGTAATATCAAATTCTGCAGCTAGTTTACTATCTTCGCTATAACCTACTTTTTTACCATTTACCCAGATATAAAAAGCAGATTTAACAGCGCCAAGGCTGATAAATACCTGCCTACCGCTCCAATTAGCAGGGATATTGATTTTCTTCCTGTACGAACCTACCGGATTATTATCAGCAGGAATATCAAATGGAGGGTTCATTCTGGCTCCGGTTAATTGCCGGCCAGCAAATTCGTATGGTTGGTTTACATAAATTGGAAGTCCGTAACCATTCACTTCCCAGTTGGCAGGTACTTTAAAATTATCCCAGCCTTTATCATCAAAATCTGCCTTATAAAAATCTGTAGGTCTTTTACGTGGATCTTTTACCCAGTTAAACTTCCAGGTACCATTTAACGATAAAAAATATGCTGATTTTTCTTTAGCTCTTTTAGTAGCTAAATCTTGATTTTCGAAAGCAAAAGCCGATGCCCGCATAGGCAAACGGTTTAGCGAAACCACTTCGGGGGTTTGCAGTTCGGAGGGCAGATCTTGTGCGCTGATTTGCCCGGCAATAAATAGTGATGTAAATAAAATAGTTAATTTTCGCTTCATTCTGTGTGTATAATTTTGGTTTGCTGCTCCAAATTACTGATGATTAACTGATAATGATGAAAATGTTTTAGCGCAAACGTTTGAGTTTTAAATATGTTACGGAGGAGAGAAATTTATAAGGATAAATGATGTACTGCATTGTATCGTAAATAGCTTAAAAACAGAAAAAACCCTTTGCCACCCACAAGGTGGCAAGGGTCTCACTAACTAAACTAACTACTATTTTAAAAATTCTAACTCAAAGTTTTTAAGGTAAGGTTTACCGTCAAAACCGAAATCAGGGAGGATATTAATTTTCATCCAATATAATGCTAAAGCAGATACATCACTTACCGTTGATGGGATTGATAAAGATGATGTAACTGGCTCAGGTGTTGTACCTGGAGGATATGAGTTACCCAGGTTAGCCCAACTGTATACACCAGAAAGCGACATGTTATAACCAACAGGTGCTTTATTGAAAAACGTACCTTCAGTACCTTCATCCATAGGCCAAAAGCCAATTAAATTAGCGTAATTAGGGTGTTTGGTTATATCTTTAAGGCCAACATTTGCCTTTATCACGGCATCGCTAAGCGCTACATTAAAAAATGCTAAGTTTGCCCCGTAAAATGGTGTTGGCGTATCAGTGTCTCCTGCTCTATGGCCTACCCGGAGCAGCTCACTGGTAGTTAAACTTTTTCTGGCTAATATATCGTTTGTAGCTTCCAAATTCCCATCAACATACAACTTAAGCGTTCTGGCTGTCGCAACTCCCTGTGTATTAACGGTAGTATTAATACTCATGGTTAAAGTGTGCCAACTGGTTCCTGGTGGAGTGGTAGAATTTACCTGTAATTTTCCTGAACCGCCATTCGTTGTTCCCCCAACGGTAACCGACCATTGATCGCCATAATGACCCCATTGCCATCCCGTAATACTTGAACCATTCAAATTGGTACTTTTCCCAAAAAATGTAGGATAATTTACATTGGTTGAATTGAACTTGGTTTCCATTTGAACGGTAATACTCTTGGTATCTCCAACATCATAAAGGCCATTATCATTTGGCGTAACCGCCCTTGAGGTATTGGTGGCAAAAAGCACAGGATTGAAACCCGATTTTTTTAACTCAAACGGCTTAAAATCAGGGTGATAAACTAAAGTAAAACCATTTGTTGGATTTGCACTACTACCACCATGATTACTGGTTAATATCACCAGCCAATCTTCGTTTGCATAATTTTTTCTTGCTTTTAAAGCTATTAAAATATTGCCAACATATTCATCGGCCTTTACAATGGCATTTTTATAGTTGGGATTGGCAGCCACATAGCCTCCGTTGGCGCCAGCCGCTTCAACGTCTCTAAGGTTAACAAATATGGTCCCCAAACCTGTTTGGCTATTTAGAATGCTTACGGTACTGTCTTTAACTGCTATATCAGTTGATACAACAGGTGCAAAATCTGCATTTTTCATATAATTCCGCAGATTAGTCCAGGGGGTAACTAAAGCAGTTTTTACCGATTTGTACTGTGTAATGTAATCAAATACGTTCCGGTAGGATACAATAGTAGCATGTTCATCAACACCCGAACCTGCTGCACGTTCGAAATTATCAGTGCTGATCTGGTGTTTCACAAAGCTGGTACCGGTTAACATGGATACCCATCCGGCTGCATCAGAAGCCGTTTTTAAAGTATTATAAGAATATTTAGCATTCTTTTGCAGGGTTGTAATATTGGTTGGTGCAACAGTCTGCAATTCTGAACCTGTTAGTCCATCGATGCTGATGACCAAAATTTTGCGCTGCCCCGTAGAGAGTGGCTTTAGGTCTTCGTAAATTGCTGGTGGATTGGCATATTTTTTACAGCCAGAATATGTTAATAGGCCTATTGCGCAAATACAAAGCAGTATATTGTATATTTTATGGTTTGTTTTCATAATAGTGAGAGTTAAGGTTTAATAAGGTTACACTCTGATAAGTTGGCATAAGTAGCATTAGCACCGCTTTTAATCACCACTTTTACAAACTTGGCACTCACGTTACCTCCAGGAAAGTTAAAATTATAAACTGAAGTATTTTGTGGTAAAGTGGTGGTGCCCACACTTACATAATTCACATTATCGGTACTGGTAAATATCTCTACATCTTTTACATAACCACCGCTATTATTTTGTCTTTGGGCAAAAGTTACCCCTTTAACTGCTATAGGAACAGGTGATCCGGTACCTAAAACAATATTGATTGGATAGCCCAATGTATTTGTAGAGGTAGCTGTTCCATAGTTCGAATGCCAGAATGATGCGGCAGAAACAACCCCATCAACCAGCGCAGCAGTTGTTCCGTCACCAGACTGAACTGAACTTACCGATACCACAGTGGTGTTGTAGGTAATTGTACCCGTACCCCCTGTTTTGTTTAGTGGATTGTAAGTCCATATAGCCGTTTTTAGCAACGGATATTTGGCATTTACTTTTGCTACCACTGCATCACTGATCAAAATTCCCCATGCACCGAAAAAAGGTGATAAATCGGTTTTGGTATAATCAGATAGTTTTTCGTACACAAAGTTATGTTTGGTAATGTCGTTTGTATTTAAACGCTGCGCATGGCGGGCCTCAGTGTATAAATAAGTCATCGCACCGTAACCATACTTCTCAAAAATCTGTACAAAAGGTGTCATTTTCATAAAAGGCGCTTCATCCACGGTATTCATTGCAGCATCTGTATCAAAGTTTTTGGTTCCTGTACCACTTGCATAAGCAATCGCTTTAGGAAAACCGCTGGAAACTGCCGGGTGTAGAATATTGTAGTTGGCGCCAATCCTATTGGCTACTTTAAAGCTGAAGAGGTTGTTGGTGGTTTCGCCCAAGGTGCTCCAGCTCCACACATTTGCCTGTTGACAATTGTGTCCAAACTCATGATAGGTACCCCATTGGCCCGAACTGGTAGAGATTGAATTTAAGCTGGTAAAACTGGCAAACCAATAAGAATCGTTTAAGCCCACAAAAGGAAAACCCGAGTGGCCATAACCTAAACTAAGCTGAATATCGAGTACCCCACGCCACTGACTTTGAGGGCTACGGTCTCTAATATCGGGTGCATTTTCTGATAAACCCATCCAGGCATTATAATCCAAGTCAAAAACGTCGTTCCACTTGGTAAATACTGCTGTAGGATTGGTAAAAGGCTCGCTTGAATTAAAAGTTGCGATTACTTTATCCCTGGGAATGGTGAAAATAACACTTTTAGCCCTTAGCTCTAACCAAGGTACTTGCGAGGCTTTAACTTTAGCTACCCAATCGACATCGCTGGTTTGTCCCAAAATAAAATCAGGCGATACCACAGCACCTGTAATGGTAAAAGTAACCGGGTTAGCATAAGCGAAAGTAGCCAAAATGTAAATATGACCACCGTAAAGGTTACGGATATAATTTACACCAGCAACCAGTTTTTTCCTGTTATATATCACCGGATCGCGAAGCAAGGGAGATTTACCAGCCAGGTTATCGGTATGTGCACCAATCTGTACGGTTAAACCATCAACCCCTGCCGGAACCACAAGTTTGATCAGCTCACCCGGGGCAGCATAATAACCCGTACTGTATTGTGGTGACGGTGCCTCAGCAATCCTTAAATTTTGTGCGGTTTGATCGGTAAAATTAAGGTCAAGTGTAAACTGAGTATCTTTTACTCTAGGCTCTGTTTGATCTACCAAGCCAGGGAATACCCTTGCCTTGGCGTACATCGACTTATCGATCAGTTTCATATTGGTATCGATGGTTCCTTCAGATACATTCTGCGAATCATCGGGATAACCATCCGGAACTTCATAGCCATACTTTTTACAAGCAGTAAATGCTACTAAAAGAGACAGGCCAAATATTTTAGTTAATTGATTAAATTTCATTTTATCAATATTTAATGTTAATTAGTCGGTAATGATACAGTTGGGATATATAATCTGCCTGTTAAACCCCATTGAGGTGAAACAGCAATATTTAACCAATTGTATATAAGTAGTGGAATATCGACACCATTAGGTACAGAAAGGTATGCCGCAGGAGAAATATCGGGCGAGATGTTTGGCGAAATTTCTTCAAAACCGGCAAATGTTACGTTACTGCTGTAAGTAAAATTGTTTCCTTTACCTGATTGATCTAACATCGTGGTACCGCTTGTTTCATTCCCTGGCCAGAAACCTAGCAAATTGTTATAAAACGGCGTGCTCGGTTTAATCTGCGTTCTCATGATGGCGGCTACATCAGCTGCAGACATGTTTACGTTAAACAGGGCTACATCCCTGATTAAAAGATTGGTTTGCGTATCGCCATTCGTACCTACGTCACCACCTAACCTAAGTGGAATGTTGTTATCTATATTTCTTCCGTTTATAGATCCTGAATACCTGGTTAGCCCATCAACATACAAAGTAAGTGTTCTTACACCGTTTAACAGGCCAATGGTAAAGGCTACAGTGTGCCAGCGTCCGTCACGGATATCAATCCCAAAACCCGGACGTGGGGTACCGCCCCAATCTAACTGTGCAGAGTTTGCACCGAACAAAAAGCCCCATCCGGTAGATGAAACAGAGTTAAAAGCATTTCTTTTTGCCAGGAACATCGGATAATAATTGGCCTGCCCGTAATCATCCCTAAATTTGAACATAAAGGTAAAATCGCCTGTGGTACCAAAATTACCAATCGCGGTATTATTTTGAATAGCGGTAACATTAGAATTGGTTGTTGCGATAAAACGTGGGCCCGTGCCTACGAATGGATAGCTATTGGGATCTGGCTGTGAAATCAATACCGACGAAAAGCGGGGATTATAAAAAGCGATATAGGCATTTCGTGAAGCATCGTTAAAAATATTAGAACCAGGGGCACCTCCAGATGGGCCTCCACCCTTATTTGAGGCGATTACCACCAACCAGTTTTCTCCGGAATATCCCTTTCTTGCTTTTAGCGCAGTTAGCATTTCACCGATGTAACCATCTATGCTTCTTATAGCGGCCGCATAAGCAGGCGTAGCAGCGGTATAACCATTAACTGCTCCGGCCGTTTCAGCACTGTGAAACTGTGCTACTACCATTGATGGATTGTTAGTGGTTAACTCGGTTACTACTGCAGTTTTTACAGCAGCATCGTCTGCCACATTCTGTTTTATCGTTGCATCGCCTGCCAGTTTATCATTAAAAACTGTTGTTGAGGCGATTGAAACTGTTCTGGCATTATTGAGCGAACTTTTAATCCTCGTGAAAACCGTAGGAGTAGTTTGTAGGTTTAAACCCGAAAAATCTTCGCTGGTTACATTGTGCTTGGTATATTCGTAACCGGTTAGCATGGTTGTCCAGGCCGAGGCATTGGTAATTACGTTATATTTATTATCAGCCAAACCTTCGTAAGTGTAGGTGGCTTTGGCATTAATCTGAGCCAGATTGGTGGGCGCCAGTGCTTTTATTGCTACACCAGTTACACCATCCAAAACGATATAAAGTACCTTTTTACCGGCCCCCAAACCTAGGGTATCATTTCTGAAATTTTGTGGCAATGTATTTTCAAAATCCTTATTACACCCAGTGGCCATAAGGAATAGCCCAAATACCAGGCAAAAGCCCAGGTATTTTAAGGTTGCTGTTAATGTAAATCCTTTTTTCATCTCTTTTATATTTGAAACTATATTGATCAATTGGCAAAATTTAGGCGTATGATATTGTGTGGTAAGGTGCCATTAAAGCGAAGGATATCACCTACTAAAATGACCTGCGAACCCGTAGCAATTGTAGTTTCTACCATATCGTAAATTGCGCCCTGAAAACCACCTGTATTATTATACCCTACAGCTAGCTGCCCGTTGGCTTCCAAAACCATAAAACCCTGACGGAGGTAATCGCCATATTTATTAAAAGAACCACTTACAATAATTTTCCCATTGTTAAGTTGCCCAACAAAATTGGTAATTCCACCTGTAATGGGCTGACCTGTAAATGTTGTTACATTAGAGCCATCGGCATTTAACAGGTTAATACCTGATACTGCTTTACCATTAAAACTGGTGAAAGTACCTCCTACCACAATTTTATTCGTGTTAGCGTTATACCTGATGGAAATAATGTCGCTATTGGCACCAGCACCTGCATTAAAACTGTTATCTACACTGCCATCAAGGTTTAACCTTACAATTCTGTTGGCCTGTGTTCCATTAAACGTACTAAATGTACCCACCAGGATCAGCTTTCCATCGTTCTGCATCATAGCATCTAAAATCACACCGTTAGCGCCAATTGCACTTTGACGGGTTGATTTCTTATAGTGGAAAGTAGAATCCATCGAACCATCCATATTTACCCTTACCACCTGGCGCATACGTGTATAATCGTACACTTTTTCATCATAACTGGAGTTTGGTAAATACATACGCTTGTAGTTATTAAAGTTACCTACAAGGTAAACCTGCTCATTAAATACAAAGGTTTTTCTAACAAAGCCATCAACACCTGCATTAAAGGCTGTAACGGTATCGCCATTTTTATACGTCTCCTGAGGCTTAGGATTAATTACGTCCCTGAGGATCAAACTATCTAGCGTACCATTGGTATTTAGGCGGGCGACATTGTTTAAAGTTTGACGGTTGATACGCGTAGAGTTAAAACTGGTAAAACTACCACCAATAATATATTTACCAGCCTGTGATCCGGTTGCGATACGGGTAATAGAATAGATCGATTTATCGGCACCACCTGCTCCCTTTCCAAAGTTAACACCACTTGTAGAGTAAGCTCCATTGCCTAAAATCTGTGCAATGCCTCCAATGGGTAATTTTTCCGTTCCATTTAGTTCAAAGTCGTTGAAAGCACCACCCAGAAAGTAGTTACCCCCAGGTAAAGCCTCGATATCATATATGGTACTAAGGCTAAAGCCATTGTTGTTGTTATTTGTTGCACCATTAATCACTTTCCAGCTGGCATCAACACTTACTTTACCACCAACTTTAACAACCGGTCCGAAAAAACTTTGTCCCTGTGAAGTAATCCACATACTGCCTGTACTGGCTGTTAAAGGAACTTTGAACGTTAAAGTGGTATCGTTGGTAGATCCAGTAACCACTTCTGCTTCTATTTCGTTTACATATACTTTAAAATCGTTGATGTATTTACTAAGGCCTTTTACCCTTACGGTTAAAACATCTCCGGCATTGACCACATCTGGTTCGATTGTTTTGGAAACAAAAGTGAGATCCAATGGTTTCTTACCTCCGGCATAAGGATCTTCACCGAGTCCTTTTTCCTTTTGGCAAGAAACTAAAGCCGTTGTTAAGCACATTGCCCAGAACAAAAACAGCTTAAATTTATATTGTATGTTAGTTAACATTTTATTCAATTTATGGATGAGATAATAGGGCTATTTTGTTGGTGGATTAATACCCGCTGATATGGCCTGCTCGATAAAAATATTGGTATTAAAACCAAAATTATGTATGATTTTAGTCAGCACATGTAATACACCATTGGTGGGCTGAATATCAGACGTAGCAACCGGAATATTGACCAATGATACCTGAGGGTTGGACAGATCGGGAATATAAGCAAGGTATAACTGACGGTAACCCGCATAAGCTACTCTTGAAAGTTCTTCTCCTTTGTCGCTTAATATTACGGCATCGTTAAAAATTACTCCGACGTTCATAATCCTGCCGCTATAAGACGTATAACCCTGCCCCGGAAAAGCGAGGTAAGATAAAGTATCACGCTGAGGATAATCTTTTAAGCGGTTGCTGCCTTTGAATATATATTGCGATAATATATTTTTCCAAACTTCGGGTTTGATCTGCGATAATTGAGAAACAGTATCTTTACCTGTCGACCTCAATCTGATATTTAAAGCCTTAACCGATTTAAAAATCGAACCGCTTGGCGGCGCAAAAAATGTAATGTTCTCTTTGCTTACCACGTCGGCTAAACCAGCCAATTTGATCACCGTTAGGGTCGAATCGAAAAATGGTTTCTTTTCTTCCATGTACTGCATCATGTTTCCATTATATTTTGCTTCATGTAACCCCGTTTCCATATAGTATTTTTTACAGCTGGTTAAAACTGACAATACACAGATTACTGAAAATAGCAGTGTTTTATAATTGATCTTCATATCTATTAGTTCCAATAATTATTACCGATTAAATTTGGGTTTGCGCTACGCTCGGCAGCGGTAATGGTAAGCGGCCATGTCCAGGCACCTGCATTTAGGTTAGCTACCGACATTGGAGCATTGGTAAAATCAGAATTTAATACCCGCTTTGTTCTTACCAGATCGAAAAAGAACTGTCCTTCGCCAATTAGCTCCCTACACCTTTCTCTATAAATTTCGTCTTTTAAATCCTGTCCGTTCTGCGTAATTAATGGCGCATTGGCTGCTACAGTTACCCTATTTGCAAAATCTCTTGCTCCGCTTTCGTCGCCAAGTTCTGCAAGCGCTTCAGCAGTTAATAAATAGCAATCAGGCAACCTGAAAATAATGGCACTATCATCACTTGTGATGGATATTGCACTGCCCGATCCGGTTGAATAAATATTTGCAAATTTTTTAAACTGGAATGCTCCGCCTTGAGCATCATAGTTTTCAAACCAGGTGGTTATCCTTGCGTCCGCAGATCCCGGAGGGTAAAGTTTACGGATATAATCGGTTGAATAAGCTATAGAACTTTGCGTTTTCGTTACATTGCCCTGATATGGGTAATGTGATAAATAATAGGATAAACCTGCGGGCAAAGAAAATCCTTCGCCATAGTTAAAGTCTTGTAAAATGCCGAACAGGTTCTCAGAACTTCTTCCTTTAAAAACTTTGAGGGTATTGGCAGGGGTAATTGGCAGTATCTTATAATTACTATAAGTATCCAGTTCGGTAGCCAATGTTTTTACCGCATCATAATATTTGGTTTTAACCCCGGTATCCCATGCTGCAGCCCACATATTTAAATGCATTAACAGTGCCACTGCCGATGCTCTTGTAGGCCTGAAACCGTTAGATGTGGCATCATTATAGAAAGTAGGCAGATCATTTTTTGCCGCAGTCATATCTTCAATACACCTGTTCAATACCGTTACCTGCGGCGTTCTGCCCTGTGGAGTACTGTGGTAAGCATCTGTATAATAAATGGCATCGCCAAATAATTTACAGATAAACATGTAACTCAGGTTGCGCAAAAACACAGCCTCAGCCTTATAGCGTTTTTTATCGGCATCTGGCAAACTTGACGAAGGCACTTTATCAACTTCGAAGTATAAGATGTTGGCCGCAGCAACTACATCATACCATTCTTTCCAGCTCATGATGTTTTTCATCATGCTATTGAATCTTCCAGAACTGGCAACAAGAAATTTCATGTTGTTGCCAGTAAGTGCAATAAAGGTATTTGCACCATCGTTACTTAAGCTCCCTATGGCAACCTTATTCCCCCTCATTTCTAATGCGGGGAAGAATGCGCGGTCATCCTCATTAAAAAAGGTTGGTGTTCCTGCCACTTTTGATTTTAACCTTGAGTAAATCCCGTTTGTAAATCCCTCTACATCTTCACGTGTTTTCCAAAAATTGTTCCCACTCTGCGCTTCAATTGGTGTTACGTTTAGAAATTTTTTGCAGCCAAAGGCAGTAAAAACCAGTGCAGCAATCAGAATTATGTATTTTGTATTTTTCATCTGTCTAATTTTTAAAACTCAATGTTTAAACCTAATGTAAACTGCTTTGGTGAAGGGTAACCTCCTGAGTCATCTCTACCTAAACTGGTCACATTTTCAGGGTTTGGACCGGAGTAGCGTGTAATAAAGCCAAGGTTTGCTGCAGTAGCGTTGATACTTACCCTGTTCATTCCGAACCTGCTGGTAAATTTTTTATCAAAGATGTAATACACTTTAATCGAGTTTAACTTAAAGTAAGAGCCATCTTCCTGAAAAGCCGTTTGATTTAACCTAAAAGGGTCGATAATACCAGCACGCACAAAGTCAAGTGGGTTGGCATAAGTGGCATTCTGACCTGGTGCACTCCAATAGTTCAGCTGATCCAATGGTACCAAACTGCCTAACTGTTTGAAATTGGCATAGTTCTGTAATTGTTTACCTAAAGGGTTATTAATGATATCGCGAACCAGGGTAAAGGAAGTATTGACCTCTATACTCCAGTTTTTCCATTGCAGGTAGGAATAAAAACCTCCTGTTATCTGCGGCTGCGAATTACCCGCAATTACCCTATCGTTACCATCAAGTACATAATTTCCATCGAGATCGGTAAAAATAGGATCACCTGCTCTAAAATAATTCAAACGCCCGGTGCCGCCTACGCGGTAAGGCAAACCTGTATTTGGATCAACCGGAACCTGGGCATTGGTAGAGTAAACACCTTTTGTATTATATAGGTAATTAGATAATGAGTTGGTACCTAAGCGGTAATAAGTGTCTTGTTGTAAGGCTTTATCATAATAAATAAAATCTCTCAAATTATCAGGCAATTGTGCCAAAATTTCTCTGTTGATGGCCAAATTTGCTGATACTGTCCACTTAAACGGGCTTGTAGGACTTAGTGGGCGGGCAGTAGTTTGGAATTCCCATCCGTAGTTTACGTTACTGATTTCGTTAGAGGCAACTGTTTCAAATGAATTGGCACTTGAAATATCTTTGTATCTGAAAATATTATCATTTTGTTTATAATAGGTATCAAAAACAAATGAAAAACGGTTTTGGAACAAGCTAAAATCAACACCAGCATTGTAAGTGGTTGCTCTTGTAGGTTGTAAATCTAAATTTGGCAGCCTTTTTAGATCCAATATGATAGAATTGGCATTATTATAACGGTTTCCTCCTACATATTTACCATAGGCATCAAAAACTCCGCCTACCGGTTGAATGTTAGAACCATAACTTAAACGGATATCGGCATAATCGACCCATTTAATGTTCTGTAAAAACTTTTCTTTGTTAAAGTTCCATTTTAAGGCAAAAGATGGATTGGCAACATAGCGGGCATTTTCACCATTGGCCGAGTTGGCATCTAAACGGTAATTAATATCCAATACATATTTTTGTTTGTAGTTATAAGAAAATGCACCTGCAAAAGCCACGCTCCTGGCATCATTATAATCGATAGTTCCGCCCAAAGAGGTCAGGTAATCGGTCATGTTGGTTAAAGGCCCCCTTAATTGATCGTTAACTCCTTTTTCGTTCAAAATGGCATCGGCTTTAAAAAAGCTCGAGTTAATCTCCGTAAAAGCAAATAAGTTAAATGTATGCGAATCCTCACCTGAAGCATCTTTTAAACCATATACATAAGAGAACTGGTTACGGTTATACAACTTGGTGGCACGATCGTCATAAGTATAATATTTAGATTGATTTCCGTTTAATGCCGCTGGAGAAAAATTATCTTTAGTACCGGTACTATTTGTATAATTTAAGAAAGTGGCAATCCTGAAGTTCTTAAAAAGCTCGTATTCGGCATTAATGGTGGCAAAGGTTTGTAATGATTTATTGTCGTTATCCGTTTGCAGTTGTGCCAATACACCGCTTTGAGACGAAAATAAGGATGGTGAAGGCAATAAACTTGAGGCTTGACCTGTAGTTGACAAACCACTGTTTAACAAGCCATTACCACTACCTGTTTGTTGTTTTTGGATGGAGTTTTGCAACTGCCCGACCAATTTAAATTTAGGACTGGGATTATACTGCATGTTCATATTGAGGTTATACCTCGAGTAGCCCGTATTCTCCTGAATCCCGGTTTCATCATAAGCTCCTAAACCTACTTTATAGTTAAAAGCCACATCACCGCCCGAAATGTTTACATTATGGGTTTGGTTAAAGGTGTTTCTGTAAAAATAGGATTGCCAGTCGGTCGAGTTATTATAATATGCATTTAAACTATCAGCTAAAATGGGATTATAATTGATCATATCTATGGCATGATTGTAACTGGTATCATTCTGCAAAATCTGATCGATCCGCAACAAACGCTCACCTTTACCTCCAATAACGCTTCGTAATTGAGGAACCATTGAAAAGAAAGATGCACCCGTATAGCGGACTACCGGCACTTTAGAATTACCACGTTTAGTGGTTACTAAAATAACCCCATAAGCACCTCTGGATCCATATAATGAGGTAGCAGCGGCATCTTTTAATGTGGTAATGTCTTCAATATCCTCTGGTGGGATCTGCGAGATAGGTGATACACCCGGCCCTGCTTGCTGAAAACCGTACGAATAATTGGTATTGTCATCAACAGGTACACCATCAATTACAAACAATGGTGAAGTTGGGGTTAAGAAACTCGAACTTCCTGAACCTGATACGTTGATATTCGAAATACCACGTAAGGTAATAGACCCCCTGAAACCCGGTGCACCAGTATTATTTTGAATGTTAAGACCGGCAACTTTACCTTGTAAAAGCGACATAACATCACTCGCAGGCTGTCCTTGAATATCCTTACCCGAAATGCTTACAGTAGAACCTGTAGATAAAGTTCTGGTTTTAGTTTGATAACCTGCAGTAACCGTAACTTCTTTAAGGGTGGCGTTATCGCCCTGTAAAGTAAGGTTAATGGTGGTTCTTCCGTTTACCTTGATGGTTTGTGTTACGTAACTTAAATATTTAAAGGTAATTTCTGCATTTGATGCTACGGTAACCCTATAACGGCCATCGCCATCGGTTTGGCCCAAAACCCTGCCAGCGCTTAAAATGCTTACGCCTGGCATGGTTTCTTTCTTTTTTGATTCGCCGTCGTACACTGTACCTGTAACCGCAATTTGCTGTTGTGCCAGGGCGAGATTTTGCAAACCAAAAATCAATAAAATTACTATGCTGTAAAAATACTTCATTGGAAATATGTTTTGTTTGGATTTAGTTTGTTTCATCAGTCGTTATCAAATTTTGGTTTGTCGTTCTTGAACTGAAAGATAATTTCCCAATCTCCCTCCTCGTAGATCTTGAAATTTAGGGCGAGATAACAGTGGAGTAAAACCGCACCAAATGCCTGCCTGTCGAACCTGAATACCACCCTTGCCGCACCACCGTCTGTAGTGGTATATTTTGTAGGATATGCGGTTAAAGGAATCGGATAAGCTACATCAAACTTTACTTTAGTGGCATCTTTTACCATATTGAAACCATGTACCAAATTGCCCCAATCGGTTAAAGCGAACTTATTTGGATCGATAACCTGAGCGAGCGTATCTATAAATTTGAAACTGATGCTATGTCCGGAATAGCCAGGCAACCCTTTTGGCAGTTTATTAAACACCACGGCCACATCACTTGATGATAAGAACTGATTGGTTCTTGTACCGGTAATAAATAAGCCTGCAGGACTAACAGAGGTTGATGTTCCCTGCCCTGTTATCGGATCTAATGGCGATGGCTCATAAGGGCGTTCGCGCAGTGGACTCAGACGGAAATTCTGAAAATATTTCCTTCCACCGGTATTCGACATTTCTACATCAAAAACATAACCCGAATCTGGTTGTGCTTTAATCATGTTGGAATTGGCCTCTGCCCACATTAAAAACTCACCGGAATGCGGACGTACTTCAAACAAAGGGTGGTTTTCGATTACACGTTTAGCCTCAATTTCGGCCAGCGATTTTTCCGTGCCATCATAAGCCGTTTTCCATACTTTAACCGGATAAAGTTTGGTTAGTTCAGGAGCAGGCTCGCCACCAAAGGTGCGCATATTCACAATTTTAAAATCCAGAGGTCTGCTCGAGTTGCCGTAGGTAAAATTGTTGGTAAATAAGGTATTTCTACCCAATGTAGGCTGATAGAGATATTGTGTGTACTGACTATCATTAGCGATAGACAGTCTATTATCAGGTAAATTTTTCTTGCAGGATACCAATACGAGCATCAAGCCTGTTAGCATTATCGCTACACTAAGAAAGTATTTTTTAGTTTTCATCTTCATAAGGCTATTGGTTTAATCTGTATGTAAATTCATCAAACCCAAAGTTGTGAAGCGGGGTTAAAATGTTTATGGTCGCATTATTGGTTTTGATATTAATGGCGTTGGTATTGGTGGTTATCCAGTTAAGCCTAATGGTTGAGCCATACATGTCGCTATATTCGAGTGTAGTGGCACCACCACCTACAAAACCTGATGCATTTGCCTGTAGCGCTTTTACATGCATAGGATAATTGGAGGCTACTGTTGTAACCGAAATACCATCAACCGTACTGGCATAAGTAGCAGATGTTAAGTTTCCCCTTATAATATATTTTGAAAGCATAAATGCCAGTTCCAACGGATCTGCGGTGCCCAAATAAACAGGCGCTTTCCCTTCCGCTTTTCTGGTTTGGTTCAAATACTTAACCGATGCCGCGAAATTTTCATTTACCGGTGCAAACAGGGTTACTTTCTGATTGGTTAAAGAATCCTTCAAAAAAGGAAAACGGTCCAATACCAAAAGCAGCGAATCAAAAGTGTTCGGTTTCGATTTTAAATAATCTACTGCGGTTCCTTTATAGGTTTGTACCGTATTGGTATAATCGTAATAAGGAGAATCGTTTTTTTTGCAGGCACTTAAATAAATACCCATTACGGCTATTAGCAACAATAGGCTATGCTTATATAATTTCTTTTTCATGATCTTCTGATTGATTATTGCCAGTATGGATTTTGGGTAACCGATGGATTTGCATTGATTACATCTTGAGATACCGGCCAGTAAACACCTCCTGCGCGCTCAAACTGCGTGAATGTAAGTGACACACCGTTTTTCTTGATGAAGGTGCCGGTAGCATTTTTGAGCCTGTTGTAACGTACAATGTCGTACCATCTCCAGCCTTCGCCCATTAACTCTCTTCTGCGTTCTTCAAAAATGGCATCAACCAAATCTTTGCCAGATGCAGCGTTATAAGTAACCGTTCCTCTTAAATTGGCTGCTTTATTCAGTGCCGAAATAGCTTCGTCACGCTGCCCCAATACGGCACAGGCTTCGGCCCTAAGCAAGGTAATTTCCTCAATGCGGCTAAACAGCATGGTAGAACTGAACAGGGTTAAGTTACCAGAAGTTTGAGCCGTGTAAATCACTTTGATTTTGTTAAAAATAGGCTGCTCTGAAGGGAAATTGTAAAAATAATTTGTACGGTATAAGCCTGTAACAGGGTTAATGCTAAACCTTAAATCTCCCGGATCGCTAAATATTTTAAGGATACTATCCTTTGGCACAAACATTTCAGGCTGTGTTTTAGGAATAAACGGCGATGCCAGGGTTAACTGCTCAATGTGGCCGTTAGCAGTTGATAAACCATTACCTGCCTCAAATGGAAAACCAACCAGTACCGTTGCGCGTTTAAACGCAAATGGGCTATAGTAGTTTACGTTCTCAGTAAGGGCGTCCATATCCAGATAAACAATCCCGTTAGAACCACTTCCGTTAGATTTAGTATAGTTATCCAATACAAATTTTGAATAGGTAGCTGCATCCAGGTAATTGCCCTGCCAGGCCGCAATGTGGGCCAAAATAATATAGGCTGATAACCGGGTAAAAATATTGCCGTTCCAGCTTGCCCAGCCTGCACCATAATAAAGGCCAGGTAAAATAGGGTCATCGCCGCCATATTTAAAAGGTACCACCTGTGCTGCAGCCAATAGCTCGGTTGTTGCAAACTGTAAAACTTTCTCTTTAGCTGTTCTTGGTAACTGTACAAAATCACCATCGTGCGATGAGGTTAACAAAGGCACATCGCCCCAGATCCTTACCATATAGAAATAGGCAAATGCCCTTAATATTCTGGCTTGTGCTACATCTACATTATTGTTTATCTGCGTATAACGCGAATCTAATGGTATAATCTGTTTAGAGCGCTCAATAAATAAACTCGCAGCATTAACTACGGCATAAAACCTGCGCCAGTTGGTAATCCTGTTAATTACAGGGTACTGCGCATTTAACTGCCCCGTAACAATAGATTTAAGATCTGCCCTGTTGGTGATCTGAAAATCGCCCTGACGTAAATCGCCCATTAACCAATGGGTATTATCTGATACCGTAGCCGAACGCATCAGGCCATATACCGAAAGTAAGTTTGCGCGGGCGTCTTCCAGCGTTTTCCAGTTACTTTCTTCGGTAGCTAATCTTGTTGATTGTACATCATCAATTTTCTTACAGGAGAAATTACCCATACCAACCATGGTTAGTATTAACACTAGGGTAACCGACCTGTAGATACTAATTTTATAATTAGAATATTTCATATCAATAATGGTATATTTTATAAATCGAGTTTGAAGCCTAAAACAAATGTTCGTGGGATGGTGATATTTGCACCGTCGTATATTCCGTTGTAATTGATCAGTTCTGGATCAACACCTGAAAAATTGGTCAGTGTAAATACGTTTAAGGCTGTAGCATATAAATAAGCTCTCCTGATTTTCCCACCGGCTTTTTTGAATAAACCTGTTTGACCAAAATCATAACCCAGGGTAACCGATCTTAATTTCACATAAGAAGCACTTTCTAAAAACAGATCCTGATCGGTACGGTAAGCATCTACAGGGCTCCATGGATTGTATATCGGATAATTTTTCTCGTTATCGAACGATTGCCATGAAGAAACTTCTTTAACCGAGTTGATATCGTTTCCAGCCTCGCGGTTTACAAAACCGTAACGGGTTGCCTCGTATTGGTTAATGGCTTTTTGTCCCGCAGCAAAAATGAAATTGAAGTTTAAATCAAAGTTTTTGTAAGCAATGGTATTATTCCAGCCGCCCACAAATTTTGGTAATCTATCGCCGGTTAGTACTTTGTCTTTACTGTCGATGCGGTTATCATTATTGTAATCAACCCATTTCGGATCACCGGCTTTTAAAGGAATACCGTTAAAAGTTCTTCCGGCAGGTACTTCAGCATCCCTGTTATAAATACCCTGGTTGGTGTATAACCAATAACTGCCTACCGATTTTCCGACCTGTAACTTATTGTCATTCTGGTAAATTAATTCGTTTAAGCCCTCTGGCAATGCAGAAAGTTTATTTTTGTTATAGCTTAAATTTAGACCAGTATTCCAGGTTAAGCCATTGCTTTGTTGTAACACCGCAGCATTAACCAAAAATTCTACCCCTTTGTTATTGATATCCATACCCGATTTATATTGGGTTGAATAACCTGTTTCAACGGCTACGGGCAATCCAATTACGCTGTTTTTATCTTCACGGTTATATACCGTTATGGCAGCATTGATGCGGCTGTTTAAAAAAGATGCATCCAAAGTTACACTCGTACGATCTGCATAAGGTAAACTGATGTTATAACCAATAAAACCACTATTGTATGGGCGGTTAATGCCCAATAGGCCACCATAACCGGGTATAGTTGGCTCTTCTTCCCATCCATTTTCTGAACGATACTGTGGTCCTGCAGCAAAACGGTCATCCTGGAAAACCCTTAAAGTTCTGCCCCAGCCTGCGCTTAAATGTAATGCATCAATTATGCTACTGCCTTTTAGAAACTGTTCTTTTAAATTCCAGTTGGCATTAAATGCCGGGGTAGTTACCCAACGGCTATCTGGCTGACCATTAGAGGTACCATCTCTTCTCAATAAAGCACTAAAGGTAAACAGGCTTTTATAAGCGTATTTTGCCGATCCATAAAACGACATTAAATTATTACGCTCCTTATCTATGTACCTGAATACATAAAAATTGCCATTAGATAGTACGTTGAGGTAATCTGGGTTATCAGATCCATCTTTGGTAGGGTTACCATCTACAAAAGTCAGTTTTACATAATCATTCGGGCCATTGTAGGCTCTTGCATAATTATATTTGTAGGTATCGCCCTGTAAACTCTGTCCAAGTTCCAAATCAATAACATGGTTTTTATTGATATCATATTTATAGCTGATACTGTTGTTGAGTGAAACCCTTTGGCTATAACCAAAATAGTTAGAAATATAACTGATACCCGCCAGCAAGGTTGAGGGTATAAAATAATCCCTGATCCCTTCATTGTAATTGAACAAGCCTGTGGTAGAGATTACAAATTTATTTACCTTTGCACTTAAGGTCAGGTTTCCGTTTAATACTGTAGAGCGGTTGTTATCTACATTTCTATCATTTTGAGTGAGGTATGTAGCATAAGACTCTGCATTTGGAGAAAGTGGGCTGCTTAAATCGGGGATGTAGCGTGTTTCGGCAAAACGATCCCGCAAACTTTTGTTCCTGTTACGGTCTAAACGGGCCGTATTAACCGTACTTGATACAGTAAGCCATTTAAAAGGTGCCATATTTATCCCGAAAAACAAATTATACCGGTTTAATCCTGTCTCATCAGCATTACCTGCATTCTTAGTCCCTGAACCAAAAAACCTGAAATTTGCCCTTTCCGTTCCACCTGTAATCCCTAAATCGGCAGAAAATGTCGGTGTATTCTGGTAATATAAATCTGTCCAGTTTGAAGGGCCAAAATAAGCCACATTTGTAGAATCTCTTAAATAAGAAGCAGGGTTGCCTGTTGGATTGTATTTTTGATAAAACTGGTTCCTGAAATTGTTCTCATAAACCCCATTAATGGTATTTACCTTTGGCGCGGCTACATAACCAAAATAAGAATTTAGGCTGATGTCTCTCAGACCCGCCTTTGCATTTTTAGTAGTAATATATATAGCTCCATTAGCCGCATTTGGTCCAAGTTTGGCCAGTTCGAAAGGATCTTTAATTACAGTAATAGACTGAATATTATTGATATCTACCTGTGATAAAAGATTGGTTGCTGGCCCTATTCTGTTGTAGTCATATTTCTGAACATCAAATGCAAAAGGATTATCGGCTACCAAAGGTACGCCGTTTAAATAAATGGCGGGCTGTAAAGCATAAATGTCTTTCTTGTTAAACAACAGGCCCGATGTTCCCTGAACAATAATGCTCTGCTCAGTTCCAGGCTCGCCGTTTGGTTCTTGTACATAAACCCCAGCTAAATTGCCTTTGATAATTTGTTGTAACGATAAATTCGGAACGGGTGTTGAGGAACGGATATTAACCGTATCGCGAACAGTTTTAAATTTCTGTAGTGCCTTAATCATTTGACCGATGGTATCGGTCTTTATCGAATAGGCGGATGAATCTTTTTTAGCTTTAGTCGTATCTTGTTGAAATACAAAGGTGTTTTTAATACCTGTACCGAGCCATGCCTTGTGGGCATATAAAGATTGTAATCCAAAAACAGATAAAAACAAGGCGATACAAACGCTTGTATAAATTTTAACCATTTTATTAGTTTAATTAAGTTTAAGTGTTTAAAAAAGTAATCTCGATTGTTAAGATGTAAGAAAGAAGCGATCTCGATTTGAGATTTTTGGGCAAAGCAATGCCTCAAGACAAAAAGTAAAATTTTTGATCATGGAATGTGGTTTAAGATTGATTAATATTAATTCTTAATGCAACCTATCTTGCATCAGAATGATTAGTTTTTGTTTGCTTGTTTGTTATATCCCTTGGTTAGAGGTTCTTTGGTTATTTTAATTACTATTTGTTTTCTTGTTGGTTGACAAGATTCTTTTTGCTCGTAATACTAAAATAAAATATCGGCTAGTTATGATTTGTTAATGCAAGGTATATATTAAGAAAGTTGTTTTTTATTTTTTCTTAACGCAAACGTTTGCTTAAAAAAAGCCTGATAAGCAAAGCCATAAATGGCTATACGCATTGAACAGCGGTATTAATCAACTAATTTTTATACTTTTTATAAACGATATTCTAATAACGAATAACTGTTACGGAAAAAGCTTTAAATGATAGTTTGATTGGATACTAAAATTAGGTTTAAAGAATCATATCCAAGCTCGCTTATACCCAGAAATGCTATACCGTTTTTATAAATTTTGTAATCCTAAAGAGACATTACGCAAATTAAGCGCAAACGTTTGTTTTTTCACACAAAACAAGCCATAACACCTCATCAGGCAATTTTTTATTTAAAAGCAATTAAATAAAATGTACTATTTTTAAGTAATTTCTGTTCTTAATTATCAAATAGTAGAAAATTTTATTAAGTAAGCCTATTCTCGCCTAAAACACGCTTCAATACCGCTTCAGATGCGGCTTCACAGAAATCGATCCCAGAATAATCGGGGTTGTAACCACCAATGTATGGAACGGCCATAATGTAAATTCTTTCATTCACCTGCCCCGCCTCATTAACCACCTGAAAATGATCGTTGATGGTAATACCAGGCACAGTTAAAAAGTAAGTATTGCCTTTCCTTATCACTAAATTATTATGCTTCATTTCTGCTTTTCCGTTCTGAGCAGACTGGAACTGCAACGTGGCCGGACTAACCGTTCCATTCTTGATTAAACTTTTAAATGGAAAATCATCGAAAGAAAGACGCGGCTGACCAACACAATCGATAAAGGTATCGAAATGAACGGTTATCTCTCGATCATCTACCTTATAATGATAATCTGCACCGCCTGTTTTTAACGGTTCAACTTCAGCATCGTCTCCAACAGCAACAATACTTAAAACACCTGCATCATGTAGTGCCAGTAATTCTCTGCACGAACTTTGGGGTACAAATGCAATTACAATAGAAATAAGTGGCATTAACACCTTTTGGAGCCGCTCCATATCTTCGGCAGAAAGGTATTTTGCAGGGTAGTTCATGGCAAAACTTAAAACGGCTAGGGCTTCTTTCCAATAAATAGATTTCCGTTTTTCTATAGATTTTTCTGCCTCCTCATATTCTTTCTTAAAAAGATCGAAGGGTTCCATTTTTTCTCTGAAACCCATCATCGCCTCCACAAACCCTTCCAGATTCATTGCTTTGATCTGTTCGTAAAAAGCCGGATCTTTTTCAATAAACATTTCCTTGAAATTCTTTTCAAATACAAAATCCAAAGGTAAAAACCCTCCGTTCTTAGCTATACTCGCCTGAATTTCGACTTTGCTGAGCGTTCCTTCCTTTCCTAAATGCGAATCTTCCAGATGAAAGCGAATGGCAGGCAATAAACCACTACGAGAATGCATTACAATTTTAAATCCCTCGCTTTCTAAATGATAGGCGTAGGTTCCATCTTCATTGTCTGTAAACTTTCCATTTTGCCTGGCCAGCGTTCTTAAGGCATCAATCGCCGTTAATGATGAACCCATAATGCCAACAGCGTGGTTAAGTTTTAACGCTATTTTTTTAGGTGGGTATGGAGAATCGAAATAATTGGGAATCCTGCCCTCATATTTTTTAGGCCAATTGTGCCCGGTACAGATAATAACCTGATCGAAATAAAGTTTATCATGGTTTTGAACACATACGGCCACTGTATTGTCATCAGGAACATCAATAATATCTTCTACTATGCAATTTAGGTGGACATTGGTTTTGATTCCTTTTTTAGCCGCAGCTTTTTTCAGGAGATTAAACTGGGCCGATAGGTATTCGCCGAAAAACAGCCTGGGCAATACTTTGTATTCGTTAAATTTCTCGTCGCTGATATTAAACTTTTTTAAAATACTTTTTGGAGCAATTTTCACCCAATCTTCAATGGAGTTGAATATGACCGGAATTTCATTATCTGATACATTGGTTATATGTTCTACATTAGCTCCTTCGGCACTATAAGGCATACCTGCTCCCAAATAATTTTTGCGTTCGAAGATATCTATTTCAAAGTTGGCGGCTTTAGCTTCTGTTAATCTTTTATACATGAAAAGGCCACTTGGCCCGCCGCCTATAATAGCGATTCTTTTGTTTGCAGTAGCTGTATTCATTTATTCTTGACGCGTTTTATTTAGTTGGTGAAAATAGCAGGTGATAACCTGTAGGTGATATAATCCTAAAAAAGCGAAATTGTTTTACCTTTTTCCCACAGAAACACGGAATAATTGTCATGGTTGTCTTCCTGAGGGTTAATTTATCGTATAAGAATTAATATAAGCGATGAGGAATCGTCATTGCGAAGCCAATTTTTCATTGGATGAAGCAATCTTAATGCGGTCGCTATAACACATATATGTCTATAAATTAAAGATTCTTCACTGCGTTCAGAATGACAGCAGAAAGAACTTCGGCATTTAGCTTTGTGTTCTCTGCGTCCTCTCTTTGTGTTCTCTGCGGTTAAAAGAAGATAGAAATCACAAACCAATTATGATTGTAGCTGTTAAGAGAAAAGGCAATCAATTAAATATGGGCGAACAGCAACCTAAACTATACATGCTTTTATTGGGATCGAAAGCACCGAAAAGAAATGTAGAACAGCACGATTATTTCTTTGGCATTGCCCATTCGCTGAAAGCGCTTGTTCCCGAAATTAAAGCGTTTTGGCCCGAAGCAGGAGCCAGTATCCATATTGATGGCTGGCGGGAAGTGACTAAGGTAGATAATTATGAAGTTAACATTAAATTAAGAGAGAACCATACTCCCCTTTCTGCTAATAAACTATTTTTTATCAACCTTGGTGGCTACCAATCGAACCAACTGTACGAACAACATTATATTGTTTTATCAGTACATGACGAAAGGGCCAAAGCTATACAGGAGGCAAAGAAAACGGTATTCTTTAAAACCAATTCGATAAAAGGCGCCAATGCACACATTGATGAAAAGTATGGCATTGATGTAGACGATATTTATAAAATTGAAGATATTTTAAGCGAAGAATCGAAACAAAAATACCATATCGAAATAAAAACATCTTCAGGCGATTTACCTGAAGATGAAATTCATTTAGGTTATCTTAAACTAGATAAACTTTAACAGCATTATTTTTTCGAAAGTTTTTTTAACCACGCCACTACGTCAGCAGCCGCTTTATCATTTTCGAACCCCATTTCTTTTGGTAAACGTCCGTTAACATATTCGTCATACAACCATGGGTCGGCAATGGCAACTACTGTTCCTTTACCATATTTAGCCGAAGCAATAACAGTTGCATTAGCCGCATTTTTCAAAACTGGTTTTGCACCATTCTTGGTTTCAATAGCGCAAACATCTTTCATAAATATTTTTTGCGCCGTTTTAAATACCGGATTGTTTTTGGTTAAAATGGCACCATCTTCAAAATGTTTATCATCAATAACATGGTTTTGCATCTCATTGCTAAAGTGCATACCAAATACATTGGCTAGTTTATTAAAGTGTAGCAACTCCACGTTTGCACTATCGTTAGCAAACATTACCAATATGCCTCCTTGTTTTACCCATGCAGAAATTTCAGTGATATCTGCCGCCTGTATATAATTTGGTTTTGGGTTTTCTTTTGGTCGATCAGGATCTACAATTAGATATACATCAGTTCCTTTTAACTTGGCCGCAGTAGGAGCAGTTTCTAAAGAATCTAACTTAAAGCCTTGTTTCTTAAAGATGTTTCCTAAAATAAAGAAATTCCCATAATCGCTTTTGCCCCATAAATAATGAAAACGCTCTACCTCCCCCGCTTTATTTTTTCGGGTTTCGCGATTAAAAAAATAATCTAAAGTAACGGTTTGTGCACTCGCCAGAACAGATGAGCAAATTAAAATAGAAAGTGTGCAAACTCTAAAAAGTATTTTCATAAAATATATCGGGCTAAATTGTAAATATCAATAACCCAAAAGTATAAAATTTAACTATAATGAAATTGCTATAATCAACCTCTACAGGCATAATCACTATAAAACTTACCCAACGTAAAGCTAAATTGATTTACCACAACAAAAAAAATACCGTGCCCGCCCTTAAAATCAATATAACAGGTTAAAGCCAATGCAGGTAATCTTGCTCTCCATCATTTTTTTTCTTGTTTACTTTAAGGCGCTTTTTGTACAAAGCCACTAAAAAGAAAGCAATTATCAGAAAGGTAGCGCCTATCTGTGCTATACTTTCTAAATCGAGATCGAACATATCGTTTGTTTTAAGTTTAACTATTAATTTACCCTTACCTGTTCTCCTTTCGCCGTTATGGCCACCGGGCTACTCGCCATAAACCCCTGGGGGATCTTAGGCGCTATCCAGGTAGATTTGGGCGGCAAAAACTCACCCTTTTCTGCCGTGGTAATAAATGCATCCGCTGTCATCGGAAAAAGAGAAAAACCAATTGATGTTTCATCGTGATTCAACTCAGCAAGAAATTGATACCATTTGCAATCCGGAAAGCAGACTAGTCTTTCGTCTTCCTTTGGTTTATTGATACCCAGCACGGCCGACAGGATTTTATCTTGTAAAATCACCGTATCTGGCACTTCTGACAATGCAATAGAAGCTTTATTTAAATCCAGTTGGTACCATTCGCCTTTAAAACAAAGGCCTAACCTGTTCTTCTGATCAGGTTTATAAGCTTTGTTATTGGGAATTTTTGAGATATAATAATAAGCTTTCAGTTTTTCCATCAGCAGCGAATAAGAAATATCTACACCCGAAACCACTCTATGAAAGGCATCTATCGAAATTACATCAGCAGAAACAAAAAGCGAACTAATTTGCTGAACTATGTTTTTCTGCAACGAACAGGCTGCTTCCAAACGATGATGACCATCGGCCAGGTAAACCGCATGAAGTTTCATAAACGCTTCAACAAATTTTTCAATAATATCTTCTTCCAATACCTGATAAAGAAAATGTCCCATCTGCGACCATTCGCTTACCAAAGGTTTACGCGTACACACCACAAAATCGATAAGCGCATCTAAAGTTTTATCTTTTTTATGGACCAATAAGATTGGCGATTTTTGCGTTGCTTTATTTTTACGATCGATTTTAAGCGATTCTACTTTCGATGATACCGTTTCTTCGTGCCTTTTAATTGCATTTACTGGCGTTTGAGAGAGATCGGTAGCTGCCCAAATTCCCCTCATTATACCAAATTCGCTACGGAACTCGTAAACATAAATGGCAGGCCGATCATCTAAAGGACATCCGAATAGATTAAGCAGGTCTTCAAACGACAGCTGTTCATTTTTATGCACCTTACCATTTACCTGATCAGAAATCATCAGATCAAAGATGTCTTTACCTGGCTGTAATGCCTTTAAAGGAGAGATTTTTATCATCGTTTAACAGATTATTCGAATTCAAGAACTGTTTTATCAGTGTATATTTTTTCAAAACTGGCCATTGCATTTACCAATACTTCAACGCTCGATAATGGAAGCGCATTGTAGAGTGAGGCTCTAAATCCACCCACTGTTCTATAGCCTTTAATACCAACAATTCCCTGATCTGCTGCAAATTTTAAAAACCCGGTTTCTACCTCTTTGTTACTGGCTAAGAAAGTAACGTTCATTCGAGAACGATGCTCAACATCGGCCGTACCATAAAAAAGCGGATTCCGGTCTATTTCGGCATATAATAATTTTGCCTTTTCTATATTTCTTTGCTCTATTCCATTAACGCCACCCTGGTCTTTCAGCCACAATAAATTAAGCATGGACACATAAATAGAAAAAACCGGCGGGGTATTGTACATGCTCATATTATCGCGGAATACCCGATAATCCAACATTGATGGAATTTCTTTTTTGGCCTGGTTAAGGAATTCATTTTTAGCAATGACCAAGGTCATCCCAGCTGGCCCCATATTTTTTTGCGCTCCTGCATAAACAAGATCAAAATCGGTGATGTTAATTTTTCTGGAAAAAATATCTGATGACATATCGCATATCAACGGCGCACCGGCAGTAGGGAAATCAAATATTTCTGTCCCCTCAATCGTATTATTTGAAGTACAATGCAGATACGCAGCTTGCTTATCATTATTAAAATCAACCGGGATATAAGCATAATCTTTATCTTTCGAAGAAGCCACTAGTTCTACTTCCCCAAACAATTTGGCCTCTTTAATGGCTTTTTGTGCAAAATACCCGGTATCAAGATAAGCGGCTTTTTTTCCTTCACTCAAAAAATTCATTGGAACCATAGCAAATTGTGTACTGGCCCCACCCTGCAAAAAAAGTACTGAATAGTGATCGGGAACAGACAATAACTCGCGCACCAAAAGCTGGGTTTTAAGTACCACATCTTCAAATTCCGGCGATCGATGAGAAACTTCTAAAATAGATAAACCCATCCCTCCCCAATTGATTACAGCCTGAGCTGCTTGTTCCATTACAGATGACGGCAATATGCATGGGCCGGCACCGAAATTGTGTTTTTTATGCATGAGAAAAATAATATTCGGTTAAATTAATTACAGCGTAAAGATCAGTAGTTAAGCAAATTATACCGCAACAACTTATTTTTTTGGTAAAAATTATTTTTTATCAAAGCCTAAACATCCTAAAAATTTGGTTTGGCATATCAGGAAAATAAGCTGGCAGAATATAATTTTTATTTCCAGTCCATAATTTTTACCATTATTGTAATATATACACTAAGTACATTTTTAAATAACGACAATAAATTATATAAATATACCTTATTTTAACTATTTTTAGGCTACACAAAAGCGAACAAAAAAGAAACAATTATACACTAAGTATTTACATGCAACCTCAAAAAGTTGATCAGACTGATATCGAAATCCTAAATCTTTTACAACGTGATGGATTATTAACCTATAAAGAAGTTTCGGGGAAGCTTAGAAAAAGCATGACCCATATTGTAGACCGCATTAAAAAACTGCGGTCAAATGGCTACATCAAATCAACAGTTGCCATTGTAGACATAGATAAGCTCAGGTCACATTTTATAGCCTTTCCGCACATTCAGCTTACCACACATTCAGAAGATATTGTAAGGGCGTTTAAGGCCGAAATGGAAAAATACCCAGAAGTGATGGAGTGTTATCACCTCACCGGACATTTCGATTTTATGCTTAAAGTAGCCATGCCCGATATGGTTTCTTACAACAATTTCCTCAGGGATAATATAGGCGCACTGGCTTATGTAGGAAATATCCAGAGCTTTTTGGTACTGAATCAATCGAAAGCAGAAACCGCGTATGCTTTGTAGATCGGTTAACCGGTTAATTGTTGAAATCGGTTAATCGGTTCCGGATGATCTGCCTAATCCTCAATATCCAGCTTGAAGTGGTATAATAAACCTGAAAGGTTATTCGACGAAAACCTGGCTTTTTTCATCGTGTTCAGTGCAGGATCGAAAGAAAAATTTCTTGCAGTGCGGAAATCAGTTTTCTCCAAAATTGTCCTGTTAAAAGAGGTTGCCGTGAGGTCGCAATTATTAAAAACAGCTGAAGATAAATCGGCCGATTCGAAATCAACTTCCTTTAGTGAGCAGTTAACAAAATTTGTTTTCCTGAGCTTGGTACCATAAAAAACAGAATAATCCAAAATACAAGCCTTAAAAGAAAAGGAGAACATAAATTTATTGCATGTAGAAAAATCAATACCCAGTATTTTACAATCTGTGAATGTAATGTTACTAAAACCTGTACCTGTTACCTGAGTGAGCGAGAAATTACAGTGGCTAAATTCACAGTCTACAAAATCGTTATGGCTTAAGTCGCTTTTAGAAAAATCGCACTTTACAAATTCACACTTAATAAACTCCCGCTTTTGCAGTTGTTTACCCGCGTAATTGATATCAGTAAAAGTTTTATTTTGATGAACGGTTGTTTCAGCAGGTTCTTGCATAAACTATATTTTAATAACTATGGTGGAAAAAGATATTGTCAGTTTAAAGCTTAATGAGGGTTTCCAGTATTTGTTGCTTCTTTTCATCGCTGATGTTATAAATCCCCAGATTATCCGAATACCATAATCCATCGGCAACAAGCATCACAATCAGGTGTTTTATGCCCTGTGCGCTATCATCACCATGACCAATGTGCGTGCTAAACCATTCACCCCAGCCTTTACGGTACTCTGGATTGATGAGAATAACCTGAGTAATAATTTTCATCGTTCTTCTATAAAACAGGTCGTTACTTTTACCAATAATAAAGCGCAGGAAAGCCAAACTTCCCACCTCCTTACCCGACGACTTTTTTTCTTCGACAATCCACTCAGTAAGCTCGACCAAACTTTGGTTCATCAATTCTTTTAGCAGATCTTCTTTGTTACGGAAATGGTGGATAATCCCCCCCTTGCTCAAACCCGTTTTATCGGCAATTGCCTGAAACGTAACACGATGCCAATCTGATGCGCCGATTTCTGCCGCTGCTGCTAAAATAAGTTGTTTGCTTACCTCAGGCTCTTTTTTTCTTTTATAGGGGTTTTCCATACTACAAAGATACCGAACGTTTGGTTTGTTTACAAATTATTATTACGTTTGCATTGACAAAAATCAGTATCAGCTATTGATTGATCTTGAAAATCCATTAATTCCTAAAATATGTCTAGATACATCACTATCATCTCTACCATTATCGAATCGGGCAGCGATACCGGTTTAATTGCTTTAGCCGTTGCAGGGTTGCAGGATATTTCAGAATGGTCTATCGATTTAGAAGATTGCGACAAAGTAATCCGCATTGTTTCGGCTAAGGATATCAGCAATAAGTTTTGCGAAAAACTGGCACTTTTTGGGATAAAAGCATCAGTGATGGAGGTTTTTGATGAAAAATATCACCTGATGTAGTGCACTAAATCTGTCAGATGGCAACATCTGACAGCACGAAAAACAGCCAACTGAAAATTGTCAACTGCTAACTATTTATCCCCATGGCATAAAGGATAATATTTACCCCGAATTTGGTATTGTCTTCAGCTAAAAAACGTTTGTTCCTGAAATCGTAGTCCCATTCGCAACCATAATCTTTATTGCTATACAACACCCCTATCCTATTGTTAATGGTAATTGCTTTCAGGTAATCGTGCACGAGATCATCACCCCAACCATTTAACTCGAAAGAAGTAGTTGGCGGACCTTTGTCAAACTTAAAGAAAGAGCTATAAATACCATGGTTATTAGGGATTTTCTTCAAAGCCTGAGGACCAAAAAGGTTGCTCATCTGTGTTTCAAATGAACGGGCAAATAAACCATCAATATCATGATTGCAATCATCCACAAAAACGAAACCTCCGTTATGCACATAGGTTTTAAAATTTACTGCTTCTTGCTGACTAAATTGAACCAGTTTATGCCCGCTTAAATAACAGAAAGGATATTTAAATAAATCGCGGCTGCTCAGCTCTACAATTTTCTCTTCTTCATCCAAAGGAATGGTTGTATACTCGAGAAGAGAATTTAAGAGGTTAGAAGGCATTCTCTGATCGGTATCCCAATCGCCTGAATTATATTTTAACCTCGCAAATGTAAATTTAGCTCTCTGCATCACCCTAAAATTACCTTCATTTTTTATTATTCTGCTTTTTTATCCTAATTATCTTGTAAATTTTTTGATATTCTTTTCAACTAGGCTAAAACAATCTATCAATATGCCCTATATTGAAGCACAATATCGTTATACTAAAAAATCAACCGTTTTGGAGCGTTCAGAAAGCAACCTAAAAATATTGATCGATAAGATCTCCCTTTTAAAAAGCGAAATACAAAAAGTAATTGTGGGTCAGGATGTGATCATTGAAGAAATGCTGATCGCTTTAATGGCGGGCGGACATTGTTTACTGGAAGGTGTACCGGGTTTGGCAAAAACTTTAATGGTAAGAACCATGTCGCAGGCTTTAGATCTTTCTTTTAGAAGAATCCAGTTTACGCCTGATTTAATGCCTACCGATATTGTGGGAACCGAAATACTGGAAGAAGACCATGTAACTGGAAAACGTTTTTTTAAATTTAACAAAGGCCCTTTGTTTGCCAACATTATTCTGGCCGATGAGGTGAACAGAACGCCTCCAAAAACCCAATCGGCACTATTAGAGGCCATGCAGGAATTTGAAGTCACCTACGGTGGACAAACTTATCCTTTAGATCGGCCATTTTTTATTCTGGCTACGCAAAACCCTATTGAACAGGCCGGAACTTACCCCCTGCCTGAAGCACAGTTAGACCGTTTTCTTTTGTACATCAAAATCGGTTACCCAACGGCAGCCGAAGAAACTCAGATTTTAAGCAGTACAACGGGCATTAAAAAAGCGATGATTAACCCGATTATCGGTGCAGAAGAGATCAAAGAATTGCAAGCCATTACCCGCGAAGTAAGCATCAGCGATGATTTAATTACTTACGTAAGCGAAATCATCCGCGCCACCCGACCTGATACCACCACCGTAAATTTTGTTAAAGAATGGGTGCGTTGGGGCGCAGGTCCGCGGGCAGGACAAGCCTTAATATTAACAGCAAAAGCAAGAGCCTTATTTAAAGGCAGATACGCTGTAATTATGGAAGATCTACAGGCCATGGCTTATCCTGTACTTCGCCACAGGGTATTGATGAATTTTAAGGCAGAAGCCGAAAATGTTTCGTCGGATAAAGTTACAGACGAACTGATTAAAGCCATTTCGAAACCAAAAGCCAATATTTAATGAGTAAACTGCTCGATCCAAAAGTATTGATGGCCATTAAAGACCTTTCATTATCGGCTAAAATGACGATTGATGGTTTTATGAATGGCATTAATAAAAGTACCGTAAAGGGACCGGGATTGGAGTTTAGTCAATACAGAAGTTATCAACCCGGCGATGATTTACGATCGCTCGACTGGAAAATGTTTGCCCGCTCCGACCGTTATTATATCCGCGAATCGGAAGTGGAAACGAATATTGCCGTGCGCATATTAATAGATGCCAGTGCCTCGATGAACCATAGTGATGGCGATTTTACCAAAATAGATTATGCAAAATATCTTGGTGCATCTTTAGCTTACCTCGCTAATTTACAGGGCGATGCGATTGGTTTGTATGTACTGAAAAATTCAGGAATCTTCTCCATGACGCCAAAGCAGGATTACCAGCATTTAGCCCGATTGTTTTACCAGTTAGAGCAGATCAATCCAAATGGAGCATTCACCAAACCCATTCATTATAAAGAATTGTTTGCCGGAGCCCAAAAACGTGAATTGCTGATTTTCATCACCGATCTTTATCAAAAAGAAGATGAAATTATCAAGTTATTGGATACATTGAATACTTTAAGACACGAGATCGTGGTTTTTCATGTGTTATCAAGAAACGAACTGAATCTTGATTTTAAAGGTTACAGCACTTTCGAAGACCTGGAAACAGGAGAAACCATTCAGATTGATCAAACCAAAGCGAGGACCAATTATCAAAACAAGTTTAATGCTTATCTTGAAGAAACCAGGATAAAGCTGCTTGATAGAAGGATTTTTTATCGGACAATTACAACCGATGAACCTTTAGACCAGGCATTGAGGGATTTTTTAAAACAAAGAAGTAAACTTAGAATTTAAACCGTGCAATTTTTATATCCCATAGGTTTACTGGCGCTTGCAGGCTTAATTATCCCGCTCATTATACACCTGTGGAATGTTAAACAGGGTAAAACACTTAAGATTGGCAGCATTGCGCTGCTTGGCGAAAGCTCGAGGGCCAGTTCGAAAAGCTTTAAAATTAACGATTGGCTATTATTGTTGCTACGCTGTTTGCTTTTAGCACTACTCGCATTTCTTCTGGCACGGCCTTACCTTGAAAAAATAATCTCGGGCAAAAATAGAACCGGATGGATTTTGGTTGATAAAACTACTTTTCAACAGGTTTTCAATTCTAATAAAAAATCGATAGATTCATTACTGAAAAAGGGTTACGAAATCCACGATTTTAATGTGGGTTTTAAATCATTAACCTTAAAAGATACCATTCTTAATGAAACAAAACAGGGCGATAGTTTAAGTTATACAGCCTTACTGAGTGCAGCTAATCAATTTGTTCCTCCTGGAGCTGAAGTTTACTTTTTCGCCGACCACCGTTTAAACCGTTTTGGTAATGAATTGCCAACCCTTAATTACAAGTTAAATTGGGTATCACTAAACCGAACTGATACTTTAAGCAGTTGGATAACAAGTTATGCAGGAAAGAAATATGAAGCAAAGTCAAATCCCTCAAGCACCACTTATGAGGCTTTAAATTCGGCAGACGAATCGCCAATAAACATCACCATACACGAAACTTCGGGTATTACAGACAGTAAATACCTTATTGCAGCCTTAAAAGCCATTGAAAGTTTCACCAAACGGAAAATTATCATCAATGCCGCTGCAGAAAAAGCAACCATTGGTTTTTGGTTATCTGATAATCCGGTTTCATCAGCTTTCAGATCATCAATTGCATCGGATGGAGCATTATTTCAATACGAAAAAGGAAAAGTAGTTGTCACTCAATCAACTATCAACATTTATGGTCGTCATATTAAATTGAGTAAAAGAATTGCCTCAACCGGTCAGGCTGAAAAAATATGGACTGATGGCTTTGGAAATGCAATATTGACAAATGAAAAGGCTGATTCTTTACATATCTTTCACTTTTACAGCCGTTTTAACCCGCAATGGAACGAACTGGTTTGGGATGGCTTATTTGTAAAAGCATTGATGCCGATTGTGATCAGAGCGGAAAATTCAACAGACTTTGGTTTTGAATACAACCCTGCCGATCAGCGGAGATTATCAGTTCAACAAAAAGAAGTTACTGAGATTACTAAAACGGAAGCCACAAAAACCACTCAAAACGAGTCGCTCGGAATTACATTCTGGATAGCAGCTTTATTGATTTTTGTTACCGAACGCATTTTATCATTCAGAAAAAAACCTAATTATGTTAAGAGCTGAAGGACAAAATTGGATCCGTAACTTAAGAAAAAAGTGGATTAGCTTTTACCTGATCGGCATCGTTGCGACTTCTTTAGCCATCGCTTTGGTTTTATCTGCTATCGCAGTTTACCTGTTGCATTTTTCTCCATGGCTTTTTGTAGTTGTTTTCGCTGTTGTTCTGGGCATCTTCTTATTCATAAAACCCATTTGGAAAACCACCGATCAGGATGTTTCGCGTTTTGTAAACAACCAATATCCCGAACTGGAAGAGAGTGCTGATCTGCTGCTTCAAAATCAAGATGAATTGTCTATGCTGCAACAATTACAGCGCAACAAAATTGAAAACATAATCCCCAACCTATCGCAGCCAAAAGAACCAGCAAAGAAAATATATTTCGGCTTGATTATCTTTCTTGTAGGATTGTTAATCAGCATTGGTATTAGCCAAATCTCTTTGCATAAAGGTGAATCTTTAAATTTTCACGAAAAAGCAAACCAAATTCCGGTAATTAAAGAAAATATTCCTGCAGAAATTTCCGATTTCAGCGCTACCATTATTCCGCCAGCCTATACCAGAAGAGAAGAGCGTAAACAAAAACAGTTTACAATTGCTGCCGAAACAGGTGCCAAAATAAACTGGAAAATCGAAACGAACATTGGTATTAAAAAACTTAAAATCATCTTTAACGACAACGAAATTGTTCAGTTTAAAGCCTTAAACGCATCAAATACGCAATGGACTTACAGCAAAACAGTCAATAAACCAGGCTTTTATCAACTAGATCTGGACGGTAAAAAATCAGATCTCTACCAGATCGAAATCATTCCCGATTTACCCATTACGATTAAAATTACACAACCCAAACAGCACACCACCATTGATATCGGTCAGCCGCAAAAGATTAATCTGAACGTATCACTTACAGACGATTACGGCATCAACGATGCCTATATATCGGCAACCATGGCCAGTGGCAAAGGCGAAGGTGTAAGTTTCACCGAGAAAAAACTATCGTTTAATACCGGGTTTGATAACAAAAAGAACCTCACGTTAGCTAAACTGATTGACTTAAAAAGCCTTGGCATGAAACCAGGCGATGAGCTTTACTTTTTCATTAAAGCGATGGATAACCATGGTCAATCGAGCCGTTCGGATGTTTATTTTGTTTCAATTGTAGATACTGCCGAATTAATGAGCTTAGCAGGAATGACCAATGGCGTTAACCTGGTTCCGGAATATTTCAGGAGCGAAAGGCAGATCATTATCGATACCGAGAAATTGTTGAAAGAACAATCGAAATTGCCTCCTGCAACCTTTAAAACCAGAAGCAACGATCTGGGTATCGACCAGAAACTGTTGCGGTTGCGTTACGGACAGTTTTTGGGCGAAGAAAACGAAACTGAAATCGGCGGTGATCATGATGACCACGATGAGCATGCGGAACATAAAAGTGAGGGCGAAAAGTTTGGTGATGTGACTGGAATTATGGATAAATATGCCCATAAACATGATATCGCAGAGGATGCTACCTTTTTCGAACCGGAAATGAAGGCGCAATTAAAGGCCGTTTTAACTGAAATGTGGAATGCCGAACTTCGTTTGAGAACCTATAAACCTCAGGAGGCATTACCTTACGAATATAAAGCGCTTAGATTACTGAAAGATCTGCAGCAAAAGTCGCGGGCTTATGTGGCTAAAACTACCGTAAAAACAGCGGCATTAAAACCTGAGAAACGTTTAACTGGGGAACTGGATAAGATTACACAGCCGGTTCAGAAAATGTCGTTTGAGCAAAAAGAAAAAAGAACGGCCTTTTTAAAAGCAACGCTTGCCTTACTGGAGAGCAGAAAAACAGGCAAAAAGTTCATCGAACAAGATCAATTCTTACTTGGCGAAACAGAGAAATACATGATTGGTGCCGCAGCCGATCATCCTTCTACCTATTTAAATGCCTTAAGCAGTTTAAGAAAATTAAGTACAGGCAATAAACTGATCATCAGCGATATTGATCTGGTTCAACAGGCTATTCAAAAAATGATCAATACCGAAGCAGCAAAACCGCAGACACAAAGCGCTGGCCCAGCTTCTGCATTGTATCAAAACTATTTTAACATCCTCAATAAAACCGGCAAATAGATATGGAATTTAAATACATCGCTATTCTGGTTGGCTTATTTTTATTGGTCTTTTTGCTCTACAAAGAGTTGAACCGGACGAATAGAGCTAGGTTAATATGGCGAATTTTAGCCAATATTGTTGCCGTTAGCTGTTTTATTCTGTTAATTGTACCGATAAGATACGAAACACGTGTAAAACAAAATCCTGATGAAATTATTTTACTCAGCGACGGTACAAACCCAGACTCTATTGCAAACTTAAAAGGGAAAAAATATGCATTTCCATCTGTAAAATTAAAAAATACGAAGGCCACAACCCTTTCCGACCTCTCCTATTTCTTAACATCGAATCCCAACATCCGAAAGCTAAATATTTATGGCTACGGTTTAAATGAAGCCGAGTTGGAGCAGATTAAAGAATACCAGATCAACTTCCACCCTTCTGCAAATCCTAATGGCATTATCTCTGCCAACTGGCCAGCAAAATTAAAAACCAGTGAACCACTTCAAGTTCAGGGGACCTATCAAAACACCAGTAATCAGGGAGTTAAACTCGTGCTCAAAGGTTTAGGCAAAGCGATAGATTCCATGACTGTTGAAGCAAAATCGAATAAATCTTTTTCATTTAAAACCAACCCAAAACAAATAGGCAAAGCTGTTTACGAATTAATTGCTTTACAAAAAAACCATATCATGGCCAAAGAATCCGTGCCGGTTCAGGTTATCGATCAGACCCCCATGAAAGTGTTGATTTTAGCTTCTTTTCCCGACTTTGAATATAAATTTTTAAAAAACTGGCTGTTCGAAAATCAATATCCATTGGCTTTCAGAAGTCAGATCAGTAAAAACAAATTTGCTTTCGATTTCCTTAACACAGACAGCATAAACCTTAATCAGATCAATTCATCATCCTTAAAAAAATTCGATATCCTGATCATCGATGAAGAAGAATTAGCAGCTATTGGCCCCAATGAAAGGTCATCAATAGCACTTGCGGTTAATAACGGAATGGGATTATTGATCAGGGTTACAAATACAAAAGCTTTGACAACGCTCAGTGGTAAATTTGGCCGTTTTGAATCTCCTGTTTTAAAAGGCAAAGCATTAAATTTAGTCGTGATAGAAGATCATCACAAAAGTAATCCGTTACCACTTGAACAAGCTTTATTTTTAAGGGCTAACCAAACTGATCAGCCCATTGTTGCCGATGCCAGCGGTAAAACAGTGGTCAATAGCAGCATCAACGGTTATGGCAAAGTATTAGTCTCTACACTTTCCGCCACCTACAATTGGTTACTTTCAGGGCAAAAAACTGATTATGCAACCTATTGGTCTAAACTTTTGACCAGTGCAGCAAGGAAAAGAAACGATATTCAGTCAGTAAACATCATTCCTCAATTCCCTGTTACGCACAAAAAAATGAGGATTATTACAGATCTGGCAGCATCAGATAAGGTACCAGTATTAAAAATGGATAGTATTTTACTCAGTCCACGGCAAAATATGGAGCTTCCTTTCCAATGGGACGCTTTCTACTGGCCCCAAAAATCAGGCTGGACTAATTTAGAAGTAAATCAAGCCATCGAGCCAGTATATATCTACAAAAAAACAGATTGGGAAGCACTCAAGAACCAACAAAAGCTTGATGGAACCCATCAGTTTATCAAAAACCTGAAGACTACTGAAGCCAAAAACAAATTAACAGATACCATTCTAGAGGAAGAAGTATCGCTCTGGTGGTTCTTTGGAGGGTTTCTGCTTGCAGCCGGCTTTTTATGGTACGAATCAAGGATATTGGCCGTTAAATAAATTACTCTGCTCACGCTCGTTTTAACGAGCGTTTAATAAACCATCGTTTGCAACGATGAAACCGTTTAACTATTTCTACACTCGTTTGGAAACGAATGCAAACTTAATCCTTCGACTTGACAGACTTCAATAGAATGGTCGTCATTCCCGCGCAGGCGGGAATCTTAAAGCTTATTGCATTACGATTCCCAATCAAGTTGGGAATGACGATTCTATGCAATTTATTAATTCATTAAAATATCTTGTCATTTATATAGATTTTTATGGTAACAAATAATTCCTCAGGCTGACAAACCGCAGCATTACCCCATTGATCGACTTTGTATTTTCATTGTTTCCGTGGCAAAACCGCTAAAATCTTTGTACATCTGTCGTTAAAATCGCCAAATAATCCCCTTTACGCTCAAATACTAACTTTTTTTCTGCCTTTGAAACTAAAATGTTATAATCAATTTCCAATTTTCGCTTCACAATTGGCTATATTGAGAACGTAAACCAACTAAATTCGACCAATTGAAAAGAAAAGACTTCCTCTACTTATCCGGAATGGGTATGGGTGCCCTGCTCCTTCCCGACCTTTCTGCATTCGGAACTCCTATAGACCCTTTACAGGCCTTAGACGGAGTTGATGTAAAAATTAAAAAGGAACTGGCTGATGTTGCACTAAATGCGGCAAAATCTAAAGGTGCAACATATGCCGATATCCGTATCGGGCGTTATTTAAACCAGTTTGTAGCCACCCGCGAAAAACGTGTTCAAGGCGTAGCCAATACCGAATCGTATGGTGTAGGCATTCGTGTTTTAGCCAATGGCTGCTGGGGCTTTGCTGCCACAAACAATGTAACCAAAGATGCCATTGCCAAAGCAGCCGAACAAGCGGTTGCCGTTGCAAAAGCCAATGCCAAAATACAGGGCGAACCGGTTCAACTGGCCCCTCAGAAAGGTTATGGCGAGGTAAGTTGGAAAACGCCAATTGAAATTAATGCCTTCGAAGTTCCGGTAAAGGAGAAAGTAGACCTCCTTTTGAATGTAAACGACGTGGCCATGCAGAATGGAGCCAATTTTGTAAATTCTGTCATTTTCGCGGTTAATGAGCAGAAATACTTCGCATCAACTGACGGTTCTTACATCGATCAGGATGTCCACCGCATTTACCCAACTTTTAACGTAACTAAAATTGACCGCGAATCGGGTAAATTTAAAACACGTAATGCGTTAAGTGCGCCTTCCGGAAAGGGTTATGAATACATGCATGCCCGCCCTGAAGATAAAGTTGCCGGTGTTGTAACCCGCTACAAAGGCCGTTATGATATGCTGGAAGATGTTAAAGAAGCAGCCCGTGTAGCAACAGAAAAAGTAAAGGCAAAATCGGTTGAGCCAGGTAAATACGATTTGGTTTTAGATCCTTCACATCTTTGGTTAACCATCCATGAATCTGTTGGTCACCCGACAGAGTTAGACCGTGTTTTAGGCTACGAAGCCAATTACGCAGGCACCAGTTTCCTTACTTTGGATAAATGGGAATCAAAAAATTTCAAATTTGGCAGTGATAAAGTAAATATTGTAGCCGATAAAACCCAGGTAGGTTCATTAGGTGCTGTTGGTTACGATGATGAAGGCGTAAAATGCAAAAAATGGGATCTGATCAAGAATGGGATACTCACAAGCTACCAGGCCATCCGCGATCAGGCACACATTATCGGTTTAACAGAATCAAATGGCTGTTGTTATTCGCAGGGCTGGGATGATGTTCAGTTTCAGCGTATGCCAAACGTTTCGCTACAGCCAGGAAAAGAAAAACTGAGTGTTGATGATATGATCAAAAATGTTGAAAAAGGCATTTACATCATTGGCGACGGAAGCTTTTCTATCGATCAGCAACGTTACAATTTCCAGTTCGGCGGACAGATTTTCTACGAAATTAAGGATGGTAAAATTGCAGGCATGCTTAACGATGTGGCCTACCAGGCCAATACACAGGAGTTTTGGAATTCGTGTAATGCCATTTGCGATGAAAGTGATTACCGTTTAGGCGGTTCGTTTAATGATGGAAAAGGGCAGCCTTCGCAAAGCAGTGCCGTATCGCATGGCAGTGCCACTACCCGGTTTAATGGAGTTAATGTTATCAATACAGCAAGAAAAATATAATTATGGCCATATTAAGTAAAGAAGAAGCCCAGGCGATATTAAAAAAAGTAATCGGTTATTCGAAAGCCGATTTCTGCGAAGTAGGTTTAAACGGTTCTGATGGCGGGAATATCCGTTATGCCCGCAATGCGGTTTCTACCGCAGGGCAGATCAGTACCATGAGCTTAGGGGTAAGCTCCACTTTTGGTAAAAAAACTGGTTCGGCAACGATAAATGAATTTGATGATGCCTCTTTGCAAAAAGTGGTGAAAAGAGCAGAAGAACTGGCCATGCTGGCACCAGAAAACCCTGAGTTTATGCCTCCATTAGGTCCACAGACTTTTCCAGAATCGAATACATACAATGCTAAAACCGCTGCCATGACTCCTGATACCAGGGCCGAAATGGTAGGAAAAAGTTTAAGTGTATCAAAGGCAGCTGGTTTAGATGCAGCCGGTTTCTTAGAAAACTCAACCCGTTTTAATGCGATCATGAACTCTAAAGGTTTGTTCGCCTACAATAAAGGCACCGATGTTTCTTTTTCAGTAACCGTTAGAAACAAACAAGGAACAGGATCAGGTTACGTTGAGCAAGGCTTTAATGATCTTGACAAAATGGATACCCTGGCACTTAGCAAAATTGCAGCAAGCAAAGCCAATGGTTCTGCAGGTGCAAAAGCCATCGAACCAGGAAAATATACCGTTATTTTAGAACCACTTGCAGCGAGCGATATTATCGGCAATATGTTTAGGGGTTTTGATGCCAGAAGTGCTGACGAAGGCCGGAGCTTTATGAGCAAAAAAGGTGGTGGTACACGTTTAGGAGAGCAATTGTTCTCGGAAAACGTAAATATCTACTCTGATCCAATGAATACTGAAATGCCATCTTCGACATTCACAGGAGAAGGTTTACCGGTAAAAAGAACGCAATGGGTTGAAAAAGGGGTAGTTAAAAACCTGTCTTATTCAAGATATTGGGCTGCACAAAAAAATGTTCAACCGCTTCCTTTTAGCCGCAGCATGATCATCGAAGGCGGAACACAATCGTTGGAAGATCTGATTAAAAGTACTGAAAAAGGCATATTGGTTACCCGTTTCTGGTACATCCGTTCGGTAGATCCTCAAACGTTATTACTTACCGGGTTAACGCGTGACGGTACTTTTTACATTGAAAATGGCGAAATTAAATTCCCGATCAAGAATTTCAGGTTTAACGAAAGTCCGGTAATTATGCTCAACAATGTAGAAGCTCTGGGTAAACCGGTAAGGACAGGGAGTGGATTGATTCCACCGATGAAAATCCGTGATTTTACGTTTACTTCATTATCGGATGCTATTTAAGAGAATACTCCATAACAAGCTCCGTCATTGCGAGGCACGAAGATAACCGAACGAAGCGAGCTCATGAATGCCTTTAAAAACAACTGCACAAATGAATAATCTTAATGCGCACGCTAGTAGCGGTCGTTGTAAGATTGCTTCGTCGTTCCTCCTCGCAATGACGATTGTAGTATGATGACGACCTTTTATTATTAATAAAAACCAAAAAAATTGAGAAGAAGAGATTTTTTATATATGACAGGTGTTGGCCTCGGCACCAGCATGATGCCCAATATACCTGCCTTTGGCAAAATTATTTCTATTGAAGAATCTTTAACGCCTGTTGATATTGCCCTAAAGAAAAAAATGGCCGATGTTGCCCTCAACGCTGCAAAAAGCAAAGGTGCAACTTATGCCGATGTACGCATTGGACGGTATTTAAATCAGGTTGTGGCTACGAGAGAAAGCAGGGTAGAAAACATCTCCAATTCCGAATCTTATGGTTTAGGCGTGCGTGTTATCGCCAATGGAAGCTGGGGTTTTGCCGCTACCAACAACATGGATGATGCCAGCATCGCCAAAGCTGCAGAAACTGCCGTAGCCATTGCCAAAGGAAATTCTAAACTTATGGAAGAACCTGTTCAATTGGCGGCGCAAAAAGGATATGGGGAGGTAAGCTGGAAAACACCAATCGAAATTAATGCCTTTGAGGTACCCATTGCCGACAAAGTTGACCTGCTGTTAAAGGTAAATAGTGAGGCCATGAAAGGCGGTGCAAAATATATCAGTTCCAACCTGTTTATGATCAATGAGCAGAAATATTTTGCGTCAACCGATGGTTCTTATATCGATCAGGATATCCACAGGATATGGCCAACCTTTACCCTAACTAAAACGGATGCGGCCAGTGGTAAGTTCGAAACCAGAAATGCCTTAAGTGCACCAATGGGTATGGGTTTTGAATACCTGAAACCAAAAGACGAAGAAAAAATAAAAGGTGGCCCGGTAACACTTTACAAAAAACGATACGATATTTTGGAGGATGTACGCGAAGCAGCTGACCATGTTGATGAAAAACTAAAAGCCAAACCTGTTGCCCCTGGCAAATACGACCTGGTTTTAGATCCTTCTCACCTATTCCTAACCATCCACGAGTCTGTTGGACACCCGACAGAGTTAGACCGCGTTTTAGGTTATGAGGCGAATTATGCAGGAACCAGTTTCTTAACGCTGGATAAATGGGAAAGCAAAAAATTCAACTTCGGGAGTAAAGAGGTAAACATCATTGGCGATAAACTAGAAGTGGGTTCATTAGGCGCTGTGGGTTATGATGATGAAGGCGTAAAATGTGGCCAATGGGATATTATTAAAGATGGGATTTTGGTGAATTACCAGACCATAAGAGATCAGGCGCATATTTTAGGTTTGAAAGAATCGCAGGGTTGTTGTTATGCCGATAGCTGGGATAGTATTCAGTTCCAAAGAATGCCAAACGTTTCATTAGCACCTGGAAATGCTGCTTTAAGCGCGGCAGATATGGTTAAAAATGTTGAGAAAGGCATTTATATGTTCGGCCGGAACTCTTATTCCATCGATCAACAGCGTTATAATTTTCAGTTCAGCGCACAACTGGCCTATGAAATTAAGGATGGCAAAATTGTAGGCATGTTTAAAGATGCTGCCTACCAAGCCAATACACAAGAATTCTGGAACTCATGCGTGCAACGCTGCGATAAAAACGACTACAGGTTGGGGGGGACATTTTCGGATGGAAAAGGTCAGCCAGGGCAAGCAAGTGCCGTTTCCCACGGAAGTGCCACTACCCGTTTCAACGGCGTTAATGTGATTAATACAGGAAGAAAATTGGGGTAAATATCTAAAGAAACTTCATCTCGATCCGATAGCTATCGGATGAAGTGCAGTCCCGAAATTTCGGGAGAGAGATTTATAAGCTATATTCAATTCACAGATTTCTCGACTGCGCTCGAAATGACGATATCCCAAGGTTATCATTCTCTTAAAACCAAGTCAATTGTATTGATTTTATGCGATAAATTATCCCTGTGGAGAACATAACTAAAGTGTGGGTGCCATTCTGGACATAGTGAAGAATCCTTATTTTAAAAAATTTAACTACTAAAAGATCCTTCGTTATACTTAGGATGATAGCTTAAAAACTAAAAATCAATATATTAACCAACAGAATAAAAATTAAATATCACAAATTTCAAAAAAACTACTATTTCTATAGAAATTATAGTAATTAATTTTTACTTTTGTTGAGTCTTCTTCAAAATGTGAATTTAAAGCTGCTTGAAAAGATCATATAGTCATGTGGCCGAGTGGTTAGGTAAAGGTCTGCAAAACCTGGTACGGCGGTTCGATTCCGTCCATGACGTCTAATACTTATCAAGAAAGACGTAGGGAATGGCCCTTTGATGTCTTAGCAACCTGTTGATTAACAAGGTGCTAATTCCTTCTGCAATGGCAGAAAAGATGAGTTTGAAAGCAGATCCCTCCACTGTTTTCGGCGAACGATCAATGGCTATCCCTTCAAATTGGTAACCTAAATTTAATAATATGTCAGTTTATTTTGATTATCCATCCATCAGGGATTTTTTCGAGATCCACGGAAACACTTCTTGCGAAAAATTAGATGATTATGAACATTGTAAGGCAGAATCAGACCGGCTTTATAATGAACAGCTTAATGAGATTAACGAAGAAATTCCACATGATCAATCCGAAACCGACACCTAAAAATTATTCAAACCTTTAGCTTAAACGCTCTTTTAAATAATAAGCCTAAAATGTATTCAACACTACCCAGACTACCCATTTTACTCAAAACCTTATTCACTATAGTTTTAATCTTTTTCCTCTTTTCATCCCAAACATGGGCACAATCGAAAGATCCATCCCCTATCAGTTTTCCTACGCCTAAAAATGTAGATCACATGTTATTTTATCTTCAGCGTGACCCGAATACCAACACCCTGATCTACGCACTAAACCTAAAAGAAAATGGCAGCATCAATGCTAATGCGCCTATTCAGGTTTATTGGATCCGCTATGGTGAAAAAGGACAGAAAAAAGACCTGGGCTATATCCAAAGGAAGTTTGCATATGGTATCGACACGAAGCAATTGGGAACAGACAAATATGAATTTCGATTTGTATCACATAAAAAACTACCTTTTTATCTGCAGAGGTATAGCGATAAAAATTATCACGTTTCGGTAACCATAAACAACCGGACCATCAGGGTTACGCGATTGTTTATCAGGATACAAGGTGGCAGTTTCTGGCTTCCGAATGTAAAATACGCAGAAGTGGAAGGCACAGAAGAATCGACAGGCAAACCCGTAGTGGAACGGATAAGTGTGAAGTAAGCTATTCTTCATTACCTTTAGTTAATTGTAATAAGATCCTTCTACTCCGCTCAGGATGACAACCTCATGAGACTTTTCCTATGGAAAAAACAAAGATGGTCTGTGAGACACAGACCATGGATTCACCTCATTTATGATAAAGTTGATTATTTCTGCTCTCTTTTATTGTCTATCGCCGTGTTAAATGTTTTGTCAAACTCTCCCTTTATCCATTGTACTTTTCCGAACGACTGCATGCCTGGGCCAATGATATAGTTTCCGGTTTCAGTATCGAGGATAACGACAAGATTGTTGGCGTTTACTTCCGTGTGGTACCTTCCACCGGTTTGATCTTGTGCATTTTTAAAACTGATGGCCGTAAACATTAAGCCTGCGCCCAAAAACCCCAATAAAAGGGATTTTGTGTCTAATGTGATTTTCATATCCTTAAGATTTATTTGTGTGTAAAATCAAGATAAGATTTTTTCACAAAAAACACAGGTTATAAGCTCATTCTATCAAAAATATTTCATTTCATCTTCACTTGATCAGAAAACCAGATTCCCATCATGTATAAGTGATTTAACAGGTGAAACCCTTGATACGGCTTCTGCAGAGCAACTGGCATCAACCAGCACCAGATTGGCTTTATCGCCAGTGTTAGGCCAGAATCTATTTCCATTATCATCTAACGGAAGGATATTACCTGTAGCCAGTTTCAATATCCTTGAAAGTTCAAATTCTGTACGATAGCCATAAATTTGAGCAGCTATATTGGCTTTTTGCAAAATGCTTCCTATGCCAAAAGTATTCCAATGGTCAACAATACAATCATTACCCGCTACCACTTCTACACCATACTTGTAAAGTGCAGGAATGGGCATTGGATTCCCAGAGAGTGGAATGGTTGAAGCTATTCCCATTTTTGCAGCGCCAAGTTTTTCAGCAATTTCTTCAGTTTTGGCTTTATCGAGATACCTCAATGCAAAAGCATGGCTTACATAGGTTTTTCCTTTCAGCGCTGGGTTTTCCATTACTTTATCAATCAGGTATTCGATTGTTTTTAAACCAGATTCGCCCGACTCATGAAGGTGGATATCAATCCCCTTTCCATGGTCTAGCGCCAACTGCACCACAAAATCCATGTGTTTTTCAATACCGCCATCAATAGAAGTTGGATCAAGGCCACCAATAAAGTCTATATCCATTTTGGCTGCTTCTTTCAGCAGTTCCGCAGATTTAGTATAATAGATCCCATGTTGAGGAAAGGCCACAAGTTCTGCGTGAAATGACTTCTTTTTATTCAATAATGCGATTTCTAAATGCTTCAGCGAGTCTAATCCCGAGGTAGGATCGATATTTACATGCGACCTTGCTGAACTTGTTCCGTAAGATTGAAGCAACTCAATTAATTTTTCACTACGTGGTATAGAAGTTTTTAACAGCTCAGGAATGATCTGTTGCTCAAAAGCAATCATATCCTTTACAGATCTGTTCTTCTTCAGGTGCGCCTGCCACGGTAATCCATAATATGTTTTATCCAGATGGATGTGCATATCCCTGAAAGCCGGGAGCATTAAAAATCCCTTTGCATCGATTGCTTTTGCATTAGGGTTATTAGGAAGAACACGCTTCACCTTACCGCCTTCAATCTCAATAATGAAAAGTCCGGTTTTTGTTTTGATTACCTCATCCTGATCATATTCGAATCCCGTTTCGAGCCTAACATTTTTTAAGGTCAAGTTTTTTACTGAGAAACGGTCTATATTATCATCTGCAATGGCCTGCTCTGCCGACAATAAACAGGTGCTTGCAAGCAAAATAGATGAGCTTTTAATAAAGTCTTTTCTTGAGATCGAATTGGGATTTATCATAACAGGATGCTTTATTACAAAAATAATGTTCTGTTATGTTTATGAATAGTAGGATTTATATGAAAAATTGTATCATTTATAACTATCGGCACTTATTTATCGAATTTACAGCTCATCTCTTGCTCAATTCATAACTGTTCGCGAAATGCACGTGGGGTAATGCGAGTTTGATTTTTAAAGAACTTAGAGAAATAAGCGACGTCATAAAACCCAAGATCGAAGGCAATCGCTTTAATAGGCCTTTCGGTCGTTAATAAAATCCGTTTTGCTTCGAGGATTAAACGTTCGTGAATGAGTGCAGTGGCCGATACATGAAAATGCTTTTTACAGAGCATGTTCAGATAGTTTGCCGAAATACTTAACTGATCGGCATAAAACCCAACAAGTTTTTCCTTCTTATAATGCATATCGATCAGCGAGCGGTATTTAAACAACACAGGTTTGGTTTGGTAAACCGTTTGGTTATTGAATAGCGTTTCAGCTTCTTCACTAACCATCAGCGCAATAAGCCTGATCCTGGCATTGATAATTTCCCAAATTATGGCAGGCTTCGCAAGTTCGGATCTGATGCGCTGAAATTCGTACCGGATTTTTCCATAAGCTTCGGTACTTAAGTTTATTACCGGATAATTTTGGTATAAGATTAATGAAAAACGTAAAGAATTGGCAAGCGTTTCGAATATGCTCCTACTAATCATAAGTTGATGGGCATGGGTTTCTTCGCCGAGCTCCCATTTATGGATCTGCTCGGGAAACAATAAGTGCAACTGCCCCCCAGTAACCTGATGATCTAAAAAATCGATGGTATGTATGCCGCTACCCTGCTCAAATAGCATAAAAAGGAAAAAATCATGCTTGTGTGGTTTTTCGATATGCCTTTTCCCAATTATTTCATGATACAGCAAGTTATTCCCCGAATTTTGCTCGGGCCAGAATTCACTGATATCGAGTGTAGGAAAATTTGCAATCACATCCATCGACGAAAAATACCATTTTTGTACAGAAGTTACGAAAAAAGAAGATGGAAAGTGAATGAAGGAATATTACTACGCATGTTCAATGGTGATGATGCGATCATGATTTTATTTTATACCCTGTTAGCTTCGGCGAAATCATGATGGTTTTATATCGTATAAATTGATTCATCGAAATTACTTTGATATCTTTCCATCTGAAGAACCAGGATTGCAAATAAAAATGTAAACTTTGTAAATATAAACTTAGCAAATGGATTTTATTCGAAATCTCTTCTATGGGAGGCACAAATACCTGTTTGGATTAATATTACTCTCGTTTATTTCTGTAATCTGCGTGGCTTTTAGTATGACTGGCGGTGACGACTTTGCTATCTCCAGAAGGGAAGTTTTGCTGCGCCGGATCGGGCATGAATTACTCCTACAATCGGGCGACAGTATATCGAGGGTTCTTCCCATAAAAAAGATCGCTGAAAATGAATACCAGATCGAGTTTGAGAATGAGCTAACTTTTCAACCCGACTCCCTGGTGACTACCACTCAGCGTTTGTTTACCAAAGACCCGCTCACAAGTGATTATGTTGTTAATGTACTAAACTGTGGCAATTCCAGTGTAGCCTATGGATATGCTATATCCAAAAACAAAAAAGATGATATTGTAACCTGTAGAGGAAGAAAGCAGCCAAAGGCATGTTATATGATCAACATTAAATTCAAACCAACAGGTGTAAATGCAACAACGAAAGGTTATATTCTCGCGGGCCTTCCTTTTTTAGCATTTGTTGGATTTATTTTTTTGAGATCTGTTAAGCGGCAAAAAAGTTTAACTAGCAAGGAGTATAATAGCTTGTTCAATTTGGGCTCGGTATTGTTCGATGCGAAAAATCGGAAGCTGACAATAAATGAAAATATTACAGATTTAACCGGGACTGAAACGCGGTTATTGCTCATCTTCGCATTGTCTCCTAATGAAACTATAGAGAGAAGCCGGTTGCAAAAAGAGATCTGGGAAGATGAGGGTGTTATCGTGGGGCGAAGTTTGGATATGTTCATATCAAAACTTAGAAAAAAGCTTGAAGATGATCCGAATATCAACATTGTTGTTGTACGCGGTAAAGGATATAAGCTTGAAATTAGCATTTAAAAGATTTCTCTCCCGAAAGTTCGGGATTGCACTACATCCGATAGCTATCGGATCGAGATGACGACCACTCTATTAGAATCTGTTAATGGCAGGCTGTCGAAGGACAGTGGTCTATCGCACTAGTCTTCAAATTAAAAGCTAAGGCTGCATCTATCGCAATTTTTTTGCTATAGAGCGGTCAATTGATACGTTTTATTTTTACTGGTTTTAAACTTAGTCTCGTAGCCTCAATAAAAAAGGGATGCAGTGTCATGAACTGCATCCCTTTTATTTAATCTTAAAGGCTTATTCGCCTTTTTTCATTTTATCCAGCGTAATCTGGTATTTCGCTTTATTTTCGGCTGCAACCAGATCAACCGCTTTCTGCTGCATGGCGATCGCCTGGTCCTTTTTGCCCAGCTTATACAGCAGGTTGGCATAAGTGTCCAGGTAGGCAGGCTCCTTGGTTTGAGTCTCATCCACGCTGCGTTTACTCCAGCTCAGCGCCTCAGTAATACAATCAGTATCTTTACAGTTTTCAAAAACCGCCCATGCAAAGAAATTTAACCTATCAGCGGTTACTTCGTCACCATATTTTTTCATATAGCTTAGTATTGCCGGCTGAAATTTGTCCCATTTTTTTTCGGCATGGAAAACCTGAATCTTTATCAGTTCGGTGGCTTTGCTGATGTCTACTGTTGGGTATTTCGCCTGTGCGGCGGCAACCAGTGAATCTATATTTGCCTTGGATTTTCGAAGTCCGGGATAAATGTTTTCCTCCAGAACAATGGCACTCAGGATTTCATTTGATTTTCCTTTTCCCAGAATGGCATCTATCTTTTCAGGATCTTTTAACATCAGTTCAAATCCCTTGCTTTGGCTGCTTCTGGTGTATTTGCTCACAAACTCCAGGTTCTCTTTGGTATACAGGTCTTTTTGTGTAGCCATGTAAGCACTGGCAAACTTTTCGGAGTTTTCCTCGTCATAGGCAGCCTCGGCACTAACTGCCAACTGTTTCAGGGTCTCAGGAGCAGCATTTCCAGACTCGCTTTTTTTCAGTAGCGTGTAATATTGGGTTTCCGGGTTCAGTGCCATCTTCGCTTTGGCGATAAATTCATCTGCCTCACCACCGCCTACAATACGGTGTACAAGCTTGCCCTGCGGAGAGAAGATCAGAAAAGTAGGATAGGCATTTATCTTGAACGCTTTGCTCATCGATTGGGCATCCGCATACCAGCTTTTAACCTCTTCGCTGTCATTTTTGGTCTGGTCGAACTGTATCTTAACATTTACAAAATTCTTATTGAAGAATTCACCGACCTTTTCCTGCGGAAAAATGGTACTGGCCATGTATTTGCAAGGGCCGCACCAGGTTGTAAAGCAGTCTACCAAAAGATACTTGTTCTCTTTTTTAGCTTTATCTTTTACCTGCTGCCAGGAAAGTCCATGTTCAAAATGTGTGCCTTTAATTTGGGCCGTACCAATAAAAGGCAGCAGCAGGAATATTAAAAATAACTTTTTCATACAGTTTGTTTTCTATGAATTTCTTTGGGTGATTACATTTTAACGGGACAATTCTATCATGGTTGAAAGTTGCCTGACGGCAACCTCATTTGGCCAAAGCAATCCCAGCTCCTTGAAACGTATTTTACCATTGCCATCAATAATAAACTTTGCAGGGATTCCTGAGACGCCAAATGACGATACTGCAGGATTCTTTTTTGTAACGGAATCTTTAGTATCCATATACAATGGTAAATCCAGGTTATGGGTTAACAAATAGTTCACCGCATCAGGCTTGGGGTTTGGAACCGTTTCCCAGGTATGTATAAACAAAAACTTTACAGTAGGGTCGTTTTTATATTTATTAACGATCATCTGCATCGCTGGAAGCGACTTCTTACAGGGGCCACACCAGGTTGCCCAAAAGTCAAGAATAATGGTCTTTCCCTTAAAGTCTGACAAGGATACTTCTTTACCGTTTATGTCTTTGACTTTAAATTCAGGTGCCTGCTCCGACATCATTTTGGCTGCTATTTCTGCTTTATATTTGTCGTCAAACTGCTTGGTTAAAGTAGCCAGATAGGCATTTGCATCGGTCCCCGGATGCTCACTTATATAGGCTTTTTTCAGTTCATTCTTAAAGTCATCATCGGCCAGGCCTGATAAAACTGCTTTCTCCAGTTCAGGAAGCGCTTCCTGGTACCTGCCGGTTTTGCTCATCAAATAATAATACTGTGCAGTCAACCCTGCACTTTTTCTGGTAGCCTGCTCATAGCACTCTTTTATAGCAGCGAAAGCTTTCTCATGATCGCCCAGTTTATCCGCCACCTGACTATATAGCTGTAATAAATACAACCGCTCTTCCTTGGCGTTTGTTGAGTTGTTCAATTCTTGCTTAACCAAAGTTTCAGCAGCTTTCAAATCATAAGCCATTAAACCGGTAGTAACATTTTCTACATACATAATTCTTGCAGTTTCCTGTATCTGGTTAAAATAATATAAAGCCTTCTCAGAATTTTTTGCTACTATAAAATTATCTACGAGTATAGCTCTGTATTGGTCAAAGCTTTCGTTTGGATGGGCTTTGACAAGGCGATTAACAATGGCTTCTTTCTTTGAAAGATCAATAAATAGCTTCATAGAATCGAGACTTGCTTTATAAGCCGGTTGTGCCTGCTGGGTAAATGCAGACATTCCGATAGTCAGGATTGCTAGAAGCAGGACTATTTTTTTCATAATGATATATGCTAAATGATTATTTATGGTTCAATTCGTAACTATAGGTTTTGTCTGGCAGGCGCAATTTGTATAATTTCACCAAAGCCTGTAAATTTCTTATCATAAGTACCATTGGTGAATTCTCCAGGACCATTGATACTGAAATAATATACTTCACCCGCTGCACCATTGTTCACACCGATCACCAATTGTTTGCTTGTGCCGCGCAACATCTCGATGTCCTTAATTACATATCCAGCTGGGAAAGTGTAAATCAGGCGTGCTGATTTTGCAAGCATGTCATACAAATACACCCTATTGCCAACAGTATAATACAGTTGTTTTACGATGGAGGAGGTTGCAAAGTTAGTTGCATTAGCAATTTCCGGACTATTTACCATTTCCTGATTAACCCCAGGCCTAGTATTAAAAGTATTATCATACGTCAAGGACATCAGGTAGCGGCTGTTATTTTCTTCCATGATAAAATACCACTCAATTTCTTCTTCAAATAGCGTCGACATGCCGCGATCAGACGCAATCATTTTTCTTCCCACATTTGCCAGGTCGAATGAGCCTGTTGTACTAGGTGCATTTTCCAGAACTCTTGAAAGAATACCCATTCGCATAAAGCGCATGTTTGCATTATCGTAAAAATAGTTTACATCATAAGTATTAGGAAACACACCTGGGAATAGATTATAGTTGCCGGGAATGCGTTGAGAGAAAGGCTTGATGTTATCTGAAACCGAGCCCGAAATGCCAGCATATAAGCCACCATCCGCAACGATGAACTGGTCAAATTTCGAGGTGCTCATGATAAAAGCTGGTGTAGTTTTAAATGGAAGTGGCGTAGCCAAATTCGGAAGTATAGAACTTTTATCACCAAGCTCCAGCCAGTCGTTCATGTTAAACCGATACACATTTTGATCGGTGAAATAATAAAAGAAGCTACCTTTTCCAAAATTATATAAGGCCAGTGGCTTTCCTGGATAGGTTTTATTATTGGCCACCTCCATAGGATTTTCAAAGATCACATCGTCGCTACGGATCAACGAAACCTTGCCTTTTCCATCTTTACTATTAACAACGTACCAGCCATTTGGATAGACTCCGTTGACGGTGATGGTATATTGTTTTAGCGTAGAAATACCATTTCTGTTGCTCGTCACTTTGTATACTACCAGGTAAACGCCGGGGCTTAATGTTACTTTTATGCGTAGATTTTTTGTTTTAGCAATTGTTGTTGTATCTGTTGGTGTATTAAATTTCCAACTATAGGTAAATGAATCACCCTCGGGCATTGTTTGGGCCAATGTTGGTGTGATAATCAGTGAATCCAGTTGAGGAACCGTAAAACTGGTTGTTGCATCAGTTATCTTAATATCGTTAATTTGATCATATTTAAACGATTGATTGTCTTTTTTACAGGCCGAAAATGCAAGCATGATGACAATAAAAACCGGGCTAAGCTTTAAAATGTATTTTATATGCATAATATTTAAATTAAGGGAACGATATCTTTTGACCGTTCTCATCTAACAATGGACCATTTGCAGCCTCATAAGCGGCCAGTGCATTTCTCAGCGTCACGGGGAAGTTTAAAGAACCTGCAAGCCCGATACTCTCGTAAGAGAAATCTGTTATACCCAGTACTTTAACCATGAATTTATACTTTTCAGCGCTAAATTCTCCAAAATCTGCCTCTAAACCGTCCCAATAAGAAGGTCTGGTGTACATACCGGATACCTCTATCGTCAAGTATCGAAAGTTTTCTTCCGTATTCAGACTACCATTAGTGGGAGGTGTCTGGCCTAAAGTACCCAAAGTAAAGTCCTTGGTTTCTGCTGGTTCCAATACAATTTTATAGACATTGCTGGCCATTCCTGCAGAGTTGATCAATACAAGAGGATAATTAAATGTAGAAACCCCAGGTGGAATGGTCGCTTCTTTAAGCTCAAAATCAACGCCTGCAGTTGCAGTCGTTCCTTTAGCCACCTTTAGCAATACCGTACGCGGCTGATCAGACAGCTTGCCTGTAAGTCTCAGGGGTATATACATGGTATCCCTTGTTTTTACGGTGCTTTGAAAAGCAAAAGAGTAACTTCTCTTGGCTGTGGTATGTAATTGTTGGTAAGTGTAAGCAAAAAAGCTAACGCCATTTTTTCCCTGATAGGTTTCTACTGCTTCCTTCTTACAAGAAAAAAGGGAGAAAACCATCGTCACATATAATAAATATTTCATAATACGAGTGTGATTAATTTCCATAATTCGGATTAAATTGAAGTTCGGCATTTGGGATTGGCAGCACGTATTGCTCTGGCGCCATGTCGACATTACGGAATTGCATTCTTATTGCTTTAATACGTTTATAGTAAAAGAACAATTGGCCTTCCGCATAAAATTCCTTCTGGTATTCCCTGGTAATCGCTGTTTTAAGTGCGGTAGCTGTAATGTTTGTTGGGAGATTAGTAAGCCCCCTGTTTTGGCGCACCGTATTTAAATAACCGACACCGGCAGCAGGTGTCTCCGCAGTTTCTGCCAGGATATAATACATTTCGGCAAGGCGAATACCAGGTACATACTGGTCCAGTAAATTGTCGGTAATTGTCGTTGTAGCGGTTGAGGCCTGCCAGAATTTAGAGGGGAACGGTATTCCGCCATCCTGCTCAATGCGGTATACATACCTGATGTCGGTACCACCACCACCTGATACGGTTTCATATAGCGTAGAAAAGCTGGCAGCGGTAAGTGTGAGGCTTTGTCCTGGACCACCCCTAAATCTAAAATAACGTTGTACATTGGGCAATATATCCCTGACCCTGATCATAAACACCTGTTCGTTGAAATACAGGCGGTCGCGCACCACAGTCCCTAAGCCAACTACTGAGGCTGCAGCCGGGGTAACAAACGCATATTTATTTGAGTTGATCACTACATTTGCGGCAGCTGCAGCACCGGCTTTATCACCACTGTATAATTTAATTCTTGCTTCAAGTGCTTTTATACCATAGTAATTCAGTTTACTCCGTCTGCTCCTTAAATCACTGGTCACGATCGGGTCGACTGGTTGCAATAAATCTGCTGCCTCTTTCAAATCAGCTAAGGCGAATTTTACCACCTCAGCAGTGGTAGACGGTATAACTGCGTTTTCGTTTACATCTTTTTTATAAGGGATGGCCTTCAGGTTTGCGCCGGCAGTATATTCAGGACCGAACATGCGCAATAAATCAAAATGTAAAAATGCCCTTAAGGCCAAAGCCTCACCGCGCAGCATTGCGTATGAATTATTGCTTAACACAGACCGGTTTGTCTCTGCATTTGCGATAATTTTATTTGCTGCTGCAATTGAACTGTAACTGGTAGACCAGATGGCATTGGTATAGCCCGCTACTTCTACTGAAGCATAGTTTAGCAATTGTGTTTGTTGCAGTGGAACTGCTCCGGTGGTACTAAGTGTCGAATAATTTTGTGCCAGAGCTGAAACGAAACCCATAGAAAGGTTATCGCCGTAAAGACTGTCACTGGCCAGCTGGCCATATATACCTGTTAAAGCCTGCTGAAAACCAGTTTCCGAAGTAAACAGCTGTTTTTCAGCCAGACTTGTTTTTGGGGTTACATCCAAAAATTTCTTACAACCGGAAAACACCGCAACTATTGCCAGAATTCCTATAATTAATGTTGTTTTTTTCATTGGGATATGAATTTGTTTTTTGAATTAAAATCTTGCACTTAAACCAAATGTATATTCTCTGGCAAAAGGGTTATCTGTACCACGTTCAATTTCGATGGAGCTGAAGGTGCCCAGGTTATTGGTTGTGGCGCTAACACTAAGGTTCTGCAAGCCTAATTTTTTTACGAATGGTGTTTTAAACTGATAACTTAAATTAATTGAGCTGAGCTGAATGTTGTTATCACGCTGAACAAACCTTGAGGTAAGTTGTGTTGGTATTGGCTCACCACTGGTAATCCGACGATACGGACTTACACTACCGGGTCCGGTCCAGCCAAGGTCATAAGCTCTACGGTCTACGTTGTTGCGTGCATCCACAGCCTCAACACGATTTAATAAGGTACTGTTGTACAAATCAGCACCATAATTATAATTGATGCTAAAGTTTAAGGCGAAACCTGCGTATAGGAAATTTGAATTTAAAGCTCCCGTCCACTTAGGGCGGCTGTCGCCAACATAGGTCTTATCATTAACGTCCCAAACAAAGGTCGGGGTACCATTTAATTTAAGATAAACCTCCTGACCAGTTACCGGATCGATACCCAATGACCTCACCGCATAAATAGCGGTTGTTGATTGGCCTTCAATAAACTGTGCATTTTCAACTGTCTGATTGGGGTTATTGGCATTTAGCGCAGCATTAAAGGCTTTAAGTTTCTCTGAAATTTCCTTTAACACAGATTTATTAGTGGCTGCGTTAACAGAGACATTCCATTTTAAGCCTGTACGAGGTTGAGATAGTATGGTGTAACCCAGGTCAAGCTGCAATCCTCTGTTCTGGATTTTACCTAAATTTTCAGTATACGATGGGAAGCCGGTACTAGGTGCCAGCGAAACTGTAGTCAGGGCATTCTGGGTTACTTCATTATAAAACTCCGCATTGAAAGTCAAACGGTTGTCCAGAAATGCTGAAGCAATACCAATGTTCGACTTCAATACTTGCTGCCAGCTTAAATTCGGGTTTCCAAGTCCACCAGGAAAGGCACCTACTTCACCAAAGTAACCATTTGATGTACCCAGGTTGTACCTGAATTGTGATGCGTAAGGATTTTGTACAGATGTACCGGTAGAACCATAACTACCACGTATCCTAAGGAGATTGATACTTTGGCGATCCTTCAGGAACGCTTCATTAGTGATGTTCCATCCTAAACCTGCAGACCAGAAGTTACCAAATTTATTGTTGTCCCCGTAAGCAGATGAGCCATCCCTTGTATAGGTAAAATCGGTAAAATAACGGTTATCATAAGAGTAATTCGCACTTCCGGTATAAGAAAGATTGTTAATGGTGCTTTCCGTTCCGGTAGGCCTGCTGTTTGCATATTGCGCAGCAAACAAGATGTTATCCAGACGATCGAAAGGGAAACCCTGTGTCGATACGTTATATGAATTTAAGTTGGTGCTGGCAAGTCTGAATCCTGCATAAACAGTAATGCCGTGCTTTCCAAAATTCTTGTTGTAGTTCACAGAACCTGTTCCATCCATAGTAAAAGAATCGCTATTGTCTTTGGAATAGGTACCTCGTGCACTTATATCTGAAATACTATTGAAACGACTGTCTAATGCGGAATAGAAATTATCTATTGTGCCATTCACTTTGGTGATGCCCAGTGCACCAGTAAACCATAGAGACTTACTATAGTCGTAACGAATAGTGGTGTTGTTTCTTAAATTAAAGTTCTTATTTCTATTGTTAATAGTGTTGTAATTAATGTCCATCAACGGGTTCGTTACAACAGAACCTGCTACTCCGAAACCCAAATTTATGTTTTCCAGGTATTTGTTTACATTACCGTTTTCATCATATGGTTTCCAGTATGGATTCAAAGCTAGGTACTGACTAAATTCTCCATATGGCGAGTCATTAGAAATTACCTGCGTTGCAATCGTATAATTTTGGAACGTTAATTTATTGGTTTTGTAACTCAATGTAAAACTTCCCGCATAATTTTTCCTGTCTTGTCCCTTCATTACACCCTGTAAAAAATTTCCGCTGAAATTAAGGTTGAAAGTCAGAGACTGATCACCACCACGCAACGAAAGGTTGGTTCTGTTGTTGATGCCTGTTTGAACCGGAATAGATTTCCAGTCTGTATTTACACCACTCACTACGGCTTTATATCGTTCGGCATTAATTGCTTGTCCTCTATAACTGTCCACAAGACCTACACGGCGTTCTAAATCCAGTTTTTCCTCTGCGTTGAGCATATTGTAAACAGAAAGGTCTGGTGATGACAAAGTGAGGTTATTGGTAATCGAAACTTCTACTTTTCCTCTCGGTGGGAGAATTGTTGTAACAACCATCACACCATTACCGCCACGAGAGCCATACATCGCGGTAGCGGAGGCATCTTTTAACAAAGTCACAGATGCAATCTGATTCATGTCCAGGTCTACGATTGCCTGTAAAGAAACCTGAAATCCATCAAGAATGAATAATGGTGTATTTGGATTGCCAACAAGCTCTGAACCAAGGGTTGGATAGGACGTTTGCCCACGCATGGTCACTTCCGGAAGCGCGTTGATATTCCCGCCTATCTTGTTGTTGGGAATCATTCTGAAAGACGGGTCCAGGGCAGCAATGCCTGCAAAAATATTTACCGGACTCACCGCCTTAAGCTCGGCAGCAGTTATGGTTTTTGCAGCTCCGGTGTAGGTACTCACCTTCCGGTCAACCATCCCTGTAATCACCATCTCATTTAGCGTAACCTGATTCTCCTCCATGTAAATGGTATAATTAGAATTAGGTGAGATGGGCACATCAACGGTCTTGTAACCTACAAATCTAAACTCCAAAGAGGTTGCACCCTGTGGTATACTGATGGTAAATTTTCCATTTTTATCCGTCTGAACGGTAGACTTTGTTCCCTTGATCGACACTGTAACGCCTGGAATGGGCTTACGTTCTTTGGCATCGCCTACAAAACCGGAAATAACTTCCTGCCTGGCCAATTCAATGGCTTTGATGACCACAGTTTTGTTACGGATAACAAAATCCAGGTTTTGCGCGGCAAAAATTTGGTTAAGTACAGCAGGCAATTCTGCATCTTTAACATTAATGGTTACTGGCGACGAATTTTCCAACAAATTGTCCGTATAAAAAAAATTGTAACCTGTCTGTTGGTTAAGCGCTTTGAAGACAGATCGGAGTGAAGCATTCGACTTGGTTAAAGTCACTTTTTGGGCAAAGCTCGACGCACTCACCTGCAAAAAGCACGCTATTATAATTACGATGGTTAAGCGCATAGTTAGCAATAATTTAAGGTACAGCCGTTTAGGCATACCAAATTTCCTTGAATTTTGATACATTAGTAGTCGGTTTGGTTAAGCAGCCTCTTTTGCGTTGGACCGTACAGAGGACTGCGGTTATTAGTTTGATTTTTAATTGAATGTTCCAAACTTTTGCCAGGTCCTGATGGCTAATCGGGGCCTGGTTTTCGTTTAACATGTCTTGAGTTAGTGTAATCTTCTTTTCATCTGGTTGGTTTAGGTTAGTATTCTATTAATAGTTTAGTTTGTTTATTTTGATACATAGACTGTTCGTCCTTTTAAATCGAACCGAGCTTCCCCTGTTGATTCCACGATTTCAAGTACTTTTGACAGTTTATCAAATCTTGACACTTTGCCGCTGAAACGCTGGGTGGTTTTTTCGCCAACGTAAACAACCTCCAAATTATACCAGCGACTGATCATTTTCATGATTGTTTCGATGTTTTCACTTTCGATTACAAATTCATTATTTTTCCAGGCAACAGCCAGATCGGTATCCGTTTCACTAATCTTTATTTTGCCAGCGGATAGCTTTGCTTGTTGCCCTGGTCTTAGTACTTTAGCATTACCTGATGCAGATAACTTCACGCTTCCTTCCAGCAAGGTGGTTTTTTCCACTTCATCATCGGCATAGCTGCTGATGTTAAAATGAGTTCCCAATACTTCTACTTCCTGCCGATTTGTTTTTACAATAAATGGATGTTGCTTATCCTTCGCCACTTCAAAATATCCTTCACCACTAAGGGTAACTACTCTTTTTCCGTTTTCAATGAGGGAGGTGGTATAGGTGAGGCTGGAAGCGGCATTTAAATATACAAGCGTGCCATCGGGCAACCGCACCTGATAGGTTTCTCCACGGGCGGTAGACAAGGTATTTGAAGCATTTGGATCCGAAACCTTTTCACTAACCTGGTAAACCAGTTTGCCGTCGCCTGATTTAGTGATGACTATTCCTGATTCCCTTCCTATTTCACCTTTAGACGCATTTGCTAAGCTGACCTTCCTGCCATTTGCCAGGGTAAGTGTAGCACCATAGCCCCCTGACTTGATATCATATAAAGTAACTTTGGGAACAGTGGCAACCTTTTCCGGTTGGTTATTGAAAAAATAAACACCCAGGTATACTACAGCCAAAACAGCGGCAACAGCAGCGATTTGTAACCAGAGTTTAAGTGTTTTATTTTTACCTTCAGGTACGGCTTGTGCTGATTCCTGAATCTGAACGAACAGATCCCGGTCTACCTTAGCCAGTACACCGGCAATGGCAGGATCAGTTTCATAACGTTCATCCTCAATTTCTAAAGCGCCGATAATGAGATCTTTCAACACTTCCTGATCTTCATCAAGTTGGAAATAACTCATCAGACGCTGTGTTTCTTCAAGACTACAGCTATTATTAAGGTATTTTTTGAAGAGAATATGGAGTTGATCGGATGGCTTCAAGGTTCAATTTTTACAGCTAATACGGAGCTAAGCAAAAATATCCTTAGTCAGTTAATAAAAAATTAACAATTAATTTCCAAAAACAACGATCAGGATCAAAAGCCTTTGAATAAAATGCCTAAAACTATCGAAATGGTAAGTGTAGGAGAATCTCTAAAATACGTTTTAAGAAACCTATTGGCTTGTAGCATGTGGCTACTGATTGTTTTGACACTAATGCCCATAATCTCCTCTACTTCTTTATAAGATTTACCTTCTAATTTGCAGAGTGTAAATACCATTTTACGCTGAGGGGGCATCAGGTTTATGGCTTTCTGCAATTTTTGAGCATCTTCTTTGCTCAGCATATCTTCTTCAACATGAAGATAAAGCTCTGAACTTGAAGCAACTATTTTAGTCAGTAAACGTTTGTCTTTTGCCACTTTCCGAAAATAATCATGCACCAGGTTCTCCGCTATACGAAAGAGGTAAGATTTAAAAGACTTTTCGGGATCAATCTGTGTCCGCACTTCCCATATTTTAAAAAAAAGCTCCTGCAGCATTTCTTTTACGAGGTCATCGGATTTTAGAAGTTTGAATAAATTTCCGGCGATCCGGAATTTATAGTTATTATATAGTATTTCAAATGCGCGCTCATCACCGTTTTTCAATTGAAGCAATAAAGACTTTTCATCCGTGTGATTAATGTTGACCATTCGTCCGACAAATATACATTAACTTAAAAATACAAGATAATAATAATTTCGGTGAAACGTCATTGATATATATTTCAATGAATACTTACAGGATATTTATTTGCCAGGGTCTTGGTGATTAATGTTTTATTATAAGACAAATCCTATAGAAAGGTCGTCATTGCGAGGAACGAAGCAATCTTAATGCGCACGCTGGTAGCGATCGTTGTAAGATTGCTTCGTCGGCTGAAAAAGCCTTCTCGCAATGACGATTCTTCGCAGCCTATCACTGCAAAAAAACGTCTCTCTCATCTATTTTGATTTTTATAAAATAAATTACCCTCCGTAGGAGTCCTTTGGAAAGGATGACAAATCTATATTTAAGATACAACCTCTTATGCTATTTTAATTGCTTCTGGTCAATCTTTGACAGAGAAAGACCGCTTAACTTACTAACGCCATTGCTTTGAATCTTGATTGTTTCAATAGCACTATCCGGAAAGAAGATATCTGTCATCACAGTTAATCCATTATCGGCAAAAAGTTCTACGGATGCTACATCCAGAATCAAGCTAATATTGATTTTCTTATCGGCCAGTAACCTGGGTGCATTATGTTTTTTGGCAAATCCTTTTTCAAATGATGTTTCGCCAGATAGTGTCCGGTCGATAAAGTAATTGTTGTTCTTTTTGTCGTAGCCTATAATCAACTTTTGTCCGCTAACGTTCGATAATACAATATTCAGATCGCTGGTATTTTCAAGGCTGAGATCGAGTTTGAACTTTCCGTCCAGAGGCCTGGCATACGCAGATAGGTCAATCTCCTTATCAATAGTAACAGGTCCTTTCTTATAAACAGGCTTTAATAATGGAGAAATTTCCTTTACAGGTAACGAACGAAGATAATAATCACCATCTACACTTGCGAGCGATAAATCTCTGGCAATTGTTGTAGCACCTCGCCATGCCTTGGTAGGCACCTGGTTGGCATACTGCCAGTTATTCATCCAGCCAAGGAATATCTTCCTCTCACCGGTGTTAGACCAGGTAACCCCTGCATAATTATCGGTCCCGTAATCCACCCATTTCTCTTTTGTAGAATTTGGCACAAATTTATTCCCATCAAAGTTTCCTGTAAAGTACTGGGTTGCAGAGCCTCCGTTAGGGCCTCCGGGATTGATGCTGACTAAAAGCACCCATACCGTTTTACCATTGTTTTTGAGTGGAAATAGATCAGGGCATTCCCAAACTCCTCCATGGGCACCCAGGTTGAGTCCAAAATCACTTTCGCGTTTCCAGGCTTTAAGATCCGGGGAGGAATAAAAAGTAATTCTGTCCTTTGTAGCTAAAGTCATGACCCATTTTTTGCCTTGCTCGTACCACATCACCTTTGGATCCCTGAAATCGCTTATCCCAGGATTTGGAAGCACAGGATTGCCCTTATATTTAGTCCACGTTTCACCTTCATCATTACTATAAGCAATACTCTGGTATTGGTGCAGGCCGGTTTTGGTTTCTTCGATTTTTTGGTTATGATGCGTAAATATTGCAACCATTGCGTTCTTGCCAAATCCTGCGGTATTGTCTTTATCAATTACGATACTTCCCGAAAAAATAGTGCCCAGGCTATCTGGATAAAGTGCTATGGGCTTTTCCTCCCAGTGAAAGAAATCTTTGGTTGTGGCATGTCCCCAGTGCATAGGTCCCCAGGTTGTACCCCCGGGATGATACTGAAAGAAAAGATGGTAAACGCCATTATAATACACCATTCCGTTAGGATCGTTCATCCAATGTGCCTTTGGTGAGAAATGGAAAGCTGGCCTGTATTTTTCGCCTCCTGTAGATTGGGCTTTAGAACCGACAGAAAATAGGCAAAAAAGCAAAAAGAATATCGATCTTATAAATTTGTTTTTCATGTTATATTTTTTAAAATTTAAACAAATATCCAGGGAAGGCTCCCTGGACATTAGAAATATTACCATCCGTTGTTTTGTTTATACACCCCGCTACTAAAGTTAATCTGATTTAATGGAATTGGGAAATATTCATCCCTCCCTGCCGTAAACCTGGCATCTGAGAGATGGGCAACCCTTGATTTTTCGACCGTAAAATAAGCGTTCATAGTCTGCGCAGCAACCCCCCACCTCACCAAATCAAAAAAGTGATAACCTTCTGTTGCGAACTCAAGTCTTCTTTCAAATCTTAAGGCCTGTCTTGCAAAATCCAGTGTCCAGGTACAATTTACCCCAGGTTGATAAAGCTGAGCGTTATAATTTGAAGTTGGGCTTCCTGCTGCATTTTTCAATAGGTTACGACTTAGGTTTGCACGGTTTCTAACCTGATTGATCAGCGGAACCGCTTCCAATGGCCGCCCCAGCTCTATCAGTGCTTCTGCTTTCCAAAGCAGCACATCTGAGTAGCGGATGATCTGCCAGTTTTTCGAACTTCCGATAAATGGTGGTACTTTCTGAAAAGAAGCGTCATCGGGAAGTACTGCTTCTTTCATACTGGCAAATGCATCGTAAATAGCCGGTGCTCTTGACCACGAGCGCTGGAATACAAATGTTGGCTTATATTTAAAAGGCGCACCTGGTTTGGCCACGGTATGATCAAGTCGTGGATCGAATGAACTGCTCTGAAAGTCGAGAGAAGCTGCCGCATCTGTATTGTTGTAGGTGGAAAAAAGAGGCAATCCGTCGGTTCCTGTTTTAAAAGCATTGATCAGGTCATGGCTGGGCACATTAAAACCGCAGCATCCATACTCCTGGTTCATCGGATAGTTAAGGGCGTGCCCATAATCCAGTCTCCCCTTTGGCGTACCATCATCTTTTGAATACTGGATAGCAAAAACAGATTCCAGGCCGTTATCAGAAGCAGATAAAAAGTTGCTGGCATAATCCGTACTCAGGCTGAATTTGCCCGATGCGATGATCTCGTCACATAATGTGTTTATTTCATTTAATTTAGCAGCATCAATACCGCTTACCGCGTTATTTTCGCTTTGGGTATAGGCCTGGTACAACAGCACTTTGGCCAGATATGCTTTTGCCGCATTTTTGTTTACCCTGCCCTTATCGTTCTGATCTGTCGGCAGCGCTGTAACGGCCGCTCTGAAATCATCTGCAATCTTCGTCCAAAGCGCATCATTACTCAAGGCCTTGTTAGAAATGGACGGATAGTCGGCCTTTGCCATATTCTCATCGATAAAGGGAACATATTTGAAAAGAATCTTTAGCAGAAAATAAAAATGTCCTCTCAGAAAGCGAAGTTCTCCCTGGCGTTGAACCTTATTTGGATAATCAGTAGCAGACATGGTATTAACTCTTCTCAACGCATCATTAGCTCTACCGACACCAACATATAGCCTGAACCAAAGCTGGTCGAGGAGTGCATTATCAGGCCTGTTAAGGGAAAATGTCTCAAACAGATGGAACTCTGACAGGTCTCCAGGGCCATCCCCTCCTTTATAGGTGTCTCCTCCACGAACGCTTCCATACGGCCACATACTGGAATATGGAGAAGTATAGTGATCATTTCCAAGTGCAGAATAAGCTGCAATAACCATTTTATCGATATTCTCCGGAGTATTCAGATCATCGCCTGAAACTACGCCCTGTGCCGGCTCATCAAGTGCTTTTTCGCATGAGAACAATAGGGTTGCGAAGAATGCCAGTGTATATATTAATTTTTTCATCTTTTGATATATCTAATTTTACAATGTAATATTTACCCCAAGGGTACCAACAACCGGTACAGGAAATCCATAATTTGGAATCTCAGGATCAGTACCGGTAAAAGATTTGCTCTTTATCGTAAAAAGGTTACTGCCCTGAACGAATATCCTGAAGTTCTGAATTTTCATATTCAGTGCCTTTTTAAGATTATAACCTATCTGCAGGTTGCGCAGCTTGAGATAAGATCCGTTTTCAATAAAGTAAGTAGAGAACCTTCCTTCATTATTGCGGTCTACAAGAGTAAGTGCCGGAATGCTAGAGCCCGGATTTGAAGGACTCCAGGCATCAAGCGTCCTGCTGCCCCAGTTTGTACCTGTCCAAAGTGAAGAAAAATCGGTATAAGTCTTAAAGTCGTTCACCACATCCACATTGATGGCCTGTAGGAAAAAACTCATATCGAAGTTCTTATAACTAAGAGAAACATTAAGTCCATAGGTGAACTTAGGGCTATTGTCGCCTATAAAGTCGCGGTCCAGATCGTTAATCACTCCATCATTGTTCAGATCTTTATATTTAATCCTGCCCAATCCTTTTCCAGGCTGGCTGGCATAAGCATCCACTTCTGCCTGTGAAGTAAAGAGGCCATCGGCAACATATCCAAAGTAGGAGTTTATTGGCCTTCCGAGTACGTTTTTGTCAGTACCATTGCCTGGATAGGAAGCCAGTACATCTTTAGGTAAATCGGTCACCTTGTTCCTGTAGAGCGAAAAGTTACCCGTCAGGCCGAAGCTAAAATCATCACCAATCTTATCTTCGTAAGTAAGAATAGCATCAAGCCCTTTGTTCTGGAGCGAAGCCCCATTGCTGTAACTGTTCCCTCCATCTCCAAGTACTGCCAGGTAAGCAGGACTGATTAGAATATCTGATGTTTTCTTAATAAAATAATCAACAGAACCAGTAAGCTTATTGTTCCATAAACCAAAGTCTAAACCAAAATTCGATTCTCTTAACGACTCCCATTTCAGGTTGTCGTTGCCCTGTTGGATAAGGCTAAAGCCAGAGGGCAGCTGACCTGTACCTGCACCTGTGATATCATATGCAGTACCTTTATCAAAGTCCCACGTTGGGTCAGTCCCGTAAATAGCAGCGTATAGCGATCGTGTGGCGTTGTTGGGGATTTCCTGGTTTCCAGACCGGCCCCAGCCGTATCTAAGCTTCAGATCAGAAAACAGACCCAGATCCTTTATAAACTTTTCTTCACTCATTCTCCAACCAAGTGAGAAAGCTGGGAAAGTACCGTATCGGTTATCTTTACCAAAACGCGAAGAACCGTCTCTTCTCAAAGTTACAGAGGCAATATAACGGTCGTTGTAACTGTAGTTGACCTTACCGAAATAAGACAACAGCCTGTTTCCTGCCCCACTTCCCCCGTTGAGGGTATTTGAGCTACCTGCATTAAGGTAGGCATAATCAATATTTTCTATCGCCAGCCCTTGTCTGCTTGCAGAAAACTCCTGGCTGATGTTCTTTATGTATTCCTGACCAGCGAGTATTTCCAGGTTATGTTTATCTTTGGTGATCTTATAGTTAAGGGTATTCTGCCAGATGATATTACCCTGATAGGTTTGTGCATTGCTAACCTGGTTTGCAGGGTCTGCCAAAAAGCCCGAAACATATGATTTCTTTAACAGGCGCTGATAGCTACCGTTATAGTCTACACCAAAATTTGTCCTAAAGTTCAATCCAGGAATGATCTGGTAATCCGCGTATGCATTTCCAAAGAGCCTATAAAAATTATAAGTATTCTGCTTGTTGTCTTCTATTAGTCTAACCGGGTTCTGTCTATCGGTCATTCCTGCTGCAGGGCCTCCCCAGCCTCCGCTTGTGGTATATACCGGCACAATAGGTTGCTGTACGAGCGAGGCAAATAGGATATCGCTTGTCGGGATCTGGGCATTCTTAATGTAGCTTGCTGAAAAATTCTCCCCAATCTTTAACTTGCCGTCCAGATAATTGTAATCAGAATTAAATCTTGCCGTATATTTCCGGCTTCTTGACTCCTTTACGATACCTTTATTATCATAATAACCCACTGAAAAAAGACTGTTTCCCTTTTCACCGCCATTGGAAAGGGCTGCATCATAGGACTGGATAATCGAATTTTGTGCAATCTCATCAAACCAGTAGGTATCTGCAGGCTTCATGGTCTTTGCCGCATCGATATACTCTGGAAAGATCACACGGTTGAGTGCCGGATTGTTAAAGTTATTATTCCAGTCATACTGATAGATCTGGTTATTATTGGGGTTGGCCTTATCGTTTACCGCCGCCTGCCAATAGGCACGGCCTCTTTCTTCGGCATTAAGCGTTTTAAGTTTGGTGGCGTAATTCTGAATGGATGTCGAGGCATTGAAGTCGATCTTTGAATAACCTTTCTTGGCCTTTTTTGTAGTAATGATGATTACACCATTGGCTGCACGTGAACCATAAATAGTAGCCGAAGACGCATCCTTAAGCACCTGAATAGATTCAATATCGTTCTGGTTTAACTGTTCCAACCCGTTTTTGGTTGGCACTCCATCGATTACATAAAGCGGGTCGTTATTGCCCAGGGTTCCAATACCCCGGATTCTTACCGTTGCCTGACCGGTTGGAGAACCGTCGGTGGTAATCAGTACCCCTGGAACCCTTCCCTGAAGAGACTTTACAGCATTACCAGAAGGGATATCCCTGATCTTTGAAACATCAACCACATTGACTGCTCCGGTGATGTCTTTCTTGCGTTCCTTCTGATAACCTGTTACCACGACCTCGTTGAGCTTATTGATCGCGATGTCGAGTTTGACCTTAAGATTGGCCGATTCTGCGGTAATCGGAATGGTTAATGGCTCTGCTCCAATATAAATGAACCTCAGCGACTGACCGGCAGAAGCTTCAATTTTAAAACTACCATTGGCATCTGTAATCACCGTTTTTTGGGTACCTACAATCACTACGGTTACAGCCTCCAGAGGAAGGGATTCATTGTCGGTGACAACGCCACTGATTACCCTGGTCTGGCCAAATGCCAGGCCCGTTACCATACAGGCAAAAAGCCAGGTAAGGAAAATTTTTCTCATAAAAATTCAGATTTGGTTAGTACTATGTTTAGTTAAAATATTTCGTCAATAAACTTTTTGTATTCTTCAACCTCATATTCCGGACAGCCCCCCTTTTTGGTGGCGATAAAAGCGCCCATTCCGATCGCATTTTTTATAATGGTTTTTGGTGCCAGCCCCAATTGATGATTGGCAATGAAGGCTGCAAGAAATGAATCTCCACTCCCAATGGTATCGTTAACCTTCACCTCAGATCCCCAGGCATGGTAGGATTGATCCATTTTATAATAGGAAGCCCCAAATTCTCCTTTAGTTACGATTATCTCTGGAACATTGAAGCGTTCCTGTATAAAACGGACCTGCTCTTTCTCATTTATGAACCTTCCCCCGAAAAGGATCTGGGCCATGTGTAGCTCCGACTCGTTAAATTTTATGATATCAGCCCGTTCCATCAGATTTGCCAAAAGGCTCTTATCAAAGAAAGGGGGGCGGAGATTGATATCAAATACCTTTATCGCATCGCTTTCCAGGAATTTGAACAGCGTTTCTCTGGAAAGCGTATTTCTGGAAGCCAGGCTTCCGTATACAAAATATGTGGATGACTGCAGTGCGCTATCGATAATGGACTGGTGATCGATAAAATCCCATGCCACGGGAAACACGATTTCATAAGAAACCTCATTTCTGCTGCCCACCCGGGCAATTACTTCACTGGTAGGATGGATCGTATCGCGCTGAAGGAGGCTTTTGTTAATTTGCCAACCATCAAGTAAACGTTCCAGTTTCACTCCATTTTCATCATCTCCGATTTTACTGATGATACTGCTGGACAGGCCAAGTTTATTGAGGTGATAGGCAACATTTAGTGGTGCACCACCTGGCATGCGCCCATCAGGCAGCACATCCCATAATATTTCGCCAAAGCATATAGCAGGTGTGATCATATTCTTGTCTTTTTTTTATTTAGTGCATTACAATTCCGGTCTCTATCTGCTCCAGAGATTTCCCCTTTGTCTCTGGCATCATTTTCCAAACGAATACCAGCTGCAATACCATCATCGCACAGAAAAAGAAAAATATGTTTGCACCTCCAAATGACTCCGCCAGATAGGGAAAGCAGAATGCAATCAGTGCTGCCATTACCCAATGGGTAGAACTCCCTAGTGTTTGCCCCTTTGCCCTGACCTGATTTGGGAAAATCTCTGAAATGAATACCCAGATAACCGCCCCCTGCGAAAAAGCAAAAAAAGCTATAAAGAGCATTACGTAAACCGGGATCTCAAACCCGCTGGATGAACCGCCCAAAAATGCAACTGCTACAAGTCCAAGAGAAATAATCAATCCGAAAGAGCCGATCAGCATCAGTGTTTTTCTCCCAACTTTATCTATAATATTGATCGCAAGAAGCGTAAATATAAAATTGACCATTCCGATACCAACAGTTGATAAAAGTGAAGAATGCGCACCAAGCCCTGCCATTTCAAAAATTCTTGGTGCATAATAGATAATGGCATTTATGCCAGATACCTGATTGAAGAAGGCAAACAGCACGGCCAGGATAATAGGCCTGTTGTACTTTCCTGAAAAAAGTCCATCTGAAGATTTATCCCGCTGCATATCCTGTCCGGATTTCTGTATAGCGGCAAGCTCATCATCACAGTTTAATGGGTTTATAATGCGTAGGATTTCCAATGCTTTATCGTATGCACCACGCTTAAGTATAAGCCATCTTGGACTTTCGGGAATAAAGTAGATTAGCACAAGGAATATTATGGATGGAAATGCCTGAACACCAAGCATCCATCTCCAGGATGCCTCTCCTCCCTGGCTTAGCAAATAATTTGAAAGATAGGAGATCAATATTCCCAGTACAACATTGAACTGGAAAAGCCCTACAAGCCGCCCCCTTCTATGCGCCGGAGATACCTCTGAAATATAAATGGGTGCAGTAACAGAAGATATCCCTACACCTAAACCACCCAAAAAACGGAATGCTAAAAAGATATACCAATTATCTGCCAGCGCGGTACCCAATGAGGAAAGTAAGTATGCTGCAGCTACGAAATAAAGTGTATTTTTTCTTCCAAAATAATCAGACGGACGGGATCCCACCAGAGAGCCGATTACCGTACCGATAAGTGCAATAGATATGGTAAGTCCATGTGCAAATGCTGAAAGGTTCCAAAACTGTTGAATGGATTTTTCAGCACCTGATATAACAGCTGTATCGAATCCAAACAGAAAGCCGCCTAGGGCTACGACCATGGACCAAGCCAGGACGGAATGTTTTTTCATAAGGGTTTATTTATTGGTTGAGGATTGCAAGTTGGTCAAAAACAGGAAGGGAGGATAACAAATCTGTTCCAAAAAAATACAATCTTGACACATCACACAAACATCTGATTAACAGATAATTAAAATTTATTATTTTTATCTGGCCTGATGTGGTTACACTTTTGAAACATCAATATTAAGGTTTTGATGCATCTGTACCTTTCATCCTCCCACCCGCAGCCGAGCGCCAATTCCTTAAAGTTTCAAATTTGATTATCTTTAGAATTATTTTCTTACAAACAGGATCCTAACCAGATACAACCGGTGCCAGACACTGCCCTTATTAAAATGATAGATATGACCGCAAGACTTCACCTCCTTCATAGGATACTTATACTGGTCACCCTAACGGCTATTCTTTGTGGCTGTAGCGACAAGAAAAAGGAAGCAAAATACGTTATAGGCTTTTCACAATGCGTTGGCTCAGATCTGTGGCGAAAAACCATGCTGGAAGAGATGAAAATGGAACTTTCATTGCATCCGGGTGCCACATTGATATATAGAGATGCAAACAACAGCAATAAAAAACAAATCTCACAGGTTGGGGAACTATTAAAAATGGATATCGACCTGTTGATCATATCTCCTAATGAGGCCCGGCCGCTCACTCCAATCGTTGAACAGGCTTATAATAGTGGTATTCCTGTGGTTATTATCGATAGGAAAACATCATCTTCGGCTTATACCGCTTATGTAGGTGCAGACAACTACCAGATTGGCAAGATGGCAGGGCAATATGTATCTGGTCTGCTTAAAGGAAAAGGAAATATTCTGGAAATCATGGGACTTCCCGGCTCCTCTCCCACAATAGAGCGCCAGAGAGGATTCGCCGAAGGGCTCCAAAAATCCGCTAATATTAGAATTTCGAATCAGATCTATGGAGATTGGTTAAAATCGCATGCTATTGATGAGCTGCTGAAAATGAAGGAGACATTGCTCACTACAGATCTAATTTTTGCGCACAATGACCAGATGGCTTCTGCAGCCAGGGAAGCGTTGGATAAACTCGGAATAAAAAGGAAGGTGACCATTATTGGAATAGATGCACTACCCGGACAAGGAGGCGGCCTCCAGATGATTGATGACAAAGTGATAGATGCCAGCATGCTTTATCCAACAGGAGGCAAAGAGGCAATTTCTACAGCATTCCGTATCCTTGGAAAAGAATCCATCCTTAAAGAAAATATCCTTCAATCTGTGGTTATAGATTCATCGAATGTTCAGCTTATGAAACTGCAGTGGAGCAAATTTAGCAGCCAGCAGAGAGATATCGAACGGCAGCAATCGCTCCTGGCTGAACAACGTTCTTTATTTGACAATCAACAGCTTACATTAAACATCACCGTGGTTACGCTAGTGCTCTCTGTGGTTTTCGGGGGACTGGCTTTTTTCTCCCTACTGGAAAACAGGAAAATCAACAAAAACCTGGAGGCGAATAACCTGGAAATCCTTAACCAGCGTAATAAGCTTATTGAGATGTCTGAAAAGGCAAAAGAGGCGACAGAGGCCAAACTGAACTTCTTCACCAATATATCTCATGAATTCCGCACCCCTCTTACCTTGATACTCTCTCCCCTTGAAGATCTGCTTAATAATGAAAAAATTAACGCCCTTGCAGGAAAAAACCTGAAGCTGATCAATAAAAATGTTTTTCGTCTGCTGCGCCTGATCAACCAGCTCATTGAGTACAGGAAGATTGAGTATGGTAAGATGAGAATAAGATCGACATCGAACAATATTATAGATTTTATTGCGGACATTATTGAGACCTTTCAGCTCGCTGCAAAAAAACAGAACATAGACCTCAGACTCTTCACTAAAGAATCGGATATAACAGTATGGTTTGATGTGAATATGTTCGATAAGGTAATTTTTAACCTGATATCTAACGCATTAAAATTTACGCCAGCCAATGGAACGGTTCACCTTACAGTGAGTAAAGACGATGCTCATATCGCTATCAAAGTGGAGGACAATGGACCTGGAATGGATCAAGAAGAAATCCTCCATATATTTGAACATTTTTATCAAGCAGACTCGAACGCAAGAAAAGGATCTGGATTGGGCCTTTCCCTTTCGAAGGAGCTGATGAATCTTTTACATGGAGACCTAACCGTAGAAAGCCGGAAATGGCATGGTACTATCTTTACCGTCACCTTGCCCCTTGGGTCATCACACCTTCGGGAAGAAGAAAAGCACACCCAACAGGCGGAAAGAGAAGAGCTTTATGAAAATGCAAAAATCTATACGAGCGAACTAGAGCATCTCAAGAGAGAAAAGAACCATGATTTGTTGCGCGAACTAAAAGAACGTTCGGTATTGATAATCGAAGACAATGCAGACCTTCTGCATTATCTGGCTGAGAAACTTGATGAGGAATACGAGGTATTTATTGCAAATACCGGAGAAAGCGGAATCACTTCTGCCTACGAGCAGGTACCAGATCTGATTATCTGCGATGTGGTACTGCCAGACCTTTCCGGGAAGAAAATTACAGAGAAGCTCAAATCCGACATTCGTACATCTCATATCCCCATCATCCTGCTCACCGCACAGGGAAGTGTAGAACAGCAGATCAATGGTTTCGAGAGTATGGCAGATGCCTATATCGTTAAACCTTTCAATTATGAATATTTACTGGCTACTGTGCGGAACCTGATGAAAAACAGGCTCCTGCTAAAGTCTCATTACACAAGCGACATCAGTTCTGGAAACAGGCAACCGATTTCAAAAAGCCTAGATAAAAAATTTGTAAATGATTTTTCAGGTCTCGTAGAGCAGAACCTAAGCAATGAAAACTTCAGTGTAGAGGAGATTAGCAAAGCCCTGGGGGTTTCAAGGGTGCAGCTATACAGAAAAGTAAAGGCCTTACTCGATTGCAGTGTAACCGACTATATCATAAACAGAAGGTTAAAAAAGGCAAAATTTTTATTGATCAATGAAAGGTATACAATCGCAGAAATCACCTACATGGTTGGATTCTCCTCACCAAATTATTTTTCGACGGTATTCAAATCAAAATATGGCATGAGGCCAAGTGAGTTTAAGAGAAACCAATCTCCAACCCAATAGCCAAACTAGAAAAACGGGTTCGATTTCACCTTCAGACTTAGCGCCTACTTAAATTTTATTATAAATTATTAGTATGTCAGTCTGTCCAAAGGACTCCTGTGGAGAGCGTAGTCGAAGACCCGTTTTTCGATATATTAAAAGCAATCGACTACGCTCAGATAAACCGTTAGTTCAAGATCGAACATAAACTGAAAATACTACCTTTATTTTACCGTCCAATAAGGCGAATCTGTTCTGGCAGTTAAAAGATAATCCTCAATTTTCTTCACAATATCAGGATGGGCAGCAGCCACATCATTGGTTTCGCCAATATCCGTTTTAATGTCGTAAAGTTCGAGTTTATGATGTCTTTTCACCCCTTTCCACCGACCGTAACGCACACCCTGCTCAAAGCCCAATTCAAAAAATTCCCAATATAGAAAGCGGTCGGTTTTAACCTTGCCGCCCTTAATAACCGGATAAATACTAGCGCCGTCTGTACGGAATCCAGTAGTTTTACCCGCAATCTCTCCAAAAGTTGGCATAATATCGGGGAAATAGCCCGGCACATCACTTGTTTTCGGCGCATTTTTAATAAAGGGCGCCCATGCGATAAACGGAATCCTGATCCCTCCATCGTACATATCTCTTTTGTACCCTTTAAGTTTACCGTTCGAATCAAAAAATTCGGATACCGCTTTCAGCTGACTGGTCGGCTCCGACCTTGGGCCATTATCGGATGCAAAAAATACAATCGTATTCTCAGACAGGCCGCTTTTGATCAGGTAATCTTTTATTTTACCTACCGACTGGTCTAAATAATACACCATAGCCGCATAGGTCTTCATATCTTCAGGCCAGTTTTTATTCTTATAAATCGCCTGGTCTGGCACATCCAGCGGTGAATGCGGATTATTAAAGTTCAACATTAAAAAGAAAGGCTTTTTGTTATCTTTCTGGGTCTCCAGGTAAGCCAGTGCTTCATCTGTACAGATATTGGTTTCATAATAGCCTTTTCTTGCATTGGTATTAGGCTCAACTGTTACAAGTTTTCCATTAATGTAACGGTGATCAGGCCAATAGGTGCTTGCATAAGTTGAAGGAATATTAATCAGCCATCCCGAAAATTTATCGAAGCCCCTTTGTAGAGGTGTAGCGAGCGAATCGTATCCATCCACATGCCATTTTCCAACCAGCGAGGTATGATAACCAGCATCCTGCATCAGGTTTCCTATAGTATAATCATCCTTGGTAAGATTTGCCCGGTACACCACATTTTTTCCTTTCTTCCCTGCAAGCCCTCCCTGTTCGGTTGCATTGCCCCTAATCGTAGCATGCCCGGTGTTGAGGCCTGTAAGAATAGATCCACGTGAGGGTGAACATACTGGTGCACCGGCATAAAAATCGGTAAACCGCGTTCCTTCATTGGCCAGCTTATCGATGTTTGGCGTGAGGATTTGTTTTTGCCCGTAAACACCAACATCTCCATAACCCAGGTCATCAGCCAAAATAAAAACAATGTTGGGCTTTTGCCCAGCCTTTCGCTGGGCAAATGTTGCTCCACTATACAACAACGAAAAACCTATGATGATTAAACTTCTTTTGATCATTTTATTGAATTGAAATCTTATTCCTCCCATAATATACATAATATACTAGTTATAGCCCGGATTTTGAGTATAAAGGCCAGGTGCAGTCTGAATTTCTGCAGCAGGCACCGGATAAATGACATAGTTCGGTACAATTTCATTAATTTTCGTAATCGCATCTGCTACTCTCCAGGCATTCATCTGCGAGATGGCTAGGCCTTCGCGCACAAGGTCGTTCCAGCGGAGCCCTTCGCCTAAAAACTCCCTTTGCCGCTCCTGCATCAGGGTCTGAATATTTACATTCGATAATGCACCTACGCCGGCCCTGGCCCTCACCCTGTTCACTGCCGCGTCTACATCACTTTGAGCACCTGCTGCACCATGAAGGATACACTCGGCTTTCATAAGCAAGATATCGGTATAACGCAGCACGATAAAATTAATCGGCCAGTCTCGTCCCGATAAGCCCTTTTTGGCCACATCGATGTATTTTTTGATAAAAGGACCAGCGGTATAGGTGGTGGCCACATTGAAAGGATATCGCACATCGGTGCCGCTTACCGTATTGGTGGTGTACGAAGTGACCAAGCTTTTTGATACCGGAAAAGTACTGGCTCCATAACCATTTCCAAAACTATTGGAAATACCATTACTGGTCCAATAAGCTACAGGTACCAAATGGGAAGGAAAACCTGCTCCGTTTAAGCTCGAGGCAAACTGTACATCAAACACCACTTCACTATTGTTTTCGTTGGTGTAAGAAAATATTGATGCGTAATTGGAGGCAAAACTGTAAGGGCTTCCGGTAAGCACTGCATCGAACAAAGCAGCAGCCTTGTCATATTCATTGCTGTTAAGGCCAGGTCCGTTTATACCAAATGTTGGGCCCGATTTGGTAAGATAAACCAATCCCAGCAGTCCTTTTGCTGCATAGGAAGTTGGTCTTCCAAGGTCAGTTCCGGTAAAAGCTGCAGGTAGATTGGCCGCTGCATACTGCAGATCAGATTCGATCAGTGCATAAACATCAACTACCGGACTACGTGGAATGCTTGCTACTTCCGCGGCGCTCTTTACCGTCGATATTAATGGCACCTGGCCAAAAGTCCTTACCAGGGAAAAATAATAGAATGCCCTTAAGAAACGGATTTCGGCGGCATACCTTGTTGCATTTGCGGCAGTAAGCACACTTCCTTTGGTTTCTAAAGCTGCCAGAACAGTATTCGCATTATATATGCCATTGAAGTTGGCTTTCCAGGCAGTAGTGATAAATCCTGTTGTGGTAATACTCGGTGTAAAATTATTGATCCCGTCCCAATCGCGGTTACCATCAGAAGTCGCATTTAAGTTGTCGCTGCGCATTTCACCAAGCCACAATGCCTGACTTGGATAATTGCTCAACTGGGCATACACCCCATTTACAGCCTGAAGAAAGTCGTTATTATTGGTAAAAAAATTCGCTGTAGCCAAACTCGACTCTGGTGTTTGATTTAATTGTTTTTCGCAACTGCCCAACAGCAGTATTGCGGAGAAAAGGGTTAAGTATATTTTCGTTTTCATTTTATTCTGCTAAAAGCCAATGTTTATTCCAATTGAAGCTGTTTTACTTAATGGTGCGGAACCGTAATCGCCTGATATTGCATAGCTGGCATCGCCACTTACGTTCGTATTCTGTGCCTCTGGATTCGCTCCCCCCTTATATTTATCATGAGAGAAATAGTTTTCGAGTGCTACAAATATTCGTGCCGAGGAAATGCCAGGGGTTTTGATCAATCCCTTAAGGTTATAGCCCAAAGTAATGTTCTGTACCCGAAAGAAATCGCTTGAATAAACCCAATCAGAGGTTACGTTTGGATAAGTATAATTTGCGCCCAGTCTACCCCTTGGTGCATCCGGATTGGGGTCTGCTGTAGTCCAGCGGTCTCTCCATACCCCAAGAACATTTGCGGTTGTACTTCCTGAAAAGTCGATTGCGCGGCCCAGATATGAAAGTATCGACCCTCCATGCTGACCATATAGCTGTATACCAAGGTCGAAATCCCCATATTTAAAATTGTTTGTCCAACCCCAGGTATATTTGGGAGAAGGCTGTCCGCCAACTACCCTGTCGGTAGCACTGATTTTTCCGTCGCCATTGGTATCAACGTATTTCGCGTCGCCAACTTTCTGTCCGGATACTTTTGCCACAGCCGGATTGGCAATATCAGCAGCCGTTAAAATTCCATCGGTTTTAGTGATGTAATAGCTAAAAGCAGGGAGTCCTTCCCTCAGCAGATATGGTGCATTGCTACCGCTATAGGCAGAAGCGATTTCGATATCGGCATGTGTTGGGCCAAGATCGGTTATCGCATTTTTGTTAAAGGCAATATTGGCGCTCATTGTCCAGGTGAAATTGGCTGTTTTAACGTTTACCGTATTCAGCCCAAATTCGAATCCTTTATTTACCACCGCACCTATGTTTTGCAAACTTGTACTGAAGCCACTTGCTGATAGTACGGGCAGGTTTAGCAGTAGATCTGTATTCTTTTTATGATAGGCATCGAAGGTGAAATTGATTCTGTTGGCCAAAAGGCTGAGGTCTAAACCAAGATCATAGGTGTTGGATGTTTCCCATTTCAGCGCTTTATTGGCAAGCCCCGAAACCACCTGCCCTGTAGCCGTTGTTGGTGTATTGCCACCAAATACGTAATTCGAATTTACCAGGGTGCTTATGGCATTATAGTCGCCAATGTTGTTGTTGCCCGATTTACCCCAGCTTAATCTTAGTTTTAACTCACTAATGGCCTTAACATCTTTAAGAAAAGGCTCTTCTGAAACTTTCCATCCGGCAGATACCGAAGGAAAGGTTCCCCAGCGGTTTTCGGATCCAAATTTAGAAGAGGCATCTCTTCTGATGGTACCAGATAAAAGGTATCTATCCTTAAAAGCATACTGTAACCTACTGTAATAAGAGAATAAGGTATTATTAGCTGCAGTTGACGTTCCTGTAGTGGTTACCCCTGCAGCGTTGGCAATGGCATTACTTAGGGTTTTGATGATATCGTTGGCAAAACCTCCGGCCGTTGCAAGGCTCACCCCTTCGGTATGCACTATATTGTACGACACCCCTGCAATGGCAGAAATCTTGTGGACACCGGCAATTGTTGTAGTATAATTAAGGGTATTTTCGTTAAGAAAGTTTTGTTTCTTAGTTACCGCGTAAGAGCCTGTTGAGTAAAGACCGGGATTGGTTAACAGGGCCGATGCTGCACCAACGGTAACCTGATCGGATGTATATTTTGAAGTATTTCGATCAATGTTATCATAATTTACGCTCGACCTTACTGAAAGGCCTTTAATTATTTGGTAATCTGCATATATGGAAGCCAATAATCTCGAGGTTTTCACCTTGTTCATCGCGGTTTCCAGATAGGCATACGGGCTAATCAGCCTTGGGCTCCCCCAGGTGTAAGTACTGTTTCCATAGGCACCAGAATTTAAGCCTGCCGAACTTTCAACTACAGGCACCATCTGTAAAGCATTCATGAGCTGGTTATCCTTACCCTCCCCCGGAGGTGCATTATTAACAGAATAAGATGGCGCAAGGTTGATCCCGAATTTAAGCTTCTTACTGGCATTGGCCTCCACATTGGCCCTTAAACCATAGTTCTTAAAATTGGAATTAATCAACGTTCCGTTTTGGTTAAGTACGTTACCTGAAATAAAGTAGGTCACATTTTCTGATCCTCCGCTTGCTGAAACCTCGTAATTTTGATAAGGTGCATTGGTAAAGATGGCATCCTGCCAATCTACATAATCAAGGCCGGGGTGTCCAGGCTGTGCCCATCTCGGATCAGTCATAAAAGAGGTGTTAATAGTACCTGGAGCAAGGCCTAAAATAGCGGCTCTTTCAGCATTGGTTTGAGTAGCAGTTCTTCCTGTACCAGAGGCTACCCATGCAGCGTTGGCAAGTTCTGTTGCCTGGGCAACCCACTCATCAGCACTTAGCATATCTATCTTTCTGGCTACCGAACTAATACCTGCGTTGGCATTCACACTAATTCTTGGTTTCCCCAAAACACCTTTTTTGGTTGTGATAATTACTACCCCATTCGCCGCACGCGAACCGTAAATGGCTCCCGCAGCGGCATCTTTTAATACCTGAACACTCTCGATATCGTTTGGGTTAAGATTATCTAGTGGACTGTTCGAAATACCTCCTGAGGCATTCTGACTGGCTACATCCAAAGGAAAGCCATCCAATACGTAAAGGGGTTCATTACCTGCCGTGATTGAGCCAGCCCCGCGTACCTGAATACTTAAACCAGCTCCGGGCGTGCCGCTTTGCTGCCTTACCTGAACGCCGGCCATCTGGCCGATAAGCGCCTGCTCAACTCTTGATATCGGCTTTTCTTCTACAGCTTTTGCATTAAAAGTGGCTACTGAGCCTAATACATCACTTTTTCTTTGCGTACCGTATCCTACCACAAGTACTTCTTCAAGCTTACTTTGATCCGGATCAAGTTTTATGGAAAGCGGCTGGCCTTTATAAAACACTTCCTGTGTTTTATAACCTACATAGGTAAAAACCAAAGTAGGCTGATTTAGCTCGGTAACCAGTTGAAATTCGCCATCGGGATTTGTTGATACCACCTGGGCAGTTCCCTTGAGCCTAACACTTACCCCAGGCAGGGGAAGGTTCTTTTCATCTGTTACTTTTCCCTTAATTGTAACAGTCTGCGAGCGTAGATCAGAGATATTTGAAATCTCAAAAGAACCAGGAAAATTATATGCTGTCAAATTTGCCACAAGTGCTATCTTTGAATGAGAAAGGAGGTTAATATTTTGTCCTTCGCCGCTTCTTTTTGCCCTGGCCTGCAGTACGGAGGAAATCAGAAGAATTCCCGTTAGGCAGAGTAATAAAAGTATTTTTAACAAAGGTGTATTATGCGAGTCCTTCCAGGACTTTCCGCTTATTTTCATAATTTATATTGTTTTATGCCAATCATGAAACTGCAACAAGCTTTAGGAATATGAAAAATTCCCGTGCAGAATTCATAATTTTGACATGATCATTGAATAAACTGACGGGATGCAACGCCAATTGATCTCCGGCAATGGTCGAAATCTGGGGAGAATGCATTCCTGCATTTTCCCTTATTTATATGCAGTAACTATCCTATTTTTGCAAACTCCTTTCTATACCTTTGGGTATTGTGTTTTTAATTGATCTTATTTATCCATTCAACATTTCCACTTCGGTCAGTCACTCCTTTATTCCATTCCCATATCATGTTAAGATTATACAGAGGTCATAACTTTAGCGTATCTACTTAGGTTTGATTATTTCCCTTCCACATGGTCATTAAAAAAAATAAAAAATTCAGGAAGAGACTAAAAATTAGAGGAAACCAGGTTCAACAACAGCAACCAAAGTTATTGCAGAATTTATTAGAGGTCGGATTAAGGGGATAAGTAAAGTTTCGGATATCATAATATATTAAATCTATAGTATTAGTAGACAAAATTATATTATCTTAACATCCCCTACAAACATTTAACAAATTTTACGACTTTGATAATTTTTCAACTTCCGGCAACGATGGCATAACAATTTATACGCTTAAAAATTATTCTATTCATAAAACTGTGTTATTGTGTTTAAACATTTACTTTTTCAGCTAATTGCTCAACGATCCAAATTAAAGTGCTGCAACGGCCATAACCAGACTTTCTCTTACTATAAGCCATAATTACAACTGTACAAAAAATATCAGCGAGGTTTAAATCCTCAATCCGAATAGTGGAAAAGTTGCATCATGCTTAGTACCAAGCCTTTCTTGTTTTTCTGAATTTCAAAGTATATATTTATCGCCTGCTTTAATCTACATTAATGGAGATCACTGACCAAATATTATTGAATGACCTCAAGAACGGCAAAAAGACTGCCTACGAACAGGTATTTAAAAAATATTACAAACCACTCGCGCTAAAAGCATACATGATGCTGGAAGACGAGATGGAAGCAGAAGATCTGGTCCAAAACCTGTTTATTTCCATGTGGCAAAGATCACATTACCAGTCTGTAAACAGTTCACTTAAGGCTTACCTTTTCAGGGCTGTGCACAATCAATGCCTGATGGCCTTAAGGACAAGAAAAGTTACCCAGCAAAAAATGGATGAATATACCGAAAGGATAAATCTGGAGGAGGATATTGAACAATCAGAACAGACCGGTAACGAAAATACCATTAACCTTGCCCTTAACGAGCTTCCTGCCCAGCGCCAAAAAGCATTTAAGCTGGTTTACATGGAAAATAAAAAATATCAGGACGCAGCCAATGAAATGGGACTTTCTGTTAATTCAATAAAGACACATTTGAAGCTTGCGGTTAAAATGTTACAGGAAAAATTAATCACATTCAGATGAGCGTTCACCTAATGATACTATAACTGCATCTATAAATAAGTGATGGAATATAACGAGGATTTTATAAAAGGGCTTTTATTTGAAAAGATTGCAGGCACAATAAGTGAGGGCGATGACTTTATTGCTGAAAAAGCGATTCTGGCAGACCCCGATACCAGAAAATTCTGGGAAGACCTGAAATCAAAAATGAAAAGACCTGGTACAGCATCTTTCCTCTCAGGTCTTGACGAAACAAGAGCATGGGAAAATGTTGAGACTCACCTTCCGGAAATACCAGTTAGATCCTTTTATGAGCGGAACCGGCGATATATCAGCGCCGCTGCAATGTTACTTATCGGATTGCCTTTGGTATGGTATTTTTTTAATAAGCAGCAGTTAACGCCTCAAGAGAAAGGTACTGTACAGCAACAGGTATATCTCAAAACAGATAATGGCAAGATAATCGAACTCACAGCAGGCCGTACCATCAACATGGACGGTGCCACAGTACACACCAAACAAAAAGAATTAAGTTATGCACCTGCAGGAGCTGGCAATAAAGACTGGGCAACCTTGCACGTACCACCAACTAAAGATTACAAGATTACCCTGCCCGATGGTACGGAAGTTTGGATGAACTCTGCTTCCAGTCTGCGCTTTCCCTACAGCTTTGATAAAAAAACAAGGGAAGTCTATTTAACAGGGGAAGCTTATTTTGAAGTGTCCCACAATCCACAATTGGAATTTATCGTACATACCGGATTTGCGGACATCAAGGTTCATGGTACTTCTTTCAATGTTAATGCCTATAATGTGAAAAATTTTGCCACATCCCTTATAACCGGATCAGTTTCGGCCACTAACGGAAATGAATCCATCATGTTAAAGCCAAATCAACAGGTAAGCTACGGTAATGAGAAACTCATCATCAAACCTTTTGACCCTCAGGAAGTACTTTCCTGGCGAAATGGCACTTATTATTTCCATAACCAGTCCCTGTCCGAAATTGCACAGGTACTCAGTCGTTGGTACGATGTAAAAATCGACTGGAAATCCCCTGCTGTATCAGAACAGACATTTACCGGCGAAATTGACAAAAAACTTCCGCTGGATGTTGTACTATCAAATTTAGAGTTATCTTCAGGCATAAAGGCTAAACTGGAAAGCGGAATATTAACATTCAGATAATTTTTTCAGGTTCCGTTCACCCATTTTGGTTAAAGCTGCATCTTAAGGGAAACCAATATAAACTTTAACTGTTATGAACAAAAACCTTACCCGAACGGGCCGGATTTCTTTGCCGGTTGCTTTCATGCTGCTGTTCATCCTCATTACCGGGGCAAGCCCCCAAACAATAGGCCGAATCAGTATTGAAGGCAAAAACATTACAATCGCATCTGTATTCAGGACAATCAAAAAACAAACCGGCTTTACTGTTTTCTACAGCAATAAGCTCCTCGATGATTCTGAGAAAATTTCCGTCAATTTTAAACAAGCTGAGCTTCCCGAAGTGATGAACCTGACTTTAAAGGGAAAAAAGCTTGAATGGGTTTTAAAAGAGACCTACATTGTACTGCAAAAGGCTACATCTCCCGAAAAGAGTGAAGAGCGCATTCAAAACAAGCCTATTGGGGAACAAAAAAAAGAAGACCGGACGGGCGTTGTTACCGATGAAACCAGTAAACCGGTTCCGGGGGTGAGCGTAAAAATAAAGGGCAGTAATGGCGGAACCGTGACTGATGAAAACGGTAAGTATAAAATCAATGCCAATCCAGGAGATGTCCTGATATTTTCATACATAGGATTTGCAGTACAAGAAATACCTGTTGGAGCGGAAAGCCGGATAAACATTAAACTCCTGCCCCTTGATGAAAATCTGAACGATGTTGTGATTGTGGGCTACGGCACCCAGAAAAAGGTAAACCTTACCGGCGCGGTTTCACAGGTTTCGGGCAAAGACCTTGCCGCGCGGCCCATGGGACAGACTTCTGCCTCGTTGCAGGGAATGGCACCCGGCGTTACCGTGAGGCAGAGTTCTGGAAGACCTGGAGGTGACGCTGGAACCATCAGGATAAGGGGCATCGGAAATTTTCTCGATTCGAATCCCCTTGTAATGATTGACGGCATAGAAGGCTCTATGAATAACATAGACCCCAATCTGATTGAATCTGTATCCATTTTAAAAGATGCTGCCTCGTCGTCTATTTATGGCTCGAGGGCCGCAAACGGCGTAATTCTGATCACCACAAAAAGGGCAGTTGCCGATCAGGTAAATGTATCTTACAATAACTATATCGGCTGGCAGGAAGCAACGAATATGCCAAATCTGGTTGATGCACTGGATCACATGCTTTTGACCAATGAGGCCTATGTGAACACAGGACGTACTCCACTATATTCTGAAGCACTGATACAAAAATACCGCGAGCAAGGTGGAGTTAGTTCCGATCTATATCCAAATACTGATTGGCAAAAAGAAACCTTAACCGGCTCAGGCTTACAGCAAAGCCATTTTCTAACCATCCAAGGTGGCACCCAAAAAGTAAGGCTATTGGGTTCTTTCGGCCTTTTTGATCAGAAAGGGATTATTGAAAATTCGAGCTTCAAACGCTATACCATCCGGAACAATGCAGACATTACTTTTTCGGATAAGCTGAAAGCAAGAGTGGATCTGCAGTTTGTAAATGCCATCACCACCGATCCTGCAGCCTCTTCGAGTGAAATTTTCCAATGGATGAATGGAATCCCTGCAAATCAGATCGGCATCAACCAAAGCGGCCAGTGGGGTGTTGGATGGAACGGTTCTAATCCGATTTCGGCCAGTAAAGATGGCGGCACCAACCGCACCAGGGGGCCTTTTGGGAGCATTAATGCTACCCTGACTTACAAACCTGTAGAATGGCTGGAAGCTGAGGCCGCGTATTCACCAAAATATGCGCTATCCTCATCAAAAAATTTCAGAAAGGCAATCCAATCCTATCTGCCAAATGGCGCTACAAGTTTCCTTACCCCTGCCCTAACTTCACTCTCGCAAAACAAGAGTGAATCATTCTTTAACAACATACGTGCAACCATTACTGCTTCAAAAGTACTTGGCAGCCACAGCTTAAAATTTTTAGTAGGGGCATCACGCGAGGATTATTTCAATGAATGGACCAATGCCTTCCGTGATACATACATCCTGCCAGATTATCCGGTGTTGAACGCCGGTTCGGCCCTAAACCAACAGGCAACAGGCAGTGAAGAAGAATGGGCATTACAATCGCTGTTCAGCAGGTTTAACTATGTGTATAAAAACAAGTACCTGCTAGAAGTCAATGCCCGTTATGATGGCTCCTCGCGCTTTTCATCGGGAAACAAATATGGCTTTTTCCCATCTGCATCTGCAGGTTGGCGCATCTCGGAAGAAAACTTTATGGCTGGCTTAAAAAAAGTGGTCAACGAAGCAAAACTAAGGCTTTCATGGGGAAAATTGGGCAACCAGAATATTGGTACCTACCCTTCTGTAACCACAATTCTGCTTGAATCGTATACCCTTGGAAAACAGATTGTAAATACTGCCGCCTTAAATAACCTGGCAAACAAGATGATTTCATGGGAAAAAACGGAAGAAAAAAATATCGGTATAGACCTTACCCTTTTCAACAACCTGAGCATAACTGCAGATTACTATAGACGGAGAACAAGTGATATACTACTTCAGTTGGACATTCCATTAATAGTTGGCGTAGGCAAGCCCTTTCAAAATGCCGGTATTGTTGATAATAACGGCTGGGAGCTCGGGCTTGCTTACAAAGGAAAAATAAAGGATTTTAATTATAATGTCAGCTTCAACGTTTCAGATGTAAAAAACACTATCGTAGACACAAAAGGTGTCAATCAGACGGGATTAACGGTAAACCGTGAAGGTTATTCCATTGGTTCTCTTTTCGGTTACCAGGCTGAGGGACTCTTTGCTTCTGACGCGGAGGTTGCTGCCCATGCCAAACAGTTTGGTACGGTAAAGGCCGGAGATATCCGCTATAAAGACCAGAACGGCGATAACCTGATCAATGAGGCCGATAAAATTGTAATCGGCAGCACCATACCAAGATTCACCTATGCTTCAACCCTGAGCGGTTCTTACAAAGGTTTTGACCTTTCGGTATTAATTCAAGGGGTTGGCAAAGCAAATGGCTACCTAGCAGGTCCAGGAATCCTGCCATTTAATGTTGGCGGCGCAATAGGCGGAACCATCAGGGAGGATAACAAAGACCGATGGACACCGGACAATCCAAATGCCAAATATCCGCGCCTTGCTTTCGGCGAAACCAATAACGAACAGGTTTCTACCTTCTTTTTAAAAGATGCATCATACCTGAGGATAAAAAACATACAGATAGGTTACACTCTACCAGTTAGTGTTGCCCAGAAAGTTGCACTTAAAAGGCTTCGGATTTTTGCAAACGGGTCTAACCTGTCATCATTCGACAGGTTCTGGGAAGGATATGATGTAGAAGCGCCAGTTGGCGGTGGGAATATATACCCTCAGGTTAAGGTTTATAGTTTCGGTTTAGAAGCCACATTTTAAAAACAGAACAGATGAAAACTAAAATATACTACTTGATCTTTGCTGTTTTATTTACAGCATTATTATCCTGCCAAAAGGACTATCTGGATAAGAGCCCTTTGAGTGGCCCCTCTGATGAAACATTCTTCAGCAACCAGGATGAACTGATACTGGCGGTAAACGGGCTTTACCGTTATGCAAGTTATGCCCCTTTGGATAATATGCCGCTTAACCTGCTCACAGATAACGGTACCGATATTGGCTGGGACCGGAACAACAGCGCACTTCAGAGTTTGGGCAAGGGGAACCAGGATAGCAATAACGGTTTTTCTCTGAGCGTATGGACAGAGGGATACAAAGTAATTGCCAAATGTAATTTCATTTTGGACAATATCGACAAAGTAAAAGATAAGGCCACCACTGCCATCTACAACAGAAGTAAAGCTGAAGCACGTTTCATGCGTGCCTACACTTACCAGTACCTCATTGATTATTTCGGGAGCGTACCCTTGGTTACCAAGGTGCTAACACTCGAAGATTCACAACTACCCAAAACCCCGAAAGCTGAAGTGCTGAACTTTGTGCTCAAAGAACTGACAGAATCAGCCGCTGATCTCCCTGTTAGCTATGGCGCTGCAGATGTAGGAAGGGCAACCAGGGGCACCGCGCTGGCCATTAAAGCCAGAGCTGCCCTGAACAATGAGAGATGGGCAGATGCGGCAGAAGCTGCAAAAGCGGTTATGGACCTGAAAATTTATAGCCTGCACAATAATTTCGGCACGCTGTTTTCTTACGCCGGACAAAACTCGCCTGAGATCATATGGGCTTTTCAATACCTGAAGGCTTCAAAAACAAAAATGCATTCCACCCCCAATAACCTGGTGTCGCGTAATGGATTGGGTTTCACCAATAAAGTACCGTCCCAGTCTCTGGTAGATGCTTATCCATGTACAGATGGGCTCAATATTGATAAGTCTCCCCTATACGACCCTACATCCCCATACAAAAACAGAGATCCCCGGCTTGGTTTTACCATAGCAGTTCCGGGTTCTATATTTTACAACTATCAATTTGAAACACACAGAGACAGCGTAAAATGCTGGAATTACAATACCACTCCTGCTACACGCGTAGATAACCAGGATGCCCTGAATGCTTTCGCTACTTTTACCGGCTACTGCTGGAAAAAATATGTTGATCTGGAAGATAAGGCCGATCGGACAAATTCAGAACTCAATGTGATCCAGATCAGATATGCAGAGATACTGTTGATTTATGCGGAAGCAAAAAATGAACTCGGACAGCTTGATCAGTCTGTATATGACGCCATAAACCTGGTAAGAACCCGGCCTAGCGTTAACATGCCGCCGATCGCAACTGGAAAAACAATGGTAGAGTTCAGAAGCCTGGTCCGTAAAGAACGGATGTATGAGCTTGCCATGGAGGGATTCAGGCTTTCTGATCTGCGCAGGTGGAAAATTGCCGATAAAGCGATGACCGGAAACTTTTATGGCAGGGTTCAAAAAGGTTTGTTGGTAGCCGCACCACAGATTGATGAAAACGGTCTGGCCGATTACAGCGCTGTACCAAACAGGACAGAACTTAGGGTGATTGAAGTCCGTGTTTTCGATACCGGAAGAGATTACCTTTGGCCGATTCCGAATATAGAGACCGTTACCAACCCGAAACTCATTCAAAACCCCAAATACTGATGATGAAAAATATTCTTGTATACATTTTACTCGCATTCATATGCCCTTTAACAGGTCTTAAAGCACAAAGCTCATTGTATAGAAACTATGATATCTGCATTTATGGTGGAACCTCTTCAGGAGTTATAGCAGCTTACACTGCCGCCAGATCGGGAAAATCCGTTCTATTGATCGAGCCCGGAAAAAACCTGGGCGGAATGAGCTCTGGGGGGCTGGGCCTGACAGATATTGGAAATAAATATGCCATTAGTGGCCTTGCCCTCGATTTTTACCGAAGGATAGGCAAACATTATGGCAAGTTTGAGCAATGGATCTTTGAACCCCACGTTGCTGAAAATCTCTTTAACGAGTACATCAAAAAAGCAAAGGTACCTGTCCTCTACGAAAACAGGATTACAGGGGTAGAAAAAAAAGGAAGCCTGATAACAGCCATTACGCTGGAAAATCCGGCAAAAAAGAAAGTGGGCACCGTAAGGGCAAAAGTATTTATCGACTGCTCTTATGAGGGAGATCTGATGGCTAAAGCAGGGATATCCTATACGGTGGGGCGTGAAGCAAACAGCACTTACGATGAAACCTTCAATGGTGTACAGCTCATGAACGGACATCAGCTTCCGGACGGTATAGATCCTTATAAAGTTAAAGGGGATCCGTCCAGCGGACTACTTTGGGGGATTACTCCAAGTAAACTGATCGACAAAGGCAGCGGAGATAAAAAGGTACAGGCCTATAATTTCAGGATTTGTCTCACCAATAACCCCGCCAATATGATCCCGATCACCGAGCCTGAAGATTATGTTCCCGAACGCTATGAGCTGCTCATCAGACAGATGGAAAAAAGAAACTGGAAGTCCCTTCAGGATGTTTTTATCTGGAGCGGGATGCCTAATCAAAAGACCGATATCAACAATAGAAACGGTTTTTCAACCGACATGATCGGGATGAACTGGGAATATCCCGATGCAGATTATAACAAACGCGAACAGATCTGGAAAGCCCATACCAATTACACAAAGGGACTGCTTTATTTTGTTGGCCACGATACCCGAGTTCCAGAACATATCCGAACGGAGATCAGCCAATGGGGATACCCTAAAGATGAATATACAAATAACGGCAACTGGTCTCATCAGCTCTATGTGAGGGAAGCGAGAAGAATGCTTGGCACCCTTGTAATGACCCAGCACCACTGTCAGGGCAAGGAAATTGTAACAGATGGAGTCGGGATGGCAGCCTATACGATGGATTCGCACAATTGCGACAGGCTGGTGGTTAATGGTATGGTCAAAAATGAAGGCAACGTAGAAGAAGGCGGATTTGGCCCATACCCTATTTCCTACCAGGCAATCATACCAAAAGAAAGTGAAGCTTCAAATCTCATTGTTCCGGTATGCCTTTCTGCTACGCACATTGCTTACGGTTCCATCAGGATGGAACCGGTTTTTATGGTACTTGGGCAATCTTCGGCAATGGCCGCTGTTCAGGCGATAGACCGCAAACTTTCGGTTCAAAAAATCGATGTAAGCCGTTTGCAGCAGCAATTAAAAAGCAATCCCCTGGCCGATGGAAGTACCCCCGACATCCTGATTGACAACAACAACACGGATAAAGTACAGATAAAAGGAAACTGGACGGTGCAAAAAAAAGGTGGTTATGGCCCTGATTATTTTGAGGCCAAAGAGGACGCAGACACCAGCAGATCTGTACGGTATAGCCCGGGAATAGCTACAAACGGAAAATATAATGTTTATGCCTACTATCCGAAAGCCGGATCGCCAGATATAGAAACGGTTGTTAAAATATTTGATGGCAAAGGCTACAAAACCATTTTGATAAAAAGTGCCGATGTGAAAGTGCTTGGTCAAACTTCGGGAGAATGGGTGAGCCTTGGCAAATATTCATTTTCGGGCAGTAACCGGCCATATATCGAAATCAAACCGAACGGAACAAAAGCAGTTGCCGATGCAATGTTATTGGTCCCTTCTCCTTAGGAATTTGGTTCAAAGTAATATTAAAATGATAATACGAGTTATCATTCAACGCTTTCTTAAAATGTTTTACTTAATTGGTGAGCGACACAAATTGGCGTAAGTTTCAGCAAACAGAAACTACGCCAGTTTGGCTTGTCATGCAGAAGATTTAAAGATATCCTTTTAATTTAAAAACTGTTCCCTATATTCAGTAGGTGTAACTCCTACTTCTTTTTTAAAAAGCCTTGAAAAGTATGGTGGATTTTCAAATCCTAATTGATACGCTGTTTCGGCAACAGTTTTGTCGGTACTCATCAGCAGGTTTTTTGCTTCCATTACCAATGCAATGTGTATATGGTCTAACGCCGTTCTGCCCGTTTCCTGTTTTAATAAATCGCTCAAGTACCTTGCTGACAAGAATAATTCAGATGCCATATATTTTACCGTTGGCAATCCCTCTTCTTTAAGTTTGCCACTATCAAAATATGCTTTTAAATGATTGGTAAATTTCGAAACTGTTGTACCCGAAAGTACTGTCCGATTTAAAAACTGACGTTTATAATAACGTTGGGAATATTTTAAAATAGAGTCGATATGGGTTAGCATAATGTCTCTGCTATACTCATCTTGATTATTATAATATTCGCTCCTTATTTTATTGAACAAATCCCAAAGTGTTTCTTCTTCACTCGGTGAAATGTGCAATGCCTCATTGGCTTCATAATCAAAATAACCGTATTTCTGAATGCTTGAATGTAATGGATGATTGACTAAAAAATCTTCATGAAAATAAATCATAAAACCTTTCTCAGTAAGCTCTATGTCATTCATCTGCACGATTTGATTGGGTTTTAGGAAAAACATAGAACCGTTCTCATGGTCGTACTTTGTTTTGCCATACATCACATTGCCCGACTTAACCTTCTTCAAAGCTATTTTGTAGAAGCCCAAGGTAAACTCGGTTTCTACAAACTGGCAACCCTTTATATCTTCAAACGTTACTAAACCTAACATCGGATTTTCTGGCGAAAGAAAACCATTTGTAGTATAAAGTTCCGTGATTGTTTTATAATGCTTCATGATTTATGATCAATTTAAATTTATTAAAATTTTGATACATGAAGGTAGGCTTTTAATAAAATGATTAGTGTCTTGCCTGTTTTAAACCTCCTTCAGATAAGTCACCACTGGTGCAGTTTTCAGTTTTCCATCTAAAAAATTAAAGAAACTTTTGACATAATCCTGCTTCAGATGCCACTCATAAGTTTGTTGAGATGTATATACTGCAAAAATAACTAATGTGCTCTCACTTTCTTTTTTATTGGTTAAAATAAATGTCTCGCAACCTTCTTCCAACAATATTTTTTCCTTTGTGGCCCTGGCTTGTGGTAAAACTTCCTGCATCACTTCAGGTATTACAATAATTTCTGCGTGGGTAATTATTTTTTCGGTTTTCATTGTAAATAACTTGAGATTTTTATTGGTTGTTAATCATTATTTTACACTTTTCAAGATAGAGCCCTCAAACATTTTTGGGGCAAAGGACTGTAGGAAGAAAATCATTCCACTCATTTTACCTACGGGGTTACTGAATTTCGGTTCTTTAGCTTTAATTAATTCCGTGATTTTTGAAACCACAACTTCTGGTGACTGCGCCTCGTCTATACCTTTTTGTGTTGCTGCATTAACTTTTTTTCTGTATACATCATAGTCGGCAATATTGCCTGTTGATGCAATCGCATTGTGTCCAAGATTAGTTTTGAACCAAACAGGTTCTACTACGCTAACGCTAATATTGAATGGGTTTAATTCAAATCTCAATGATTTAAAGTACCCTTCCACTGCATGTTTCGAAGCAGAATAATAAGATAAATTTGGTGGGCCAATCAAACCGACTATAGAACTAACGGTAATAATCTGTCCGGATCTTTGCTTTCTGAAAACAGGCAATAAAGCGTTGGTCACTTTTACTGTCCCCCAAAAATTAGTTTCAAATTGCTGCCTTGCAACATCGATAGGCGTTTCTTCTGCAATACCAGTAACCATGAAGCCTGCATTATTCACCAAAACATCCAACTGTGTGGTTTCACTTGTAATTTGTTCAGCAAAGGATTGGATTGACCTGTCATCATCAATATCGAGCCTTAGTAATCTAAAAGGAAATTTCCCTTGGTACTTTTCTGGTTCTCGGCTGGTGCCGATAACATTAAAACCTTTCTGATGAAGGCTTTTTGCAAGCATTAGTCCAAATCCTGACGATGCTCCTGTAATTAGAATTGTCTTACTCATTATTATAATCTTTATTTTGTTAAACGATGAAGCAAAGATGAGACAAGGGCACTTTAGGTTAGTTATACAGAAGTGGGAAGATGTGATACATTTTTACGGAAGATCGCTTTTTACTGTTGTAGAGGCTTCTGATTGTGCCCGTTGAATTACCGCATATGGTTTCTTAAAAATAAAATGGCGAGACCCGATAGATATATTTGAATTTCTTAATTTTGTTAAATGAAAGAGAAGGTAACAAGAGCAATTTCCAAGTTTAACAATGAGCTGAAACTGCAAGGTTTTAAGGCATTTCAAATAGAAGAAGACACTACTGACACCCGTACTTATAGCCGAAAGGAGTTCTATAAAATTTGTTTGACGACTGGAAAAAGCAGGATTCACTATTCAGATAAAACTTACGAACAAGAAGGAACCATTCTTTTTTTTGGAAATCCGCATATCCCTTATTCCTGGGAAACCATTTCTACAACTTATGTTGGCTATACCATTCTTTTTTCGGAAGAGTTCTTTAAAAATTCCGAACGGTCTGAAAGTCTGCAACAATCTTCCTTTTTTAAAATCGGCGGAACGCCCGTTTTGAAAATAACCGAAGCGCAAAGAACATTTCTCAATACCATTTTTCAGAAAATGATTACTGAACAAGAAAGTGATTATGTATTTAAAGATGAGTTGATTCGCAATTACATCAGCCTGATTATCCACGAATCGCTAAAGATGGAACCTTCGGAAGGTTATGAGAAAAACCAAAATGCCTCCTCGAGATTAACTTCCGTTTTTCTGGAGTTGCTGGAAAGACAATTTCCGATTGAAACTACTGCAAATCCGCTTCAGCTAAGAACTGCACAACAATATGCACAACATCTGAATGTACACATCAATTACCTTAATCGTGCGGTAAAAGAAGTAACAGGAAGATCAACAACTACCCATATTACCGAGCGAATTCTCACAGAAGCAAAAGCACTTTTACAACATACCGACTGGAGCATTTCAGAAATCGCCTACGCGCTGGGATTCGACTATCCCACCTACTTCAACAATTTCTTTAAAAAATTTACCGGAACCAATCCTACTGCATTTCGCTCAGCAGAAGTTTGAATTTCTTAATCATTGGTTTGATAATCGTTACCACCTTGCCTAAAGGCGGGGCTAACTTTGTACTTGGTAATCAAATCCAAATACGATGTCAGATTCAAACCATATTCCCGGTTCTTTGCCACCTCAAAAAAATATTTTTGAGCGGCTGTTAGCTGGTGAAACCGTACTCCCCACCGACCCTCAAATAGGCAGATTGAGGGAAGAAGCATTCGCTGTGAAAGAATTGCTTATTCAGATGAATAATTCCTCAAATCCTAAAGAAATCTCTGAAATACTGAGCAGAATTTTAACTAAAGAAATTCAGGATGTTACCGTCTTCACGCCGATATACATCAATTGCGGCAAGTACATCAACATTGGCAAAAACGTATTCATCAATTTCGACTGCGCCTTCCTGGCATTGGGCGGAATAACCATTGAAGATGATGTTTTAATTGGCCCGAAAGTCAGCCTCATTACAGAAAATCATCCAATAAATCCTCAAGAGAGAAAAGGACTGATAGTTAAACCCATTCACATTAAAAAAAATGCATGGATTGGCGCCAATACCACTATTTTACCGGGCGTTACCATTGGTGAAAATGCTGTAATTGCAGCAGGAGCAGTAGTTTCAAAAGATGTTCCTGAGAATACAGTTGTGGGTGGAATTCCGGCAAAGTTCATTAAAACTATTCAACCTTAAGATGATTAACGATGAGAATGAAAGCTATAATTCTGGTTATGATGATTGGTATGCAACTTAACGCCTGCTCCAAGAATGAAAGTCCCGCACAAGCAGATACCCCAGATGCATCATCAAGCACAACTAAAATAAAAATTACAGTCGGCACAACAGTTTTTACGGCAACTTTATTTGACAACCCAAGTGCAACTGCATTTAAAGCCAGGCTACCACTTACCATAAATATGACTGAACTGAATGGCAATGAAAAATACTACGATTTTCCCAGTGCATTGCCAACAAATGCATCAGTTGGTGGTGATATGAAAGCAGGTGATTTAATGCTTTATCGAAGCAATGTACTAGTGCTTTTTTATAAAAATTTCAACACCCCATACAGTTATACAAAACTTGGATATGTTGACAATCCTAACGGACTTGCCCAGGCATTGGGTGCCGGAAATGTGATCGTAAAATTTGAAAATAATTAGCATAAAATGAGAAGTAGCTATAGATCCACTTTGTTATGGATATCTGTCTCACTGACAGCACTATCATGCAACAATCAAAATAAAGAAAATATGAAAAATGATAAAAGCACACTAACCGAAATTTTCCCTAAGGGAGAAAAAGGCCCGAGCGAGACCTTTACCGGGAGTGCTTATCCTACCAGCTTGGTTGCTTCAGATAGCATTTACAATACATTAGTTGGCAACGTATATTTCGAACCCGGTGCCAGAAGCCATTGGCACAGTCATCCTGCGGGGCAAATCCTCATTATTACCGATGGAGTGGGCTATCATCAAATCGAAGGACAGCCTGTTGAAATCATCAGAAAAGGAAGTGTCGTAAAATGCCCACCGAATGTAAGGCATTGGCACGGAGCGAGTGCTGACCTGGGTTTGCAGCAGTTGTACATCATTCCGAATACCGAAAAAGGCATTGTAAACTGGAACGAAGCCGTAACAGATGAGCAATATTCAATTAATAAAAAATAAATCAAAATAAAATAAAATGAGAAAAGCATTAGCAATCGCAATACTATTCCTGGCATCAGGACAATTATCTGCACAAAAAGTAAAATCAGATTCAGAAAAAATGAATACATCAAAAGAACATTATACATTCCAACTCAGCGATAAAGTAATCCGTAAAAAAGTTAGCTTCAAAAATCGATATGGCATTACATTAAGCGGAGATTTATACCTTCCAAAAAATACAGGAACCGAAAAATTATCGGCATTGGCAATCGGCGGACCTTTTGGAGCAGTAAAACAACAATCGTCAGGATTGTATGCCAATCAAATGGCAGAACGTGGTTTTGCTGTTGTGGCATTTGATCCATCTTACACCGGTGAAAGCGGTGGCGAGCCAAGAAATGTAGCTTCACCGGAAATCAACACTGAAGATTTCAGTGCCGCAATTGACTTTCTGGGATTACAGAAAAATGTAGACAGAAACAAAATCGGCATCATTGGAATTTGTGGATTTGGAGGTTTCGCATTGAATGCAACAGCAATTGATAAACGAGTAAAAGCGGTTGCCACTACGAGTTTGTACGATATGACCAGAGTAATGTCGAGGGGATACAATGATGTTGTGACGCTTGAGCAAAGAACCAAAACGTTGGAAAATTTAAGCGAGCAACGTTGGAAGGATGCCAAAGCCGGAAAACCTGCAGATGGTCCGAGAAATTTACCGGAAACATTGAAAGGCGATGAACCACAATTTGTAAAAGAATATTTCGATTATTATAGAACCCCACGTGGCTTCCAGGTCAATTCAGTTAATTCAAACGGGGCATGGCTGATTACCAATCCAATTTCATTTATGAATATGCCTATTTTAAGTTACGTGAAAGAAATTTCGCCACGACCAATGTTAATGATTGCAGGAGAAAATGCGCATTCAAGATATTTCAGTGAAGATATTTTCAAAATTGCGAATGAACCGAAAGAATTGATTATTATTCCAAATGCAGTTCACGTAGATTTATATGATAAAGTAGATGTAATCCCTTTTGATAAATTGGATAGTTTCTTTAAAACTAATTTAAAGTAATGAATGGCTAAAATACTTGTTACAGGTTCAGCAGATGGGCCTGGAAAATTGGCAGCGATGCAATTAATAGCAATTAGTTCATCTGCCAAAAAAGTAAAGGGCGCAGCAGATATTTTGATTGCTGATTTATCCAGTATTAAGGAAACCCAGGCATTCACCTAAATAGCGGGGCCGGTTGCTCTGCATTAAGGTTCTTAATCAACCCGATAACTATCGGGTTGGGAATGACGAACCGCCAAAACCTGTCATCAACACGCCGATGTATTAGAAAAATTCCAACCTCTATCAATGGCAGATTCTAAAAATCGTCGTCATCTCGTCCCGAGTAATGCATAGTGGCGAGATGACGATTCTTCGCGGCTTATCAATTAACAATATAATTTAGGTTTAAGGTGGCAAATTAATTTTTCAGCTATGACTGTACCTCCAATTACTCCGATTTTGGATTTTTAGGAAATAGAGAGCGGTTAAATTCCACTATCTCCTCATGCAAAGGCTGGGTATTGCGCTCAGTGAATAGTTTAATCACAGAATCCCTTATTTGAGCTGCAACTTCCCTCACACCATCGTTGAGTGCCTGTTTCAGGTCCGATACATTTAATTCTGTACAATAGGCCGGAGTTCCTGGCTGGTGTCTCCATGAACTTTCCAAATCTCCAGCATCAACCACATCAAAGCCTGCTTGGTCGATAAGTCCGGATACAATTTCTTTTGCTTTTGGATCATCTCCGGATATAGCCATTGCTATACGCCCTGGTGCACCTTTAGGTGTCCCCCCAAACGCAAGACTTTCTGCCAGCAGATTATTGAATGCTTTAATGACAGGGCGCCCTATTTGTTCAGCAACCCACACGCTCTCCGCTTTACCGTTCTTGATTTCCTCGATGTCGGCATCGCGGAATGGATAGTAGTTGGACGTATCTACTATGATGGTATCAGATGGCATTTCGTTAAATAAAGTTTTTGACAGGCCAGGAATAGCTATGGTTGGCACTGATAGTACGACCACATCTTTACCTTTAACAAGATCCTCCAAGGGCGAAGGCAATGCACCTAATTCATTTGCCCGCTTTTCCAGTTCTGCAAATTCAGCCGAATTGGTTACGAAAACCTGATGTCCTGCTGCAACCATTTTTTTCGCAATGGTACCTCCAATGGCACCTGTACCTATTATTCCTATTTTCATATTCAGTATCTTTAATATTTGTTTTGATGTATTATCAGATTATGCTAACCTTTCCTTGAAGTCTTTTCCTACCATATTGATTTGTAGATAAAAAATTCAATTGTTTCATTAGTCCTTATCAACCACCCTATTTCAAATAATTATTGCAAAGTTATCACATTTTACTTTCCTTTGTATAGTACTTTCCCAAAGGAAAGTCATTATTATTTAAGGGATGAGACTATGGCCAAGAAGAAAGAACACTGTGACTGTTTGAATACCGTTAAGCCGGTAAGGGACGCGCTTGATGTAATTAGTGGCAAATGGAAACTGCCCATTATTATTTCGGTGGGTGTTGGTAATGATCGTTTTACCGACATACAGGAAAGCATTCCAGGAATAACCCCTAAAGTCCTGGCTAAAGAACTCAAGGACCTGGAACAGCATAAACTATTAAAGCGTACCGTTTTAGACGGCTACCCCGTTAAAATCCTGTACACCCTGGAACCTTATGCAGATACCTTAACGCCGATAATATATTCTCTAAAAGATTGGGGAATCAACCACAGGAAAGTAGTTACAAAAGAATAATGCATTTCACTATTGTTCGCAGCAGTTAAGCAGATCAAAAAGAGCATAATATAGATCAACGTAGAAACGTTTCATTATTGCCTACTTTTGTATCACAATAGCTGTTAATAATTGATTGAAATTTGTCATCATCAAATATTAAATAATAATATAATGACAAAAACGATTTTTATAACAGGCGCATCCCGCGGATTCGGCAGGATCTGGACAGAAGCATTTTTACAACGTGGCGATAATGTTGTTGCAGCTGTGCGCAACCCGGAAACATTGACTGAACTTGCAAAGGAATTCCCTTCGAATCTATTGGTCTTAGAACTTGATGTAACCGATAGAGAGTTGAGTTTTGAATCGATCGAAATTGCAAAAAAACACTTTGGCTGTATCGATGTATTAATTAATAACGCAGGCTTCGGTCATGTTGGAGCTGTAGAAGAGTTGAGCGAGCAGGACGTGAGATTGCAGTTTGAAACGAATGTACTGGGTTCATTGTGGACTGTACAGGCGGTCCTCCCTATTATGCGCGAGCAGAAATCGGGGCACATCATTCAGCTTTCAAGTGCGCTGGGACTAAATACAGTATCATTGATGGGACTTTATAGTGCATCGAAATTCGCGGTCGAAGGCCTTACTGAAACATTGGCCGGCGAAGTGAGTGGTTTTGGCATTAAGGTAACCATACTGGAACCGGCTGGTTTCTCCACAGATTTTTTCGGTACCAATTCGCTTGCCTTAAGTGCAACTGTAAATGCTTACGATGAGATGAGAAAAGATTTTTATGAGCATGCCGGAGCGCAAGATTCCGGCAATCCTATTGCAACTATCGGAGCGGTTCTAAAATTGGTTGATACTGAAAATCCGCCGTTGAGGTTACTACTGGGCAAGACCGCTTACCCTTGGGTAAAATATACTTACGAAGAGCGCCTGAAAACATGGGAATCATGGCAGGACGTTGCTGTGGCAGCACATGGCTAATAAAGTTAACTTTACAGGATCCGGATTTGCTGGATTCTGTTTTTATCACTACTGAAAAATGGATCATTTTAAAAAAATAAGTGAGCTGCATGAAGCGCTTGGCGTTAATCCTCCAGAGCATCCGCTTTTTAGTGTGGCATACGGTGAGCGGGGCACTTGCGACGGAAATAATATACTCGAATTTTCTTCGGAATTTTACATCATAGGATTTAAGAAGCTGAAATCGGGCAGCATGCAATATGGGAAAACAAAATATGACCACGACCGTGGCTCGATGTCTTTTGTAAAACCCCACCAGAAAGTAGCCTTTAAAAATGTCGAACTTGAAGAGAAGGGTTTTCTGATTATTATCCATGAAGACTTCTTACCCGGAACCATCCTTTACCACGAAATTAAGAAATACGGCTATTTCGATTATGAAGTGAATGAGGCCTTGCATCTCTCTCCTGCAGAGGAGGAAATCATCTGGAATTTGTATTTCAGCATTGATAAAGAATATCATAATAATACCGACGAACTTAGTAAGGCCATCATAGTTAGCCATCTTGACGCCATGCTCAAATATGCACAGCGCTTTTATAAAAGACAGTTTATCAACCGTACACAATTATCCGGCTCAACAGTAACAAAGTTCAACGAATTACTTGCAGCTAATTTTGAAGAGCGGACAACTAAAGAGATTGGACTCCCCACTGTTTCTCTAATGGCAGAAAAGCTGCATATCTCTCCGCGCTATTTAACCGATCTACTAAAGGAAGAGACAGGAAAAACAGCATTAGAACTAATCCATCTTTTCCTGATTGCTAAAGCTAAAAACCTATTGGCAGAAGGCGAATTGAATGTATCAGAGATTTCGCACTTACTGGGTTTTGAAAACACAACCTATTTTTCCCGGCTGTTTAAAAAAGAAGTGGGAACATCACCCACGCAATTCAAAGACCACTTTCTAAATTAATAGCAACGTTGGTAAGCTAGCCTTCTTATGTTATAATTAATTCCCCCCTGAAAAATTCTCGATTGAGGGACGTGCAACAAGCGACGCTAAATGTTGTTAGAGATTCTAATCTTAAATTATTAGTTTTTCAGCAAAACCATTAGGTTAAGTAAAATATATAGAAGAATATTTGTTTTATTGAACACTGTTCAATACATTTGTACTATCAATTAAAATGAGAAGCTGCAAATGAAAAAGTTATTTCCTTAATCAGGTTAATATCTTTATTAATTATTTTATCCCATGGGCATTACAGAAAGAAAGCAAAGAGAGAAACAGGAAATGAGACAGCGCATATTAAATGGTGCCAGAAAAGTATTTCTTCAGAACGGCTATGAGCAGACCAGTATGCGCAACATCGCCACTGAGATCAGCTATAGTGCAGGGGTGATTTATTTCCATTTTAAAGATAAGGGTGAAATCTTTCAGGAACTCCATAAAGAGGGCTTTAGCCTGCTTCTTAAACAACTTCGGGTGCTGGACTCGGTTATAGATCCATTTGAACGCCTGAAAGCCTCTGGACGTGCATTCATCCAGTTTGCGCAGGAGAATAAAGATTATTATAACCTCATGTTCCTGGTAGAAGAGCCATTAAAAAATTCAGAAGAAAGCGGTTTCCAGATTGCAAAAGAAGCAATAAAGTACCTACACGACTTGGTCTTAGAATGCCAACAGACTGGCCGCTTTAAAGACATGGATCCTGAGTATCTTACATTTATGATCCTATCTGCTATCCATGGCATCTGCGCTCTTTTCTGTAAGGACAGAACGATGAGTTTTGAACACAAGACCAACAAGGAACTTATGGATAATGGCTATGCATGTTTTGTTTCACTACTTGAGAAGGGTTAACCCTTTTTTTTAACATCATACTGAACACTGTTTAAATTTATTACAATGATTAATTTTATCAAAAAACTACCCGCCTTTTGTTGGTCAGCAGTAATGTTACTGATCATCTTCTTTCCATCAGGACTCAATGCCCAAAATCGTTTGAACGACTATATCGCTCAGGGGTTAGCGTCAAATCAGAGCATCAAGGAACAGAACTTCTTTTTGCAAAAGAACATCTATGCCCTCCAAGAAGCAAAAAGCATGTTCCTGCCCAGTGTAACTTTTTCTACAACTTACACAAAAGCCGATGGAGGCAGAACAATTGATTTTCCTACAGGTGATCTTTTTAATGCCGCCTACGCTACATTGAACCAGCTTACAGGAAGCAATTCCTTTCCCCAACTCGAGAACCAGAGCATACTGCTTAATCCGGATAACTTCTACGATGCCAAGTTCCGCACCAGTCTACCTATTCTGAATGCGGAGCTGGTATATAATAAAAGGATCAAAGCACAACAGGTAGACTTGCAGAAAGCGGAAATACTGATGTATAAACGTGAACTGGTCAAAGAAATCAAAACGGCATATTACAACTATCTTAAAGCCACCAATGCAATAAAGATCTATCAATCCTTTCTAAAACTGCTCGAAGAAGGTGAACGGGTAAACCGGAAACTCTTTGAAAATAACAAGATCAACCGCACGGCTGTGATCCGCAGCCAGAACGAGGTATCAAAAATAAACGCATCACTTACCGCTGCCCAAAAAACAGAGGAATCTGCCCGTTATTATTTCAATTTTCTATTAAACAGGCCATTAACCGATCTCATTCTAACAGACGATGTTCCATTACTGCCCGCACAGGATAATCTATTGCTTAATGATGTGAATGGCCGCGAAGAACTGGCGAAGCTTGAAATTGCCAAAGGAATAAATAAGAACCTTACCGGCCTTGCCAAATCTTATCTCATACCTAAAGTTGGTACTTCGCTCGATCTGGGTGCTCAGTCTTTTGACTGGAAGTTTAACCAGAAAAGCAGGTATTATCTGCTGGGCGTTTCACTGGAATGGAACCTATTTTCCTCAGGACGGAACAGCTATAAGATAAAACAGGCTATTGCCAGTGAACAGGGTATATCGGCGCAGACCAATCATGTAACCCAGCAACTGCTTACTGAACTGAATGTGCGTAGGGCAAACCTGCAAAGCGCTTCTGCTCAGTACCGGGCAGCCCAATCACAACTAAAAACCAGTCAGACCTATTATAATGACGTGACCAAGCTATATAAGGAGGGAATGGCAATTTATATAGAACTACTTGATGCACAAAACCAATGGGTAGATGCCCAACTTCAATCAAACATTGCCCTATTCGACACCTGGATATCCCTTACCGCTATCGAACGTGCCAGCGCTAGTTTCAACATACAATAAATATCATGAACAAGACACAACTCACACTTATTGCACTTACATCACTATTGTTTGCCTGCAAAGAAAAACCGAAAAATACAAATCCCCTCGGCCAGCCAGATATTATCTCTGTAAAAGTTGCGCCCGTTTCCTCTTTTGGGGTAACAAATTCCATACAGGTTACCGGACTGGTTGGCACCGAAAATGAAGCGAATTATTCCTTCAAAATTGGTGGGGTAATCAGCAGCATCCTGGTAGATGAGGGACAATTTTTTAAAAAGGGGCAATTGCTGGCCACCTTGAACACTACCGAAATTGCGGCCGGCCTGGCTCAAGCAGATCTTGGTGTAGATAAGGCCGCTCGTGACTATGCCAGAGCGGTAAGCCTTTACAAAGACAGCGTATTTACGCTGGAACAGCTGCAGAATACCAAAACGGCATTGGATGTTGCAAAAAAAACAAGTGAGGCAACGGCCTTCAATCAGCGTTATGCCAGGATCTATGCGGCCTCTGACGGTTTTGTAACCAAAAAGGTTGCCAGTGTAGGCGAAGTGATCGGTGGCGGAATGCCGGTGCTGATGACGGGCTCAACCCAAAAAAGTGATAGCTACCTGTTAAAGGTTGGGGTAACTGACCTGGAATGGGCAGGGATCAGTGCAGGGCAACGGGCGGTTGCTTATCTTGATGGATATCCCGAACAGCCATTCCAGGCAACAGTATTGCGTAAACTTCAATCGGCTGATGCCGCTATCGGATCTTTTCAGGTAGAGCTGAAGCTCCAGATGGGCAATCTGAAACCTGCAATTGGCATGTTCGGGAAGGCGGCAATCGAAACCAATGCTTCAGAAAACAGGACTGTGATCCCATTTAGCGCCCTTGTAGAGGCAGATGGAGAGACGGGTTACATCTTTACCCCCAATGGTACAAACAGCGTTAGAAAAGTGCCTGTAACCATCCTGAAGTTCGACAATAAAAATGTTTACCTAAAAGATAAACTGGAAGGAATAGATCGCATAGTTATTTCTAATAGCGCCTACCTCAACGAACAGTCCACCGTAAACATTATCAAATAAAGACCACGAGATGAAAATTACAAATTTTGCTGTAAAGAACTACCAATTTACCCTGATCATATTTGTGCTTGTGGCAGTGGTGGGACTGCTTACGCTCTTTACCATGCCTCGCTCGGAAGATCCGACGACCCACCCTCCGCAATATCTGGTAACGGTAATCTACCCTGGCACCAGTCCGAAGGATATGGAAGAACAGGTGGTAAAACCCATAGAAAATAAGATCTATGGGCTGGAGAACATCGATAAGATCCTGACCACGGTTGAAGATGGCGTAGCAGCGATACAGATCAAGTTCAAGTATGGTGTTGATGTGGACAACAAATACCAGGAAATATCAACGGAAATCAATGCGCTGAAAAACGGTGAGCTTCCAAAGGACATTTATCAGATCAAGACCGAAAAAATTGCCTCGTCAGATGTAAAGATTATTCAGGTTGCGCTGATTTCAAACACCGCTTCGTCTAAAATATTGCGCGACAATGCAGATAAATTGAAGACCCAGCTGGAAAAGATCACCAATCTGAGAGAGGTAAAGTACACCGGAATGCCAGAGCAGGAAATCCGCATCGACATGCAACTCGATAAACTGGCCCAGCTAAAAATACCATTAAATCTGGTGATAGGCAGCCTACAAAGCGAGGCGGCTGATATTCCAGGAGGAAGCATCAATATAGACAGTAAGGTCTTTAATGTAAAAACCAGTGGCAAGTTTAAAAATGTTGAAGATGTCGCCAATACGATCATTTATAATTCCAATGGAAAAATAATATACCTGAAGGATGTCGCCCATGTTAGCTATATGGACGGCACCATTAACCACATTACCAGAATCAATGGACAACGCTGTATATTGGTTACCTCTTCGATGAAGAATAACGTGGATATCAGTCAGGTTAAGAAAGAGTACACTCCTGTGTTAGAACAATTTTCTCAAACCTTACCACAGAACATTAAAATGGTCAAAAATTTTGACCAGGCAGACATGGTATCAAAGCGGCTGGGACACCTGGGCTTTGATTTTGGATTGGCTATACTATTGGTGGTGGTTACCCTGTTGCCATTGGGCTTCAGACCATCACTGATCGTGATGATTTCCATTCCACTCTCTCTGGCCCTTGGTCTTATTGCAATGAACCTTTTAGGCTTCTCACTTAACCAGCTCAGTATCGTTGGGCTTGTGGTAGCATTAGGGCTATTGGTTGATGATAGTATCGTTGTTGTAGAGAATATCGAAAGATGGTTAAGGGAAGGCCATTCCAGAAAGGATGCCATTTTAAAGGGTACCAAGCAGATTGGAGCAGCTGTTGTAGGTTGTACCGCAACGCTTGTGATTGCATTTTTACCATTGGCTTTTCTGCCTGATATGGCCGGAGAATTTATCCGAAGTCTGCCTATGGCCATTATTACCAGTGTCCTGGCCTCTATGATCGTAGCGCTTACACTCGTGCCTTTTATCGGCAGCAAGATCTTGAAAACCCATACCCATGGGGAAGGAAATTATTTCTTAAAAAAACTGCAGGGCTTTTTAACCTGGTCGTATCGTGGTATTATGCCATTGGCGCTAAAGTGGCCGAAGGTAACCATTAGTATTTCCATTGCATTAAGCGTATTGGCCTTTTTACTCTTCCCACTGGCAGGGTTTAAACTTTTCCCTACCTCAGAAAAGCCGATGTTTCTGATCAATATTAAAATGCCGCTACAGGCAAATATCCCAGAAAGCGATAAAGCTGCAAAGCTGGTGGAAATGGAACTGAAAAAGCATAAGGAAATCGTTTACTACACCTCTAATGTAGGAAAAGGCAATCCACAGATCTATTACAACGTGCATCAGCAGGATATAAAACCGGATTTTGCACAGATTTTTGTGCAATTGGAAGAAGAGACAAGCCCAAATGACAAAACTGAACTGATCAAAACGCTTAGAAGCAAATTCACTGATTTCCCCTATGCAAAAATAGAAGTGAAGGATTTTGAACAGGGTACACCGATAGAAGCTAATATTGTGGTCAGGGTTTTTGGAGAGAATCAGGATACACTGCGATCGCTCTCGTTCAAAGTGGAGGAGCTGTTACGTAAACATCCAGGTACTTTTTTCATCAACAATGAACTCAATGCCTATAAATCAGATGTAAAGATCAAAATTGACAAGGCAAAAGCACGGACATTGGGCGTACTGACCAGCGACATTGACAAGGTGATCAGGTTGGCTGTTGCCGGATTGACTGTTGGGGATTACATTGATGACAGGGGCGATTCGAGGAATGTCGTAATCACCATTCCACGTGATAAGTTTTCAAATCTTAATGCATTGAAGAACCTTTATGTGAACAATATCCAGGGTGCACCAATTCAGATCGATCAGATTGCAACCATTGGGCTGGAAACCTCTCCAACTGCAATTAACCATTTCAATAAATCACGGTTTGCAAAGGTTACCTCGCTCACCAAGGATAATGTTTTGGCAAACGATATCCTCAAGGATATTGTGCCCGAACTCAACAAATTAAAAATGCCAAAGGGCTATTATTATAAATTGTCTGGGGAGGCCGAATCGGAAGGTGATGCGCTGGGCGGAAATTTCCTTTCGGTGATCATTCTGAGTACGTTCCTGTTTATCGCTGTGCTGCTGTTACAATTTAAGACATTTAAGGGCATCATTATCGTTTTATCAATTATTCCATTAGGCGTTTTGGGCGGTGTGATATTTCTACTAATGACAGGAAACCCGATGTCGCTGGTATCTATCATTGGTTTTATCGGTTTATCGGGCATACAGGTAAAGAATTCGCTGTTATTGGTTGATTTTACCAACCAATTGCGGGAAGATGGAAAAAGCATAGATGAGGCGATCCACATTGCCGGAGAAACCAGGTTTCTACCTGTTGTACTTACTTCTATTACGGCCATTTGTGGTCTCATCCCGATTGCCATGAATCCCAATCCACAGATAGCGCCACTTGCTATTGTACTGATTGGGGGGCTGATCAGCTCTACCATATTATCAAGGATCGTTACCCCGGTAATGTACAAGCTTATACCTCCACAATTGCACGAAAAGATATAATATGTCAAAATAGACGGGAAGACTTGTTTCTGGAATTGAGGCTGTTCTTGATTAACCTGATTAACCGCATACTTAAAAATTAAAATTACTCACATAAATTTTACTAAAGATGAAAGAATACATATTAATTACCGGTGCTTCCTCAGGAATTGGCTACGAAATGGCGAATGAATTGGCAGCTAAAGGGTTGAACCTGATCTTGGTTGCCCGTACAGAGAACAAATTGCAGCAAATGCAGGCAGAGCTAACGGAAAAGCATGGCAATCTTGTTAAATATTTCGCTGCAGACCTCTCTGATGCAAATGTTGCTAAGGAGCTGTACAAAAAAGTTAAAAATGAAAACTTATTGGTAACTCATCTGGTAAATAATGCAGGCATAGGCAACTATGGTAGTTTTACTGAAACATCATTGGAAGTAGAATTGAGTATGATCCAATTAAATATTTCCAGTTTAGTGGTATTAAGCAAGCTTTTTGCACAAGATATGGTAAGCCGAAAATCTGGTAGAATTATGAATGTAGGCTCTGTGGTTTCATTTTTACCGATGCCATATTTTTCTGTTTATTCTGCAACCAAAGCTTTCGTAAAGGCGTTTAGTGAAACACTCGATGCTGAATTGGAAGGTACTGGGGTTGACGTTCTGTCCCTTTATCCCGGAACGGTGGATACTGGGTTTACCACATCTGAAATGCAGACTACCAATTTGCACAAAACCAAACCGATGCATCCAAAAGATGTGGCAATCCAAGGCGTGAAGCACCTATTAGAAGGAAACGGGAAAAAAGTTGTGGGTTTTCAAAACTGGTTTAACACCAAACTTCCAAATTTTGTTCCTGATGATATTATGATGAAGATTAAAAAAGCGCTGGCAAGCCAGAAATGAAAATAGTTTAGTTAGTGTTGTTGGATATCCTTACGAAATTTATATGATATGTTAAATCGAAGTACGATAACAGATGCCGCTATACAGCTTTTTTTACATTTTGGAATTGAAAAAACTCCCCTTAAAGATATAGCCAAATCCTTAAGGGTGAGTATTCCATCTCTATATTGGTATTTTAAAAACAAAGACGAGCTGGTGATCTGTGTTCTAGAAAAAATAATGGATGAAGAACGTCTTTTAATCGCAAAGCAGTGTAGACGATATAAGTCGCTATCCAATTTTATCGATGAATTGGTTGAAATAAAGCGTTTAACATTTGAAAAATATAGTCGGCTATTCCATTCCCCAGATTACTTAACAAGGATAGGTTTTTTAGACAACTTGGATTTATCAAGAAGAGTATGTGTGACTGAAAATGTTAATTTGGTTTCAAAATCTAACTTTGTGAAAGATGACAATAGCCCCCATATGTTTAAGGGGATATTCATCCAGTTCTTAAGGGAACTCGATTTGATATTTCTGAACGATGCAGCCACAGGAGCGAGATTTAACGGATCAGGCTTTTCAAAAAGAAATGCCATCTCTAATCTCATAAGTCAAAAAACTTTATTTTTTCTATCTGAAATATTAGATAAAAATATCATGGTTCAAGATCAGATTTAACGTCCATTTTTAAGCATTCAAACCCATCTTGAGCGAAGACTTAGGCTTTTTCCTCCTTTTCCCCAACCAGATCAGAAACCCCGAAATCGGAAGGGAAGCACAGATCAAAGCAGCAAAAAAAGCCAATAGCTGTGTGCCCAGACCATATATTCTACCTGTATGCATCGGAAGATTTGAATTTCTCCATTTCATGCCCAGCGTTTTTTGTGAATGTGGTAAAACATCGATTATCTTTCCAGTCCTACCGTCATAAAAATAATAACTAACACCCCGCCAGCCATCCTTATTGCTCTCAATACTAACAAATGAGGTCGAAACCTTATTGGTTTTAGTTGGGATGCCGATTCCGATCTCCGACCAGTCGCCTTTTAGTTTTTTTACCAGGTCATAATGGATGAGGTCAATCTTGTTTAATGTCGAATCACGAACATTGATTGTAGGCAATGTCCTCGCAAAACCGACCTTCCCCTTGTCTCCCAAAAGTTTATAAATGCCGGTTTCCCACCATTTGAACGACCATACCAAACCTGTAATTGCAATAAGCATCGCCACTGGCAGAACATAAAACCCCAATGAATTATGCAGATCGTAATTTACCCGTTTCCATTTTGCATTCCATTTGATTGTAATACTTTTTTTAAACTGCTTGTAGTTTTTTGGCAGCCAAAGGATAAAACCGCTGATCAGCATCAAAAGAAATAGAAGAATGCAGGAACCTACTATAAGACTTCCGATCGGTTTTACCAATAACAACTGTCTGTGCAGCTGCTCAACGATATTGAAAAATTCATAACGGACATCAATTATGCCAAGAACCTTTCCTGTGTACTGATTCACATAAACATCATTTAAATACTCAAACTGGCTAAAGTACCAAAGATTGATCTTTTCCTTTTTATTAACCTTAAAACCAGAAAACACATAGCTTTTGTTGTCTGCTGAAATCTTCACATTTGAGAGGACTTTGCCGGGGCCAACCGCTTGTTGAGCAATGGCAAGCAATTCAGAAACCGGTTTCGGCTGGCCAGCTTTCTGAACATAAACAAAATCCCGGTTAACGGTATTAAATATCTCCTCATTGAATACATAAATGCATCCCGTGATGGATACAACCACTACAACAACTCCCGTTACCAGCCCTATCCAAAGATGGAGCCAGCCGATAATCTTTTTGAATTTACTTTTGGCCATTAAAATGAATATCCAACCGTTAGCATATAGTTCTCTGGCTGCCCCGGAAATAACCGTAGGTAATCGTATCCGCCCACCCAATGTTTTTTATTGCCGATGTTATTTGCATTTAGCTGAAGCTGGAGTTTGCCGATATTATAGAACAGCCCGGCATTAAGAAGCGTGAAAGATGGTATGGTAATCTGATTTTCAGCAGAAAATTTTGCATCATAGTTCAGGTTTCTTTTGTCCATATAATTTATTCCTAACGCTATACCAAAACCTTTGGCTGCTCCATTAATGAAATTATAACGGGTCCATAAATTCGCGGTATTTTTGGGTGCATTGGGCTTTTGCAATCCAACTTCACCTACAGTACCGCTTTCAAGAATCTTTGCCCTGTTATATGAATATGATGCAATTACATTCCAGTTCGGCATAATTTTTCCAACCACATCAACTTCGAAACCTCGTGACTGCTCATTCCCTATCTGCCTTAATACATCAATCACTCCAGGCGTTGCATATAGCGCTCCGGTCTGCTTAATCTGATACACAGCGGCGGTAATGCTTAGTTGATCCCTGAGCCAGCTGGTTTTTGCACCAAATTCGATCATATTGCTTTTCAAGGGATCGAATGGCCCACCTGCATTTGGGTTTGATATGGTTGCAGAAGTCTGAGGATTGTATCCCTCAACGTAACTTCCATAAAAATTGATATTTGAATTAATAGTGTACACTGCACCCAATCGTGGTAGCCAGGCATGTGAATTGGCTTTCGCCTCGGTTTGCGTTTTATAATTGGCAAAATCAGTATAGTATTCGTAACGCACTCCAAGTAAAACCTGCAGCCCACCAATTTTTAACTGATCCTGAATATACCCTGAGTTAAGATAATAATATGCTGGGGCAACTACAGATTGAGCAAAGAAAAGTTTGCTGTCATCCTGCATTCTTTGAGATGACAACGGATCATTCAGGTTAAAGTGCGGAACATTGGGCACTGGATTTCCTGCAGCATCAAAGAGATACCTGTCCTTATTGGCGACCACATAGGTAGGGATAGAGCCGTTATTCGCTGCATTTCTATAACCACTCGCTGTCATCTGCGAACCGCCTACAGGTGTTTTTTCACTCCCAAAATCATAACCTGCTACGATCTTATGTGATACCGGCCCGGTTTTAGGTGTGTAGTTTACATACCCCGAGAAGTTATCAATAAAACGCTTGCGTTTTCTGATCTGAACATTCATTCCTGCGAGATTATTGATCACAGCGCCATTGCCATCAACACCATAAGAATTGGAAGTACGGTGCTCATTCAGATCTTCCGAATATCCTGTTTTAAGGTATGAAGCATTCAGGCTCAATACATCGCTGATCTTATGGGTAATGGAGATAGTTGCATTATAGGTTAGTTCGTTCAGGTAATCATTTGTGGTATTCAGGGATAAGGACTGAGGGGTCGAATTTAAATCAAAACTTCCAAAAATCGGCTGCCCCCTGTCAAGCCTGCTTTTTGAATCGGTATATACCAGATCAAAGTTTATCCTCGTTTTTTCAGACGGGACAAATGTAAGCGAAGGCGCTATAACAAAGTTCCTGTCAAACATTAAATCCCTGAAAGTTTCTGCATTTTCATAGCCAAGATTTAAGCGGTAAAGCAATGTGCTGTCTTTAGACGCCGGTCCGGTAAAATCGGCAAGCCCGCGGAATGTGTTGAAACTTCCCATCGTCAAACTGATGGATCTTCTGGTTTCATCAAGCGGCTTTTTGGTTACCCGGTTTACCACACCACCTGGGCTTGCGTTTCCAAAAAGTGCAGAAGACGGACCTTTTAGCACTTCAACCCTTTCCAGATAATTGGCGAGCGACTGTTTCCAGAAACCTGTACTTGTCCTTAGTCCGTTCAGCAACTGGGTATTGCTCTGCCCGTTTACACGAAAGCCACGGATGGTTAAGTCATCATAAAAACTGAATTGATTTACCCCGCTAAAGTTTTTCACCACCTCACCAACGCGCATCAGACCCTGATCGGCAATCAATTCCTTACTGGCATAGGAAACAGATTGAGGAATGTCTTTGAGTTCATTTTCAATCTTACCAATAAAGGTAGCCTTGGTTTTATAGGCTTTTTCTTTACGCCCGGTAATTTCTACCTGCTGAAGATCCGAATTTGATTCGGCCAGAACAACATTTTCATCTGTATCCCCACTGATTTCGATTGTTTTGACCGATTGTCTATAACCGATGAAATTGAAATGTAAAATTAACTTGCCCTGGCCCACGATTAACTTGTAGTAACCTTTGTTATTTGTTGAGGTTGTTAATTTTGTATTCTCAACACTGATGGTAGCACCAGGAAGTGGGTTTCCCTGACTATCACGTACATATCCCTGCAATTTTGCGGTCTGTTGCGCAGAAGCACTGTATGAGAGAAACAAAAAGAAAAAAAGGCATAATGCCGTGTGGGTAAAGATTATCTTCATGAAACAAGGATTAAATACTATTTAGACTTATTAAAAATAAAGGTACAAACATAGCGTTTTTTTGTCTGGTTGTTAAATAAAAGTTCATAGAAGTCGATCGATTCAGTTAATTATATTTTTATATATTTAAATTTAAATCATCCCATATTAACATCTCATGCGCTTTGTTATTCCTTTTTTCAGATTTATTTTGATAAGAAGGTTATACTGTATCTGCTGTTTTAGCTTCTTACATCTTTCTGTTTCCGCTCAAAGAGAACCTAGCTTATTATTTAAGCACCTTACCCTTGAAGATGGTTTAAGCGACCCGACAATACGGACATTACATACCGATAAAGACGGATTTTTATGGATTGGCACTGAAAATGGGTTGAACCGTTTTGATGGTAAAACCTGTATCACCTATAAAAGGAAAAATAACGCAGACCCTTTTCCGGGAAATTACATCACCAACATTATTGAAGAAAGAAATGGCGATCTGATTATCGGCTCGCAGCGCAACCTGGTGAAATATTATCGGGTAAAAGATAATTTTAAACGGTACGATTTCGGAAAAAGGATAAAACTGAACGAAAACTACTACGCTTTCCCCTTTTATATAGATAAACAGCAAGATCTTTGGGTATATCTTGCTGGTAATGTTTATAAATACAGCAATAAAGGAAATACTACTCAATATGTAACAACCTATTCTAATGGATATCTTTTTAGTCCGGCTCCATTCTACAATAAGCTGGATTGGTTTGTTAGCAGAGGTGTAAAAGGCATTTATATCAACAAGGCCGATGATGTTAAGGGGCAGCAACATCAGGAGTTTTTTATGAACAGCACCAATGAAAACCTCAATAGTCATATTGAAGATGTATATTTTGCATCCGACAGTTTGCTCTGGCTTGCCAGCGATAAGGGATTGATAAAACTAAATATAAAAACCAAACAGCATGAGCGTTTCAATAGCTGTAAAACGAGCAGTAACCTTTCTATAACGGCCATCGCAAAATACCCCAACAAACCTTGGCTTATTGTAGGTACCAGAAGAAATGGCTTACTTTTGTTCGATTTAGGAACGAAAAAGTTTTTTGCTGAGTATAACCACCAGTCTGATAATTCGTTTAGCCTATCAGGCAATTATATCCGAAAAATTTACATCGATCAAAAACAGAACCTGTTCGTGGGCATTAATGGTTATGGCCTCGATTATACCAATTTAAATAAAGTAATTTTTTCACGGTATCTTGATAAGGATGATGTTTATGCTAATTCCGAAAACGATGTAAGTGTAATCTTACAGCCTAAAAATGGTCAATACTGGTGCGGAACAAAGAATGCCGGCTTGCTTATCTATCGTACAGATTTAACAAAACCACTTAAACATGAATTTTTAAACCACGGAATTGCCCAACTCATTGAGCTAGATAATGGCAATATTTTAACTGGACTTTATAATGGTCTTTTTTTTATTTACGATATCCAAAAGCAAAAATTCAATCCATTTAAAATAAAGTTTTCAGAAAAGTTAAACGGAAAGGTTCAGATCAACCAGATTTCAAAAATAGGCCCTGATTTATTTGCTGCTACCGAATATGGTGTAGCCAGGGTTATCATTAAACCAGAAAACGTGTTATATTTTGAAATGGATCAGGGCATTAACCATGCAGTATTATGGCCCAATATACAGCGGATAATACCTACGAAGAATAATCAGGTCATCATCCAAACCTATTATACATCCATATATCTTGCGCAATTAACAGCCGGAAAATTTGTTTTCATTAAAGAAATTACCAGATCGCCTTATGGTATAAATGGCAGCATTACAGTTGACAAAGCTATTTACCTGGCTACAACCTCGGGGCTTTTAAAATTCAACCCAACTACAAATGCCATAGAAAAATTGGCATTGGCAGATCTAAACTGCCGCAGTGTTTTAGCAGATCAATATAAAAACCTGTGGGTAGCAACCAGCAATGGTCTGTATTTCTACAATACAAAAAGCAATAATCAAACCCGTTATAACATTAGTGATGGGCTACAGAGCATGGTTTTTAATCCTAACGCTGCTGCATTACTTAAAAATGGGCTATTGGCCTTTGGGGGGATCAATGGGATTAATGTGATAGATCCAAAAAAACCGAATGTTTATACCAGTCATTCCAAACCCCAGATTACCGACATTCTGATCAATGACCAGATCCATCAGGGCATTGGCAACCCGATTACAGCCAAAAGCTTAAAACTGCACCATGATGAAAACACCATCACAATTGCTTTCAGTACGATGGATTTCATTAACCCTACACACAGAAAAATAGTTTACCAAATGATTGGCTATGACAACAAAAAGGTTAGTGTTTTGGGCAGCAATAGCATCCGGTTTCCAAATATGCCGCCCGGCAATTTCAAACTTGTACTCACAGATGTTTACAGTAATAAAAAAACTATTTTAACCATAGTAATCAACGCTCCTTTTTGGCAAAAGAACTGGTTTATTGCGCTGTTTATTGTTAGCTTAACGATCATTTCACTGCTCACACTCTTTATTTATTTAAGATGGGTTAAACATCGTCAGATGCTGCAATTACGTCAAATGATCAACTTTCAAAAAACGGACAGAGAAAGAATAGCCAATTATCTCCATGATGAATTAGGGTTAAAGTTATCCTCGTTAAAGCATTACCTTTTAGCTGGCGACATTAATAAAATGATCGATGGTGGCGAACTCCGTAAATTATCAACAGAATACATTGATTCTTCCGTGAGTATGCTCAGAACAACTTTGATTAATTTAAGTCCTAAAACGCTCGACGAAAATGGCTTGATTACTGCATTGGAAGATCTTATCGATAGCATCAACAAATTAGGCATTATAAAAATCCATTTTGATTATTCGGGCTTTATCGTCGCACTTAAAAGTACGCCTGAGTATGCCATTTACAGGATTTGCCAGGAATTAATTTACAACACCATAAAACATGCTGAAGCAAAAAATATTCATATCGTAATTATCAACCGCCACGAAAAGCTGATTTTGCTTTACGAAGATGACGGCAAGGGATACGATTCTCAAACCGCAAAAAGAGGTTATGGCCTATTTAATATTGAAGCACACATCCATGCTATAAAGGCAGAATTGAATACCGATACTGCAATTGGAAGAGGCGTTGCCGTTACCATTACACTTAACCTAAAACGGATTTTAAAACAAAGAATTAATGATTAAGCTACTAATCGCAGATGATCATAACGTGTTAATTAACGGGCTAAAACTTATTTTGGCCGTAAGGAAAGATTTTAAAGTAATCGCAGTAGCCAATAATGGAGCTGAAGTGATCGATCTTGTTAAAAATGAAAGGCCGGATGTAATACTGTTAGACATCAATATGCCGGTTTTAAACGGTTATCAAACCCTTAAAATTATCGAATCAGATTATCCAGAAATCAAGGTAATCATACTGTCCATGCTTAATGATAAAAGAAATGTGCTGAATATGCTCGAAGCCGGCGCCAAAGGTTTCCTTTTTAAAGATACAGATGATAAAAACCTATTTAAGGCAATTGATTACGTTTATCAGGGAGCGTACTATGTATCAGACGGCCTGGAAGATATCCTCGAAGAATTTTTATGCGATAATAAATATCCGGGCAAAAAGAATAAACACATCCTCTCCTCCCGCGAGCTTGAAATTGTTAGTCTCATTGTTGAGGGCAATACCAATGCCGAAATTGCCGATCTGCTTTTTTTAAGCACCAGAACAGTTGACACGCACCGTAAGAATATTTTTTACAAACTCAATTTAAACAATACTGCATTGCTGGTTAAATATGCTTTGGAAAACAAGGCATTTCTAGGCTTATAATAAGCGCTGTTCATAAAAAAAATACCGTAAAAAGCGTATTGAATTAATTGATTGATTTATGTCAATTTGTAGCGGTCATCCATTAACACTCATCCTTTCTACCTATTGGGCGGTGAAATTATGGTTGAATTTATAGAATGCTAATTCTATAAAACCTAACTAAATAACTTTCCTGCGCTCTATGAAAAAGATACTTTTATGCTCTTTAATTTTTTCCCTGTGCTTATTTAAATCTTATGGTCAGGCCGCGCTTACCCGCAGTGTAGTAGCCAGTACAGGTGGCAGTGCTCCGGTGGGCAATACATTGGTTCAGTTTACCATTGGCGAAGTAGCCACCCTCACACTCCAAAATGCTGGTATTATGCTTACCCAGGGCTTCCAGCAGCCAGAAATTACCGTTTCTAACTTTGTTCCCAATGCAGTTGGTAATATGCGGGTTTATCCCAATCCGGCCATTGGAAAAACAAAAATAGATTTCGACTTATTAACCGATGGCAAAGTGATCATCAATTTGGTTAACAACGCCGGTCAAATTGTGCACTCCAGCTCAGTAAAAAGTTTAGCCGGAAAAATCGAATATATAATGCCATTAAACGGACTAGCTTCAGGAAGCTACCATGTTGTACTTTATGTCAACTACCGTACATTCTCTGAAAAACTTATCATCCAATAAACTTTATTGCTAACCATCTAAAATACCTCCATGAAAACGCTTATCAAAACTGCATCGGCTGTACTGATTTTGCTTTGTTTGGTCAATTATGCAAAGGCTCAGCTTCAAAATCAATATAGTACGGTAACAACCGGCGCTGCATTTTTATTAATTAGTCCCGATGCACGGAACTCAGGTGTTGGCGAGGCAGGAACCGGATTAACCAGCGATGCAAATTCTAATTTTATTAATGGTGCAAAACTTTCGTTCGCAAATAAAACAGGTGTAAGTGTTTCTTATGTGCCTTGGATGATGGAGATTGACAAAAACCTCCATCTAGGTAATTTAAATGCCTACCATCAGTTAAATGATAAAGAAGTAATCGGCGTTTCACTAAGATATTTTGATCAGGGTAACATTAATTTCCGTGATGAAAACGGTGGACTTCTGCAGCAATACAATGCCAATGAGTTTGCTATCGATGGCACGTACTCCAGAAAATTCGGAGAAAATCTTGCCATTGCATTAACCGGTCGTTTTATCAGGAGCGACCTGGGCAATGGAACATTTAATGGTTTGCAGGTAAACCCTGTTAATGCCTATGCAGCTGATATTAGCGTATACTCAGAAAAAACATTAAATAATTCGCGTTATGCCTGGGGCCTGAGCCTAACCAACATTGGTACTAAATTAAAATACTCTTCAGGTGCTACAGTTGAATCATTTCTACCCATGAATTTACGTATTGGAGGCGGGTACACCCTGTTAAAAAACAAATCAAACAGCCTGACCTTTCTTGTAGATGTAAATAAATTAATGGTTCCCTCTCCACCAAGATATAAAGTGGATGCAAATGGAATAACAACAAATGAAATTGAAAAGGGAAAAGATCCAACCAGAAGCGTTCCCAGTGCGCTGTTTACTTCTTTTTTTGATGCTCCAGGCGGTTTTAGAGAAGAAATATCAGAGTTTACCATTGCCGGCGGGATGGAGTTTGCCTACATGAACCAGTTTTTTCTCCGTACGGGATATTTTTACGAAGATCCCGACAAGGGGAACAGACAACATGTTTCGGTTGGCCTTGGTTTAAAAGTAAAAACTTTTCAGTTCGACATGAGTTATGTAGCGCCCACAGCAAGGCGTTATGTGCTTAGAAATGGAATCAAATTTACTTTAAGTTATGCTATTGATTAAATTTTAAACCTCAAAAACAATCTATAAAAAATGAAAAAGTTATTCTTCTTGTTAATACTGACGGTGGTTGGTATTGCAAATGCAAAAGCGCAGAAATCAACCATCAATACCTTATTCCCTAATAAATCAACGGAGATTGAAAAATTAAGCGCTAAAGAAGAGGCGCCAAAAAAGGATGTTTCTACGCCTACCAAGCAAAGGTTATTTCAAAATTATAGCCAAAGTGGTGCAAAAAGCGCGCTCCCCGCAGCAAGCAGAAAAGGGGCAGAAAATGTAAAAACAGCTTCTGAATCTGAAAATAAACCAGATAAAAGCGAGCCCAAAACAGAGGTTAAACTACCACCAATGCAACAGGAAAGTACAACCAAACAGTAAAATATACATCTAATACCTCTACACCTTAAATTATTTAACATGAAAAAGTTTACGCTCATTATTGCGGTTATCCTTATCTTTTTCGGAAAAGTATCTGCTCAAAGTGGCCTTACAGGGATCAACTATCAGGCGGTGGCCCGTAATAACGATGGTACTGTACTTGCCAAACAAAATGTAAAGGTTAGGATCTCGATACTTGGAACAAGCGCCAGTGGCCCCGTTCAATATCAGGAAAGCCATGACCTCACTACAAACACTTTAGGTCTTTTTACCTTACAAATTGGTAAAGGATCACCTTCAACAGGAACGTTGGCTGGCGTTCCATGGCAAAATGCAAACCAATATTTAAGAGTCGAACTGGCCATTGGCGGTGGAGCTTTTACAGATTTAGGAGCAACACAATTAATGAGTGTGCCATTTGCACTATATGCAGCAACCGGTAACCCTGGTCCGGCAGGTGCAACAGGACCCGCAGGACCAACTGGCGCACCTGGACCAATTGGTCCTCAAGGATTAGTAGGCCCAGCCGGAGCAACGGGTCCAATAGGACTGACAGGCCCAGTTGGTCCAATAGGCCCTCAAGGATTAGTAGGCCCTGCAGGTGCAACTGGACCAATCGGATTAACAGGCCCAATAGGTCCGCAGGGATTAGTTGGACCCACCGGCCCAATAGGACTAACAGGTCCAGCCGGGGCAACGGGTCCCATCGGATTGACAGGTCCAGCAGGTCCGCAAGGATTAGTTGGTCCCGCTGGAGCAACCGGACCAATAGGACCAATAGGACTAACAGGTCCTACCGGAGCAACAGGTCCAGCAGGTCCGCAAGGATTAGTTGGTCCCGCTGGAGCAACCGGACCAATAGGACTAACAGGTCCTACCGGAGCAACAGGACCAATCGGATTAACAGGCCCAGCAGGTCCGCAAGGATTAGTTGGACCAGCCGGAGCAACCGGAGCAGTTGGACCTATAGGCCCTGCCGGAGCTCCTGGTAGTCAAGGCCCCGTGGGCGCAACCGGTCCTGCCGGACCAATCGGACCCATTGGCCCAGCCGGGCCTGCAGGCGAACTTACTGGTGTAGCAGGTGGAGATTTGAGTGGAAATTATCCAAATCCACTGGTTAAAGGCATTCAAAACATTGCAGTTGCAGCTACCGCACCAGTTAATGGTCAGGTTTTAAAATATAATGGAACAAACTGGGCTCCTGGCTCCGATGCAGGAGGTTCGTTAACACTTCCCTTTGCTGCTACAGAAAACTCGGCAACAACCTTATTTTCGATTACCAACAATGGTGATGGAACATCAGTTGAAGGAATAAATAATACAACAAGCTCCAGTATTGCAGCTGTGAGAGGTATTGTAAGTTCAACTGCACCTGGAGGCTTTTCTTCGGCTGTTCGCGGCATCAACAATGGCACTGGCGGCTTGGGGGTTGGAATGTGGGGAAGCCATAATGGAAGTGGGTGGGGCGTTTATGGTGTTACCCCTTTAGGTATTGGCGTTTACGGAAATTCGAGCGGTGCAGGCTATGGTATATACGCCAATAGCAATACCGGCATAGGTTTAAATGCCACATCTACCAGCGGAACTGCAGCAAATATTGCCATCTCAAACAATGCCAATGCAAACAACGCATTAACGGTTAACACATTGGGTAACGGAAGGGTAATTGACGCTTCAACATCAGGCAGTGGCGAAGGTATAAGAAGTACCAGTGGCAACGGCTTAGCAATACATGGAATTACAAGCAGTCAGTCTTCTGCAGGTATTTTTGGAGATAATAGTGGTGCGGGTGAGGCGGTTGTTGGCCGTACTACGAGTAATATTGCCGGGGCAGTTGTTGGAAGAAACGATGGTGGCGGTTTTGGTGTGCGTGGTTTTATTGCCACAAGTACTGCAAATACCGGCGTTGGGGTTCAGGGTGAAGTTGGTAACAATGGAAGTACAGGTAGAGCAGGTCGTTTTGTCAATACCAACGCAACAAATATAGCAGCCAATACATTCGAGGTATTATCGAATGGTAATGGTAATATTCCAGATAATACGCTAGGAAATGCCGCTTCTTTTAAATTAGACAATACAAATAGTGTTGGTTCTGCGGTTCGTGGAGAGGTGAACACCATATTTGGCAACTTTGGTGCTGCAGCTATCTTTGGTGTATCATCAGGCACTGGAGGAAGAGCAGGTTTATTCTACGCTTCTAACCCTTCAGGCAATGGCGCAGCACTTGTAGCACTAACCGATGGCAATGGTAATGCTGTTACCGCCAATGCAGGTAAAAATGGCAATGCTGTTGAGGCCAATGTTGATGGAACAGGAGATGCAGTATATGGTTGGGTTCCAACATTTGGAACAGGCCGTGCTGCGCATTTCGAAAACTTTAACGCAACAAATACAAAAGATGTTTTAACTGTAAAAACTGTGGGTAATGGTATAGCAGGTAACTTTAAAGTTGATCTGGTAACAGGTATCTCTCCTGCGGTAAAAGGGGAAGTAAATTCTCAGTTTGCCAATTTCGGCACAGCAGGTGTTTATGGACTTTCCTCTGGTACAGGTGGTTATGCAGGATTGTTTTACGCATCAAATCCTGCTGGTAACGGGCCAGCACTTATAGCATTGACTGAAGGAAATGGAAATGGGATTACCGCCAACGCAGGTAAAAATGGCGATGGTATTGAAGCCACCGCTGATGGAACCGGTAATGCCGTATATGGATGGACGCCCAATTTTGGTGCTGGAAGAGCAGCCCGTTTTGCAAATTTTAATGCCGCTAACGGTCTACCTACTGTTCATATATCTAACATAGGTACTGGAACAACAATATTAGCCAACCATACTGGTCCATCAGGAGATCTTTTTATCGGCCAAAGTGCCAGCCTAAATGTGGCCAGAATTAACAAAGCAGGCCGTGGTTTCTTTAATGGTGGTACAGTTAACAGCGGCGCCGATTTAGCGGAAGCATTTGATGTAAGCGGTGAAGTAAAAGATTTTGAACCGGGTGATATTTTAATCATCTCCGTTGATAAGGATAGAGCAGTTGAAAAATCAAATGGTGCTTACTCTAATTTAGTGGCTGGAGTTTATGCTACCAAACCTGGAGTTTTATTAACTGAAGAAAACATCGATTCAGAACTCTTAGATAAAGTGCCAATGGGTGTTATCGGTGTAATCCCAACCAAGGTCTGTTTAGAGGGTGGCCCGATTAAAAGAGGCGATATGCTGGTAACTTCATCACAGAGCGGGGTTGCCATGAAAGCAGATTTAAATAAAGTTAAAGTTGGACAGGTTTTAGGAAAAGCCTTACAGGATTTTAACCAACCAACAGTATCAAAAATTAAAGTATTAGTCAGTATTAAATAACGTTCTGTTCTTTTTTAAGGAAGAAGGCACTTCATTTTTTGAGGTGCCTTTCTATTTTTAAATATCATGCTAGTTCAAGCTACATTTTCAAAAAGATTCTTTGTATTTAGCATTCTTCTATATTTTTCCTACTGATGACTCTGGATTAATGTTAATTCCTTAACAGCTATATCTTCCTAACGGTAAAAATGAAATTCTTTCTCAATAATCAAATAACCCGCCCTATCACCTATTCTAATGTTCTCCCAGAGCATTTAACTTTTTTCCCTCAGCTATCACTGCCCTGTTTATTTCATTTACCCGCTTGATATCCATTTTTTCAACCGCACGGTCATAGGTCAGCAATCCGTTAACCTCATGTTCCACATCGGTTGTCTGGGTGTAAACGGCTACACTAAGGCCTTTGTATTTCATCAGCTGTTCAACCTGGCTCATCAGCAGTACATACCTATCCGTCAACGCAGCACTGGTAGGTTCATAGGCATATGCATTGTTTTCTACAGGCCACATGTGCTCCCTAACAAAAAGTCCTACACCACCGAACTCCCCCAACGATGCAGCCCTTTTATCGTCAGGTCTGGAGGCATCATAAGGGCCTACATAAATATGAGTATCCACAAAGTCTCCATTACCCGGATCACCGGCCGCCTTCTGATAACCTGGATTATTGTTAAATCCAGAATTTCCATTTACAAGTCTTGATGGATCATAGTTTTTTACCCAGTCCGTAATCGCCGGTACATCGAAAGCACCCCAGTTTTCGTTAAAGGGTACCCAGGCAATAATTGAGGGTGAGTTGTAATGTTCATCCATTACCGCCTTGAGCTCCTTACGAAAAGCGGAGCGTACTCTCGCGGTATCCTCATTCTGGTACCAGATTGCCGGCATGTCCTGCCAAAGCAGTACCCCCAGTTTATCTGCCCAATAGTAAAAACGTTTCGGCTCAGTTTTCATATGTTTACGGATGAGGTTGAAGCCTGCCTTTTTTGTAAATTCCAGATCAGATTTCAGCGCTGCCTCAGTGGGAGCGGTCAGAATTCCATCTGGCCAATAGCCCTGATCGAGCAGGCCAACCTGCATGATGAACTTTCCATTCAATAGCGGGCGCATCACACCAGACACCTTGCCCAACCTGATATCGCGCATACCGAAATAGCTTTTTACCTCATCAACGGTTTCACCGCTCTGATCTTTGAGCGTGATTTTAAGATCATAAAGAAAAGGTTCATCAGGAGACCATAACTTTGGATTTGAGATGGGCAGATAAAAAGTCTTTCCGTTACTTCCCTGCGCCTGGGATATTACCTTATTGCCATCAAGTGCTATCGCGGATATGGCGGAGGAATTTGCATCGACAGTTACCTTGAGCCTGTTATTTTCCAGATCGGGCAATAGCTTGATATTTTTGATGTGAACTGTAGCCAACGGTTCAAGCCATACGCTCTGCCAGATGCCCGAGCTGAAGGTATAATCTCCCCGTGGTCCATTTTTGCCCGAAGGCATCCTGCCGTCATTGGAATCGTAAGCGGCAACAATTAACTCATTAACCCCAGATTTTAGCAATGGGGTGATATCCAGCGAAAAGGCATCATAGCCGCCTGCATGAGCCCCCGCCTTTTTTCCGTTAACGAAAATAGTTGCATCATGATCAACAGCCTCAAAATTGATTAAAATATTTTTACCCTTCCAGTTCTGTGGGATTTCGAAACGCCTGCGATACCACATGTTAACCTCCTGCTTGCGCTCAATACTCGAAATCACCGATTCAGGGCAGTATGGAACAAGTATCTGTTCAGATTTTCCAGCAAATGCAATCGGCATTTTCGGATTGAATGCATTAAGTTTATCTTTTCCACCAATATAATCCCATTTACCGTTTAACGACTTCCATTCTCCGCGTACCATCTGGGGCCGGGGATAATCGGGAAAAGGATTTTGGGCCGTCATCGCTTGTTCAGTCCATTTGGTGGGTAGTTTTGCTGTCTGGGCGCAAACATTTTCACCATATACCTGCAACAGTATGATCAGGAATAGGATTGGCAAACCTCTATTTTTCATATTATCTGGAGATTAAGGGTCTTTGGTTCTAAGACACTAATATATTATTTTTCATTCATCTAAATCGATTTATTATAGAAAAACCACAACAACAAGTATCGTTTTGTAATGGTAATTTCTTTACGCGGATTATAAAGTTCATTCCACCTGAAGCGATGGCCATAACATAAGGATAGGAAATCAAACCCTTGATTTATGAACTGGTTGCATAGCGTTACTTCGATTCAAGTGATATCAATATGATCAGGCAAATGCGCACAATCACAAGGAGAAATTGCTGCTTGTCTGATGCAATAATTTTCTGTTTGCGTGGAATTTTTCAGGAACGGCGTTATCTATTTAAGCCAGGAAATTGATATTATTTGTTCAGGTTCCGGAGCTTCGTCCTAATGTATTTCCCTGCCGGACTAAGCATTTCCGGCTTCCATTTTCCTTTTGGAGATGCGCCAGGCATTAACAGCGCAGTTGTTTCCTTTTTATCGGTAATATTCCAATTTGCCCAGCTCAGTTTGTTTTTCTCCATCCAAGAAAACCATTTATTGGTTTTACCAGTATCGAATACACCATCACCATTAGCCTCGCCCACGCCCCACTCCGTTACAAAAATGGGCAGACCGGCAGAGATTGCATTATCAGCCCGTCTCATTAAAACTTCCTGATGGCCTGGTTCAGACGCATAAAAATGAAAAGAATAAGCAATGTTGCTGAATCCTTTGATTGGATCTTTGGCAACCACATCTATATCCTGATCCCAATGCGGACTACCAACAACAATTACATTTTCAGCATCATATTTCCTGATCTCGGCAATTACCTGCACGGCATAATCCTTAACGGTTTGCCATGCTATTTTTTCTGGCTCATTAAATATTTCATAAATAATATTCGGTTTGCCGGCGTACCGTTTGGCCATTTTTGCAAAGAACACTTTTGATTGATCAAGATGTTCATCTGCATGGTGATCATGCCAGTCAAGCAGTACATACAGATTTCTCTTAATGGCCGCATCAACCGTCTCGGTTATGAGCTTTTCCTGCCCATGGGGATCTTGCAGATAACCACTATCTGGCTGAACCGCCATAGACACACGCAATAAATTGATATTAAAATCGGATTTAAGCCAGTTTACAACATCTTGGTTATAATACTTTTTGCCTCCCCAGATGCTCCATGACAAACTTATACCACGGAGCTGTGGTTCAATATTTTTTCGGTTTAAGATTTTCCCACCAACAACTTTTAAGGCGCCGTTCCGTTCAACCCAGTTTACGTTTTGTGCAAGGGCAATGATGCTAGAAAAGGCAAAAACTGAAAGTAACACAACTCTTTTCATAAGAAATTTATTTAATACGGTACATTGACGATGTTTTATCAACAAAAAGCATAAAACCATCGTCTAGACTATTCTTGTGGCTACCCTGGAGGCAATTTTGCACAGAGCCCCTTTTTAACCTGCAATAAGCTAAAAAAATACCATATCCGAACTAAATAAAATTCAAAATAATCATTATCAAACTATTTCCAAAGTATCCCCTTTATGAAGTAGGTGATTGAAAGCAATCAGTAAGTTAGTTTTCGGCCTTGCCAGCCTGTACTGCGCAGAAATTGTTCCCAACTTAGACTCCTTTGGTTAACCTGGCGGCTCCATAACAAATCGCGTTCCTTGGCGAAATAACCGTAATCGACAGCATATTCTGCCATTCCTAAAATTTCCTTTACCAAAAGCTCATTTGTAGCGAATTCAGGGAAATGGCGAAGTAGGGCTTCTTGTGTAAATGCGGAACTATAGATAGCCTTTTTACCTGTGACCCGAATAAAGGTATCTATCATTTCCCGGGGCGAAATAATGTCGCCGATAACAGGCAAAGATTTACCTGCATACTCATCTGGATTAGAAAATATCGCTAAAACCGCTGGCCCCGTAGCAGTAAGGGGATCAACAAACGGGGCACGAAAATCCTCAGGTAAATAAATCGGAAATACAAGCGTATCTCCAACCAGTTTCGGTGGATAAAACTCCATTAGATTGGTGTAGAAAAAGGCCATATAAATAAACGAGCTGGTAATTGGAAGCGTGCGGATATATGCCTCAATCATTGCTTTATCGGTAAAATGAGGAGCAAACTTTTTTCCGTTTGTAATTTTTTCTACATTTTCCAAACTACTAAAGATAATATGCTTAACTCCTGCCTCAACCGCCGCTTCCGCTAATTGTTTACCCAGCTCCATTTCGTGGGTATGCGGCGGCACAATACTTGGTGTCATGATGAAAACGCCTTCTGATCCCCGGAATGCTTCAACGAAATCTTTCTCATAGCCCAAATCAAGCGGTAAACTCAACAGCTCAACTCCCATTTCAGTCAAATTAAGTGCCTCTGGTGAATCTAAACGACGTGTAATGCCCCGTACTCGATAACGCCTGCTTTGTAATAGCGTAAGTGCTGCGCTGCGCCCCTGTTTCCCCAAAACACCAACAATAGTAATCAATGGTTTGTCTTTTTCGATTACCTCATTTGCTTTAAAATCTGGTCTCATTTATATTATTTTATTAACTATAAAAATTATAGTTGCAAAACTATCTATAGTCATATAAATTTGCAATAACTATCCAAAAGGATAGGTTAAAACAGTAGGATGAAAACAGAATGTATTAGCGATTACGTAAAACTAAACGAGGAAATTTATCCTTGTACGGTTAGCCTTGCAATGAGCTTGGTGGGCGGCAAATGGAAGGCTGTTATTCTTTATCATTTAAAGGATAAAGCAAAAAGGTACAATGAGCTTCGCAAAGACATACCATCTGTTACCGAAATGACATTGAGTCTGCAATTAAAGCAATTAGAAAAAGATGGCCTGGTGTCGAGAAAAGTTTACGGAGATAAACCGCCAATAAAAGTGATTTATAACCTAACCGATTTTGGAAAAACCTTCACCCCAATTTTAGAAGCGATTACAACATGGGGTAATCAGATTGCGATGCAAGAAGGCGAATTTGTTAAAAATCCTATCGAAAATAACCATTAACGATAACATACTGAAAGTCTAACAAAAAGGGTTGCCTTTTTAACTAGCAACCCTTTAAGGTTTAGGGCTTAAGCCTGGTTAATACCCGGCGCCGGACTAATAGCCTAACCTATTCCAATTTCACATCCCACACTTCCCATATCATACATCCCTCATCTTATCGATTCCATTCCCTCCTACATCATCTTCTTAAAGCCCTCCCATTGCACCTTCCAGGTTCCGTCTTTAGGGAAGCCAGGATTTGTGGTATTATTTCCGTCCCAGCCAGCACACATTAAAGCCACAGCGGTAAGTAAGCCTCCATTTCCAGGCAGATAAATGCGTAGACGGTCATCCTGGTAGTTATGGCCATTAATCAGATAAGTATTGGTTTGTACAGGCATCAGCAAGGCATCAATCGCTTTGTCGGGCATGCCTAAGCGTGTGGCTGTCATGGCTGTCATCGGGAAATCCCATCCCCAGGTATCATTCCAGCTCCAGTCTTTCCAAACCAGATCAAAGGTTTTGCGCATGGTTGCTTTATCCAATAACTTTGTTTCTGGCAACATACCAAATGCCCCCAATACGGAAGGGTGATCGGTTTTATATTCGGGATTTGTGTAAGAATCAGGCGCACTTTCTGTAGCCAGATACACGCCATTTTGCACCGGCAGAGGTGACAATTTAGTCACCACTTCATCCCATTTTGGATTTCGCGGCAAACCTAAACGCAAACGCCATTCCTGAGCAGTTTTCAATCCCCACTCCCAATAAGCCAGCTCATAGGTGGGATTAAAGGTTGTTTCGGCCTTAAAACGTTCTTGCGCGGGAATTAGCCCAGGCCCGAGAACATAACATCCTTTTGCAGCATCGAAATGTGCAAATGAAGCCATAAAATCGGCTGTTTTAAATACAAGGTCTTTGTATTTTTGCAATACCTTTTCATCAGTCTGCGCACGGTATTCCAGTTCGGCAAAGGTAATGAAATGTGGCTGTTGCCAGATCAACATGGCACCGATTGATGAGGGGCTTTCATTACCTTTGTTGTCGGTCATTTTCTGCCACCGTAGGCCATCAAATCCTTGTATCTGCGCAATTTTCTTTGCCTTATCCGCAACCTTAAAATACCAATCAGTACTCCGGTTTAACAATTCTGGTCTGCCCCATAGTGCAAAATGAACCCCATGCCACCAGTGCATTTCGAGGTGTGGTTTACCAAACCAGCTATTGTAGGTTAAGCCGGTTTCTTGTGGGGGGAAATCGCCCGAACATTGTACTTTGGTGAGGTATTCGGAAAGGATAATCCTGCGTTCGAGTTCAAATGCACGTTTATCGGTACTTCCACTAAAATCGACCGCAGCACCACTCATCCAAAAGGCTTTCCACTGCTCCTGGCTATTCTGTTGGCTCAATGCAAAAGAAGGAACAGCCTGAGTGCTTCGCTGCTGTGAAAAAAGACAACTGAAACTAAACTGTCGACTGGCTTTATTCGGTGTAATGGTAAAATAATGTACCTGTTTCTCGGTCAGATGCGCCTTACCCTTCCACGAAAAGGAAGTATAATAAACCGCAGAATCGATCTGGCGCTTAATCACCCCACCATCGGCACTTTGTGCTACCAACTGTGAATGATGCTTGCTGCTGTTGCTCCAATTATTCCCTACATCTGCCCATTCGCCAGTAGCTACGGGGTACCTAACCCTGATTTTTAATCTTCCAGCTGCAATTAATGGCGATGAAATCGATGCACTGATCAGGTCAAGATCCTGATGCCCAACCGTAGTTACCTCAACAGGAATTCCTTCTAAGGTAAAACTACTCTTAATTTCACCTGTCCAGGGGTTTAGGCTTTGGTTAATGTTTTTAATATCGTTGGCTTTGGCCAGCTGTCCGTTCTTTTTAATCAGATCGAAACCAATATTACCCAATTGTAAACGGTGTACATTCTGGCGGAAATAATTAGTAGCCTCTTTAGCCCTAAGTGGTGTATTTAACTGTACGGTATAGGGTACTTTGCGGCCGTATTGATCATAATATTTATAGGCTTCGGTGATGTTAAACTTACTTTCATTTTTGTACGATCCCCATCCCCATTGCGATTGGGTACCAAGTGGAACGCCTTTGGCATAACGATCCGGAAAGCTTTGCAATCCGGTAGCATCAACGGTAAAAGCAAAACGGCCATTGCCAACCGATAAGGAAGATAGGGAGTCTATTTTTTTTACGATGACGGTATGCCGCGTTACCAACGCCTCCCGATCAATCTGTGCAAAAACAGTACTGCAGATGAAAAGCATTACAAAAAGCATCAAGCACTTAAATTGGTTTTTGATTCTACACATACCGCTTATTTTACTAAATCATTTAAATATTGCTCCAGGTTGCTATAGCCATTTGCATTAATTTGCTGTGCATCCGTAGCATCTGTCGGGTTTAAGCGTTTTGATTTTTCCCAAGCATCTTCATTAGGGTAGTTATAAGCTGAGCTAGGTGTTCCGCTCCTACCACTATATTGCAATGCATCGCTAGCCCAAATGGCTGCATAGGTATCATAAAGACTATTATCATCCACATCAAAAACTCTTTTCTCCCAGGCCAAAAAGCAAACGTTATATAGCTGCTGGTTTATTTCTGGTTAATATATAAAACGTGGCGCGCCCAACCGTCCTGCTGCATCCTGCATAAAGACGCCTAAAGATGTTGTTAGTTTGTGCTGCTATTCTTTTGCCAAACAATCGGGCAAGTTCTTTTAGTTTATCCGCAGACAGCCCTACAAAAGGATGAGTAATTTTCTGTAGTTCGGCGGCTTTGTGAAGCTTATCATAAACAGTTGAATCAATATAATCCTTATACATAGATTCTAAAATGAGATAATCTTGAACTTTAATATTGAAAAGGTTACTTTAGAGAACATAACGGCTTCTTCCGATGCGAAGGACTTAAACCAACTTAAATGATTAATGAACGTTTCGAATGTGAAATTTTAAGAGCAAGCAGGACTAGGCTATTCCAATTAATGGAAGCAAGTAACTACGAAATATTATTTAAAATTCCAGAGGGTTTTAACAATAATATAATTTGGCAAATTGGCCATTGTATCACTTCTCAACAGCGGCATATGTATATGCGTAGCGGATTACCAATGTATATAACTAAAGAATTCATGGAGTCCTTCAAAATTGGATCGTCTCCGGGTTCCTGGAAAATTACTCCAGATGTTAATGAGGTGAAACAGTTATTGATTGAAACAGTTAACCATCTTGAATCAGATCTGGAATCCAGATTATTTGTCAACTATGAGCCTTTTGAGCTACCCATCGGATTTCAAGTGAAAAATCATGTGCAGGCATTACAAGCCGCTAACTATCACGAAGCGGAGCACAGTGGAAAGATTTTTACATATCTGAAGCTGCTATCAAGAAATGACGTACATCAATGAATAACGCACATCCAAAAATCAGGCAAACCACTGCCATGCTTATAAAGCCTACAGCCTGATCAAACTTAGATGGATATAATAATATTCCATTCTTTTAAGATTGTCCGTTAATGTGCCTAATTTATAGCTTTATGGTAAAAGTGAAATCTGCGCTTGAGACAATTCCTAACCTATGCCTGGTCCTTACCTTGTGTGTGTAATCATTAAATAATTCTTCTATTGAATGTTGGTTGAAAACTTCCCGATCAAGGCACCCTTGTAACGAAATACTTAAACGGGAATTCTTTGAGTACCTACTGGGCGTCAAAAAAAACCTGATTTTAAACAAAAAATCCAGACTTTGATGGTTCAAAGTCTGGATAATGCCTTCATCGGGCTTTCTTTCAATCGTACCCAGCGCCGATATCAAACTAATTTCGTAACGACCTATTAATTAATTGGTTGATAGAAATATTTATTGAAAAAAAATGCGATGTCGGAACATTTAGTCCCCTTTCATGCTATTTTCTTCTGTCCTTTTAAAGATGTTTTTATCCAGGTTATTCGGTATAAAAAAATATTATGAAAAAATTCATTTTAAAATTGAGGCTAAAACGTAATCTTAAAAAAATCGAGTTTTTAAAGAGATTGAAAACAGGCCTCTGTCCCGAGGACTCAAATGCTAGAAGACTTTACAACCAGATTGATGGAGAAATAAAGTTCCATTCTCTTAAGATAAATACATTAATCATTGATTTTAAGAACCAAAGCAATTAACCTCAAAACCTGTTTAAACGCTCTCAACTCTAAGGACTAACAAAAAAGCCTAAAGGCTCGTCTGGTTTTTCAACATACAACTCCAACTCATTAAGGTGATATTCAGAATAAACCAATATTGCACCTGGTGCTTCATATCTGCACCCCCACCATCCCGGGTTCGGGAGGCGCCGTACTACTAACATTTTTGGAATTTTTGGAAAATGTTTATTCTTAACCCAGATCCCTTCACTCATTTCATTTTCTGTCATAATTTTTATGATTACATTATTGTAAATCCCATTTTAACTGCTTCATTTCTAATATTTGTCATCAGCTCGCCCATTCTGCTAATTTGCTCGGGGGTGGACTTAAGCTTAATGGCAAGTGACATTTCTATAATGTCGTAAGGCTTTTCGGTAGTTTCGGGAGTTTTGTTAGGATACAGATATCCTGTAAAATCTAAGTCCGTAGCGTCCTTTAACTTTTGTAAAAATTCAAGGTCGAAAGTTTTACGCCTGTCAATTTGATTTATGATTTGCCGGCTAACTTTCATCTTATCGGCAATTTTAGATTGGACTAACCCCTTCTCTTTGATTGCTTTTAGGATCTTTTCACCCAATGTTTCCTCAAATACCTTTGACATAATGCAAAATTATCATGCTGATTGTCAATAATTTGCAGCTTTAACGCTAATAATTATTGCTTTTTGTAAATATTAATTTGCCTTTGTCAATTTTTAAATTGACATTTGGCTTAACGTATTGACAACGTTTTGACAACGCAAACATAACGCAATAGCAACGCAATAAAAATCCCATTTAACTACTATGCTTACAGCTACAGACCTTAAGGCACTGAAAAGACGATTACCTGATGATTGGGTAACAAAGGTTCAGGAAAAAGTAACCTTCGGCGGCACGAAAATCCGTGAAACCCTTCGTGATCCAAAAAAGTACAATAAAGAGATTATCGATGCGACGATTCTAGTTGCAACAGAATTTGAGCTGGAGTTAGAAACGGTTGCCGCTATCCAAAGGCAAAAAATTCATTCTAAAAGCTTAACAACTATTTAAATGGAAATTACTGCAGGCCTAATTTGTGAAAATGGTGAGCTGTTTGGTATAAACGGAACCAACTTCGCTATTATCGGCGGTCAGTGTTTACCATTCATTGACGCTCCAAAAATAATTCATGATGCTGTTGATGCATCTATGACTCCGGAAGATGCGAGCGAGCTCGACTCTATGGGTTTAAGTGATCCCTTCGACCGTAGAAATAAATGGGTTAGCTGTAATGCTTCCAATAAAGATATTGTTCCAGACTACGTTAAGGGCCGGATCACCATTGCCCGGGAGTTTACCATCTGTGACCAGCGAGATGTTTGCTCAGCACAGGGAAAGCTCTGCAGAACCCAGGCACAATTAACCGGTTTAACAGCAAAACAAGTAATTGTAATGCGGTTGATTTACAACGGCTATCAAAACAAGGAAATCGCTCATAAAATGGGAATTAAACTGGAAACAGTGGAATCCCATATCCAAAATATTCGCATTAAAACAGGTGATGCAAGGAAAGCAGACCTGGTGCGGACAGCTCAAAAACTCAATCTAACACAAAACGTATGAACATTACGCAAACACCACTAACGGAAACGCTCGAAACCCTCCGTTCGGTAGACAATGACATCAGAGCCATTAAGGCCAGATTGGACAAAGGCATTGAAGATGACAAAATGGTAGTACTTAACTACCGCGTATTACAAGATGCCATCCAAACCAGAAACTCTGCAATTGAAATCCTGATCTCCATCTTCTTCAAAGGAATAAATTTCAAGGATTTAGGGTTAGACATCAATTAAGAAATCAAAGTTAAGCGTGGATCAGTTCTTTATTTCGCAGTGGTCTTGTTAGGGATGTACACTGTAACCATGTCTGATTGATAAGGGAAATTAGGCATAGTAGTGATCGCTCGCTGGATGCACTACTGAAAATGAAAGGCCGGTTAAAAACTACTGGCCGGCCTTTTAAACTAAAAAATAACTATAAATAAGAATGGGCAAACTAATTACATATAAATGGACCGAAATGACTACCGAAATGAAAAAAGGAGTTATTGGGAGTCATGCTGATGGGCACAATTTAAGCGATAACGATCTTAGAACTTTAGTTAGGATCTATGAACAGATTAAGCCGGATATAAACTTTACCCGGGATCTTAAATCGTACAGCATTAATGAGCATTTTTCTAACGAGATCAACCTGCTTACAACCAAATATCTGAGCAAATAAACAAACAAACTATATGAAGTCAAAAACTAAAAACCCGTACCATTTCGACGCTGATCGGCAAAAGATCGATCCGCTGATGAGGATTGCTTTTATCTCGATTGCATTGATTGTGATCATTGCTGGAGCAATTAGCATTTTGAGGCAAATTAACAATGAGACTAAACGCAAATTCCCTACAGTTTATGAGAATCGCTTGGGATAAAGTGTGGTTAATCACCGGTATCTCAATTTATATCATCGCTCTAACATATCAACTAACCAATCTTTTAAACCTTTTCTAGTCCCGTAAAAATGAACTTAACAGAAATACAGGCCCTTGGGCATAAAACCAATAAAATTATTGAGATAGAAGAAACTCTGAAGGAATTAACCAGGCTCGCTGAGCATTCCCTTGAGGAAGATTCAAGTTCGATTACGCTTTCTATAAATCACAGCTGCAATAAGGATCCGCTAAAGAAGGAATCAAAAGAAAAATCACCTATTCCGGCATTTCTCGAACATTTATTCCCTCAGGGATTTAAAGGTACAGTGATATCTACCGAGATAATGATCGGAAAACCTCATGTTAAGATGGAGTTTAATGGAAAATTCCAGTTAATAATTATTGATGCTCTGATATCCACGCTTAAAAAGGAACAATTAGAATTAAGCAACCAAATTAAAAAAGAGACGGGTAACTAATGATATCAGAACAATCAATCGACGAGCTGAGAGATAAAATTGATATTGTTGAGGTAATCCAAAGACACAACATAACTCTCAAACAGAAGGGCGAAAAATGGTCTGCCTGCTGCCCTTTTCACGATGAAAAGTCACCCTCCTTCAGTGTGTCAACATCAAAACAGATTTATAAATGCTTCGGTTGTGGCGAAGGTGGAGACGCCATTAAATTCGTAATGAAAAAAGAGAACTTGGACTTCATTAGCGCAATCAGGTCAATAGCATCGGCATACAATTTTACTCTGGAGGAGATGGAAGAAACTCCGGAGGAAAAAGCAGCTGCCGTCAAAAAAATAGATCTTTTTGCGGTTAATGCTGAAGCTTGCGACCACTTCATAAGTCACTTATTTAAGATAACAGATTTTTATCACTGGTGCGCACAAGAACTCGCTTTCGTAAGAATGTACAGTTTAGATGTTATAATCGACTTTCAAATTGGTTACGCTCCCAACGACTGGAAATTTTTAACGCAAAATTTGGTCAACAAAGACCTATATGCAATCGGTGAGGAACTTGGTCTATTAAAAACCAATACCACGGGCTCAGTTTATGACGTTTTTCGCGATCGGCTTATATTTCCGATCCACAATGAGCAGGGGCAAATCGTAGGGTTTGGAGGTCGAAAATCGAGAGAGTGCAAAGACAAGGAAAATCCAAAGTATATCAATTCCAAAGAAAGCGTGCTCTACAAAAAAGAACGGGTTTTATACGGGCTTTTCCAGGCCAAGACTCACATTAAAAATCTTGGTTTCGCTATTCTGGTTGAAGGATATACTGATGTAATAACATTGCATTGGGCAGGTGCGCCGAATACAGTGGGTGTTTGCGGTACAGCCTTTACGGATCATCATGCAAAACTTTTGAAAAGATACACTAATCGTGTGGTTCTGATGGGTGATGGAGATTCCGCAGGTCAAAAAGCCAACTTTAAAGCCGTTGATATTTTACTGGCCAACGACATCCAGGTTCATATCTGCCCACTCCCTAAAGACGAGGATCCTGACAGCTTTGCAAGGACACTATTTATATCTACCGAATAAGATGAGCGTAACGATTTTAGAATATATACTGGAGAAACAGGTAGATGCAGTGATTTATAAGGCCGAAAAGCTGTACGAATCTGCAGGCGACGATATTTATGCGCAGAGCATGATGTTAGAGCCAATAACAGTAATGCTTGCATGTGTGAAAAGCGAAATGCTTGCTGAGCACTACACCAAAACAATCAGTAAAAAATTAGGCATCAAAGCAAACCTGATCAGCAACCAGGTTAAAAAAGACATTGAGAAAAAGAAGGAGGCTCAAGTTCAATTCGTTGCTGAAGGCCAGAAAGCTTTGGCCAGTTGGATAAATAAGGACCATTATTACCGGTTCGGTTTCGATCAACGCGTTGACTTCAACTTTAAAGAAAATACCGGCATTTATTTCGCCCGGAGCAATAACGAATCTGTACAGCTTACCAATTTCACCATTAAGCCATTAATGCATGTTTTTACTTCAGATGACAGTAACCGCCGTTTAACGGAAATTAATAACGGATGGGTACGGGAAGTAATCGAGCTGCCGAGCAGAGCATGGTCCAGCTGCGACATGTTCGAGTCGACCCTAATGGATAAAGGCGTGTTTTTCACTAACGATGGTTTCGGAAAGCCACACCTCAATAAGCTAAAAAGTGCGATTCTACCACAATACCAGAGGTGCTATGAGCTGAAGAACCTTGGATGGCAAAAAGAGGGATTTTTTGCCTACTCAAACTTAATTTACAAGGACGGTACGCAACGCTTTGACGAATATGGAATAGCCGAAGTTGATGGCATTAATTACCTGAGTATGGGAGCCAGTAAAATATTGGCAGGCCTCCGTGATCAGGACGACGATTACAAAAACGACAAATATTTGAAATACGTTGATTCTGACCTGACTTTTTCTCAGTGGACACAGTTAATGATGGATGCTTACCTGGAGAAGGGAATGATGGGCGTTTGCACTGTAATCCTTGCCTGTTATCGCGATATCGTTTTTAAAAGGAACAATAACTGTCCTATCCCCTATTACTATGGTGCTGCACAATCTGGAAAGAGTAAGTTCGGAGAGAGTGTTACCGCTCCGTTTACACTGGATATGCCGGCGCTTAACTTAAACCAAACTACCGAGTTTGCGCTTTGGGAAAGTTTAAGCCGCTTTTTTAACGTGCCAAGACTATTTAATGAGTTTGATGAGAAAAGTATTAAAGAAGAATTCACCAGGGCTTTTAAAGGCGCATTTGATGGCGAAGGCCGGCTCCGGGGATCAGGTAGAAAAGGCAAAACGCAAACACAGCAAATTAATTGCCTTCCGGTTCTGCTTGGCCAGTATCTGAGCACCGGCGATGACGGAGCATTGCTGCAGAGAACTTTGCCAGTAAAATTTGTCGAAGATAATAACCGGACTGAGCAGCAAAAGAAAAGGTTTCAGGAACTAAAAGACCTGGAGAAAATCGGAATTACATCGATCAGCTGCGAACTATTTAAGTACAGGGATTACGTTTCCGACAACTTTAATACCCGTTTCTATAAAATGCTCGAGAAGATGACTGAATCTTTAAAAGCAGATGGTTTAATGCCAAAGACCAGGATTCTGGAGAATTTTGTAAACGCATTAACCATTACGAGCCTGGTGGCTGATAAAATCAATTTTGCTTTTTCAATTGATGCGTTTTTTGAATACTGCAAAGAACAGATCAAATCGTTGAGCCTGATCATCAGCGAAACCAATGCCCTGGCCGATTTCTGGAAAACCGTGGAACTTATGGTTGATGAGGACGATATCGAACAGGGATATCACTTTAAGGTCGAAACGAAATCAGAAATTCTACTGGCCGCGAAAGAACGGAACCAAACGTTTAAAAAGACTTTTACCGAGCCAAAAAAACTGCTTTACCTACGTTTCAGTACTGTTCACTCAATGTATTTGAAGCAGTACCGGAGCGCCACCGGCAAATCGGGAATTGGATCCGCGACCGTGGAAAGCTACATGAAGGATCTGCCAAGCTTTATAGGTAGCAATCCTGCAAGCAGCTTCCGCGCACGCAATGGAAAATCAACAAATACAAGCTCTTATATTTTCGATTACGATTTGCTTAATGTGAACCTGGAGCGAACAAAAGACGATGATTCCGAAAGTATAGAAGCCAAAATTACAGGAGTACTTTCTGAAGACTCAAAAGCAGTTGATGTACTTGGTAAGCTCCACCTGGAGTTCACAGTTCTCCAGGACGAAGGATACTGGATGGATACCGTCTGGATAAACAAACAGACCTATACCAAATGCAGGTCAAAAGAGATCAATGCCGTATCCGCTCTTAAAAAGGGAACCAAGGTTTCTTTGATCGGTATGCTCGAGGAGCGGTTGATCAATGACTCCTTAAGGCGAAAATTAGAAGTAATGTCGGTTCAAATACTAGATAGCAATGGAACAGCAAAAAAAGAAGGCATCTTTTAGCGATATCGTCATCTACCGGTATGATTGGCTCGTGAACAAGACGGGAAAAATGGTGGTAATAGTCGATTTCTGGTATGAAGGATCACAAAAACACCGGGTTGGCATGTTAGAGGTCGGAAAATCGACCACTATTGAACCGTGGCCGCTCTATACGGATCTGCAGAAAGAAATTTTCGAAGGAAACTTAAAATTTTTTATAAAATAAACTAAATACAAAAATGGGGAACATTAAAAACCTAGTAAAAAACGCCTCAAAGAATGGCACAATCAGCGAAGACGCTGCAACAGCAATTGCATTAGCTGCAGATAATCTTTTGGGAAGATCAGTATTGCTCTTAACTGAACTAAAAAAGCAAGTGGGCACGGTCACCGGCGAAAAGATAAACGAATTGCTGACCGATATCACCGGTGTAAAATCAAAAGACCTGGTTTACTTTTTCGAAAAGGAACCTGAAGGACAATAAAAGCAAAAGCCCTGGTTCGTGGCCAGGGCAATCACTAATTAATTTTTAACAATCACAAAGATGGGAAAACAATTCAAAAATGCAATCGAGGTTCCGGTTGATCAGGCAGCAATGATTGCCGAAAAATTCGAAAAGGACATGGTGGTAATCATTACCTACTCCAGGGATCAACACTCTGAAACCGTAACAACATTCGGAAAAACTGTTTCCGATTCGGACTATGCTGCAGCAGCTGGTAACAATCTAAAAAAGGCCCTTAGATGGGATGAAGCAAAAACCCGGGATGTGTCGGCCAAAGTGTTAAGGCTAGTAAATGCCTTGGAACGTGCCGTTCCAATATTGGAATTTGCAGATGGCGACTCTAAAACATTGCAAGAAATTAAAGATGTATTGAAAATTTACCGTGACCTAGAAGGTCAGGAAGGAGCGGAAAATGGCAATTAGAAAATATGAATTCGATTATTCGATCGGTGAAGCAATAGTCTGCTTCACCGTGGATACTGATGTTTTTACCGAGGAGCTTGCAAAAGGTACTTTGGAGTTTTTTAGATGGGATTATGATCGCGAAGCTGATCAGATCGACGAAGCAATGAAAAAATACGCTTTGAAGGCCATCGAATTTGCGACGTTTAACGGTAGGACCGAACTAGGTGTGATTGAAGATTTCAATAACGCAGAGGGCTATGCTCCCATAGATGGTAGCCTTGGCATCATCTTGACCGAAGTTGATAAATATGAGTTTCGCGATTTCTTTTTAGAAATGGAGGTGAAGCATGCCTGATCTAACATTTGATGATATACAGTTTAAATGTCCGGCCTGTGACTTCGAACATGACCATGTTTATCTAACAGCCGAGATAGGCAAAGATCACCAGCTATACTATTGTGATAATGACATTGGCGGCTGTGGAAATAAAATAGTATTGCAAACTAATGTTGCAATTGATATCAAGGTTTTTCCTTTTAAAATACCTACTACCGAGCCATAATGATCAAAAATTTTATCGATTGGTTCAAAATGCGGATGTATCTGCATATAGCCAGAAAAGAAACAACAATTATTAGAAAACACTTTTAATCTCAACTTATGGCAATTATAGAAAATGCAAAAAACCTTGTTTTTCAGTCTGAAGACGATAAAGGCTACTTTTTTTTACGAATCACAAAATCATACCCTATTCAGTTAAAGGTTGGTAGGCTTGAAGATTTTACCGGAGCTCCAGATGAGTCGGATTCGTGTAACGTATCCGCTATTGAACTTGAGGAAATACAGGAAGTTATTAATCGGGCATTGATCCACTTTAAATAAGATGAAAAATACCCTTCAAGCCTACACTGAACTTTACGAGTACTTCCAGTGCTGCATTCTGCATTGTGATCAGCTATTATTCGAGAATGATACTGGAGAAAAGGATTTCAAGGCAGATTATCATCGAACAATGCATTCGGAAATTGATAATACTATAAGTGAATTGCAGGAAATGAAGACTAAACTTAAAAAAATATGAAATACTTAATTCGCATCACAAACACTTACAATACCCATAATTCATTGGAACGAGAGGTTCAGGAGTTTTTAAAAGCTATTGATCGGACGTTAATAAGGTCGGAGTACATTGAAAATCTTAAATCTGGTATTTCAGATGAAATAAGCAGGCTTTCAAAAGAGAACAAGCGTTGTAAAACGATAAGCACCCATTGGTATAAATCAGGGACAGAAGACCAAGACTGGAGCATGTTTCTGACTGGTATATGTGGACTTACCCTCTTACATGTAAATGATAGGCACCTTGCAATAAGAGCCAAAGGTGAAGCCAGTTTTTTATACGCAACATCTAGACAAGATGAAACAGCCAGCGAAACTTAAACCGGTGGCCAACCGGCGCTACTACATGAACCGGAAGCTGAAGGAATACGGGATTGATTTTAACATCAAAACCGGTGAAATTAAATTGCCTTACAAAAGGTTTATGGATATCCCGGTCGGCTTACGTTTTTATATCGGGGAATGCATTAAACTCCAATACAATGTCCAGTACGAAATCGATGAAAATTTTAAAGCTAGATCTATTGAAAAAGCTAAGCCGGACAAGAAGAAGAAACGGGATCCGGATATAAAACCGAGGCAGTACACCAGGAAAGAAACCAATGTACCCGTACCGAATCAAATCGAATTATTTTAATAAAATTCTGTGATTCGGTTAAAAGCAAAACGGGGAAGCAAATTTAATTGCCTCCCCGTCTCAATCTAAATTAACGCTCTCGCCTCAAAAGTAGCAATCTTAATCTAATTACAAAATCAAAACTCAATTAAAATGAACAATCTTAACACAACACAAAGAACCTTGGACCATGAAGGTCGCGAGGTTTTTATTCAACATGATTATGACTTCGTATCGAAAGTCTTATATAAGAAGAAACCTAATTTAGTTTGGTTTCTAAGGAATAAGTCCAACAAGTTTGAGAAGTATGAACCAAATTACAGTGATTGGTACATTGCTGTGGCAGTCGAAAAACTGGAGAAGATCAAAGAAGATCGTCATTTGATAGATTCTAGCCTTATTATGTCTTATCGGTGGGCCATACGGGAAGGGTTTAACCACCAGTTAGATCCCGCCTTAAAAAAATCATATGACTATCCAGGTAATCGAAACAATATTAAAGGTGTTTTAGCATACATCGACCGGATAAAAAAAGCGTCTGGTAAAGAAATGGAAGAGATCCTTTCATCAGACAATAAATCCTCTTCTACTAACGAAAAGTAATTTTTTATCCAAGTTAGTAGAACAAAAAACCCCGAGCAGATCTGCTCGGGGTTTTTTGTGCATTTTATTTCACACCTGTAAAGCACAATTTTACTAAAATACTGGTCCTGCTCCTAAGTAAAACGGTCCCGATCCTAATCGATCCTTAAAAAACACCCCTGTTCCTAAGCGGAAACATTTTTACCGAAATTTCAACAAAATGCTTTTAAATAGCATTAGAGGCATATCGTTTATAAAATTTTGAAAATTTGGTAAAAAAGTGCGCAGCGCAGTATTTCTGCTCCTAATGCTCCTAATTCTCCTAATTATATTAAAATATAGCTTTATTATACTTTAAATACACTTTTTATCTAAATATTGCCTTAGGAGCACTTAGGAGCAAACGGAGACCTTAGGAGCATAGGAGCACATTTTTCAAAAAACATGCTGTCCTGTATAGAAATGTGAAATTTCTATTACTTCATACTAAGGAATTTGATTTATTTTTAACCAAACGTATCTCATTATATGGATATAGTACTTAGGGTACCAGTTAAGACTTTCGTGTACAAATACATTACTGCCAAATACGGCAGCCCTTGGCATTTAAACTCAAAATGCAAAGATGGTAAGATGCTCCAGGAGTTTTTGGAACGAGCGCCTCACCGTCATGAAAAGTATGCCAGCAATCAAAAGATTTTAGAGATCGTAATTCCTTCCCGGATATTCCTTCAAAAAGGCAGCTACCTTAGCCAGGCGCGGATCAATGCTTTTATCGAGATCATCCACATGGATATTATGAACGAGATCAATAATTTTTATTCGGCGATTACCGATGGCCTGGGCCTGAAGAAATATAGTGTTGTCCGGGTAGATGTAGCTGAGCCTGGTCAGAAGGTTAAGACCAGGAGACTGCAACCATCAGTGGCGCCGAAATTCTTTGAGCAGAGGGAAGTTATATATGATTTTTTGAAGAAATATGACATCACTGAGGACGATCTGACGTTCGATGCGATGAAAAAGCAGCTTTACCGGTCAACCAAGATCAAAAATTGATCTCATTATCAGACCGTTACAAGACTTTTTACGTTTTTGTCCCCTATTGGACCAATAAATATGATGTTCTAAAAGCCACCGCAACGGCTGAAGCAACCTGAAAGGGTTGCTTTTTTTGTTTATAGAGCCTGTCCTTTTCGGGACAACACATCTTGTGCAATTTGTATGCCATGATAGAATTGCTGAACATAAATAATTCGAACCTGGGCGGAGTATATATATTAAGGTTTGCACCGAGGTTCTTTTTTTCAAGTTTAAATCCTTTGGATTTATTATTTAAAGAGGGTTTTGAATGGATAACGATTAGACTAACCTCTGAATCCGGACAGGTTGATCACGAATCTGCCCTGGATAATGGTGATCCCTTCTATAACGTAAGCATTACAGCGTCACTTCCAAAGGAGCGTCCGGAGATTGATACAGTCCTGGATAAATATACCGGTCTTCCATGCGTCGTAAACCTTCATGATCAGAACAGCCGGGAGCGCCTGGCCGGTCACCATGCCGGTGAGCTGGTCCTTATGCATTCATCTACATCTGGGAAAGTTACTGCAGATGAGAATGGATATCAGATAAGCTTCAAAGGAAAACAGCAATATAAGGCTGATTTCATCACTCTTTAAGCCTATCCCTGTCCTTTAGAGGCTATCCAACTGCGTGTAAACTTGCTTCTGTTATATGAAAATAAACAGATTAGCATCGGTTATTATGCGTGGTACCCTTCTTATGGATCCACGCTTTGCTGTTGGCATGATGCCAATGGCAGCTCGTTTTCTTAATGGCGAAAAAGTTTCATTTTTCGATGACGACGTATCCGACGAAGCAAAGGATCCCATAGCAAATACATATTGCCTCAGTCCTGAGGGAAACCTGGTCGCTTCTAGAAAAAGTGAATCGGGCAATCTTTACCAGGATGCTCCAGTAGGATCTATCATGATCATCAATATTGAAGGTACAATCTTCAAGGATGATTATTGCGGTTCACCAGGCACTGATACAATGTCTCAATGGGTGAAGGAAGCTGTTTATTCTGATAACATTGCAGCTGTCATCCTAAAAATAAACTCTGGCGGTGGATCTGTGGAAGGTACTGGAGAGTTTGCTCAAACAGTAAAATGGGCCGACGCTATCAAACCGATGATCGCTTTTACCGATGGACTATGTGCATCAGCTGCTTATTGGATCGCTTCGGCCTGCCGGATGATCTTCGCTTCCTATCTAACCGTAGAAGTCGGAAGTATCGGCACAGCAATAAAATTTATCGACAACAGGGAAGCGATGAAGATGTATGGGTATAAAGAGATATACATCAACGCGGATCCTTCTGTAGACAAAAACCAGGACTACTACAAAGCCCTCGATGGAGACTATGGACCGATCAAGCTCCAGATACTAAATCCTACCAACGATGTATTCCTATTGGTAGTTAGGGAAAACCGCGAAGGTCGTTTGGTAGAAACATCGGTGAAGGAAGGTGACATCACCCGGATCGAACCACTTTCAGGTAAAGTTTACCTGGCTAAAAAAGCAATTGAAATAGGTCTGATAGACGAAATATCAGATTTCGACAGTGTATGCCAATACACTATGGACCTTGTTCAAGCCCCCTCAACAAGTAAATCACAAAAAACTATTAATATGATAAATGTTTTCGGAAAATTCTCAAAACTAAGTGCTTTAGCCGGTAAGGCAGCAGGTTCAATTACCTCTGCAGACGTGGAAGGCATCAATGAGCAGATCGCGGCAGCAAATGTGCCCGATGTTACGCTCGTTCTGGATTCAGAACTGCAGGCTTTACAAGATAAAGCTGCTAAGTCTGATGGATCCGTATCTGCAGCTGATCACAAGATCGCAACAGAAAAAATCACGCAATTGGAAGCAGATCTTAAAGCGGCAAAGACTGCAAAAGAAGCCGCTGAGAAAAAAGCTGCTGATTTAGCTGAAGAACCTGCAGATGTTCCTACAGGTGGCAAAAAGAACGGAACAGATGTAATCGAAGGTACAACTTCCGAAGCTGACGATTTCTATTCTGAAGCCGACGCTGAGTTTGAACAGATTTTAGCTAACCAAATACAACTCCCTAAATAATACTCTCATGGCAGAAACTGCAAAACCAACAAACGACGTTACCGCACTTGGTAACTACGCTGGCAAATACAGCAAGGCTTTAATCGGCCAGTTATTGAACACCCTGGATATCGCTTTAGATATCTTTGTAATGCGCAATATAGACGGACCAACCAAGCTTACAAAGCTTACCGTACAATCAGGTATCCGTCCACTTGATACCTCTATCGATGATGTAGATGATACAGGCCGCGTTTGGTCAGGACGTACCATCGACGTTTACGGAGGTATGAAGCTTTTCAAAGTTATCCCTGAAGAGCTGAGAAAAACCTGGATGAGCGATCAGATGGGACCGAATGCAAAAAAAGAACCATTTGCCCAGTTCACCTGGACAAAAGAATTCGAAAAAATTGCTGAGGAAATCAACGAATCGGTTTTCTATGCTGATTATAAAGCAGATGCTCCGTTATTTGATGCTACTGCAATTTATACTGCAGGCGTAAGTTTCGTGAAGTTCGAAAAGAACTATTACGCATGTATCACAACTACTACTGCTGGCCAGTCACCAACAACTCATGCATCGAAATGGGAAAAAATTAACGCTTCTGCGATCACTACCGGTTTAGGTACGATCATCAAGAATGAAATTATTGCAGGGAACCTGGTTCCTATTCCAACAGCAGTATTTACCGAAACCAATACTGTTGCTGAACTTCAGAAAGTATGGGAAGGTACCTCTAAAGCTTTCCGTAAGAAAAAATCGATCATGCACATCAGTGGTGATGTCATGACCAAGTATCTGAAGGACTACGATACCCGTTATGGAAAAGGTAATGGCATTGCCGACACCACTGAAGATGATCCTATTGTTTATTTAAAAGGATCAAGGAAAAAAGTCCTTTTAAAAGAGTGTACCTGGATGAACGATAGCCAAAGAGTGTTCTTGACATTGGATGGCAATGCTGTAATGGCAATCAACCAGGACAGCGATCTTAACTCTATCGGTAAAATGATCGAAACTTTACACGGTTACAAAGCGATCATCAAGTATTTGATGGGATTCCAATTCCAGGATCTGGAAATCCTTTACGTAAACGATAAACTTTAACAGAACCAGAAATAAATAACCAACCAAGGAACGCACCGGTAAACAGCCGGTGCGTATTTATTCAGTTTAGAAAATTACCATCATGGGAAAAGAAAATTTAACAGCAGCTGCACTTTCAGAGCAGCTTAAAACTATAACCGGCGAAGATTCATTGAAAACTTTTGCCGGAAAGGTCATTGCAGCATTAGCAGATGCAGAAAAACAGCTTGATTCGGCCGCAACAATGATTGTGCAGCATGAAGAAAAAGCAGCTGCAGAGCGAAAAACAAATCCGAATTACCGTCCTGAAGCTGTGATCGGTAAAAAGATTTATCGCATCAACCACAAGGTAAGGTCGTCAACAGGTCAGGTCCTTGAACTTGATGAGATTGCTGCAGATGTGAAGCTCATCCAGGAGCTGGTTAAGAACCAGTCAAGCGCCGTGACCGAAATAATTAAAGACTAACCTTTAAATCAATTTAAAATGGCAGATATATTAGAAGATGTTCAGTTCCCCGATGGAGCTAAGAACATGGCAGGAATCTCGAAAAACGCATACATTGCTTTTGAGTCTTCCTTTACAACTTTAGGCGAGCCGGTGGCAGAGCCTGGTACTTTGGATGCTGTAGTTGAAATTACAACCGCGCACGTTTTAAAACCTGGAGGAAAGGTGCATAAGCTTACTGTGATGTACGATAAGAGTACAATCGAATCGACAATGGTTGGTGCTACCCGTAAATCTCACAGCTGGAAACCAAAAGCCAAATTATTTTATGCAGGTACCGAAGCCAAAGTATTAGGTTTTGCGGCAATAATCCAGAACGCGGATCTGATTACCTTTCTTGAGCCATTAAATGGTGAAGGAATGATCCAGATCGGTTCGTCAAAACTTCCTGCTTATGTAGTGAGTGGATCGGTAAAATTAGGTGAAGGTCCTGAAGGAGAGAAAGGTGTTACTTTCGAAATCGAAGCTCCGTGTGATGCTCCTTATTTCTTATACACCGGCATCCTTCCAAAATTAGGCGCCTAATTTTAAATTGCATGGCCACTAAAAGTATTTTACCGGAACCGGTAAGCGCTCAGTTCAAACTGAAGAAAGATGCTCCGCTTAAGATCTATGATCCCAAAGTCGGAGACATCGACTTCAGGGTGATCACCATTGACCAGGCTGAAGCTTTGGTCAACGCAGGGAATCCATATATCGAAAAAACTAAAAATACAATCCCAGAACCTACTGTATAGGTTCTCTCCGCTTTTTCGTAAGTTGCATTTTTCCCCCGGACCGAAAGGCCGGGGTTTTTTATTATTTTTGATTATGGCAGAAATAATTTTTAAAGCCGCTTTCGGCAATGAAGAAAAAATAGTGGAACTCAGCACGCCAAATGGAGCAGGTGGAGTCTATTATTTTATCATTGATAATTTCTACCAAGGCAAAGTTCATGAAATGATGCACGGTTACCGCGTATCCCTACAGAACCCGGATCCAGATTATACACAAGCCGATTTCGATATTCTGATCGATATTGTTCTCGAGCATGAGCAGGGTGTCCTTTAATGGGCTGCTCCCTTTTTGATATTTGGGTTACATAAACAAATCACTAAATATCAAAAAATGAAAAGTTCTAAAATCCTGATTTTCGTCACTGCAATCGCAATGGTGTCTGTGACGGCAAGCAAAAGCTTTGGTTCTCCAGGAGAGCACAAGGAACCGGTTGCGACCGAGGTTACTGTAAAAAGTGGCCATCTAAATTTTAACCTGGTGACTCCAGAAGTATTTAATCCATTAATTTCAGTTGAAATGATTAAAATTTTTTCTGAGCGTAGCCTGGTAGCGCTAGATAAACTGGACCAGGAATCTAGTGATCGCTTAATTGCCAGGTTAACATCGAAAACCACCAATTTCGAAAAAGAAGTTCTCTGCAGTCCACATTTGGGTGATGCAATGGATGCGCTAATGATCAAAAAAGGAAACGAAGAGAAATTAAGAAAGCCGAGCTTATCAAGCAATCCCAGTCAGGCAAAAGCATTTCGAAAGTTGCGACAGAATATTTTTTGAGATAAATAGATAATTTGAATGGTCCGGTTAACGCCGGACCATTTTTGTTTATGTCCTTTAACGGATTGCCGCCTGCAGCTTTATTTGGGTATAAATTCAGAAAACCCAAATCATGTCTTCAACAGAAATAGCCAAAGGCTTTAAAAAACTTAACCCTGGTCCACTAGATGAATGGTATGGGCCTTACGCGAATACTGCAGCTGCATGTGCTGCAATTCCAAATACTGAAATCAGCGGCAGTAAATTTAGGCTGGGGAAAGTAGTTGGGGTGATTACTGATAGTATTATTGTCGACTATGCTTGGAAAGGAGGAGTTTTGGATGCAGATCTTCAGCCGGTTTTTAAAGGTTTGATAGATGAGGAGACTTTGGCGCCAATAGAAAAGAACATAAATACACTGAAGCAAACCGTAACCCAGGCTTCAGACAGTCCTTTTGAATGGTCTGACGAACTTGGCAATATAGTTTTACAGATATTGGCTGATGGTGGTGTTGAGGCATTAAAGCTATTGTCAAAATCTATTGAGATTGGCGGAAAAACGCTTATTAAAACAGAAAATGAGGATTATCTACTGTCGTACGAGGATACGTCCGGAAACATTGCATTTGGTGTCACCAAAGACAAAACACTGGTAGGTGTACGGCTTCCTGATGTTTCTGCTCTTGGCATAAACTCAACAATTTACCATATCATAGTCGGTGGCCAAAGTTTAAGCATCGGAGCGTATGGTTCGCCGCCGATAACCGTTAATCAAAAGTATAACAACATAATGTTTAAGGGAGGTGTTGTAACCTGGTTTTATGGATCGTCCCAAGAAAGCCTGTCTGCCTTTGTTGATCATACCGAAAGTCCTGCTTACAGAGATCCTGATGATGATACGGCAGACGGGTTTAGAAGAAGGGAAACTGTTGCATCTGGGATTGGTGAAATGTTTATCCAGTCGCTAAGCGAGGAAGAAAATCTTGAATTTGAAGATGATTTTCGCCTGATGTTTACATGCACCGGCGAAAGTAACCAGGATATCGATAAGTTATCAAAATACCCTTCGGATCCTGCTTATGCGTTCAACTACGAGAAAAACATTACAGCTATATCGAAAGCTTTTGAATTGTCCAAGGGGTTAGGATTGAGCTATAACGTTCCTGCAATTGTATTCATACACGGCGAAGCTGATCTCCAAAACAATGGTGACTATTATATTTCAAAACTTAAAAATTTAAAAAGGGATTTTTGTGCCGATGTTAGGGCAATTACAGGTCAGGATAACGATCCAATAATGATAATTAGCCAGGTAGCCTCACATAGGGTCCCGGATTTATATCCAAATATTGCGCTGGCGCAACTTAAAGCTTCATTAGGATCAGACGGCATCTATTTTGGTACCACATCCTACGACACCGCTTACTATGCGGATAATATACACAAAGTAAACACTGCGTATAAACAGATGGGAGCCAGTATCGGTTACGCACTAAAAAGGATAGTTGTGAACGGCGATAAATGGGAGGCTCTGCACGGAATAGCGTTTAGGGTTCAAAAAGATCTTGTTGAAATTGATTATAATGTCATCAAAGGAAAGTTGGAATTCGATACAACACTGGTTACAGAAGCCGCAGACAAAGGATTCGCTGTTTACAATCTTTTCGGTGGCAAAGTCCCGATTGAAAGCGTGACAATCAAACGCCTTAAAACTATATCAATTAGATTATCTGGAGGCGTATCATTCGAAAAGGGATGGAAAATTACATATGGAATGACGCTTGAAAGCAGCACTTCAGGCCCGATCGACGGTGCAAGAGGTAATTTACGAGACAACCTTTCTGAAGCCATGAATGTGATTTATAAAGGATCTACTGCGACGGGTACAGATAATTTTGTTTACCCTCTTTATCGATGGGCAGCAATACAGGAACATACAATTTAACTTATAACTATAATGAGATTTATATCTAAAACAGCTGATTTCAGCGCCGATAATATTGGCAATGCCAATCGGGCCGAGGCCTTTATACAGGTGGCAAATATTACAAGCATAGTTCAAAAAGCAGCAATAAGAAATATTGAAAATGCTCTCAGGGAAGCTGATCTTTGGAATGATTTCGATGTTATCCGGATTATGGGTTTTCAACAGTCGCTCGCCGACAGCCTAAATCTAAAGAATCCGCTCAACCTGGACTCTGCCAACCGGGCAACAATAAAAAACGATAATTCTGGCGCACATGTGATAGGTGGTTTTACAGGTGGAATAAACCATGTTCCTCCAGGGGTAAATGAACGTTTTTTGATATCAAACTATATTCTTCCAGAAGACCTAACAAACTTCCATGTGCATGCATACAATAATACACCAGAGGGGTTGACTGGAGAATCGAGAGGTTTTTTCGGAAACAAAGGTGAAAATGCCCTTGGAATAGGCAACTACGACTTGATTTTGGGCAGAAACTTCAATGGACAGACAGTTTTCGGGCTAGGAACCGCAGATAATGCATCGCCAATCTACCAAAACGGATACGACCGGACAAAAACAGGTCTTCTGAGCGGGGCAAAATTCTCTGGAGGACTGCACCTTTATGATGGCGGTGTACAGATCGCCACAGGAGATGCGCCCGCAGGAGTCACTGGGGCCGGGTCTAAATCACTTACAGAAGCATGTTACGGAAACTATTATTCATCTGAGTGCACTTTTCAATGTTTTATGTACGGGAAAACAGCCTGGAATAATGAAAAAGAAATTCAACTACTAAGCATTATTGAAAAATTTAAAACAGATCTAAACTCTTAGTAATTGCTAGGTAGCGGGTAGATATTCAATTGAGGGAACAATGCCAATAACCTTTAAATGAATCATGTCTAAAATTAAATTAAGAACGCCGATATCATACTACGGCGGTAAACAAAAGTTATGCAAAAGGATTATCGAACTGATCCCTGAACATGTTATGTACTGTGAGCCTTTCGTCGGAGGGGCCGCGGTATTTTTCGGAAAAGACCGGTCACCGGTGGAAGTGATCAACGACACCAACAGCGAACTAATCAACTTTTATAAAGTTGCACAGAACAACTTTTCGCTCCTGGAGAAAGAGGTTAAGGAAACCTTGCACAGCCGGGATTTGCACAAGGATGCCTCGGTTGTCTATAATTTCCCGCATCTTTTTTCCGAGGTAAAACGCGCCTGGTCAATTTGGGTGCTAAGTACTCAAAGTTTTGCGGCCCAATTGGACTCATCCTGGGGTTTTGATAAGATCAGCAATACCACAACTCAAAAGATATCGAACAAGAGGGCAGAATTTACCGGTGAGATCAAACAGCGCCTTCACAATGTTCAGATTGAATGTGCAGATGCGGTTTACATCATCCAGAGCCGGGACACCAACGGAACTTTCTTTTATTGCGATCCGCCTTACTTTAATTCCGACTGTGGGCACTATGACGGTTATTCGGAAAAGGATTTTGAAGAGCTGCTGATCACCTTATCGAAAATTAAAGGTAAATTTCTGTTGTCATCTTATCCATCCGATATCCTGAAGAAATACTCTACTGAGTTTGGATGGTCTACCAGGTCGATTGAACAGAATGTTTCGGTAAATGCCAAAAGTGGATATCAGAAAAGAAAAGTTGAAGTGTTTACTACCAATTATTGATAATAAAGCCCGGACGGCAAACGATTGTGGACCAACACTACCATTAGTACCAGGTGCAAAAAAAAGCACCCATGTCCGGGCTTATTCTATTGAGTGGAACAAGGCCCTTTTTTGGGTGGTACTGTGGGTAATGTTGGTCGGGTGCAAAGATATATAAATCATTGAAATTTACTAACGCTGTCCTTTATTAGTTTAAGGGCTGCCCCCTTTTTTGTAGCATGTCAAAAGATATCGCTACATGGCTCGAAAACGGATCAAATTATTCAGAAGGTGTCAGCCTGTATGAAAAATACGGATCCGACGATTTTTTAATACGAATTTTAAAAAAAGGTGAAAACGCCTTCAATAAGCAAAAGCTTGCGGAAGCTCTAGGAGGAGTCCTGATCGATGGGAAACCCGAACCACCAGCTCCAGAACCGCTACCGGTAGAACCACCAGCAGCTTCTGCTCCTGCCGAGCCTCGCATCTCTCCCCCTCCACCCGGAGAACTTCCAGAACTCTTAAAGGTCACAAATCAGATCGCGGCAAATTTCGCCGAACTCCGTGGGTTACACCCTTATTTATCGATTACGCCGGAAGGTGAACAGTTGCGCCAGGTAGCATTGCGGATCCAGCGTTTGGGAGTTAGAAATTCCGAACTGATGATGATGAAAAACAACATTATCGAAAACGGATACGAAACTCCGGAGCCTGAAGAAATCAAAGCACCGGTGATGATCGACTATAACCTGATCAGGGAAAAAGAAAGTATCCGGAAATCATTAAATAAAGCCGAAAACCGGTTAAAAAAACAGTCAAATCCTAAAGACTACACTTTGGCCTTGATTGCTCAGCGCAAAAAAGACCTCGCCGATATCAACGCCCGGATTGCTGAAGCTAAATTGAAAGGAGCAGCTGATGGCAAGGAATAACAGACCAGGGATCCGCTCATCTTTTGTGCAGCCTGAAGATCTTCTCGATCGGATTTATAAAGCCTGGCTTGCACACGCAATCGATAAACTTCCTGAAGTTGAACAGAAGGTGCTGGAGCGCATGGAATATGCGGACCGGAAACTGACTAAGGGTGGTGTTGGCTCGATGTATTTCAACCTGCTTGATGATATGGAGCAATATTTCAAGGAACACGGTGTATCGCGCCGGACACTGGAAAATGATATTTCCAGGGCGAAAAAGTTCTTTTTATCAGCCAGGCCTCGAGAGGATAAAGAGTATGCCCGGGGCAAATCAATTCAATGGCTGGAGCGCCTGATCTGGAAAGCTGAAGAAGAATGTGATTTTCGTGCTGCAGCTTTATTGATGAAGGAACTCGACGAGATCCAGGGCTTTAAACGTGAAGATCCAAATCTTCCGGATTACGAAAAATTCGAGATTCAACCGATTCTGGTTATAAGCGATCCAACACAATTGGGTGTGCCGCAAATTGAAAACCTGGAGGAGGAACTTGCAAAACTTCGTGGATCCAGGGCTCAGTTCCTTAGCCAGCTGGACATGGAAGACGCGCAATTAGAGGAGGAGGAGGATTCCGATGGTTCTATTTAGGAATACCTACTATAACGATCCCCAACAGCGGATCCTTACTACCAACCCAAATACCGGCACTTATGTTATGGGCCGGGCGACCGGCAAGTCAGAAGGTGTCGGGGCGCCGGCGCTGATCGATAAGATCCTGCACATGCCGCGCTCGGCAATCGGCGTCGTTTGCCGGACATTCATGCAGGCTGCTGACCGTACCCTGCCCCCTCTTTATGTTGGTTGGGAGCGTATGGGCTATATCCGTAATGTACATTATTGGGTTGGGATCTGCCCGCCCAGGGAGCTCAATATCCCCAGGCCATTATACGGTCCGGATAAAGAAGCGTCTAAACATTGCATCTTTTGGTTTAATGGTGCCTATATGTCCATCATCTCGCAGGATAGGCCAGGTTCCGCCAATGGTAAAACCCTGGATTTCCTTTATGGTGATGAGGCCAGGTTTATCAATAAAGCAAAATTCGACAATGAGATATCCAAGGCAAGTCGTGGTAACGTAAAAGAATTCTCACATTATGCCGGGCATGGTGGTCAGCTGTTCCTGACTGATATGCCGACTACTCCTGAAGCTAAATGGATATTGGCCAATCAATCGCACAATGACCTGAAGATAAAGAAAAACGGGAAGGTGTATAAGATGAGCGACCTGATGAAGTTGATCAGCTGTTACCAGATTGAAGTGAATAAAGCCAAATATCAGCTTTATACAGAGCAGAATTTAACCAGGAGAAACAACCTGATCAGGCTGATCAATTCTGATGAGAAGATCCTTAACTATTTGCGACAGGAAACCGCGATGTATATGGAGGCCTCCAGTCTGGAGAATGCACACTTCATTGGGCTTAAGACCCTGAAAAAGTGGAAGCGTGACGACCTTGATGTAATCTTTCGCACCCAGGTACTGAATGAGCGCCTTTATATTGCCGAACACGGATTCTATCCCGACCTGGACCTCAACATCCATGCATACGATAAGTATGACTATTCTGCTATTGAGGGTTTATGGTTGCCTAATGGTGTCGCACATGGCTCATTGAATGATGGTGATGTTGACCGCAAGCGACCTCTTGATGTAGCATTCGATGGTGGATCCACGTTGAACTGTATGGCCGTTGGCCAGGAGCATAGCGATGAATATCGGATCGTTAAGAGTTTATATGTTAAGGGTAATAAGCGTCTACCTGAGCTGGTGGATGACTTCTGTAAGTACTATGATAAACATGAGAAGAAAGAAGCAACCTTTTACTATGATCATACCTTCGTCGGTACGGATGCCACCACTATATTTTCAAATGCCGATACGATTAAGATGAGGTTTAATCACCACCATTGGAAGGTCAACATGGTATATATCGGACAGCAGCCCGGTCATAAGACCAGGTTCGAGCTGGCGGGAACTTTACTGAAGGAAGACGACCAGCTTGAGCGTATCAAGCCTTTACGTTTCAACCGGACCAATGCCGCCTCGCTCCTGGTATCCCTTCAGTGTGCCGGCGCCCTTCAGGGCAATGACGGGGTGAAGAAAGATAAACGTCCTGAGAAACGTAGTGATGTTCTCCAGGAGGAAGCCACCCACCTTACCGATGCCTTCGATACACTGATCATTGGTCATCACCAGTTCAAGGTCGGCTATCAACAGCCAACAACTACCGCGATCTTCTCTTAACCCCCCCCATATTTGCATTTAAATGCACTATTAATGTTAAAACCCCCTCTGGATTACTTCTGAGGGGGTTTTTCATATATCAGCGAAATACCCCCGGGGGCAGCCCCCTTTTTGGATAGTGCGTGTCCTGCATTACATTCTGAAAGTGCACATCTCATTTTTTTAAAAATGGGCTAAATAGTTTTTTGTCAATGATTTAGCGAATTTTTCATTTCGGTAGATTTTTTCCCTGGTAGCCTGGTATCTCCGCCTGTCCTTTTTGGGCTATCGGTCTGGATCCATCTTCGAATTATGGAAGGAATGATCAAGTTTACCGATATGCTCAGGGTAATGGCCACTGGTGATCCCTTTAGTTTCGAGGCGGTATCCCTGAACCTGAAGGAAGAAACCGGAGGCTTTCGCATCAGATATGAAAATGCAGTACTTCTGGCTGCAGGGAATTCGAGTAAGAGCTCCAGAAAGAACCCCCGAAATTTCATGAACGTGACCAGGACAATTAAGGTACCCACTAAAAGCAGGCCGATCACTGTTCACGCCCTTCTCATCACACAATTCAATGATGAAAAAACCTATATCTAAATGGACGAAATTTTAATCTCAACGGGTAACACCAAAATTGGGCTTTTAAAAAAACACCAGGTCGGTGTTTATATGCAGGCCGATGCTCCACCGGCAGACAAAGCGACAACCGGAACGACCGGTACTGTCAGCACCAAAGATAGTGCGCTGACCCCTGCATTCTGGGGAGATGACAATGATTTTCCCGGCGGGATCAAGAAGATCCTAGACGGTGATGCCGAGCTGAAGGAACTGATCAATACCCTTGTACTTTATTCAATGGGAAAAGGTGTTATCCCTTTTCAAGAAATCGGTATCGATGATGATGGCAATCCAATATTAAAAGCGATCCAGGATCCTGAGGTCCGGAAGTTTTATAAATCGCGGATGGTCCGCAAATACCTGCTCGAAGGATATCAGGATCTGTACACTTTTTTTAATGTGTTTCCAGAAATGATCCCGACAAAAGATCGGAGCAGGATCCACGGAATTTACATCAATGAAGCTTCGCATTGTCGCTGGGAACAGATGGATGATTCAGGAATATTAAAGCGGGTGATCCACAATAAGAACTGGCCAAATGCAAAGCTTAACGATCCGATTGAGACAACTGTAATTCCTGCTATTGATGTCTATGATCCGGATATCCTTAAAACCCTGAAGGAAGATAAGGCAAAAAAGAAATGGATCTTTCCCTGCAGCTATCCAACCATTGGCCAGACCTACTATCAGCTTGCCCATTGGGACGGTCTCCGTGTTTCCGGTTGGCTGGAAATTGCCGCCAAGATCCCGGCCTTTAAGAAAGCCCTGCTTTCAAACCAGATGACGATCAAATATTTGATTCAGATCCCGAACACTTACTGGCCATCAGCATATAAAGATTGGGAAGATTATGATGACAAGATGCGGAACCAAAAGAAAAAGGAAAAGCTGGAGGAAATCAACAAAGCCCTGACCGATGTTGAGAACACCGGTAAATCTATTCTGAACGAGGTCGGTATAGATCCGGTTAGCAAAGAAAAGCTGCCTGGTTGGAATATCATCGTAATTGATGACAAAACCAAAGCGGGTGCATTCCTTGAAGACAGCGAGGAGGCTTCAGCGCATAAAATGCGGGCGCTCGGCCTGGACAACGCGATTGTCGGAAACCTGATGACCGGCGGAATGGGAGCAGGATCCGGATCCGATAAGCGAATCGCTTGGAACCTGTTCATGGCCAAAATCGGACCGTACCGCGATATCATGATGGATCCGCTGATGTTCGCCGCTGAGTTCAATGGATGGACGGAAAAATATCCCGGCTTCACTCTCGCCTACCGCGATACGGTAATGGAAACTTTAGATAAATCACATCAGACTGCAAAGGAGGTAACAAATGCTGCTTAAAACAACCGCTGAAATAAAAAAATACTTTTCGAGTATCGATACCGATTATAATTTCAAATCGATCCAGTCCTTTATCCTAGACGCGGAAACCGACCTCGTGATCCCCGAGATCAGCCAGGAGCTTTACGATAGTTTGCGTATCAAATACACAAATAATGAGCTGGCAGGCAAAACGCTCCAGCTGTTCGAATACCTGCAGAAGGCGATTGTTCACCTGGCTTTGTACAACATGTCAGATTCAGGATCCTTCAGGATCAGCGATTCTGGTTTTTATGTAAGCGTAACTGGCGATACCAGACCGGTATCTGATAAAAAGATGGTGGCTTTCCGCAACGGCAGGTACGAAGCCGGCTATAAAGCTTTAGACCAAGCATTGGCCTACCTGGAGAAAAACATCAATGAGCCGGACTTCCTTGCATACAAGGACAGCGATGTAAAAGAGAGCGCTGCGCACTACTTCATAACCAATTCGAAAGACTTTACAAAATGGTTCAGTCCGCTGGCCAACTCATCAACAACCTACAGGGCGGCTTTAAGTTCTATTGGCATGGCCGAATCGAATTACATCCTTCCGGTACTTGGTGAAGGGTTTTTTGAGGATCTTAAAACGAAAACCCAGGAAGGAACGCTGTCTGCAGATGAAAAAAATTTGGTAACTAAAATCCAAAAGCCACTGGCTTCATTGTCCATCGCTGAGGCAATCCCGATCCTTAATTTCAATTACGACGGCAAAACCCTTTCGGTAAACTACCGGGCAGCAAACAATGACAACATCGAGGCGAGCATGAGCATGAGCGATGAGCGCCTGAGCATGCTGATGAACCAATGCCTGATAAACGGCGAGCTTGAGGTCAAGCGTCTAAAAAAATGGCTAAACACTAACGCCGGCAAGTTTAGCCTTTATACTGCCGACACCGCTTCAGATGATACGGATATCAATTCTGCAGGCAGTCACATCTATTTCGTTTAATATCAAATTTTATAAATAATGTTCTCAACACTTACACATAAGCCGGTTATCGGCATTTTATCTGGATTGGGATCCGGGGTAATCTTATCAGTTCAAAACTTCTTCACAGATGAAACAACCCTCAAGCTCGTGGGCGCTTTCGGTGTATGGGCCGGGGCAATCGTAGCCATCCTAACAGTTTGGCTGAAAGTGATCGAATACTTTGATAAACGGGCAATCAAAAAAGAACGCAAAAAACTTAGACAAATTAAATATGAAAATCTCAAACAAGATTAACGCAATTAAGGATTTCCTGTATTTCCTGGTGACCGGAATTTATTACTTTGTTTCCGTATGCTTCAGCTTTATTAAAATGAAAGCGCTGAAAGAATATGGTGCGCTCCTGGTCATGGTTACCCTTTTCTTTTGCTCCAGCTATGTGCTCAGGTGGATCGATCCGACTGCAGGTATTTTCGATGCCGGTATTCTCCAGATTATAAATCTTTCCCTGGTACAGTTCGCTGTGATCACCACCGTGATCTGGACCTGGTTCAAATTTATCTGGCCAGACCTCGGACACTTCATGAAATTTCATTTTAAGGACAATTTTAAATTATTAACGCCATGGCAAAAAGCCTCTTTATCAGTATCAGTGTTCTGTTTCTTTTTTTTAATGTTGGTTTTGCTCAACAGAAGCCTTTAGTCCGTGAAAAGGTCCGGAATACATATCAGTCACAGATCGGCGTTCGTGAGCTTACTGGCCGAAACGATGGCCTTGCGGTTACACAGTATCTCGCCTATGTGTGGCTTAATCCTGGTAATCCCTGGTGTGCGGCATTCGTTTCCTGGACGCTTGGACAGAATGGAATTACCAAAGCTAGATCCGGAGGTTGCGTTCAGCTCATGGAGCAGGGACGGATTATATACAAGTCAAGCCGGACTACACAGGTTCCTCAACAGGGAGATGTCTTCTTTATTTACTTCCCCGAAAAAAAACGTGTCGCTCATACCGGCTTTGTGGATCGATGGGAAGAAACTACGGTCATCACCGTTGAGGGCAATACCAATGAAGCAGGCAGTCGCGAAGGCGATGGAGTTTATCGTAAACGCAGATTAAAAAAACAGATTTATGCGGTCACTACTTACATTAATTAAAATCATTGCCCTGGTAATGATCATCCAGGCCTGCAGCAAACGGGTTGTTGACCTGGAGAAATCCTCTGCAGCTTTCAACTTGCGTTTAACTACAGACAGCAGCTCTAGAGTTCAGCTGAAGACGGTGTTTTACCAAACATCGAAATCCTTCAGGTTTACTACTGATGAGTATGAATTTGAAATCATTCCGGACGGGGAATTCACTTTCGGTCCGGAACAGGGATTTAAGGGTAAAGCAAAATCGGTAAAAGGTAAAGGCAAAAAAACTGTTCAGGAAGATAACCAGGTTGATACCTCATTAAAGAAAGATTCCACCGCTTCCGTAAAATCCGGCAAAATTCTGGACCAAAGCTCAAAAAGTTCCGGTTATTCCAAAAGTTCCGCCAAAATTCCGGCAAAAATTCCGTCTATCGGTTTGATCATTTTGATGGTGGTTAGCCTGGCTGCAATACCGGCATTCATATTTCTTAAACCATATATCGTTAAATTATGGAAGAGATTGTTCTAACAGTAACCAAGGGAGGCAATTCCGTTGAATCCGTTTATTCTGGTCCTGCAAACTGGAAGCAGATGCAGAAAGAACACTTAATGATGTGGGCCTCCGCAATGTGCTCGAACCTGGTAACGCAAAAGGCAAAGATTATCCTGGCTGCGCTGCTGTTTAAAATGCCAAGGCATGTCCTTATCAATGTGCTGCCCAGGCATGAGCGGATCCGTTTATCTTTCAAGATCAATTTTCTTTTCAAAAAGAATGAGCTCTCGGCCTGGCTAATCCCCTCCTTTTGGTTTGGGTTTAGAAAATACTACGGTCCGAAAAACAAACTTTCAAATATTACTGCGGAGGAATTTGGACTCTGTGAACTTTGTTGGGAGAACTTTCAACTGACCAAAGACCAGGGCTTTCTTGATGTCCTGGTCGCAATCCTTTACCGGCCACGCAGATATTTTGCGATCGATGACGATATCAGGCAGCCATTAAGAAATTATTCAAGGGAAATCCGGACCAGGAGATTTAAGAAGCTTAGCGAAAAAATGCGCTGGTCCGTTTACCTGAATTACGAAGGGTGCAGGAACTATATCACGGGGACATATAAGCAGGTTTTTAAAAGCGCGGAGCCTGGTGAGCAGGCGAAGCCGGCCTCCTGGACAAAGGTGGTGCAGAGCGCTGCCGGCGGAATCTTCGGAAACCTTAAGGAAACCGAAAAATCAAATGTACACAAGTTCCTTAGCGAGCTGAACGACCGTCTGATCCAGATGGAAAAAGATAAAAAGCCATGATAACACATTATAGAACTTATTTCGAGCGCCTGGCCAAAAACCATCCGGACATTCTTCACGAAGATGATAACAGGGCATTTTTTTACATTAAGGATAAGTACAACATCAAAGCTTTTGATGATGCAATAAAATCTGCAGGGAAAACACCGGCATTATTACTCGAACGCTATACCTCTGATGCCAGCGCAAACAAAAACAATAACCGGTTCCGGCATTTCAACGGTCGGTTTTCACTCCTATGTTCTACCGAAGCCGGTGACGAATCGACCATTGAAGCTGCAGAGATCAAAGCTGAAAACATTATCCTTTCCATCCTGGTCAAAATGCTGGAGGATTTCGGAAATGGCGGTGGCTTGATCGATATCGATGGCGATATCAGGCAGGTGTTCTACGATTTTGAAGAGCTGCCCATCGATCCGATCGGGCCAGTACTGGTTAAGTATTATGGAGCTACCGTTGGATTTAAGTGGAGATGTCCTTTAACGGCCTCGGACACGGCGGTAGATTGGCAGAATAATGTTTAAACCATGGCGATCACTATTCTTTCAAAACCTGCAGTATTTTCATTTGCCGCAAACCCGATAACCTTTTCTCTCCAGAGCGATAACAACATCCTGTCCAACGGGACTGCTTTTGTTGGCTACATAGAAAGAAGTGGCGCATGGGACGCCGGCACATCGTTCCTGATCAGGTTCTCTGATCAGAGCGTAACCATGACTGCGGCAGCTTCCCCGGATCTGAGCGGCAACCAGTTTACAGCCGGAGCTGGACCATTGGATGTCATTGCCTCCGATTTTAGAAAAAATTATGTCCTCAGTACCAATTACGATATCACCGTGATCGGTGAACGGATCTATTTTACCGCAAAGAATAAGGGGACTGATCCAAACTGGATATCACCTATCGCTCCCTTAACGGTTGTAACTTCTGGAACCCAGAGGACAGAAAGATCCGGGTTCAAATTTCTATTTGAAGTTATATTGTTGTCTGTAGACGGTAATTCAGAAACCAAAATCTATTCAGAGAAACTTTCTTCGGACCTGCCATTTTCAGGCACCCTAAATATTGACCTGCACAATATTTTAACAGCAGCCCTGGACGAAGATGTACCCAACCCCAACTCCTACCAGCCAATGTCCTGCCCAAAAAGCATGCGTTCTTATTATTGCCAGTTCGCCGAGGTTTATGATAACTCGGTTAAGGCAGTCACCAGGTCGGAGTCCTTTCATGTTGCAACCGGCGGTTTTTCATACACGGCGCACAAATTCCTTTCACCGATAAAATTCCTAAGGCCGAGTATTCCAGATCCAAAAAAAGATATTTTCCTTAAGCAGGGAGAAAAAACTTCGATCAGGATCCGGACCGATCAGCCGGAGTTTTTATATTTTATCAACTTACGGAGTTCAAAACAGGTTTATCTAAAAACCGATATCAGGTTTATGGATAATTCGGTCAGTGTGCAGAAGATTGTTTCAATCAACCTGGTGCAATACAAAAAATACGCCTTCGCAACGGGCTATAACCAGCAGCAGCTGGCAGAACTGGATCCGGACAATACCATTGATCACTACAGCTGCTACCTGGTCGATATCGATGATAACCAGGTTTCTGAAAAAATTACCTACAGGGTTGACTATTCTTACAAGGAAGTTACCAGGTACTTTTTATACTCAGGGAGCCTTGGATCATTTGATACTTTCCTGGCCAACGGCAAAGGATCGGAAGATATCGCGCTGACCCAGGAGCAGGCAGAAAGCATATTGCCCCCTACCTATCTACTCACAGATGGAACCATGCAGGCATACAACCTCAGGATCCAGAAAAATTTTGTAATAAATACCGGCTGGCTGAACAAGCGCCGGTTTGATCTGCTTCAGGACTTTTTTATTGCTGAATACAAATTTCTTGCTCAATCAGGGAAACTTTTTCCGGTTCTGGCCACAGCGAAGAAAACAGGTGAATATAAGGATGGCAACTCGCTCATCAAACAGGATATCGCGGTATCCCTCAGCTTCGAGGACTATAAATTTACCGAAGGAGATCTGGATATCCCGGTCACGCTGGATCCACTGCCTTCAGGAACCGTTCACTACGGCTTGTGCAACACCATTCCGGTTACCGCTGATGAAGTCACCGCGCTGCCAAATAATCAACCGGATTCGGATCTTGAGTTTATATTACCTACCGGAACCGGAAAGACTTTCTGCATCGCACTCCCGGCCTGGAAAAAACTTAATACCGTTTTTGACCTGACCTCCGAAGAGGATATTACTTCAGAGTACCTTGCCCACCAGTCGACAGTAATGGTCTCCGGGGTTCCTTACAAACTTTATACTATGATGATGGCAGTAGGCTACTCGGCCAACCATGAGCACCAGGCCGTCATTATCGAAAACATGGACTATGTACCGGTGGAGCCGCCCGAGGATATGGCCGATTTTATTTTCTTTGGTAGTACCTCATTCAAGCCGACTACTGCAGCACATATTAATGCCCTGGCAAACAACCAATCAGGAGAAGTTCTGAATGTCAGTCTGTCGACCGGAACAAACCGGTATTTCTCCGTTGCAATTCCTGAAGAACTTGATCTTTTGGAAGTGTACGACGAAGCGTCCGAAGAAGATATCACATCAGAATACTTAGATAACTACCTGCGGATTAATGTCAACAGTCAATGGTACAGTGTTTATACCATGCAGGTTGCAATAGCCTATTCTGTAAGCCATACCCATCTGATAACCCTAGCTCACCTTTAAGATGATCGAACTCAAAACCCTTGATGGAGAAAAAATAACGCTGAACAAGACGGATGTTACCATTGAACTAAACAGCAGCCTTTTTAATGATGGCGGTAAATTTAATGGCAGTTTCAGTTATCCTTTGAGCGTGGCCTTCACTGGACCGAACAAACTTCTGCTCGGGTTTGCAGATGCAATCGAGACCAGTGTAAAAAGCAGGGAGATCCAGGTGCTGGCCAGTATCAACGGAAAGGACTTTAAACAGTGTACGCTCAGGGTGTCGGTTTCGGACAACAGCTTTGAATGTAACCTTGATATCGATCTCGGCATTATAAACAATTTTTTAAGCACGACCTATTTAACCGATATTCCTTTCGAGACCTATAATATAGGTAAGACGTTGGCCGAGATCCAGGCCTCAATGATGGATGCCGCTACGAATCTTGACTGGAGAGTAATTCCATATACTTTTTTCCCGGTCCGCAATTATGAATATTCCGGAGGTGCTAGTTCTGGCCCGGCTGATCCCATTCTGGGTACCGAAGACAATCCTGTAGGAACTCCGAATCCACGGGCAGAAAATACTACAATAATAAATGCAGTTTATCCAGATGGTGATATAACGAGGTTTACTGTACAGCTGCCGGATAACATTCCGGCCAAACACCATACCGTTCCTTTTTTTTATCTGCCTTATGTTTTAAGCAAGATCTGCGAGGCCTTGAACATGACCATCACCGGTGATTTTATTCAGCATCCGGACATTGCTAAAACTGTAATTTATAACGTTAACGGAACATTTATCAGCAGGGCCTCTGAACCAGGTTTGCCAACCGAAGAAAAGCAGGGTATGTTTTTTAAAGCAAATGACCATTTGCCAAAGGTTTTGATCAGTGATCTGTTCAAAGCATTAAGCGCGATGTGTATCCGGATTACGCCTGATATCGCAAAAGGGGAAATCAATTTCTCCTGGAAGAAAAATGTTTTTGAAAAACCCACCTATGCGGATTGGACTGAAAAGCCAATCACAGTTAAAAAAATGGATTTTGAGATCTCAGAAGGTTATACCGTTACTGCAGAGATCGACAAAATGGAGACCGATAAGGAGCAACCGGTTGATAGTGTAACAGTCGGTGCCGGTAAAGAAAAAATAGATATCAAATCCGGGACACTTAGAAGTCTTGAAGAACCTATACCAGGCAGCAATCTGCTTTGGACTATTCCCTGGGATAGCCATTCCGGAAACATTGTAGATCCGATATTTTCGGACGTCGGTAATTTCCGGTCTGCAGATAACTTCGTTGATTTTCCCTTGCGTTTCGTGGTAAGCCGAGGCGTTGGTTATTGGAAAGGAAGCACCATATCTTATCCCATGGGATCACACGACGGGGAATTTCTTTCTTTAAAGGTAAGCGGCACCTATACAACAACAGTCACGCCGGGCGAACCGGATGTTTCTATACTTCAGCTCCAGGGCATGGATAAATATGCGATCCGGCCATGGTATGACCGGACATTTGCTGCAAAAAAAGCAACAGTTAATGTTTTACTGGATCCACTCGATATCTGCAATTTAAAAGACAGCGATATCATTTTGCTGAAAGGCGAAAATGGTGTGACTGTCGAAGCCCTATTTGAAAAAATATCCTTTACCTCAGGAAGAAGTGACCAGGTAATGGCCGAAGCAGATCTGATCATCCTGGACAGCGCCTACATAGCATCACTGGATAACAATGGTGTGTTCGTGAAGATCTCCGAAAGCAATCCGCAAAATGGATCCGCACATGATGGCCGTGATGTGATGCAGTTGCCTTATGGTGCCTACCGTATCGATCTTAATAACACCTATGTAGATCTATCGGTTTCGATCTGGTCCGACCGGGCATGCACCATTCCCTTGCTAAACTCTGGCATTTCAGTATTTGTAAAAACAGTTACCAGTGAAAACCGGAGGGAGTTCACAGAGAACAGGAACCCGACGGTCGGTGAGCCGGGTACCTGGTCTGAGCAGCAGCAGGAATATTTTTCTGTTAGGAGGATTTTGTTCGGTGCAAACAATACGATCACCCTGCCGGGAGCCACCAAAAGAGGTTATGAATATTGGTGGTTATCCGCTTGGGACGGCGACTATGACGGCGATATCGGAAATGAAGACGAAAGAATGATGTGCTCCGAGGTCTGGATCTACAGGAACTCAATATTTTCAATACAGGCAAATCCTAAATACACCATAATAAAATGACAGAAGAGGAAGGTCAGTCTCCGAAAATGCTGCAGCTTGTCGACGCCTGGTTAGATATCCTCATCGACAAGTTTCACGATGCCCTTGATTTTTACGAAATTGGCAAACTTGATGGAGAGCTCTGGAAAAGCATAGTCGGCCACGTTATACAGTCCAACGGTGATGTTAATTCCGTGATTGTAAAATTTATGCAGTATGGCCGGTTTGTGGACATGGGGGTTGGAAGAGGAATGACGAAAGGCTATAAATCCGAACTTGGAGCATCAAATTTTGCCAGGAATAGAAATGACCAGGGCCAGCTCCACAAATTCAATAGAAAGGCTAAACCGTGGTACTCGAAAACAAAATACAGAGAAATCGCCCGGTTACGCGAAATCATGGCAGGAACAATGTCAAATCAGGCTCTGGCAGAAATCGAAAATGCTCTGAATAACTATACGATAATTCAGTAGGCTGTCCTTTATCAGTTATCAGGTGGCTTAGATCTTTATGCTGCTATGAGTTCACAGACAGAAAATGTACAAATAAACCTCAAACTTAATGGTATTGAGCAGTTCAGGTCCTTCAGGGATTTAAACCAGGAATTAGTTGCGCAACGAAACCGTGTAGCCAGGATGGATAAAACTGATCTTGGCTATGGCCCTGCAGTTCAAAGGCTAAATCAAATGGTCATCCTCCAGAGAGAATGGCGAAACGAGCTATATAAAACATCAGATGCAGCAAAAAAGCAAGCCAAGGATGTTAAGAGCGGCTGGGATGAGATTAAGGGGGTTTTCGGCGGGGTAACTTTAGGAAGTTTGGCTGCAGACGGAATCAAGGCAGGAATTAGTGCTATCGGTAACTTTATTTCAGGATCCCAGCAGGCCTACGCCGAAGCTGAACAAGGGCAGGCACAACTTGAAGCCGTTGTAAAATCAACAGGAGGTACTGCCAATAAAACCATCGAACAGTTAAATGCCCTTTCAGGTTCTTTAATGAACCTCACTGGTGTAGATGACGATGTAATTACCAAAGGAGAAAGCCTGCTTCTGACGTTCACGAATATTAGTGGAGGCGTTTATGACCGGGCAATGCCTGCCATTGTAGACATGACAGCGGCGCTTAACCAGGGTAATGTTAGCATGGAGACAATTTCGGGAACTTCAATGATGATTGGCAAAGCATTGAACGATCCGATCCGCGGTTTAACTGCTTTGAGAAAAGTAGGGGTTTCCTTCTCTGAAGACCAGGCAAAAACCATTAAAAAGATGGTTGAAATGAACCAGGTTGCAGAAGCTCAGGGTATAATTTTAAATGAGCTGAACAAAGAGTTTGGTGGAATGGGTGAAGCGCTAGCCTCAACAGAAACCGGTGCACTACAAAAATTTCAGACCAGGATCGGTAATATTCAGGAAAGTATTGGCGCCTGGATCACTAGTATGAAGGCTGTTACTGTGAGCGGTTTCGGTCCACTGCTTGATGTGGTTGAAAAATGGGTAAACATTCCGACGGCAGAAAAGCTACAGGATGAGCAGGCCGAACTGAATACTTTGGTGGTTTCGATTTCCCATGCAAACGACAGCCAGTTGGTCCGAAACAATCTGATAGCAGAGCTCCAACAAAAATATCCGGATTTTCTAGGGAAACTGGACAAAGAGCAGATAACTACGGAGCTGCTTGAGCGCAGGTTAAAAGGGGTAAACAATCAATACCGCGATAAAATTGCATTGGCAGCGAATCAGGATAAAATCTCGGATCTGGAGAAAAAGAGAGGTGAGCTTACAAGTACCCTCTCATCCTACCGAAAAACCTTAACTGAGGCCATCATCAAAACCAGTGATAAAACAGCCTCAGATCTAATAAGCCTTTCGGATTCGGATTTCGATAAATATGCGGACCAGTTAAAGAAAAAGATGAAAAAAACTCCTGTAGAAATCCGGGAGATCCTCGGAAGCTCCCTTTATACAGATGTTAGCCGAACGTTCAAAGGTCAGACCAATTTATATGACATTTTCACTCCTGGAAGTGGCAGAGAACTCTTTTTAAAGCGATCAAAAGAGCTGGAGGACACTAACAAAGAACTGGCTCAATATTCTGCTGCTCAGGTAAAATCGGAATCGGATGCAAGGTTAGAAAACATCAAAAGAATTGATCAGGAAATTCTGGCCCTTAAAAACAGGAAAGGTACTGAAGATGAAATCTCCAGACTGAAAATAGAGCGTTCAAAGCTTGACGGTACCTATAAGGCCCAAATTGTTAAGGGCAGTGATCCAAATGGAGACGCCAAAGCGAAGGCCGCTGAAGCTTTACGAAAACAGGCAATTGCAAAAGCCTTGGCAGAAGATAAAAAACTAAATGAGGATTATAAAAAATTAGGCATTGAACAATTAAATGACCTATTAAGTAAAAACACTAAAGAGGTTGCTCTGGTAAGTGAAAAATATCAAAAGCTCATCGACGAGCAGCAGGCATTTCTAAATATGTCGGGCGCTAACGAAGAGCAGAAAAAAAATCGAGAGGACCAGATTGAAGATTTAAAAATTTTAAAACAAAAGGCTATTGCAGATACCCGGATCAAGATCCATGAAGAAATGAATTCTGCCATCAATAATCTCCGAACCTCGCTTGCAAACAAACATGAAACCGAGCTCAAAAAAGAAAAGGATCTAATAAACAAGTTTTACGACGACCAGATAACAGACAATACCGGAAATGAAAAGCTGATTGCAGAATTAACTAAAAAACGGACAAAGGAATTAACGGATGCTGAACTCCGCGAAAAGCAACGGTTAATTGACGAAAAAGAAAAGTTGGAAGTTGTTACCGATGCAGCAATAGCAAACACTCATGCCGGGCGATTGGCAGCGATCAAAAAACAATACGATGCTGAAATTGAGGCGCTAAAAGAAAAATATACCCAGGAAGGGATTATTTCTCAAGAAGGCCAGGATCTGATCAATAAGATTAACGGGAACCGTGCGACTGCTAACGCCAATGAAAACAAGAACAAGCATCAGGAAGACCGTGACCTGGCGATTCAAGGGGCCGAGATGGTTGCCAATACTATTGCAACCATTGGCAACAACAACAGGAAGCGTGAAGCCGATATGAGGATGAAAAGCCTCGAAGATCAGAGGAACAAAGAACTTTCCAACAAAAACCTGACTGAAGACCAGAAAAAGGTGATCAATGATAAATTTGACGCCAAGGTTAAGCAGGAAAAATTAAGGGCCTGGAAAGCAGATCAGAATGCTGCAGCAAAACAGGCAATCATTGCCGGCTTACTTGGCGCTGCCAAAGCGCTGCCGAATTTTGTGGCCGCAGGTATTGCCCTGGGCGCGGGTATTGCAAATGCAATAGCAATCAAATCTGAAAAACCTCCCATATACCGCAAGGGAGCAATGGTGCCAACCGGACCTAGCCATGAGCAGGGAGGCATTGATTTAATTAATAACGCCACCGGTGACCGTATTGGCGAAATGGAAGGCGGCGAGCCGTTATTGGTGCTCAGTAAGGATACATATTCAAACAACCGGCAGCTGATCAACGATCTGTTATATAACAGCCAGCACCGGAATGGTGCTCCAGTGTCGGTAAACACGGAACTGGCCAGTAAAGCAATGAGGTATGCATCCGGGGGAATGATTGAACAGGCAAATCAATCTGCGAACAGCACTGCTCCTGTCATTCCTGTTAATGACAATAGCGGCGTTGAAGGGAAATTAGAGGAGCTCCTGGACAAGTGGAACGATGGTATTCCGTTCAATTATTTAAATTTGGTCGAACACAAGGATAAGATTGATAAAATTCGAAATCGTGTAAATGCATAAAACCTAGGGGGCTTTACGGGAAACCGTAAGATGTTAGAAAGCAATCTTTATATACTTACAATTGATTTGTTCCTAATGCATCCTCTCCGTTCAATTACAAAAAATTGTGCTGTCAGCACTTTCGAATCCGATAGGAACATTAGGAGCATATTTTTAGTAAAATTCACTCTTAATAATTATCTTTCAAAAAAACACTAACATGAAAAAAATCTTATTAATCGCGATCTTAATCCTTACTGGTAAAATAGTGATGGCTCAGGACCTAAATTTTCCAGTTGATTCATTAACCCAAAAAGCAACCTACTCAGAGGTAATTCAGGCAAAAGGGAGCAAAAACGACCTATACAATAAAGCCATGGAGTGGTTAGCAATAAATTTTAAATCCAGCAAAAATGTTGTACAGCTTGATGACAAAGACGGTGGCAAAATAATTGCGAAATTTGTGGCATTTGATTCCAACCAGGGGCCGGTTACAGCGACCTTGACGATCATGATAAAGGATGAGAGGTATAAATATATTTTAAACGATATATATTTTAACGGAAACAGGAGTTTTCCTGGCTGGGGATTGGAAGAAAATCCTAGCGCATTCAAGGCCAATATGTTCAAATATGCCATTAACAGCATCAAAAAGAATTCTAAACAAAACATAGAAGGGTTAATTACCTCTCTGAAAAAGACAATGGAAACCTCAGCCTCTACGGATTTTTAGGTTATTCGTTAGGGGCACGTTATGCGTGCCCCTAAGCTTAATTAGCTATTTTGAGGACTAAATCGGCAAATCCTTTTTCAATAGCTTTTGCTGTATCGTATTTATACTCGTCGTCAATGTGCGCATACCTCAGTGTTGTTTCAAGTTTTTTATGACCGAGCAACTCCTTTAAGCCGTAAATATCTCCAACAGCTTTCATATACAAGTATCCAAACGTATGCCGGCCAATATGCGCATGAAGGTTTTTCTTTATGGACGCTGCTGCCGCCAGATCCTTCAAATTAATGTTAAATTGTCCCTGGCTTGGCAGGTCAAAGAACTTAATATCATCTTTTTGGATGAATGATCTAGCTATAGGCAGAAGTGGAATTCTCAAAATACGCCCCTTGTGCCTGTTCTTATGTGGAATGAACTGGAGCATATTTTCCTGCATTTCCCAATCTCCGTTTGCTTGGTATAAATCAGAGATGCGCAAACCAGTAAAACAACAAAATAAAAAGCCTTTCAAAACCCTCATTTCCTGGTCACCAATATCGCAGAATTGAAGGTCCATAAGCCGCCTTATTTCCAGTTTAGTCAAATAAACTGTTTCCGGCTCTGGTGGTGGGTTGTTCAAACCGAAAACTGATGGATCCACAGAAATCATCGGTTCCTCGCTAGCAAGACGTAAATATGTTAAGGTCACTTTTAGTCTGTCCCAAATATTCCCGGGTTTGTATTTCTTATCCTCTTTTCCATAAGTAGCGTTGCTCAGGTAGGTCTTGAATCCCTTAAGCCATTTAATATTGATATTTTTAAAAAGGCTTAAATTATCATAATTCATTATCTGGACCAATACCGCCATGGCATTTTGATATGTTTTTTTGGCAATTTCCTTCTTATCGTAGCGCCTTTTTGCTTCTTTTCGCATGTAAGAAATGAAGCACTCCTTAGTATCGATGGTCCGAAGTTCTAGAGCGAATTGCTTGATTGTAAGGTTTGCTTTCCTCAGACGGTAGGTCAAAAGTATCTCGGTATACTTAGCCTGCTCACACTTGATCAACAGATTATAATCAGAAACCTCAACATCTTTCTGATGCCTTGGAAGCAGTTTAAACCCAGAAGTATCTATTTTATGCGCCGGCCACCGAAGTTTGAGATCAAACTCATCATGCTGGCGATCTATAGTTATCTGTATGTACACCGTGGCCATTCCATCGGCACTAACGCGCCTTTTATTGAACCATAATTTTGCAGAAAAAGAGAACATGTAAAACCCTTAAAATTGTGTTATAACAATTGTCGGAACGAGTTAGGATTCTATCGGCCTGAACGGCCTCGCTCACTTTGCTCTTACGAGCTTAAAACCGTATTAAATGTGCAGCGATTAAACTGCACATTTTAAGTGATTACGGTATGTACCCGGAGCCGTTATCCCTTTCAAATCGCAAATAACTAGCGTTTAGATATTTGCAGACCGTAATTTTAAATTACGGTTAAGATGTCGGAACATTTCGGCATAACAGGCCTGCCTTTTAAGGCAAATCTGTTAGCTTTCCGTTTGTACCCAGCGCCGGAGTCGAACCGGCACGGTTTCCCACAGGTGTTTGAGACCAGCGCGTCTACCAATTCCGCCAGCTGGGCATTGCTTATTCAGCGGGATGCAAATGTATAAATTAAGCACTTAATTCGCAAATTTTATTTACTTCTTTTTATGTCTGATCTGATTTACTAAAACCTCCATCATTTAACAGATTATCTAACAACAACTGATTCAATTGTTTAACTTCTTTTTTGCTCATTTCCATATCCATTGGCAGATAAACTAAATTTTGAAGTATTAGCTCATTTGAGGTTTTTGGCGACAAACTCGTTAAACCTATCTTAACTAAACTGGAGGCTTTTGAAGTAGCATCGAATCCTTTTTCTCTTAATTTATCGATTAACAGTGATGGATTAGCCGCTACTATCGGAATTACCCAATGTGTATGCCTTAAGTTTGCAGCACCAATAACATTTCGCGAATCAACATCCAATAATAACTGGTTCGCCAGTATCTTTCTCCTATGAATCCGAGATTGATCAAAATCATTCACATTATGCTGCAACATGCACAAATTGGCATAACACGGCCTGTATTTGATTTTCTCCATTACATCTTCACCGGGAAAACCTCTTGTAAAACCAGTAATAAGCGTATCAAAGTCTTTACCGAATTGCTTGCAAAGCCAATAAGCTATGGTAAATGGCCATCTTGCGGTAAGCGTGTTAATCAGGGTAGCCTTAATTATTTTTTTGAAGTATCGATCGCCTTTTTGCACCGGCAACCTATTGTTCAATATTTTTACAGCAGTAAATAGTTGCTCGTTTCTAATATGAAGTATCGCACCGCTTAAGGCTGTATTTGTCTTAATTAGTCCAAAACTGAACAATACCACGTCCGATTTTAAATTACCTTCATAAACTCCATCATAAGCTTGGGCACAATCTTCTATTACGATCAGATTATGCAATTTGGCAATGTTAAGTAATGCTTCGGTATCCATTATGCCACCAAATAAATGGGTAATGAGCAATAGCTTTGTTTTGGGCGTAATAGTGGCCTCTATCTGCCCGGCGGATATACCTAGTGTATATTTATCTATAGTTATGGGTACAACTTTTAAATGATAGGCAGCGATGATTGCAAACATATCCGGGATGTTAATATCTGCAACCAGTATTTCGTCACCAGGTTCAAGATTTAGTGCTTCTAATACGAGATGTAAACCTGTACGAACAGAAAGACAGGGCAACTGCCCTTCCGGAAACCGGGGCTGTTCTTTTTTAAAACCGCAAGCACTACTAATACAGTATAATGCACCCTTAAAAAGTTCTGTAAAACGGATATCTAACCTACCTCTGGCGATCATTTGTTAAGCGCATAATACTAAGGTAAGTAATTTGTGTAATGGCAATTAGCTTAGCGCCCTTTCATCTTTCAATTTGCGATCTACTACAAAGGGCATAAAGGGCAAAAGTGATGCTAGAAAGATGAGAACAGCTTTACCAAACTTCCATTTTTGTTCTTGCCAAGTCATTACTAACAAGGCCGCATAGGCAATAAATAGTACGCCATGTGCCCATCCGGCATATTTAACAGCCAAATCTAAATGTAAAAAATGTCTTAACGGCATGGCCACAAATAATAAAAGCAGATAGGAGATGCCTTCTGCCACGGCCACTTTGCGAAAAATTGAAAGAGAACTATTCATTGATCTGATTGTTTGCTCCGAAATTAAAACAAAGCTTTTGCCTATCAAAAACTAAAAAATGATTTGACAATTAGGTGTCTTACAAAGGTAGAAGGCTTAGGGTTTAAGGTTATTACTCCATCGTTCAGAGTTTCTTTCACAATCTTTTTTTACCCCTTAATCATTTTTTAACCACGGAACGCACAAAAAAACCGTAAAGAACATAGGGCTAGCCAACCTATTTCCTTTACGCGACTATCTTCGGACCTCCGACTCCCGACTTCAAACTCCTTCCATCTACTTCGGCAAACGTTCCCTAATCCGATCAACGTATTTCTGTCGGTAAAAATTATCCTTTATTGAAGGTAATAATGAATCAGACGCTGTAGGATTGCTGTCGAACTGATTAATCAGATCATTTAATTCGTTGGCTAAGTCTTTTTCTATGGCATCAACATCTCGTTTTACCTGCGCTAGCTTTTCGGTATCTGGCTCAAATTCCAAATCCATTAAAGCCTCATTTACATCCATCATTTCCATTAAAAAAGATTGCGGCAGTTGATAACCCTCATCTGTTTCTACAATCCCTTTTAATTCGAGTACGTATTTTAAGCGTTTTTTAGCGTTACTCAGTGTCTGATAAGCCTTATTGTTCAAAGTTGACAGATCGAGTGCTTCTTGCTGCTTCTCTTCGCCTTCGTTGGCATAAAAATCGGGGTGAAACTGCTTACTAAATGCATAAAACTTTGTTTTAACTGCATTTTGATCTGGATTAAACCGGATCGGTAACCCGTAAAAATCGAAATAATTGGTCGCTGGTTTCAATTCGCTCATGATGTATAAAAATTAAAAAGCCGCAGATGTTCAGATTGATTCGTCAAATCTGCGCATCTGCGGCAATTATATAAATTTGGTTTTACTTACCGAAAGATTTTAGAATATCATTACCAAAAGCAAATACCATTAAACAGATCAAGATCACAAAACCCACAATTTGCGCCTTCTCCAGCACTTTTTCGCTTACAGGCTTACGTTGTACCATTTCGATTAAAAGAAACACTACATGGCCTCCATCTAAGCCAGGAATAGGCAATAAATTCATAAATGCCAATGCCATCGAAATTAATCCTGTTAAAGTCCAGAATTTAACCCAGTCGAAAGTACTGCCGTACACCTTGGCAATCCCAATCGGGCTGCTGATATTACGCGCACTTAACTTTCCGGTTATCATCTTACCAATGCCTTTTGCATTATCTACAAAAGTGCTCCATGCCATGGTTGCACCAACTGGTAACGATTCTATAAAGCCAAAATCTACATGTGCAGTTTCAGGCATTTTTAAATTAGGAATAATTCCAATCGTTCCATCTTTGCTTACTTTAAGATCGAACTTTACTTCTTTGCCTTTGCGTAGCGCACTAATGGTAATTGGTTTTAATTTGTTTTTAGAAACCTCTTCTTTAAACTGATCGAAGAAAGTAATCTGTTTTCCATTAACCGACAAAATACTATCGCCCGGTTTAATCCCTGCAGCATAAGCCGGATATACAGGTTTCTCGAACTTTCTGCCAAACAGCTTATCAAAAAAAGATGGTTTATCTGCTTTTTCATCAGGTGCACTTACCTTTTCTACGCTTTCCATCGTATATCTGGGCGAGATAAAATTCTCTTTATCGTTTTTCGATATTTTATTTAAAATGGTATCCGGAACAGAAATGTAAAGTGTTTTATTTTCCCTTAAAATGGTCAACTGGGCTCCATCAAACAATACTTTGCTCGATATAGCATCTTCAAAACGGATTAACTTGTTGCCGTTGATGGCTAAGATCTTATCTCCGTTTTTTAAACCGATTTCTTTCCCAATAGCGCCTACAGAAATACCATCGTTCAGTTTACTATTAACGGTATAATTTTGCCCGACGTTGAAGGTTAACATCCAGAAGATAAAAATACCTACAATTACGTTTACGATAATACCACCCAGCATCACGATTAAACGTTGCCAGGCTGGTTTAGAACGGAATTCCCATGGCTGTGCAGGTTGAGCCATTTGCTCTGTATCCATGCTCTCATCAATCATTCCGGCAATTTTCACATAACCGCCAAGTGGCAACCACCCCACTCCATATTCAACATCACCTCTTTTGAAACTAAAAAGCTTGAAACCCCAGGCATCAAAAAATAAATAAAACTTTTCTACTTTAATACCAAATGCCCTGGCTGCCAAGAAATGCCCTAATTCGTGTAATATTACCAATAAAGACAATCCGAGCAGCAGCTGCCCCGCCATAATCAATCCATTCATATTTTCTTATAAAATTTTATGTTAGATGTTAAACTATACTTTTTGTTACTAATTCGCCGGCTAAGATACGGCTATGTTTGTCAGTTTCTAAATAATCGCTCAATTGCGGTTTTTCAACAAAACTAATTTCTTCCATACACTGTTCAATAACCTCGCTCATCTGCAGAAAACCAATTTTATCTTTCAAAAATGCTTCAACAACAATTTCATTCGCAGCATTTAAAATACAAGGCATATTTCCGCCCTTTCGTAAAGAAGTAAATGCCAGGTCTAAATTCCTGAATGTTTCCATGTCGGCTTTTTGAAAGCTAAAGTTTGGATAATCTAGGAAGTTAAAACGTTTAAAATTGTTTTTTAGCCTATCAGGATAATTTAAAGCGTACTGAATAGGTAGTTTCATATCCGGAACACCCATTTGTGCCTTCATAGATCCATCGGTAAACTGAACAATTGAATGAATGATAGATTGAGGGTGAACAATTACATCAATCTGATCTACATCAAGGTTAAACAGCCATTTTGCTTCAATTACCTCCAGGCCTTTATTCATTAGGGATGCAGAATCGATCGTGATTTTTGCGCCCATCACCCAGTTGGGATGTTTTAAAGCCTGCTCTTTCTTTACTGTAGATAAAAAATCTTTTGTTTTGCCTAAGAATGGTCCGCCCGAAGCTGTTAAATAAATCTTTTCGATTGAATGCTGCTCCTCGCCCACCAAACATTGAAATATGGCAGAATGCTCTGAATCGACCGGTAAGATTTTAACTTGGTGTTCCGTTGCCAGTTGCGTAATCAGTTCACCGGCTACCACCAAGGTTTCTTTATTGGCTAAAGCAATATTTTTCCCAGCCTTTATGGCAGCAATAGTAGGCTTTAACCCTACGGAGCCCATTAATGCGGTTAATACCACGTCACTATCCTCAAAAGCCGCAACTTCTGATAAAGCAGCTTCACCCGCTAAAACTTTAATATCTAACGCAGATAAAGCATTTTTAACTTCGCCGTACTTGCTTTCATCACAGATTACAACAATGGCTGGCTTAAATTCCTTCGCCTGTTGAATAAGTAATGCTGAATTCTTTAAGGCAGATAATACAACAACTTTAAATGTTTCGGGATGATCCCTTACCACTTCCAGTGCTTGTGTACCTATACTTCCTGTAGAACCTAATATGGTTATTCTTTTCAAATCGTTTTTAATATCGTAACGCTTAAGGTTAAATTAAGCATTTTATCTAATTATTTTGTTGTCCACCCATTTGTCACCCTTACAGCATCTGTTGAGATGATCGTCATCTCGACTGGAGCGCAGTGGAATGGAGAGATCTATCTAGAAAGATTTCTCGACTGCGTTACACTTCGCTCCAATGCTGTGGTTCGTGTCTCCACGAACTACTTTTCATCATTTCGTTTCGTGAGGACACGAACCGAGGAAGATTAGTTAAACAATATACCTCTCCAACCCATCCGCCAATTTCCGATCATTACTCAAACGTGGCACTTTATTCTGTCCGCCTAACTTTCCCAATGCCGTGGTTCGTGTCTCCACGAACTACTTTTCCTCATTTCGTTTCGTGAGGACACGAACCGAGGAAGATTAGTTAAACAATATACCTCTCCAATCCATCCGCCAATTTCCGATCATTACTCAAGCGTGGCACCTTATTCTGTCCGCCTAACTTTCCTTCACTTTTCATGTAGTTAACAAAAGCATCTTTTTGCAAAGTACGTATAATCAATGGTTGAAGGATGTTCCCTTCAATCAGGTCAAAGTAATAAATATTTTTCTTTTGCAAAGCCTCGTCAACCTTTTTGCTAAAAGCTACTATATCTTTTGGCGCAGACGAAAACTCTATAAACCACTCGTGGTAAGGTAATTGACCAGTTTCAGGGTTAACCTGGGGCGCAACTGTAAATTCTGTAATTTCTACCTGTTCTTCATTGGCCACACTCAAAATTGCCTGTTCTACCTCTTCTCCTATTACATGTTCACCAAAGGCCGATATAAAGTGTTTAATCCGTCCGGTTACCACAATTTTATAAGGATTTTTAGAAACAAACTTCACCGTATCGCCAATGCTATAACCCCACAAACCTGCATTGGTATTTAAAATTAACGCATAGTTGGTATCTAATTCAACCTCACCAAGCGATAACCGTGTTGGATTATCATTGTAATATTCATCAGCTGGAACAAATTCGTAAAAAATTCCCGCATCGGCCAATAATAGTAAACCTTTATCTTTTTGCGAATCCTGGTAGGCAATAAATCCTTCCGAAGCCGGGTAAGTTTCTATAGCATCAATTTTCTTCCCGATGCTTTGTTCAATTTTTGCCCGATAAGGTTCAAAATTTACACCGCCATAAATAAACAGGCTAAAATTCTTGAATATTTCGGCAATTTTCTTCCCTCCCGATTTCTCTGAAAGTTTATCGAAATACATTTGTACCCAAGGTGGAATACCCGAAATCAAGGTCATATTTTCATTAATGGTTTCCTCAACAATGGCATCGACCTTTTGTTCCCAATCTTCGATAATATTGGTTTCATAAGAAGGCAATCGGTTCTTTTGAAGGTATGCAGGCACATGGTGCGCCACAATACCCGATAAACGCCCAACATTAATTCCATGTTTTACACTTAAAACCGGACTCCCTTGCAGAAAGATCATCTTTCCGTTTACAAATTCCGCCCTGCCTGTTTCATTAATATAAGTTAAAATGGCATTACGGGCAGCTTTTATATGCTCAGGCATCGATTCTTTCGATAGCGGAATATATTTTACACCCGAAGTGGTGCCTGATGTTTTGGCAAAATAAAGTGGTTTACCTTTCCAGAGTACATCGGCTTCACCCGCTACTACACGATCTACATAGGGTTTTAATCCTTCGTAATCTTGAACGGGAACATGTTTTTTAAAATCAGCATAGGTTTTAATCTCAGCGAAACGATGATCTTTTCCAAATGCAGTATTTTTAGCCTCATCAATCAGCTTCTTCAGGATATTATGCTGAGCATTTACGGCATTATTTTTCCATTTGTTAATCTGCCAAACTGCAAATGCCGCAAAGGGTTTACTTAATGCTGCTTTTAGTCCCATACTAAACTGAATTTTGAATGATTGAGTGATTGAATATAAATTCTACCCTATACGATATTATGCAAAATATCTGGATGTTCATCCCCTTTATATTCGCTCGAAATTTTACGGTATGCAACAGTTAGTGCTACACTAGAAAGTGGAACGATGATAAATGAACTTAAAATATTTACTATAAAAGCCACCAATGGCCATTGCAGGTAGTTTAACAGCAGATAAATTAAATATCCTCCACCTAAAACCACCAATAGTAATAAAATCTTCGTAAAATTTCCTTTAGTGGTAGCCAAACTCAATTTAATCGAATCGAAAGGCGTTGCACCTTTATCAATAATAAAAAACGGGAAAAATGAAATTCTTAACCAGGTGATAAATATGGCAATAATGCCTACTGAAATGGCTACGTTTTTAACAATTGCTACATTAATCCCGGTATAAATAAAAGGAAAGGCAACCAAAATTACGACCAGATAAACACCGAGGATACAACCTACAAAATAAAGGGTAGCCACCAGGAACCGGATAATTTGTTGCCTGGTTGGAAGCGTATCTACAATTTTCACATCGTTTTCTTCATCGTCCATTAAATGGAAAATGTATTTGAAAAGCGAAAGATTGATGGTAAAATAAAGCAATACAAAAATAATCACCATGATTACACTCAAGGCCTTGCTTACATCCTTAATAAAAAAGGCCATTAAGCTCGAAGCGCTTGCAGTGATAAACATCAGAAAACATAGTGTAGCAATCGAGAAATAGTGTTTCTTGGTAATGCTCCACGCCTTTTGAATTACATCATTAACGGCGAACGTACTTTCTTTTAGGTAATTTATCATTGTTGTTTGAATACCACTCGTTTAAATAAATCCTGTATAAATCCTAAACCATAAGCGGTTAATTGGATAAATGAAGATATAATGCTCAAAAATGCAACTTTTAACGATTTATTTACAGACCATGAATGAAAAAATATCAACATAAAGTAAATCAATAAGAAGAAGTTACAAACATATGCCAATGGAGGATATATAAAGTTACACAAAATGGTGAAACCAAAACCCAATGTAAACAACGCTGGAAAAAAATGTACAAGCTTTAATTCTTTTGGGAAATGTTTGTAAATATTGATTCTTGCTCTCCCGAAAAAGTGTAACTGCTTGTAAAACTGACTAAAGCTTGTCCGGCGTTTATGGTAGACCTTTGCATCTGGAATCAACCCGATTTTAAAACCGTTTTCGTGGATACGGATACTGTATTCGATATCTTCGCCCAATCGGGTCAGGATAAAACCACCTACTTTCTCCCAGGCCTGACGGGAAACCCCCATGTTAAAACTGCGTGGGTGAAATTGGCCTACGTGCTGTTTGTTTCCGCGGATTCCACCAGTGGTGAAAGGCGAAGTCATGGCATAACTAATTGCTTTTTGCACAGGCGTGAAGCTATCATGTGCGGCATCCGGACCGCCATAGGCATCTAAGTGATGCTCATATAAATAGTTTTTAACCGTTTCGAGGTAATTTGCAGGAATTAAACAATCTGAATCGAAAATAACAAAGTAATCGCCCGTTGCCCTTTCGAAACCAAAATTACGGGCAAACCCCTGTCCGGCATTTTCTTTAAAGTAATATTTAATGTCCAGTTTATCTGCATAAGAAGCTACAATGGCCTTTGCATCGTTTTTCGAACCATCTTCTATGACCAAAACTTCAAACTGTAGATAGGTTTGTTTGGTTAAGGTGTTTAATAGTTCGTCAATTTCTTGAGGACGATTATAAAGTGGAATGATGATGGAGAAAAACATGTTTATAGAGGTAAAAGGTGGAAGGTAAAAGGTTGAGGGTTTTGGCGCATAAACCTTACGCCTTAAACCTTTTACCTTATACCCTCTTCTCGATTAAATATTGGTTTCTTTCTGGTGCGTTACGCGATAAAAGCTCGGCAATAAAACCTGCCAAGAACATCTGCGAACCAACAACAATGGCGACCAGCGATAAATAAAACAATGGCTGATCGGTTACATCGCGGTAAGCTAAGCCCTGCCATATCAGATATTTCTTTTCGAATAATATGTAGAGCGCCATGATTATACCGATAAAAAAGCTTAAAACACCTAACGAACCAAAAAAGTGCATTGGCCGTTTGCCGAATTTACCCACAAAGAAAATAGACAGTAAATCTAAAAAGCCGTTTATAAACCTGCTGAAACCAAATTTAGTTGTACCATATTTACGGGCACGATGTTCTACCACCTGCTCAGCTATTTTACTAAATCCGGCCCATTTGGCTATTACCGGGATATAACGGTGCATTTCGCCATAAACTTCGATGGTTTTGATCACATCACTACGGTAAGCTTTTAAGCCACAGTTAAAATCGTTCAGCTCTATACCGCTCATTTTGCGGGTAGCGGCGTTGAATAATTTAGTTGGAATCGTTTTCGTAATCGGATCGTAACGTTTCTTTTTCCAGCCCGAAATAATATCGAGCTTTTCTTCTTTTATGCGGCGGTGTAATTCAGGGATTTCATCCGGACTATCCTGCAGATCGGCATCCATGGTAATGACCACATCGCCCTGAGTAGCTTCGAAACCAACATTTAAGGCTGCAGATTTACCGTAGTTCCTTCTAAACTTAATGCCTTTAATGGCAGGGTTTTGAAATCTTAATTCTTCAATCACCTCCCACGATCTATCGGTACTACCATCATCAACCAAAATAATTTCATAGCTGAAATTATTGTCGATCATCACTTTATCAATCCATGCCGTTAATTCTGGCAAAGATTCATCTTCATTAAATAAGGGCACTACAACTGATATATCCATTTAGTGATTTGAGATTTGAGATCTGAGATTTGAGACTTTCCCAACCAAATCCAGTTCAAAATTAAAACGTGCAAATTTCATCAAATTAAATGATAAAACCTGCACGTTCAAAATTTTATAAAAGAAATTAACCTTCCTTTGGAAACGAATCGAATGTAACTGGTTGTTTTTTCTTTAAGATAGCTGAAAGGATTAAAGAAAGTACCCCATACAGTGCAAGTGAAACTCCAAAGCTTGTAAAGATGTTTTTAAAAGTAGGTTCAAGCTTCTCTTGCATATTGCCACCTTTAGCTATCGCCTCATCAATTTGCTCGCTAGCCATTCCGAATTTTTCCATCATAGCTCGCTGTGCCTCCTCGATAGCAGCAGCAGCTCTTTGTGGAAGATCTGGATCAACAAATTTCATTAGTATCACATTATAAAGCGTTGCGGTTAAGGCTAGAATAAGGGAGATGATTAAATAAGCTTTAAAGGCCTCTCCAAATGTCCAAAACCCACCTATTTCTTTACGGATGTTTATTCCCACCACTACTAACAGTACGATGAATAAAACAAATATACCTATCTGGGCCGCAAAACTAGTGTAAATTAATACAGGGTCTATGAAATGCAAGGTTAACGATACAATTATCGAAACCGCAGCGAGCATTAATCCATTTTTAATTGCTAATTTGGAAATAAGAGCACTTTTGTCCATAATTTTAAGTTTTAGTTTAATTATTAATTGTTGTAATTAATATATAAGTAGCAGAATCGAACGATTTGTTACTGCTATACTGAATTATTTCTTTAGTTGTTTCTGCACTTCCCTCAACATCGAGGAAAAATGCCATAAAAGGTACAAATAATTCTTGCATTTCTTCACTGATATTTAAATTTGCAGCTGTTTTACAAATCTCTTCTACACTGGTTTCTGCTAATTGTTGATTACTGATCAGTTCTTCGTAAATCTCAAATTCATCCTGAAACTCATCGTCTTCTACCAATAAAAATTCTTTCAGGAAATCGCCCAATTCAGGATCTAAATCCTCATCCTTACACTCTTTAATGTAAAGCAAAAGATTTAACAATTCTGTTCCTCTATCTATGGTTTCTTCTTCTATATTCGCCCACTCATCACTTTCTAAATAGTCGTCTTCCAGTTTCTGTACATCACTGCTAAAGAAATTCACCATCAATAAATCGAAAAACACTTCGCGTAATTCTTCAAATTTAGGGTGAGAATCGAAAACGGCATCAAAAGCAGTTGCTTTATCTAAAAAGTTAACATCAAGCTCAAAAGCAGCTAATAATTCTGTTTCAAAACCGTCTACATTAGTAGCTGAAACCTCAGCATACTTGTTAATGGCTGCACTTAGTGCTTTTTTTACTCTATTATCCATGATTAAGATTTTTAGGATTTTAAGATGATAAGATTGTATGACCTGAACAACAATTGTAATTTCTTGCTTTAGTTTTTAAGTTCTTATAACCTGTTAATTTATCAATATTTTTTTGAACTAATATCTTTTGAGAAATGGTTAAGAACCTTATGCCTTCAAAACTTCAAGCCTAATTCTCCTGGTACTGACTATTATTATAAACCAAAGTTACCTTCCCGGTAAGTTCGGTACCCAATAATGGACTGTTTGCCGATTTTGAATGGTTATTTGCGGCATTGTATAACCATTTTTCTTTCGGGTTAAAAATGGTAAAGTTGGCTTCAATACCTTCTTCGATTACCGGAACAGTTAAATTTAATAATTTACGTGGATTAATGGCCAATTTCTCTGCAATTAAAGCGATATCCAATCCAGCCTTTAATAATAGTGGCAATACGGTTTGTAAAGCGATGATGCCGTAGTGCGCAATTTCGAACTCTACATTTTTAAATTCGATTTCTTCCGGACGGTGCTGGGAAGTAATGGCATCAATGGTCCCATCTTTTAAACCGGCAATTAGTGCCTTTACATCTGCTTTTCCGCGCAGTGGCGGCTTAACCTTGTAGTTGCTGTCAAAATCGCTTAAAAGTTCTTCTGTAAACACCAGGTGATGTGCGGTTACATCGCACGAAACCTGAACGCCATCTTTTTTTGCTTTACGAATCAAAGCCACAGCTCCGGCAGTTGAAATATTGCTAATATGGATTTTGGTTTCATTATAAGATGCCAGAAAAATATCGCGGGCAATATGCATTTCTTCAGCCAATGCAGGTAAACCTTTCATGCCCAAAAGCACAGAGTTTTTACTCTCATTAATCTGCGATTTGCCAGCTATGGATTTATTTTCGGGATAAACCATTAATAGCGCATTGAAACCTTTTGCATATTGTAATGCTCGGCTCATAAAACCATCGTCTTGTAAGGCCTTATCGCCATCTGAAAAAGCTACCGCACCTGCCTGTTGCATATCGAACAGTTCGGCAAGCTCTTTTGCCTCACGGTTCTGACTTATGGCACCAACAGGCAAAACATCAACCAGATTGTTTTTGGCCTTATTGATAATGTATTCTACCTGAGATTTTGACTGCACAACCGGACTGGTTTGCGGCAATAAAGCTAAGCCTGTAAAACCTCCGGCTTTTGCGGTTGCAGTCAACGTTTGAATATCTTCTTTGGTTTCGAAACCCGGATCGCCAGCTACGCAGTTTAGATCGAAAAAACCTGGCGTTAAGAAAGCACCCTGAGCATCAAAAACAGTTTCATTTTTATCGGCAGTTAATTTACCTATGTTTTTAATTTTGCCATTTTCTACCCGAACATCGCATTGTTGATTATTGAATTTACTTTGCGGATCGGCAATGGCTACATTTTTAACCAGGAGATTCATATTGTTTTTTTTGTGTTGTTAAAAAATCGAATGAGCAAAATTTCTGCTGCAATAAAAATCAGCGACAAAATTAGACAAAGTTTCCATAAAGTCTGCCCGATTTTATTAGTGCCGGCAATTAATTTAACGGCATCTTTATCGGTATCGAATATTTTAAGGTTGCCTTTGTCAGCCAACTGATTGAGTGCTGTTTTGTCTAAATAATGCATATCAGATTCTGTTCTGCCATTGTTGAAACTATAAACAGCAAGTAGCGAATCTGCAAGTTTCAGGTTATAAAACCCTGCATTTTTTATCTGATCGGCAATGTAAATCAGCGTTTTCCCATCTGCCTGACGGATTTCAGGAATCGCTTCAAAACTATCCGCAGTAATTTTTAAGCTTTGGTTTTTACCCAGCGTAATCTTTTTACCCGCCAACGCATTATCATTACCAAGAGTGTAATACAAGGGCGTTTCATTTCCCCCACTCAATGCCAAACGATAAATCAGCGGTACAAAAACCGGATGACGAGCTAAATTTCCGTCACTTGTGTTAAGCCCTGAAGCAGATAAGTACACCTGCCCGTTACCTACGCCATATTTGGAGAAAAATGGTTTTCTGCCAGGCAATAACATGATATCTTCTTTATTGGTGGTATTTTTCTCTACAAAAGAATAATAACGGGAAACTGTTGGAAGATCCAGATTTTTGGGAATTTCCTCAAAAACAGTCTTAAAAATGGGGTTTTGCAGATCAATCTGATCAACTTTAGTAGCGGTAGTATTTAAAGTTTGAATATTAGGAAGCGATAACCCGCTTAAAAATGAGTTATAAGTTTGAATATTGGCGTCTAAATCAGGAAAAAGTACCACCGTACCGCCTGCATTCAGATAGGTTTTTAATTGCTGAGCCAATCCCGTTGACGGATTTTTCAAACCGTTCAATACAATCAGGCCGTAACTGGCAAAATTGCTATAATTCACATTGCTTTCGGCATTCTCAGTAAGTTTATAATAACGATCGGCGGCAAACAGTGCTTTAATGTAACTGCCAGCATTGGCTCCGTTGATACTTAGCACTGGAAAACTCTCATCTACCTTAAAACTGAAGGCAAGTGTATCATCAAAGGTTACCGGAAAATCTTTAATGCTGATTAAACCTTTTTGCCATCCTGCGTTCAGTCCAGAGAAATTCAGGGTATCTTTAACCGTTTTACCTGCAGGAATGGTTACGGCACCCAATCCCTTTTGTTGGTTGTTGATGCTAAGTTTTAGAAGAATGTTCTTTGCTTCCTCCTCTGAGTAATTTTTCAACTGTACAACCAAACGCTCATTTGCTCCCGGCTGATGATTTGGCGAAAGTGCCCAAACGCTATCTATTGCAACATTTGGAAGCGTATTGGCATTCAGTTTCAAAAATGAATATTGAATATCTGCTTTTGTATCGAGTTTATTGGTGGTGGAGATATTTTTTTGAAAATCGGAAATCAGAAAGCTATACTTATTTGCAGAACCCGTTAAAACATTCCCCTGTCGGTTTAGTATCTGTTGGAGATTACGGTTTACTGCCGAGATTTTAACATCATCCAATGCCTTTAAAAACGCTTCCTCGTTTAACAATCGTTGGTGTTTTCCTTCGAAATTATTGGTCAACAGTTGAAAACGATCGTTCATTCCAAAACCTTTAACCAGTTCTTTTGCCCTACGCTTGGCTTCATCGAGCAGGTTGCCATCTTTATTAATTGCTTCCATGCTGTATGAATTGTCGATATAAATGCTCACAACATTGTTTGAAGCAGTTGTTTTTTGATTGTTCGCCGGAATATAAGGCTGGGCAAATGCCAGCACCAAAAAGATGACTGCCAAAATCCGCGACAAAAGAATAAGCAGGTTTTTAAGTTTTTCTTTGGAAGAATTTTGTTGTTCTACTTCTTTTAAAAGCTGAACATTAGAGAAATAAACCTTTTTAAACTTCCTGAAATTGAATAAATGAATGATAACCGGGATGGCAACCGATATTAGTGCAAAAAGAAAGCCCGGATAAAGGAAATTCATTAAAAACCAAAGATAGAAAAATTATGGAAAGTGGCGAATTACTATTGTAATAAAGTCGTTTTAATAACTAAAGCCCGGAAATTCGATATTTACAATTTTCCAGCCGCCGTTATGCCATGCGAAATACAGCTTAAAAGGTCCGCTTACAATTTTTGATTGTTTTTGAACAACATCTCTATAACCCGCAACGCCTTCAACAAAGCCCATACCTTTATCATCGTTCAAAAGTTCGAAATTAACATCAATAATATCGTATCTGCCACCAACATATTCATCAGACCGACCGAAAATACCTCTTAACCGACCAATAATAACATCCTTACCAATAACTTTATTACCTGGGAGAATGAAAAAATCATTCAGTTCGTTTGTAATGGCCTTCGATTGTTTAAACCATGCGTTTATAAATCTAATGGCACTATTTACGATATCAGCCTGATGGTTAAATGTGGGGTTGTTCTGCATTGTTTCTTTCAAAAAAATTAATCGACCGGCCATAACCAGTCGATTAAAAACTTGGCGAAGTTAACTATTCTTTAGCCTTTCTCTAATTTCAGCAAGAGAATAATCGATCAATAACTTTCCATCTCTGAAAACTTCTTTCAATTCGCCCTGTGCTTCTTCCTCCCAGCTGCATTGATCTTTCAGTTCGTATTCGCCTTCTGCATTTTTAAAAATCTGCAGTAAACCCTTTGCTGATTTCTTGGTTCCATCATCAGTAATTGGATCTTTAAATATCTCGCGACCAATGCCGTCTACTTCTCCATAAGTGGCTTTCATCGCAAAACCAAAAGTATCGCGTGTATTATATTGATAGGTGAATGAACCGATGCCAAAAACAACGTTGGTAGAGGCAAAACCTTTAGCTTTTAGCCGTTCGCAAATCTGTGTAGCTCTTTCGGTAGTAATGCTATCTCCATAAATAGCACCAATCTGCGGTACTAGTTCCTTAAATCCCTTGTCGTTGGTTTTTCCACCGAAAACATCCCAAAGCAGCTCGATTACACCCTTTTTCTCATTTTCGTTTTTGCCATTTGGATTTCCGCAGATAATATCAACCGGATCTCCAGAATCTGGCCTAATTACCACTTTACCTGGACGGGTGATAATATCATCTTTTAAAACAGGCAGATACTCGGTCAGCACTTTCCATAAATCCCAGGTATCAGAAACGATAGATACAATTCCTTTCGGGTAAACTTCCAAAATCAAACGTTTAAAGGTTTCGAGCTCTCCAGTATTGGTTCCCATACACATTACGGAGTGTTCTGTAGCAGCTACTGACCCACCGATTAACTCTTTATCTGAATCTGCATTGTAATATTCTTCTAAGAAATCGATGACTGGAATGGTATCTGTTCCTGTAAAACTCAATAAATGTCCGGCTGCCGAAGTTACCGCAGCTTCTATTCCACCCATGCCCCGCATAGAGAAATCGTGTCCCTGCCAATCTACAAATTCTGGAACTGAAGAGGTTTCGGCAGCATACTGATCCAAAATGATGCGGTATTGTTTAGCTATGGTAGCAGAATTGCATGGCAACCACACCACGGCTGATAATAAGGTTTCGAAATAATTGGTCAACCAGAAAAATTCAGACTTTGTATTATACATGGTAAACATGGGTACACGCAAAGGCACTTCAGCACCTTCTGGTAATGATTTAAAAACCATTGGAATATAACCCAGATCGTGTAAATCAGCTATATGCTGTATACCTACCAAATTTTCTCCCAGATAATTATTGATCCTGCGTGCATATTTCTTTAAAATTTCCTCTTTTGGCTGTTTAAAGAAATTCTCGTTAAAATCTTCAATGATGTATTTTTTGATAAAATACTGCAAGCCAAAAAGCACCACATGATTTACGTTTTCTAGCCTGCTTTTTCTTGGCGTCCAGTTAGAATAAACCAATGTGGTATTTTCTGGGTATTGCCTGCGGTGATCTACTTTGTATCCGTCGGTTAATAGTAATGGGTTCATCGTTTTTATATTTATAGTTAAATGTTATTTCTTCCTTTTTCGTTTGGATACAGGCTTTGCAAAGTATCACTTTGCCAAAATTCTTTTGTTTCGATATCCAAACAGGTTAATTTTCCGGTAAATGCAGCACCGGTATCAATATTCCAAACATTACAACCCTGCATGGGCACGTTCATATTATAATAGAGCGTTGGGGTATGACCGATGTAGATTTCATGATAGAGCAATAAACGTTTAGGATAAAGCAGCGAATCTTTTTTGATCCTTTGATCCATAGTCAGCGCCATTTCCCAAAGCGTTCTATCCCACGAATAATTGGAAGAATAATGTTCTTTTTCAGGACCATGCATGGAAGAAAAACCGGCGTGAATAAAGAGGTTGTTATGCTCATCCACGTAGTAATCTTTCATTCGCCCAAAGAAATTTAGATGTTTTTGCCTCACTGGATCAGGCATGCTTTTATAACTTTCGATGGTTAATTTACCACCGTGAACAAACCAAACATCATCTACAATACCTTTTTCTAACCAATCGATACACCAGGCGTCGTGATTTCCTTTGATAAAAATGCACTGATGGCTTTCTTCCAATTGCATCAGGTAATTGATTACCTGTGCCGATTCACTCCATCCATCTACATAATCGCCCAGGAAAATCAGTTTGTCATCTTTTGTTACTTCTGCACGCTCGAATAGCTGAACTAAACCTTTTAATCCCCCATGTATATCACCTATTACTAATGTTCTGCCCATATTAAAACGTTATATATTTAGCAGGCACAACATCTGTAAGCCACACATTGTTAGCTGATAAATAAAATTTATAGCCTGCCCTGTGCATCTCACCGCTATTAATGGTGAGGATAACTGGTTTCCCCCTCCTCCCGCCTACTTTATTGGCCGTTTCTCTATCAGCACTTAAATGTACATGCTGCCTGCTCATTTTTTGTAGCCCCTGTGATTTAATATCCGACAGGAACTTTTCAACCGTACCATGATAGAGGTACTCTAGTGGTTCTGCTTCATCAAGGTTTAGCTCTATTGAAATAGAATGTCCCTGGCTTGCCCGGATCTTGGTTTTACCTTCGTTGAAAGCAAATCTCTTTTTGTCGTTATTTTCAACAATGTAGTCAAGCTGTTCAAAATCTATTCTTCTGTCGTAAAGGTCAAACTTGGCAATTAATTCATTTACATCTGCCCATCCGTTTTCGTCAAGTTCTAAGCCTATGGTTTCTGGCGAATGCCTCAAAATGTAGCTTAAAAGCTTACTAATCCCTTTTGTTATTTTATTGTCCATGAGCGTGTTTATGTATGAGTTTCAATTTTTTGTTCAATGTTTCATCGTTAAAAAGGAAAGGTTTTTCAGCGGGTATGATTAAATTTTCCAATTGATGATTTTGAACAAACTCATGTTGTTCCTTCACAAATGCACTAATATCTTCAATCAGCAAAATATCATCTTTGGCAAAAGATCTGATAAAATTATCTCTTAATCCGATCTGGATTGCCCTTCTTTCTTGTTTTGTACCATAAGGATCATGATCCGGGTCCCATTGTAACCTGATATTGGAATTTTCTAGCTCATCTCTCCATTCGTCATTAGAAATACCCTCGGTTTGATCGAATGAAGTATAAACCGCATTTTCAAGGTAATTACGGAATGCGGGTATTTTAAGGTGTATGGCTAAAGTGATTTCCTGTCCTTCTTTTGTTCCCCAACCGCTTCTGTACATCATCCATAAAAAATTAGGCTTAATCCATGTCATTCTGTTTAAGCTGAATTTGCCTCCAAAAAACTGATTCTCGACTGCAAATTCCCCGATTTCTTTTCGGTAAGCTTGATAAACAATTATTTTTTCATCATCAAATTGGGCCATAATATGGCATCCTGACTTTGGCCATTCTATTACTTGTTCTTTATATTTTTTTACTGTTATTTTCATTTTTTAATTTATTATTGACTCATCTCATTGTAGATTGAGCCTCTCTTTATAGAGTTGATAATTTTCATCGTCGAAACAAACGAAGATTATCTTTTCTATCTTTTCTTTTTCAGCAAAATTATTTACCGTGGCAATGGCAATATCTGCTGCTTTATCTTTAGGGAAATGATAAATCCCTGTGCTGATGTTTGGAAAAGCAATAATCTTAACATCATTTTCAACTGCTAATGTTAAACTGTTACGGTAGCAATCTGCAAGCAAAGCATTTTTTTCTTCGCTATCACCATTACATACAGGTCCAACCGTATGGATCACATATTTTGCCGGTAAATTGCCTGCCGTGGTAATTACCGCATTTCCGGTTTTGCAATTCCCTTGTTTATTCCTGATAGCTACGCAAGCTTCTAAGATGGCTTTACCACCTTTTCTATGAATGGCACCATCTACCCCTCCGCCACCAAGCAAGGAACTGTTTGCCGCATTAACGATTGCATCGGCTTTAATTTCTGTTATATCGGCTTTGATTAGTTCTAAAATCATTTTATCTAATTCTTTACTTAATGATTAGTCTCAACATCAAAAATTGGGTATCTCATCCCTAACTTCCATCAGTGCAAACCCTAATAGGTTTAAACCTTTCCAATTTCCGGGAATGAAAGCATTTGAATTATCTTCGGCCAAACCGATCCCCCAAATTGCATCAACCGGACTGGCTTCTACCAGGGTTTTACTTTTGGTTTGTAGAAGGAAAGATTTCAGATCTTCATTTTGAGAAAACTTAAGCAGATTCCCTTGTTTTACAATTTCATATTTATGAGCATCCCATTTTGCAGCATCAAAGTTTCTGATCTGTCGCCCAAGGTCTTTTACATCTTTGGGAGATTTTTTTGTTAAAATTTTTTCAAAAATCTGTTGATCATTAAACAATAAAGCCTTTTTTGCCATCATATAATGTTCGGCTGTTTGATAGGTGATGTCATTTTCAACAAATGGAGATGGCCACCATTGGCTTAAACAGGTTTTAATGATTGAACCATCTCTGCTGCTGTGATGCCCCCAAAACATCAAAAAATCAACCTCTCCTTCACTTAATGTTTTCATCAACCAATTTATATCATATTTCATAATCAACTACCTTTAAAATTTAGTTCTCATTACTCTCCACCAATTCTTTAAGCTTAGTCATTACTGCAGTTACAAGTTCATCAAATGTTTTATACTGGTCTATCCCTTTCCTTTTACAAATTATATCGATATTACCTTTTCTCCAAAATCCCTCTTCACAACAAACCATTAATTTGCCAGAATCGGCAAATAAGCCCAGCTCCATCATTGAAATGGGCGATTTAGAATTCGCTTCAAGGAACAACAAAATCACATCAGCACTTTCCATCGCATCTAACTCCCAATTCACCTGCTCGCTAAACTGTTTATTTTCGATACGCTGTGTCCATGTGTGATCCCAGAATTTTCTTCTTGGATTGAAAACGACTACATCATCCAAAGTTTCTTCTTTATTGGCCTTATCGATAAATTTTTGTTGCCAATCTATCGAATGGCCCATATCGATGGTCCCGGCCAGAAATACAGAAATGTCAGAAGAAGAAATAACTTTTGGTGGAAGTATCGTTTTCATTATATTTTTATAAAATATCTACCAATTTTAGCTGTGTTACCCCTTCATGATCAACTTCATTGATCGAATCGGTAGTGAAAATTTGCTCGAAATATTTGCCCAACTCGTCAAAACCTTTGCTAAATATGCCATGACTAATCGCTAAATAAAGTTTCCTGGCATTTTTAGCCTTTAGCGCTTCTGCCAAGCCAATAAATGTACCGCCACCATCACAGATATCATCCACGATTAAACAATCGGCACCAGCTAAATCTTCTGCATATACTTTAAATCCTGAAAGTTTTCCTGTTTTTACATCCCGGCTTTTTGAACACTCTACCACTTCTGCACCACCTAAAAATTCAGATACTTTATAAATTTTCTTTAAAGCACCACCATCAGGAGAAATGAGTTTTACATCAGTTCCAATGTCTGCAATTACCTGTTTTATAAATTCGTGATTGGAAACTGCAACACAATTATTGAGCAAGGCTGGAGTTACTTCGCTATGCGGATCAAAAACAGTAACATTTGCCAAAGCCATGGCATTGATGATGTCGGCATAAACTTTCACCGATAAAGGCTCACCAGGAATCATTACCCGATCTTGCCTTGCAGCCGGAAAGTATGGTATAAAAAGTTCGATTTCTTTTACACCCATTCTTCTCAAGGCATCAACCGTAATACAGATCATACCTAAATCATTGAAGGAATTTATTCTTTGCGTAATGGTAACCGGAGCAGCAACATCAAAATTGTTCGAAATTTTAATGTGTGGTTCGCCACCCGCAAATAAGAAAGATTTGTATTCGATTAAGTTATTTTCGCCTAGCGGAGTAAAACTTGGATTAAGATTCAACATATATTTGCGTATTATTTACACAAATATAAAAATCATTTTTAGAATGCAAAGAATAATTTGTGTTTATTTTACGCAAACCTAATATCGAATTGAAAATTTTCCTTCAAAAGCTGTTTATATTTTGCCTTATTGAAAGTAAAAAGTTTGCCTGGCCTGCCACTGGCACCAATTTTAACCACCTTTTCGGTTTCTGTAACAATTCCAAAACTTAGAATTTTTTTTCTGAAATTTCGTCGGTCTATATCTCTTTCTAAAATGGAGCAGTATAAATTTTCAAGATCGGAAAAGAGAAATTCCTGATCCAACAGATCAAAACCGATCGGTTGGTAAGTGAGTTTGCTTTTTAAACGCTGATGCGCGAGATTAACCATTTCATTGTGATCATACCCCAATTGTGGAATTCCGGTTACGGGAAACCATTTCGCATCTTTGGCATCGGTATCGGCTTTTAATACAAAATTTTTAGGATTAACCAGGGCAAAATAAGCCACAGAAATTACCCTGAAGCGTTCGTCGCGATTAACATCATCACCAAATGTACCAAGTTGTTCGAGGTAATTTACGGTTATACCGGCCTCTTCTTTAAGTTCACGCTCAACTGCTGTAAGCAAAGGCTCGTCGTTTAAAATAAATCCACCTGGTAAAACCCATCTATCGGCCAGTTTACCAAATCGCTGCTGAACAGCCAACACATAAAGTGTTCCTTTTTCGTAGCCAAAAACAATGGCATCAACAGCAATTTTAATATTTTGATCGATCATCCTTTAATTTGTGTTAAAACAACACAAAGTTAATCGTTTTAACCAAGAAGATCGAAACTGTTGATTAAATTCTACCTGAACTTCTTCATTGCGGTCCAGAGTTTTTCGTCCATGCCGTAAACATCAGGTCTGTATTCAATCTTATCGTTTTGCGACCAGGCCGTAATGTAGGTAATGATTAGCGGAACATTTTTCTTTGGTGCAAACCATGCAGGTTTTAGTTGAAACGCCTTAAGTGTATCGGCCTTTTGTGCCATGCGTTTTTTATACCATTTTACGTGTGTACTATCTATTGGTGGCAAATCTACTTCTGCCCTAAGCTTATCATAAGTGTAAGAATCCTTCACCAAGAGTTCGGCAAATTCTAATGGTTTTTCGATGCGTACGCAGCCGTGACTAATCGCTCTATTAGTTAGGTTAAATCCATTCTTGTTATTGGTATCGTGCAGGTAAATACTCGAGCTATTATCAAAGATAAACTTGAACTTTCCTAAGGCGTTTCCACCGCCAGATCCTTGTTTAAATTTAAAGGGTAATTTATCACGCGAATACTTATTCCAATTGATGGTATCAGGCTCACCAATTAGTTTGTCTTTATAGTAAACTTTAATGTTGCTGTTCGATAAATAATATGGATCTTTTCTGGCCATCCAGTAGATCTCACTTTGCGCAATACTTACCGGAATATTCCAGATCGGATTGGCCTGAATGGAATTGATTTTACTGAACAATAAAGGTGTCTCATGGTTCTTCGGTTTATCATCCAGATTGCCCGATTTCGCAAAGGCTTTTAACTTCTCTTCGTAACCGTTTTCGCGCCTTCCACCAACGCAAACTTTCATTGTAATTATGGTATCTTGTTTATCCAGCCAGGTTAACCTAAAATCAGGGATATTTACCTGCACATAATTATCACCAGTCACTGGCATTTTCCAACGGAAGCGCTCCATATTTAGCAGTAAAATCCGTTTCTCATCGTAAGCATCTGTATTTAAATACGCAGCTTGCAAAGCTTTATATTGAGCTGATTTGGGCTGAACAGACCTGAGTGTATCCAACAGGCTCGTACTATTCAAAAGATTGATCATCCCAGCGCTATCCGGACGTTTAACTTTAATGTAATAGCGCGAAAATATATTGCGGGGATTTACCAGCCCAAACTTTAAATAGTTTGTATAATTTAAATAAGCGTTAGCCGATAGTAATTCTAGTTTTGCAATAACCGGATAACTTTCTTCTACCTTTTTAAACTTGTTTGCCGTTAATTCATCTAATAAGCTTTTAATCTCATCTCCTTTAAAAATCTTCGGATTGAAGCCATGAACCTTGCTTTCGTTTAAATAGCTTACCAGCGAATCTAAACTCCCATTGGTATAAAATCTGGTAACGAGCACAGGCTGACGATTATTATTGGCATAATAGCCCTTAATTGTTTTCGGATTTACAAATTTGTCTGAAAGACTATCCAAAGTCTTTACAAAAATGCTATCATAAGCTACAGTATCGAAATCTTTATAAATTTTATTCTTAAAATGTTCAGATAACACCTTACCTATCTCAGGTGGGCTCTTAAACCATCCACAGGCAGAAATGAATAAAATAAAGGGCAGAATTAGAAAGCGAAACTTTTTCAAAAGAGTAAAATTTTAATACAAAATAAGGGTTATTGGCAATAAAAACAGCATAATGGCAAATTAAGTGCCATTATTTTTTGTTTTACCATTTCAAACGCTATATTTGCCAGCGCTTATCAGCTAACGTATTGATACTGGCAGAAATAATTTATGAATTTAACTTTGAACCATCACTTACATTTACACCATCGCCGATAGGCGATATGATATGTTTGTTTTGTACTTCAAAACTTTTTTCCGTAAAATAATTTCTTGTTCACTCTATATTCAATACTTTGAAAACACTTAAAATCGCTATCCAGAAGTCGGGTAGGTTAAACGAAAAATCTGTAGAAATACTTAAAAACTGTGGTTTATCTTTCGAAAACTACAAAAGCTCACTCATCTCAACCGTTACCAATTTTCCTTTAGAAATTCTTTTCCTTCGAGATGATGATATTCCTGAATATGTACAGGATGGCATTGCAGATTTGGGTATAGTTGGAGAAAACGTAATTGTAGAAACCAAAGCTGAGGTAGACTATCTACAAAAACTAGGCTTTGGAAAATGCACCTTAAAAATCGCCGTTCAGGCCACCAGTAATATCCAAAAACTGGAAGAGTTAAATGGCAAAGCGATTGCTACTTCTTACCCGGTAATCCTCGAAAAATTCTTGCAGGAAAAAGGCATAAAATCTGATATCAGAACCATTTCTGGATCGGTAGAAATTGGTCCGGGTTTAGGTTTAAGCGATGCCATTTTTGATATCGTATCAACAGGTGGAACATTAAAGAGCAATGGCCTAAAACCTTTCGCTGATGTGATGCAATCGGAAGCTGTTTTAATTGGAAACAAATCGATAGCCGACAATCCTGAAGTTGCAGAATTGCTTCAACGCATCCGCTCGGTACTCAGTGCAAAATCTAACAAATACGTAGTACTAAATGTATCAAAAGATAATCTTCAAAAAGTAGTCGATTTACTTCCAGGGGTAAAAAGCCCAACGGTAGTTCCGCTCTTCGAACCGAACTGGGTAGCCGTTCATTCTGTAATTGCCGAGGAAGATTTCTGGGATAAAATAAACAGTTTAAAAGCAGCAGGTGCTGAAGGCATTTTGGTAATGCCAATCGAGAAAATAATTAAGTAAAATCGTTTAAATTCACATTAACTATTAGTTAATTTAAAATTATAAAACATTGAAAATCTACAATTATAAAGATTTATCTAAATCAAAAATTGAAGAACTTTGTTCGAGGCAGATTGAAGACGATAAGCTGGTTGAAGAACGGGTAACCGACATCATCAGCACGGTAAAAAAAGATGGCGACAAGGCACTTTTTAACTTTGCAAAAGCATTTGATAAAGTTGACTTAGAGAAACTGTTTTTAGATGCAGAAGAATTAAAAGCAATTGCATCTACCATTCCGGATGAAGCAAAAAAAGCGATTGATACGGCTTATCAAAATATCAAAACTTTTCACCAGTCGCAGTTAAAAACAGAAGATAAAATCGAAACAATGCCAGGCGTTGTATGCTGGCGCGAATCGAGGGCAATTGAAAAAGTTGGACTTTATATCCCGGGAGGAACCGCAGTTTTACCGAGCACTTTTTTAATGTTAGCTACTCCGGCAATCATTGCAGGCTGTAAAGAAATTGTGGTGTGTTCTCCCCCGCAAAGTGATGGCAAAACCAATTGTTATCTGGCCTACTGTGCGGTGCTGCTGGGTATCGAAAAAGTATTCCTGATTGGGGGCGCACAAGCTGTTGCGGCGATGGCTTTCGGAACAGAAACTGTACCTGGGGTACATAAGATCTTCGGCCCAGGTAACCGTTATGTAACCACGGCAAAAACAATGGTTCAAAATAAAGTGGCCATTGACATGCCCGCTGGACCTTCTGAAGTATTGGTTATCGCTGATGAGACTGCCAATCCGTCATTTATTGCTGCAGATCTACTTGCGCAGGCGGAACATGGAACTGATAGTCAGGCTATTTTAGTCGCTACTTCAAATCAGATCATTGCAGATACGTTAAAAGAAATTGAAAATCAGCTTAATATCCTCCCACGGAAGGACATTGCAGCAAAAGCAATAGGTAATTCTTATGCAGTTTTTGCTGAAAACCTAGATGAGGCAATGCAATTTTCAAATGAATATGCACCTGAGCACCTAATATTATCTACCGAACATTTCCAAAGCCTTATTCCATCGATTATCAATGCTGGATCAGTGTTTTTAGGCAACTTTACACCAGAAAGTGTTGGCGATTATGCCTCTGGAACCAACCATACTTTACCAACCAGTGGTTTTGCTAAGGCTTATTCAGGCGTATCTACTGATGCTTTTTTGAAAAAGATCACTTTTCAGCATTTATCGGCTGATGGATTAAATAACATTGGCAATACGGTTGAAATCCTTGCAGAAGCCGAGGGATTACATGCGCATAAGAATGCAGTAAGTATCAGATTGAACTTTGAGTCCGAGGTCAGAAGTCCGAAGATGAAACGGCATAAATAAAACTAAAGGGAAAACAATCAGTGTAATCACTTAATCTGTGCAATCAACCCGAAGGAAAAGAAATAAGAATCGGTGAAATTACATAATCTGTGTAATCAAACCGAAGGAAACCAACAAACCATTAAAATGGACATTAACGATTTAGTTAGAGAAAATATAAAAAACCTTCGCCCCTACTCTACCGCGAGGGACGAATTTAAAGGCCAGGCATCAGTTTTTTTAGATGCAAACGAGAACAGTTATGGTTCGCCACTTCCGGCAAATTACAACCGTTATCCTGATCCATTGCAGCTTGATCTGAAAGATGCAATCAGCGAAATAAAAGGTGTGCCGATTGAAAATACTTTTTTAGGAAACGGTAGTGATGAAGCGATAGATTTGTTGTTTCGTGCATTCTGTAATCCTGGAAAAGACAACGTAATTGTGCTGCCACCAACCTATGGAATGTATGAAGTTTCGGCTAACATAAACGATGTAGAAATACGCAAAGTTAGCCTGCTCCCGAACTTCCAGTTAGACATGGAAAAGATCGCAGAAACTATCGATAAAAACACGAAATTAATCTTCATCTGTTCGCCAAATAATCCGACTGGAAATTCGATAAACCGCGAAGATATTGAAACCATTTTAGCCAACTTTAATGGTATCGTTGTAGTGGATGAAGCCTACATTAATTATGCCCGTCAGAAGACCTTTATTCAGGAGTTAACCGAATACGGAAACCTGGTGGTTTTGCAAACTTTTTCGAAGGCATGGGGGCTTGCCGCTTTACGTTTAGGCATGGCATTTTCTTCGACAAAAGTGATCGATGTTTTGAACAAAATTAAACCACCTTACAACATCAATCAGGCTACTCAGGATTTAGCTTTCGAAGCCTTAAAAAATATCGCTCAGGTTAACGATTGGATTAAAGAATCTGTTGCAGAAAGAGATCGTTTAAGCAAGGCTTTAACTGCACTAAATATTGTTAAAAAAGTATATCCTTCTGATGCCAATTTTATCCTGACAGAAGTTACTGATGCCTTAAAAATTTACGACACATTAGTGGAGCAAGGCATCATTGTACGCGACCGTTCTAAAGTAACTTTGTGTGAAGGTTGTTTAAGGATTACCGTGGGCACAAAAGAAGAAAACGACAAACTATTAACTGTTCTAGAAAATTTTTAAAATGAAAAAAGTATTGTTTATAGACCGCGATGGAACGTTAAATATTGAACCTGATGACGAACAGGTAGATAGTTTTGCAAAGCTTAAATTTTATCCACGCTCATTATATTATTTATCTAAAATTGCTTCCGAACTGGATTACGAGTTGGTGATGGTTACCAATCAGGATGGCTTGGGAACGCTTTCAAATCCTGAAGAAAATTTCTGGCCGATCCACAATTTTATGTTGGATACTTTTGAAGGGGAAGGCGTTCATTTTAGCGAGATTGTAATTGATAGAACTTTTGCGAAAGACAATGCACCTACCCGCAAACCAGGCACTGCTTTATTAACCAAATATTTTAGCGAAGATTACGATCTGAAAAATTCTTTCGTGATCGGAGACCGATTAAATGATGTGGTTTTAGCCAAAAATTTGGGTGCTAAGGCTATTTTCCTTCGTCAAAATGATGCATTAGGCTCTACAGAAGCATTGGATAAACACGAAACTTTGTTGGATGTGATTATTCTGGAAACCAAGAAATGGGAAGATATCTACAACTTGCTTAAAGCAGGAAGCAGAAAAATTCACCACGAACGCAAAACGAACGAAACCGAAATTACCATTAACCTCGATCTGGATGGAACAGGGAAAGCCAAAATCGAAACAGGCTTAAACTTCTTCGATCATATGCTTGATCAGATTGCCAGACATGGAAGTGTAGATTTAGAAGTAATTGCGAAAGGCGATTTACATATTGATGAGCACCACACCATAGAAGATACCGGAATTGCGCTTGGAGAAGCCTTTGCTAAAGGATTAGGCAATAAACTCGGCATTGAAAGGTATGGTTTTTGCTTACCAATGGACGATTGCCTGGCACAGGTAGCCATTGATTTTGGAGGAAGAAACTGGATTGTTTGGGATGCTGAGTTTAAACGTGAAAAAGTTGGCGATATGCCTACAGAGATGTTTTATCACTTCTTTAAATCGTTCAGTGATGCTGCAAAATGCAATTTAAATGTAAAAGCAGAAGGCGATAACGAACACCATAAAATCGAGGCTATTTTCAAAGCATTCGCCAAAGCCATTAAGATGGCAATTAAACGTGATGCGGAGAAAATGGTTTTGCCAAGCACTAAGGGGCTATTGTAAGAAAGGTGGAAGGCTGAAAGGTTTAAGGCGGAGGGTTTTGACCATCCACTGTTAATAAACCTGATAGAGCGGAATAGCCCGCATCCCGATTCTTCATCGGGAGAGGACTATAAGCGATAGCGGGACTACAGCACCTTTGAAATGCTAACATTCATTTTCAAAACAAGAAAAAAAATATAATGCAAATTGTATGAACGATAATAATTCGAAGTCCCCTTCAGGGGATTTAGGGGTTGGAATAGTAAATTACGGCGCAGGCAACATCTTCTCCCTTACCGCAGCATTAGATCGCTTAAATGTGACTTACGGTATGGTAAACACCGAAAACGACCTTGAAAAATATAGCCGCATCATCATTCCTGGTGTTGGCCATGCCGGTGCCGCAATGGAAAAATTAAAGGGAACGGGCTTGGTTGAAGCCATTAAAAAACTAACAAAACCTGTGCTTGGCATCTGTGTGGGCATGCAGCTCATTACAGAACATTCGGAAGAGGGCGATGCACCGCTTTTAAATATCGTTCCCATTAAAACCAAAAAATTCGATAAGTCGCTGAATATCAAAATACCACACATGGGATGGAATGCGGTTAGTCCGAAAAACAATTCACTATTTGAAGGTGTTGAAGATAATACACAATTTTACTTCGTGCATTCGTACTTTATTGAATATAACCCTACTTTTGACATCGCATCTGCTGATTATGGTTTAAAGTTTTCGGCAGCGGTACAAAAAGATAATTTTTATGGCGTTCAATTTCACCCCGAAAAATCGGGCAAAGCCGGCGAACTAGTATTAAAAAATTTTTCAAACTTAAGCTTATAAAATGTACATAATACCTGCTATTGATATTTTGGATGGAAAAGTTGTCCGTCTCCGTGAAGGCGATTACAACCAAAAAACGGAATATGATGTCTCAATCCCCGAAATGATAGAAAAATACCGTTCAAATGGTACAGATTTCATCCATATTATTGATTTAAACGGAGCCAAAGGCGATTTTAGCAATCAAAAAGCACTTTTTGAGATCATCAAAAAAACCGAAATGAAAGTGCAGTACGGTGGTGGCATCAGAACCATTGAGCAGGTAACCAATTTGCTTGATGCCGGCATTCATCGCGTAATTGTAGGTACACAGGCCATTACCAATCCCGATTTCTTACCCCAATTAAGCGAAGCTTTTGCTAAAAAAGACGATTACGCCAACCGCATTGTAATTGCAATTGATGTTTTGGATGAGGTAATTAAATATTCGGGCTGGATGGAAAGCTCGCCGATTAAACTAATGGATTACGTTGACAAATGTCTTTCGTTAGGATTTTTCCGTTTCTTATGCACCGATATCAGTAAGGATGGAAAATTAGGTGGCGCAGCGATCGATTTGTATCAAAAACTGTTGGAACATTCGCCTATGATTAAACTGATTGCATCAGGTGGTGTAAGTTCAATGCAGGATATTTACGATCTGGCCAAGTACCCAATTAGAAGTGTAGTGGTTGGGAAAGCGATTTATGAAGACCGCATTACCATCGAAGAAATAAAAGAGTGGAACTTGAAAGCTTTGAGTTCGATCTAATTCAATAAATATTTATGTCATCCTGAAGAATGAAGGATCTGCCTACGACGAAAAAGATGCTTCGTTCCTCAGCATGACAACCAAACAAAATATGCTTTCGAAGAGAATAATCCCTTGTTTAGACGTTAAAGACGGTCGGACGGTAAAAGGTGTAAACTTTGTTGATTTACGCGATGCAGGTGACCCTGTTGAACTGGCGGCACAATATGCACAACAGGGTGCCGACGAATTGGTTTTTCTGGATATTACGGCTACCCATGAGCGTCGGAAAACGATGATTGAAATGGTTAAATCGGTTGCTCGTCAATTAAATATTCCTTTTACCATTGGTGGTGGAATAACCGAAATTGCCGATGCCGAAGCGTTATTAAATGCAGGAGCGGACAAAATCAGCATCAATTCTGCAGCAGTTCGGAATCCGAAATTAATTGAAGACCTGGCTAAAACCTTTGGGGTGCAGTTTGTAGTTTTGGCAGTCGACACCAAATATGTAAACGGTAAAAATATGGTCCACCTAAACGGAGGAAGACTAATTACCGAACTGGAAACCGAAAACTGGATTAAACAGGCAGAAGATTTAGGTGCAGGAGAGATTTTGTTAACTTCGATGGATCACGATGGCACCAAAGCAGGTTTTGATTGTGGATTGCTCAGTAAAGTAAACCAAATGATCAATATCCCAATTATAGCATCAGGCGGAGCGGGTAGTATGGCGCATTTTACAGAGGTTTTTCAAAAGGCCAATGTTGATGCCGCACTGGCAGCTTCAGTATTTCATTATGGCGAAATCCTGATCCCTGATTTAAAGCAAGAGCTGAAAAGGAATAATATTCCGGTAAGAATTTAATATAAGTCCGGAGTCGGCAGTCCCAAGTCATGAGTCTGTTTTTCCGAAATAAAAAAAATAAAATGACAATTGATACCAATTCCCTTGATTGGGAGAAAACAGAAGGTTTAATTCCTGTAATTATTCAGGATTACAAAACTTTAGAGGTTTTAATGCTGGGTTATATGAATGCTGAAGCACTGGAAAAAACGCAGGCAGAAGGCAAAGTAACTTTCTTTTCTCGCTCCAAAAACCGCCTTTGGACAAAAGGTGAAACCAGCAATAACTTTTTGTTTGTTAAAGAACTTTTTGTAGACTGTGATAACGACACCATTCTAATCAAAGCCGACGCTGTTGGTCCAACCTGCCATACCGGTAGTCGCAGCTGTTTTAAAACAGATTTTAACCAAAACTTCATTTTCGAACTAGAAAACATCATTAATGATCGATATGAAAACCCGGTTGAGGGTTCTTACATCAACAAAATGCGTAGCAAGGGGCTAAATAAAATTGCCCAAAAAGTTGGGGAAGAAGGTGTAGAAACTGTAATTGCTGCACTTGCTGAAACGGAAGAAGAACTCATTGGAGAAGCATCAGACCTTGTTTTCCACCTATTATTTTTATTGAAAGAAAAAGGTCTATCGATACAGGATATTGCGAAAAATTTAGAGAAAAGACATCAATAAGGTTTGAGGTAAAAGGCGTAAGGTTTAAGGTGCCAGATGCCTAACCTTACATCACAAATCCTAAACCCCTAAATCTCAAGAAATGCTTAAACACCTACAAACCCTTCCCGGTCACCAAAACCCTGTATATGCTTTAGCCAATTCGGGTGAAGATGATGTGTTTTTTAGCGCGGGTAACGATAAAGGTGTTGTAGAATGGTCGTTAAATACGATGGCTTTTGTAAAGGTTAAAATGCCGGTACAAAGTTCAGTTTATTGTCTGCATTATTACAACAATCAATTATTTGTTGGGGAAAGGAGTGGCGCTTTTAGTGTTTACGATTTCAAAGATCAGAAAGTAATTGCAAGGATCAATGCCCATACCAAACCCATTTTTAACATACAAACTGTAAAGGGTAAAAATGAGCTTTTAACCACTGGTGAAGATGGAACTGTTGCAGTTTGGTCACTGCGTGACTTTACAGAGATTTATCGTTTTCAGGTGGCTTATGATACGGTTAGGGCTATTGCAATTGCACCTAACGAAAGTGAAGTGGCCTTTGGTTGTAAGGATCACTTGATCAGGATTTATAACCTGGCTGATTATAGCCTCAAACAATCTCTGGAAGGCCATTCATTACCTGTAACTTCTTTGGCATATCATCCAACTGGTAAATACTTAATCTCGGGTAGCAGGGATGCGCAATTAAAAATATGGGATCTTCCAAGTTATGAGCTTAGGGAAACGGTTCCGGCGCATATGTTTACTGTTTACGATATTGCCTTTCACCCTAGCCTGCCTTATTTTGCTACGAGCAGTCAGGATAAAAGCATTAAACTCTGGGATGCAGAGAACTTTAAACTGTATAAAATATTAAGCTTAGAGAAAGCTGGAACCGGCCATACCCATTCGATAAATAAAATTATATGGAGCCATGATGGTAAATACCTCATTTCTACAGGAGATGATCGACAGGTAATAGTTTGGGAGATTGAACAGATTTAGTCTATCCATTTAACAGCTGGGCAATACGCTCTAAAAATGTAGGCTGATTAATAATGGCAAATCCACCTAAAATAGATTGATCCATCTTCATTTTCACAAAAATAACATCATTTTTATTGAGATTTACTTTTAGCTCTTTACTTTCAAATCCAATATACCTGATATCCAGAATTACTTTATCCTTAAACTGTTTTCTGTCCAACCTCAATTCAAACTCTCCATTTCGATCAGTAGTTGTTCCAATCTTTGAATTTTTAACCCTGATACTCACGGCAATTAACGGTAATTTATCACCTTTATCAATAACTTTACCTCGTATGGTAACAAAATCATCTTCAACGTTTTCTTTTAAAACATCATCTTTTAGAGATTTCTTATTATCCGTCTGAAAGGTTGGATATGAGGAAGAAATATTTGCACTAGCCAATTTTGGAAAGCTCAAAAAAGCCAGCAAAGATGCGGCAATCAGGTTTGGTTTAAATCTACTTAGTGTATAATTCTCTTTCACAAGGATTAAACGATCAAGCTGCTCAGGCTTAAATCTTCCACAACTATCTCCTTGATTCTGGTTAAACCAACGTTTCAGTTCAGTATCAGTAAAGCTTGTAAAGTCTATTACAGATTTCTGGCAGGAGCCGCAAAATTTCCCACCTGAATGGACTTGCATCCGTTCCCACTCTTCATGACAAGGATTTGAGATTTGAATTTTAAATTTAGATGGCATAAAAAATGTATCCTTTTATAATAGGATACATTTCCGGTTACTATTCCACAAAACGTTTAATAATTCTCAGCTTGTGCGAATATTTACCCAATTCTTTATTAAAAATCCCCTGATCATCAATCGGATCGATTTTCACTTTTGCTGAGGAATGGATAATTTCATTTGGACTCAGCATGATACCGACATGCGTAATTCTGCCTTCATCATTATCAAAAAAAGCAACGTCACCAGCCTTACATTCTGCCAGAAAGCCAACCAATTCACCTTGCTCAGCCTGTTGTGAGGCATCGCGGTTTAACTTAATGCCTAACATTTTAAATACGGTTTGTACAAAACCAGAGCAATCTAAGCCAAACAAATTCCTTCCTCCCCATAGGTACGGGATATTTTGAAAAAACTTTGCCGTTTCGGTAACTTTATCAGTAAAATCTACAGCACTATTGTCGTACGCTTCGAAATTCAGTTTAAATTTTTCCTCGCCAGCATAACAGAATCCATCTTTTAAAAAAGGAAGGTTGCTTGCCGGACTTAAATGATACGAACTTCCATCGGCCGCTGTTAGCACATTATTGAAACTTAATGGTGCAAGCAATTTACAATCGTGCATTGCTGTAAACTGGCTTTGGGTAATCGGGGCCAATTGCCTGAAATCCATCCAGCCTTGGTAACTATCGTAGCCATTTTGAATGAGCCACCAGCGTTCTTCCTTCTGAATAATTTCTACATGATCGCCGAATAAAAGTTGCGAAACAATTTCTGCTTTATCAGATGCATCAGCTCTTAAGGATGCTACAGCAACCCTACAAATACCGTATTGATTTTCCATTTAAATATGCTCGTGAAACTATTGTAAAACTAATAAAATACATCCATTGCCTAACATTTTACACACAAATTTGTTATTTTTATGATGATCACCCTTAAATATGCCCGCCATGAATTTTAAAAAAATATTAATTGCCGTTGATAACAGTACCTGCTCAGAAAAAGCGGCAAAAGCCGGTTACGACATGGCTGAAAAATTTGGAGCAGAAGTAGCATTAGTTAACATTATCGAGCCTATTCCGGCTAATGTAAATCCCGATTTAACCTTGGCGCCAGTGTTTTTAGAAACATATGACAATAGCGAAGAAAACAGCCACATTTTGCTCAAAGAAATGGAAACGAAATATAGCAAAGGTACAAAAACCACCTACTTAAGTGTTGTTGATACCGCAGCGCATGGAATTATCCAACAATCAGATGAATGGGGGTCTGATTTAATTGTAATAGGCACTTACGGCCGGACCGGATTATATCACTTTTTAATGGGAAGCGTTGCCGAACATGTGGCAAGAAAATCTGCTTGTCCGGTTTTGATTATTCCTAATAAATGTGATGTAGATTAGTTTAGGGTTTAGGGTTTAGGGTTTAGGGTTTAGGGTTTAGGGTTTAGGAGAAACTGAAGCCCGTAATAATCGTTTTCAGAAAATATATCGGACACTGATTTAAAGGTCCAATCTTTTCGAAAAGTAAATTCTTTTGTGCCCTTTAGGAAAGTTTTGTATTTCTCCGATTGATATATATCCATTTCTTAAATAAAACTCTTCTGCCTGAAAATCAAATGTATCAAGCATAGCAACAGTTGCTCCTTTGGCTTTTGCAATGTCTTCAACATATTTTAAGATGTGGCTACCTATTCCTTTCTTTCTATATTCATCTTTTACCCAAATAATATTAATTTCCAGCCCATTCCAATAACCTATACCAGCAAGAACCCCTCCTATTTCTTCTCCATTCTCATTTTTAGCTATATATTCCAATGGTGTCCATATATCTGAAAGGGCAGGAACCCTGTCTAAGTTATATTGGTTTATTCCATCAACAATTTTGCTTATGCTCTCCCTTCCACAAGGAACTATTGTGATTTTATCGGTCACGATTATATTTTTAGTCTATAAAAACTTCCTATAACTAAAAAAGTCCCACTTTAAGTAGGACTTTTTGTAAATATCTAATAAAGGCTTATCCTTCCTGGTGTAACCAAGCTTTCTTCGCTAATAATTCTTCTTCTGTTTCGCGGATATCTTCGTCATCTACGCAACAATCTACCGGACACACTGCCGCACATTGAGGTTCATCATGAAAACCCTTACACTCTGTACACTTATCGGATACAATGTAATAAACTTCGTCCGAAACTGCTTCCTGAGCTGCATCAGCTTCAATTTGTTGATTACCAAAATCAATGATACCATTTAAATTTGTACCATCAGAAAAACGCCATGCAGTACCGGCATCGTAAATTGCGTTATTAGGACATTCTGGTTCGCAAGCCCCACAATTTATACACTCATCTGTTATTTTAATCGCCATGTTTTCGTCTAATTCTTTTGCTTAGTTTACCTTTGCGCTGCAAATATAAGATATAATCACTTAATAATAATTCTAAATATGTCAGCATTAACTCAAGAAAAAGTAATAATCGCCTTCAACAAACTGGGTAAATTGCTTACAAACCCTACTGACATACTAGGAAATGCATTTTATACCGCTGAAAGCACTAATGCATGGTTTACTGCAGAAAACATAAAAAAATCTATTTTATCTTTTGCCGAAATGTTAAATGAGGTTGATTTGGCCATTTGGTTCGAATTGGTTAAGTTTAGTACAGCTCCAAAAAAGGTGGGTTTAATCCTGGCAGGGAATATCCCACTGGTGGGTTTACATGATGTTTTAAGTGTAATGGCCACAGGTAATATTGCTTTAATCAAACTTTCTTCGGCTGATGATAAATTAATTAAAGCTGTAATTGCTGAACTCGTTAAAATAGAACCTGCTTTTAAGGATAAAATAGAATATGTAGAGCGCTTAAAAGATTTTGATGCTGTTATCGCAACCGGAAGCAACAATTCATCTCGCTATTTCGACTATTATTTCAGTAAAGTGCCCAACATTATCAGAAAAAACAGGAATAGTATTGCAGTTTTAGATGGTTCTGAAAGTTTCGAGGATATCCGAAACCTAGGCAACGATATTTTCGATTATTTTGGCTTAGGCTGTAGAAATGTTTCTAAAATCTATTTTCCAAAAGGTTACGATATTGCAAATTTTTACGAAGGCATAGAAAGTTTTCAACCTATTATCAACCATTTTAAATACAATAATAATTACGATTACAACAAATCTATCTATCTGGTTAATGCGGCTAAACACTTCGACAATGGTTTCTTGTTATTGAAAGAAGATGAGCGCCTGACATCACCTTTGGCTGTTCTTTTTTATGAAGAATACGAGCAGCTGCAAGCGCTTGAAGATAAACTGAAAAAACAATCAGAAAACATTCAATGTGTGATAAGCAAATCGCCTTTAAGTTTAAACACTTTCGGTTTTGGCCAAAGCCAGCATCCCAAACTTTGGGACTATGCAGATAATGTAAATACAATTGAGTTCTTAAACAACCTAGATTGAATTTCTCTCCTTTAGTCTTTCAGCTTTCTCCTTTGGTCTTTCAGCTTAAATAGCTATTTTTGGGCACAATGTATATCGTTAAAGTTAAAGGCATAGCCAAAATTCCAGATTACGTACAGTTAAGAGATGACAAGTTTACACTTTTAGCTTATTTTAGGGTTGATAGGCCTGATAAATCGTTGGAAAAACTCGGACTTGGAGACAAGCAAGAATACATTATGGAAATGGTTAAAGATTTGCCTTTCGGGCAGATTGCAAAATTAGAAATATAATATGGCAGGCAACTCAGTAATTCATTTAAGCAACGTTGATGTTTTTCAACAGAAACATCTAGTCCTCTCAAACGTAAATTTACACATCGAAAAGGACGAATTTGTCTTTCTGATTGGTCAAACAGGTTCGGGTAAGAGCAGTTTGCTTAAAATATTATATGGCGACTTACATATTGGTAATGGCGAAGGCAATATTGCTGGTTTCGACCTTAAAAACCTAAAAGAAAGTCAGGTGCCGTTTTTACGTCGTAAATTGGGGGTAGTTTTTCAGGATTTTCAATTGCTTACCGATAGAACGATTGAAAAAAACCTTGAATTTGTGCTCAAAGCAACAGGTTGGAAAGACGAAAAACTAATTAACGAACGCATTAAAGATGTTTTAGACAAAGTTGGTTTGCGTTCGAAAATCAAAAAAATGCCACACGAAATTTCTGGTGGCGAGCAACAGCGTATTGTTATTGCAAGAGCTTTGTTAAATGATCCGGAGATTATTCTTGCTGATGAGCCTACAGGGAATTTAGATCCGGAAACATCAGAAGAAATTGTAACCCTTTTAAAACAAATTAGCCAGGCCGGAACTGCGGTTTTAATGGCAACACACGATTACCATATCATCCGTACTTTCCCTTCGCGTATTATTAAATGCGAGAATGGAGTTGTACACGAAGATGCACAAATCGTATAAAAAATTCTGACATCCGTCAGCTAATCAGCCAATCTGTTCAGATAAATACAAATAAATCTGACAGCTTGGCTGATTTCCGTTTATGGCAAAATAGTTGAGATTAACACAAAAAATTCAGCCCAGTATTATGTTTAATAAGAAGAAAAATAACGATAAAGAAGAAAATATAATGAATCCTGAAAATACATCAGAAAATACTGCTGAGAATGTAGAGAATACTGATGCTCCTATTGCTGAAACTGAGCAGGCGCCTGAATTATCTGCAGAAGAAAAATTGCAAGCGGAAGTTCAACAACTTAACGACAAATATTTACGTTTATACGCTGAGTTCGATAATTATAAACGTCGTACACAAAAAGAACGCGTAGAATTATTGCAAACGGCTGGTAAAGATGTAATTGTTTCACTTTTACCTGTTTTAGATGATTTCGACCGTGCATTAAAAGCAATGGAAACTGCTGCTGATGTTGCACCGGTTAAAGAAGGCATTTTATTGGTAAGCACAAAGCTAAAAAACACTTTGGCACAAAAAGGATTGAAAGATGTAGAAAGTATCAGTCAGCCTTTCAATACTGATTTCCATGAAGCAATTACCAATATCCCTGCTCCTAGCGATGATCTTAAAGGGAAAGTGATAGACGAAGTTGAAAAAGGTTATACCTTAAATGATAATGTAATCCGCTTTGCTAAAGTTGTAGTTGGAGCGTAAGAAATAATTATTGAATGATTGAATTTTGAATGATTGAATTAATATTCGCTCATTCCATCACTCAATCATTTAATCATTTTATAAAGAAGATGAGTAAAAGAGATTATTACGACGTATTAGGCGTAACTAGGGGCGCGGCCGCTGATGAGATAAAGAAAGCTTATCGCAAGATGGCGATTAAATATCACCCAGATAAAAATCCAGGAGATAAAGCTGCTGAAGATAAATTTAAGGAAGCTGCCGAAGCTTACGAAGTTTTAAGCAGTCCCGATAAAAAACAACGTTATGATCAATACGGTCATGCGGGTGTTGGAGGCGCAAGTGGTGGTGGCTATGGCGGTGGCGGCATGAACATGGACGATATTTTTAGCAATTTCGGTGATGTATTTGGCGGTCATAATCCTTTCGAAAGCTTTTTTGGTGGTGGTGGCGGTCAGCAACGTGGCGGTCGTCGTGTAGCCAAAGGCTCCAACCTACGTATAAAAGTTAAATTAACACTTGAAGAAATTGCACATGGTGCAGAAAAGAAAATCAAGGTTAATAAACTAATTGTTTGTAAAACCTGCGATGGCTCTGGTGCAAAAGATAAATCATCGGTAAGTACCTGTGGTACCTGCGGTGGCAGCGGCCAGGTACGTAGAGTAACCAATACAATTTTAGGCCAGATGCAAACAGCATCTACCTGCCCTACCTGTAACGGTAGCGGTCAGCAAATCACCTCAAAATGTACCGTTTGTCATGGAGACGGTGTTGTACGTGGCGAAGAAACCATTACTATCAATATTCCTGCTGGTGTAAGTGAAGGTATGCAGTTAAGCATGAGTGGAAAAGGAAATGCGGCACCTAATGGCGGCATCCCAGGCGATTTAATTATCTTAATTGAAGAAACACCACACGAAACCTTAAAACGCGAAGGCAACAATATCGTTTACGATTTACATTTAAGCTTCGTTGATGCTGCTTTAGGAATGAGCATTGAAGTACCAACCATTGATGGTAAAGCAAAAATCAAAATCGATCCGGGTACACAAAGCGGAAAATTATTACGCTTAAAAGGTAAAGGTTTACCAGAAGTGAATTCTTACCATAGAGGTGATGAGATTATTCACATCAATATCTGGACACCAAAAGCTTTAAGTAGCGACGAACGTAATGCTTTAGAGAAATTACGTGAATCGCCGAACTTTAAGCCTCAACCGGGTAAAAATGATAAGAGTTTCTTCGAAAGAATGAAAGAATACTTCGAGTAATTAATTAAATATAAATTGGAAAACCGATGTCGCAAGCATCGGTTTTTTTGTTTTATAAAGCATCATACCAAAAATCTATTTTAGCGAATCAGATGTTCCATCTGATTATAAGAACTTCCAATCTCACTAAATTATTTTTAGCGGCATGTATAACGGATAATAAACCTTTTTATTTATAGTCTGTTTTCTATGTATGAAATGGAGAATTGGTTGCTCAGGCTTCTATTACCGCGAATGGAAAGAGATTTTCTATCCTAAAGGTTTGGCACAAAAAGATTGGTTTAAATATTATTGCGAGCATTTTAATACAATAGAGATTAATTCTACTTTTTATAAAATGCCAACTCAAAAATCGTTTGATAAATGGTATAATGAAAGTCCGGCTGATTTTTTATTTACCATTAAGGCACCGCGGTTAATTACACATTACAAACAGTTCAATGAATGCGAACAACTCATAAATGATTTTTACGAGGCCATTCAAATCGGACTAAAAGAGAAATTGGGATGTGTACTGTTTCAGTTTCCACCAAAGTTCGATTATAGTGCAGAACGGTTAAACCTGTTGATCGAAAATTTAAGACCTGATTTTAAAAATGTAGAATTTCGCCATATCAGTTGGTTTGATGAAGAAATTTATAAAAACCTCGCTCAAAACAACATCACATTTAGCGGACAAAGCTATCCTTCTTCTCTACCTGATGATGCAATTCAGAATACAGAGACTCTGTATTACCGTTTTCACGGAAAGCCCGTATTGTATAAATCAGAATATGAAATAAATGCGATTACGGACTTCAAAAATCAAATTAAAGATGATGTTAATGACGTTTTTGTTTATTTTAATAATACATGGGGAGTTGGAGCATTGCATAACGCGAAACAATTGCAGGACTTATCAGTGCAGTCTGATGTTACCATCTGACTGCTTCGATCATATGGCAAATGAATACTGCTGAATGATTTTCGCTGTGACAGATGGTAACATCCGACACCACGAGAAAATAAAATAAACCTGATAGCAATGGTATTTCGCTCTACTACCCTTAATTTAGCACCCACAATAACGAGATTTAATGGATAGCAGAATACAGTTATAAAAGAACCACTGCAGAGCTTTCCAAACACCAAAATATAGACTATGCGCATTGCAGTTATCGACCTGGGTACGAATACCTTCCACTTGCTTATTGCTGAAAAAACAGAAAATCAGCCTGAAATTTTATATAAAACCAATGTGCCTGTTAAATTGGGTGAAGGAAGAATTAACGACAATATTATCATTCCTGCAGCCTTTGAAAGAGGTGTGAACTGCCTTGAAACGTTTAGCCATACAATGGCTGAATATCAGGTTAGAGAGGTGAGGGCTACTGCTACTTCGGCGGTTAGAAGCGCAGAAAACGGACAAGATTTTGTTGATGCTGTAAAAGAAAGAACCGGAATAAGCATCGAAACGATTAGTGGTGATGAAGAAGCTGAATTAATCTACCAAGGTGTAAAACTGAGTAAAGCCATTACAGAGATATCTTTGATTATGGATATTGGTGGTGGAAGCGTTGAATTTATCCTGTGTGATCCCGAAAAACTAATCTGGAAAAAAAGTTATAACATTGGGGCAGCGCGTTTAATGCAACAGTTCTTTAAATCAGATCCCATAGCCGACGATGAAAAGAATGCCATTTTATTTCACATTCAAAATCAACTGGCAGATCTTTTCGAAATCTGTGAAAAATATCATCCTGAAATTTTAATCGGATCTGCTGGGGCATTCGAAACATTTGCCGAGCTTATTATTAGAAAAAACAAGTTAAAAGCAGATATTAACACTGCCAAAACTTTCGCATTCAATTTCGACGACTACATTGCAACTTCGATCAAACTACTCAATGCTACGCATAAAGAACGGGCTGAAATGCCAGGTATGATTCCATTAAGGATAGATATGATTGTGATTGCCGCTCTAATTACCAACTATGTATTGGGCAGAGCAAAAATAAACCGGTTAACACTCTCTACCTATGATTTGAAAATGGGCGTTTTGGCCAGGCTGATATAAAAAATGATCCATACAGGATATGGATCATTGAGCGTTTAGCGTATATTAATTTAGGATTATTTCTTCTTAATTGAGGGAATTACCAATCCCATGATCATGGGCTCGGCCTTATTAAGCTTAAGGTTGCTTTGTTTTTCCTTAGAAAAATCAATGGTCAAAAAAGCCCTGTACCTCATGCTTTCAACCACTAATTTATTATTGTTTAGATCAAATTTGTTATCTAAAGCGATTTCATACCGTCCATTTTTATCGGTCAATGCAAAAAATTTGGTATCAAGAATGGCTAACCTTATTCCTGCTGCAGGTTTATTATCTGCGCCAATAACATAGCCATATATTTTTTTTTGTACAACTGCTTTTTTATCGTCCGTTTTGTTGTTTATACTTTTTGTTATTTCAATCGGCGTTTTCAAATTTTCTGCCCTGGCATCCATCACAAAAATGCTCATTCCTATAGCCAGTACGCCCAAATATTTCATCCAATTCCTATTTGTTGTTGGCACAATTGATAAGTGGTAGTTGAGCTGATTTAATTGAGTTTCGCTTAAGCGGCCACATACAGAAGAACTGGCGCCAGCCAATACGCTGATGATTTCGGCATTGGTATAACCCGAAAAGTCAATTACATTTTTGCTACAGGCTCTACAGAAATTAAAGCCTTCTCCTTTATCCATTTCATCCCAGTTCTGTAAACATGGCTCGGCTATGGTAACTTCGTTAATTCTCGTTTTCATCGTGGTTGTTTTTAGAGATGATGAAACTTTAAAGAGAATTCCACAAGGAGTTTTAAATAAACTTCAATAGTTCATTATATAGCATTTCTGTTGGCAAGCCCATTACATTAGTATACGAGCCTTCAATGCGTTGTACCACTACAATACCCCACCAATCTTGCACGCCATAACTTCCGGCCTTATCAAACGGTTTATAATTATCAATGTAGAAATCAATTTCGTCAGCTGTAACAGACTTACAGTAAACTTCTGTCCTATCGTGAAACGAATGAATTTTATCGCCTTTAACAAGTGTTACACCTGTAAAAACTTCATGTCTGCTTCCCGATAGTTTTTTTAACATTTCTTGTGCATGCGACCTATCTTCAGGTTTACCCAAAATTTCTCCGTTTAAAGCCACAATGGTATCAGCTGTAATCACTATTTCACCATTAGCAGTAAAAGCCTTAGCCTTCTGTTCTGAAATGTAAACAGCAATTTCTGCGGGGCTTAAATCCGATGGGTAGCTTTCATCTACATCTTTCAGTTCGACTTTAAAATTTAAGCCCATAAGCGTTAAAAGCTCTTGTCTACGTGGCGATTTAGATGCTAAAATAATGGGAGGGAAATTGGCAGGCATATTTTATTTTTCTGCTAAAATAAGAAAAGCGACATAAAGCCGCTTTTCTTATTTAATATTTTACCAAGATTAGTTATTTCCACCACCTTGTCTACGTTTTTCCATTTCAGCACGTTGCTCTTTTTGCCAGGCTTCGTAAGTTTTTTTCTGATCGTCTGTTAATACTGCTGTTACTTTTGCATCATTGTCAGCACGCATTTTTTGCATTTTCTCTCTCATCGCATCTCTATCGCCACCACCTTGCATTTCTTCACGCATTTTTTTCATGGTTTCTGCCTGCTCAGTAAATACAGTGGTTAACTTTGTTTTTTGATCATCAGATAACTTTAATTTTTCGTCTAACTGTTTTACACGTTCTTCAGGCTTCATCATCATTCTGCCTTGTCCACCACCTTGCTGCGCGTTAGCGAAACCAGCTATACCTAGCATTAATCCGCAAATCATCATTAATTTTTTCATGTTGTTTTTGTTGTTTTGGTTGAAAATTGAGCATGTTGGAGTGTGCAAAATGACGAAAGTTTAATCTGTAAATGTAACTTAGCTGTTGCAGATTAAACAGTTAATCTTTTAACAATAGAATAGGTGCATGTGATTTAATGGTTAACTTTTGAGATGCATTTTCATGCTATAAACCTAATCAGATATATTCCAAATTTTAATATCAGAGATTTATAGTGGTAAGATCATTCTAATATTTTGTCATTCTAAATGTAGTGAAGAATCTTTTGTAGCAGGAAAGATCCTGAAACAAGTTCAGGAAGACGGCTCTTGGTAGCTGTCGATTTGTTTAGAAAGACAATTCGCTTCGAGACTTCCTTCCAATGAACGAATGACTAATGAACTATTGAACTGATTTACATACCCGAATCGGCAGCATTTGGATTTTCATCGTGCCATCTGCCCTGTACTTTCATTACTTTTTCAATAATATCGCGAACAGCAGTTTTGCCTCCATTGTAAGGAGAAATGAATGTAGCTATCGTTTTTATTTCTTCTACGGCATCAGCCGGGCAGGTTGGGAGCCCTACCAGTTTCATTACTTTTAAATCAGGAATATCGTCGCCCATGTAAAGCACTTCTCCTGCAGTAATGTTTTTATTCTGAAGATATTGGTTAAAAATGGCCACCTTATCTCCTGCTCCGAGGAAAACATCGGTTACACCCAGATTGAAAAAACGCTTTCCCATGGCAATCCCATCTCCACCAGATATAATACAGATGTTATATCCTTTTTTAACCGCCAACTGCATGGCGTAACCATCTTTAATATTAAAAGTACGCAACGACTGACCATTATCAGTAACCTGAACGGATCCATCGGTAAGCACACCATCTACATCAAAAATGAAAGTGGTGATCTCTTTTAGTTTCTGTAAAAACATTCGCGCGTTTGGCGTTTAGGGTTAAGCACTCGGTGCTGAATCTGGGACTGAAGACTCCGAACTCAAGACTAATTACTGATTATCTCTCCACTCGTAAACCCAGGCAGATTGAATTTGCTCTAAATGGCCTTCACTGCTTTCTTCGCGGGTGCCTTTAAAATTTGGCAACGCTAAAACCCATTCTAAAAGTTCGGTAAAGCGGATACGGTAGATTTTGGCTTCTGTAAAATCATCACCAAATTTCTCGTATAAAGACATTGCAATATCTTCGTAATCGTTCCAATAAAAAGGTAAAGCAAATTTATCGTTATTCATGTTGTTTTGTTGGTTAATTGTTGAAATTGGTTAATCGGTTAACTGTTAAATCGGCTAATCGACTCCAGACTAACTAGTGTCCCATAAAGTCAGACTGATCTGGGATTGTAACTTCGATATCGCCGTTAATTACCACACATTGGCAACCTAAGCGGGAAGTAATTTTCGGACGAACAGCTCTATCGATAAAGTCTTCTTCTTTATCAGAAATCTCTTCGATATTATCCATACCTTTTGTTACGTATACATGGCAGGTACTGCAACCACAAACACCACCACAGTTGTGCTGTAATTCGATTCCGTTATCCAGACAAACATCTAAAACAGATTCGCCGGCTGCTATTGGTAATTCAATAGATTCGTGATCTGCTTCTTCAAAATTTATTTTTAGTTTAAAAATGCTCATAATTATTTTGCAAAAGTAAGAAGCAAAAGCCGTAATTATGCTATTTCAGCGTTAATTTTATGCTATCGCTCAATGTTTGATAAATGTTCTGCAATTCGGGCATATCGGTTAACATGCTCAAATGCTTATTCAAAGTGCTTTCGTCGGCCCTAACTGCTGGCCCAGTCTGCACATTTTCAGGTAGATTGCTCATTACCTTATCGGCGGTTTCGGCAATTAACGGCCTGATGATTTCGAAATCCAAACCGTTCTGACTTAAAATTTTATTTGCCAAAGCGTATAGGTGATTCGGAAAATTGCAGGCAAATACTGCTGCAAGATGTAATACTTTTCTTTTCTCGCCGCCTAATTCGTACACCTGACGGCTAATCTTAGTTGCCAGATTGTTTAAAATCGCCAATTGATTTTCATCGTTCGCTTCAATACAAAGCGGCATATTTTCAAATGAAACCTCTTTACCTTTCGAAAAAGTTTGCAAAGGATAAAAAACACCTGCTTTTTTTACCTGTGACGATAAAATACTAATATCGGTAGTTCCTGAAGTATGCACCACTAAACCGCTTACCTTTTTTAATGATCTGGATACGGTCTCAATAACATCGTCCTTTACCGAGATAATATATAAATCAGCATTTTGTTTAACCTCATTTAAATCGTTTACAGCTTCGGCCACTATTAAATCAGCCAATAACTTTGCATTATTAAGGTTTGGGCTGTACACCTGTACCACATCTTCACCTTTAGCTTTTAACGCTTTTGCTAAATGTGTGGCAACGTTTCCCGAACCTAATAAAACGATCTTCATGATTTTATGCGGTTTTGGCCTCTTTTCTTCTTCTGAAAATTGAAAGTAAGAAACCAACAACCATTACAATAGTACCTGCCCAATATAAATTGATGAAAGGAAATTCTATCGCTTTGAAAACTACCCAATCCTTAGCTTGTTGCGGTTTTTCGAAAATCTGAAGCTCCACTTTTTTCTCATCCGGCAATACCCTGGCAAAACGGAATTTCAAATCCAGTTCATCCACCTTACGGGCAAAATCGAAAGTATTATTCCCTTTGATCAAGAAAATAGGCTCAGTATTATAAATTTTACCAGCGGCATTAACCTCTAATGGTAAACCAACCGCATAATCTCCCTGGCCTAAAACCAAATCTTTTGCAGTAGGTTTTCTGTTTAAATCTTTAACCGTAACAATACCACTTGAAGTATGAATGGTATCCCCTACCGAAACCTTAACAATACGCGGTGCTTTATAATTTTCGTCATCAGAATGACCTTCGTGATCTTCATGCGATGTTTTTTTAATGGCAGCACTGGTAATGTGGGTATAAACATCATAAGTAAGATAATGCTTGGTATCAGGAGAGGCAATTAAGCCCATTTTTTCATTCTCCTGTACATGTGGATGTAAGTTAAAATCTTCTTTAACCTTACCTTCTTTATCTAAAACTTTAAAATTAAGGGTATAAATGGTATTGGGTGCTACAGTGGTATCGGCTACATACGTTACGGTGTACTTACCCATTTTCTTGGGTTCGTTTTTGTATAACATGATGTTCTCACCAGGTTTTTCTACTTTTTCAAAATCCTTTACCGGAATAAATTTAGTATCATTAATTGATAAAGGTTTGTTTGTAGCGGCAGAAATTAATGCACCTAATACCAAAAAAGCAAAACCAATGTGTGCAATTGCAGAACCAGCCAATTTCGCCTTGCCACCAAAAGCCTGATATAATACTGCAGCATTAGAAAGAACAGCGAACAAACAACTGAAGGTAATGAGGATGTACATGGTGTTGGTGTAAATCTCAGCCACATATACCAAACCTGCTGTTAACACAATGGAGAAAATAATTGCCGATACCAGACTGCTAAAAAATTTGCGTGGATCAGTCCTTTTATATTTTAAATATTGCGAGAAACCTGAAATCAAAGTAATTAATACCGCAAATGGTGCCTGCCACTGATTATAGTATTTTACAGCATCGATAGGAGGCGAAAAGTTTGTTCCAAAGGCTTTGTTAAATACAGGAACTGATGTAGAGAATATGACCTGGATACAAGCGATGGTTACCACTAGAGCCCCAATAAACATCCAGAATTCGCGCGAATAGGTTTCTTCATCCTTGGTGGTAATTGGCAATTCTTTCCACCTCAATACAATGAGCACAACCGCTAAAACAGCGAAAACTACATTGTATAAAATCAAGTGGCCAAACATCCCCATATCGGTAAAAGAGTGAACTGATGTATCACCTAAAATTCCGCTTCGGGTTAAAAACGATGCATAAAGCACCAATAAGAAGCTTAAGAATACTAAAGCAATTGCTGTAAAATAAGCATGACCTGTATTTTTATAAGCAATCATTACGTGTACGGCACCAATTAAGGTTAACCATGGAATTAAAGATGCATTTTCTACAGGATCCCAAGCCCAGAAACCACCAAAGTTTAGCGCTTCGTAAGCCCAGAAAGAACCCATAATAATACCTGTACCCAAAACCATCACCGCAAAAAGTGCCCAGGGCATAGCTGGTTTAATCCATTCTTTATATCTTTTTTGCCACAAAGCCGCAATTCCATAGGCAAAAGGCACAATCATACTGGCAAAACCTAAAAATAAGGTTGGCGGGTGGATAACCATCCAATAGTTTTGCAACAATGGATTTAATCCTCTGCCATCGGTAATAAATTTTAAATAATTAGCGAAGTTTTCAGGGTTTGCGAAAACTACAGGTGCCATTGATTTCAGATCAAGAGAGTCTCTTAATAGGATAAACGGAGAACTTCCGATGCGCTCACCCAAAATCTCTACACCCAAAAGCATTGAAGTTAAAAACACTTGAGAGAAGGCCACAACTGTCATTACAGGGCGCTCCCAGGTTTTAGCTTTCCAGATTAATAAAGTACCTAGAAACGATTGCCAGAAGGCCCAGAGCAAGAAACTTCCTTCCTGCCCTTCCCAAAAAGCAGAAATAATATAATGAATTGGAAGCTGTTTTGAAGAGTGCCAATAAATGTAACTGTATTCATTGTAGTGGCCCAGTACCAGGTAGAATAAAATTGCTCCGATACCAATTATACAGCCAAAATTAACCAAGAATCCAATCCGGCCTAAGTTACGCCAAGATTTATCTTCTAAATTTTTATCGCGACTGGCATAAAAGTATGCGATTGTTGAAAGTAATGATGCACTAAACGCCAGCACAATAAAAAACTGCCCGATTTTACCCGGTAGCAGGTTTTCGCCTACAAATTGAATATCCATTAAAATTAGTTATATTTTTTCTCGCCGTACTTACCTACCGTATCCACCTTACCGTCTTTATTAATTTCAACAAGGTTATCGTTATATTTAGATGGGCATTTCATTAAAATTTTCGACGCGTAAAATTTGTCTTTATCCATTTTACCGATAAGCACTAATTTTTCAGATTTTTCGAAATCCTGCGGTTTGGTACCTGCATAAATTACTTCTCTCACCTCACCCTTTTCATCTTTCATGTGGAATGAAAAATGGTTGGCATCTTTTACGGCATCGTAGTAAGTACCCATCGATTTTACCCAATAGCCCATAACATGTTCCTCTTTCTCAGAAAGAGCTGCCTGTTTGAAATTAGAGTAAGTATCAGTATTTGCGTTTAAGCTAAATAAAATCCCTACGGAAATTGCGATGGTAATTAATCCAATGATTGCACTTTTCTTCATGTTTATACTAATTGTAAAAGCTGGCAACAAAGATAGAAAAATCGGCTTAGCCAGCATTCTTTTACATTTTTCTTGTCTTTATATTGACAATTACCTGATTTTTGAAGGAGAAATATTTTTTCTGAAGCCCTATTTATAACCGATCTTAAGGAATATCTTAAATCGTTTAAAAATTTGGGCTGAAATTCTTAAGTTTGGCCTGTCAGATAATCATTCCTTTTTACATCCCACAGTAAAACATAAACCGGATTAACATGAAATTAAAGCAATTTTATAAGCTTTTGTTATTTATAGTTTTAATACCTTTTTTAAGCTCTTGTTTTGAAGTAATTGAAGAAATTGCTATGAAAAACGATGGAACCGGCGATGTAGTACTCACTATTAACCTAAGTCAGAGCAAAACAAAGGTAGCTTCGGTAATGCTTTTAGATAGCGTACAAGGCTATAAAGTGCCGAGCAAACAAAAAATTCAACAGGAATTAAATGAAGCAGTGGCTTATTTAAAAAAATCGGAAGGGATTTCTAATGTAAAAAGTACAAGCGATTTTAACAATTACATTGCAACCATTAGTTTTTCTTTTAAAGATGTTTCAAACATCAATAACATCACCAAAAACATTCTTTCCCAGCAAAAAATTAAGGCCACTAACACCTCTTCCTATACTTATAACAAGGCCAGCAAAACCTTTAGCCGAAAATATCAGGCAATAGGTACCGCTAAAACAGAATTCAATAAATTAAAAGCAAAAGACAAGGCTGTTTTTAACGGTGCAACTTACACCAGCATCTATCGTTTCGAATCTGTTGTAACAAGTAGTACCAATCCGGCATCAAATGTATCGAAATCTAAAAAAGCCGTGATGTTAAAAAGCAGCATCATGGATTTAATTAACGGAAAAATTAACGTATCTAATTCTATACAACTATCTAAATAAATGAAACCAAGTAATTCACGATCGTTTCATCTTCACTGAAAACAAATAATATCTAATGAAACCATCAGGAGCATATCGTTCACAAACCGAGATGAATATGCCCATGATAGCTTCATAACCGCTAAAAAACAAATTATATCTAATGAAAAAAATTCTAATTGCAATCGCTCTTTTCTTATCGTTTAACCTGGCCAAGGCTCAGGATCTGGTTAAGAAAATACCTGCAAATGCCTTCACAGTGGCCACCATTAAAGGCGATAACGTTTTTAAATTGATGTTTGTAAAAGATTTTAACGAATCTTTTGTAGGCAAGAAATTATTGACCGAAACTTCGAAATCACTTGATAAAAGCTTTACCAGCATAGAAGATTTCGGCATCAACCTGGAGAAAAACATGTATTACTTTAATCAGTTAAGCGATAGCATTACATATAACTGTTTTCTTATTCCGATAAAAGATGCTAAAAAATTTGAAAGTCTGATTGACAATAAAGAGAAAAAATTTACACAGCAGGGCGATATCCGTACGATGGTTTTGCCTGATAGCACGAGCATTATTAAATGGAACAACAACATGCTATATTTTGTAACCGGAAGCATAAAAGGATCTTTCTTTTCGGATTCAGTTAAATCTGCACGTTATGGGATTAAAGATATAAGGTTCCAAAGTGATGATACAATAATTGCTGATAGCGCGGCTGTGGCTGTAGATTCTACTTACGCAACCACCGATGAACCTATGGTAGAAGCAGTTGAAGCCCCGGTTGTTGAAAAAGTAAAAGCTCAGAAAAAATCGACGGCTAAAAAGAATACCAAAAAAACTGTCGGAACGAAAAAAACCGGTAAAAAGAAAACAGCCAAAAAATCTAAAAGAGTTGCTAAAATAGATTCAGATTTTGAAGAATCCAGAGAAGCAAGAGAATTCGCAGTCGATACTGCGAGCGCCATGACTCCTGTTCATGGTATTGTTGATGAACAATATGATACCTACCAACAAGAGCGTTTGGAACAAGATGCAAAGAAAAGGAGATTGGCTTTTACCTGGATGACCGTCCAGGCAGATCAGATTTTCAATGGTACTTACGAGTCTATCGAGAATAACAAATCTTATACAGCAAGTTTAGATAATAAAGCCATTGCAGAACTTTGGGTATCGAGTCTTCAAGATGTTTATAATTCGATTGCTCCAGAATTCGGCACTTATGGAAAGGCAGGACTGATGAAAGGTTATGGTGCATTAAATGCCAAACTTTTTATGGATGATAAAAGTTTCCGTATCTCTACAGGCTTAGAATTAGCGCAGGAACAGGCAGATGCGTATAAAAAAATCATGAATAGAAAGTTAAACAAAAACTTTTTGAAATATGTAAACAGTGAAAAAGCGCTTGGCTTTATGAGCTATTCGATTGATACCAAAGCTTATCTGGAAGAATTCCCTAAATTATTGAAACAAACCTATGGTTCTTTTTTGGGAGCTAAAATGGATGAAGAAATTGATCTGGGCGCTGATCTCTTCAGTCTTTTGCTGGATGAAGAAGCAGTAAGCAAGGTAATTAAAGGTGATGCATTATTCGTAATTAATGGATTAAACACCAAAGATGTTACTTACACCACTTACGAATATGATGATGATTACAAACAAAAAGAAATAGTTAAAACCAAGAAAGAAACCTTGCCTGATTTCCTTTTCATGTTTTCATCAGAAGATCACAGATTGATTAACAAATTGATTAAATATGGCGTAAACAAAAATTATGTATCTGTTGAGAACAACATTTATAAAATATTGGAAAAGAAAAGCCCGATTGATATTTACTTTATGATTAAAGATGGCATTGTATTTTTCGGTAATTCGTTAACTGAAATGCAGGGCATTAGCAACAATCAATATAACAGCAATAAATTAAGTAAACTGCACAAACAATTATTGAGCAAAAACAATTTCAGCTTTTTGTTTAATGCCAAAAACCTGGTTGACAAAGTACCAGATTCGGAAATAGGTGGTGAAGAAACTGCTAAGAAATTTAACAGCACTTTAGAAAAAATGGGCAATGTATATATGAAATCGAACCCGATTAAGGGCAGATTGGTTTCAGCAGATATTAGTGCTGAAATTCCGAACGGACATGAAAATGCATTGAAATATTTGTTCTCGTTAATTGAAAATGCAGCTAAGTAGTTTAGTTGGCAATTATCAGTCGGCAGTTTAAAGTTAACCGATTTAAACAGTTAACCATATTCCATGAAGAATTTTTTAAAAATAACAGCAGCAATAGTTTTATTGCTGCTTATTTGTTATTTCGGCTTTTTCAAATACAGGCAAATCCAGGCCAATAAAGCCACCATCCCTGTTTCTACCACCGCTTTACTTAAAATAAATGTGGATGAGCTTTACAAAACCATTGCGGTTAGTTATATAAAACATCCTAATCAATATTCGGGAGCAGATAAGAAAGGAATTAAAGAAAAGGTAAATGATTTAAAAACCGGATTGAAAATTCCGGCAAACGTTTATATATATAGTTTAAAAGGAAAAGCAAAAACAACTTTTTTTTCGAGCTTCGAAATAGCGGATACGCTAGCATTTAACCATTTTATCCAAAAAAAATCCTCCTTGCCATTGATTAAAAAAGATAGTAATTTCTTTCAATCCAAAGATTCGACCTTCTTTATCCTGTTTAACAAAACAACTGTCGCTTTTGCTTATACGCCACAAAAAGAACAAGTAAAAACTACACTTGAAGAAATACTGAACCGCAAAAACATGATTAAAGTTGGCGAGAGTCGATTTAACCAGCTTGTAAACCTTTCCGATCATATTTCGTTTCAAAATACCGGGAACTTTAGCAAAATTAATTTTACTGATGGAAAAATTAATTTTAGCAATGAATTCATAAACCAAATGATCGTGCCGGCAGCTAAACCGCAGCACCGGGTTCTAAATCCAGAAAGCACGGTAAGTATGTGGCTAAACGCAAAGTTTAAATCAGCATTACCTAAGAAAAATCAGACCGGAATCCCTTCTCTCCTTTCAAAGGATAGCTTTTTCAGATTCTACAAAGATTATGTAGATTTTGAATGGACAAACACCATTACGCAGGTAGATACTGTTGTAGGTTATGAATATAATGATGATTTTGAAAGGGTTGAAAAAAAAGTACTTCAGGACCGGAAGATTCCTTCTATTTCCATGAATCTGACTGCCAATGACCGCGAAGTAAGCGATTATCTTAAATCACTAGGTGTATTGGATCAAGCTACCGGAAAGATCAGCAGTTCGATGATTCCATTATACCAGGTGTATTTCAAAGGCAATAGTGGTAATATTCAATTAAGCACAGTACAAAACGCCAAACCCGATTTAAAAAGGACATCATCTGACGATTTTTTTTATTTTAAAGTAGATTTTAAAAAGTTGATTAAACAAACACCAATGCCCTTAATTGCAGATAAACTGGGTACTTTTAGTCAATTAGAGATCAAAGCAAAAAGCATAGGAAAAGACAAAATCAACCTGCAATCAGAACTTTTATTTTTAAACGGGGATGCCAACGCCCTCATCCAACTTTTAAAAACATTTAAAAATGGTTTCAACAGCTCACTAAATTTTAATTTTTCTGTTGATGTTCCGGTAAACAAGTAAAGTATTTCCCACAGATTCAAGTGGTTTAGGTAGATTAACTGTCCATTGTACCTAAACCTGATGGAACGGATGCCGATCCTTCATCGGCAGGAGTACAGCAGGGCCAAGCCAGTCCAATGAAATATAGCGCTTCATTTCTAAAATTAACAATATATTCATTATTTGGAGCGCACTGCCTGTACAAAACAAAAAGTTTCTTCCCGCTTTAAACTTTTACGCTTCGCTGCCTCGTACCTCGTTGCTGCAGGGTAACGCTGCAACCGGGGCTAAGCAGCTAAGGCAGTGTTTCATTTTTAGGGTTGCAGGGTGCACAGCCTCTGATTCTTAAACCCGATTGGAGCGGAATAGCCCGGAGCGTAGCGAGGACTATAAGCGAAAGCGGGGCAGTAACTGCCAAGAACCACAGACCAATCATTTCCTAATATCAAACAATCATGTTTCACTTGGCGCGCAAGCTCTATCAAACAAATCTCTCTCCGTTTCGCTTCAAGCCACTATAACGATCTTGAACATAAAAAAGCCCTGCAGTTTTAATCCTGCAAGGCTTCATAATAAGATTGCGATATCCCGATAAAGGATCGGGATTCGCAATGACGATTAGTCGATTATGGCCAAACGCCTAAATTCATATAAGAAACCGCAATTTTATCGATTGAATTTACAAAAGCAGCTGTTCTCAATGTTTGAGTTGCTGGCTTGTTCATTAACGTTTCGCGGATTTCGTGGTAAGAGTGGATCATGGTGTCTTCTAAACCAGAGTTAACCAATTCCATTTCAGATGCGCCTTTAACAATCATTAAACGGTGCTCAGGGAGGATCGTTTTACCGGTTAGGTTTTCTAAAGTATTGATCAGATTGGCATTTGAATTAGCTGCATAACGGTTCTCCATACGACCGAAGGCCACATGAGAAAGGTTTTTCAACCACTCGAAATAAGAAACCGTAACACCACCCGCATTGCAATACATATCAGGAATGATGATACCGCCCATTTCGGTAAAAATTGTTTCAGCTTCTGGCGTTGTTGGACCATTTGCACCTTCAGCAATAATTTTCGCTTTGATATTACGGATGTTAAGCTCAGTGAACTGGTTTTCTAAAGCTGCAGGAACAATGATATCGCAATCTTGCTCTAAACCTTCCATCGAATTTTTAAAGTCTTTAGCACCAGGGAACCCTAAGATCGAACCAGTATTTTTACGGTGTGCAAAAACCTCATCCACATTTAATCCATTAGGATTGTAAATAGCACCTTCAAACTCACATAAACCTACAATAGTAGCACCAAATTCTGCTAAGAATTTAGCCGAATGGTAGCCCACATTACCTAAACCCTGAACAATTACTCTTTTATCGCCTAAACCAGCTTTAAAGCCTATTTTAGCCATATCTTCTGCCACTTCAACACATTCGCGTACTGCATATGCAACACCACGTCCTGTAGCTTCCTTCCGGCCACGGATACCATGTAAAGCGATTGGTTTACCAGTTACACAGCCTAAAGCGTCTAACTGACCAGGGTTCATGGTCATATAAGTATCGGCAATCCAGCTCATTTCGCGTTCGCCAGATCCATAATCAGGAGCGGGAACATCGATACCTGGGCCAATAAAGTTTTTCTTAATTAATTCTGTTGTATAACGGCGGGTGATGGTTTCTAACTCGGCAACGCTGTATTGTTTAGTGTTAATTTTAATACCACCTTTTGCGCCACCAAATGGCACGTTAACAATAGCACACTTGTAAGTCATTAAGGCCGCAAGCGCCATAACCTCATCTTCGTTTACCATTTCACTGTAACGGATACCACCCTTGGTAGGGCTCATGTGGTGAGAGTGTTCTACACGCCAAGCATCAATTACTTCAAAACCGTTTCCGCGGCGGATTGGGAATTGGAAACGATATACACTATTACATGTTTTAATCTGGTTCAATAAACCTTCTGGATGATTGGTGAATTGAGCCGCACTGTCAAAGTTCTTACAAACATCTGCAAAGAACTTGTTCTCGTCTGCTAGATTAGCCATTATTTATTTTTTATATTGAATAAGTTTTCGGTGCAAAATTGCCTAAAAAAACTGCACATATCCAAATGCAAAAAGACTTAGTGTAAAGCAAACACCATTCCATTTTAGCCTAAAATGAGCTTTTACACCCGCTGGAGAAAACTGTTTAAAAACTATATCAAAACACGTTTAAACCCAGATATCTTAGTCAGTATACACCATAAAACGACTATTTTTATAGGCTTTATTACAGCTTATTTTGATCAAAAAAAAATTATAAAAAAAATATTCAAAACAGCCTTTTATTACAACACTCAACAAATAAAAGCTAAAAAACAGATCAATATTACGAATATTGCAAATACAAATAAAAAACTGGACATAAAAAAAGTGATCAATTGTGTTGATCACTTCTTAAAGTTAACCTAAATCGTCCCGTTGATTTAATTTATAACTAACCAAACTTGATCAATAAATAATCAAGAAACAATACTGTGATGTAGGTATTTTATGTGGTTACTGCGCTGTATTTTTAATTAGGGCTTTTAAAATTAGCAAAAACCTCTTTTACAACAAGATATACACAAAAAACTGATTAATTTAGTCTTAAAATACATCAATTTACCGACAATTAAAGCCAAATATGGTTTTAACCAGCATTCGTATTTACGCTATTATTTATCAGTTTGGTTTTCTTTTTCTATTTTCTTTAATCTTTTATCGATTGAGAAAAGATAGGCCAACAAACCTACAAGAATAATTACGATACATATTACCACAACATATATCTTTCCATTGCTACGAAGGCTATCAGCCATTTCTACGCCATTATCCTGCGCAAATAACTGCATGGTGGCCATCATTAATATCAGGGAGAAAAATATCTTCTTCATTTTAGTTATGTTGTTGTTTGTTTTCTATATTACGTATTCTGAAACGGATGGTATAAACCCAGTAACCGATTAATATCCAACCTAAACAAGCAGGATAAAATACCATTCGCATGCGGCTGTCTAAATCGTAGCTGTTAAAACCTGGGTTACCACCATTGCCTGGGTGTAATGAATCTTTTAAACGGGGCAAAACAAAAAGTAATACCACCATCATTGGAAAGGCGAAAATATTGTAAATGGCAGAAATCTTGGCTCTTTTCTGTTCTTCATCAATCGCATTGCGCAGAATGAGGTAGGCAAAATAGAGCAAAATTGAAATGGCAGCGAAATTCTGTTTAGGATCGAAGCTCCAGAACTGTCCCCAGGTATATTTAGCCCAGATAGCACCTGTTACTAAACCTAAAACGCCAAAAACTATCCCAGCGTTTACACTTTCTACGGCTTTAATATCATCAATTTCACTTTTGGTGCTCAATGATTTTATACTGTAAAAAACAGAGATCGAAAAGAGCACAATCATGGCAAACCACATCGGAACATGGAAGTACAGATTACGGATTGTTTCGTTCAAAATAGCCAGATGCGGTACCCCAAGCAATAAACCTGCTATTGCAGTATAAATTACCAAAACCGAACCTAAAATTTTCCACCAAGTTTTATTCATACCTATATAATTATTGAGTTTTGAATGACTGAATTAGTAAATGTTATTCTCTATTCTATCATTCAATCCATCTCTCATTCAATCATTTTTTAATCCCTCCAAAGGTAAGGAAATAACAATAAAGACGTTGCCACCATGAGTACATTCACCACCAGTAACATCGCTATTTCATCGTAACTATTTTCCCACGGCAAGCCGTCAACAGCATTTTTGGCCAGTTTAATTAACAGGATCAACACTGGAATAATAATTGGAAAGCTTAAAATAGCCATCAACATTCCTCCATTTCCCGCTTTGCTAGCAATTGCCGAAACCATTGTAAATACAGTAGAAAAACTGATGCTACCCAATACCACGGCGATGTAATACATTGTTAAATCGGGCGGGGTAAAAGAATCGAAAACCAGTGTATAAAAACCTAAAGCAATTGTAGTAAGCACCAACATAAGGAGCGTATTGTAAACCGTTTTAGAAATTAAAACCGCAGCTGGACTTGCCAAAATATAACTGTATAATTGTTGCCCTTTGGTTTCTTGCAAAAAACTTTTCGATACGCCATTAATTGAGGCGAAAAGCATGATGATCCAAAACAAGGCATTCCATGTTAATTTATCGCCCAGGCTAACAAAAGAGAGGTAACAGGTAAAAATGGTAGAAACTACATAAAGCAATACACCGTTAATGGTATATTTGGAGCGCCACTCTAACAATACTTCCTTGTGAATTAAATATTTAACCTCTTTGGCCAATTGCATAACCGCAAAGATACTTTTATTGATAAATATTGCATGCTTAAATTGTTGTATTGTTGTAATTTTGTTTAAAGTTTAGGTGGCAGAAAAAAGTTTCAAACCACAGATGAAGAGAATAAACACAGATGGCATTTTTTCGTAGCAGCACAAATGTTCTAAAAATCTAAATTAAGCGCGGAACACAAAAAATGTCCACAACAATCTGTGTTCATCCGTGAGAATCTGTGGTTAAAGTAATTATGATATGAACTACGCATCAGTTATCCCATCGCCTGTTGGCACAATAACCATCTTAGCTGATGACGATTTTGTACATGTAATTACTTTTGCCGAAAAGGATATTAAAGGGTTCTCAGAAAACGAACTTACGGTAAAGGTAGCCAACCAGTTAAATGATTATTTTAAAGGCGATTTAAAGGCTTTCGATTTTCCGATAAAGCAAAAAGGGACTGAATTTCAGCAGGAGGTTTGGCAGCATTTATTAACCATACCTTTTGGCGAAACCACTTCATATGCCAAATTTTCTGCACAAAATCCATTAGCTATACGGGCTATTGCCGCAGCAAACGGAAAAAACAATATTGCCATTGTAGTGCCATGTCATAGGGTAATTGGCAGTAATGGTAAACTTGTAGGCTATGCAGGTGGTTTATGGCGTAAACAATGGCTGCTACAACACGAACGTGAAGTTGCCCAAAAAGGACAAACTGAATTAAAATTTTAAAACCATACTTTATTTTGCAGATGAATACAGAGCAAGCTGAAACAACTAAAAATTATATAAAAGCCGTCCGTTTAATTAATATTGAAGATAACAAATGTGCTTTTGAAACGGGTACAATCCCTATCCGTCAGCATATTAATGCCAGTTATTTTTTCGCCCAAACCGATGTATCAACTTTAGAGAAGATCCCTCATCCCGCACCAAGGCGTCAATACGTAATTACGATTAAGGGTAAACTTCAGTTTACAGTAAGCAATGGAGAAACTTTTATTATCGAGCCGGGCATTATACTCATTGCCAATGATACGGCTGGAGAAGGGCACACATGGGAGGTTATAGAAGGTAATGAATGGGAAAGAATCTATATTCCCCTGGAAGATGATACCAACGATTATTTTATCGCAGATACTAAATTTTAAATTCTGCTCCTAAAATCTTCCTACATTTAAAATAATTTATATTTTTGGAAGATACCAAACGCTCAATGAACTACAATCCTGGCTTACATATTTTATCAGAGTTCTCGTCTGAAAAAACTGAACAACTTTCTTCCTTTCACGATTGTAAAGCACTTTTTAACAGCTTAATTGAGACAAATGGGCTGGAAAAGGTTGGCGAAGTTTACCACGATTTTCCTAATGGGGGTTTTACGGCCGTAATCTGTTTGACAGAATCTCACCTGTCTATCCATACATGGCCTGAATTTAAACTGGCAACTTTTGATATTTTTTTATCAAACTATCAAAAAGACAATACCCAAAAGGTTAAAGATATTTATGAAGCTGTACTCCATTTTTTTGAAGGGATAGAAATACAGAAAACTGAAGTTTTTCGCTAATGGAGAATTCAGTAAAATCATTTTTTAAATTATCAGAGACAATTACTTGTTCGATTTGCAAACAAGATATTGTGCTTTACGAGCCAGCTAAAAGCGAGTATATAGTTTGCCCATCTTGTTTCTCGTACCTACATATTTTTACCAGGGCAGAAACAAGGCTGAACAGAAAATTAGATCAACCGGATAAAGTTCTCGTATTAAAACTCGGTTCAACAGGAAATATTCATGGCACTGAATTCAAGGTAATTGCCTATCTCGAAAAAAAGGAAGCCAATACCAGCTATGCCTGGCGTGAATATATCTTAACCAGCCCCGATAAAGGTTATGTTACCTTATCAGAATTCGATGGCCATTGGAATTTTATCGCAGGCGAAGATTTTCTCCCTGATTATAAAGCGCCTATATCTTACGGATTAAGCATTGGTTATAAAGATGTTGAATACAAACTTTTTAACAGGTATACACCAATAGTTACAGCCATGCTTGGTGAAGTAGATTGGGATGTGGTTAACGAAAGGATTAAAGCTACCGAATACATCGCACCACCTTTTATGGTTGTAAAGGAGGTTAGTAAAGCAAATAACCAAACCAATTATTATATTGGCGAGTACCTCGATGCAGAAGTAATTGCCGATGCATTCAAAATTGATAAAAACGACTTACCCAAGCAGATTGGGATTGGTGCAAACCAGCCATCTAAGGCCTTTGACAGGTGGACAGCCTCATTAAAGATAACAGGCGCAGCTATTATCTTAGTGCTGCTTTTCCATTTACTGTTCAATGCAATAAAACCTGAAAAGGAGTTAATAAACGATGATTTTTTAATTGTTTACGATACTAAAGGTGGTCCTGATTCTTTCAGGTCGTTTATTACGCCGTCTTTTACGCTTGATGATGAATCATCAAATATTGAATTCGAAATCGCCTCGGCAGTTGATAATAACTGGCTGGAAACCACAATTGTACTGGTTAACGAAAGCGATAACAAAACCTGGGAAGTAAGTAAAGGGATCGAATATTATCATGGTACTGAAGATGGCGAAAGCTGGTCGGAAGGTTCTACAAAAGAATCGGTTGTGCTATCAGAAATACCTAAAGGAAAATACCATTTAAACGTGTATCCATCATCAGGAGATGTATTTAGAAATAACCTTTACATAAAAGCGGTGAGTAATGTAACCATGTGGGGCAATACGATAACCACCATATTATTACTTTGTATTTTTCCGGCCATCTGCTGGCTTTTAATGCGCGATTATGAAAAAAGAAGATGGAATAACAGCGATTTCTCACCTTTTGTAAATGGAGAATAAATGAATCTGAAACCGATAAAATATTATCTTATTTTACTGCTGGCCTTTATAGGTTTTTATGGCTACAGTGGTTTAAAAGGCCGTGCTTACTTCCCAGATAAAGTAGAAAAAAACACAGAATTTAATGGCAATAAAAGTCATTCTGGTCATGTAAATAGATTTTACCATAAATAAAAACATTATGAGTTTAAATGAATTAATTAACATCAAGTACATTATTGCGTCATTGGTTTATTCCGTATTGGGCATAATGGTTCTCTTTATAGCTTTTTGGATTATTGAAAAAATGACCCCCGAAAACCTTTGGAAAGAAATACTGGAAAAGCAAAACCTGGCATTAGCAATCGTTTTTGCGGCTTTTATTATTGCAATGGCAATTATTATAAGTTCAGCAATTCATAGTTAGCATGAACAAAAAGCTACCTGCACTTTTATTAATTTCTGTTTTTGTTGTTGCCACGTGCGGTCTCATTTACGAGCTGATTGCGGGTACACTTGCCAGCTATTTGCTTGGCGATTCAGTTACCCAGTTCTCTACAATAATTGGCGTTTACCTTTTTTCTATGGGTATAGGCTCCTGGATATCTAAGTATTTCGAAAAGAATATCCTCTCGTGGTTTATTCAGATCGAAATTTTAGTCGGCTTAGTTGGGGGTTTTAGTTCAACCGTTTTGTTCCTTGTTTTTGAAAGTATTGCTTCATTCAGGATTGTATTATATGGTTTTGTAAGCCTAACAGGTATTCTTGTGGGTTTAGAAATCCCATTGCTGATGCGCATCCTTAAAGACCGCTACGAATTTAAAGATCTGGTTTCGAAGGTTTTTACATTCGACTACATCGGAGCACTACTGGCCTCACTAATTTTTCCGCTCTTGCTTATCCCCCATTTAGGGCTGGTAAAAACAGCTTATATGTTTGGGATGCTCAACGTTGCTGTGGCTTTAATTGTGTGTTTAAGTTTCAAAAAAGAAATCAGGGCTTCCAAATATCTGCAGAGTGCATCTATGGTAAGCATTATTTTATTGCTGGTAGGTTTCGTTTACGCGGATAAAATCACCAGTTTCTCCGAAAGTCAGACCTATAGCGATACCATTATTTATTCAAAAAGCACACCTTATCAACGGATTATTCTGACTAAAAAAAATAAAGTTTTACGGCTTTTCTTAAATGGAAACCTCCAGTTTAGCTCTGATGATGAGTATCGATACCATGAAGCACTGGTACATCCCGGCTTGCAGGCATTGCCCTTTGCTAAACATGTGCTCGTAATGGGTGGTGGAGATGGCCTTGCTGTTAGAGAAATCTTAAAATACTCCAATATTGATTCGGTAACACTGGTAGATTTAGATAAAGGAATGACAAGCCTTTTTCAATCGAACAAGATCCTTTTAGCTTTAAACAAAAATGCACTCTTATCGCCAAAGGTTAAAGTAATTAATGCCGATGCTTTTAGCTGGATCAAAGCACAGCATAAAAAATTCGACTTCATTGTCATCGATTTTCCAGACCCCTCAAACTATGCTGTTGGCAAGCTGTATACCAACGCTTTTTACAACCTGGTCAAGGGTATACTTGCACCAAAAGGTTTAATGGTTGTTCAGTCAACTTCACCTTATGTTGCACCAAAATCTTTTTGGACGGTTAACAAAACCCTCGAAAGTGTGGGTTTAAAAACCATTCCATATCACAATTATGTACCTTCTTTTGGCGAGTGGGGTTACATTATGGCAACCGGTCCGGATAATATTTACAAAAAACCTCAGCAATATTTACCTGGTTTAAGGTTCGTTTCGAAAGAAAGTTTAGATCTTATGCTTTTCTTCCCAAAAGATATGGCCAAGGTAGAAACTGATGTAAATAAATTAAACAACCAGATTTTGGTGAAATATTTCGAAGATGAGTGGGCAAACGTTTTATAAAGATGATTTATCGGCATATTTAAAACGGCGTTCTTTTCTTTTGAGGATTGGATTGATAACAGGTGGCATTTTTCTGAACAGCTGTTATAAAAAAATCAGATCAACCAGATACAACATTAAAGGTACTTTACAGGGCCCAAATGCAAAAGCTGGTCATATTTTGCGCGATAAGATAAAATTACCAGCCCCAAATAACACCAGAAAGGTAAAAACACTGATTATCGGCAGCGGAATTTCAGGTTTATCGGCTGGCAGATGGTTAAAAAAGAATGGTGAGACGGATTTTGAAATCCTGGAACTGGAAAATCACACTGGCGGAAACTCTTATTTTGGCACGAATAAAGTATCCTCATATCCATTAGGTGCACATTATATTACCATTGCAAACAATGATGATAACCTGCTTATCGATTTTTTGCAGGAAATTAATGTAATTACTCATTTCGAAAAAGAACTCCCCTATTACAACGATTATTTTCTCACTTTTGATCCTGAGGAAAGATTATTGATCAATGGTGAATGGCAGGAAGGTTTGGTGCCCGATTTTGGCGTACCCACAACTGATAGAGAACAGATTAAGCGCTTTTTACAAGAAGTAGATCAGTTAAAAAACACCAAAGGAAAGGACGGAAAATTTTTGTTCAATATCCCACTAAGCTCTTCATCAAGCGATCCTGGCTTCAGAAAACTGGATAAGATTTCTTTTCGTTCGTACCTCGAAGAAAAAGGATACGATTCTAAATACCTATTGTGGTATTTAAACTATGCCTGCAAAGATGATTATGGGCAAAAGATAGATAAAATATCAGCCTGGGCAGGTTTACACTATTTCGCTTCGCGCAGAGGAAAAGCAGCAAATGCCGAACAGAATGCCATACTAACCTGGCCCGAAGGCAATGGCTGGCTCATGAAGCAACTTGCTAAGCAGCTAAAAGATCATATCAAAACATCAATCCTATGTTATGGTTTAAAATCGATGGCAAATGGCGATGTAACAGCTTCCATATATAATGTGCATACCAACACCACTGAGGAAATAATAGCCGAAAAGATTATTTTATGCACACCACAATTTGTAAACAATCGCTTACTCGGAAACTTTAACCGGAATATTGATTATAAAGCTTTTAACTATTCTCCATGGCTGATCGCCAATATTACCATTAACGAATTACCAGAATCGAAAGGTATAAATCTTTGTTGGGATAATGTGGCCTATAATACGCCCTCTGTTGGTTATGTAAATTCGGCGCAGCAACATTTAAAGCTCTCGGAGGATAAAAAAGTAATTACTTATTACCTGCCGCTGTGTGATTTTGAACCCGCAGTTGCACGGCTGGCAGCATATGCGAGAAGTTACGAACAATGGCTTGATATTGTTGTTCCTGAATTGGAGATGATCCATCCGGGAATTACAGATGCTATTGAAAATATCGATTTCTGGATTTGGGGGCACGGAATGATAGCACCTACCACAAATTTTGTTTGGAGTGAAAATTTGGAAAAAGCGAAAGCTCCTATCAATAATAAAATTTTCTTTGCCCACAGTGATCTGAGCGGGGTATCTATCTTTGAGGAGGCTTTTCACCAGGGTATTAACGCAGCAAAACAGGTTTTAAATGCTACCACATAAACAAACCCAACCCTGGCTTAATACTGCATGGAGTGATGTTATTTTCATTATATCGCCTGCATTTTTCTCTTTATTGCTGGTTTTGCTTTTCCCGGGTCAGTTTCAAAACTCATCAGGTATTCCATTGGCTTATTGGGTATTTTTAATTGTTTTTATAGATGTTGCACATGTTTACAGCACGTTATACCGAACCTATTTTAGTCCGGGTAATTTCAAAAGGCAGTATACATTGCTTATTTCTATTCCATTGGCCTGTTATGTTACAGGTGTTATACTTTACCGGTTCGATGGTTTATGGTTTTGGAGAATATTGGCTTATTTGGCCGTTTACCATTTTATCAGGCAGCAATATGGCTTTATGCGCCTGTATTCCCGTAACGAAAATTCAACCAAACTGTTCACTACAATTGATAAAATTGCCATTTATACCGCAACTTTATACCCTTTGCTTTTTTGGCATTTAAGCAGTGTCCGAAATTTCAACTGGTTTGTAGAAGGTGATTTTTTCACTTTTAAGAACGATATGCTATTAAGATACTCCGGCATGGTGTACGTCTTAATCATCGCCATCTATGCGGTTAAAGAAATTATATTGATCATCGGCAAAAAGTGGATTAACATTCCGCGCAACTTAATCGTAATCGGAACGTTTTTATCCTGGTATTTCGGCATCGTTTATTTTAATGGCGATATGGCTTTTACTACCTTAAACGTAATTTCGCATGGCATCCCGTATATGGCGCTCATCTGGTTTTTTGAAAAGAAAAAAATCGGAGATAAAACCGTTAAGAATAAAATCATGGATCTGTGCTTCGGAAAATTCGGGATATTTTATTTCTTATTGATTTTGGTATTATTTGCCTACCTGGAAGAGGGCCTCTGGGATGGTTTGGTATGGAAAGAACATCAATCGGTTTTCAAACCTTTTTCAAGCTTGCCGCAGGTTACCAATAGTGAGTTATTATCGCTTCTGGTTCCACTTTTAGCCTTACCACAGGCTACGCATTATATACTTGACGGCTTTATCTGGAAAGCAAAAAACAAATTCTAAAGAATTCGTCCGTTTATCCGTTTCGTAGGATAAATGTTGACTGCTGGATGATCGAACTTGCAGACGATTATTCTTAAATTGTGGTAAGTTATCCCGGTCATAAATTTTGTTCATCATGAGCTGTAATCAGACTATGCCGAAGAAAACTCATGATGAAATTGTAGCCTGATGTAAAGCTAAAGGATGTGAGGTAGGTAAATTAACCTCGCAATTCCACGAAAAGCTTAAGCCGTAATTTTTTCGCCACGTTTAACACTGAAAAGCATAAATATAACCCCAACTAAAAGTACAATCCAACCCCACTGGAAATGAACAACTTTACCTATAAGTTTATTGGCGAAGCCATATTTAGTATAATTATTTGCAGTAAAATAAACAGCAACTACCGCTAAAACATACCAGATAGCCATTACGAAACTCATAAACTTAAAGGCACCTACTTTTCTGATAAACAGAAACAACACCGAAATGGCGATAATGGCATATGTGATCAAAAACAAACGTGCATCTGATTGATACAAGTTCCAATTGCCTTTAATGGGCACTTTTAACATTGGGCAGAAACCTGCAATAACGCATAGCAAAATGCCTAACCAAGCCCTGAATTTATTTAATACTAACATAGTTAAGATGATTACACTGATTTTAGCGATTTCACTGATTGGTTAATTGGTTTAACGGGAGTTAATAGTTTATAGCTAACTTACTTGGCATTTTTTAATGACTAATGACTAATGACTAATGACTAATGACTAATGACTAATGACTAATGACTAATGACTAATGACTAATGACTAATGACTAATGACTAATGAACTATTGCCCCTCAATAATCCCCATCTTATCTGCAAAGTGGGCACAGTAATCACGTAAATCTTCAACAATCAAAGTTTCGTTTGTGGCTTTCAAAAAGCTATCGCCCATGGTTTGCAAGGTTTCGTAGAAGAAACGTTTCATCTCATCAACAGGCATATCTTTTGTCCAAAGATCTATCTTTAAAGTATTTTTATAATTGTGGTCCCAAACCGATAAAAACATAGCCTTTGCAGGCACTTTATCTGCGTTTCCAGAATCTGTACTCTCCCAAAGTATGTTATCGGGGTTATTGCCTTCATCTAACTCAACCGTTATTTTTATTTCTGCTTTTTTCATATTAATATTGATTTCACCGATAAAGAGACTACGTAAATTTATCTACTAATTTTTCCGGATGCAAAGATGCTTATTTAATTTGATTCCACAGATTGGTTGATTGCACCGATAAAGATTGTTGAGATATTTTTACGATTTAATTACGCTACTTTTTGGAGTATCAGCATCAAAACAGCCGCAATAACGATAAATATCAATTCTACCACCCAGATCCTTTTAATATCTTTCAACGTGAACCGGAAAATCATATCTGTAATAAAGGTTACAAGGATAAGGCAACCTAAAATCAGGAGATAAAAGCCGCTCATATCCACATGGCGTGGTACCGTGCTTTTCTCTGAAACTAAATTTACGGCCACTAATCCCAAACCAATGGCGCTAACGATATTTAAAGGCGTAATCCTAAAGTTCATCTGTGTTATTTATTTGTTTTCAATTGTCAGATGGAGCCTTTGACAATTGAAATAATTATTTAAAAAATTAATAATTATTTTAATTGTGTTGGGTTCATTACTTTTTCTTATCGAATTTTTTACCTTTTTTAAAACTCTTTACCTGTTTGCCGGCCTTTGCTTTGGCTTTTTCTCTTACCTTTTTCTCTATTGCAGCAGCATGCTTTTTCTCGTGGAAAGCGCCCTTAAAATCAGGATCTTCCTTACGTTTCTGCATATCGATTTCCTTCGCAATATGCTGGCGCTCTTCATAAGGCGTTTCATCAATGAAAACACCTTCCGGAATTTCGGCCACTGGAATATATTGGCGGATCAATTTTTCGATCTTGCGGATATAATATTTTTCGGCATCCGTAGCAAAAGTTATCGCGTCGCCTTTGGCAAAAGCCCTACCGGTACGGCCAATACGGTGTACGTAATCTTCTATAATGATAGGCACATCAAAATTGATCACATGACTTACATCACTCACATCAATACCCCTACTTGCCACATCTGTGGCCACTAGCACCCTGATATTACCCTCTTTGAAACTGTTTATTGAGTTAATTCTGGTGTTCTGCCCTTTATTGGCGTGGATTACACGAACATTCTCAGCACCATATCTGCGCTCAATAAAACTGTAAATATTATCAGCAACGGTTTTTGTTTTACAGAAAATGATCAGGCGGTTAAAAGCCTCATCATTCTTCAACAAATGCTGCAATAGGTTAATTTTCGTTTTAAAATTCGGAACGTAAAACAAAGTCTGCGTTACGTTTGCAGCAGGGGTTGCTTGCGCAGATGCCTCAATCACAAGTGGATTATTCAAGAAATCGCCTGCAATTTTCTGTACTAAATCGCTCATGGTTGCCGAAAACAACAAATTTTGGCGTTTACGCGGTACGATTTCCAAAATCCGGTGTATAGAGCCAATAAAGCCCATATCCATCATTTTATCCGCTTCATCCAGCACCAAAAATTTTAGGCTCTGTGTATTAATATCACCTGCCAAATATAAATCCAAAAATCTTCCGGGTGTAGCAATCAGGATATCAACCCCTTTAGCGATCTGCTCTTTCTGTGTTTTCGGACCGATTCCACCAAAAATTACTAAAGAACGTAAATCCGTATAAGTAGAAAATAACTTTACCTGCTCGGCAATCTGCATTGCGAGTTCGCGGGTTGGAGATAGAATTAAAGCCCTCGGATTATCGCCTTGAGCATATTTCAACTGCATTAAAATTGGCAGAACAAAAGCAGCGGTTTTTCCTGTACCAGTTTCGGCAATACCAAAAATATCCTGCCCAGATAATACTGGTGCAATTGCTTTTTCCTGTATCGGCGTGGCAACGGTATAACCTGCATCGGCAACTGCATTTAAAATTTGCCTGTTTAACTTAAATTCTTCGAACGATTTTGCCATAGCGCACAAAGATAGTGATTAAGGTTGACGGTTAGAAGGCGTAAGGCAGAAGGTTTTGATGCATTCTAAAATGCAAGATTCCTTTTATAAGAATTAGGTGTAAAGCAATTTCAATAATTCTTCGGTTAGGGCAGCCCTGCTATCCGTTTTATCCCGATAAAAATCGGGATGCCCACTACTATCAGGTTTATTTAACCAAAAACAGTAACATTAAACTCAGTTCAGCACCTTTCATCCGCCAAATTAGCGTGTCAAAATTCTCAAATCTCATATCTAACTTCTCAAATCTATTTTTACCTTTGAAACCATGAATACTTACCTGATAAAAGCTGCCACAATTGTAAATGAAGGACAAAAAATTGTTGCCGATGTATTGATAAAAGATGGATTGATAGCCAAAATCGGTCAAAATCTATCTGCTCCTGATGCGCAAGAAATTAACGCAGAAGGACAATACCTTTTACCAGGTATGATTGACGATCAGGTACATTTCCGCGAACCAGGTTTAACACATAAAGCCGATATTTTTACCGAAAGCATGGCCGCTGTAGCCGGAGGGATTACCTCCTTCATGGAAATGCCCAATACTGTACCCAATACACTAACACAGGGCTTATTAGCTGATAAATATGAAATTGCTTCCCAAACTTCGTTAGCGAACTATTCGTTTTACATGGGGGCCAGCAACGACAATATTGAAGAGGTTTTAAAAACCGATCCTAAAAACGTTTGCGGTATTAAGGTTTTTATGGGTTCATCAACCGGTAATATGCTGGTGGACAACGAAAAAACCTTAGAAAACATTTTTAGTAAGGCGCCGATATTAGTGGCTACCCACTGTGAGGATGAAGCAACTATCCGCGAAAACTTAGCCAAGTTTAAGGCGCAATACGGTGAAGACCTGACCATTGATATGCATCCTCTAATCCGCAGCGCAGAGGCTTGTTATAAATCATCATCACTAGCGGTCGAACTGGCTAAAACTTATCAAACCAGGTTGCATATCTTACATATTTCTACAGCAAAAGAAATAGCACTATTTGACAATATTACGCCTTTAAAGGATAAAAAAATTACTGCAGAAGCTTGCGTACATCACCTTTGGTTTAACGATAAGGATTACGCTTCAAAAGGAAATTTCATTAAATGGAACCCTGCGGTAAAAACCGAAGATGATCAGAAAGGAGTGCTTAAAGGTGTTCTTGAAGATTATATTGATGTAATTGCAACAGATCACGCTCCACACACATTGGCAGAAAAGCAGCAGCCTTACGCCCAAGCCCCATCTGGTGGTCCATTGGTACAGCATGCCTTACCAGCACTGCTAGAAATGCATTTACAGGGTAAAATCTCTTTAGAGAAAATCGTAGAAAAAACAGCACACAACCTGGCCATCTGTTTTGATATCGAAAAACGTGGTTTCATCCGCGAAGGCTACTGGGCAGATTTGGTTTTGGTAGACCTGAAAGATTCCTGGACAGTAACCAAACTTAATAATTTCTATAAATGTGGTTGGAGTCCGTTCGATGGAGATACCTTCCAGGCAAGCATTACCCACACTTTTGTATCAGGGAATCTGGCTTATCAAAATGGCAAATTCACGACCGATCAGATCGGAAAACGCCTAACTTTTGCCAGATAGATTTGTTATATTTGTTTAGCTTAATGAATTAGCGATGACAGACTTGCAATTATTTTCGGAAATTTCATCACTCCCGTCAAACATGAAGAAGGAGGTTTCGGATTTTGTTGCTTATTTGAAAGAAAAGGAGAAAAATAAAAGCATAAATCCTACAGATCAAGTTGAAGAACCTGCCGTTAAATACGGTGTTAAATTTTCAGATATCCTATTAAATGGCCCCGTCTTCTCTGAGGCCCAAATTGAAAAAATCGAAGAAACAAGAAAATCCATAAATGAATGGCGGACCAAATAATAATGGTTGATACATCTATTTTGATTGATTATTTCCGTAAAAAGGACAAATCACAAACGAGGTTGTTTATGCTATCTCAAAAGTCTCAAAACTTATGCATTTCTAGCATCACAGAATTTGAAATTTATACCGGGGCAAGAGGTGAACAGATTGAATTCTGGAAAATAATGTTATCGAATTTGGTTGTATTTCCATTTGATAGTGCCGCAGCTTTAGCAGCTGTAGACATTCAGAATAACCTTAAAATACTTCGCAAAAGCATCGATAAGGCTGATTTATTCATTGCAGCAACTGCTGTTGCTCACAATTTATCGTTCGATACACTTAATCAGAAACATTTCGAAAGCATTGAGGATTTGAAACTACTTAAAAGATGACTACTTTCAATCATCCTATCAAAGATAGAACAACAAAACAACTTTTGCAGATCGTAAGTTCTCCTGAAGATTGGAATGAAATTGCCTTGATACAGGCAGAAGAGGAACTCAAGTTGAGAAATATACCTGAGGGTGAAATAAACCAAAGTAAATTTTATACTCAAAAAGAAATACAAATCGGAAATTTTAAGCTTGCAAATGAGTCATATTATATCATAGATTTCATATTTAGTCCGCTAACAACACTTTTTGAGATTATAGTTTCTTGGGAATTAAGGAAAGATGGATACCTTAGAAAAGCAGACCAACAACAATTACTAAGGCCAATATTCATATTGGTGATTATTATGATGGTCATTATTTTCAACTGGTAATACAAATGCAAAAAAATAAATCTATCTACTCAAAATTTATCGTTGTTTTAGTAATTGCGCTGCTAATTTATCTATTTGGTTTCTTCCCAACCCTTGTTCAAAAATATTATTCAACGGGCTTTTATCTTTATATTTCTTCAATATTAAGATTTATATCATCTATTTTTCCTTTCGCCATTGGCGATATCATTTACGCCTTATTGATTGGTTTTGTACTTTATAAGATCGTTAGATTTTATAAACAACGAAAATCGCTAAAAAGACAGGATAGAATTCTTGTTCCTTTACAGGTCCTCAGCTTCTTCCTGCTGCTCTATATCATATTCAAAATTGTATGGGGTTTAAATTACAGCCGGCCAAGCATTAGTGAAGAACTGGGTATTGGCAATGAAAAATATAACGTTAAAGAATTAGTTATTCTTGGCGATTATTTTATCCAAAAAACCAATAATCTAAAACTGAAGCAAGGCAAAATTCCAGCTTACACGATCAAAGAAATGGAATCAAAATCCGCAGAAGCCTATTCGCTTATGTTGCGAAAAAATAAATTATTCCAATATCAAAACCCTTGCTTAAAATCTGTTTTAAATTCATGGATGATCAGTAAAATTGGCATCGAAGGTTATTACGCACCGCTTTCTGGCGAAGCCAATATGAATATGAATTTACCAGATTTCGTTAAACCTTATGTAAGCTGCCACGAAATAGGCCATCAACTGGGCATCGCTTATGAAGACGAAGCCAATCTTTTGGGTTATCTCACTGCAAGCAACAGCGTTGATGTAAATTATCAATATTCGGCCAATTATGAAATGTTACGGTATATTTTATTCGAGATCAGAATGAAATCTCCTGATGATTATAAATTGCTTTATTTGAAACTCTTACCACAGGTTTTAGCCGATTTTAAAACCGAAAAAGAATTCTGGCGAAAATACAACGGCGATATGTTCGGTTATATGGATGCCGCATTCGATAGCTTCTTAAAACTGAACAATCAAAAAAAAGGAATCGATAGTTATCAGGATATTGTAATTTGGCTGTGGAATATACATAAAAAGGAGTTAACAGTTACCAATTAACAGTTGATGATGAAAACTGCAAACCGAAAACTGAACTATCCGTGTATCGCTTCTTTAGTTCCAAAACTTTGTATCAGTTCCCCTTCAAAATCTAACCATTCTTTCCATCGTTTGTCTACATCAACATCAATACTGTATTTACGCGCAAAATTTAAAAATGTGGTATAATGCCCGGCTTCTGAGACCATTAGTTCATGATAAAACCTGGCCAGTTCCTGATCTTTTATATTTAACGAAAGTACCCTGAAACGTTCGCAGCTTCTAGCTTCAATCATTGCTGCAAATAATAACCTGTCAATAAAAGCCATATTCCGGCTTCCATCCTTTTTACTAAATTTCACCAAACGACCAACATAGTCATCTTTCCGCTCGCGACTTAAAGTATAACCCCGTTTTTTTATAATTTCAATTACCATCTGGAAATGCTGCATTTCTTCGATGGCAATCGCTGTTAATTCATCTACAAGATCCTGATGTTCTGAATTTTGAGTAATTAAAGTAATGGCATTGGTTGCCGCCTTTTGTTCACACCAGGCATGGTCAGATAAAATTTCTTCTAAATTCGATTCCGCAATATTTGCCCAACGTGGGTCTGTCAATAATTTTAATCCTAACATGTAGTGCTTGTAATTGAGCCGCAAAATTAAGAATATTTAAGATACGTTTAATATCCCCCACACATTTAAAAGATTATACAGATTTACATTTCATCCTGTGAAAATCACATTTATCTGTGGGAGCCAAAAAAAAGAACTTATTTTGCAGGTAAATGGAAACAACCGCTAAGAAATTATTAATTATTGGATTTGTTTGGCCCGAACCCACTTCATCAGCAGCGGGTACGAGGATGATCCAATTGATTGATTTATTTCTATCTAAAGGTTATCAGATCACTTTTGCATCAGCGGCATCAAAAAGCGATTTCAGTTATGATTTTAGTAAGACTAGCGTTGTTGAGCAACAAATCAAACTAAACGACCAAAGTTTCAACCTATTTCTGGAGGAATTAAATCCAGAAATGGTACTGTTCGACCGCTTTATGGTAGAAGAGCAATATGGTTGGCGGGTTCAGCAGGAATGCCCTGATGCAGTTAGGATTTTAGATACCGAAGATTTACATTGCCTGAGAAGTGCACGCCAACAAAGCGACAAGAAAAGACAGGTTTTAGATTTATTTTCGGACACTGCAAAAAGAGAAGTTGCTTCAATTTTACGCTGCGATTTATCTATAATGATTTCAGAAGTGGAGATGGATATACTGAAAAATCAATTCAAAATTGATCCTTCACTAATTTATTATTTACCATTTCTCGAAAAAGAAATCGATCTGCAGGTTGTCGAAAAATGGATTCCCTTTGAAGATCGGGCAGATTTTGTTTTCATTGGCAATTTCCTTCATGAGCCCAACTGGAATACCGTTCAGGTTTTAAAAACCAAGATCTGGCCAATACTCAGAAAAAGGCTTCCAGGTGCAAACTTGAATATATTTGGATCTTATGCCTCGCAAAAAGTGCTTCAGTTGGATAACAAAAACGAAAAATTCTTAATTAAAGGAAGAGCTTTAGACGCAAAAGAAACCATTGCTAAACATCGGATATTACTTGCCCCTATTCAGTTCGGCGCAGGCGTAAAAGGGAAATTTATTGATGCCATGCAAGTAGGTACCCCATCGGTAACCACATCCGTTGGTGCAGAAGCCATGAAAGGCGATTTAGATTGGAACGGTAGCATTGAAGATAATTTAGCGTTATTTATTGATGAAGCCGTAAAACTCTATCAGGATAAAAATGCCTGGCAAGTCGCACAGCAAAATGGCGTAAAGATTATTAACCAAAGGTATTCTGCTAAATATTTTACAGATCAATTCATTAAGGACGTTGAAAGATTAGCTTCAGATTTAATGGCACACCGACAAAATAACTTTTTTGGACAGCTATTAAATCACCATACGGCACAGAGCACTAAATATATGTCGTTGTGGATTGAGGAAAAGAATAAGAGATAGTCCAGAGTCTTTAGTCCGAAGTCGGGAGTCCGAGGCCCGAAGATATAGTAATATCAATAAAACTCCCAACTTTCGAACCTCCGACCTCGGACTTTTTCAACTAAAACTTACAACTTAACAACAATTTTAGCACAACATTATTGTAAATTTGCAGCCATGGCAAAAATATCAATTAACCTTGCTACAGGTTCGTTTCAGAAGGAAGAAATTATAGTTGGAATAGATTTAGGTACTACCAATAGTTTGGTGGCGTTTATCAATCCAGATAAGAATCCGCAGGTAATTAACGATGCAGGTAAAGGAATATTGGTACCATCGGTGGTATACTTTAATGGACAGAATGAAGCCGTTGTAGGTAACGAGGCTAAAGAATACTTAACCACCGATCCTTCAAACACCATTTTTTCAGTTAAAAGATTACTTGGCCGCTCTTACAAAGATGTAGCCGAACACGCAGCTATTTTTTCTTACAAAATTATTGATGATGATAGCGATGCATTGGTTAAAATCCATGCTGGCGACCGTTTCTACACACCGATCGAATTATCGGGGGAAATTTTGAAGGAGCTTAAAGCAAGAGCAGAACACGCGCTAAAAACTCAGGTTAACAGAGCTGTAATCACTGTTCCGGCATATTTTAACGACAGTCAGCGTCAGGCCACAAGAGATGCCGGGAAACTGGCCGGCTTAGATGTGATGCGAATTGTAAATGAACCTACCGCAGCAAGTTTAGCTTACGGAATTGGCTTAGATCCCTCACAACAAAAAACAATTGCAGTTTACGACCTAGGAGGAGGAACATTTGATGTTTCTATTCTACAGATCCAGAATGGAATTTTCGAGGTATTGGCCACAAACGGCAATACTTATTTGGGTGGCGATGATTTCGATCGGGCCATTTTAAATTACTGGCTGGAGAGAAACAACCTAGATGTAGCAGTAGTTGCTCAGGATAATATTTTGATGCAAACCTTACGTCTACAGGCTGAGGCGGCTAAAAAAGCGTTATCAACCCAAAATTTATACAACGAACAGGTTGGCGAAATCTGGTGCACACTTGATAAACAGACTTTCGAGCAGTTAATTGCAGCAAAGGTTGAAGAAACCATCACCGCTTGTAAAAATGCATTAAAGGATGCAGATTTATCAGCCAGCGATATTGATGAGGTCATTTTAGTGGGTGGTTCTACCCGTACGCCCTTTGTAAAACAGGCTGTAGAAAATTTCTTTGGTAAAAAACCACAGGATAATATCAATCCTGATGAGGTAGTAGCACTTGGCGCAGCCATTCAGGCCGATGTTTTGGCAGGAAACCGTTCTGACATCTTGTTATTAGATGTTACGCCACTTTCTTTGGGTATCGAAACCATGGGTGGCCTGATGGATGTAATTATTGCCCGCAACAGCAAAGTACCTACTAAAGCTGGTCGCCAATACACCACTTCGATAGATGGACAGGTAAATATGAAAATCTCTGTTTATCAGGGAGAGCGCGATTTAGTGAAAGAAAATAGAAAGCTGGCTGAGTTCGACTTAAAGGGAATTCCTGCAATGCCTGCGGGTTTGCCGAAAGTAGACATCAATTTTTTACTGAATGCCGATGGAATTTTAACTGTTCAGGCGATAGAGTTACGTTCGGGTGTTAAACAAGAGATCGAAATTACACCAAGTTATGGCTTAAGCGACGATACAGTAGAGAAAATGCTGCTTGATAGCATAGAACATGCTAAAAGTGATGTGGAGCAACGTATGCTTATTGAAGCAAGAAGCGAAGGCGAACAATTGCTTTATACCGCTGAACGTTTTATCGAAAAACATGCCGAGCATTTAACCGAAGGAGAAATTTCAGATACTAAAGTACACATCGAAGCACTTAAAACGGCGTTAGCTACTCAAGAAAAAGATACCATTTTGAAGAAAGCAGATGAGCTGAATGAATTTACCCGTCCTTTTGCCGAACGTGTAATGGATGCGGCGATTTCTACTGCCATGAAAGGTAAGAAGATAGAGTAGTTTTCGGTTTTGGCAATTGGCAGTTTTCAGCCTCAGTACGTCATCCTGATCCGATAGCTATCGGATTTATTTCAGGATCTTTCCTGCTATTGAGGCCAATATATTTGTTTTTTGTTTTGGAAAGCAAAGGCAATGCTTATCGGGTTCCGATACTCCCGCTTTTGTTTCTGCCGATGAAAAATCGGCATCCACGCCAATCGGGTTTAGCTAACTTAGGCCAGTATAAAAAACTCAGGTTGCAGTGTGCATAAACTAATCCAAATAATTATCTTCGGTTTAGGGTCATGGCATATACTATTCTCACCTTTAAACAATGCATAAATTTAGAATCTTAATTGGCTTTCTTTTCATTTTCATAGCTTATTATGGTAGCGTTTCCGCCCAATCAGATACATCTTTAATCAAATCACATTTAAAAACCTTAACCAAAACACCTGGATTTCGTAACCATAATAATATCGATCAACTCAATCTGACAGCCGATTATATCAAAACAATCTTTGAAAAATCATCAGATAGCGTTTCTGTACAAGAATATAATATCGGTCAAAAAACTTTTAAAAATATTATCTGCTCTTTTGGTACTGAAAATAAAAAACGGATCATCATTGGTGCACATTACGATGTTTGTGGTGATCAGGAAGGTGCAGATGATAATGCCAGTGGCGTTGTGGGTTTATTAGAGCTCTCCAGGTTATTGCAAGGCAAAAAATTAGAATACCGTATCGACCTCGTTGCCTATACCTTAGAAGAGCCTCCATATTTTAGAACCGAATTCATGGGCAGTTATATCCATGCCAAATCCTTAAACGAGGCTAAAGCCGATATTTATGGAATGATTTCACTGGAAATGATCGGATACTTTAAAGATGAAGAAAAATCTCAAGACTATCCCTTGGGTATCTTATCCGTAAAGTATGGAAATAAAGGAAATTACATCACAATTGTTAAAAAATTTGGTTCAGGTGCTTTTGTAAGTCAATTTTCTAAAAGTTTTAAATCCACAAAAAATATTCTTACCAAAACCTTTTCAGGCCCACCCGCATTATCAGGCATCGACTTTTCAGACCATTTAAACTATTGGAAATTTGACTACGATGCCTTAATGATCACCGATACTTCTTTCTATCGGAATAAAAACTACCATCAAAAAACCGATACTATGGAAACGCTAGATATTCCAAGAATGAGTAAGGTGATTGATGGTGTTTATAATGGAATCATTTCTCTGAAGTTGTAAAAATTGAATCAATGATTACCTCGATAAAAGTTAAAGACAATGGCAACATATTTATTATGATTTATATCTTCTGCATGTTCCCATTATTATTTATTGCACCGATATTTATGTTTAATCTAAGTTATGCTCAATCTGCTTTAATTACAATGTCGATATTGACAGTATTTTTCATATTCTATTTCAGGAATCTAATCTCCAAACAAGAGGAATATGCTATCATAGCCAATGAAAATGAAATCATATTGTTAAAACTGGGAAATTTTAAGTGGAATGAAATTAAAACAATAAAAGCTATTGATGATGAGTCATTTGGGCGTAGAAGATATTCTTTCATTAGCATTGTTTTACAAAATGGCAGAAAGTTTAAAATTGAATCTACAAATTTCGATTACTCCAACCACGAGCTCGAAACCATTTTAAACAAGCTAGGTAAACTTACAGGTTAATAATTTTCATAATATTTCTTACCATACATCAAAAGCTACTTTCCGCCTATCCATTAACTTTGTTAAAATTATTTTAACATTATGGAATTAGGCATCGGTATGTTTGGCGATTTGCAGATTAATGCAAAAGGAGAAATTCAACCCGCTCAGCAAAGACTTCAGGAAATTATAGCAGAAATTAAACTAATGGACGAGGTTGGTTTAGATTTTTATGGAATTGGCGAACATCATCGCCCTGATTACGCCGTATCGAGTCCTGAAATTATATTGGCCGCGGCAGCTACAGTAACCAAAAACATTAAGTTAAGCAGTGCAGTTTCGGTTTTAAGTTCATCCGATCCGGTTAAATTGTATCAAAATTTTGCCACAATAGATTTAATTTCGAATGGCAGGGCCGAATTAATGGCTGGTCGTGGAAGTTTTATCGAGTCGTTTCCGCTGTTTGGTTATAACCTTCAAGATTACGACGAGCTTTACGAAGAGAAGTTAGAATTGCTCCTTAAAATAAACAAGGAGCCCAAAATCAGCTGGAAGGGTAAATTCAGACCAGAACTGAATAACCAGGAAATATTACCAAGAGCCGTAAACGACAATTTAAAAATATGGGTAGCCGTTGGTGGAACACCAGAATCGGTAGAACGCGCCGGGAGATTAGGTTTACCTGTAATGTTTGCTATCATCGGCGGTCAGCCGATACAGTTTAAGCCACTTTTCGATTACTACAAAAGAGTTTACGAAGCGTATGGACATGACAAGAGTAGATTTGAAGTAGGTGTGCATATGCACGCTTTATTTGGCGAAAACAGTAACGAAGTTGCAGATTACTACTACCCTCTTTATTCTGCTCAAATGAATAGGATCGGTAAATCACGTGGTTGGGCACCTTATCAACGCAATCAGTTCGACGCTGGCCGAAACAGTAGTGGTGCTTTAATTATTGGCGATGTAAACGAATCTGTAGAGAAGATTTTAGCCATGGAAGAAACCTTTGGTTTAACACGTTTCTCAGCACACATGGACGTAGGAGGTCCATCTCACACAGCCTTAATGAAATCAATTGAATTATTCGGAAGCAAAATTGCACCAAAAGTACGCGAGGCTTTAAAGAAATAAATTAAGCCTCATTCTTTTTAGTGAAAATCTGCAAAAAAGAATAAATATAACAACCAACACAGATGGCGAATAAGCTTTCTAACAAAGCGAAAACGATCATGATGGAGGTAAAAATCAGCGCTGCATTATAAAGATCAAACAGAAATACCGCGGTAATCAAAAGGCAGAATCCAAAGCCTAAGGTTGCCGCGAACTTTTTTGGGGCCAGATCCTTCATTTTCGGCGAAAGCGAAAGCCCGTCAGCTATTTTGATGGCGATAAATTTCAACAAACTAAATTTACCTATAGTAAATGCCCTTAAAGCAAAATCAAACAGCAGGAAAACGATTGCCCAGTAATTTGAAAACACGATACAAGCAATTGCAATCGCAGCAACCATAAAGGCAATAATCCTAACTACATTTTCATTTATTCTTTCTGCTGATACCGGGCAAGATAATTCCATAGGGGCTAATTTTGCCCTAAAATTAGCGAATTAATTTAATCAGCCAATCATAAAGCTACCCACTATAATGTCATTTAACTAGGAACTAAGCTGAAAGGTGTATTGTCAATCACAGATAAAAGAATGCACACAGATAAACTCAAATACAAATCTGTGTTTATCTGTGTACATCAGTGGTAAAAAACGCCTGAATACATTCTGCAAGGGATGGTAAAAGCATTGCCTTAATTCATCCACTCAAATTTTTCACCTCGTTCTAAAATACATTCCTATATTTAGTAAAGTAAAATAACGCACTACAAAATACAGAATGGATAATTCAGAAAAATTAAACCTGCTATTAATTAAGCTGGAAAACCTGTTGCTCAGGCAACAAGGCTTTGAAGCAGAAATTCAAGCTTTAAGAAACGAGGTTAAGGCGCTGCAATCACCAGGTTCAGTATCTAAGCCTCCAACAATAAACCCCGAGCCAATCATTTCAGTACCACCAAGAAATACACCCCCGAGCTTTGTCGTACAACATTCGGCTGTTCCTCAACCTACCCCTGCGCCTATTCCTTCTCCGACAACCCAAACGCAACCTAATTTTGCCGAGAGATTTAAACGCGAAAACATGGTTAAATCTGATTTCGAAAAATTTATTGGAGAAAACCTGATTAGCAAAATTGGAATCCTGATTTTAATCATTGGTGTGGCTATTGGTGCTAAATATGCCATTGACCATGATATGATTAGTCCACTTACCAGGATTGTATTGGGTTATACCGTTGGAGCAAGTCTAATGGCTTTTGCAATAAAACTTAAAGCCAAATACGAAAATTTTTCAGCCGTTTTGGTTAGTGGTGCGATTGCCATTATGTATTTTATTACTTATGCAGCTTACGATTTCTACACCTTAATTCCTCAGGCATTGGCCTTTGCCTTAATGGTTGTATTCACCTCATTTACGGTTGTTGCAGCAATTAAGTATAACAAACAGGTTATCGCCCATATTGGTTTAGTTGGCGCTTATGCCGTGCCTTTTTTACTGAGCGATGGTTCGGGCAAGGTCGGCATTTTGTTTACCTACATGGCCATTATCAATATTGGCATCCTCGTGCTCAGTTTCAAAAAATACTGGAAGCCTTTATTCTATGCATCTTTTGGCTTAACATGGATCATCTTTTCTGCCTGGCGCTTAGATTTAAGTAACACAAACAATTACTTTAGCCTCGCATTATTATTTTCTACCCTATTTTTCCTTATTTTTTACATTACCAACCTGGCCTACAAAGTAAGCAAGAAAGAAGTTTTTGGCTTTAGCGACGTAATCATCTTACTTTTAAATTCATTTGTATACTACGGAATAGGTTATATAATATTATCAGACAATAAGAACAGCACTGAATTATTAGGCTTGTTTACGTTGGCAAATGCCGTGATCCACTTTGTGGTGAGCTTAATTATTTACAAGAAAAATCTTGCAGATAAAAATCTCTTTTACCTCATTTTGGCAATGGTGATCACCTTTATTACCATGGCTGTTCCTGTTCAGTTAGATGGCGGTTGGGTAACCATTTTCTGGGTTGTAGAGGCCGCTGTATTATTCTATTTAGCACGGATAAAAAAGATTGTTATTTATGAAAAACTTTCCTTCCCACTAATATTTCTGGCCTTTTTTAGTCTGCTGGAAGATTGGATAACTTATTATGATAGCTATAACGGAAATGCAACCGTAATCACACCAATCCTTAACGTTGGCTTTTTAACCGCATGCATATTTATTGCCTGCTTCTTCTGGATGTTCAGCATCAGCAAAAAAGAAAGTGAAGAACCCATAGCATGGGGCTGGATGAGACAGATACTCAGTTATTCCATTCCCGCTATTTTGGTTTTTGTAATCTACATTACCTTTAGGATCGAGATTTCTAAATACTTTAATAACCTCTTCGAATTGAGCAAAATCAACACTACTCCAAAAACCAGATTTTACGATTCAATCAGTGAATACAACTATAATTACAAGACCTTAAAAACAGCGTGGATTTATATTTACACCCTACTTTTTGCTGCTGCATTAAGTTATCTGAACATTAAAAAGCTAAAAAACAGCAAACTCGCTATCACTAACCTTATTATTAACATCTGGGTTATTATAGTATTTCTAACTTTTGGACTCTACAAACTAAGTGAGCTTAGGGATGCCTATTTAATTCCCGAAAGTAAATATTTCATTATTGGTTCATTTAATATTGGCATCAGGTATGTAGCAATCGCTTTTTTTGCTTTATTGATTGTACAATGCTACCAGTTGCAGCGTTCAGGATTATTAAAAAAAGATTTGAAAACCATGTTTGATTACCTGCTTTATCTTTCCCTCTTGTGGATCATCAGCAGCGAATTGATCAATATTTTAGAACTATCACATTCAGAAGGAAGTTATAAACTGGGATTGAGCATCCTTTGGGGCATATTCTCATTATTCTTAATTAGCATGGGCCTGGCCAAAAACAAAAAACACCTGCGTATTGGTGCCATGGTTTTATTTGGGATAACGTTGATCAAACTTTTCTTTTACGACATCTATTCTTTAAGCACGATCTCCAAAACCATAGTTTTTGTGTCATTAGGTGTGTTATTGCTCATCATTTCTTTCCTTTATAACAAATACAAACATTTAATTATAGACGATGCTAAAATTGAAAATTAACCTATTCACCTTGCTTTTGCTTTGCGCCACCATGGCAAATGCACAAACCAATACTTACAAATTTAAGCGGAGTATAACGGGTGTTAATTCTGTTTGGCATAAAATGGCACTGCCAGATGATTTGTATAAAAAAGCAAATGCAGGTTTCGAAGATTTAAGGATTTTTGGCATCAATGGAAAAGATACCACAGAAGTTCCTTACCTGTTAAAACAGCGTGCCGATAAGGTAACTACAAACGATATTGCATTTAAACAGATTAACCAGAGTGCCAACCCAAATGGTTATTATTATACTTTTCAATCGCCCGGAATAAATTTAATCAACCAGATTAATTTGGCTTTTAAACAAGAAAACTTCGATTGGAAACTTACCATCGAAGGTAGTAACGATAATAAAGAATGGTTTTCGATCTTAACCGACTATAGAATTCTTTCGATTAAGAACAACGATACAGATTACCAATTTACCAAATTGAATTTTCCTGATTCGAAATATCAATATTATAGGATTGCGGTAAAAAGCCCAATGCAGCCCGAATTATTGGAAGCAAAAATTTCGAAAACAGATACTATAAAGGGAATCTATCAGCAGGTTAAGTATCAATCTTTTGATCTTAAAAACGACGTATCCAAAAAGGAAACAGTTATTGATGTAGCCTTGACCAATCCGGTCCCCCTATCCTATTTAAAGTTGAACGCGCAAAGTGATTTCGATTTCTACCGTTCCATCAAAATTGAATATGCAACGGATAGTTTTAAAACCGACCAAGGCATTCAGTACAATTATGCGGATCTTTATGAAGGCACGATAAGTTCTCTGGAAGAGCCAGCATTCAATTTCCCTAATACCATTACGTCCAGATTAAAAATCACAATCCAAAATAACGACAATAAGCCGTTACGTTTAAGCGGCTTACAGTTAAAAGGAAATATTTATGAAATTATTGCCAGGTTTGACGAACCAAAAGATGAATATGCCTTATATTATGGCAATGAAAAAGCTACAGGTCCGGTTTATGAAATTGAAAAATTTGAAAGTAAGATCCCTACAAATCTAACCAGTGTAAACATTGGAGCAGAACAGCAAAACCCTGCCTATTCCGTTAAAATAGAAAAACCATTATTTGAAAACAAAGCATGGCTTTGGGTATTAATGGCGGTGATTATTGCGCTATTGGGCTGGTTTTCATTTAAAATGTTGAGGAATTAAGATTTATAATTAAAGATGAGTTTATTAAAAAAGTTATTTGGACAAAAAGAAGAAGCGATAAAATCAAATGAAGATTTCTGGACCTGGTTCAAGAAAAATGAAAAAGATTTTTTCAAGGTGGTTAAAACACATGGAGACTTTGAAAAAGACTTCTTCAATAAACTTTCACCAAAATTGGCCGAATTGAAAGATGGTTATTTCTTTTTAACAGGAATGATAAACGATACTACTGCTGAGTTGGTTCTTACAGCAGATGGGAATATTAAAAATATCGTTTTTGTAGAAGAACTAGTTGCTGCAGCACCAAAAATTGAGGGCTGGACCGTTACCGCACTAAAATCACCCTTAGCTATAGAAAATGTAAACATAAACATGGGTAATTATCAGTTTAATAGAGAAAATTTAAAATTTTATTATACCGAGCACACAAACTTTCCGGATGAAATAGATGTAACCATTGTTCACGACGATTTGAACGAACAAAATTCCAAGGCGATCACTAACGGTGTATACATTTTTCTTGATAATTACCTGGGAGAGCTGAACTTCGCAACTACAATCGATCGTTTAAAGATAGTTGGAAAAGAACAGCTGCAAAAAGAACTTATTCCGATAGAAAAATTAAAAGATTTTTTGATCTGGCGTGAGAAAGAGTTTATAGAAAAATACGATGGTATAAGGCATAGTACTGAAAATGATAGCTATAACATGTTGGAGGCCCAGTTAGAAAATGGAAATCCATTGATTGCTGTTGTAAATACCGACTTATTATCATGGGAGGATAAAGCGTCGCACCCGTGGATTTTAAATATTGAAATTAGATTTTCTTCTGACGGGAATGGTTTACCCGCTAAAGAAGAGTATGATCAATTAAATGATCTGGAAGATGAAATCTTAATATTACTAAAAGATATTGATGGATATTTAAATATTGGCAGAGAGACTGCCAATGGCACAAGAGAAATCTTTTACGCCTGCAAAGAATTTAGGAAACCCTCAAAAATAATGCACCAGATCATCGCAAAATATGCCGACAGATTTCAAATATCTTACGAAATTTACAGAGATAAATATTGGCAATCATTTAATAGATTTATAGGCAACTAAACAAACCATGAAGAACATTTTCCAACCCGCAGTAACGAGCGAAATTATTGAAAGAATTAACAAGCTTACTCCAGCTACCACTCAACTTTGGGGTAAAATGAACGTTGCACAGATGCTGGCACATTGCAATGTAACTTACGAAATGGTTTACGATGATATTCATCCAAAACCGGGGCCAATAATGAAGTTTATCCTGAAAAAACTAGTCAAAAGCAAAGTAGTAAGCGAAAAGCCTTATCCTAAAAATAATCAGACAGCCCCTCAATTTATTATTAAAGACGAGAAAGATTTTGAAAAAGAGAAAATGCGTTTAATCGGTTACATTAATCAAACCCAACAACTCGGCGAAAATCATTTCGACGGGAAAAAATCACATTCATTTGGCCCATTAGCAAAAACGGAGTGGAACAATATGTTTTATAAACACCTGGACCACCATTTAGCACAATTTGGGGCTTAGCCAGGAGCATAACCGCAAATTATTGTCCAAATTGCCCCCTTAAATCGTCACTTTTAAACCTTACACAGACTAAAAATCTTGCCTAACTTGTGGTAACACAAAAAAATTTATATAAATGGCAAAACCACTTGTAACATGCCTTTGGTTTGACGGACAAGCCGAAGCAGCAGCAAAATACTATTGTACAGTTTTTAAAGATTCCAAAATTACACAAGTAATCCCTATGGTAGTTACTTTCGAATTAAACGGAAATAAATTTATGGGCCTTAATGGCGGTCCACAGTTTAAATTTGATGAAGCTATTTCTCTTATGGTAAACTGCGACAGTCAGGAAGAAATAGATTATTATTGGGATACTTTCTTAAATGACGGGGGCACAGAAAGCGTTTGCGGATGGTTAAAGGATAAATTCGGACTTTCATGGCAAATTGTTCCGTCAAACATCGGTGAGCTGATGGCAACGCCCGAAAGAGCAAAAAGAGTAATGGACGCCGTTATGAAAATGAAAAAGCTTGATATGAAAAAAATGGAAGAGGCATAATTTTTAACTTCTACACCATTTGAGTTACAAAGAAAATTACTTATCTTAGATTATATGAAAAGATTAACGATTTTAACCGCGTTAATCATCCCTATATTTCTTTGTACCTCCTGGGGGTTCTTTGCACATCAAAGGATAAACAACCTTGCTGTTTTCACTTTGCCTTCTGACATGATCGGTTTCTATAAAAGGAATATCAAATACATTACTGAACATGCCGTTGATCCCGATAAACGCAGGTATGCTGATACGCTCGAAGCACCACGGCATTACCTCGATGTGGAGAACTATGAGAAAAATATAGATAGTATACCCGAAAAATGGGATGATGCCCTAGCTAAATATGGCAAAAAAAAGCTGAACACCGATGGTATTATCCCCTGGCAAATACAGCGTAGTTATTATGCTTTAGTTAAAGCCTTTAAAATGCGTGATTCGGTAAAAATCCTAAAATATTCTGCAGACCTGGGGCATTACATTGGTGATGCACATGTTCCTTTACACACTACTGCCAATCACAATGGCCAACTTACCAATCAGGTAGGTATACATGCCTTTTGGGAAAGCCGTTTGCCCGAATTATTTTCAACTCATTACAATTTTGTTGTTGGCAAAGCAGATTATATTGAAAATCCATTACAAGAAATCTGGAAAATACTTAAACACACGCACAGTTTGGTTGATACCGTATTAACTTTCGAAGCTGAACTGAACGCATCATTTCCTTCCGACAAAAAGTATAGCTTTTCTGAAAGGAATAATACTGTAATGAAACAATACTCCACAGCCTATTCAAAAGCCTACGATACTAAAATGAATAACATGGTAGAAAAGCAAATGCGTGCTGCCATATTAAAAACTGGATCATTCTGGTATTCTGCCTGGGTTGATGCTGGCCAGCCAAGGCTTAAAAGCCTGATTAAAACAGCGTTATTACCTGATGAGAAAATAGAAAGTGAGGTGGTAGAAAAGAAATATCAAAATGGTTCCCTAATTGGTAGGGAACTATAATTATGCTTTTGTATCCTCTCCTTCAATAATTGCCTCAATCTTTTTAGGCTGAAAACGGCTCCTAACAGCTGCCCAGACGGCGGGAACAAAAGTTACAACAGCGATAAAAATAATAACCAATTCGAAGTTGTTTTTAATTACCGGAATCTGTCCTAATAAATAACCGCCTAACAATAATGCAAATATCCAGGCTACTCCACCAATAATGTTATAATAGGTAAAACGACCAAAAGGCATTTTGGCTATTCCAGCTACAAATGGTGCAATTGTTCTGAAAATTGGCAGAAACCTACTCAACATAATGGCCTTACCGCCATGTTTCTCAAAAAATTCGTGAGATTGATGATAATATTTAAGCTTCAAAATCTTATTTTTTTCTTTAAATACACCTGCACCTAAAACACTCCCGAGTTTGTAGTTAACTGTATTCCCTAAAATTGCTGCTACAATTAAAATAACAAGCATGATCCAGATATTTAAACCAGTTTCATGTTCGCCAGCAATTAAAGCGCCCATTGCAAAAAGCAACGAATCACCAGGCAGGAATGGTGTTACCACAAAACCAGTCTCGGCAAAAATGATCAGGAATAGAATGAGGTAAGTCCAGGTACGGTATTCGTTAACAATTTCAGCTAAATGTACGTCTATATGAAGAATAAAATCTATAAGCTGCTGTAGTAGTTCCATTTATCTAATTTTGGGCAAAAGTATGAATATCAAAGGGATTAAATGCTAGTGTATTGCAATAAAATTAGTTGGCAGAGATGATTCGATTTTTAAGTTCTCCCTTTTTATCGCCATCAAATAATATAAGGTAAACTCTACCATTATTAATATTAAGAGAATCTAAGCGTGGTACCACAGGCGGTGGGTTTGTCGCAGTAGGACTCGTTAATTTAAAGGCAAATTTCATGTTTTTATTAACTTTAACCTTTAAAGTTTTAATCGCTCCATACGCAATTGTAGATTCTACAGGTTTGGCCGTATTTGTGCTATCGGTAATTACAACACTAGAGCCTAGTGTGTAACCAAGGTTTAAAAAAGTTAATTTAGCTGAATCAAGATCTGGTTTTACATCATCGGTATAAACTTTCAGTTTTGCAGGATCACCAGTTTTTTCTTTATAGTAAAACACAGAATAATTCTGCCCGATTTTAAATGTTTGATCTCCTAATAAAGCTACGTCAACACCTGTATTTATATTTCGTGTGGTTATATTATAAGCAGCATCGCCAGCAACGACTACATAACTTGTGTTTGTATTGTAAGCAACAGGTGTTCCTATTTGTATTCCATTTAAATAGAAACTTTGCGTAGTGTCAGTCGAAGCGGCATGAAAGAATCGAACTTTGGCATCACCTTCAATTAAATTATCGTTTTTGATGCATGAACTGATTAAAACGGCAAGTATAAGAAGTAGAAATATTTTAGGAAACAATACTTTGTTTTTCATAATTAATCGCTGATGCTAATAAAACGTAAAGATAGCAGAAAGCATATTAAACTTTGAAATTAATTATCGGTAATGATATGTGCTTCTAAGGTTGCTGCTGTTGTACCGCTAAACCAAATGGTATATATCTTCCCCCCTTCTAAAGCTGTACTTTGTATGGTTTTAACATTACCAGAGCCTACTACATTATATCTTAAATTGAATCCGGTATCTACTGTAAAGTAGCTTGATGCTTCTTTAAAAGCCAATCCATTAACAAACTGGGTACCGCCCTGTACCATAACGTTTATGCCCGTGGCAAAATTTGGCGTCAGATTAATCAGTTTGATTTTAGCTTTATCTGACTCGTTATTACTTAAATTATCTTCATAACTTACTATTTCCATCTCCCCTTTTTTATTGGTAACCAAAAAAGTAGTGTAGGTAATAGATGGCGTAAAGTTTAAAGAGGTATCTGTAGTTGTACTGTTTGTTCCGGCATAAGAAACGCTTCTATTACCAGAAGGTATTTTTACATAATCGCTGGTTTCGCCAAAGGCTAAAGCAGCAGTAGTTAGTTTTTCATTATCTAAATAAACATCCTGATGCACATCGGCCTGCGATGCATTGACCATTTTTACCTTGGCCTGGCCTTTTACTACCTCATCTGGATTCTCCTTTTTACAGGATGATAGGCCTATAATACATAAAACGGTGAGCAAAATCAGTGATTTCGAGAGATTGTTATAGATTTTCATTGGTTGGGTTAGTTGATTATAAACAAAAATGGCTCGGTCAAAAACCAAGCCACTTTGTCAATAAAACTAATAAATTAGTTTTTTATTAATAACTATTATTTAGCATAACAGGCATCACCAACATTAAAACGTCCTCATTTTCATCATTGGTTTGTGGAATTAAAAGACCTGCTCTGTTCGGTGTCGAAAGTTCTAAAGTAACTTCGTCACCGCTTAGGTTACTTAACATCTCGATCAAAAAGCGTGCATTAAAGCCTATTTCAAGGTCTTCGCCGTCATACTGGCAACTTAAACGCTCGTGTGCTTCGTTAGCAAAATCTAAATCTTCTGAAGAGATATTTAATTCGCTTCCGCTAATTTTCAGTCTTACCTGATGTGTCGTTTTATTCGCAAAAATTACAACCCTACGAAGTGTATTTAAAAACAAACTTCTATCGATAATTAGCTTGTTAGGATTATTTGTTGGAATTACCGCCTCATAATCTGGATAGCGCTCGTCTATTAAACGACACACTAAATTGATATTTTCGAACTTAAAGAAAGCGCTTGTTGCATTATAATCTACTGATACATTAATATCAGTAGAAGGTAAAGCAGCCTTCAAAAGTGTTAAAGCTTTTTTAGGGAGAATAAATGAGGTTGCTTTATCTGCCTTGCTATCCATACGGCGGTATCTCACCAATTTATGTGCATCGGTAGCTACAAAGGTAATGTGCTGAGGGGATAACTGACAGAATACACCTGTCATAGCCGGGCGCAACTCATCGTTACTTACTGCAAAAATAGTTTTTGTAATGGCTTCCGTTAAAACAGACGCAGGTAGGTTTACAGAAGACGCGTTTTCCACTATTGGAATCTTCGGAAAATCGTCACCATTTTCACCACTTAATTTATATTTACCATCTCCGGCACTGATCTCGATCGCAAAAGTACTATCATCGATATTAAATGCGATGGGCTGATCTGGCAATGTTTTAAGTGTATCTAATAAAATTTTAGATGGAACAGCTACTTTACCTTCTTCCTTTGATTCTACAGCCAAAGCAGTTGTCATGCTGGTTTGCAGATCGGTAGCAGAGATAGTTAAGTTTCCATCTTTAATTTCGAAGAGAAAATTTTCTAATATAGGCAAAACCGTACTGCTGCTTGATGCACCATTTACGGTTTGTAAATGTTTTAATAGAGTTGATGTGGATACAATAAATCTCATGATATTATTTAGTCTTCTTCAAAAATATAAAAATTATTTAGCGTACTTGTATTTGCGGTGATAATGTTGAAAAATCGCAAAGAATATTAACAATAGCAAGGGTGCCACCACATTTATAAATTGCCATTTCGTTTTTTTGAGTTTAATTTTGGCTTTATCCAACAATCTAATTTTTACTTCTTTATTCCGTAGCGCAATTAAGTTGTCATTATCTGTAAAATAATCAACAATATTGAGCAATAAGGCCTTATTACCAAAAGTACGCTGCGAATAACGGTCGAAACCTAACGGAAAGGGGGTTCCATTTTGCTCCGATACCTGATTTTTAAAAATATCGCCATCTCCTATCACAATCATTTTAGCCGGTTTGCTTATCCTTTCTAAGGTATAAGGTTGTGTAATGGTAGCTGGCAAAGGTCGCCCGGCAAAAACCGAAGGAAAATTACCTTCCAACATTAAACCAACATGCTGTGGTTTACTTTGGAAAGACCGCGGATCTAACTGTTCACTTACCATTTGCAAGCTAAACAATTTCGGCACATTATACACTTTATTATAAGGAGATGTAGCTAAAATATACGATTTTTTTAAGCCTTTAACACCAATAGTATCTACTGTACTGGGAAATTCAGATTTTACACCATCCAGCTTTTTCACAACACTTTCTACAGTATCGGGCAATAAAATTGGGTAATAGATCCATGGCACCAATTGCATTTGGTTCTGCCCGCCTACAACTCCTGTAGAAACTGGGATTTCGGCACTGTTTGCCGGATCGGCAATAATATTATAATTAATCCTTGCGCCATACATAAAAAGCATATCATCAAGGTTCAAGTTACTGTTAACAGCCATCTGCCCACTTTTTCCGCGCAGGCTATCCAATTCGGCATTTACCTGATCAATGCTCCAAAGCACTCTTCCACCGTTCATTACGAAATAGTTGATTTTGTATTTCTCCGTTTCAGTAAAAGGTTTTTTGGGTTTGGCGATAATCAACATTTTCAATTTATCAAGCCCTGCTTTATCAATACTATTTAAATCAATACGGCCAACCAGATAGCTGCTAGATAGGGTGTGAATGGCATCAGCCAATTGTAAATCGGAAAGTTCGCCATTTGATTCCGAAAAACCAATCCGGGGGTTATCACCCGAAAGTACTTTCTTTAAACTCGAAGTAAAAATATATTCCAGGTTTTCAATAGAGCGGTTTATATTGTCTTCATAATTTCCGCGGGTATCTAAATTTTGAAAGAGTTTGATGGGAAATTCTCTTCCTTCGCTTTCCATCATAGCCATCGGAAATACGAGTTTCTGCGTTAATCCATTTTCAGTTTTAACACTTAAATTGGTTGCTTCTATACCTCTTTCATATAAATTATTGATCACGGTATCTTGATCAGCCTGATTAAGTCCCGCTATCGGATCAACAAACGCCACCTTAACCTCGGTTTTAGCATAGGCCTGGTAATCAGATAAAATATCCGACACCGCAGCCTGCAGTCGTTTAAAAGCAGGTGGTAACTCTCCCGCTAAAAATACAGTAATGATTACCGGTTTTTTATTTTGCTCCAATAAAAATTTCGTTTTATCACTTAAAGTAAAACGTTTATCGGCAGTAAAATCAAAACGATGAAAAGCGTACTGACCCGCGATATTTAAAATAATTAACACGGCTATAACGATGATAGCATTAAGCCATTTATTCTTCAGCTTCATTATCGTTTCCCTCCTATTATTAATTTGGTGAACAATAAAAACAGCACAGAAAATGAAATAAAGTAAATCAGATCTCTGGTGTCTAAAACACCACGGCTTATCGAAGTATAATGTTGATTAATCCCTAAATTACTAATGATGTTCTCCATACTTTGAAATGCAGCAAGCTGACTGCTGTAATCAAAACCTAAAAAAGCGAATGCACATAATGCAGCACTGATCACAAAGGCAATTACCTGATTTTTAGTCAATGCAGAGGAGAAAATGCCCATGGATGTAAACGCAGCACCCAGTAAAAATAAACCGATATAAGATCCAATAACCGATCCTGAATCGATATTTCCTTCAGGAAAACCCAGCTTTGAAATGCTATAGTAATAAATTAACGTTGGGATTAGGGCAAAAAGTACCAGAACTAAACTCGCTAAATACTTTGCCACAACAATCTGCCAGATTTGGATGGGCCTGGTAATTAAAAGCTCATAGGTTCCCTCTCTCCGCTCTTCGGCAAAAGAGCGCATGGTAATGGCCGGAATGAGAAACATGAAAAGATAAGGCACCAAACTGAAAAAACCATCAAGTTCGGCATAACCATAATCAAGTACCGAGGTATCAGGAAAAAACCAAAGTAACAGACCAGAAACCAATAGAAAAATGCCAATGGTAATATAAGCAACCATCGAACTTAAGAAACTGAATAACTCGCGTTTAAAAACTGCGTACATGTGCTATTAAAACGCCGAAGTTAACCATTTATTCCTGCAAATTTAAAAGGAATTGATTAAATACGGCCATTATCAAATCGGCAATAATTAAATTTAAAAAGAGGCTGTATCATAAATTTCGAATTGTCATCCTGGGAGATAATTTATTGTATAAAATCAATACGGATGACAGGTGAATTTTAAAGAGTTGAGTCGATTAGAAGTATCGTCATCTCGACCGTAGTGGAGAGATCTTTTAACATAGATCCAAAGATCTCTCCACTACGCGGTGCTTCGGTCGAGATGACGATCATTCTATTTAAGTCTGTCAATAGCAGCCTGTCGAAGCACTTAGTTAAATAACCTTATTATGTGTTTCGACAGGCTCTCCGTAGGCGTTCTTTGTACAACATGACAAAATCTGAGGAGAAATTGTCTTTATAATACATCCTCTTCTTATTTTCCGGTTTGGTTTAGAAAGAAAAGCCTACTCCTACTGAGAAAACTTTATTTTTAAAAGTAATCTCGTCCGAGAGATCAGAATCTGCTATACTACTTAATCCCAATCCGTAACCTGCATGAATATTAAAGCCATTGTTTAATTGATAACCAGCCAGAAAGTTTAAGCCAAAATCAGTCCGTTTAAATTCTGATTCTGCTTCACCAAATTTGATATCTTCTTTTATCGAGCCATATTTACCATTTGCGCTTAAGGCGTAAGCAAAGTACGGTCCAGCACCCAGAAACACTTTACCAGCGCTTCCAACTTTAAAATTCGCCAATAAATTTACCGGTAGCTCCAGATATTTAAAGTTTAATGTTGCCTCTTCAGTTGTTGCAATGTCATTCTCTTCAAAGTTAATGTCCCCGCTGGCCAGTTTAGTTCCTTTGTTTATAAAAGTTAAACCGGGTTGAATCGAAATTACATCAGACAGCACAAATTCGGCCGTACCGCCAACATAATAAGATGTTTTTGCATCAAAACTTACCGATGCGTTTCCTGATGATATGGTCATGTTTGGAAAGGCTACCCCTGCTTTCACGCCAAAAATTACAGGTTTGTTTGTTTGAGCTGAAGCTGCAAGGCCTAAACCTGCAACTGTTAATAAAGATAATACTAATTTTTTCATCTGATTTTTTTGAAAATTGTTTTTTTAGTTTCCCTGCCCTTGCCTATTTGGCAAAAACAGTACAATGATAAACAAACTAACTTGATAGTTAAAATTATTTTGTAACCGATGAAACCTTAAATAGCTGATAAACAACAAAGCCCCCAATTTCTTGGAGGCTTTGCAATAAATTAAGGTTTTTATTACAAACCGAATGCGAATGCAGCGCGGATACCAATAAACGATGAGGTAGAGCCATTTCTCGCCCAACCTTCATAACGTATTCCTAAATCAATACTTGATTTATCAGCTACCGAAAAAGATGCACCTAAAGTTGGGGCATACGCAAAAGCTGTACTTGATCCCTCTCCAGTACCAAAAGCAGCACCTAATTCACCAGCGCCATAAAAATTGCCACCAAAATAATATTTAGCACCAACCTTTACTGGGATAGCACCTTCATTCTTAAGGTCTGCACCTAAGGCTTTAAAAGCATCCTTATACTCTTTTTTGTAAGAGAAAGACAGATATCCAGCAGAACCTGTTAAATTTAAGGATTTAGCAACATTTAACTCACCTTGAACTGAACCGCCAAAGCCTAAATTATAAACATCCCCAAAATCTCCAATTGGCAATGCGAACTCTGGTCCAACACTAATTTTGTTAACTGCTCCTTCTGTTTGAGCTGAAGCTGCAAAACCCAGGCCTGCAACCATTAATAAAGAAAGTAATACTTTTTTCATGTGATTTTTATTTATTGTTCGTTAATTATTTTGCATTTATAGACAAGCATGATGCCAAAAACGTTACAAACAAAATAAAAAAAGCAAAAATAGACACACAAAATACTGACTAACAAATTGTTATACACATTAAAAATTTATTCCAAAAAGTTGTAAATCCTAACTTGCGCTTATATACTGTAGGCTTTGATGAACAAATTGAAGAAAGGAAAAAATAATCTTAAGTTATTGGCTATAGTCCAAAAACGTAAGCAAATCTGATTCCAACAAAACCTTTGGTATTTGTCTTATTTAAATCGGATAACTCATTTTTACCCGTCCATGCTTCATATCTGATCCCTAAATCGAGTTTATTTTCGCCAGATAGCTTAAATTGATTTCCTATACCAGGCGACCAAACAAATAAAGTTTTTTGTCCATTATTTAATGGCAATGCTGCCCCTAACTGCCCTTCGGCGTAAAAACTTTCTCCCAGCTGATATTTCAAGCCGGCTTTAACTGGTATAAAGGTTAAATCCTGAACCTTAAAAAGCTGGTTTCGCTTACCAAAAAAATTCATAAAACCTCCGTTTAAGGATATGGCAAAATCAGCAGCTATTGGGAAATTGGCTTTTATTGATGCGCCTAAACCTATACCAGATAAATTAACGAAGTTACCCGACGGCAAACCTATTTCGGCACCAATACCAATATTAGGGGTATTCTGGGCTTTCAATATAACAGGTGTTAAAAATAGAAGAACTATTAAGGCGTTTTTTATTTTTTGGCAAAGCATGAATTAAGCAGTAAGTTTTCTAAAAATATCTTCTAATGATTGTTGTTGGTGCATTTTTTTTAGGCCTTCAAGCGAATCTTTCGCTACAATTTTACCTTTGCTAATGATGATGATGTCATCGCAAATGGCTTCCACCTCTTGCATAATGTGGGTAGAAATGACAACCGTTTTAGCTGCACCTAATGTTTTGATGAGCTGTCTGATATCAACCAATTGGTTCGGGTCTAAGCCAGAAGTAGGCTCATCTAAAATTAAAACCGCCGGATTATGGATCATCGCCTGGGCCAAACCTACCCTTTGACGATACCCTTTAGATAACATGCCGATTTTTTTATGCTGCTCTGGTGTTAAGCCTACCATTTTGATGACTTCATCAATCCGCGCAGGCAAATTGGCAAGTTTATAGGTTTGACCAACAAAATTTAAAAATTCCTTTACGTACATATCAGCGTAAAGCGGCGTATTTTCAGGCAGGTAACCAATATGCTTTTTAGCTTCAAGGGCATCAGAAAAAATACTTTTACCAAAAATTTCGGCCTCACCTGAGGTAGGTTCTAAATAACCTGTAAGCATACGCATGGTAGTAGATTTGCCGGCTCCATTAGGGCCAAGAAAACCCAAAATACGACCTGGCCTGGCTTCAAAGCTAATTGAATCAACCGCCTTTTGCTTATCGTAATGTTTAGAAAGATTTTTAACTGAAATACTCATTTTGTGTTTTTTACGACAGATTTGTACAGATAAACACAGATTTTATAATTGGTAAACCGATCTGTATTCATCCTTTCCATTTGCGGTTAGTTTATATGCGCTGAACTTAACTTTTTATTATACCTAAACTTATCCAGTTCTTCTGATGCCTGTGGTAAATTATCGCCCGACAAAATATCGGCACCGTTATTAACCAAATGATAATAAACATTTTTTACAGGACTGGCAATGGCACTCCTGTCGATATTCCCCATAGTGCCTAAAATAGTGGTAATGCCCTTGTTGTGCAGGTATTGGTACAATTCTTTATCTGGAGCAGAAACACCGACGAAAGCTACAATACGGTTATTGGGAATACCCAAGCTATTTAAACGTTTCAATTCTGCTTTCTTTTGAACGGAAGCCGAAATCATGAGTTCGGGTGCCAATTGATGCACCTCCTTGGCCTGGTTGGCAGTATAAGTAATGATTATTGAATTACTTTCTACTTTATATTGTCTTACCTTTTCGATCACTTTGGCATAAGAAACACCTTTTTTCAAATCGATGGTTAATAAAACTTTCCCTTTGCTCCAGCTTAATACACTATCTAAAGTAGGAATTTTAAATTTTGTTTCTTTGCCCCCATTGTCTTTAAGATTGAAAGCCTTCAGTTCCTCATAAGTATAATTGCCAATCGGTCCTTTCCCGGTCGAAGTGCGATCGAGCTTATCATCGTGCATAATCACCATTACCGAATCTTTACTGTAAGCAATGTCGAATTCGATAATTACTGGATTATAGGTGGTGGCATTATCAAATGTTTCGATGCAGTTTTCAGGGAAACCAGGCATCGGGCCACCACGATGGGCACTGATTAATGGAAAACGGTTTTCTGGAGACCATTTTAAGAATTGATATAACTCCGTGGTTGTATTAAACTTAATATATTGATGGCTTTTTTCTTCTGGTTTGCATGAGGTAAAAACTGCAACCATAACCAAAAACAGCAAATGATGGAATTTCATGCTTCAAAAGTAAGGTTAATTGGTTAATTGTTGAAATCTGGTAATCGCGCTATCATATCAGTTTACCATTCATACTTTTAAATAATTAACCTTTACGCAAAGCCATTTTTGATGGCAAAAACAGCCAGTCCAACCCGCGTTTTAAGTTCGAGTTTTTCGCATAACTGATCGCGATAGCTTTCAACAGTACGTGGGCTACAGAACATTTTATCGGCTATTTCCTTATAATTAAGCTCGGTAACGGTGTATTTTAAAAACTCTTTCTCCCGATCTGAAATTTTGATCTCAACATCTTTGGTTTTATTTAGGCTGGAGAAAATGATTTTTGATGCCCAGTCAGGATAAAAAAATCCATTGATATTCAACTTTGTAAGCGCGTTTTCGAGCTCTACCGGATGTGCATTTTTTAAAAGATAGCCTTTAGCACCGTTGCTAACCATTTTAATCACACTTTTTTCTTCGCCCTGCATACTCAGGGCCATTACTTTTACTTCCGGATGGTGTGCAGTTACCCAGGTTACAGTTTCAAAACCATCCATAATGGGCATACTAATATCCAAAAGCAAAATATCGGGGATTTTATTGCTGTTTTCGAAGTTTTTAATCAGCTCTTTTCCGTTCTCACAAACATACATCACCTCAAAGGCTGCAAAATTATCTATAATGCCCTGAAGCGCTTTTGCAATCAGGATATGATCATCAACAATAACTATAGTTTTTTTCATGCCGGGCCATTTAAAATAATAGTAAGTGTAGTGCCTAAATCGGGTTTGCTTTCTAAATTAAATTGTCCACCGATAATTTCGGCTCTTTTTTTCATGTTTTTTAATCCTATACCATCAGAAGAGACTTTAGTATAATCAAATCCTACTCCATCATCCTGTATTTTTAACGCTAAAAAAACTTCAGGAAAAGAGTTTAGCTGGATTTTGATATTGCTACAATGCGCATGCTTTAAGCTGTTTTGGAGAAATTCTTGTGTTATCCTTAACAATACATTCTTTTTCACAAACTCCAGATGTATACTTTCGCAATTGTATTGAAAGGTTACCTTACATTTTTTCAAAGCATTGAGGTTGTTTACTTCTTCCTGTATTAAAGTTACAATTTCATTTTCACTTATATTATCGTTCGTTAAGTTTTTCGACAAACTCCTTAAGTCTTGCAAGGATGAATTAATGATCTGGTAAATCTGCTCAATTCTTTTACTTGCCTGAGGCACTTTGTTTTCGTGCACCAGTTGTTGAGTATAAAGACTCACCAATGTTAATTTTTGCCCGATATTATCGTGTAATTCGCGGCCGATCTGCTGCATGGTGGCCTGTTGTATTTCTAACTGGGTAGTTAAAAGTTCCTTCTGGTGTATTTCGTTGGTGATTTTGATTTCATTCAGATATTCCCTTTTCCGTTCTTTATATTTTTTAATATAAACCATAATGGCCACTACAAAGAGCACGAAAAACAGGTTAAAAAGGATAATGGTAATTAAGAGTTCTGTTTTCCCCATATGAATGAAATTGAGAATAATACATACATTACAATATTAGAAATCAAAAAATAATCAAAATAAATGTTCCAAATTTGAGTATAAGCCCTCAAAAGAGAATAAAATGTTAAAAAAGGAAGGGTGCCAATATAGAATAAGGTGACACCTAAATTAATATAGAACATTCTATTTTTATTAAAATTAATGATATCTGAAGATGTAATTTGTTTATAATATTCCATTACAACCAAAACCATTAAAATAAGGCATCCAAAAGTATAGTTAAATGAAAATATTATTCTTCTTTCTTTAAAGTAAAGTGCGCTGAATATAAATGAGAATACATACAACGCAGTAATGGTCCAAAATAACATTTTATTATTAAAGGATTTTGCACCATATAACCAGTAAAAAAATATAAACTGGAAGGGGATAATGATATAATTATAATATTTTGTTTTTGAAAAATTAATATACTGTCCTCCCCATTTCCCAATAACTTCACTGATAAAAATAATGATCAGATAATAGATAAAATATCTCCAATATTGCTCCTTTAATCGTTTAAAGTAGCATAGCGCTATCAGTGCAGCCCCTCCTTCAATCCAGAGAAAACTGTCACTTAGAAATTGTTGAGAATCGCTCATCAAAATAATGCATTAATAGTTCTGCATAGCTGAATCAGCAGGAGGAATAAGCTGCCCGTGATTTTGAGCCATTACCTCACGCGATTGAGTATCACTACTATCCGAACTCATGGCCATTAAGGTAATTGGTTGCTCTTTTTCTCTTTCTTTTAGTGGGAAAGTAGACCGATCTAAAGGATTGAAGTCATAGTCCCGGTAACTTCCATCACTGATCTTTTTCTTTAAAGTAGGGATCATCACAAGTGTATGTTTTTGAGCATAATTTTTTCCTATCGATTTTTCAGCTTCAAAACCATTCCATTCGTTCTCCTTTGGATAAGCAGCATAGTAGAAACGGATACCCAATGCACCATCAACAATCCGCGGGTCTACTTTTTTGCTCAAAAATTCGATATCAGCAATGAATTTTTTTAGGGTTTTTAAACCGAAAGAAACAGAATGCGAATCGTTTATTCCCAATGCTTTATTAATTGCTGCTAAATGGTTATTCCGGTAACCATCTACCATTTGTTGAATTATAGCCGGATCCATGGTATTTGGATGTCCCCGCCTTTCGTTTGTTTTCATAAGATCGATTAATTTTAGTAACAGATAACATGCTAGTGCTCCGCATAAAAATACGATAGCATAGCTAGGTAGATGTTGCATTTCCATAATTTTTGAGTTTTAATTAAAGTTAACTTTTATTCCCAAATGTGATAAAACTTTTATAGATAACAGATGGGGTTTTCCCCATATTTTATTGTTGTTTTTACCGCTTTTTATTTTGTTGCTTTTACGATTGATTTATAGGGGTTTACCTAAGGTTTTCTAGCGCCAAATGTTTCAACTTTGGTTTAGTGTTTAACAACAAAAACACCAATTGGAATAAGCCGAAAATCCTAAATAGAGTAGGCAAAACTTAAAAACTTAAACCATGTCAAAAACCTTGAAAAAAGAAGAAAAAGTAGAATACACAGGAAGATACCTGGTACTTCTACCAGAAGGATCCAACACCTCCGATTCTATTAACCAGATCAATTCTATTAGCGGATTGAACTTAAAAAGCTCTTTAGAATTTGAAAACGAGTTTTTCACAGATAAAGACCTCGCTAAAACAGATGGCATTATACTAGACAAGCTGGGAATCGCTATCGTAAACGAAAAACCAAAAATTGAAAATTCAATCAGCAGTTTAGGCGAAAGTGAAATGATTGTAGAAAAGGAAAGAGTAGTTTATGCTATTGGAATGCTGGATGAAAGTACCCAAAATTATGTAGAGGGTTACAGAGATGCGGTAAACCAAATGACCAATGTATTGGTTGGAAGCGAAACAGAAGATTACAATTATGAAGAGCAAGAATCGGAAGTAGAATCTGTTGGCGCTACCTGGGGATTAAAAGCAACCAATGTTGTACCAACCAGCTTTTTAAGATACAACCCTTACAATGGTGCAGGCATTAAAGTTGCCATATTGGATACAGGATTTGATTTCCATCATCCTGATTTTGCTGGCCGTCCTGTTGTTCATCAAAGTTTTATTAGCGGAGAAAGCACACAGGATGGACATGGCCACGGTACACACTGTACGGGTACTGCCTGTGGTCCTTCTAGCTCGCCATCCGCAACAGAAAGATACGGTATTGCTTATGCCGCCAGTATTTATATCGGAAAAGTTTTAAGCAATGGTGGTTCTGGTGGAGATGGAGGCATTCTTGCCGGCATTAACTGGGCAATTGCCAACCGTTGTGATGTGGTAAGCATGTCGTTAAGGGGCTTTGTAACCGGCGCAGGTTATTCTGCTGTTTTTGAAACCGCTGCCGCCCGTGCTTTAGCACAAGGTACTTTAATTATTGCTGCTGCAGGAAACGATTCGGCAAGGCCAGGCACTGTAAGACAGGTAATGCACCCTGCAAATTGCCCATCAATAATGGCTGTGGGTGCTGTAGATGTAAATATGAACGTAGCTGCTTTTTCTAACGGAGGTCTTTACCCAACTTATGGAGCTGTAGATATTGCTGCTCCAGGCGTTAACGTATATTCTTCTACAAAGCTGCCTACCAAGTATGCAAGCTGGAACGGAACCAGTATGGCTACCCCACATGTTGCCGGTATTGCCGCACTATGGGCGCAGGCATCGGGTCTGAGAGGAATTAATTTGTGGAGAAAATTAACCTCAACTGCAAAAACGTTACCTTTACCTGGCAGAGATGTAGGTGCAGGACTAGTACAAGCGCCTACAAAAACAAGATTGATAAAATACCCAATTGATAGATTCCCAATTGATAAATTCCCGATTTTAGTTAATCCGAAATTCCCTATCGATCCAATTGGCCCAATTAAAAAAATTATAAGATGAAAACAAAATGGTTAATATCTGTAAAGGATGGAACTATAAACCAAGTAGTTAACGAGTTAAGCAAAATAGGTATCAAAGATACAGAAGCTTTAGATTCAATTGGTGTAATCGTAATTGTTCCGGGCAATCATAAAATTGCAGATATCAAAAAAATTGATGGCGTACTAAGTGTTGAGGAGGAAAGGGACATCAGCATTTAAGCCAACAAAAACCTAATCACTTACTTAATTTTAAAAATCGGTGTGACATTTAGTTGCACCGATTTTTTGCGCCCTATATTTAAACATAATAGTTTCACATTTCCAGCCACCTAAACCTGATCCGATAGCTCCTATGTTTAATTTAGTAACATAAAGTGAAAAGGATTGAGAGTAGACCGATGGCTAAATAACTCACGAAGTATATTGACCGATAGATACTACCTCTTTCCTTTTTATCTCTTAGAGTTTGAACAGAATGTAAGGAATTATGCATGTCATAATATCCAGGATATCCAACCAGGAGAAAAAACGAAGGGAGATTCATCACTTTATAATTAAACTTAAAATGATGAAAAAAGTATTAAAGGAAGTATTGGGTGTAGATGTTGCACAAAAGGAACTGGTAGTTACCGTTGGGAGAATGTTCGATGATTTGAGTATTGATCTTTATGCCCATAAAGTTTTCAAGAACAATGAGGCTGGTTTTATGGCTTTACTGGATTGGATAAAAAAACTTGCAAGCAATGAGCTTAAAGTTCGTTTTGTAATGGAAGCTACCGGTATCTATCATCAAAAATTTGCCTTTTACCTATATGATCACGGCCGTGAAGTAACTATCGTTCTACCAAATAAAATCAGCAATTACATTCGGACACTTGAAAACAAAACCATAACAGATAAAAGCTGTTCTGAGGCGATCGCACAGTTTGGTCTGGAAAGAAATCTTGATCAATGGCACAGGCCTAAGAAAATCTTTCATATGCTTCAACAACTTACAAGAGAGCGTGATCAGGTTGTAAGTGAACGGGTTATTGTAAAGAACCAGGTCCATGCCGAGAAGTCTGAAGTGGAGCCGAATGAACGCAGCCTGCAACGACTTAATGAAAGGATTCTTCTGTTGAATAAGCAAGAAAAAGAAATAAAAGCCGATCTGGGGATGATTGTTAATGGTGATGCTAATCTAAACACAGAAATAAAACGCATTTGTAGTATAACAGGCATTGGGAAACTTACCGCAATCATTGTTTTGGCTGAAACAAATGGGTTTGAGCTGGTCAGAAACAAAAAGCAACTTACAAGTTATGCCGGTTTGGACGTAAAAGAAAAACAATCGGGAACATCTGTAAAAGGAAAGCCAAAAATATCCAAGAAAGGAAATAGGCATCTTAGAAAGGCAATGTATCTACCTGCCTTGGTAGCCGTTAAGCATGATAAAAACTTTGGAGAAATCTATCTTAGAATAGTTTCAAGACATGGAATTAAAATGAAAGCACTCGTAGCAGTTCAAAGAAAGCTATTAGAAATGGTATATGTGATTTATAAAAGCAAACAGGAATATCAAAAAGAATACTCCGTTTTAAAAGAAAGTAGCGCACTAAACCTAAAGGATCAGCACGCTACACTGGCTAGTTCTTGACTGCCTATGAAACAAAAATAAAATATTTTATTTGGAAATTAACACAGAATCTATCGGATGCAGCGAGTACGGGTGTAACGGAGTAAAGCGGAATGCAGGAGCTCCGAAACCGACTAGCACAACTATTGCTTTCCTAATTATTTTGAACCATATAAGAGATTTAAGGGCATAGGCTTACTGGTAAGATACCTTTCGTCTGTTTCCGACCACCTAAGACACCTTATAATACCTAAGTTAAGTGCCGAAATTCTAAAATCTGCAGTTACTTTACCATTGATCAAAAACCTTCAGCCTTATACCTTTAAACCCTCCACCTTTTTATTATCTTTGCTGCATTATGGCTCAAAAGAATAACGACGAACAGTTTAAAAATGTAATATCACACGCCAAAGAATACGGTTTTGTATTCCAGAGCAGCGAAATATATGATGGCTTAAGCGCCGTTTACGATTACGGCCAATTGGGTGCCGAGTTAAAAAACAACATTAAAACCTACTGGTGGAAAGCCATGGTACAAATGCATGAAAACATTGTAGGGATTGATTCTGCAATTTTTATGCACCCTAAGGTTTGGAAAGCCAGCGGACACGTTGATGGTTTTAACGACCCAATGATCGATAACAAGGATTCAAAAAAACGTTACCGTGCCGATCAGTTATTAGAGAATAAAATTGATGAGCTATATTCGGAACTGGCCAATTTCAGCACAGAAAACAAAGCAAAATTCGAGGCATTTCAACAAGAAATATTAGGTTTAAGTGATGAAGGCCAGGCGAGCTGGGTGCCAACATTTAAAGATGAGGAAACGATTTTAGATCACAGTAAATATCCTTTTGTTGAAGAAGCGAGCTGGAGATTTGTTAAAAAGGGTTTAACACTTGAGGTAGAAATGAACCTTGCGCTTAAATCTGAAAATTTAGCACAGCTGAAAGATTTAATCGTTGATTATAAGGTAATCTGCCCGATTTCTAAAACTTCCAATTGGACTGATGTGCGCCAGTTTAACCTGATGTTTAGCACACAATTTGGCGCAATGGCTGAAGGAAGCGATGAGGTTTATCTTCGTCCGGAAACAGCACAGGGCATTTTCGTAAACTTTTTAAATGTTCAAAAATCAGGAAGGATGAAAATTCCTTTCGGTATTGCGCAGATTGGTAAGGCTTTCAGAAATGAAGTAATTGCCCGCCAGTTTATTATGCGTATGCGCGAATTTGAGCAAATGGAAATGCAATTTTTTGTGCGCCCCGGTGAAGACAAAAAATGGTTCGAATACTGGAAAGAAGCACGTTTGAAATGGCATAAAGCTTTAGGTACTTCGCCTGAAAAATACCGTTACCATGACCACGTAAAATTAGCACACTATGCCAATGCGGCTACTGATATTGAATTCGAATTCCCATTCGGATTTAAAGAGGTTGAAGGGATCCATAGCCGTACCGATTTCGATTTAACACAACACCAGGAATATTCTGGCAAGAAAATGCAATATTTCGATAACGATTTAAATGAAGAAGGTAAACCTTATGGCAACTACGTTCCTTATGTTATCGAAACTTCTATCGGTTTAGACCGTATGTTCTTGTTAACTATGATTAATGCTTTTGAAGAGCAGGATTTAAGCACCGATGATAAACAGGATAGCCGTACATTATTGCGTTTACATCCAGCTTTAGCGCCGTACAAAGTGGCTGTTTTCCCATTGACCAAAAAAGATGGTTTACCTGAAAAGGCCCGTGAGATCATGGATACTTTGAAATTTGATTTTAACTGTATTTATGAAGAGAAAGATGCTATCGGTAAACGTTACCGCCGCCAGGATGCTGTTGGTACACCTTTCTGTATCACCGTTGATCACCAGAGTTTAGAAGACAACACGGTTACCATCCGCCACCGCGACAGTATGGAGCAAGAGCGTGTAGCCATTGCCGATTTAGGAAACATTATCAGCTCGGCAGTAAGTTGGAAAACTTTGTTGGCATAAAAAAGCATCGTTCTTTAAGAAATCAGATATGATTCAAAATCGTTGGAATAGCGATTAAAGATCATAAAATCTTCATTTAGAGGGATGTGGAAAGTATTTGAGAAAACCTGCCTTTGTAGATCTCTCCATTTCACTACGCTTCAGTCGAGATGACGACCGTTTTATCAAGTCGCAGGTTTAACCCTGCGACTTTTTTGTGTACAAAAAATGAATTTAGCCGAGCATTACCGTAAACTTTATAATGAATCAATTGCAAAGATATCTGCCGGAAATTATGAAACAGATCATTTAATTGATTCGGATACCGATCAGCGTTTTGGAATCACACTGGTAATCAGACCAGATGCTGCAGCGAAAGGTAGAATCCAGCAGTTTTTAAGTGAAGCAAAAGCAATTGAGCCAGATCAATATTATTATCAGAATGCTGACATACACATTACCCTGATGTCTATCATTTCCTGCTATGAAGGCTTTGATTTAAAGGATATCAGTATTCAGAATTACATTCAGCTCATCCAAGAGGTTTTAGCCAGACATAAGCGTTTCAAGATTCAGTTTAAAGGACTTACGGCATCGCCATCCTGCATTTTAATTCAAGGCTTTTTAACCGATACCTTAAACGAAATCAGAGATGATTTGCGGGCAGACTTTAAAAATTCAGATTTGCAACAAAGTATCGATAAGCGTTACGCCATCCAAACCGCTCATTCTACGGTGATCCGTTTCAGGTCTGAACTCGAAAACAAAAATGCCTTGGTTCAGCTTATCGAAAAATATAGGGATTTTGATTTTGGCACTTTTGAGGTGAAGGAAGTAGAATTGGTTTATAACGATTGGTACCAGCGGGAAAGATTTGTAGAAAAATTGCATCAGTTTTGTTTATCTTAGCATATTAATTAATCCAAACAAATTAACGCTCGTGAAATTACCTTTCAAATTATCGCTATTGGCAGTAGTATGCCTTTTAATAACGTCATCTTGTAAAAAAGAAATAGATTACCATCAGGAATGGGATTTATCTACCATGAGCGCTAAAGTTGATGGCGTTTTATTGCAATGTACATTAGCTACCGCCCAGGTTTATGATGTCGGCGGAAAAATAAGTGCACAAATTTCGGGTTTTAAAGGCACCACAGCATTTACCTTGGTGATCAGCGATTTTAAAGGCGTTGGAACTTATGCCTTATCCGACTACAATTTGGCAACTTATCTCACAGGCACATCCTTCTTTCAGGACACTTACATAGGCAGTACATCTGGAACAATAAAGATAACCAGTTATTTAGCAGATAAATACATTAAGGGTACTTTTGAGTTTAAAGGAGAAAATCAATCAACTGCAACAAGCAAAACCATTAGCGATGGGCAGTTTATGATCAGCTTAGTACCAGCTAAAATCCCCGAATCTAATAACAGCACAAACAATTTAAATGCAAAGGTAGACGGTATACCAACTGGCTTTACTGGTGAAGCAGCATCCATAACCTCCCCTCTTGGCAAATTATTAACGATTACTACTGTAAATGGCGATAAACGTCTAATCATTTCAATTGTTGGCTATAACGGTGTTGGAACTTATGATATTGCAAAAGATGGAACCGGAGTTTACATGAAAGATCAAGGCCAAACAGGTTCGTTTTATGCAGAAACTGGAACTCTAATAATTACCAGCGAAGCCGGCAATAAATTAAAAGGAACATTTTTCTTTAGTGGCCCCAATCAGAACGGCACTATAAAAACATCAGTAAATATTACAGATGGCACTTTTGATTTGCCTTTTAGTAAATTATAACAATTAAATTTTAAAATAAGCCGTTGGTCTAAAAATCAGCGGTTTTTTCATTTAATAATTGTTTGGTCACAAATAGCTTTCAGATTTTATATTCATTTATCAGGATGTTATATTTGTTTAAATAGCAATCGCTTTAATATGAAAATTCCGCAGAAGTTTTTTGCCCGTCAACACGAAATCGCAGCCGATTTTTTGAAAGAGCTGGACAAACATTTAGACGATGTAGTATCGGGCAGGGCAACTGAAATGTTCGAAGTAAGAGATTTTGCCGAGCTTATCCACGTTCACCCTACACACTTAAGCAATACCATTAAATCGGCGACAGGCCACTCACCTTGTTATTTCTTTGAAGAACGTTTAATGGAAATTTCGAAATCGATGTTACAGAATGTAAGTATGCCTATTGCCGAAATTGCAAGGACACTAACTTACGATCCATCTAACTTTACCAAGTTTTTTAAACACTTCTCTGGCCAAACACCCAAACAGTACAGAGAAGCTTATTTCCAGTCTTTGGCCACAAATAAGGAAATTGTCACCATATAAAACTTAAACAGTCACCATTTTTACTTAAGCTGTCACCATTTTTATAGCTGGTTTCCATCTAACTTTGTTTAACAAATTAAAAGAAAATGGAAACACAAAATAAAATTGCGCTAATAACCGGTGGCAGCCGCGGATTAGGAAAAAATGCTGCTTTAAAAATTGCGGCAAAAGGACTTGGTGTAATTGTTACTTATCAATCTAAAAAGGAAGAAGCAGAAGCTACTGTTAACGAAATAAAACAGCTGGGGGTACAGGCTGCCGCGGTACAGTTAAATGTAGCCGACACCAAAACTTTCGATGCTTTTTTCGTAGAAGTTAAAGCTGTACTGAAATCTGTTTTTAATGCCGAAAAATTCGATTTTTTAGTGAATAATGCAGGAATCGGCATTCATGCATCTTTTGCCGAAACGACCGAAGAACAATTTGATACTTTGGTAAACGTCCATTATAAAGGAGCTTTCTTTTTAACCCAAAAGGCTTTAACATTATTAAATGATGGCAGTGGGATTATTAATCTTTCTACTGGTTTGGCACGTTTTGCTACCCCAGGCTACGCAGCTTATGCATCGATGAAAGGTGCTATGGAAACCTTAACAAGGTATGAGGCCAAAGAACTAGGTGCAAGAGGAATCAGAGTTAATATTATTGCCCCTGGTGCTATTGAAACTGATTTCGGAGGTGGTGTAGTGCGCGATAACGAGCAAATAAATGCAGGAATCGCTTCGAATACAGCCTTAGGCCGCGTAGGTTTGCCAGATGATATTGGTGGCGTGGTGGCTTTTTTATGTACTGAAGATGCCAGGTGGATTAATGCGCAGCGCATTGAAGCATCAGGCGGTATGTTTTTATAAGCTTCAAATTAGTTAACCACCAAGGCACAAAGAACACTAAGGAAAATTAAAAACTTAGGAAGCTTCGTGCCTTTGATAGATTCCTATAGAAAGCTCGTCATCTCGACTGGAGTGCAACGGAATGGAGAGATCTTTGAACCAAATTATTAAAATAAAATTTAAAAATTTTGCTTTGCAGAGCCTTCGGGTTCTCCACTACGGTCGAAATGACGAGCTTTCAAGACCTATCATTTCCTTAAAATCCCGTATCATTGATATTTAAAAATAGATTAACCCTCAACATAAGATTAAAAAGTTCCATACCAGTTATGTCGATCAATCCTTGTAATTTCGGACGTGCCAATCCGGTTCAGAAATCGTTTAGCACTAATCAGGGTTTTGCTTTCACGTTCATCAAAGTTAGCTGCATCTGGTTTTAAACTGTTAATCCTAACCATTCCAGCTGATTGAATAAACTCGCCATCGCCCATATAAATAGCAGTATGTGTTATTCTTCCTACAGATATTCCTTTCAATTTTGCCGCAGCAAAAAACAATAAATCGCCAGCTTTTAAATTTTTAAGGCACTTAGTGAGGTTAATCGAATCTCCTTCTAAAACAGGTATGTCTTCACCAACCAAAGCTTGTTGCGAGGCATCTCTCGGAATAATGATTCCATTCAGGAAATAGCTTGTTTTGGTAAAACCACTACAATCTACCCCTTTGATAGATGTACCTCCCCAAAGATAGGGCACACCAATTAATGTTTTTGCAGTTGTCAAAATAGCTTCCGCATTTGGATTAGGCTTTTTCAACCAATTCGAAAACAATTGTGCATCAGTTTTTTTTATATAGCCTGTTCGCTTATCAGGAAAAGTTACTCGATAATAAGCTTTTTCTTCGCCCGTTAATACTAAGATATTTCCATTTACTAAATCGGAAACACGTGAAGAGTTCATATCTGCTTTGCTAAAAGCATGACCAAAATCGGAAGTGAAAATAATCCTTTTTGATTTTTTCCATTCCTCAAAGGCCGTTTTATCCATTACACTTACAGCGGTAGCATCAGTCCATGACAGGTAACCATCGGGTGTACGTACCAAATAATAGCCGCCTTGTTTCTTTAATACTTGCACAGGTGTGCCCAAAATCATCTGCGTCATCATTTCTGCTGCATTTTGAGGAGCTGCTCTATTGTTACAGACCGAAAGATTGGCTAATCCATATTCCATTCCTGACAGTTTGTTTGAAGGAAGGAGTGTATTTATTTTAACGACACCTTTAAAATCTTTGCTTTGGTTATTTAGCGCCTCGAGCACTTGCGCCGAGGTACTTTCTGCAAAAACAGTATCTCCTTTAAACTGAATATTAAAATAAACAGACCGTTTATCTGGGGCAAATTCTTTCTTTATCTGATTCGAAACCGTTCTAATTGCTGCCGTATCAACCTGCGCCTTTAAGGAAACTGCAAAATTTAATAAGCAGCCTAATATTAATATTCTTTTCATCATCGTTTTCTAAAACTAAAATTACGAATATTCATGTTGCGTTATCAGGTAAAGGCTGTAACTAATTGCTTACGCGATATTATTTTTAAACAGCCGAGAAATAAAAAAAATTAAAAGACGTTATCATGAAAATCATCCTATGTATAAAATACTTCTACCTACCCTATTATTCTTGATTTTTTCCGGCCAGGTTAATGCTCAAAAGTGGACTGATGCCGAATTCCGCAAAGCCAATACCGCAGCGAATGCCTCTTATTTAAGCAACGAAGAAAAAAATATTGTGATGTATATAAACCTGATCCGCATAGATGGCGAAAAGTTTTATTATACCTTTTTAGAAGACTACATCAATAATTATAATGCTAAAGTGCGGAAGTACAGAAATTACAATGAACTCAGGATTACCAAAAATAATTCTTACTACACTTCTTTGCTTAAACATTTGCGTGGCGTAAAAAACCTGCAGATGTTTTATCCTGATGATAAATTAACTTCATTAAGCCGGAACCATGCACAGGATTTAAACAGGAATAATCTAGATACACATGAAAGCAGTAACGGAGATAAATTTTCTAAACGGTTATCCAGATATTTCCCTAACAAGGCCATGAGCGAAAATATCGATTTTGGTTACTCCAACAGTTTAGATATTGTTTGCCACCTGTTGTTAGATTGTGGCGTGCCTTCTCTTGGCCACCGCTTTAATTTACTCGATCAAAAATACAAGCTCAATACCGTTGGCGTAAGCATACAGCCACACCCCTCTTATACCTGGTGCGCAGTAATTGATTTTGTGGCACAACCTGCTTCTTATGCTAATAATCAGTAAATCGATAAATTATCTCATTACCGTAGCAATAAAAATTTAATTGTAAATTGCGCCCAGTAATAACGGTTGCATAACAAATCGCATATTTCAAGGCCACCACATCCTGCTGAACTCGTTTCAGCATCTTTATCGCAGGAAAGATCCTGAAATAAATTCAGGATGACGACCGCTTATGCAATTTGGTGTGGCCCAATAATAACAACGAACAGTTTTAAGTAATGCGCACAGTAATTTTAGCCGTAATAGATTTTTTTTACCCTCCTTTTAAAAAATTTATTTCCTTACATAATTTCAGATATCTGGCCACTGGTGGCGGCACTTTGCTGTTAGGGATTTTAAGTTATTATTTTGCTTACTTTTTCATTTTTAAAACCGAAGAAGTAGATTTTGGGGTAATTGTACTTCAGAGAGAAACCGCATCGCTATTGGTCGATTATGCCGTTGCTATTCCAACCAGTTTTTTGCTTAATAAGTATGTGATATTTACCCATAGCGAATTAAAAGGGAGGGTTCAGCTTTTTAGGTTTTTAAACCTTCAATTCATTAACATACTGGCCAACTATGTTTTATTGAAGTTTTTGCTGGAACTTTTAAGAGATTATCCAACTTTGGCAATGCTTTCGAGAATACTGGTTTCGGTTTTAATGGCACTTTTCAGTTACCTCTATCAACATTACTTTACGTTTAGTGTTAAAAAAATCGGGGGTAAAAAGGAGGAGAAAAATCCTTAATTCAATTTAACGACATAAGTGTTTTTGCCACGGAAACACGGAAGGCACGGAATTAATTATGGCAGATGGCAAAAAAACTAAGTTCATCAGTCAAGGCCTAAGTAACTAAACGGGATGGAAGCGGTATCCTTTTGCTGTCAGCCTGAGCGGAGTCGAATGGCAGCAAAAGATATAGCGCACAGCCCGGCCGAAGCTCGCCGATGAAATACAACAGCACCTTTTCTAATGATTAAGCCATCATTTTACCCGCCTAAAACCTTTATTACTTTCGCCTGTTAATTTATCCAACCACTTTCTTGATAAGATAAAAACAACATCCTAACTTAGCTGCCGACCAACTTATTTTCAGATTAACCATGAGCCATTTTAATGATTTTAATAATGCGCAGGTAGCAAAATTGCCCAATCATTTAAAGCAATTTATTGTTGCCCAGAATTACGAAAAATACACACCCATTGATCAAGCGGTGTGGCGTTACGTAATGCGACAGAATTATAGCTATCTTAAAAATGTTGCTTACTATCCTTACATAAAAGGCTTACAACGAGCGGGTTTAAGTATCGAACACATTCCCGACCTTCAAACAATGAACGATAACCTGGGCAAGATTGGTTGGGGCGCCGTAACTGTTGATGGCTTTATTCCGCCAGCTGCTTTTATGGAATATCAGGCCTACCGTGTACTCGTTATTGCTGCCGACATCCGCCAGATTAATCACATTGAATATACACCTGCACCAGATATAATACACGAAAGTGCCGGCCACGCACCTATTATTGCCGATACGGATTACAATAATTACTTAAGTTATTTTGGCTCAATTGGTGCAAAAGCCATGTTTTCGGCAAAGGATTTTGAACTTTACGAGGCTATTAGGAAACTATCGATTCTGAAGGAAGCTGTAGATGCAGACGAGGTTCAGATTGCCAAGGCAGAGAAAGAGCTGCGCTACATCAGCGAAAACATGGGCGAACCTTCTGAAATGGCTTTACTTGGTCGCTTGCACTGGTGGACGGTTGAGTATGGACTGATTGGTACTTTAGAAAACCCAAAAATTTATGGTGCCGGTTTACTTTCTTCTATCGGTGAAAGTGCAACCTGTATGCAAAATAATGTGGAAAAAATTTGGTACAACATCGATACGATTAACTACGCTTACGATATTACCAAGCCACAACCGCAGCTTTTTGTAACCGAAACATTCCAAAATCTGATTGATGTTTTGGAAACCTTTGCCAATACCATGGCCTTTAGAAAAGGTGGCACAGAAAGCATTATGAAAGCAATTTCCTGTAAAAATGTAGCCACAGCAGTTTATAGTTCGGGCTTACAGGTAAGTGGTGTATTTACCGACATTGGTGTGGGTACAAAAGATGAGGTAACGTTTATTAAAACAACCGGTGCTTCGGCATTGGCTTTTAACGGAAAACAATTGAGCGGCCATGGGAAAGATTACCACGCTGATGGTTTTTCATCGCCCGTTGGCCGGTTAAAAGATGCTGCAAAAGCACTGGAAGATTGTAGCACTGCTGAATTACAGGCTTTAGGAATAATTACAGGTAAAAAAACTGAACTTGTATTTGAAAGCGGCATTAAAGTAATTGGTGTGGTTAAGGACATTATTACGGAAAGCAACAAACTCCTTTTAATTGCCTTTAAAGACTGTACCGTTACAGAGCGCAATGGAAATATCTTGTTTAAACCCGAATGGGGCATTTATGATATGGCCATAGGCGAAACCATTGTTTCAGTTTTTAATGGGGCTGCCGATAAAGACGCTTATGAAGAGATTACGTTAATTAGCAACGAGAAAACGCATCAGATTGCTTATGATGATAAAACCTTAAAACTGCACGGTTTATACCAAACAGTTAGAGAGATTAGGGAAAGTGGCGAAGGTTTGGATAAGCTTGCCGAAATTTTTGCACAACTAAAATCGAACCATAGGCAGGATTGGCTTTGTGCATTGGAAATTCTGGAGATTATCTACCACAAAAAGATTTATCATCAGTTAGAAAAGGAAATTCAGGTTTATCTGGAAATAAAAGCTGGCAGGGAGCTTGATCATACGAAATTGATCAGCGATGGCTTACATGTAATTAAAAACCCGGTGAGCCAGCTGATTACAGAGGATTGATTTATCTCTTTAATTTCATTAACTTTACGTTATGACAACCATCACAGTACAAGTAGATAACGAACAAAATGCTGCGCTTCTCGAAAAGATGCTTAAGGCATTATCTTTTGTAGAAGATGTTGATATAAAAAACCATCAGCCAAATATGGTGGAAGAGCCAAAAGGATCGTATCAGAAATTAAAAAAGGCAATTGATAATACTGAAGGCAATATTATGTTTAAAGATATTAAAGATCCGTCTAAATGGCAAAGTGATTTAAGAGATGAGTGGGAAATTAACTGATAGGTTGCAATTATGAAGGGGTTAAAAGCTGGTCGTCACCCTGAATTTATTTCAGGGTCTTAATGCAAAATAGATGCTGAAATAAATTTACTTCGTAGCTTTCCGCTTCAGGTCAGCATGACGAACTTATCGTTCAAATATCTTAAATTAATTATTAATTCTAATCATCCTTATTTATAACGAGGACGACTGATAACCACATTTGCAACATAATGTGTAAATCAAGTGATGTAATCGCTATGCTCTAATCCTTGCAAACATGGTTCTAGTTGACTCACTCTTTTTTTCCTAACTTTGATTTCATCAGGTTCGAACATTTAAACCTTTTAACTTTACAACAATTTTTAACTTTTTTTAATGAACATTATAATTACAGGTGCAAGTAGTGGAATCGGTTTCGAAACGGCTTTAGAGTTTAGCTTACAGAAAGAGAACAAAATTGTAGCCATTGCCCGATCGGCAGATAAACTACGTAAACTCTTAGAAATTGCTAAAGGCATTAATCCCGACTGTACACTTTTACCAGTAGAATTCGACATTGTAAATGATGATTACGCTGCATTAGTTCCATTTTTAAAGGAACGATTAGGATCTGTTGACATCTTAATTAACAATGCAGGGGCCTTAATTAATAAACCCTTCTTAGAAACTACTGAAATTGATCTGGGTGAAATGTTACAGAGCAATGTAATCTCACACTTCAGGATGATTCAGCATATTTTGCCTTTAATGCAAAGCGGAAGCCACATTGTAAATATCGGTAGCATGGGTGGTTTTCAAGGGAGCGTTAAATTCCCAGGACTTTCGGCTTACTCGGCAAGTAAAGCAGCGCTGCACACCTTAACTGAATGTTTGGCGTTCGAATTGGCTGAAACAGGAATCAAGATCAATTGCCTTGCATTAGGATCGGCACAAACGGAAATGCTAGAAGCTGCTTTCCCTGGTTACCAAAGCCCGGTTATGGCCTTCGAAATGGGGAAATATGTTACCGATTTTGCTAAAACCGGACATAAATTCTTTAATGGAAAGATTTTACCTGTTGCGGTTACCACGCCATAATATCCATATTATTTAGTAATTTACGTGCTAAATCGAAAAACTAAAAAACCTATGGAAACAAACTCACCTTTTAAAACAGCCGATAATGGAAAAAGTGCCGCAATAGTAAGCTATTTTTGGTTTATTGGATGGTTAATTGCTCATTTCGCCATGTATAAAGATAATCAAACGGAATTGAGCAGATATCATTTAAAACAAACGCTTCTGTTCCATCTGGCATCAACCGTTTTGAGCTGGGGTTTAAGCTTATTTTTAATCCCTTTAATTTTTGCTACCGGCTTTTTAGATGCTGTTTATATACTCCGGATTGTTCAAATTGGATTATTCGTATTGTGGATTATCGGATTAATTGCTGCAATCCAGGGAGAAAAAAAACCTATTCCATTAATTGGTGAAAGAGCACAATCCATGTTCCCAAGTATTTAATAGAAAACAAATATTTTAATCAGAAGTCCAGGCATATTGTTTGGACTTTTTTATTTGCACTCATTTTCAACATTTTAATCGACTTTGGATATTTTTTATATCTTTGGTTCCTACATATGAAGAAAATAATAGTCCCGATTGCGTTTTTCATTTTGTCTGCCACGGCAGGAAAAGCCCAAACCATCATACCTGCACAGTACCAGGAGTTAGTTAAAAAGCTAGTTGCCAGCCTCCCTAAAGAGGATAAATTATCAAACAATTCGTCGGCTAAGCAATCTGAAAGTTTAATCGATTTTGCCAAAAGCATGTTAGGTATCCCTTATCGTTATGCAACAAGCAATCCTAAAGTTGGTTTCGATTGCTCTGGTTTTGTAAGTTATGTATTCAGCAATTTTGGTTTTAAGGTCCCACGTTCTTCACGCGAGTTTAGCTATGCGGGTAAAGAAACCAGCCTGGAAAACGCAAAAGTAGGCGATGTATTGATTTTTACAGGCAGTAATTCAAGAATAAGAAGAATCGGTCATGTTGGGATTGTTTATTCTATTGATGAAAACGGGATCAAGTTTATCCATGCCTCTTCGGGTAAAGTGCATCAGGTAACCATTACGGATTTTGATGGCCATTATAAGGCCCGTTTCATGAAAATTGTAAGTATTATATAACTTACTTTTTATATTTCCACATTCTTGTTTTACCTTCTGCGAGCCACTCTAGTGTGGTATCCAGTCGTTTTTGTTTAGTTGCCTCTGTTTTTGCTTCCTCAAGCCACATTACATACTCCTTTTTATTGGATAGACTAAAATTCTGAAATACAGCTAAGGCCTTAGGATCATCTTTTAATGCTTCGATAAAATATTCGGGTATAATCAGTTCTTTTTGGGCTGTAGATTTCGGTTTCGCAGGCAATTTTACATCATCCTCATTTAATTTAATTGCCTGCTGTATGTAGGCAATCAGGATCTCATCTGAGGGTAAATCTTCCAAAGATGTTATTTTCCCTAACAAACCCATTGCTTCAGACCGTTCTTTAAAAATGCCGTACTCGTCTTGCATTAACGATCCCTTCCAAAAACCAAAGGCACAATGGTGTTTAAAGGATGCCATATGGCAAACCGTACCTTTAAAATCAAAAAACGGCATACTCCACTTCATTTTCTCTTCAATCCGCGCATCTGCTTTATGAACCAGATTTCTTAAATGATCTAAAATGGGAATGGCAAATTCTGCCGAATTAATGATATACTGATCTACCTGAACAATTGTATGCATAGCTTAAAAATTACCTTAATAAATTTAAAGTAAAACTACCTTTAAAGCAAGCTCTACCGCTCCGTTATGAAGAAACTTTTTTGCCAGTTCGTGCAGCTCTCTTTCGCGGTTGGTTACATCGCCTATAGTAGCATCGAGCACTTCTTTTACTTCTGGATGGGTATTGACCAGGTCGATTTCTTCGTCGCTTGGTAAATGTTCAACGTTTCCTAACATGCCCAAATCATTTCCCGATAATACTTTAGAAAAACGGACAGAATGCGGTAAACGGTCTACGCCTATACCCAATTTAGCCAAGGGTTTAGCTACTTTAAATAAATTGTCGTTGGTAACCCTACAGTACCAATCGCCACCTAAACGGGCTACAAGATCGATTTTATGCTGATCAATCCGACCATTTTCATCTAAAATAGCTTCATTAATATGGATTACTTTTATTTCAGCCAGCACGAGGTTTCCTGCACCATGATGATTACCTAATGAAATCACCTCATTTACAACACATTCAAACTGCACTGGTGCTTCGGCAACTCTTGGTGGCTGAACCAGCTCAGATTTCAACATGGTAAATCCCGCTTTCTCAAATTCGTTTACGCCTTTGGCATATTCTGTACTGGCCAAACTCATTTGCTGTACCATATCGTAATTTACAATATTGATGACACATTCTTTAACCTGCAGTACATTTTCCAAGCTATGTTTGGTGGTATTATCACGCACCCTCCTTGATGGGGAAAAAATACAGATCGGAGGATTTGTACTAAACATATTAAAGAAACTGAAGGGGCTTAAATTAATATTCCCTTCGGCATCAATAGTTGAGGCAAAGCAGATGGGTCGCGGAGCGATAGCATATTGCAAATAATTTTGCAGTTCTACGGGAGTTAAATCTTCGGTTTTAAGTGATACCAAAACTTTAAATGATTAAATTTTATAATTATGTTTTTGGAAAACAAATGCAGTGGTTAGTGGGAAACAGCAGTCCTGCTATACGCTATATTCCCGATGAAAAATCGGGAGATAACGCTACCATCAGGTTTAGTTAACAAGGTTAGCCTAAGTAATTTAAACCAAAATCCCTTTTGATGATATTGTTTCTTTGGGTTTTTCGCAACGGTCGTCATGCTGAACTTGTTTTACAAGTAGAAGTAGCATTTTCAATTGTCTTGTAGCTACTACGTGGTCAGTATCTAATCAGATAGATCCTGAACTGAATCCGATAGCTCTCGTATCAGGATGACGACCGCCTTAATAATTTAGCACTAAATAAATTAATTTCTAAATAGGTACAATCAGTTTAAAGAACCTTTTTATTTCTTCAATGCCAAAATCGAAAAATCGGTATCTGCTTTAGTAATCGTATTGGTTAAAGCACCAAGGCCTGTTATTTCCATTTCCACAACATCACCTGGCTGTAACCACTGTACTTTATAATTTGGATCGTTAAGCAAACCAGTTCCGTTTAATTCTAAGAAACAACCTGTACCTACTGTTCCTGAACCAATTACGTCGCCTGGAAGGATATCTACACCATAAGCACAACGTTCTATAATTTCAGCAAAAGTCCAGTCCATATCAGCAGCATTTCCTTTCGAAACTTCGATGCCATTTACCCGGCAGGTCATTTTAAGATCGTATGCATTACCCACATGTCCTTCTTTAGGCGCAACTTTATATTGCAACAATTCATCAGGCGTTACCAACCATGGGCCAATCACGGTAGAAAAATCTTTTCCTTTTGCAGGGCCTAAATTCAACAACATTTCCTCCATCTGCAAGGTACGGGCACTCATATCGTTCATTACCATGTAACCGGCAATGTATTCATCAGCCTCAGCAGCTTTAATATTTCTACCTTTTTTACCAATAACAATAGCAACCTCTAATTCGAAATCCAGTTTATCAAAATGATCCGGCATACATTCAATTTCGCCAGTACCCTGAATAGCGTTGTGGTTGGTGAAATAAAAGATCGGGTACTCGTCAAACTGAGGGATCATATCAACCTTTCTGTTTCTACGCGCCGCAGCAACATGCTGCCTGAAAGCGTATCCATCACGACAACTGGTAGGATGTGGAACAGGAGCTAAAATCTCGTAAAAAATTTCTTCTTTAGCAGCTAAACTACCATCTTTTATTTGATCGTCTATCCTTTTTGCTCTTTCCATTAACACCTCGCCACCTTGCAAAAACGTACTCATATTATCTGGAAGCAATTTATCGCAACTATTTAAGTTATAAATATGCCCGTTGATAAATATACCAAGATGCTCCCTGTCTTCAGTTTTATAAGATACTAGTTTCATATATGATTTGGTTAAATACGCGGTAAAGCTAAGAAATTAGGCCATTCAAAATAAAACTTAAACATTATTATTTTAATACGGTATATTTCTGAAGGTTCGATTTAATTAAAGGAAAATCCTTTGCCTGAAGTGCTTTATAATGTTTTTTGTTGGAGAGTAAACCACCAATTAACATTCCACCCGATACGCCAACAGGTACACCCGCAGCAATAAGCACTACCGACTCGACCAATTTATCACTTTTTGCGGCCAATACAAAAAATGTTAAACCTCCGGCAATGGCCAGCGGTGCGGCTATCCCTTTACGGTGAATGTATAATGCACTGATACTATCGGCACTTAATTTTACGGTATCCTTCCGGTTTCTGATAATTGTTAAACCATCATCGGCTGCAGCGTAAAAAGAACCCCTTGTTGCTTTTCCACTTCGGTCTATAACCCTAATGGTGTACTTGGCTTTTTGTTGCGCAAAAGTGGCATAGCTCAAGGCTAAAAAAAATAAGCATGTAAAAATAAATTTCATCGGGATGATTATATAGTAAGTAATTAAAGGTAATTAAAATTTCAACTTTTAAATAAAATACTTACCTTGGTGCCATTAAAACCATGATCTTAAAAGCATTACATATTAATTTAGTAAACGACGCCATTGCGGCCCGTCGCTATAAGATGCTATCCAAGCTGATCATGGCTCAATATTCTCTGTAATTTTCACTTCCCTTTCTTTTTAATTGAAACGCATTACCGTTTTGATTGTTAACCCATTAGGATTTTTTCTTTTCTAACCATAACATCATTTATTATGCCTATTTATCATAAATTGGGGCAGATTCCAGCTAAACGTCACACGGTTTTTCGTAAACCCGATGGAAATCTGTATGCCGAAGAATTGGTATCAACCGAAGGTTTTTCAAGTTTATATTCATTGGTTTATCATTGTCACCCACCTACCATTGTAAAACATTTGGGCGAAGCGTACAGTGTTGAGCCAAAAATTGCACGCGAAAAACACCTGAAACACACAAGTTTAATCGGTTTCAATATTAAACCAGAAGATGATTTTCTAAAAAGCAGAAAAGCCGTTCTGGTAAACAGCGATCTACACATTATTTTAGCAGCGCCGAGAAAATCGATGACGGATTATTTCTACAAAAACAGCCAGGCCGATGAAATGATCTTTGTGCACGAAGGTTCTGGAAAGCTGAAAACAGGATTTGGAGAAATTAAGTTTGCTTATGGTGATTATCTGATCATCCCCAGAGGAACCATTTACCAGATGGAGTTTGATACTGAACAAAACAGGCTGTTCATCGTAGAAAGTTTTAGTCCGTTAAGACCACCAAAAAGATATTTAAATCAGTTTGGACAGTTAATGGAACACGCGCCTTACTGTGAGCGTGATTTAAGACTGCCCGAAAACCTCCAAACCTTTGATGAATACGGCGATTTTAAAGTGCTGATTAAAAAACAAGGCTTAATTTATCCATATACCTACGGTACACATCCTTTTGATTATGTAGGCTGGGACGGTTATCATTACCCTTATGTTTTTTCTATCCACGATTTTGAGCCGATAACGGGCCGTTTGCACCAACCACCTCCGGTTCACCAAACTTTCGAAGGACACAACTTTGTAGTTTGTTCTTTTGTTCCCCGCAAATACGATTATCACCCTGATTCTATTCCTGCACCTTACAACCATAGCAATGTAGATAGCGACGAAGTACTTTACTATGTAGATGGTGATTTTATGAGCCGTAAGAGCGTGGTTAAAGGGCAAATTACGTTACACCCAGGAGGTATTCCACATGGGCCACACCCGGGTACCGTAGAAAAATCGATCGGAAAAGAAAAAACAGATGAACTGGCGGTAATGATCGATCCTTTTAAACCTTTAATGCTTACACAGGATGCCCTGGATATTGAGGACGAAAATTATCACAAAAGCTGGCAGATTAACATAGAATAAAATTTAGTCGGAAGTCGGGAGACCGAGGTCCGAAGATTGATAACTAAAACATAAAACCTCTGAAGTCGGACCTCCGACCTCGGACTTATTAATAACAACAACAATGGAAACACAAACATTCGCAGAAAAAATATCAAAAGCACCAGATTTTCTGCCTATTAACGGAACAGATTATATCGAATTTTATGTAGGTAACGCTAAACAAGCAGCTCACTACTACAAAACTGCATTTGGGTTTCAAAGCCTGGCTTATGCCGGACCAGAAACTGGCGTACGCGATCGTTCATCGTATGTATTGCAACAGGGTAAAATCAGATTGATCTTAACAACAGCATTAAAATCAGATCATCCGATAGCAGAGCATGTAAAAAAACATGGCGATGGGGTAAAAGTATTGGCCCTTTGGGTAGACGATGCCTACAGCGCCTTTGAAGAAACCACAAAACGTGGCGCGAAATCCTACCTTGCTCCTCAAACTTTAACTGATGAAAATGGTGAGGTTCGGATGAGCGGTATTTATACTTATGGCGAAACTGTACACATGTTTATTGAGCGTAAAAATTATAACGGAACCTTTATGCCGGGTTACCGTGTATGGGAAAGCGATTATCAACCTGCCGATGCTGGTCTTTTATATATCGATCATTGTGTGGGTAATGTAGGATGGAACCGCATGAATGAAGCCGTACAATGGTATGAGGATGTAATGGGCTTCGTAAATATCTTATCTTTTGATGATAAGCAGATTAATACCGAATATTCTGCTTTGATGAGTAAGGTAATGAGTAATGGAAATGGCTATTCGAAATTCCCGATTAATGAGCCTGCTGAAGGCAAAAAGAAATCGCAGATTGAAGAATACCTGGAATATTATGAGGGTGAAGGCGTTCAGCACATTGCTGTGGCCACTAAAGATATTGTTAAAACAGTTAAAGAACTGAAAGCACGTGGCGTTGAATTTTTAAGTGCACCACCAGAGGCCTATTACGATATGATGCCGCAACGTGTAGGTAAAATTGATGAAGAAATATCTTTACTGGAAAGCCTGGGCATTTTGGTTGATTGTGATGAAGAAGGATATTTGTTGCAGATTTTCACTAAACCGGTTGAAGACCGCCCTACCCTTTTCTTTGAGATTATTCAGCGTAAAGGTGCACAGAGTTTTGGAGCGGGTAACTTTAAAGCATTATTCGAATCGTTAGAGCGTGAGCAGGAATTAAGAGGCAACTTATAATATTATCACTAACTAAACTTAGGGCAATCAGTAATCTGGTTGCCTTTTTATTTACTCATTTTTAGGTATGTATTTAGCGAAAAAAATGATTAAATTTAGTTACACACAAATATTTAAACCTTAATTATTATGAGAACAAAATTAACGCTGGTTTTATTACTGGCTGCATCATTCAGTGGCTTCGCACAAACAAAGGCCGAAATTGTTAAAAACATCAATCAATTACTGGCAAAAGCCATCGGCGGAACCGATATTACCTTACATAGTGGCAAGGAAACTAAATTTAAAATTACAGCACATTCATTCTCTATTGATGAAGAAATGAATTTCGGGATTTTCACCATCGGAAAAACATTTTCCAGTTCAGATCATGCCAGGATAGAAAGCTCCAATAAATCGCAAATACAGCATTGGAAAGGCTTTAAGGTTAGTCCTGAACAGAATAGTACAACCCTTAAATCAATTTATCCTGTTTTCGAAAAGCGAGAAAACGAACCTGACAATGATAAAAATGGAATTAAATATTATTGTTTAGCTGGTGATGAAGATAAATTGATCGTGGCACTCATGCATCTGCAAAATCTTTATTCGAAGAAATAATTCATTGAAGAGTCAAATCAGAGTTCGTCATTTCGAGCGAAGTACAAGTCTATCGAGATAGATCTCTCCATTACACTGCGCTTCAGTCGAGATGACGATCTTTTTATTGGATTTGCGGGCTAATTAATATTAACTACCTCTTTTCCTTACAAAACTTCCCCCAAATGTTTATAATTTGATTTTATTGTATCCATAACCTCACTCATTTTTCCACCCAGCATTAACTTGGCCATCGATTCAGTCATGCCTTTTATTTGAGCCCATTCTATTTTTGGAGGCATTGCTAAAGCGTTGGGATTGGTCATGATATTCAATAGAACAGGGCCATTTTCATTAAGTGCATGACTGATTGCTGTTTCCACTTCTTCAGGCTTGGCTACTGTTATCCCCTTAAAGCCCATGGCCTGCGCAACCACTGCAAAATCAGGGTTAATCATATCTGTTTCATTATCGGGCAATCCATCAACTTCCATTTCCAACTTAACCATTCCCAAAGCCCTGTTGTTAAAAACGATTAACTTAACTGGCAGGTTATATTGTTTAATGGTTGCCAGATCGCCTAAGAGCATTGATAAACCACCATCGCCACAAAGGGCAATTACCTGTTTTTCGGGATGTGCCAAGGCAGCCCCTATAGCCATGGGCATAGCGTTTGCCATCGAGCCATGATTAAAAGATCCGAGCATTTTACGCTCCCCTGTACCATCAATAAAACGTGCTCCCCAAACACAACACATGCCAGTATCAACGGTAAAGATGGCATCATGTGCAGCTAAGCGATTAAGGGTTTCAGCCACAAATTCAGGCTGAATTTTATTTTCTTCGCCCTGATCGTTTACATAAACCTGTTGTCTTTCTTTAACCTTTTGATAGAACTCGAGTTGGGTTTTCAAGAAATTTTCATCTTTCTTCTCTTCCAAAAGTGGTAATAATGCTTTAATTGAATCAGTTATATTTCCGCATAAACCCATCGTTAGTTTTGCCCTTCTACCTAACCGTTCCGGTCTCTCATCGATCTGAATAATTTTGTTTTTTTCGGGCATAAAATTTACATATGGAAAATCCGTCCCCAATAACAGTACCACATCAGCTTCGTGCATGGCATGGTAACCCGATGGCTGACCTAAAAGACCAGTCATGCCAACTTCGTAAGGATTATCATATTGGATGCCCATTTTACCACGGAACGAAAATCCAACTGGTGCTTTTAATTTAGCCGCAAGTGCTACCACTTCATCATGTGCTTCAGCTGCCCCTATTCCACAATAAAGCATAATTTTCTTTTCACTGTTCAGTAGCGAAGCCAAACCATGTAGTTCCAGATCGGAAGGGCGGATGACCGGCCTATTATTAAACAGTTGCATGGAAGTTACACTTTCCATGGCATCCATTTGGGCTACATCACCTGGCAGACCAAAAACTGCGACTCCTTTTTTATGAATGGCATGCTGAATGGCCGTTTGGAACATTCTTGGTACCTGTGCCGCGGTGGTGGCTACCTGGTTGTAATAACTGCAATCATCAAATAACTTAATGGTATTGGTTTCCTGAAAAAAATCCATTCCGAATTCGCCTGTTGGGATAGTTGAAGCAATAGCAATTACGGGAACATGAGAACGGTGCGCATCATAAAGCCCATTAATCAAATGAACATGGCCCGGACCACAGCTTCCGGCACAACAGGCTATTCCATCAAGTTCAGCTTCTGCTGCTGCCGCAAAGGCTCCAACTTCTTCATTGCGCACGTGGATCCACTTGATTTTGCCGTTTCGCCTTACCGCATCGTTAAAATAATTTAAACTGTCTCCAGTAACGGCGTAAACTCTTTTTACACCAACTTCAACCAGCATTTCAACCAGTTGTTCTGCCACATTTTTACTCATGAAGGTATTTTTTTAATCAGGATTGTTTATTGTTACTTTATAAATAGATGAAGCACTTATATTGTTTTGAATAACAGATAGAAATAAGCCAATCTGACTTACTGAAGACTTTCATCAGAGCGGTTGTAACAGAAGTATCGCAATATGGAATGGATGAAGTTTCTTCACTAAAACTTCATAAATGAAGTGCACCTTTGAAATAACAAAACACGAAGCGATTTCAATTTTGTTAAATTCTAAAAACTCATAATTAGTTTTTTAGTTTTCCGGTTACCCTTATCTGATACCTCATGTATTGCAAAATACATGAGGTTTTTTTTATGCAAATTATTCGGTACTTTCTTTAAGCATCTGATAAAGATCTGTTGCCCCTCCATCAAACTTAGTTCCGTTTACATAAAACGAAGGCGTTCCGTTTACGCCACTTCGCACACCACTATCAAAATCATCTTCTATTTTGCTTTTGATTTCTTCGGAAGTGCTGTCTTGCTGGAACTGCTCCAGATCTAAACCAATCGTTTCAGCCAGTTCGTCGAAAAGCTCACCACTTAAACGGTATTGATTTTCGTACAGTGCATCGTGCATTTCCCAAAACTTACCTTGTAAACCTGCCGCTTCTGCAGCAATGGCAGCCGGAAAAGCAAACTCATGGGTATTTGCCAAAGGGAAATGGCGGAAGATAAATTTGATCTGATGCCCGAATGTTTCTTCAATTTCCTTCATAATCGGGTAGGCATTACCGCAATATGGGCATTGATAATCGCCAAATTCGACAATGGTTACACTCGCCGAATCATCACCTTGAATGTGATCTTTATTATTTATTTCAGGTTTTAAAGTACTCATAGCTTATTTCTTGTTTAATTCCTCTAATGCGTCTAAAATTCCGTCAGCGCCAGGGTTAACGGCTATTGGCGACAAATAACTCCAGGCAATTTTCCCTTCTTTATCAATTACAAAAAGTGCCCTTTTACTTTCACCAAGTTCTTCATCGTATACGCCATAAGCTTTTGACACTTCGCCTTTTGGCTCAAAATCGGCCAAAAGCGGAAAATGCAGTTTTCTATTTTCCTGGAAAGCGAGGTGGCACCAAACACTATCAACAGAAACACCAAAAATCTGTGCATCATTCTTATTAAAATATTTTAGCATTTCGTTATAAAGTGCCATTTGGTCGCTACATACGGGACTCCAATCGGCAGGATAAAAAGCCAGGACAACATTTTTACCTTTAAAATCTTTAAGTTTTATTTTCTGGTCGGGAGTAGCATTCAATTCGAAATCTGGTGCTATAGCGCCTTTTTCTAACATATTAAGGAGTTTAAAATTTAAATCATTTATTAAACAATGCTGAATCTGTGTTGTTTGCAACAAATTTTAGCCTAATTTTTGCCTTTTGATCAAGTAAGACTGAAGGACAGGGTAAAATCCATCGTTCATATCGGCATCAATTAAGTCGATTTTATATTGGGCGCATTTTAGCGCAATCTGCTGTCGATACAAGGAAACTGCTGCTGTATAATTTTCCTTTACCTGATTGGTATGTACTTTAATCGTTTCACCGGTTTCCATATCGATAAACTGGTACGGGCGGTTTTCAAAATTAAAATCGACTTCTTTTGATTTATCTACCACGTTAAAAACCACCACTTCATGTTTGTTGAATTTTAAATGCTGCAAGGCATCAAAAAACTCGTCCGTTTTATCTGTGCTGGTTTGGGTATTAAAAAGATCACTGAAAACAATTACCAATGAACGTTTATGAATCAGTTCGGCCACCTGGTGCAAAGCTTCGCTTAAATTAGTCTGTGCATTTACCTTGGGGTTATGTAACAGCTCTTCTAATTGTGTAAACAAATATTTCTGATGTACGGTAGTCGACTTTGCTGGCGAATTCAACAGTATTTCATCTGTAAATAAGCTTAAACCAAAAGCATCACGCTGTTTCTTCAACAGATACATCAAAGATGCGGCAGCCTGTATGGAGAAAATCAGTTTGTTATTTTTGGGTTCAGGAAAGTACATTGATGAGGAAACATCAATCACAAACTGGCAGCGCAAATTGGTTTCTTCTTCGAAACGTTTACTATAAAGTTTATCGGTTTTGGCGTATAGTTTCCAGTCTATATTTTTAACATTATCGCCATTATTATACTGACGGTGTTCTGCAAATTCGACCGAAAAGCCATGAAATGGACTTTTGTGCAGCCCGGTAATAAAACCTTCTACCACTTGCTGTGCAAGCAATTCTAAATTACCATAGCTTGTTTCGTTTTCATAGTTTACAGCCTGCATATGGTAAAGCTAATAAAAGATTTATTAAAAAAAATTAAAAAACTACCCAAGACTTTCAAAGTTTCAAGGTCTAAGCACCGGCTAACTACAAACTGTGAATTGCAAACTGCAAATTGATATGGGCGTTCCCCAAGCTACGCAAGGGGCGGGCTTTCCAGGGCTGCGCTACGCTCCGGTACCGATGAAGGATCGGTACTAAACCCTTACAATCCCTAACGCTAACCACCCCGCCATGTGGGCACCCCTCCTTAAAACGAGGAGGTGATAATCAACGTTAGAAAGGCAACCAGCCCAAGTACCGCCAGACCAAAGCAATTTAAACCTGATGGCAGCGGCAGCGCCGAAGTATGAGGGCTACAGCGAACAGCAGGACTGAACAAACCGAAGCAAACTAAAGCACCTTTCCGAATAAGTTTATATTATTTTAACCACCGCTACAGTCCTCCTTAAAACCCCCGATGAAAAGCAGAACCCCACATTTCCAAAACACTAATAATCCGAATAAACAAAAAATCCCAAACTCAATAAATGAATTCGGGATTAATATTTTAAAAAACCTATCAGGTTTTCGAAACGTAATAGGTTAAAAATTAATTACTTCTTAGCTATTCTAAACAAATGACCATTATCGGTTACCGAATAAAGTGCTCCGTCTTTTCCTTGTACCATATCGCGGAAACGTTCGCCTTTACCTTCCAGCAAACGCTCCTCACCAACAATTTTATCATCTTTTATCACCAATCTGATAATATGTGAACCACCCAAACCACCTACAAATAAATTCCCCTTCCATTCAGCAATGCTGTTACTATTGTAAAACGCGATGCAGCCGGGCGAAATACTTGGATTCCAATAATAAACAGGTTGTTCCATGCCATCTTTCTGCTGAATACCATCGCCTACTTTTTTACCACTGTATTCTGTCCCGTAGGTAATAATTGGCCAGCCATAATTTTTGCCAGGTTTAATAATGTTCACCTCATCACCACCTTTAGGGCCAAATTCGGCTTCCCATAAATCACCGGTCAAAGGATTAATGGCTAAACCATCTGGATTCCGCAATCCATAGGCATAAATTTCTGGTTTTGCATCTGCTTTACCAGCAAATGGTCCATTCGCAACAGCTTTGCCATTAGGGGTAAGGTGTAAGATTTTACCCAAAGACGAATTTAAATACTGCGCCTGAATTCTGATATCGTTACCAGAACGTTCGCCAGTGCTTACAAATAAATTACCATCCTTATCGAAAACAATTCTCGAACCGTACTGAAGTTTACCGCCGTAAGCTGGTGTAGCGCGATAAATAACGGTTTGGTTCTCTATCGTAGTTTCATTAGCTGCTAATTTACCTTTGGCAATAGCTAATAAAACGCCTTTATCCTGAGGCTCTGAATAAGCCCAATAAATCATTCTATTTTTAGCAAAGTCTGGATCTAAAGTTACATCCAATAAACCTCCCTGGCCAGATGGGTCTACCTTGGGTAAACCGGTTATCTTTTTGCTTAATTTCCCGTCAGGAGTAAGGATCACCATTGTGCCCTGTTTTTGTGTAATTAAAAAACCACCATTTGGAAGAACTGAAATGGCCCATGGATTTTCTAATTTTTCGTTAATAATCTTAATATCCAAAGGGGTTTTAGTCTTTACACCCCCAATTCGGGTCTGCCCGGCAAATGCTGGCTTATAATCTGCTGAAGGTTCGTTCGTTTCAACAGGGTTTTGCGCCGATACACATGCAATATTTGCACAGTTTAGGGCTAAACCTGCCAATAAAACACCTAAAGTTTTATTGTTAAATAGGTTAATAGACATGATTGTTAGTTTTTTATTAAAGAAACAAAAATAAGTTTGCAATAAAAAACCCAAATCCATCAAATGAACTTGGGTTTTAAATATGTTACAAGCTTTAAGCTTTGTTTTCTGTTTTGAGCTTAAACTAAGCCAATTGCTTATTTAATTTTTCTGCTAATACTGATTTTGGAACAGCACCAACCTGTTTGTCAACAACCTGACCATCTTTAAAGTATAATAAAGCAGGGATGTTACGGATACCAAACTGCATTGAAATTTGAGGATTGTTATCAACGTTTACTTTTCCAACTACCGCTTTTCCATCATATTCTTTAGCGATTTCTTCAACTACTGGACCAACCATGCGACAAGGGCCACACCATTCTGCCCAAAAATCTACTAATACGGGTTTATCTGATTTTAATACAAGCTCCTCGAAGTTTGCATCTGTGATTTCTAATGCCATAATTATTTTTTTTATGTTCAAATATATGTATTCAATTGTAATGCCAACCCATCTGTAGTGTCAATTTGACATTATTTTGGTAAAAGCAGAGGGCGATGGTCGAAGAGCAGGGAGCTTAGGGCATAGCATCAAAGCGAAAATTAGAGCCGCTATGTACTAAACGCCATGCGCTATGCTAATTCAATTTATAGTTTACAACATTAAGCCCGAGTAATTGTTCTAAAAACTTATTGTTTGGATTTATTTTAAGATTTTTTGATGGCATATCCAACATAATCTCCTTTTCCCGATCAAAAATAGCGAAGTTAAGTTGGCAGTTTTGTTGCTCGGAGTTTGCCTTATTGTCTGCTAATATGGCTTCAATCTCGCGCATCAGTTGATCGTTAACCCGCTCAATTGGCACCTGGATAGTTAAACTTTTAGCTAATTTATCCCTCAGTTCAGACATTAAGTTAATTGAAGTAATTTTAAACTCCCAATCGCCGGCTTTACCAAAACGTTCACCAACCCTGCCTCTAATCTGTAAGAAATATCCTTCTGTTAAAAACGATTTAAATTTTAAAAAATCTTCTCCGAACAAGGCCATTTCACTTGCATCCTCATAATCTTCGAAAACAAAAGTACCAAATGGCTTACCTGTTTTGGTAATCCGTTGTGATGCGGTTACCACGAGTCCGCCTACACAAAGCTCACGGTTTTTCAGCTTTTCGAATTCGGCCAAAATCTCTTCATTATTATCGCCCATACGTACCTTATTGATGATACTCAACTGTTTAACGCCATGGGTACAGAATTTATCGAGTTCGAGTTTATAATTATCTAAAGGGTGGCCAGAAAGAAAAATCCCAATAGCATCTTTCTCGTACTTTAACCTGTCCATTAATGCCCACTCTGGCGAAACTGGCAAACTTGGTTCTAAAATAAGATCGGCTTTAGAGCCCCCGAATAAGGAAGCTTGTGACGTACTTTCATTGTTCTGAAAATCGTTGGCATATTTGATAATCTTTTCAATACCATTCATTTTATCGTTCGGGCCGATATAAAAATACTGCGCCCTGTGCCCACCAAATGCATCGAAAGCGCCGCTATACACAAAACTCTCGTAAGCTTTTTTATTTACAATGCGCGTGTTGGAACGCTTGGCAAAATCGTACACATTACTGTAAGGCCCATTTGCCAATCTTTCTTCAATAATACTTTCCACCGCCTTTTCACCCACACCTTTTACGGCCGACATACCGAAGCGGACTTCGCCCTTAGCATTTACCGAGAATTTGAGGTCAGACTCGTTCACATCGGGACCTAATACCGTAACACTCATCTGGCGACACTCTTCCATAAAGAAAGCTACCTGTTTAATATCACTCATGTTGTTAGACAGTACCGCAGCCATATATTCGGCAGGGTAATGTGCTTTTAGGTATGCGGTTTGATAGGCAATCCATGCATAACAGGTAGAGTGCGATTTGTTGAAAGCATAGGATGCAAATGCTTCCCAATCTTTCCATATTTTTTCTAAAGTTGTGGCATCATGGCCTTTTTCGGCCGCTTGTTTCACAAACTTTGGTTTCATTTTATCCAGAACGTCTTTCTGTTTCTTACCCATCGCCTTACGCAGCACATCGGCCTCACCTTTGGTAAATCCGGCCAGTTTCTGCGATAAAAGCATTACCTGCTCCTGGTAAACGGTAATTCCGTAGGTTTCTTTCAAATACTCTTCGCAGGCATCCAAATCGTACTTAATTTCTTCTTCGCCATTTTTACGGCGAACGAAACTTGGAATATACTCCATTGGGCCCGGGCGATATAATGCGTTCATCGCAATTAAATCATCAAAAACCGTTGGTTTCAGCTCCTTCATGTATTTCTGCATGCCCGGACTCTCGTACTGGAAAATCCCGATGGTTTCACCACGCTGGAAAAGCTCATAGGTTAATACATCATCAATTGGGAAATTATCCGGATCGAGATCAATACCAAATCGTTTTTTAACCAGTTTTACGGTATCCTTTATCAGGGTAAGGGTTTTTAAACCCAAAAAGTCCATCTTTAATAAACCCGCGCTTTCTACAACCGAGTTATCAAATTGGGTAACATATAAATCAGAATCTTTTGCGGTAGATACGGGAACGAAATTGGTTATATCGCTTGGCGTAATAATTACTCCACAGGCATGAATACCGGTGTTCCGTAAAGAGCCTTCTAAAATCTGTGCCTGTTGAATGGTTTCGGCACTCAAATCTTTTAATGCGCCAAGGTTTTTCAATTCAACAACGCGTTCATATTCATCAGGGCGCAAAGCTTCTTTCAGTGTTTTCTCATCCAGCGTAAAGATTTTTGCAAGCTTCATATTTGGGATCAGCTTGGCAATCTTATCAGCTTCAAAAAGTGGCAAATCCAATACCCTGGCTGTATCGCGGATGGAAGATTTGGCTGCCATGGTTCCATAAGTGATAATCTGCGCAACCTGGCTGGAACCGTATTTGCCAATTACGTATTCCATTACACGGCCACGGCCCTCATCATCAAAATCGATATCAATATCGGGCATGGATACACGATCGGGATTTAAGAAACGCTCAAAAAGGAGATCGTACTTAATGGGGTCGATATTCGTGATCCACAAACAATAAGCCACCACCGATCCGGCTGCAGAACCACGGCCTGGTCCTACCGAAACATCCCTGCGACGGGCTTCAGCAATAAAATCCTGTACAATTAGGAAATAACCCGGATAACCGGTTTTTTCAATGGTCTGTAATTCGAAATCTAAACGTTCGATAACCTCAGGGGTTAACGTGCCATAACGTTTTTTGGCTCCTTCGTAAGTAAGATGGCGCAAAAATTTATTTTCCCCGCGTTTCCCTCCATCGGCCTCATCTTCTGCCACTAAAAATTCTTCTGGAATATCGAATTTAGGTAAGAGTACTTCGCGGGCAAGTTTATAGATTTCAATCTTATCTACAATTTCTTTAATATTTACAATCGCCTCCGGCAAATCAGCAAAAAGCGATTTCATTTCATCACCAGATTTGAAATAATATTCTTGATTAGGCAAACCATAACGGTAACCCCGACCACGGCCAATTGGTGTGGCCTGTTTTTCGCCATCTTTTACACACAACAAGATATCGTGCGCATTTGCATCCTTCTTGTTAATGTAATAGGTATTATTTGTAGCTACTAATTTAACTTCGTGTTTGCGCGCCAAAGCAATCAGCGATTCGTTTACACGGTCTTCATCTTCCTGGTTGTGACGCATTACCTCCACATAGAAATCATCTCCAAACATGTTCTTCCACCAGATCAGCGCTTCTTCAGCCTGGGTTTCACCCATGTTTAAAATTTTGTTCGAAATCTCTCCGGATAGGTTGCCCGATAAAACAATAATATCATCTTTATATTGTTCAATTACCTCCCTATCGATACGGGGCACATAATAAAAACCTTTGGTATAAGCGATAGAAGACATTTTAGCTAGATTGTGATAGCCTTTTTTGTTCTTCGCCAACAGTACCATCTGGTAACCGTTATCTTTTGCTGTCCGGTCTAAGTGATTATTACAAACAAAAAATTCTACCCCAACAATCGGTGTCATTACCACTTCCGTAGGGCGCTCGCCTGCCTCAATTGCAGCGGCATTTTTTGCTTCGGCAGCTTTATTATGGTTTAAAACATGGTTTACAAAGTGGAAAGCCCCCATCATGTTTGCATGATCGGTCATGGCTACCGCAGGCATTTTTTGTGCTGCCGCAGCTTTTACCAGATCGGGAATACTGATGGTACTTTGTAATACAGAAAACTGGGTGTGGTTGTGTAAATGTACAAAGGTTGCTGCAGCAAGTTCCTGTTTGTTTCCAGCAAGTTCCTGTTTCGAAATCCCTCCGCCCTCAGCTTTTTGTAAACGTTTTCGGATTTCATCAGAAGCAGCTTTTAAATTGATGTGTTTTAAACCAACTCCTTCAATCGTAGCCGGGTTTACCTCTCTAAAACGAGGAAAATATTCTACATCAACCTGTAATTCTTCTTTTTTAAAAACCTCTCTTTTTACCAATTCCAAGAAACAACGTGTAGTTGCTTCCACATCGGCAGTTGCATTGTGGGCTTCGCTAAAAGGAACACCAAACAAATAAGAATGTAGCTCGGTTAAGGTTGGCAGTTTAAACCTTCCGCCCCTCCCCCCAGGCAATTGTAAAAGCTGGGCGGTAACTTCGGTACAGGTATCTAACACAGGCATCTCGGCCAAACGGTTAGCTACACCAAAACGGTGGAACTCACAGCCCATAATGTTTACGTCGAAACCAACATTCTGGCCGACAATAAACTTGGCTTTATTTAAAACTTCATTAAACTTGGCCAGCATTTCGTCGAAACCGATACCTTGTTCGGCAGCGAGTTCTGTAGAAATACCGTGGATCCGTTCTGCATCATAGGGAATATTAAACCCCTCTGGTTTAACCAGATAATCCTGATGTTCAACCAATCTCCCCATCTCATCATGCAGTTGCCATGCAATCTGTATACAACGCGGCCAATTATCCGTATCGGTAATAGGTGCATTATAATTACGTGGCAAACCAGTGGTTTCAGTATCAAAAATTAAGTACATATTGTGCGGCAAAGGATTAACCGTTGTAGAATAATAACGGTTCTTCAAAAATAAGGAATTTGAGGGTTGAAGTTGTCAGGATTTTATCAACAAAATTTGACGAACAAACCTATCCGGTTTTAAAAACCTAAGCGTTCTTTTAAAGCATTAATTCCGAACTCATTATCATTTTGTTCTTTTTAACGCTTTATTTTTAGAAATGAGACGTAAACAAAAGACGTAAGAAAGCAGGTTTCGATACAACAGTTGAAGAGAACACCAAGCGATTTGGTTTTGCGTATAAAGCATATACGCTAGACGAGATCAAGAAAATTATAAAGCCATCTAACTAAAAAAACAATCAGGTTTTTTGTATCCTGTAGCTTTAATGAGGTAATGTTGTAAGGGTGAAGCAATCTTTTATTAAAAAAGAAATTTAAATGATTTGAAGATCAGTAACAGTAGCATTTCGGTTCCTTCAAGCAAGCACACTGTAAAAAAAAATAAAAGAATAGTGCTTTTTAGGAGTCTTTCCCTGTCACTCAGATTTAAATTGCAAAAACCTGTAGCTTAAGCTTCGATAAAACATCTAAGATAAATATTACATTAGCATATCTAAATCGATCATCTTATGAAAACTTACATCAATAGATTAATTGTACTTTCTAGCTTTTTCCTGTTAGCCAGCAGCTTTGTCGCAAATGAACCCCTTGTAAACAAAAACAATCCAGAAAGTGAAATCTGTAATAAAACCATTAAGTACACCACCAATAAACTGCTAGGTCCAAACGGTGAAGAAATAACTGCATCAACAGAAATAACGATTAACCCAACTACAAAGATTATTACCTTAGAGAGCGCTCCACCAGAGCAGGAAAAAGTTTTGTTCGAAACGCAGATTGAAAGTATTGAATGTTCTTTTAGCAAAAACCTATTATCAGGTAAAGCTTATTATAAAGGTTATATTCTACAACAAGATGGGAATAAAAGCCCTGCCGAAATTGTGTTGGAAGCAAAAGACGGGAAAGTGAGCCTTACTTCTTATGATGAAGAAAAGAGAATTGGACTGAGAGCGATCTTTAATAAATGGGAAATAATCGAAAATAAAGAAAAACCTTAAACTAGTTGTCTTTTGCAATTTGGATGAGATAAGCCGCCAAATAACTTCATCTACAACACAAATGCTATCAATTTGTAAAGTAATGTAATGAACACCATTTGCCTTCAAAGGCCTTGTGGTCGATATTCGAAGCGGGCTTATTTTACATAATGGGTTTTGCTTTTATGCTTCTGCTTTTGAACATAATAAGTAAACCATCATCAAATTATAAAGTTTTGAAAAGCATTTTTAAACCTTATATTTATTTCTACCTTCGATTAATATTTAACGATACGCAAACCATTAAAATAAAATATATGAAAGTAACGGTTGTTGGCGCAGGCGCAGTTGGTGCCACTTGTGCAGATAATATTGCCCGCAAAGAATTAGCGAACGAACTTGTCCTGTTAGATATTAAAGAGGGTTTTGCCGAAGGCAAAGCGATCGACATGATGCAAACCGCAACCCTTTTGGGTTTCGACACTAAAATTACCGGTGTAACTGGCGATTACAGCAAAACCGCTGGTTCTGATGTGGTGGTAATTACCTCAGGCTTGCCCCGCAAACCAGGGATGACCCGCGAAGAACTGATCGGCATTAATGCTGGTATTGTTAAGGGTGTTGCCGAAAACATTTTAAAATACTCTCCAGAAGCTATCTTCATCGTGATCAGTAACCCAATGGATACGATGACTTATTTAGCCTTAAAATCGTTAGGTCTACCTAAAAACCGTATTATCGGTATGGGCGGAACGTTAGATAGCTCTCGTTTCAAATTTTATTTATCGCAGGCTTTAAATTGCAACCCTAACGATTTACAGGGCTTTGTAATTGGCGGCCACGGCGATACCACCATGATTCCTTTAACCCGCTTAGCTACATACCAGAGTTTACCGGTTAGTAATTTATTGGATAAAGCTACCCTTGATAAAGTTGCAGCCGATACCATGGTTGGTGGTGCTACTTTAACAGGCTTAATCGGCACTTCGGCCTGGTATGCACCAGGCGCTGCCGGCGCTGCATTGGTTGAAGCGATTTTACGCGATGAGAAAAAACTCTTTACCTGCTGCGTTTCTCTCGAAGGCGAATACGGACAGGAAGATATATGCTTAGGTGTACCCGTAATTATTGGCCGTAATGGCTGGGAGAAAATCATCGATTTTAAATTAACCGATGATGAGCAGGCCGCATTTAATAAAAGTGCCGATGCCGTAAGGAACATGAATAACGTACTGGCAGAAATGAAATTGGTTTAACACTAATTACATCATTATTTTTTTGCCACGGAAACACAGAAGCACAGAATTAGATTTATATTCTGTGTATTCCGTGCTTCCGTGGCATTTTTCTTACATTTAGATAAGTTGTCACCCTGAGCGTAGTCGAAGGGCAGTAGACATAAATAAACAATGAAATCAATTTCAATCCCACTAAAACTGATAAATTTACAAGACGACGGTTTCCACCTTTTGATGGAAGTTGTTGTTTTTAAGGAAAAACATTTTGCTGTTTTAGATACCGGTGCCTCGCGAAGCGTGTTCGATAAATCGTTGATTGAGCAACACCTATCAGAAACCCTGCAGGTATCTGACGAAATTAATGCAGCCACCCTTTTTACTTCGACCACTACCATTCAGGCAACTATTCCTGAGCTAAAAATCGGATCGTTAAAGATCAAAAACTACGAAACAGTGGCTTTCGATCTGCAATCGGTTAGTGAAACCTACCAACAGTTTGGTCATCCGCCTATTATGAGTATTATTGGTGGAGATATATTAATGCAGTATAAAGCCGTTATTAATTACGACAAAATGATTTTAAGGCTTTATAGATAAATGTAATTTTACTTTATGACTTTAATCATTTTTATTAAGCTATTTTAAATGATATTTGAACCTAATGAAAAAGTTAATCACAATCTTTTGTGTTATTTTCTGGGCAGGTTTAATTGGTGGAATTAGCTTTTTAGAAGCCCCATTAAAATTCCAGGCCCCAGGAATTACGACCCCACTTGGTTTAGGCATCGGACAACTGGTTTTTCAGGCACTCAATAAAATAGAGATCGTATTGGTTATCATCATTTTAGCCTGCTCCCTACCCGCACCTTTAAAAAGCTTTCACAGTATTTTACTTTTCTCTATTACCATTCTTTTAATGGCAGATACTTTTTGGCTATTGCCAATACTCGATGAAAGGGCAAAGCTGGTTTTGGCAGGCAACGTAACTGCTAAAAGTTATCATCATATTTTGTACATCATTGTCGATACCATCAAATTCCTATCGTTGATTGTTCTGGGTTTTTTAGGTTTAAAATCACTGCATCATGAAAAAAGATATTCATAATAGAGAAGATATTATGCTTTTAGTGGATACATTTTACAAAAATGTTGCGCTTAATAAACAGATAGGCCCAATATTTACCGATGTTGCCAAAGTAGACTGGTCGTACCACTTACCTAAAATGTACGATTTTTGGGAAAGTATCCTTTTCGGAAAAGCAATTTACAAAGGCAACCCCATGCTTACCCATTTTGCCTTGAATGAACAAACACCATTGCAAACTGAAGCATTTGAAACCTGGAAAAACCTGTTCTTCCAAACTGTCGACGATCTTTTTACAGGAGACAATGCAGATCTGATTAAACAAAAAGCGCAATCTATTGCCGATTTAATGCATTTTAAGATCAATTCGCCTCAATCTAAGATCAAAATTGTTTAGTGAACTTTACTTTGATTTAAGCTGGTTTCTTTATAAATTTAGGTAACCAAACTAAATTAATTATGAAATTCCTCAAAATCTTACTTGGCATTATTGTCGTATTGGCAATTATTATTATTGGAGGTAGTTTTTTTTTACCAAAAAGCTACTCTGTTAATCGGACAATAACAATTAATGCTCCAGATAGTGTAATCTATAAAAACATTGCCGATTATAATGAATTTTATAAATGGAACGCGTGGTCTAAAATGGATCCACAAGCTAAGGTAACCATTACAGGAAATATCGCCCAACCTGGTCACCTATACCAATGGAATGGAGAAAAAAGTGGTAACGGACAAATGAAAATAAATACGGTTGAAATCAATAAAATGGTTGATATGGAATTGAAATTCATCAAACCTATGGAAAGTGTTGCAGATACCCGTTTCGATATTGAAAAAGAAACTAATGGAAATAAAGTTACCTGGACCATGAGTGGTGAAAGTAAAGGAATAATAAATAAATGGTTTTGTTTATTTATTGACAATATGATTGGTAAAGATTTCGAAGACGGATTAAAGTCTTTAAAGGAAAAATCGGAGAAAGGAAGTTAAAGCGCTGTGTCATCCTGAACGGAGTCAAAGGATTTGCCATGGAGGCACAGAAAGCACGAAGTATTATCATTCTGGGCGCAGTGAAGAATCCGACAGCTATGCAAAGAAAATCTTTTAAAGATGGAAGCCTAAAGCGCAAGAAAAACCTTCGCGGACGCTGTGACTTTCCTCCGTTCGCTCTGTGGTTAAAACATAACTGGCCTCTCACCCGAGAGGCTTTTTTTTGCGTCAATTTGCAACAATTCAAACAATTGTGTCGGCTTTGCGTTAAAAAAGCATTAAAAATCAACTAACCAGCGATTAATATTTTGTAATTCCCTATTTTTTAGATTACTTGCCAGCAAAATGAATTTATTACTTGTAGAAGATGAACCGAGCGTTGTATCTGTAATTTCGAGGGGCTTAACCGATGAGGGATTTAGCGTGAGTATAGCTCCTGATGGTTTAATCGGAAAACAGATGGCTATAGAAAATCAGTTCGATCTGATTATTCTCGATATTATGCTACCTGGAATAAATGGTTTGGAACTTTGCAAAATCATTAAAGAACAAAAACCAAATACACCTATTATTATGCTTACGGCTTTAGGTACTACCGAAAATGTAGTAAACGGGCTGGATAATGGTGCGGATGATTATCTAATAAAGCCATTTAAATTTGCTGAACTTTTTGCAAGGATTAGAATGCTGTTGAGGCGATATCATGGTGTGGTTTCGCAAGATCAGATTATCTCTATAGCAGATCTCCAGCTAAATTTAAGCGCAAAAACAGTAAAACGAAACCAACAGGAAATTATACTTACGGCAACAGAATATCGCCTCATCGAGTATATGGCCAAAAACAAAGCAAAAATTTTATCGCGTATTGATATTTTAGAAAACGTTTGGGATATAGACTTTAACCTCGGCACCAATGTGGTTGATGTTTATGTTAATTATCTTCGCAAAAAAATAGATAAAAATTCCGTCCAGAAACTCATTCACACTGTGGTAGGCCTAGGCTATATATTAAAAGAAAAATAATGGAAATAGCCAAGAAAATCACCTTACTTTTTGCCATTTTATCGGCAATCATTATCTCTTTATTAAGTGGTTTTGTTTGGTATTTTTCTAACGATTTCGCCTTTGAAGATTTTTATAAACGTTTAGAGGCGCGGGTTAATATCGCTGCTCAGATTAAATTATACGAAGACGAAAACAATAAGGTTTACGCTAAAATGCGTAATCAATACCTGGAGCGTCTGCCTTCAGAAAAAGAGTACATAATAGAAGCTGGAAAACCAACGAATAAATTGGACCGAGAGCTACCAGCTAGTTTTTATAACCGCATAAATGCCGGATATGTAGCACGCTATCGTGTTGAAAATCACTTTTATGCAGGAAAATTCTTTAAAAATCCACATAAAGGATATATCGTAATAGTTTCGGCAAATGATCCTTTTGGTTTTCGGGAGTTAAAAGATCTTCAAAGAATCTTAATAATCGGTTTTTTCCTTTCTGTTATTTTATCTTTTGTTGTTGGCTGGAAATTTTCCAATTACATGTTAATGCCCCTAAGAAATATAATTAAGAGCGTAAAAAAGATAAAAGCAGAAAATTTGCACTTAAGACTGGATGTAAAAGAAGGGAACGACGAAATGTCGCAGTTGGCCCAAACCTTTAACAATATGCTTAACCGTTTAGAAACGGCTTTCGAAACACAAAACAACTTTATCAGCAATGCTTCGCACGAATTAAGAACACCATTAACCATTATTAGCGGCGAGGTTGAACTGGCGATGAAAACCGTTGAGGATAACCCTAAACAGCACAAAGCCTTATCTAAAATTAAAGACGAGGCAGAAAGATTAGAGCATATCTTAACCAGTTTACTGGGGCTGGCACAATCTGGATTTAATGGCAAAAACCAACCCTGGGAAGAGGTACGGATGGACGAACTGTTATGGGAAATTAAAGAATCAGTTAATCAGGTACATCCCAACAGTAAAATAGAAATCGACTTTACCAAACTTCCTGATGATGATGACTTACTAACCCTGCGGGTAAACAAAAACCTGATTAAGCTTGCCATCAGCAATATTGTAAACAATGCCTGTAAGTACTCAAATGAGAATCTGGTAAGCATTAGTATCGAAAGCAATGCCAATATGCTCTCAATTGCTGTAACAGATAGAGGAATTGGAATACCGCAAACAGATATACAGCATATATTTGAACCTTTTTACCGTGCATCTAACACCAATGATTTTAAGGGATATGGCGTTGGCTTACCGCTTTCATTGAATATTATCCGTTTACACCGGGGTAGTATTGCTATTAAATCGCAGGAGGGAGTTGGCACTGAGATTAAGGTTTTATTGCCGACGAAAAGTTAGTTCACTAATGGTTAATTGTTTAAATCGTTAAAACTGGTTAACTGTTACTACTCTAATGGTACAATTAACCGATTAACCAGTTTATACAGTTAACCAAACCTATAGCCACTCCAAAAGGGAGTACACTCTAATCTCATTCTAATCTTACTCTTATTTCGCTATAATAACATCAAGCTAAACTTGTATAAATAATTTTTCAATTCATTTAAACAAGATATAGCGATGAAAACAGTATTAGTACCAACCGACTTTAAATTAGAAAGCATTAAAATTATTGATGCACTTGTTCAACATCAAAAAAATGAAACCTTAAACATCATTTTTGTACATGCCTTTAAATTATCGGATTCTATAACCGATATGTTAATGTTGAGTCGCCGCAGCCGCGATTACGAAAATGTTAGCGACGAATTTTATCAACAGTTAAATCAGGCCAAGGCAAAATACCCTAGTCAGATCAATGCCATTGGAATCGAATATTTTTACGGAAGTACTGTAGCCGCTTTCAAAAACTTTATCGAAGCTTTTGATGTAGAGCGCATTGCCTACTTAAAAGAATATAATTTTACACCGATCAACAAATATAGCGTCGACCCTAAAATATTAACAGCACGTGCAGGCTGTGAAGTAATTCAATTAAATACACTAACTGTTCATGCTAGTGAAAATTTAATCGATACAAAAATACACGAAACACAGTTGCAGGAAGCAAACGCTTAATAATCACATTTTAAACTTTATATTATGCTGTTACGAAATAATATTCCGCTCACTTATATATTCGGAAAGATCAAAAAAGAACTCCTGTTTGTTATTGGCTACTCCATAGGCATTGTGGTGTTGTATGAAAACTTTCATGTTACACGCATTTCCATTCCTGTTGCAGTACCCGCGCTATTGGGAACAATCATTTCACTTCTATTGGCATTCCGGTCTAACCAGGCCTACGATAGATGGTGGGAAGCCAGAATACTCTGGGGTGCCATTGTCAACGATTCTAGAACCCTGTCTCGCCAGATATTATCTTTTGTAGAAAATCCTTATGGCTTAGATGAGGTTGAGGCATTTAAAGAACGTTTTATAAAAAGGCAAATTGCCTGGTGTTATGCCTTAAGTCAATCGCTAAGAGGTTTTAACCCACGCAAAGGTTTGGAAGAATACCTGTGTGCAGAGGAAATCGCTTTTATTAAAAAACGTAAAAATGTAACTACAACGATATTGGAGTTACATGCCATGGATTTAAAAAAGGCATTGCAAGAAGGCTGGATCAATAAATATCAGCAAATAGAAATCGACAAAACCATTACAGCTTTATGTAACCACATGGGCGGATCGGAAAGAATAAAAAACACCGTTTTTCCGGTTACTTATAGCAAATACATTAACATGTCTATCCATCTATTCATCGTGTTACTGCCTTTTGGTTTAATTGAATATTTTGGTTACATGGAAGTTCCATTAGTGGTTGCCATAGCTGCCTTCTTCCTATTGGTAGAAAAAATGGCGGTGCATCTTCAGGATCCTTTTGAAAATAAACCTACAGATACACCAACCACAACGATCTGCAGAACTATTGAACGCGATCTTTGTCAGATGCTGGATGATAATAAAATATACGAGGACAAACCTCAAACCGAATTGGCACCTGTAGGGTCATATTACATCCTGTAATAATCATTGCCATAAAATAATCTCATCCATTGAGATGGTTAGTTAATCAAAATGTATTTGCACTGGATAGCACAAATCTTTTGAAAAGTTTATAGTGATACAAAGCCATTCGTAAACCGAATGGCTTTGTTTTTATATTGCTAAATTAATTTACAACTACAGTGTGTGTTCCATCTGGATTAACAATTATTGATGTGCTTCCATTATTAATTACAGTAGAATGTGTTCCGTTAGAATTTACTATAACAGATGTACTCCCATTATTGATCACAGTAGAATGTGAACCATTTGGATTAACAATAGTAGATGTGTTGCCATTTTTGATGACCGTTGAATGCGTATCGTCCGGATTAACTATTGTTGCCACATTCCCGTTATTCACCACAGTTGAATGGGTTCCATTGGCATTAACAATGGTAGGAATATGTCCGGGGCTACTAAAAGCTGAATGTGTAACATATTGATGCATTGCTATTGAGGTCTTACAATCCATTGAAGATTTAAGCTTAGGATTAACCTTCAATTTCCACAATTGAGCCGCTGGACGCATTTTTTGACTTTTACGCTGTGACTGCGCACTAACTATTATCGAGTCCGATAATAGCAGTAAAATAATTCCTGTTTTTTCATTTTGATTTTATTTGTGTGTAAATAAATTTACAAAATAAAAAACGACACATTCATAATATAGCAATAATTAATAACCTATTTTCGGGTGGAGTCAGCTGTTTCCATCTGACTTATGACAATTAAATTCATCCAAACTAAAAAATTCAATATGGTGTAAGATGGTAACGCTTACACCACGATCCAACAAAAAACCCTCTCCAAGACTTAACTTGAAGAGGGTTCATATCTCGAAGTCCCCTTTAGGGGATTTAGGGGTTAAGCATCAATTTTCGCATATTTTGCATTGCGCTCAATAAACTCTCTACGTGGAGCAACCTCATCGCCCATTAACATAGAGAAAGTATGATCGCATTCTGCAGCACTTTCAATAGTAGCCTGTAATAAAGTACGTGTAGCAGGATTCAACGTGGTATCCCAAAGTTGTTCAGCGTTCATCTCACCCAAACCTTTGTAACGCTGAATGTGTACACTATCTTCTTTACCATTACCTTTAATACGTTGTACAGCGGCATCACGTTGTACATCATTCCAGCAATATTCGAAATCCTTACCTTTTTTAACCTGATAAAGTGGTGGAGATGCAATGTAAACATAACCGGCCTCGATTAATGCCCTCATATAACGATAGAAGAATGTTAAAATCAAAGTGGTAATGTGAGAACCATCAATATCCGCATCCGTCATAATTACGATTTTGTGGTAACGTAATTTTGTTAGGTTTAATGCTTTATCATCTTCTGGTGTACCAATACTCACACCGATAGCGGTAAACATGTTCTTGATCTCATCGTTCTCATAGATTTTGTGCTCCATCGCTTTTTCTACGTTCAAGATTTTACCTTTTAGTGGTAAAATAGCCTGAATGTTTCGATCCCGACCTTGTTTAGCGGTACCACCCGCCGAGTCTCCCTCTACCAGATAAATTTCACATTTTTCAGGATCGCTATCTGAGCAATCGGCTAATTTTCCTGGTAAACCAGAACCACCCATTACACTCTTACGTTGAACCATCTCACGCGCCTTACGTGCTGCAGCACGGGCCGTAGCAGCTAAAATCACTTTGTTAACGATCATTTTAGCCTCTTTCGGATTTTCCTCCAAATAAGCACCTAAAGCTTCGCCAACAGCAATATCAACCGCACCCATTACCTCGGTATTACCCAATTTGGTTTTGGTTTGGCCTTCAAATTGAGGCTCTTGTACCTTAACCGAAACCACAGCTGTTAAACCTTCTCTAAAGTCATCACCAGTGATTTCCATTTTCAGGTTTTTCAATAAGCCAGATTTATCGGCATAACTTTTCAGTGTACGTGTTAAACCTCTACGAAAACCTGCAATGTGTGTACCTCCTTCGTGTGTGTTGATGTTGTTTACATACGAGTGCACATTTTCTGAGTAGCTATCGTTGTACTGAAAAGCCAGCTCAACCGGAACGCCATTTTTAATACCATCGATATAAATTGGTTCTGGTAAAAAAGATGCACGTGTTCCATCCAAAAATGTAACAAACTCTTTTAAGCCACCTTCTGATTCAAAAACTTCTGATAAAAAAGTACCATCATCCAATTTCTCGCGCTCATCAGTTAAGGTTAATCTAATTCCTTTATTCAAGAAAGCCAACTCACGTAAACGACCTGCTAAAGTATCGTATTTATATTCAGTAGTTTGTGTGAAAATGGTAGCATCCGGACTAAAAGTTACGATAGTACCGCGTTTATCAGTAACACCAGTTTCCTTTACATCATATAAAGGTTTACCGATATTGTATTCCTGCATCCAGATTTTGCCTTCACGGTGAACTTCGGCTTTCAAATGTGTAGATAAGGCGTTAACGCAACTTACCCCCACACCGTGCAAACCTCCAGATACTTTGTAGGTATCTTTATCAAATTTACCACCTGCGTGCAAAACCGTCATTACGATTTCAAGCGCCGATTTATTTTCTTTTGTATTAATTCCTGTCGGAATACCACGACCGTTATCTTCAACCCTGATGGAGTTACCCTCTAAAATCCTAACATCGATCGTATTTGCATGACCAGCTAAAGCCTCATCAATTGAGTTATCTACAACCTCGTAAACCAAATGGTGTAAACCTTTTACACCAGTATCACCTATATACATTGAAGGGCGCTTACGCACCGCTTCCAAACCTTCTAAAACCTGTATATTATCTGCCGAATAATTTGACTTTAAATCCTGTTCTTCGCTCATATTTTAATTAAAAACAATAAGTATCAAAAATACGGAAATTTTGGCATTTAAACTAATATGTGGATAAATTTTGAGCTGTTAAGAGATTACAGTTAAAGCGATTAAAACAGCTTTAAATCAGGTTTTGGAAAGCAAAACCAGCATTCCAATCCATGTCTCTTCCCGCTTTCCATTATAAGTCCCGCAGAAGAAGCGGGAGCCTTCCATTTCAATCGGGTTTAGGTGGCCACAACCTGCAAATATTATAGGATTATCGCACCAGCCCCACCAAACGTTCCGACGGAACGAAAACGCCAATTATTCAATTGGCTACCCACGAAACGTCCCTAAGGGGACGCTAAGGATTAACATTTCTAATCCGCAAACCCGTTCCAGAGGAAAGCCTCATACCTCATTTTTAAGTCTCCCATGAACATTAAAAGTGAACATTTCTAATCTGCCAACCCGTTCCAGAGGAAAGCCTCATACCTCATTTTTAAGTCTCCCATGAACATTAAAAGTGAACATTTCTAATCTGCCAACCCGTTCCAGAGGAAAGCCTCATACCTCATTTTTAAGTCCCCCATGAACATTAAAAGTGAACATTTCTAATCCGCCAACCCGTTCCAGAGAAACCCTCATACCTCATTTTTAAGTCTCCCATGAACATTAAAAGTGAACATTTCTAATCCGCCAGCCCGTTCCAGAGAAACCCTCATACCTCATTTTTAAGTCTCCCATGAACATTAAAAGTGAACATTTCTAATCCGCCAGCCCGTTCCAGAGAAACCCTCATACCTCATTTTTAAGTCTCCCA